>NZ_OX638201.1:0-1246966 GCF_951805225.1 uncultured Flavobacterium sp. | reverse complement strand
AATTTTTCAGGAATGCAAAAATTAGATTTATTTTTATTGTGCTCGATCAATAAAATACTGAAATCATAATCACGAACATAAGACGAAAAATTATTTCCGGCGATACCTTCGATATGCTGGCTAGTCTTGCGGTCAAAAATATTCGTTTTTAAAACTTCAATCAACGGCAGATTGTTAATACCATTCTTATCATCAATACTCATCGTTACTGTGATGATTTCAAGTTCTACAAGGTAACGATCAGCTTTTGGGTTATCTACATGAGCCAACGCATTGAATCGATTGTTAATCATATTTAAGGCATTACGCAAGTTTTGTTGGCGATTACCTCCTCTGGCCAGGTTTGCAAAATTGGTTGTCAAACGCGTTTCACTTGAGGGGTGATAGTTTTCATCTAAACAAGTGCTTTTTAGTGTGAATGCAAAATCATTCGGGATTGTATTCTGAGTTTTTTCAATATTCTTCTTTTCGTTTATTCCCCTATTTTCTTGTATGTTCGCTTTCATCTGATGATAATGTTTAGTTTTTTTACCTTGCAAATTTGAATATAAAAGATTAAATATTTTTATTTACACATAAAATCAGTTAATTATTCTTTTAAAGTTTATTTATAAAGATTAATAATCTTTAAACAAATATAATAATGAAGTAAAACAGATAAATATTCTTTAGTGGCCTAAGATTATGGATTTGGAGTTTCCCAGGGCGCTTCAAAAACTCGAAAAAGAAAACAATATCATTTATATTTGCCAAAAATTAAGATAGACATAGCAATGAATTTGATAGAAAATTTAAAATGGCGCTACGCCACAAAAGCTTACAGTAACATTAAAGTAACAGAAGAAAAGGTCGATCAGATCTTAGAGGCTATAAATCTTTCAGCATCTTCTTGTGGTCTGCAATCTTACCGTGTTTTTGTTGTAAGCAATCCGGAAATTCAAAAAAAATTAGGTGCTGATTCGTATAATGGACAGATTAGCTCTTGCTCTCATTTGTTGGTTTTTGCTGCATTCAATGACATGTCTTCGAGTTACATTGACGATTACATTCTAATGACAGAAAAACAAAGAGGTCTTGATGCTGGTGCCTTATCAGGATTTAGAAATGGATTGCATTCCTATTTTAGCGCTATTAACGCAGAGCAAAAAGCACTTTGGGCAGCAAAACAGGCTTATATTGCACTAGGAACTGCACTTATTGCTGCGGCAGAATTGAAAGTGGACGCCACTCCTATCGAAGGATTTAGTGCCGCCATTATCGATGGGGTTTTGGGTTTGAAACAAAAAGGGTTGCATTCTACAGTTATCCTCGCTTTAGGATATCGGGATTCGGAAAAAGACTATATGGCAACTACCAAAAAAGTTCGTTTGCCTATAGATGAAATGATAACGAAAGTTTATTAATGCTATTAGATATGTTAATTATTAGAGGAAATAGTAAGCTAATTTCTTCAAATCATCCATAAAAGATGTTGAAATTTGTCCTGTTCCCGTCACAAAATCCAAATGGCGTCAATTGAATACAATTGACGCCATTTTTTTTACTACTTCTACTTTAATTCGTAAATTTAATTTCGTTGCTAATTATTGATTTTTCAACCTTTTAATATCCTCTATATATAAACCTTTGGCAGTATTTGTAGGGTTTAATGCAGCAAGATTGTCAATTTTTAATAAAAAAGAAGAATTGGCGGTTTTTGCTGTAGTTCGCATAGTTTGCCCTGTAATTAATTCGAGAGCTTTATTCAAATAAGGATCTTTTACGTTTCCAAATTCAACCAGATTTAGGAAAGTAATATAAGGATTGATTTCGTAATCAGGTACAATTTTCGCTGGATTTGCGTCTTTGTCTTTATTGTAATATGAAAAAGTAATAGGTTGCAATTGCCATTTGTGCTTAGTGCTTCGATTGGCATAGGACGTATAATCAGTAGCAGGAGAATCGTATAATGTGTTTGAGCCAACAAATTTGCCAACAGTTTCTTCTCCTATTGTAACTACGTTAATGTATTTTTTCAGACATTGTATCGTGAGCTCGCTGGCAGAAGCAGTTTGAAAACTTACCAGCACATATATTTTTGTCAAAGCAAGGCTGTTTATACTTTCTTGCCTCTGAAAAGTTGGTTCGTTATCAACCAAGTTAAAAATGTTTACTTTGTCGGAAAGATTTTGATAGCCGTCTTCACTATTGTGTTTATTATTGAAGTCTAAATAAATATATGGTTTATTAGTAAAACCGCCATTAATCATCTGAGCCAGAGCAACTGCCGTTTGTAATGAACCGCCTCCATTGTATCTTAAATCTAAAACCAATTCATTAATTCCATCCGATTGCATTTTAGCGAAAGCCAAATTGAGTTCATCATTATAATCGGGTTTGAAACCATTAAAAACCAGATAACCAATATTCTTTGCCCCATATACTTTCTTTTCGTAATAAGCAACTGGGTTTTCATTAATTTCTGTTGTTGTTACAGTAACAGTTCCTGCTTTGTCAGTAGTAACTAAACTACTGCTTGTAAATTGCACGCTTGCTGCCAAAGTAATTGTCAATTGTGTATTTTCCAGTTGATTATAATTACTTGAAGTAAGCTGGCTTCCATTTATTTTTGTAATAACATCGCCTCTTTTCAATCCTGCCAAAGCTGCTGGTGAATTAGGTACAATGTAGTTAATTAAGGCTACCATATTTGTATTTGATCCGTCTTTTGGGTAGATTGCGTAATTAAAACCACCTATTTTTTCGACTTCTGCAATTTTTGAAACACGCACAATCTGATTACTGTTTTCAATCCAGGAAAATCTATCGACAGTTCCTCTTTGATATAGGAGTGAATAAAAAAGCGCATCGGGAGTTTTTCCGTTGATTAAATTGTTATATACTTCGGTAGAAGTGATTTTGTCGTCGGACAAATTGGCTACATTGGGCTGCCAGTAGTACCAAGAATTCATAGCTTTCCAAACAAAGTTGTTAATCTCGTCTGGCTTGGTAGTTGTGGCTTCTTTAGTGTCAGAATCAGAATCTTTGCTGCAAGCTGTAAAAACCAATCCTACAAGTAATGTTTTAACAATGTATTTTAATTTCATTATTTTTTCAATCGTTTAATTTAAGTTAAATTTGTGGTTGCAAAACGCTAAAAGTATGAAAAATAGTATTCCTAAAGCCGTCTTTTTATTATTTTCTTTTGGACTTTTTTTTCTTTTTTCCTGTTCCGGACAGCTTTTAGATATTAAAAATCAAACGTATAAAAGTTATAACAGTAATCGTGAAAGAGGATATATAGTTAGTTTTAAATTAAATGACACTTCTGTTGTTCCTAAATCGGTTGTGATTAATGGTATTGTTCAGGATATATCCAAAGTAAATAAAATTGAAGATACTTACCAGGTAAATGTAATTGCACAAACTACCATAGTTCATAATTACAAAGTAAAATTTGATAAAAAAGAAAACGGAATTTATTTTGAGAAAAATTCAAATATATTTTTTCAACCTGTAAAATTCAAATTAATCACAGACTAATTAAAAAAGTTTAATTGAAGCCGTTGGGTGTAATTATTACAAACGTGAGTTCAGGTATTCTTTTAACTAAAACAAATTATCATTTTCATTTAAAAACAGTTGAGAAATTAAATAGATTTTTTGATCAATCCCAAACAGGACATACAAACCGTTTACTAATAAAAATTTAAAATAATTATCCTGCAAATCAACTTAAAAGTAAGCTAATTTCTTTAAATAAAGTAAACAGAATAAATGTGTTAAAAGTAATTTTTCTTATCATATACTGTTTTTAACATTAATAATTCCAATCAAAACGTCCTTCTCTTATCTGCACTTTTGCACCTTTATCACTAACGGCGTCAAACCAGAAAGTCCCTGCTATAATTGATTTTGAAAGATCTAAACGCGTTATTTTCAATTCACCCTTCACGATTTCATTAGTATAATATAACTGACTATCCGCTGTACTGTAAACTCCTATTGCTCCGGTGAGTTCAGGTGCTATAGAAAATTTTTTGTTTAGTTTGTACACTTCTCCTTCTTTTACTTCAACTTTTCTGAGCATCACCACGACCATTTCACTTTTTTCGTTGCGAAGATCAGCGAAATTCAGAACGAAATATTGTTCTCCTCCTTCAATTTGATAGAAACAATTTACTGAAGGATTAATGCCGCTTTGATGCGGCAAGAATACTCTGCCGTCGACTAGACATCCAACAGTGTTTGCTCCGGTAGTTGTTGCCGGGGGCAGTTGTGCTTCTCCGTTAAAAATACTACCGTCCTTATCGCAGGAAGCAAACAGAAACAAAACAAAAAACAGTGATACTATTTTTCTCATGATTTAAAGTTTTTGTAAAGATGTAATATTTTTTATAAATAAGATAAAGTTTACATTAATTTTTCTATTTATTTGGTTTTTAATACATTCATTTTTTGAAATAAAAAAAAATGGCTAAATAGTATAGAAATCAATAGATTTTTGGTTTAATCCCCGACACTTGGATTGTGCTCTGAATTTTGCTTGAAAATTCAGTTCGGAATTTTTATTTGTAATCTTTTATTCTAAATTTACGCAACTGTCACAAAGGGCAAACTGTTAGTTAGAATTCAATAAAAAGTCTAAAAAAAACATGAAATCAATTCAATCAATCACTTTTATTTTATTATTTATAACACAATTGGGTTTTGCACAAACTAAGAAAGAAAAATTAGAACAACTTTTTGAATTTTACAATCAACAAAATCTATTTAACGGTTCTGTTTTTATTTCTGAAAAAGGAGAAACTTTACTAGATAAAGGTTATGGATTATCAAATGTAGCTCTAAAAAAGGAAAATAACGCTAAGAGCATTTTTCAAATATATTCCATTACAAAAACTTTTACAGCAACGGTAATTTTAAAATTAGTAGAAGAAAAAAAACTTTCATTGCAGGATAAACTTTCAAAGTTCTATCCAGATTATCCCGATGCAAATGCTATTTCAATTGAAAGTTTGTTAACCCATACCTCTGGAGTTTATGACTATACAAGAGGAAATGATATGAAAGACCAAACGGAAAAATCATTTATTGAATTTCAAAAAACAAAACCTTTGGATTTTCCAGTTGGAACCGATTGGAGTTATTCTAACTCGGGATATTATTTTCTAGGCTATGTAATTCAAAAAGTTACTGGAATGAGTTACGAAAAAGCAGTTGAAAAATACATATTCAAACCATTGAAAATGAAGCAAAGTGGTTTTGCTTTTAAAAATCTAAAAAGTGAAAATAAAACCATTGGCTATGAGATTTTTACTGAAAAAGAACAAAAACCATCGATTGTTTATGATCCACCTATGCCTTTTGCAGCTGGTGGAATATACTCAACTGTTGAAGATTTAAACAAATATTATAATGGACTAAAAAATTACAAAATTATCTCCAAAGAAAATTTAGAAAAAGCATATACATCTTTCAAAAAAAATTATGGTTATGGTTGGATTACAATGAAAATGTTTGGAAAAATGACAGTTGGCCATAGTGGTTATGGAGCTGGTTTTTGCAGCAATTTTGTTCAAATTCCCCAAGATGATGTCTGCATTATACTGCTTACAAATACAGAAAGAGGTTTAAATACTGCCACTTATGCTATTATAAAAACTTTGTATAATTTATATGATAAAGATTATAAAATTCCAATTGTAGCCAACGTAAGCTCAGAAACTTTAAAGCAATATGTGGGAACTTATCAAGTAGAAGACAATTTTGTAATTTACCTTACAGTTGAAAACAATAAATTAAAATTGCAAAGTGGAAACGGGCCTACAACTATTCTATATCCTGTAAAAGAAAATTTATTTTTCGCTGAAGAATTAATGGGTGATGTAATTTTTGAAAGAGACAAGACTTCACAAATAGAGTCATTAAGTTTTCATGTAGGAAATCAACTAAAAAAAGCAACAAAAATATTTCCTTCTTGGGGAATTGTAGGAACTGCCACAGAAAAAGGCTGGGATGGTCCTGATGCAAAACTTTTTGAAACTGAAACAAAAGGAATTTGGACAATTAAAAATGTGACTTTAAAAACAGGAGAGCTTAAATTTCGTTTTAATGACGATTGGACTTTAAACTTTGGAAAAGATATGAGCGACGGAATAATGCCAAAAGGAGATAATATTGAAATTTCAACAGGCGTTTATGATATTATTTTGGACATAACTGATTACGAAAAACCAAAATACCAAATTTTCAAGAAAAGTTAAACGTTTGTAAATTATTCATTAACAGACACAAAAAATCCCATTTCTAACGAAATGGGATTTTTTTATACCTAATTGTTGCTATTTAATCTGTCGTAATCTTATAAAATTCTTAAAAATACTAAGAATCATCCCTAAAGAAATAGATTACTGTCAGCATCCCAGTTCTTCTCCAAAGCTTCAAAATATTCTACTTTCACTCCATCAATTTTTTGATAAACCTCTCTGCTTACTTTGTCCGGAAAAGTGTTTAATTCTGAAAAATTAGCCGTTAAAATCATTCTTCCGCATCCAAACAAAACAGAAGTAATACCAAGCAGTATATCTGTATTTCCCCAATCACTTACCAACATTAATAAGGCTGATGCCGATACTAAAATTACAACCCAGTTTAAATTCCTAAAACGGCTCCAATCTATCATTCCGTATTGCGCCAGTGAACCTGCCAGGATAAGATTAAAGAAACCAGCTATAAAAAAGTAAGATAAAAAAACTTCATTTACATTTAGAATATTTACAAGATCAAATAAAATTAAAATTCCAGTAATTATTGTAAGTATTCCAGACTGTATGAATAATCCCCATGCCTCTAATTTTCTTTTATTGGCAAGAGCGAAAAAAATCTCGCAACCACCATTTATAATCAGTAAAAAAGCAGAAAACCCAATGATGTAAAACTCTATAGAATGCGTAATTAATAATGAGATACACCATGTAATGTTAAATAGCAAACCGCTGATGAAAAATATAGAATTAAAACGAAGCTTTTCAATCATAAATTTAGGAATGCTTTGAACCTTACTTTTTTCTGCCATTTCAAGTTTCATTGAATGATTTCTTTAAAATTTAACCTATTATTTTTTACTTGCAAATTTAGCTTTTTGAATGAGAATGCTAAAAAAAATGTCACATAAACAGGTCTTAAAGTCGCTTTTAAAATAAAACATAAAAAAATCTGCATCAAAAGAAGCAGATTTTATATAATTTGAAGAAATTAATCTTAGTTATTGGTCACCGAAAGCTTAACTTCAATATTGGATCTTGTCGCATTTGAATAAGGACAAATTTGATGCGCTTTTTCTGTTAATTCCTGAGCTTCTTCAATAGAAACTCCTGGAATATTCACATCGAGTTCTGCTGCAAGACCAAAACCACCATCTTCATTTTGCCCGATGCTTACTTTTGCAGCTACCGAAGTTTCACCGGTTTGAATTTTAGATTTACTAATGATCAAATTTAATGCACTATCAAAGCACGCTGCATATCCTGCTGCGAAAAGCATTTCCGGATTGGTAAAATCATCATTTGCTCCGCCTAAAGCTTTCGGCATTCTTACTTCAAGGTTCAAAATTCCGTTTTCGCTTTTTACCTGTCCGTTTCTTCCGCCTTTTGCAGTAACACTTGTTGTATATAATGTTTTCATTTTATTTTTGAATTTTATTTAAAATTTTCTGAACAGTTTCTTTGAGTTCTAATAAATCTTCTGTTGTTAAATTTAGTTTTTCCTGCATTTTTAAGGGAATTTCACACGCTTTTTGCTGCAAATTTCTTCCCTTATCAGCTAAAAAAACTTCAACGACTCTTTCATCTTCTTTTTTTCTTTTTCTGATGATAAAACCTTTGACTTCAAGTCTTTTCAATAACGGTGTTAACGTACCGCTGTCAAGAAACAGTTTTTCGCCAATCTGATTTACAGTCAATCCATCTTTCTCCCAAAGTACCATCATCGCAAGATATTGCGGGTAGGTAATATCAAGTTCATCAAGAAATGGTCGGTACAAACCGATAACTTCTTTTGAAATAACGTAAAGCGGAAAACAAAGTTGGTTTCCCAATTGCAGCGGATGGTTATCTTCCATAATCTATTGACAAAAAGTAAAGTAAAAAACTATTTTCTGATGATAAATTCCTCCATAGGAATTCTTACTTTCTTCATTTTAGAAAGCCAGTCATTTTCGGTGTCTCTATAACCCAAATATAAAAGTGTAACACTTTTTAAACCTAATTCTTTTAGATTCAAAATCTCATCTACTACTTCATTGCTAAATCCTTCAGCCGGAGTAGAATCAATCTTAAGTTCAGCTGCCTGAGCCATTGCCAAACCTAATGCGATATAAGATTGTCTTGCTGTGTGTGCAAAATGCTGCTCAGGAGTTTGGGCTCCGTAGATTTGCTTAATCTGATCTGTGTAACTATTGAAACGACCTCTTGGTAACTCTCTTACATCAGTGTGATGATCATAAACTTTATCGATTTTCTCATTAGAGTAACTCTCCCATGCAGCAAAAACCAATACATGAGAACAATCTCTCATAACTTCCGGATTTAATGCACCTTTAACCATCTTCTCTTTCAATTCCTGATTTTCTACCACAATCACACGAAAAGGCTGTAAACCAGATGAAGTTGGAGCTAATCTGGCAACTTCTAAAATTTTATCTAAATCTTCTCCTGATACTTTTTTTGTTGAGTCATATGCTTTTACGGCATGTCTCCAGTTTAAATCTTCTATTAACGACATTCTTTCTTATTTTATAAATTAAAAATTCTAATATTAAAATTGTTTGAATCAAAACAACAGCACAAATATAACGAACAATTAAATTGTGCGCAATTTAATTGTGAGTTTTTTTATTTTAAAAGAAATGCAAAAACATCTAATCATTTAAAATTCAATAAAATAAACTGGAAATTTAATCTATTTTTTCTTTTTGTTTCTTCCCCACCAAATCAAAAAACCGCTTACAGGAAGCAATGCACAAAACAACGCAATAAACGAAGCTAATATTTTGGTTGGTAAACCATAAATACTGCCTGTATGAATGGCGTAATTACTGTTTCGCCATTTTGCTCCAAGTGTTTTATCGTTATGTGTTACTTTATAATAATTCTGAGCCGAGTGACTATTATAAGTATAACTGTCAGATTCATCCCAACCGGAATTTCCTTCATGCTTTACAAAAGTGGTAATAGGAACTGCTTCTTTAGAGATTTTTTCAGGTAATGAAAGACCTATAGAAATCCAATTTGGGATTTTTTCTTTTGTGTCTTTTACAATATATTCTAACGGATTTAAGGTTTTTGCACTGCTTTCTTTCGAAATTTCCGGAGCTTTGTTCCAAACCTTTTCAGGATCATTTCCTAAGATTTTGTAGATTCCGTTCGTCCACCAGTCAAACGTCCAGACCAAGCCTGTAATAGCAAAAATCAAGATAAAGATAAAGGTATAAATACCGCCAATATTATGGATATCGTAGTTTTTGCGTTTCCATTTTGTGGTGTTTTTCCATCTAAACCAAACCCTTTGTTTTAATGCCGCTTTATTTTTGGGCCACCATAAATAGATTCCGGTTAAAATCAGCATAAAAATAATCAAGGTCGAAAACCCAACGATATAATGACCAATTTCATAAGTCAGCAACAAATTTTGATGCAATATTCTAAGATTAAAGATCCAATCGTATCTTAAATCAACTTCTCCTAATTCTTTACCTGTATATTGATCGATATAGATATTACTGTAATTTTCATAATCTGAAAATGCGGTCCAATGCGGTTTTGTATTCTCTTTATAACTGGTAAAAACATAACTTTTTTCTGGGTTCTTGTCAATTATAGCATAATCTGAAAACGGATGTTTTTGTTTTATAACAGCAGTAAGACTGTCCAGTGGTACAACATTAGTCTTGACTTCAGGCACAAAAACTTTGTCTTTATGGTACCAAGAAGTTAATTCTGCGTCCCAGACAAAAATACTGGCCGCCAACATGCTTATAAATACAACAAGCCCGGACACAAGTCCGAGCCATAAATGTATTTTATTTAAAGTTTTTCTCATCTAATACTTGTAAAAATTAGAATGTATAACCAACATTCACAAGGAAATTACTTGGTGCTCCGGTAAAATTTCGCTGATAATTATAACCGCCAACTAAATATTTCTTATCAAAAATATTATTGAAATTAACTCCAATTGTAAAACGATCTACTTTATAATAAGTTGCAGCATTAAAAACTACATAAGAAGGCAGTTGCAGCGTGCGTACAAATGTTTCTCTTTTAGAAACCTGACTGTGACCAATTGCAAGACCTAATCCTTTTATTTTTCCTTCGGTAAAGCTGTATTTTATCCAGCTTCCGCTAATATTTTTTGGCGCATTTTCTTTTGTAAGTCCTACTTTATTATCCGAATCATCTTTTGTAGACTTAGTAATTATCGCATTGTTATAAGCATAACTTAAATTCACACTCCAGTTATTATCAATTCTTCCTGTGGCTTCAACTTCAAAACCTCTTGCTCTCTCCTGCCCTCTTTGTTCTAACAAATCCGGATTTGAAGCATCGTTGGCACTTACCAATATATTGTTTTTTGTAATTTGATATACCGCAGTTCCCACAAAAAGCCTTTTGTTAAAGAATTCTCCTTTAGAACCTACTTCATATAAATTACTGGTCATAGGATCAAAAGGTCCTCCTGAATTTGCGCTGCCAAATATCGAAGCGTCCTGAGCTTCAAATCCAGTGGCATAAGTTCCGTAAACATTGATATTATCAGCAACACTATAAGTAAGTCCAACTTTTGGTAATAATGCTTTTTCTGATTTTTTACCATCTGTAATTCCTGCAGCTTTATTTTCAGGAAAAGTATAGAACTCTTGTCTTAAACTTAACAATAACTGAATCTTTTTGTATTTGATTAAGTCCTGAACATAGAATCCGTTAGTATAATATTCACTTATTTCATTTTCTGATGCAGTAAACTTATACGTTTCAATTGGTCGTATTAAATAAGTAGGATTTAATAAATCAAAATTACTCACATTCCCGGATTCGTTCTCTGCATCTCTTTCATACTTATTAATTTCTCCATTAATATAATCGTATCCTGCAACTGCCTGATGCTCCAATTCTCCCGTTTTAAATTTTGAAGAAAAGTAAGTCGAAAGATTATTTCCCTGCTGAATCGTTTTACGATCATTAAAATACATGGCAATCATTGTAGGCGTAATGTAACCGTTGAAACCGTGTTCGTTCAATTCTTCATCATATCTTACTTTTAAATAAGAAGCATTAAACGTCAAATGCTCATTAATAACCTGACTGAAAGACAAAGTCAATGCTAATGTTTTACTTTTCAGATAATCATTTGGCTGTGCAATATTAAAACCAATTGGAGTAGCAAAAAGATCAGTAGTTCCCTGAATAATAGTTCTTCCTCTGTCTAGTTTTGTGTCCAGATTAGTATATACTAAATCGGCATTAAAACGAGTTCCTTCTTTTGGAATAAAGGAAACAGAAGGTGCAATTACAATCGATTTATTACTGATTTGATCTCTGTAAGTATCTGCATTTTCATATCCTAAATTCAATCTGTACAAAAGCGTTTTATCATCGTTTACAGGACCGGTAAAATCAGCAGAAGTTCTAAAAGTATTGAAACTTCCTGTTGTAAACTGAATCGCCTGTCTTGCTTCATCCAACGGTTTTTTTGTAATCATATTGATCGTTCCACCTGGACTTGAATTCGCAAAAACAGCAGATGCCGGTCCTTTTATGTATTCTACTCTTTCGATATTTACAAGTAGCGGACTTGTCCAAAAACTGTTTACGCCTCGAAGACCGTTGATTAACCTTCCGTTACTATCATTATTTCTAAAACCTCGAATGGTAATATCATCATAAGTACTAAATTCGTTTACACCTGCGACATTTTTCCCAACATCTTTTAAGCGCAATGCCTGTTGATCCTGAATCAGCTCTTTGGTTACAAACGATATACTTTGCGGCACATCTATAACTCTCATCTCTAACTTAGTTGCCGAAAAAGTATTGTCGTTTTTATACGATGATTTCTTTCTTCCGGTAACTTCTACAGATTGAAGCTGGTTTGTTGTTTCTACTAAAAAAACTTCAGGAACCAGCGTAATTTCATTGTCCTTAAGTTCTACGGCGATTTGCTGTGTTTCAAAACCAACAGCTGATATTATTACTATTTTATTACCGGCTGAGAGATTTTTTAAGATATACTCTCCACGACTGTCTGTTACAGTTGCTGCCGCATTTTCTTTAATTTTTATATTAACCGTTTCAGAACTGCTGTTTGCAGTTTTAACTGTACCTGAAATACCTGAGGTTTGGGAAAATATAAAATTACTAACTAAGCAGAAAAAACTACTTATTACAATTTTTTTCTTCATTACTTTTGGTTGTTAAATTTTGCCCAAAAATAAATTTATTTTTATTCATTCTAAATAAAAATTGAAATTAATTTTAACAAAAATATTCCAAAAATAAAATTGAAAGACTTTAATTATAGCACATTAAAAAAGAGTTAAGATATATCATACAAACTGTGATTATCTCCTATTTTAAAACTAATTTATTTATCATTCCTTTAAAAATAAAACCATGAAAAGGAAGCACAGAATACCAATAAAGTTTACCAAATATTCCTTTAGGTCTAAAAGTTGCCGCCTGATATAATGTGTCATTAAAAATTTTAAATTCGAGCCATGCCTCTCCGGGAAGTTTCATCTCGGCATACAAAATTAATTTTCCCTGTTCCTTATTAGCATAAACCACACGCCAAAAATCGAGTGCATCGCCAGCATGAATTTCATGTTTGTTTGTTCTGCCTCGTCTTGCGCCAACTCCTCCAAAAAGTTTATCAATAAAGCCACGTAAACTCCACAGCCAATCTCCATAATACCAGCCCGTTTCTCCGCCTATCGACCAAATTTTGGCAATCGTAGAATCACGGTCAATGATTTTTCTTTTTCTTCTATCAATAAAACAATCCTTTTTGGGAACCTTGAGATAATAAGAAACACTTCCTTTAAACTGTCCGCTAATTTGTGAATCTTTCCAGCTCGAAGCTACAGCATCTTCATCAATCTTTACAAGTGCCTTTTGCAACGCCTGATTGTAACTAATTGGTTTTACATCCAGCAATTCATTAATTCTATTATCCCTGCAAACCACTTCAACTTTCATGCTGCTCACTAATGCCGAAGCCAATTTAAAAGAAGTAGAAGTAATAAAATACAACCAATACGATGATAATTTTGGCGTCATTACCGGAAGCGTATAAATGTATCTTTTGAGGTTTTTAGCATCAGCAAATCTCAATAACATTTCTTTGTAAGTCAGAATATCAGGTCCGCCAATATCAAAACTCTCATTATAAGTTTTAGGATTTAGCAATGCTTTTATTAAAAATTCCAAAACATCAGTAATAGCAATAGGCTGACATTTGGTGTTAAGCCATTTTGGAGTAATCATTACTGGGAGTTTATGAATCAAATCCCGAATAATTTCAAAAGAAGCGCTTCCCGATCCTACAATAATTCCCGCTCTTAAAGTGGTAGTTGGAATTTTTCCGGTTTTTAGAATTTCTTCTACTGCTTTTCTCGAAGATAAATGTTTAGATAAGGATTTATCATTGACAATTCCGCTTAAATAAATAATTTGTCTGGCATTTGTTTTGTTTATTTTTTCCTTGAAATTGTTAGCTGAAATTCTTTCCAATTCATCATAATTATCCGCAGCAGACATGGAATGAATTAGATAATAAGCCGCATCAATATCGTTCGGGATTTTTTCTACACTTTCCTGATTTAAAAAGTCAACTTCAATAAGTTGTATGTTTACTGAAGCTTTTTCAGGATAATAAAATCGTTTTTTATCCCGCACACAACAAATTACTTCATGTCCCTGATCCAGCAATAAAGGCAAAAGCCTTTTACCAATATATCCTGTTACGCCTGTTAATAGAATTTTCATGCTTTTATTTTTTATAACCCGTTGGGCAATGTCATTAAGTTAAGAGGAAATCTATAAAATTACTTAACAGTTTAATTAAGAAAGCAATTATAAAGATCCGTTTTATCAGCGTTTTCGCTTTAGCAAATCAGTAAAATCAGCGTCTAATTTTGACGCGGATAAACGCGGATTGGGTTGTTTACATTTTAAAACTAACCAAACCATAATCCATTTGAAAAATTTGTCCGGAGATTGATCCGGCGCCTTTAGAAATCAAATAATCTGCCATTTGCGCCACTTCCTGAGGTTTTAAATAATTCTTAAGCGGATGACGTTCGATCATATTTTCTTTCATACGATCATTTCGCAAAATAGAAGCTGACAATGAAGTTTCGGTAATCGTTGGTGCAATTCCATTAATACGAATTGTGGGAGCCAGTTCTGCGCCTAACGATTTCACAAGACCTTCTACTCCGCCTTTTGCTACAGCAATACTGGCATGATAAGGCATTCCGAGTTTTACGGCAACTGTACTAAAAAGAATAATCGACGGATTTATTCCTTTTTTTAAAGCCGGCAAATAATGCTGTATCACTTTTACAGCGCCAATGACATTGATTTCAAAATCATTTCGAAAATCATCAATACTTAAACTCAAAATAGGTTTTAAATTTATAGATCCTGGACAATAAATAAGAGCATCGATACTTTCAATTTCAGGAAGTGTATCAATTAAAACATCTGCATTATAATGAATTAAATTAGGATGCGAAATATCAGGAGCATTTCTGCTGATGTTGTAAACCTGTTTATTTTCTAATTGCTGCAATACTATTGCACTGCCAATTCCTTTGCTTCCTCCAATAACCAGTACTTTTTCCATTGTAATATCTTTAAATTAAAAACGCTGTCTAATCTCTCAATATTTACAATCAGCTTTAATAAAAAGCTGATTTACACCTTAAAGATAGTTATTGTTTAACTTTTATACAATAAGATTAAACAAAATAAATTTAATTAAGTATCTTAGCTTTACAATTATTCCATTTAATAGTCTAAAAAACTCATTTATATGAATGTAAAAAATAGTAACTTTTCTATACTTGAACTCGATCGTATCATTGAAATGGCTTGGGAAGACAGAACTACATTTGATGCTATAAAATTTCAGTTTAATTTATCAGAAGCCGATGTGAAGGCTTTAATGAAAAAAGAATTGAAATTTAGCAGTTATAAACTATGGCGTAAACGTGTAGAGAATTGCAAAACCAAACATTCGGCAAAACGTTCTGTCGAAATAGATCGCTTTAAATGCAGCCGACAAAGAGCTATTTCAAATAATAAAATTTCAAAGAGAAGATAAAAACTTCTGCTTAACAAAGACATTGACTTCATTACAACTTAAAAATTGAGCAAAAAAGAGATAAATATTATATGGTTCAAACGTGATCTTCGTTTTACAGATCACGAACCTCTTTTTATGGCTCAGCAAGAAAATATTCCGCTGCTTTTGGTTTACTTTTTTGAACCTTCAATAATGGCACACGATGATTCGGATGTTCGCCATTGGAGGTTTGTTTATGAATCTTTGAAGGAAATGCAATCTAAGTTAAAGGCAATTGGAGCGCAACTTTATTATTTTCACAATGAAGTCGAACCTGTTTTTGAGCAATTATGCAGCATTTATGATATTAAAACCGTGTTTTCGCATCAGGAAATTGGCAATAAAACCACCTTTGACCGCGATATTGCCATGCAGTCTTTTTTTAATAATCATAACATTTTGTGGAAACAATCACAATTACATGGTGTAATAAGAAAACTGAAATCCAGAGAAAATTGGGACGAACGCTGGGAAAAAGTAATGCGTGCAGACCCAAAAATTATTGATTTAAAAACTATCACTTTTGAAAGTTTAAATCCTGATTTTTATCTGAACTTAAAAGGAAAAACACTTTCTAAAGAAATTACGGAACACAATGAAAACTTTCAGCAAGGTGGTGAATATTGGGCTTGGCGGTATTTAAAAAGTTTTGCAGAAGAACGTCATGTAAATTACAGCAAACACATTTCTAAACCCAGCTTAAGCCGAAAAAGCTGTAGCAGACTTTCGCCCTATCTTACCTACGGAAACGTAAGTATGAGAATGGTATATCATTATACGAATCAGTTTTATGAAGCGTCTCCAAACCAAAAAGCGATGCTTAATTTTGTTTCAAGACTGCATTGGCATTGCCATTTTATGCAGAAATTTGAAAGTGATTGCCGCATTGAGTTTGAAAATATCGATCATAGCTTTGACGTACTGATAAAACCTAAAAATGAAATCTACATAAAAGCGTGGCAAGAAGGAAAAACTGGCGTTCCTATTGTTGATGCTTGTATGCGATGTTTAATTGCAACCGGATTTATCAACTTTAGAATGCGTGCTTTGGTGGTTTCTTTTTTTGTTTTTAATCTTTGGCAAGACTGGCGGGATCTTCATTTTTTAGCACGACAATTTCTGGATTATGAACCCGGAATTCATTATCCGCAGTTGCAAATGCAGGCGGGCGTAACAGGAACAGGCACTATTAGAATCTACAATCCCATTAAAAATTCTGAAGAACATGACAGCGAAGGAGTATTTATAAAAAAATGGGTTCCGGAACTCGTAAATATTCCGCCTCATTTACTTCATGAACCTTGGAAATTGGGCTTGATTGATCAGCAATTGTATGAATGTGAAATTGGAAAAGATTATCCGTTTCCGATAGTTGATATTGAAGAAACCAGAAAATATGCAAGCGCCATCATTTGGAACATTAGAAAAAATGGAGAAATTAAAGTCCAGTAATTGAAATAGTACCAATTCTAATGCGAAAATTAAAAAAAGAAAATCTGCCCACCAAGATCTGTCCGGTTTGTAATCGTCCTTTTTCCTGGAGAAAGAAATGGGAAAAAGTTTGGGATGAAGTTAAATATTGTAGTGATAAATGCAGAATGAATAAATAAGTAAGACTCAAAAGTTTTAAAACCCATTCATGAAAGTCTATTAAATTGCAGTCATTTCTGCTTAAAAAACTGACGATTTATATTGCATATATAATGATAGAAATTCAATCTAAGGCTGATTTTAGTATAGATTACATTCAAAATACTGGCAATCTATTTTTTAATCAATATTTTATCTTTTCGAAAACATAAATTATTTTTTAAATAAATTTGCTTAAACGTTTAACTTTATTATATTTGCCCTTCAAGAAAACGTTGTAGTGAAAAAAGTTTCCATAAAAGATGTAGCATTAAAAGCGGGTGTGTCTATCGCCTCGGTTTCTTATGTGCTTAATAATAAGCCCAACGGCCGCATTGGAAAAGAAACTACAGAAAAGGTTATCAAAGCAGCCGAAGAATTAAATTATCGTGCCAATACTGCTGCAAAAAATCTAAAAACACAACGAACTAATATTATCGGACTTATTGTGGCTGATATTGCCAATCCCTATTTCTCACAAATAGCCCGAATAATAGAAAACGAAGCCACTAAAAAAGGATACACGCTTATTATAGGAAGTTCTGACGAAAATAAAGAAAAATTTGAAAGTCTTGTCAGCATGTTTTATCACCGTCAAGCGGAAGGATTAATTATTGCGCCTGTTGAAAATTCAGAAGCTTGTTTGCAAAGATTACAAAAGCAAAATATTCCGTTTGTTTTCATAGACCGTTATCTTCCAAAGATTAAGGCAGACAATATTCAGATTAACAATTATGAAATCAGTTATAATGTTACGCAACATCTTATCAAAGAAAAACGAAGCAATATACTTATCGTAGCTTATGATTCAACGCTGGATCATTTGATGCAACGAACAAAGGGTTTTAAAGATGCCTTGAAGAAATACAACATAGCTTACAACGATCATAATATATTGAATATTAACAAGGATCACATTGATGAGGATATTGATAAAGGTTTCAATACTATATTTCAAGGCAATACCAAACCTGATGCTGTATTTTTTGTAAGTAATAAACTGGCGGTTTCAGGCTTAAAAAAGATCATGAAACTTGGAATTGCTGTACCCAATGATCTTGCTGTTGTGGCTTTTGATGAAACGGAAGCATACGAACTTTTCAGCGTGCCATTATCCTACGTAAGTCAGCCTTTGACTGATATTGGAATTTCAGCAGTTGAAGTCCTTCATAATAAAATTAAAGATCCGCAGCTTCCTGTACAAAATATTACACTAGAAGCTCAAATACACATTAAAGCCTCTTCAAAAATTCAATAATTTATAATACTTTTTTATTTATCATTTTGCTTAAACGTTTAATCTAATCTCATATGAAATTACAAATTCCACTTATTACGATACAAAACAACATACCAGAAATTCAAATGCACCTTAATATAGTTTTCAAAATTTAATAATCTATAATACTTTTTTATTTAAAACTTTGCTTAAACGTTTAACCTAACCACTTATGAAAGAACAAACAACTAAATCATCCATATACTGCTATGGAGAAGTACTTTGGGATATATTCCCTGACGGAGCACGCGCTGGAGGAGCACCTTTTAATGTAGCTTACAATTTGATGAGAATGGGAGTCGATGCCCACATGATAAGCCGAATTGGAAATGATAAACTAGGTCGCGATCTCATGAAACAGTTATCTGACTGGAATATCGCTACTGAAAATACACAAATCGACAACCAATATCCTACCGGAACTGTATTGGCTCATATAGACGAACATAATGAAGCACATTATGATATTACAGAACCTGTTGCGTGGGATTTTATCGAATATAGAGACGACCAAATTAATAAAGTTAGTAATGCTGCTGCCTTTGTTTTTGGAAGTCTTATTACCAGAGGAGAAAAATCTAGAAATACACTTTTTCAGCTTTTGGAAATAGCTAAATTCAAAGTTTTTGATGTCAATATAAGACCTCCTTTCTTTTCTGTTCCTGTGGTCAAAGAACTTCTTTATAAAGCAGATTTGGTTAAGATGAACAAAGCTGAATTGAGACTTATACTAGAATTTTTAGGAAGAGATTATGTCAATGAAGATGATAGCATTCGCTACATACAAGACGAGTTTAATATAAATGAAGTTCTGATAAGTAAAGGCAGTAAAGGCGCTATTTATTATAACGGAGACGATCATTATCAGGCTTTGGCAGTTCCTGTAAAAATAGCCGATACTGTAGGAAGTGGTGACGCGTTTCTGGCAGGATTTCTCTCTAAGAGAATTACCAATTCAAGTCCGGAAGAAATTATGGCACAAGCCGTTGCATTAGGAGGTTTTATTACTTCAAAAGAAGGCGCTTGCCCTTCTTATACCTTAACGGATTTTAATGCTTTCCGCCAAGATCACAAACTAATTTCTTCTTCAATTTAATTCACTATCTGATGTCACAAGCTAAATTTACAGAAAAAAAATATACTATTACGTTCATATTTGTAACCTCATTATTTCTATTTTGGGCGATTGCCATTACAATGGGAGATGTACTGAACAAACATTTTCAGAATGTTTTACACATTAGTAAATCAGAATCCGGACTGGTACAATTGTCTATTTTTGGCGCTTATGCCGTTATGGGAATTCCGGCTGGTTTGTTCATGAAAAAATACGGTTACAAAAAAGGAGTTTTACTAGGACTAATTTTATATGCTTTAGGTGCTTTTTTATTCATTCCGGCTGCTCAAAACGAATCATTTTCTTTTTTCAGAGCTGCTTTATTTATACTCGCTTCCGGACTTGCAACTCTTGAAACCGTAGCGCATCCTTTCGTCGCTTCACTTGGAGACGAACGCACAAGCGACCAGCGAATCAATTTTGCACAATCATTTAATGGTTTAGGTGCTATAATTGGCCCTTTGGTTGGTGGTTTTTTCATACTAAATACAAAAGGTACTGAAGGTCTGGAATCTGTTAAAACACTTTACATGATTATTGGCTTTGTAATTCTGGCTATCGCATTGGCTTTTTGGTTTGTAAAAGTACCAGCTCTAAAAGATCCGCATGCAGAACAAGCAGAAAACACAATTGATTCAGTAAACCTCGATGTAGTACCTAACGCACCATTACATCGTCAGCGTCATTTTATGTGGGCTGTAGCTGCGCAGTTCTTTAACATTGGAGCACAAGGCGGAACTTGGGCTTATTTTATCAATTATGGTGTAGAAAAAACAGGTCTTCCTGACAATCAGGTGGCTTACTATTTTTCATTAAGTATGGCTATGATGATGATTGGGCGTTTTATTGGTACATTTTTAATGCGCTACATTGCGCCAAACAAATTATTGGCTTTATACAGCATTTGCAATATGTTACTTTGCGTGATTATTTCACAAAATTTCGGATGGGTTTCGTTTGGAGCTTTAATCATGCTTAACTTCTTTTTAAGTGTAATGTATCCAACTATTTTCAGTTTGGGATTAAAAAAACTTGGGAATAAAACAGAACAAGCTTCTTCTTTCTTAGTTATGGCAATGTTTGGCGGAGCAGTATTCCCTCCTATTATGGGATTTGTAGCCAATACAAATATTGCTTATGCTTATCTTTTACCAATAGTTTGTTATGTGGTTATCCTGTTATTTGCTGTCAAATATTACAAGCCAAAAACACTAGGATTAGGAGAACTTGCAATAAATAAAAGCAGTATATGATATCTGTTTTTTACAGGTTTATAACATTAGGAATCTTACTGTTATTTTCTATTTCTGTTAAAAGTCAGATTGTTATCAGCAATAAAAACTTCTCATTTGGAACTACCGGAAGAATAGGATTTGGTTATTCTCCGGACATTGAAGGTCACACAGGAAGACAGTTGAATCTTTTAAATCAGGGTTCTCTTGGCGGAAGAATGGATCAAGGCGATTATGTAGATTTACTGCCTGCCTTTCATTTTATGCCGGTAAATGCTAATAAAGAGCAAACGGCTATTGACTTTCAGGTAAGACTTGCATTTTATTCTTCTAACGGTACATTTTTAGGAAACGTAAATTCAGGATCTACAGATGGGATGATTGTTAGTTTACCCGAAGCATTTGTAGAAGCGCGTAATATTGTTGGAAGTCAATGGAGCGTTTGGGCGGGAGCAAGATACATGCGTTACGATGATGTTCACATTGCCGATTATTTTTATTTTGACGATCATTCCTCTCAGGGATTTGGAATCAAATATAAAAAAAGCTCGTTTTCAATGTTTTTTCCCGCTGCTATTGATACTACATCTTCGGGTATGGGAACGCCTTATTCTTATTCTAATATTATAACAGGCAATAAGTCACTAACCTATCGTCAACGCGAAGTTATGGTTGCCGAACATAGTTTTAATTTATCGCGAAAACATATTGTAAAATTATTGGCAGAATATCACCATGTACCGGCAGTGACTAAAAATGCAACTCCCACCTATCCATCTGATAATGGATTTGTGGCAGGAATTAAAATAAATTCGGAGCTTGAAACAAAAAAAATAGGATCTTTTAATCAGTTTTCTATGCGTTATGGAACCGGAATTGCCAATGGTGGAGACAATGGAAATACGCAAACCTGGCGTACTTTTGGCGCTCCGGGAACTGATGATAAAACCTATAAAGGAGCTTATTCTTTTACAATGGTAGAGCATCTTATGCTGAATCTTTCCGATAGAATAAGTGTTAATCCATATGCTGTTTATACTCAAAGCAAAGGCGGAGCAGCCAGAATGGATAAAGCGCCTGATTTTTATAACCGGGATATTTACAACTATAAAACAGATTTAGCGATAGGTACAAGAGTAATTTATTACATGAGCAATTGGTTTCATCTCGTCTCTGAACTGCATTATACGGCACGTCAAGACGGTAATAATCCCACAGCTTCAATGGTAAAATTTGCGCTTGCTCCAACTATCGTTCCTACTGCCGAGCGAAGTCCGTGGGCGCGACCGCATTTGAGATTTATTGCCGAAGTTTCCCGCTATAATGATTATGCAAAAAATGCTATGTATTCACCTTTTTTACAACAAGCAGGTCAAAAAAGATTTGGTACTTATTTTGGTGTCCGATCTGAATGGTGGATATTTTAACTTAAAAATAATACAATGAAAATAAAATTTGGAGCTTCTCTCCTATCCTGGATAACACCTCTTTGGAATGCCGAAGCTGGACATTATGCTATAAAAAAAACAGCTCAAACTGGTTTCGATATGATTGAAATCCTACTTCCTAATAGTATGGATTTTGATGCAATAACAGTAAAAAGACAACTTAAAGAAAATAATCTTGATGTTGCCTGTTCCTTAAACCTGCCCAAAGAAGCACATATTCCTTTTTATCCTAAAGAAGCATTAACATTGATTTGTAAAGCATTGGATAAAACCGCTGCTTTGGATGCTACTTTTTTAGGAGGTGTACTTCACGGAGGAATTGGAGTATTTACAGGAAATCCAATTACAGATAATGAAAAAGAAATCATTACAGATGTTTGGCAAGAAGCTGCTCAATATGCTCAAACACTTGGAATTACAATTGGTATAGAACCTATCAACCGTTATGAAAGTTATTGTTGCAATACGGCAGAAAATGTACTCGAACTCATAAAAAAAACAAATGCATCAAATCTTGCAGTTCATCTGGATACCTTTCATATGAATATTGAAGAAAGTAATTTTTATGATCCGATTTTAAACTGCGGAAAATTACTAAAACACATGCACATTACCGAAAGCAACCGTGGAATGCCCGGAGAAGGAACTGTTAATTGGAATGAACTCTTTAAAGCTCTTAAAGAAATTGATTTTGAAGGAAATCTTGTCTTGGAAAATTTTTCATCAGATGTACCGGGAATGCAGCAGGCGGTTTCTTTATGGCAGAAATCTCCGCATAATGCAGAAGAATTGGCTAAAGGAAGTCTTCATTTTCTAAAACAGCATTTAAAAGATTAAGTATTAGTATTTTCCTAAACATTTATTTTAAAAAAAAAGAACTCTAAATCTTCGGATTATAGAGTTCTTTTTTTTGGTAATTACAAACTTGTTTACAATGCAATCTGTTTTTCAATATTAACTTTTGCAACAAAAGAAGATACAGTTTTTGTACCAGCACTATCTTCGGCTACATACACACCTAATATATTATTTTTATAAGCTGTGTTAGCGCTTGTGGCAGTTGAGTTGGGAAAATCGATATCTATCCAATTTGCTTCTCCAAATGATCCGTCAGAATTTCTATTTACAGAAACAAATGATGCTCCAGTTTTTTCTCCGCTTACGGTAACCCAATCCGATGGCATATTATAACCACCATTTTTAGAAATGGTAATACCTTCAAAATGCGTAATTATAGACAAAACTGTTTCATTGTTGTAACTAAATGACTTTAGATTAGTAGTTTTTTTAGTTTTAGAATTGTAATCAACCAGAAAGGCTTGACTTATTTTTCCAAATTTAGGTGTTGTATATCCTCCGGCAAGCGTATAACTATCGCCTTCATTGTGCCAAATACCATACAAAGTAGTTGTTAATGAATCCGGTAATTTGAATTCGGTACATTCTTTATTTGCAACATCATACAAAAATGCGTATCCGTTTTTATCATTTTCAACATCATAATTTCCAACTGCAAGACCACCCATTACACTGTGAACAAATACATTATTGGTATTTCCTCCATTAGGCGATACCTGAATCCACGTTCCTGAGCCATCAAGAGGACCTTCGTAATAAAATCCGAGATTTCCGCTTGGTGCTTTACTTGTAGAAGTTGATATTTTATAAGACCCGACAATTTGTATCGTGCCATGATGTCCGTTATTAGGTCCATAACAAGAAGTATTGTTAACTACCGCTTCTGGTGTGCTTGGAAAATTAACAATATGCCATTTTCCTTCATTACCGCCTCCTTTAAGAGTTCCTTCGTAAATTAATCCCTGAACAAGGTTGTTCTGACCTAATAAACTGCCTGCAATATATACATTTTCAGACTCTGAAACTCCTCTTATTCCCTGTATTGTTGTTTGTCCCGCAGGATTATTAAAATCTGCATAACTTACTTTACTAACCTCTGATTTTATACTTTGTGACATAATTTATGATTTATTGTTATTACTATTGTTTAGTCTTTAGTTGAATGTTGTAGTACTATAAACATCTTTTGGCATATTGACCCAGAGTTTTTCTACCTCAAGCTGATGCAATTGCTCTTCTAAATCTCTTCTGATTTCGCTGTAAGCCGGATCGTAAGCAAGATTTGTAATTTCTAATGGATCATTAATTAAATCATATAGTTCATATTGTTTGAAATAAGCTGTTGCTGCATCAAAGTAATAATCGAATTTCCATTTTTCTGTTCTGATACAACGGATACGATTAGCTGCTTTTACAACTGTCCAGCTGCTATTAGAACCAGCCTTAATGTCGTCATAAGTAAATAAAATACTATGCTGAACGGGAGTATTATTCTCCATTACAGGAAGTAAACTTGTACCTGCAAGTCCTGTAGGCGGATTTGATACATTTGCTATGTCAATAAAAGTGGGCATAATATCTACCAATGTCGCTAATGCTATTGATTGCTTTATCTTGTGATCTTTAAATAATATTGGATTTGAAATAACAAGTGGCACTCTTAACGCTTCTTCATAGGCTACAAAAGTTTTCTGGCGCAATCCACCGTGAGCGAGCCCCATTTCTCCATGATCTGAGGTTAAGGTCACAATTGCAGAATCTGCCAGTTTATTTCCATGCTCATCTTCCTTATAGAGTTCATTAATCAGATATCCAATTTCTTTATCTACATGACTTAACAAATAACCATAAAAATTAATGTAGTTTAGTTTATCGTCCTGACTAGCTATTTCGCCCAGACTTAAAGCCATATTCACTAAAATTTGTTCCTGAGCCATTGGTTTTTTATTTTCAAGCAAATTTTCATTTACAGTAGCCGGAAGTCCAATTTCTCTACCGGTCCAGGTTGACGAATGGTATCCTGAAGTTCCTGCCGATTTTGGATATGCTAATACATCATGCGGATTAACAAGTGAAAGAACAAGACAGTACGGCTTATGATTTCCTGCAGCTCTTTGAGCTTTTACTTCCTTTAGGTATTGTATGGCTTCGGCTGTATACTTTGCATCGTGATTTGCATATCCGCCACCAAAATTAAGCGGATTAACATCTTCGCCGGCATCCGGAGCAACCCAGCCCATTGCACCATATAGCGAAATATCTGCAGCGGTTAAATCTTCGTAATTTGTTTTAGTACCATTAGGCGCTACTCCTTTACTCATATGCCATTTGCCTCTGTATTGCACATCATAACCTTCTGCCCAAAGCACATTCATGATATTGGGAACAGAATTACTGAGTGTTGGCTCTTGTGGAGATAAGAGACCTCCTTCGGTTAGAGTTTGACTGACTCCATGTTTGGCAGGATATGTTCCTGTAAATAAAGTTGCGCGGCTGGGAGAACACATACAGGTATTGCAAAATGCTCTATCGAAACTAAAACCATTCTGTTTAAGAAATGTTAGAGTTGGGAGATTTTCCTCCTCCCATCCAGGTGGAAAATGTTGTGTAGCACGCTGCTCATCTGTAATAATAAGAATTAGGTCTGGCTGTTGGCCAATTTGATTAAGTTTTTCTTTTAAATCCATTGCTTATTGATTAAATGATTAAAATAAAATGCAATTATATAGGTAACAATATTTTTAACTATATTAATATGGCGTATAGAAGTGGGTGTGTTGAAGGCATATCTGTTAAAGTGAAACAGGCACAAATCAAGTAAAACTGATAACTAAGGAAAAGCATCCTATTAGATAATGCGATTGAGTGCTTTAAATTAATTAACAAGAATGAAATTACAAAAACAAAACAACTTTGCACAACGTATAAATACCTGTTTTCAAAAACGAGGTTTCACAGGAAATTTTTTTAATTTTAGAAACGCAGAGTTTTAATTCAAAAAATGGCTTTATCTTTGAGTCTTTAGAAAATTGATATTCATTATGGAACAGAAAATACATCAGGGAAAAAACGTCAAACGTTTTAGAGAAATGCTTAACATAAAGCAGGAAGCATTAGCTTATGATCTTGGAAATGACTGGAATCAGAAGAAAATTTCTATGCTCGAGCAGAAAGATGTAATTGAAGATAATCTATTGAAACAAATTTCAGCTGTATTAAAAATTCCGGTTGAAGCTTTTCAGAATTTTGATGCAGAACAAGCGGTAAATGTGATTGCAAATACTTATTCATTCCAAGATTTTAAGGATAACGCTGTCGCTTCCGGGTTTAGCTACCAACCCACTTTCAATCCTGTTGACAAAATTGTTCAATTATATGATGAAAAAATTGCGTTATACGAACGTATGTTGAAAGAGAAAGATGAAATGATGGCGAGGTTTGAAAAATTAATCAATAAGTAATTATTTATAGAAGATATATTAATTCTAAAAAGAGACTTTTGAAGTCTCTTTTTTTGTTTTGACAGTATTTGTTCAATACTACCGTTTTTTTAATTTTTGAAGCTGCTGATCTTTTACTTCTATAAGTTATGTCTTTATATATTTTCGAAATAATCATCGATAAATTTTGATGCTTTTCACTTTAAAAATAGCACATGTTTACCATAATATAAACATACACATTTTATACAATAAAAAAATGCTAATATTTCTTACCAAAAATCATTAAATTGTCCTCAAATAAAAAATTGTATTGATGGATAATAACAAAGAGATTTTAAATAAAATTGCATTTTTAAAAGAAGCTATTAATAATGATAAGCTAGTGGTTTTTGCAGGTTCTGGAGTCTCTGTAGATTCTGGCTTACCAGTTTGGAAAGATTTGTTAGCTGGTATAAAATTAAAATTAAATTTTAATGCTGAATACGAAAATGATGCTTTAAAAATTTCGCAGCTTCTTTTTAATGAAAAAGGAGAGAAAGATTACAATAGCATTATAAAAGAAATTATATATAGAAAAAGTACCAATAAATATAATCCAATACATAGTATTATTTATAATCTTAATCCGCAGCACATTGTCACCACTAATTATGATAATTTCTTCGAACAAATCATAGAAAATGAAGGGCTTCCTTTTTCGCTTGTAGTCAAAGATGAAGACTTACCTTACGCCAAACATAAAAATCTTTTAATTAAATATCATGGAGATTTTGATAATCATAATATTGTCCTTAAAGAAACTGATTACCTAGAATTCAGTAAGAATCATACTTTAAAAGAAATTTTTATAAAATCTCTGTTTAGTAATAAAGTTATATTGTTTATTGGATATAGCTTTTCAGATATAAACTTAAAATTAGTAAATAGAGAAATGCAGTATTTACTAAAAAAACATCATCAGAGAGCTTATATTATAAATTTATCCGATACCGTTTCTCATTCGGAAAAAATTTATTACGAAAACCTAGGGATAAATATTATAAATTATAATCAAGCTAAAAATGAGATTTTAGATCTTGATAACTACCTTGATATTAACCAAGATTCATTGAGTCAGCACAGTTCCAAAGTTTACAAAATATTAAATTATTTAAAAAAATTCGATTTAGATAAATACAAATACAATGCTGGTGAAAAGTTAAAGGATGATCAAATTATAGATGAATTATACAATGCTATGTATAGATTTTATTATTTTAGAGTTCTGCCAGAAAAATTTATCGCTAATTTTTATCCTTTTAATAAATATTACAAGGGAACCAACAATGATTTAATTGTTAAAGAAGCTAGTATCATTTGTTATAATGAAGATTTATTTAATTTAATAAATAGATACCAAGGAGAAGATGATGAAAACTTTAGTGAATCTCAGCAAGAAAAGATAAAATACTGCCTTCACAGACTTATTTGGTCTGGTGTAGAGTACTTAGTAAAACCTTTAAACAAACTTACTCATAGTTTTTTTAAAGGCGACTTTTCAACAAAAATTTCATTACAAGAAAAAACTAAACCTGCAACATGTGACTGTATTAATTGTAATCTTCGCAGCTATAAATTTGCAAAATCTCTAAAACAAATTGACAAATATATAATTTCCGAATCCTCTGACTTATTTGATGATTTATCATATGCATTTGGATTATTAAGTATTTTTAAAAATCACAAATCCTTCTATGCATTTAAACAGATATTTGTAAAAGCCAACAAAGTTAAAAAGTACGAAGTTAGTTTCCTAGCCAAATATAATATGTACAGGATCGGAAAAACTCACTTAACATTTATATCTCCAAATCTTACTAATGACGAAATGCAATCAATTAAAAATGAAGTAAGAAGCATTGACTTAGATCGTGAATTGAATAAAATTAGATATTTTGTTGATGAGAAAATGTTTGAATTTCTCAGAGAAATTAAAAACGGTGTATATATACAGAATTTATGTAATGATATTGATGACAACTACTTTAAAATATTCAAAACCAAAAATTTAATTAAACTAGGCGGCTCTAGTTCTAATAACGATATAGCCAATCTATATCATGGTATAGTTGATCTAGAAAATTTTAGAGAATATAATTTTGTGTATGGTAATGGTTTTTCAAAAATTAACAGAACCATTGAAAAATCTATATCTGCTTTTTTAACAGCTTATTCCATAAAATTAATTGATGTCTCAGATTCTCCGCGAATCTTTGGCGTTCCAGCACTTAACACTTATGATAATTATCTTTTAAAAATGATTGTAAATTATGTTAAACCTAAAGATTTACTTGACTTTTTAAAAGAGAATAATTTAAATAATATAGAAATTGATAAAAGTGCAAACAGTTTTATTTTTGATGTATCAAATTTCTTAAGTTCTGCTACTGAAGAAACGGGTTATGAATTTATGCCAGAATTAAAATTTATATCCGAGATAATTTCTGATGATTATTTTGCACAATCATTAAAAACTAAACTAGAAAACATATGCATAATAATAGCTCATTTTGATTTTAGTGCCTATCAAATTAATACCTTCATTAATAAGTTAAATGAGTTTATCAAGCATATAAAATTTTCTCAAGGATTTGAATATAAATACTTAGAGATGGTTATAGATAAAAAATATATGCACATAGAATCTTCTCATTTGGAAAAAACTATGGATCTGTTTCATATTAATTATAGATATAATCAAACTTACTTTTTATTACTGAATGTACTAAAAATTAAAAACGAAAATTTTGCTTTAGAATCATTTAATTTAGAAAATTTAACTTTTGAAAATAATATACAACACATTGACTCAATTTATAACAGTTTAAATGATAACGATAAAACAATCTTCATATCAAAACTTCATGAATTTCTAAAATCAGGTGAGGCTAAAACAGTTGATTTATGTTTTGCAATTGACAACATAAATTTTGTCACAGACGAGATTATACAAACTTACAAAATCAAGATAAATTCTCTTTTGCAATTAAAAAGTGATTATAACTACAGAAAAAATCAGAATATCCAGATTTTGAATTTTATTAGATTATTATATTTCGGTAAAATTGAAAGATCTAAAATTGAAAGATCTAAAATTAAAAATGAATATTACAAATTTCTTCTTAACCCAGAGAGGTACTCAAAAGAGAAGTTTGATCCTCGTTGGCTGAAAATTTGTTCTGATCAAATATTTTTAACTCGATTTAGAAAAAATCAATACATAATCACGGCACTGGAAAAGTACTTGATTGCAAACGAAGATACAGAACTCTCAAATATTTATTTTAAATTGAAAAGATAATTTACTTAAACAAAAAATATTAAATTTATTATGTCGGGAAAATAATAATAAAAAAAGGGCATTGAAATCAACAATAAGTTAAAATCAATGCCTAATAATGAATAATAGTAGGAGATCTTATCGCATTAATTGACACTTAATAAATTCTAAGCTAAATGGAAGATCAAAACAAACTTGACTGGAAAACCTATGAGTTTATAACAAAATATATCTATGAAACTTTAGGAAAAGAATATAACATTAATATTGAAGGATACGGTAATAACTGTAAAATCAAGGGTAACTCAGGAGTTACGCATCAAGTAGACGTGTTAACTTCGGAAACTGATAATACTGGTACGTATAGAACTGCTATAGAATGCAAATATTGGAATAAAAAAGTCACTAAAGAAACAGTGATGAAACTTTTATCAATCATTAATGATACCGATATAAAACGAGGAATTATAGTGTCTAAAAGTGGTTATACTGCCGATGCTCAACAATTTGCTAAGTATAATAAAATATTAATTGTTCATTTACGAGAAACTGGTAAAGAGGATAAAGAACTACAAAAAGAATTACATTTTTTTGATGTAATAGTAAATATCAAAATGAATATCAGGCGTCCCGAAGTAACTAATATTATTGCAAAGGATCTTGATGATAATCTAATAAAAGTAAACGAAAACTATCAGTATCATATTTTTATCGAGCAGGTTAATGGTAAAAGAACAAGATTGTTTGATGAAATAATGGTATTCAAAGAATATCTAGATAAACAGAAACCTTTTGTAACAGTGACTAAAACGTATGATTATGAAAATTCAAACCTACGTTTTCAAAACAATATACAAAAAATAAAAAGTATTACTTACACTGGCTTATTAACCGTTCAGGATAAAAATCAGAATAAGACGTTTTCAATTATTGATAAAGTGTGGCTAATAATGGAAAAAATTTTTGAAGAACAAACATTTGTCATTTCTGAAGGCGGCTTAATTGTTCAAAATTTGGATAAAAAAAGTAATTAGTAATCTGTTACAATTGTCGAACAATCAACATAAAACAAAGTGTAAAAACAGTTACTATTGACCTAAAACAAAAACATAATATTAAAAAAAGGCATTGAAAATCAACTACAAATTGATAATCAATGCCTTTAAAATAATATAACAAAAGCTACTATTTCTTAGCTTTCAAAACTTTAAAACATATAAAAAGAATACTTAACTAAATAGGAATTAATTCTAAGGATAACTTCATATTAGTGATCACAACTACACCCTTTCGATTTTACAAATAAAACAACAAGCTTCTGAATTTCTTGCATGAAGATATTCAACATCGCTTTTTGTTTCAAAGATTTCTGCAATTAGTAAATCGATATCATTGTCGCCAACTAATTTAGTGAAAATCATTTTTTGTTCTTTGCTATAGCCAATTAGCGATAAAGGAAAATTTTCTTTATCTGCTTTTAATTCTTTAGGGAAATTGTAAATATCCGAATATTGCTCGACTTCGTTTTTGTGAATAAATATAGGTCCGGATTGATTAAAAGCATTGTTTTCTGAAAACGGACTATAAGCAAAAACCAAACGAATATCCTGACCGACATTAAATGGTTTCAACGAAATTCGGCATGGTCCTTTTCCCGTTGCTAATTGCTCGTAAACCTGATTACCAAAATTATCAATATTTGTTTTCCGAATTTGACTTACAAACTCTTTAGACAACGGAACAATTTTAAATTTTTTCATGTTTTTTATATTTTAAATAAAAACAAATTTATATGCTGTTCTTCTTATTAAGAATCCGTTTCTTGCTCAATTTTCCATCAATCCCAACAGGAAAAGAAGAGAAATTATGACTCTTTAATATTCTAAATTGTTTTCAATTGCTGTTCAATGACCAATAATGAAGTTTGGTTTGCAATTGGTTTATTCCTGGAATGTTTTTTAATTGATAATTTTTGATTCAACTATTGATTGATATTTCATTAAAAGATTAATTTAGAACGGTAGAAAACTGAAATATGAAAGAAGATTACATAAAAAGGATTAATAACATATTACTATTTATTGACCACAATTTAGATCAGGAACTGACTTTGGAAACTATCGCTAAAATTGGAAATTACTCGCCATTCCATTTGCACAGAATTTTTAAAGCAATCACAAACGAGAATATAAATCAATACGTTACTCGTAAAAGAATTGAAAAAGCTGCATTAATACTTATACATAAAAAAGAAATCACAATCTCTGAACTTTCATTACAATATGGATTTAACAGCAATTCTTCTTTTACCAGAACTTTTAAGAAATTTTACGCAATAAGTCCCTCCGACTTCAGAAGAAACCACGCAAACAAATTTAGCAAGATTGGTAAACCGGATAGCAAGAATGGACAAGAAAATGGCATAACTGACGAATATATTTGCAACATTAATAATCATAAAAATTGGATTAAAATGAAAGCAAAAATTGAAATTAAAGAATTACCAAAATTAGATCTTGCCTATATTACCCAAATTGGACACGAAGGAATGCATAATGCTTATACAAAATTAATTAAGTGGGCAACTCCAAAAGGGCTTTTAGAAAATGAAAACGTAAAAATAATTACTATTTATCACGACAGTTTTAAAGTTACAGATCCCGATAAAGTTAGAATGAGTGCTTGTATTTCCCTGAAAGAAAAAATTAATGTTGACGGAGAAATTGGTTTAACGACAATTGAAAGTGGTAAATTTATTGTAGGACATTTTGAAATTAGAATAGATGAATTTGAGAAATCATGGAGTGGCCTTTTTATTTGGATGAACGAAAACGGATATAAAAAAGCGGATCGAAATCCTTATGAAATTTATTATAATAATTTCAATGAGCATCCGGAAAAAATAAGTATCGTAGATTTTTGTATTCCAATTGAATAAATTAAAACTTCTTAAAAATGGAATATAAAGAAATAAAAACAGCTATAATTTTGACTTTAGTAATTACAATGCTTTTTGCAGGTTTTGAATTAAACATCACAAAAAAATATTATTCTAATAAGAAGTGTAAAATCACATTAACGGAAGTAACAACCTATACTTTTAAAATTCAAAATTCAAATTAAAAACTAAACATTCAGGCAAGCCAATCTCTTTAAATCTTCCATAAATATTCCTTTTTTAGTTAAATAGACAAATACGGTACCTTTTCAGAATACCGTATTTTATCCAACTAATTCAATTCACTCTTTATAAACTTGCTTTTACTTCACCGCAAGTCAACATATTTTTTGGGTAGTAAGGATTTTTGATTTCCTTACTATCACTAAGCCACATAGCACCGGTCATTGGGCAAACCTGAAGATTTAATGCAATATCATCGGCTTTGAATTTAGGTGCTAAATCCCAAAATTTAGCCGAAAGCGTCTGGAAAATTTTACGCTGCTTATTGATATTTTTTGTTGCTGCAACTTCGCCTGCAAGATCTATAATTTCTTTTCTTGCCATTGTAGCGGCGTTCATTTGTTCGATGTTTAATTTTTTAAATCTGAAATTCTTTAATGAAAGCTGTAAAGCCGTTGCATTTTTAACCACCGCAAGACTATCCGAAACAAGAAGATCATTCTTTAAAGCCAGATATTTGGCTGTAATTTCCTTTTTCTGTGCTTCACGTTTTGCAACTAATTCCGGGGCAACTTCCTGCTTTGATGTTATTTGGGCATTTGCCAAAGTAGTTAATCCTATTAATGCTATAACTAATAATTTTCTCATATATCTGTTTTATTTAGTTTTGAAGTGATCTTGTCAATTTCGATCAAAATACTTTCAAAATGTTCTTTATTTAAATCTGTACTTCCAATCATCAATTTTGTAACATCAGATCTTAATTTTACAAGATGTTGTTTGGCATATAATCTTACGTCACTTCGTTGTGCAGTATTTAAAGCTCTGCTTCCTTCTGCCTCTTTTGGTAACAGTAATAAGTATAACTTATCGACGTAGCTGCGCTGAAGTGCGCGTCTGTAATAATCTAATTTTTCGTCTCCGCTAAATTTAATCCAAACCGTTTGCTCTAAATCGTTTAAAAACTCTGGAACCGTATAAGCTCCTTCAAACTGCATTGCTTTTAGACTAATGTTGTACAAAATACCAGAACTCAACAACATATTTAATATTTGATTTTGTTGATCTGCAATTTGATCTTCGGCTTTTAAAGAAATTAATTGACTAATATCCTGAGGATATATCCAGAGCGGAGCTACAAACAATTGTCGTCCTACATAATCTACGGCTGCTTTTACTTTGGCTTTTGGAACTGGCTGGTACACTACACCTTTTTCATCAACAGTTCTTTTTGTGACATAATTATTACCAATATATTTCAGTACATGATATAAATACAAACCATATTGTCTTACAACTGCTTTATGCATATCCGCTAAATTATCATATGCATCGTTTGGCTGATACGTCCACTCGATAAGATTAGGAACTACACGCTTTAAATTTTTAATTCCGTAGTCGCTCGCAAGAACTGCATCATCTCCAAGATCTTCTGTCTGGCTGCGGGGATCTTCCTCTTTTCCTTCGCCTCCAAACCATAATTTTGGATTTGCTTTCAAACTATCTGTCGTTATTTTTGCAAGTATATCTTCTTCTTCAAATTCGTCTTTAGCTTTTGGAAAATAGCTGTAACCCCATTTCAAAGCCCATTTGTCATACGCACCAATACGCGGATAAATTCCTTTTGGGCTAATATTATCTTCCGGTTGTGCAACATAATTAAAACGGGCATAATCCATTATAGAAACTGTATGACCATTTGCTTCAACCCATTTTTTATCTCTTAATTTTTCTACAGGAGTAGCGCTGCTTGCTCCCATATTATGACGCAAACCAATTGTGTGTCCAATTTCATGCGACGAAACAAAACGAATTAATTGTCCCATTAACTCATCATCTAAATGCATTTTTCTAGCTCTTGCATCCAAAGGTCCTGCCTGAATCATGTACCATCTTTGTACTAATTTCATCACATTATGATACCAGCCAACGTGACTTTCGATGATTTCTCCACTTCTTGGATCGCTTACTCTTGGTCCGTAAGCATTTGGTGTTTCTGATGCATAATATCTTACAACAGAATACCTTGCATCTTCTAAACTCATTGTTGGATCATTTTCCGGCCATTCTTTACCCACAATAGCATTTTTAAAACCTGCTGCTTCAAAAGCCTTTTGCCAGTCGTTGATTCCTGCAATTAAATACGGTCTCCATTTTTTTGGTGTTGCCGGATCAATGTAATAAACGATCTGTTTTTTTGGTTCAACCAATTCACCGTTTAGATATTTCTTAATGTCCTTGTCTTTCGGTTCCAGACGATAACGCTGAATTATAAATTTCGTCTGAGCGCGTTGTTCATCATCATCAAACAAAACATATTTATTAGCAAAAAAACCAACTCTTTCATCGGCAAAACGTTTGCGCATTGGTATTTTTGGCAATAACACAATCGAGGTATTTACTCTTAATGTTATTGTTCCGCTGCTTGCAGTTGTGCTTGTATAGGTTTTTGTAGTTTTAACCTCTATGTTAATCGGATATGTATCTATCGTTTCAATAAAAGATTTATCATCAGCCAGAGACGTTAATTTTTTTTCTGTTTTTTCCTGACTTCCTAATGAGAACATTGCATTCTCTTTTTTGAAAGCATCTGTTACTTCAATGACAACATTTCCTGTGTCCGGATTGGTTGTTTTTATTGGAAAAGCTGCCACAATTGGATTCTCGTTGCTTCCTTCTAATGCTTTTGCCAACATAGAATCAGCATTGCGAACGTCTTGTCTATATTGTAACGATCTTAGAAAAACGGTATTGTTTGTTCCTTTTTCAAAATAGATAGTCTGCTCGTTGGCTTTTTCTCCGCCAAAACGTCCAAAACCTTCAGGAGTAGAAAGATATCGGGTTACAACCAACATGTATCTGTTGAATAAACTGTCTGGAATTTGCAAATAATATTTAGTATCTACCTGACTAACAACGAACAATCCTGATTTAGTTTTAGCTTTATCAGTAATTATTTTATTATAAGGCTGCATACCTTTTGGTGGCGTACTTGTGCTATCTGCTTTTTTTTCGGGAGTTTGAGCAAAACCATGCTGGTGTCCTGCAACCAGCATGATTAGTAATAGGAATATTTTTTTCATTGTAATTAAAACGGAAGTTTCTCGTCTGTATTTAATGTAAGTTTTGGATTTTTTGTAAGGGCAGACAAAGGAAACGGAATAACGTATAACCTTGAATTAGGCTGTAGCGTGTACGTTTTTTGAGGAACGGTTTTGTTTACCAGCGGAAATACTCTTGTAACGGTTTTTGCATAATCAGTTTCAGTATTTAATCTCTTAAGATCAAAGAAACGATTGAAACCTAAAAGCAATTCTCTTCTGCGTTCGTTTATAACCAACTCCATAGTTTCTTTTCTGGTCGCTGGAACCGCTAAATCTACAGTTCCGGATACAATACGTTTTGCTCTTAATGTGTTTAAAACACCAACAGCTTCTGCCAATTTATCTTCTCTGGCATAACATTCAGCTTGCATTAAATATACCTCAGTCGTTTTCATTCCAACAGTTGGATAAAAGAATCTCGTATACGCAGTTGACCAATAAGCCGTACTTGAACCCTGATCTAAATTTGTTGCGCTCGTTGTATTGAAAAACAGATTAAAACGTGCATCATTTGTCCCGAATAAAGTTCTTAGTTCCGGGCTTATAACATATTGATAAGCAAAATTCATCTCATTATAACCTGTCATGTATTGGTAACTCAATACTTCTACATTATTTGCTGCTGGAACGGTAACTACTGTTGGTCCGCCTTGTTTACTATAAGCTACCATATCAAAAATTTGATTGTTATAACTTAATGATTTTTCTGCGGCTTCTCTTGCTTTGGCAATTTCACGTTTAAACAAATGAACTTTCGCTTTAAAAGCATACGCAAATGCCAGCGAAGGATGATAAACATCAAGTGGTTTTTCCTGAAGATAAGGCAATGCATCTTCTATATCCTTCTGAATAAAATCGTAAACCTGAGCTACGGTCGATTTTGCCGGTTGCGCTTCCAGATCAAATTTATCCATAATACAAATACCGCCGTCAGTTGCCGCCGTTTGCGGATTATATCCTTTTGCATAAGTATTAACTAACAAAAAGTGATCGTAAGCTCTGTTGATTTTAGCTTCTGCTTTTGCTAATTTTTTGGTATTTTCATCTCCTTTACTGTCATCAATTAATGTAATAATGGTATTCCATCTGTTGATATACGCGTAAGCCTGATTGTAAAAACTCGAAGTTTTCAATAAAGAAACTCTGTCTGTAGTTTCATCAAAAGTAAAATTAATAATATCAACGTTTGGAGTTACGCCTATTACGTTGCTTTCTTTCATCCATTGATCATCTGACAGATACTGAAAATTACTGATGGGATAACCTCTGTTTGGCAGCGATACCATTTCATAAAATTGTGCTGCTGTTTCGATAACCAAAGCACCTTTTGGCGTTACATCTGTATATTCTTCGCATGATGTTACCGTTAACATCAAAAGCGACAGCGTTATTATATATATATGTTTCATTTTTTATAGCGTTAAATTAAAGCCTAATAAATACGTTTTAGGCAATGGTAAATTACGTGTACCCGAATTAGCCGAATAAACTTCAGGATCAATATGATTTCCGGCTGCACTCCAATACCAAAGATTATTTACCTGAAATGTAAACTTAGCCGATGCTATTTTCATTTTATTGGCAAAAGGTTTTGGCAAATTATAAGCCATAGAAATGTTTCTTAATTTGATGTAATCTCCATCGACAACATTTACATCTGAGTTTCTCCATTGACTGCTTATTGTTGAAGCATAACTTCTAACATTTTCGGCAAAATCTACATACAAACGAGTATTCCCATTTTGATTGGTATCTGTATAACGATCTGAAATACCCGAAAGATTTACTGCATCTGTACTCATATCTATAGTCTCTTTGCGCATTACATTTCCTCCTGAGAAAATAAACAAGAAATTCAAATCAAACTGTTTATACGAAAATCGTTGTGATAATGAACCTGTATACGTTGGCATTAAACTTCCCATATTAACAAGTGCGCCAACATTGTTTACTGATTTTACAGAAGTTGGTACAGGATTTCCGGAAGTATCGAAAGTAATCGACGGATTTCCGTTTTCATCTAAAATATAAGGATATCCATTAACAGTTCCTCCATATTTGTAAGCGTATAAACTATTGTATACTTCATTTTCTAAAAAGTAATCTCCTGGAAAACCTACATAATTAGAAGCTGTAGATTCTGCTCTGGTAATCTTTTTGACCGTTGTTTTATTAAAGCCAAAAATTAAGTTTGAACCAATACGAAAACTTCCATCATTGTACCACTCAGAACCTAAACTGAATTCGATACCTCTATTTAGTAAAGCTCCAGCATTAATTCTTCTCGTCAATGCACCAACCGTAGGATCTAAATCTGTTGTTGCTAATAAATCTGAACTGTATTTACGGTAAATATCAATGCTTCCGTTTAACTTACTGCGAAACAAGCTGTAATCTACACCAAAGTTGGTCGTTTGTGTTTTCTCCCATCTTAACATAGGATTTGGCTGTGATGTTACATTGATGTATTGTAAAGATTGATATAAGTTATCGTTTCTTCTTGTAGCCGTTACATATGGACTTGTAGATTGATCTATATTTCCGTTAATTCCATAAGTTGCTCTCACTTTCAAAGCACTAATCCATTTTATTTCTTTCATGAAATCTTCGCTGCTCGCATTCCATCCCAAACCTGCTGACCATAACGGACGGTTTTTATATTTAGGATCTGCTCCAAACAAATCTGCTCTGTCTACTCTGTAACTTCCTGTTAGGTTATATTTAGACAAATAAGTATAATTTAAAGTGCTAAAAACCGAAAAATAACGGTGTAAGCTTTCTAGCTGCGTTCTTGATACAGCCGCTAATGTTCTGTTGTTTCCGGAAATATAACTTGCAACTCCTGTCTGACTAAGTGACAAACTATTAAGTACTGCAGAAGAAAGTGTTACAGGATCATAACCGTATCTTATTTGTTCGATATTTCGCGGAGAACTGCTTTCTCTCATTTCAAAACCGGCAACTGCATTTACAGAGTGTTTGCCTTCTCCAAATTCCTGAGTAAAATCTAATTGGTTTCTAAAAGTATAGTTACTCCCTTGATTGCTCAATTGTTTGTAACGGCCTCCTGTAGAAAATCCTTCCACGTAAGTGTAAGCATTTGTAGTTGGATTATATCCTGTTAATGCATTAATGGCATAACGCATTTTATACGAGTTTATGTCGTTATATTCTGAGCTTTCATATCTTCTGGCTTCATATTGAAATTGCGTATTAAAACTCAAACCTTTATAAAGCTTGGCTTTGATGTTTGCAAAAGCCCTTAAATTTAATGAGTTTTGATTTTTTATACCTTCCTGAAGTGAGTTTAAAACATTAAATTCATTTGATTTAAAACCACTTAAAGCTGCAAGTTTTTGAGCAACCATTGGATTTATAACACTACTGGAAGTAAAACCATCATTAAGACCAACAAATGGCGACATTACCAGATTTCCGTTATCATCAGTAATACGTTCGTATCTTTTTTGAATATCGTAATTACCAAAATCACTATCCGTTATATCATCATTGCTCAAAGTTCCGTTCATACCAATTGTCGCCTCCAACCAGTTATTTACCTGAAAACTACTTTTTGCATATATATTAAAAGCATTACTCGTGTTGTATTTAATACGACCTTTTGATTCGTCATAATTTAACGAAACATAGGTGTTTTGCTTTCTTGTACTTCCGGAAAATGTAACATTGTAACGTTGTCTAAATTCATCTTGCCATACATTATCGCGATAATCTTTATAATAATCGTTCTTTTTCCATTGAGCGATTGTACTGTTATAATCTGCATTGCTTACTTTTCCTTCTTCTAAATCACGATTAAGCTGATAAAGTGGACTGTAATACTTCATACTGCTGCTTCCGATATCTCCATAGATATTAAACATGTCTGTAGTGTTACTAAACCTTGCTCTTTCTCTATTATAAACTGCTTGTTCAAAATCGACTACATCGCTTGTTGAAGCATAGTTCATATCTCTTAAATTTGGTTTTGTCGAAATAAAGAAATCGGTATTTACCGTAACTTTTAGATTACCATTTCCTTTTTTAGTACTCAAAACAATAACACCGTTTGCTGCTCTTGAACCATAAATAGAAGCTGCAGCGGCATCTTTAAGAACATTTACACTTTCGATATCATAAGGATTAATTTGATCCAGAGTCAATTCAGTTGGCAAACCATCAATTACAATAAGCGGACTATAACCAACTTGCAGAGACGAAAATGTACCAATACCTCTTAAAATAGGTTTATCTGCTGTAGATCCGTTAGGATTTTTTTGAAACATTAAACCTGCTATACGGCCTTCTAATGCACTGCCTAAATCAGCATTAATGTTTTCGTTTAAGACTTTTTCATCTACAGTTGCTATAGCTCCTGTTGAATGTTTTCTTTCAAGAGTCTGATAACCTGTTATCACAACTTCTTTCATTATAGCAACTTTTTCTTCTGCAACAATTGTCAATTGAGTACGTCCGCTAATAGCAATAGATTTTTTCTCGACTGTTAATCCCGAGATTTCAATTATAGCTTCAGATGACACATTATCAAGAGAAAAACCTCCGTCAAAATCGGTTACAACATGAATGTTCGTGCCTAAAACATTTACATTTACACCCGGAAAAGGTTCATTTTTATTATTTAATATTCTTCCGCGTATACCGATTAATCCGTTTCCCACTTTCTCCTCTTTTGCAGCCGTTACCACAATGGTTTGATTGGTAATGGAATACTTTAAGTTTTGAGCATTAAAAATTTGATTCAATACTTCTTTCAAAGCAGAATTCTTTACGTTTATGGTTACAGGTTTCGAATCTTTCAGCAATTTCTGCGTATAAAAAACTTCGTAATTGGCCTGTTTTGCCACTTCTTTCAGCACCGTTTCAAGTGATGCATCTTTAAATTTAATAGTAATATTTTGTGCCTGAACTGTAAAACTGCAAAACAGCAAAAACAAGACACTAAACGCCCATAAAGGGATTGAAAAATTAAGACAGGAAATATTTTTCCCGACTTTTTTGTAAGGTTTTTTTGGTTGTAAATTAAATTTCATACATTTACATTTGGTTTTAGTTAAACAATAGGTGGACAACTTATACTGACTATAAACTTTTTTAACAACCAGAAGCATTGCAACTGCCTCTGGTTTTTTATTTTATAGTTTCAGCATAATCGGGTAAATTCAAAATCACGGATATACAATCACTGTTTTTCCTTCGACTTTAAATTTTATATCACTAAGCTCAAGTACTTTCAATACTTCAGACAAATTTTTATTCATAAACGTTCCGCCGTTAAATCTTACATCCGATACATCGCCGCGATATTCTACTTTAATTCCGTACCAGCGTTCCAATTGTCTCATTACCGTTTTTAAATCGGCATTATCAAATTTAAAACGACCATTTTTCCAGGCAATAGCTTCATCAGTATCTACTTCTCTAATTTTAATTTTAGAAAAATTCTCAGATATGTTCGATTGCTGGCCGGGTTTTAAAATCGCTTTTTGATTTTTAAAACTTACTGCAACACTTCCCTCTAATAAAGTCGTTTTTACAATTGATTCATTCGCGTAAGCGTGTACGTTAAAGTGAGTTCCTAAAACTTCTATAGACTGATTGTCTGATTTTACGATAAAGGGTTTATTTTTATTCTTGGCCACTTCAAAATAAGCTTCACCTTCCAGCTCTACCATTCTTGTATCTCCATTAAACTGAGTTGGATATTTGATTGATGAAACTGCGTTTAGAAACACTTTTGTACCATCTGCCAAAACAATATTATACTGTCCGCCTGTTGGTGTTGAAAGTGTATTGAATGAATTAGGATTATTTTTTGAAGTATCACCATTTGGATTTATGATATATGTAATAACTCCGTTTGCGCCCATTTTAATCGTAACTTCTTCTCCTTCTTTTGCAATGGTATCTTTTGCCGAAATATTCGCCAGAATAATTTGCTTTCCGTTTGAAAGCGTCAGGATTCCTCGAGTTCCGCCCGGAGCAATTTCCTGTGGTTTAGCTGCAACCTGAATAATTTGTTCTTTTGGTTTAGTAAAATAAAATATTCCCGTACCCAATAATACAGCTATCGAAGCAGCAACGGCTACACGTGGCCAAAGGCGAATTACTTTTGTTTCTTTTTGCAACGGTAATTTCGATTTCAGCAATTCGTAACTATCGTTAAGTTCATAATCGCTAAGCTGTAAATTGCTATTAGAAGCTTTGTGCAAATACCACGCATCAAGTTTATCCTGATCCTCAGGAGATAAAGTACCTTTCTGGTATTTTTGTAGCAATGCTAAAATTTCATTTTCCTTCATAATTACAACACGAAATTTTGTCCTGTTTTAAGTAAGACAGTTAGAAACCACTTTTGTCATAGATAATGACCAAAAAAAATTAAAAAAATATTATTATATTATTAATAAAATCAAAACAACGTTATTTTATAACTACAAATAAGGAAGTTACGAGAAGATTTTATCACAGAAATTAACAATAAGTACTAGAATAATTTACCAAATAAAAACACTTACCAAAGACTTGAGTTTTTCTCTTAGTATTTTTAGCGAATTATAAACTTGTTGTTTGGCTGTTTTATCTGTAATATTCAATTGAAGTGCAATTTCATCATACGAAAGCTCTTCGACTTTTCTTAAAAGAAAAACTTCGCGCATTTTTTCAGGAAGCAAAGCAATTTCTTTTGCAATTATAGCTTCTAATTCTTGCTCTCTAATTTTAGAATCTGCTAAAATGTAGTCGCTTTCGATAAAATCCGAAATAGAATCTGCATAACGCGAAACCACTTTTTCGTGCGCGATATGATTTAATATTCTGTTTTTTGTTGCTTTGTACAAGTAAGAAGAAAGTGAACCTGTAATCTTTAATTCATAACGTTTGTTCCAAATACTTAAGAATATTTCCTGAACAATATCATTTGCTTCATCAGGATTACCAAGGATTTTATAAGCATGATTAACTAAAAGTCTGGAATACCTTTCAAAAATTTCTGTATACGCTAATTGATCATCTTCCTTAAGAAGAACAATTAAAGTATGATCATCATATTTGTTATAAACAGGCATTTTTTTAAGCGAAGTGAAGAACCAAAAAGCAATATTAAACATTTTTTATGTTAAAAGCCAATAGATAATTCAGCCAAAAAATACATTTACTTGTTGAAATTTTCATATTCGAGTAAAAATCTTTCAAATTTGATAGCCAAAAATCGGATCAGATATTTTTTTTCATAAAACTTAAGGCGATTTCAATGCTTTTGAGAGAAGCAATACAGAATAAATTTTCCTAAAATTAATATCTTTTTGCATATCGCTGAAATGTACAAGACCGTTTCCCTCGGGATTTTGTCCGTTTGAGCCAACTTTTTAAGCGTTCTCTCGCTGATGACTTTTATGTTTGTCCCATCAAATAAACAAAGGCATTCTGCCTGATAACATTAAAAAATATAGTAAATCATGAAAAATTTATTTTTGCTCTGCATTGTTCTGGTATCCTCAAGCGCTTTTAGTCAAAGTCTTTTTGACAGACTTCATTTTGGTCTGAAAGCCGGTGCTAATTACAGTGATTTTAACAACGCCAATTTTGATACCGAAGGTTTGCCTGGATTTCATGCCGGTGCAATTGTAGCTTTCGACATCAATAAAAACTGGTCTATACAAGAAGACTTTTTATATTCGACACAAGGCGCCAAATTAAAAGGTGGATTATCTGATGGAAAAGAAATCAAATTATCCTACATCTCTGTACCAATTGTAGTTAAATACAAAACCGACTTTGGTTTATATTTTGAAGCTGGTCCTCAAGTTGGAATTCTAGCGTCTCAGGATTTTAAAAAACTAACCAATAGCGATGCTGATTTTGCAGAAAAAATTGATGCCGGAATAGTTGGCGGTATTGGCTATCAACTTCCAAGTGGTTTAGGTATTGGAGCACGTTATTATATGGGATTAACAGATGTAAGCAAAACAAAATCAACGACAATAAATCCTGATTTTCAAAATCATATGGCACAAGTCAGTCTTTTTTACATTTTTTAAACTCAGCTAAATTTCATTTTATAATTAAGAATAAAATAGTACCATCTGCTTTTACAGGTGGTATTATTTGTTCCTAAAAATTGCCTGAAAGTATCACTATTTTTTGTACTTTTCTTAAATTTTGAAGACATGAAATTAAAACGAATTGTGGTTTGTAATCAAAAAATGTAAAACAATAATTATGAATAATATTGCTAAATCTTTCTCTCCTTTAATTTTGAGGGAAATTTATAAAATGAACATTTTTTTGACGTTGTTAATCTCGTTGATTGCTTTATTTTTTCTTATTATTTTTAAAAACTCAGCCACTCTTATCCTTTTTATGACCTTAAAAAGTCTGTTTTATATTTTTACTGTAACCTTTTCACTATCAGCAATATTAGAATTCTGTGCCGTTAAGTTTCCAAATGATATTATTAAGTTTAGACTTTGGCGTTATGGAGCAAGCTTTTGTACTGCTATAGTACTTCAAATGTTATTGTGGCCTTTTTTTGCTTATATGGCGCATGTTGAGTGGAGTGCTTACAATCTAGAGCTTATTATGACTTTTTTAATGGAAGCTATTTTCATTTCTATTTTAGTGCTTTTGCTTCAGGATTTTGCGATTATAAGATTGGCTAAAACACAAGCCGAAATTGAAAATTCAAGATTACAGCTTCGCACCGCACAAGCCGAAAATTTGCTTTTGAAACAACAAATACATCCTCATTTTTTATTTAATTCTCTCAATACTTTAAAAGCGCTTTACAAAAAAGACCTTTCGCTTGGCGAACATTATCTCATACAATTAGCCGCATTTTTAAGAGCTGCGGTAACGCTTAATGATAGCATGGTAAATACGCTTCAGGAAGAACTGGATTTTTGTCAAAATTATCTGGAAATGCAAAAAATGCGTTTTGCAGAAGCTTTAGAATGGGATATTAAAATCAATAATCCTGAAATACTCAAATTTAATATCCCAACATTTTCTCTTCAGCCATTGGCCGAAAATGCCATCAAGCATAATAGATTTACCAAACAACATCCGTTGCGGATTACAATAGAGCAAAAAGGACAATACATATCAGTATCTAATACAATGGATCTAAAAGAACCAAGCGAAATCTCTCTAAAAAGTGGTTTGGCAAACTTAGCCGAACGTTGCTTAATTTGGTCCGGAAATGAAATTATAATCAACAACGATGGCGTAACTTTCTCCGTAAGCTTTAAAATAAATACCGATGAAAATCATAATTATTGAAGATGAATCGCTCGTAGCAGAAGATCTTGCTTACAGCCTGAAAAACTGCAATGCCGAAATCGAAATCATAGCCCTTTTAGGATCTGTAAAAGAAGCAATTACTTATTTTAAAAATAATCCGCAGCCTGATCTTATCTTTAGCGATATTCAATTAGGAGACGGTTTAAGTTTTGAAATTATTCAAACTGTTCCTTTAAATGTTCCGGTAATCTTTTGTACTGCTTTTAATGAATATGCGCTTGATGCTTTTAAAGCAAATGGTATAGAATATATTCTTAAACCCTTTAGTGCAAACGAATTAAAAAGTGCGTTAGGTAAATTTCATAACATGCAGAAACTGATGAGCGGGCAAATTGCGGAACAATATCAAAAGGCGATGGAAACCATTTCTAATCTTCAGCAACCTGTTAGCGGAACCATAATGGTAAAATATAGAGATCGGCTTCTTCCTTTTACGTTAGACAAAATTGCTTTATTTTATGTCGAAGCCGAAACCACAGTTATGCTCGCTCATAATGGCAAAAGTTACACCTTAACAGAAAGTCTTGAAGATCTCGAAAAAAGAACAAACAGGCTTTTCTTCAGAATGAACAGGCAGCTTCTCGTAAACCGAAATGCAATTGCCGATGTTACAGATTATTTTCCGCGAAAGCTAAAAATTAACCTTTCGTTTCCTTTTCATAAAGATATTTTTGTCAGCAGAGAAAAAAGATCTAAAGTATTGGCTTGGCTAGAAAACTGATTCATTTTTTACTTCACAATCTTCGAATAAAAACGCATAACGGTTTACCCGCAAAATTGTCCGTTTGACTTTATTTTTTACGCTTTTTAAGAAATTGCTCTCCTACTTTCGCAGCATAAACATCTTAAAAACCGAAGTAAATTATGAAAACTAAAATCTTTAATCCATTAATTGCTGTAAAAGCAATCGCTATTTTGGCCTTAATATTTTTATCCTCTTGTGATAATAATAAAGTAAATCCGTTTGGTTCTGCCCGCCTTAAAGTAGTAAACGCGGCTCCCAACTCAGGTTCTCAAAAATTTGTCATGGCAAACATTCCATACATTGGTAATCTCGATTATTTAGAACATTCAGTAACCTATCATGACGTTGCTGTAGGTAAAAATCTGGTAAGCCAATTTAGAGATGAAAATGATAATGATTTGTATGCCAGTGAAGAACTTGATTTAAGTGATGATAAAAGATATACCGTATATCTTACTGGAGAATCGAGAGGCGATGCAGAAGTAAGACTTTATGAAGACAATATAACGGCTCCGTCAAGTGGAAAAGCCAAAGTAAAGTTTATTCATTTAAGCAGTGGAGCTCCCGCCAATATTGATTTTCTTGATGCTCAGGGAAATAATCTGGCATTAAATGTTGCGCGCTACAGCCAAAGCAATTATTCTGAGATTAATGCCGGTTCATTTGGCATTCAGGTACGCGGAACCGGAGCGTTTGATAATCTGGCAACGCTTCCAGCCACAGATTTTGCTGACGGAAAAGTCTATACCGTTTTTATTGCAGGATCGTCTGCTTCAGGATACAAAATAGAGCAAATTTCGCATAATTAAAAAACAAAAAAAGAGCTGTTGGCAAAACAGCTCTTTTAGGTTTTTCAGTAGTATACAAGCTTACTAATTCAAATACTTAAAAAATAAAATTCAATGAAAAACCAATTGTATTTTTAATTTACTGTTGAAGTAGATTTAGTTTTTGATTTCATAATTACTTCAACTGTTTTGGGTTGTGTCAAAAATTCTTTGGCAAAACTTCTAATATCTTCAGGAGTTATTTCGTTTAAAGTTTTCTTGTAAAGAGCATCGTCTTTAAAATTTTCATCATTCAAAAACATATTATTCAAATTACCCAGCCAGAAACTATTATTCAAAACATTTTCTGCTCTTAATTTTAGCATGGTATTTTTTACTGATTCAATATCTTCTGTTTTTGCTTCTTTTTGCTGCATTAAATCAATTTGCTCGTAAACAATTTCCGTTAACTTTTCTTCTTTTTCAGGATCGCTGTCAAAATTGATTGTCATCGAATATTCATCTGATGGAAGTTTTCCTGTACTTGACGACACGTTTACGCCATAACTTCCGCCCTCTTCTTCACGAATTAAATCCAGGTATTTTTTAGACAATAACTCTGATAAAATATGAATAACAAATGCGTTTTTATAGGTGTACGGAAACTGTTTTACAAATCTGATATACACACTTGCCTTTGGTACATTCATTTCCCGAACTAACAATTGTTTCTTAATTCCTGCCGCCGGATCAATATGATTGTCTATAAAATTTTCTTTTTTATTAATGTCCGATGAAATGCTTCCAATATATTTTTCAATTAATGAAAGTGCATTCTCCGGAAGATTTCCTGTGAAAACAAATGTAAAATCTGCTGCATTCTGAATTCTGTTTTTATAGATTTCAGAAGCTTTTTCAAAACTCAGCTTCTTCATAAAATCGTCATTAAACAAAGGAACTCTTTGATTATGATTTGAATTTAACTGCGAAATAGTATCCTGAAAAATTTTCGGATTTGTATTGGCTGAATTTTCCAAAGAATTACTAAAACTGGTTAGCATTCTACTATATGCATCTTTATCAAATCTTGGATTTTCAAAATATAAATAAAGTAATTGCATTAAAGTTTCCATATCTTTCTGATTGCTGGAACCTTTAAATCCTTCTGTCAATTCTGTAATGTAAGGTTTTAGAGTAACAATTTTTCCGTTTAATTTATCTCTTAAATCGGTACTTTTAAAATTACCCAAACCAGAATTTTCAACCAAATTTACCGCAATTTCCGACGACGGAATATCTTCCGTTTTAAGCAAAGAACTTCCTCCTTTGCTAAAAGCTGAAAATAAAATTTCATCTTTTGCTAAAGTTGTCGGATATAAAATAATTTTAGCTCCGTTGCTTAAAATATAGCCTTTTGCAGCAGCAATTCCGTCAACGGAAAATTCCTTAGAAACAGTTGAACCTTTTAATTCAGCAGCAACTAAAGGCTGATCTGTATTGGTTTCTTTGTATTTTTCTAAAGGCATTTTTTTAACAGCATTCATGATATCAACATAATCTGTTTTTGACGGATAAATTACGTCACTTTTATCAGAACCTGTAACTGTTAAAACCACATTATCAACATTCTGAAGTTTTTTTACTGCCTGATTTATTTCAGCAAGCGTAATCGTTCCCAAACGTTTTTTAATATCTTCATATTGCTTTTCGATACTTTCAAACGGAGTTGCTTTCAAAAAATAATTGACTAATTCTTCTGATAAATCATCGCTGTTTATTTTATCTTTATTCTGAAGCAAATCTTTGTAATAACTCAAAACTCCTTCTTTATTGCGATCCAGTTCTTTTTGAGAAAATCCGTAACGAACGGCTCTTTCAGTTTCAACCATCATTTCTTTGAAACCTTCTTTTGTCTTATTATTTTTTGGAATAACATAAAAATAAGTTGATCCGGTTAATCTCGAAACTTCATAAGGTCCAGCACCCATTTTCAAAACAGAAGTTTCATTGTTTTGAATAAATTCCTGATAACGTCTGTTGATCATATCCGTACAAATATTGTCGACCAAATCTTTTCTGATGCTGGCTTCATTTTTTACTTTATCATAATCTTTTTTACAATAAAGAACAATCGAAGTTTCCTGCGCTTCTTTGTCTTTTGCCAGAACATATTCCATTCCTTTGTTTTTAGGAACTTGTACATAATAACGTTCTGCGGCATTTTTTGGCATTTCTATAGTCGAGAAAAGTTGGATGATTTTTTGCTCTACTTCTTTTACATCAACATCTCCAACGACAATAACAGCTTGTAAATCCGGACGATACCATTTTTTATAATAATCTCTAAGAACCTGATAATCAAAATTATTGATGATATTCAAATCGCCAATAACATCGCGTTTTGCATATTTAGAATCTTTGTATAATGTTTTGTCAGTTTCTAGACGAAGTCTAAATTCAGAGTCGCGTCTTGTTCTCCATTCTTCTCTGATTACGCCACGTTCAGCATCAATTTCAGCATCTTTTAAAGATAAAAATCCAGACCAATCGTGAAGTACCAACAAACACGAATCAACAAGTTTAGGATCTGTAGAAGGCACATTACTCAAATTATAAACGGTTTGATCTTGTGCTGTATAAGCATTAATATCAGCACCAAAACGAACACCTTTTTTCTCCAGCATATCGATAATGCCTTTTCCTTCAAAGTTTTGAGTTCCGTTAAAAGCCATATGTTCCAGAAAATGCGCCAATCCGTTTTGATCATCATTTTCTAAAATTGCACCTACATTTTGTGCAAAATAAAAACTAACACGATCTTTTGGCCATTCATTATGAAGGACATAATATTTCATTCCGTTTTTTAATGTTCCCGAAGCCACATTTCCGTCAAGCGGAATTGTACTCGAAAATTGCGCAGTACTTTTCAATCCGATAAAAAAGATGAAAAGCAGGTATTTTGATTGAAAGATTTTCATTTGATATTTTTTATTTTTTTGTTGCTTTTGAGTTTTTTTGTCATTCTGAACGAAGTCCAAGAATCCCGCTTTTTGTCATTTCGACGGAGGAGAAATCACACGAGAAACTCCGTTCCTATAATCGTCAATCTTTGTCGAATCCTGCGTGTGATTTCTCCTCCGTCGAAATGACAAAAATGCGTTTACAAAAAATGTGCTTTTCAATCTTTGTAGAGTTACTTACGGAGATTCCTCGTTCCTCGGAATGACAAAACTGTGACAATTCTAAAACTACTTTTTAAAATTCCCTACTCCTTCTTTCAACCAATTGGTATAAAAAGGAATATCCGGATTATAAGCTGTTGGCTGATTTAAGTTTTCGCCTTTGTGATCAATTAAAACATAATACGGCTGTGCATTGGTTTTGTATTTCAAAATTTGAAGTTCGCTCCATTTTTGTCCTATATATTTTAATTTCTTTCCGCTAATTTTTGAAACTATTTGTTCGTTTTCTGCAAGTGGTCTTTTGTCATCAACATACAATGAGATCACGATTACATCATTTTTTAATTGTGATAAAACTTGAGAATCAGGCCAAACACGTTCTTCCATTTTACGGCAATTCACACATGCAAATCCGGTAAAATCAAGCATTACGGGTTTGTTTACTTTTTTGGCGTAAGCCAATCCTGTTTTATAATCGCGAAAAACCGTAATTCCGTTTGGACCTTCTTCTGCGCCTTCCGGCAGAATTTCAGCATTATTGGTTGTTGTTGACGACATTCCAATTCCGTTTGGAGATTCGCTGTATTGTTTTGGAGGAGGAAATCCGCTAATCCATTGCAAAGGCGCCCCCCATAATCCCGGAATTAAATAAATTGTAAATGCTAAAACCATGATTCCAAAACTTAATCTTCCTACAGAAAGATGTGTTACAGGCGAATCGTGCGAAAGCTGAATTTTCCCAAATAAATAAAGTGTCAAAGCAAAGAAAATAGCGATCCAAATGGCTAAAAATGTTTCTCTTTCGAGTAAATGCAATTGCAAAACCAAATCAGCATTAGAAAGAAATTTAAACGCTAAAGCCAATTCTAAAAATCCTAAAACTACTTTTACAGAGTTTAGCCATCCGCCCGATTTTGGCAAAGAATTCATCCAACCCGGAAAAGCTGCAAAAAGTGTAAATGGCAAAGCAATCGCCAATGAAAACCCAAACATTCCGATAATTGGCGCTAAACCGCCTTGACTTGCCGACTGAACTAATAAGGTTCCAACAATTGGTCCTGTGCATGAAAAAGATACAATGGCTAAAGCCAAAGCCATAAAAAAGATTCCGATTACGCCACTTTTCTGCGAATTATTATCGACTTTGGTCAACCATGAACTTGGTAAAACAATTTCGAAAGCACCTAAAAATGAAATCGCAAAAACGACTAATAATAAAAAGAAAATCAAATTAAAAGTCACATTTGTTGCCAAAGCATTTAAGGCATCAGCACCAAAAATAGTGGTTACTAATGTTCCCAATGCCACATAAATAATGATAATAAAGCAACCGTATAATAATGCATTTTTGATTCCTGCAGCTTTATTTTTGCTTTGTTTGGTAAAAAAACTAACCGTCATTGGGATCATCGGAAAAACACATGGCGTTAATAATGCTGCTAATCCTCCAAGAAAACTTAAAAGAAAAACACTCCAGATATTTTGTTCTGCCGGAGCCGGAACATTTTTTACTACAGGAATATCTTTTTTGATTTCTGTTTTTACAGGAACTTCTGTTTTAAGCGTATCTTCTTTTTCAGTTGCAATTGTATCGGTTTGAACTGTTTCTGTTACTGCATTTATTTCCTCTTTTTCAGAACCTTTTGGTATACTAAAAACAAAATCTCTTTCGCTTGGCGGTAAACAACTTTGGTCGTTGCAAACCATAAATTCTATCGTTGCTTTAACTTTAAAAGCATCGTTATTTTTTCTTTCTATTTTTTGTGTAAAAATAGCTTTGGTTTCAAAAAGCTTGATATGAATTCCAAAAACGGGATCATCAATTTCATGACCGCTTGGTTCTGTTACAGTTCCTTTTGCGCTGTAATTTTTAGATTTCTCAAATTTAAAACTTGTTGGCATTGGTCCGTTTGGCGGAACTATTTGAGAATACATGTGCCAGCCTTTTTCAATTTGAGCTGTAATACTCAATTCATATGTTTTGCTGTCAATTTCTTTTACAGCCGTTTTAAACGATACTGGATCGTAAATTTGGGCAGTAAGATTCTGTATCGCAAAGAAAATTGCGATAAAAAAGAATATTTTTTTCATGATACAGGGTGGGAATTTTAGAGTTTAGAGTTCAGATTTTAGATTTTTTATCTCATTTTTGTCAATAATTGAGTGACAAAAGCAGCTTACAAATCTTTGTCAAAGTTTTAAACTTTGACAAAGATGACATGCAATATCATTTTTTATATCTAGCCAAAATCCATTTTGAAACATCGTCCAGAACTTCAGGAGCAAAAACCTCATCTAAATCTTTAATTTCAGATTGTGTACAGGTTTTACAATGCTGATACATATGATTTAATCCCGCATAAATTTTGGTTGTAAGGTCTTTTGTTCCCAGATATTTCTTAAACGAAGCAATGTTTTCAACGGCCGGAACCTGAATATCTTTATCGCCATTTGCTATGTAAACCGGAATGGTAATTTTTGGCAAATAATCTTTCGGATTATAATGAATCGTGTAGCGATACCATTTTCTGTCGGCATCTTTAGAATATCGGTATAGAAAAGTCTGATCACGGCCGTCCCAAAGTTGTACTTTTTTCAGCATAACCGAATCTTGTTTCTGCATCCATTCTTTCATCTTTTCCTCGATTACAGGTTTTGCAGATTCTTCATCTTTTGTGTCATAAACGGCTTTGAAAAGAATATTGTATAATTCCATTTGTTTGCCAACAACTTCGTCTGTAAAATTGAAACTTTTGAGAATTGCTGTATTTTGAAGGTTCAGCATTTCGAGACCGCTAACTCCAACTCCTGATAAACTAATCATGAATTTTACATCTTTATTTCTCGCACTTACAATTGAGGCAATCATTCCGCCTTCGCTGTGACCAATTAAACCAATCTGTGATGCATCAACTGTTTTATCACTTTTCAAATAAGCAATTTCTTCTTCAATATCATCAGCAAAATCTCCGGTTGTAGCGTTTTCAAAATCTCCGGTTGTTTTACCAAATCCGCGATCGTCAACACGTAAAGATGCAATTCCATGACGTGCTAAATAATCTGCCAAAACGGTAAAAGATTGCCTTCCCATAAAGGTATAATTACGATCGTGTTGTCCTGTTCCGGAAATTAAAATCGCAATTGGATATTTCTTTTTATTTTTTGGAAGTGTCAATGTTGCGCCATAAGTCAGCTTAGTATTTTTCCCTGAAAAGGTAAAATCTTTAACTTCATACGGATATGGTTTTTGCGGATGCTGAGCAAAAAACAACGGCTTGATTTCTGTTTGTTTTTTTAGGATAATTGAAGCATTTGGAAATGAATAATTATCAAAAACACCTGAAAGAGCCGTTTTATCTGCATTGTATTTTCCTTTAAAAGAAAAACCAAACATTTGATTTTTAAAATAAATACTGTCTTTTACTTTGCGAATTCCCACTTTTACAGAATCGTAAGACATTTCAGGAATACTCAATAAAAGGGAATCTTTTTTGCTGTCAAAATCACCTGAAACAATAATTCTGGACGAGTGATATTGTCCCTGCCAGATGGTTTGTGAAAAACCAATCTGACAGCACAATACTAAAATACTGAGATATAAAAAATTAACAATTTTCATTACGTAACCTTTTTAACTAAATTATTTTTTCTCAGCTTTTAAATATTCAATAATGATCGAAATTTCGTCAGCCAATTCGCTTGGACTTCCAAAATAACCATTTGACATCCATCTTAAATTTCCGTTTTGGTCGATGATCATTTTTTCAGGAATTCCAGAGAAATGAAACGCTTTTGCATATTTTTCATACACTTCATCATATTTCCCTGTTTTCGGATTTTTATTATCGTACAGAATTGTAAAATCAAATCCTTTTTCTTTGATGAAAGCCTGAGTTTGTGCTTTAAAGTCTTTGATATATTCTTGTGTATCTACAAAGAAGAATTTTACATTTTCATCTGCCTTGTATTTATTTACTGCCATATTCATTCCCGGCATTGCATTTTTACAAGGTCCGCACCACATTGCCCAAAAATCAAGCACTACGATTTTACCTTTTTGATCAGCCAATTTAGCTCTTCCGCCACGGCTGCTTTCCATATCAAATCCGCCGATTGGAAGATTGATTAATTCAGAAACCAATCTCTTTTTGTGTTCGTCAATGTTACTTTCAGATTTGAATGAATTTAAATACGCTTCATAACCTGATTCTTTACCTCCTTCTTTTAAGAAAATCTCTTTTAGAGAAGCTAACATTTCCGGTGTTGTTTTATTTTCTTTTACACTTATTGCCAATAATTCTTTAGCATCAAGCGTTTTACCTTCTCTTAAAAGCATTCTTGTATAAACTGCATTAAAACTGGCATCTTTGTAACCAAAAATTGGCTTAATCTTATCTAAATACTTTCTTTCTAAATCATAGTTTTTAAAAGCTTCCTGAAGTTTTGCATAGGTAAAATACTCTCTTGAAGCATAATCAAGGGCTTGTGCTTGCCATTCTTTTGGAGATATTTTTTGAGCAAATTGTTTTGGAATTGTATTTTCTCTGCTTTCTAATTCTGTAATTATAATATCGGCATATTTTTTTAGTGTTTCCAAATTCGTTTTTTCGATTCCTTCTTCATCTCTGTTAAACGGAATTGAAATTAAATGCCAGGCATAATCTAATAAATTAAAGTACGAAACGTTTTTAACGCTGTTTAAGGCAAAATTGTAATCTTTGTTTTTTACAATGTAATTGTAAGCAATTGATTTGAACATCTTATCATAAAAAAGACTTTCTGTATCCGTATTTACATCCTGAAATTTGCTTTGTGGAAAGTTCTTATCAAATGCATTATATAATGCTACTTTTTTATCGAAATCATTCTCAGAGAATATTTTTTTGATTTCATTGTCTCGTGCTAAAACTCCGTAAGGATATTTTTTAAGTAAAACTTGCTGAACAGAATCAACGAAAACTTTATTTGCAGGCTGCTCTAGAAGATCTAACGCTTTTTGAATTTTATATTGGTGTTCATTATCGAGATTATCTGCAAGAATAAATCGTAATTCGTTTTTGATAGGTTTTGTAAGATCAATTGGTTTCACACTTTTTGTAAGCTTTAATCCTTCGTAAAAAATATCTTTACGGCTTTCAGGATGATACTGCAATTCGTATTTAATCCACATTAAGCTGATGGTATCATTAATGTTAGAAATTGGATCAAGCATATTTGGATGCTGATCTGCAAATGATTCATTTCTCAACAATCCCCAACCGGAATACGAACCACGAGAAGCCTGAAGCATCCAGCTGTAAGTTTCTTTTCCGCCTTTGTCAATTAAAGTATCTGAGCTAAAAACGCAGGTAATAAGTGCTGCGTCATCATTCAATTTTATTTTAGTCTGCCATTTTTTATCTGCAGTTGGTTTTAAAGTTATATCGGTAATTTTCCATTTAAAACTTCCATGTGTGTATAATCTGCCTGAAATTTGTTTTGCATCTTTTAAAACTGTTTCTGATGGATCATAAGTAATGGTAATTTCCTCTCCTGCTTTTGGAACTTCCGGAGAAACAGCGAATTTTTTTGATTCACCTTGTGCATATGAAGCTGCGCTGACACCTAAAAAAAGTGCTGCTATTTTTAATATTTTCATTTTTTTTGTTTTTATAAGCACGTTCAGCTGAATCTGAACGTGCTATTTGAATCAATTGTTTTATTTATTTTGTTGCAGATTTGGTGCGTAATCAAAGTAGATTTCTGCAAAAGGAAACTGATAACGATTTCCGCCCGGCTCAATGGTAAAAGTTTGAGTAAGATATTTGTGGGTAATCGTTTTTGCAAATCTTGGATCTCTGTTCAAACGTTTTAAATCGGCCCATCTGAATCCGCCTCTTCCCATTAATTCTTTTCGGCGTTCAGCCAGAACTTTAATAAGTGCATCATTGGCATCTGTTGCTGTTAAATCTGTATAATCTGCAGCTTTAAAACGTGTTTTACGTAATGTATTAATGGTATTCATTGCTGCTCCGGCGTTTCCTGCTCTGGCTTCGCACTCGGCTTTAATGACATACAATTCAGGAACTGTTGGTCCTGCGTTACGTCCATCGCCAGAAAGTAATTCTTTTGAATAAGCTCTTCCTTCTGTAAGGCTTCCAAAAGACATAGCACTTACGGATCTTGTGTACAATTGATATCTAAGATCTTTAGTGTCAAATGAATTTAATAATTCATCGCTTAGCGAAAGAAGTGTTGGCGCGTATTGATATCCTCCAGATTTTTTGGATAGTATAATTTCAGGATCCTCATATGTTAACGGCCATGAATAATCGCCTACATTTTCGTAATCTTCCAGATTCAATAATTTATTTTGTAAAGCCAAAGCTGATTCTGCATTTCTTTGCGCATCGGCATAATTTCCCATGTATAAATTGGTTCTTGCCAAAAGTGCATATGCCGAAGCTTTTGAAGGAAAAGCAACATTTCTACCCGTTTGTACCGGTTTTAATCCAGAGGTAATTGCTTCGGTTAAATCTTTAACAATTAAATCGTAAACGTCTTTTACAGATGCTCTTGTAATATTTGCATCTACTGTTGGCGTTGTAAAAAGCGGCACTCCGGGATCAGTAGCTGAAGTTGCAGGATCATACGCTTTTCCGAAGGTATTAATTAACGTTAGAAAAACATAAGCACGATGAACCTGAGCTTCTCCTTTTATAGCAAGTCGTTCTGCATCTGTACCATTTGTGCTGTTCATTACTTCGGTAATAATAACATTACAGTTGTAAAGAGCTGTGTACAAAGAATTCATCGCATAATCTGGCTCTCCTACCGGAATAATCTGATCTGACCATTTGTAGGTTTGCATAAAAGGCTGATAATAAGCAGAATTTGCATAATACAAATTAAAATAGTTTGCATGATCATCTCTCACGGTAATATCATCTGAGGCTACATCAAGTAAATCATAAGTATTATTAAACGTATAAGTGTTGTTTAGAATATACCTGTAATTTCCTGTTTCTTTAGGAACTAATTTTCCTTCTGTTTGTATGTCTACATAATTATCACAGCTTGTTAAAAGCGTAGATAAAATTCCAATAAATATTAAATACTTTTTCATCATTTCAGCTTTTAAAAATTAAAATTGAATCCCATTGAATACATTGCAGTTGGCGGTAATTTCATGTATGTCCCAGTGTAAGGCAAGAAATCAGGATCTAAATTTTCTTTGTTTTTTCTCCAGATGATTCCTAAGTTTCTTGCAGAACAAGTTAAAGAAGCGCCATCAATAAAAGTATTGGCGAATAAATTAGACAAATCATATTTCAAAGAAATTTCTTTAAAACGAATATGATCTCCGTCAATTACGCGGTTGTCACTAAAAACATATCTCGGATAACTATATCCCGCCATACCACGAACACCAGGAACATTTGTAGTTGCTTCATCTCCAGGATTTCTCCATCTTTGATCAATCTCTGAATTTAAATCATATCCTTTAAAACTATTATATCTGGTTATGTAGTTATCAAAAGTTGGTTTAAACAATACATAATCTAATTTGTAAGTTGCCAAAAGATAAAGCGATACTTTTTTATAGGTTAAATTAGCACTTAAACTACCATAATATTTAGGCGTAGAAGTTCCCATATATTTCATATCTGCCATATCTTTTAAAGGTGTATTTGCCTGCACAATATTTCCGTCTTTGTCATAAACCTGAGTTGATCCGGCAGCATTTAAACCTGCATTTCTAAAAGCAAAAACACTATTAAATCCATATCCAACAATTGGCGGTGTAGAACCTGTTCCATTTAGATATACAGAATAATTGGTAAATCTTGAATCTGTAACTAAATTTTTGTTATAAGAGGTTACTAAGTTCATATCAAAACTAAAATCATTTGTTTTGATGATTACTCCGTTTAAGTTGAAATCAATTCCATGACTTTCAAGTGTTGAAGTATTTCTAATTAAGTTTCCGTTTGGTAATCCGTAAAACGGAGAAACCGGAAATTCCTGAATTAAATCTTTACTGTTCTTTTTATAATATTCTATAGTTCCGTTTACTCTGTAATTGAACAAACTGAAATCAAGTCCAAAATTTAAAATACCAGTTTTTTCCCAACGCAACGAAGGATTTGCAGCCGCACTAATAGATGCATAAGGTTGTTGTGAAAAAGTGTCAATATCTGCTAATGCTATATTAGTGAAAGGAAATGCTGTTAAACTAATATTTCCGTTGAAACCATAACTTGTTCTTAAAGTCAAACTGTTAATTGCGGTTACATTTTGCATGAAATTTTCTTTGGTAATATTCCATCTTGCACCTGTTGACCAAAGCGGTGTTCTTCTGTAACTTTTGTCAACACCAAAATTGTTATAATCATCAAGACGCGCACTTCCTGAAATGGTATATTTATTATCATAAGAATAAGATGCATTACCATAATACGATAAAAAGCGACGTGTTTGGTTTTTTAGTGAATTGTTATACGATATTCCAGATGTATATCCGTAAACTGTATTCGCAATATTTGCCGGAAGATCAATTGACGTTTGTGAATTTTCATTATAACCGTATAATGTTCCTGTTTGGTTCGCTTCTTTAGTTTCTCTAAATTCAATTCCGCCTAATGCATCTATAGAATGTTTACCGCCCAAAACGCTATTATAATTCAATTGTCCTCTTCCTGTGTAACTGTCTTTACCATATCTTATTCCTTGATAAATTCCTCCACGCGGAACTCCGTAAACAAGCTCATTTGAAGCAGGATTAAGATAGGTGTACATATTTACTATATCTCTGGCATAGAAAGTATCCGCGTTATTTAAAACACTATTGTTTGCGCTGGATGTTTCGATAAAATAAGTACCAACTGCATCCAAACCTTTTAATAAAGGCGCTGTAACCGAAATGTTAGCAGAATAGTTTTGCTCTTTTGCTCCTTTGTTGGAGTTATTCAACTCGTCTATATAATTATATGTCCATGGTAAATAACCCTGATTTTGAAGATTTTGCTCGGCTGCACTGTAAAAACGTTTTTCAAAAGAAACTGAATTTCCATTCTCATCCACGATTTGGTTGTATGGCAAAAAGGTTGTCAATGAAGATCCAAGCGGAGATAATCCTAAACCATTTTGAGTGAAATTGAAAATAGATCCTTTTAAACTTGTACTAACTTTTAAATAATTCAATAATTTAAAATCCTGATTTACAGTAAATGTCATACGTTTACCGCCAGTTCCTATAGATTGTGTTTTCTCGTTAGAAAAAGACGCTGATGTAAAATAAGTATAGTCATTTTCGCCTCCGCTAAAAGAGAAATCATAAGAATTAGATTCTGATGGACGCATTAAATATTGTGTAATCTGATCGTAATTGTTTCTTCCTCTCAAAATATCCAATTGCGCATTTTTCTGAGCATTTGTAATAGTTCCTCTTTGTTCCTGAAACATATACTCCATTCCCTGACTAATTGGGGTTGAATTGTTTAAATTAGTAGCATATAAAGGATCTGTAACGATTCTTTTATCTACTAATTCCTGTTCCAGATTCAAAACCTGAGAAGAGTTCATTAATGGTAAACGTGATAAAGAAGGTTTGTTGGCAATTCCGTAATTTTGAGAAGCACTGAATCTTGTTTTCCCTTTTTTTCCTTTTTTAGTTTCAATTACCATAACTCCGTTAGCAGATCTTGCACCATAAATAGAAGCGGCAGCAGCATCTTTAAGGAAGGTAATTTTTTCAACATCTTTTGGATTTATCGTTCTGATGTCCAATTCTGTTGGCGTTCCGTCCAGAATAATCAAGGGTAAACTATTGGCATTATAAGTAGATTGTCCTCTGATTCTGAAATTATAACTTGTTTTTGCAGCTCCGTCTCCATATAAATTTCCGTAAACGAATGTATTATCAGAATCTAAAACGTCAATTGCCAAACCTGCCACCTGACCTTCTAACTGATGCATTATATTTGAAACGGGAATTTTATCCAGGTCTTTTGCCGTAAGTACAGCTACAGAACCTGTTGAACGTCTTTTGTCTACTTTTTGATATCCATTGTTTACCACAATTTCATTCATAAGCAAAACTTGTTCTTTGGCAGTAATTGTTATATTGGACCGACCGTCAAGGTGTAATCTTACCGTTTCGATAGTTAATCCTGAAGCTTCAATTACAGAATTTGAAGGTACATCGTGTAATGTAAAACTTCCGTCAAAATCTGTTACAGCGCCAATTCTGGTTCCTGTTACCCAAACATTTATACCCGGATAAGGATCTCCTTTTGTATTTAGCACTTTACCTTTTACTTCAATTGAACCTGTTTTATTATCAGGACTTGTAGAAGTGACTACAATAGTTTTGTCCTGAATGGTAAAAGCAAATGGCTGATTGTCAAAAAGAATTCCTAAGGTTTCTGAAACACTTTTTTTCTGAATATTCAAATTCACTGGTTTTGCTTTGTCTAAAATCTTTACATTATAGAAAAAAACATAGCCTGTTTGTCTGGTAATATTATCGAATACTTTTTTAAAAGTCAGATTTGTTCCCTCTATGGTAACGGTTTTATTGCTTTGCGCACTCGCTGAATACGAAAGAAATACAAACAATAGAAGAATCATTTTTTTCAAAACATCTGCTTTATTAGGCCTGAATTTACCTTTTTGGTCAAAATCACGGCGTTTACTTAATTTTTGATTAGTTAAAAAATTCATTACATTTGAACGGTTAGTTATTAAATAGGATTGGTTTATATTTTATTAAGAACTACACTATACTACCCAAGGCGCGGGAACGCTTTGGGTATTTTTTTTGTGTTAAGTTCTTGCAGCACATTTTTACTGTGTCACAATCACCTCCTTTCCTGAAACTTTAAAGTGAACATCTTTACTTTCAAGCATTTTAAGTACCTGATCTAATTTTAAGTCTTTTTGGATTGCACCTTCAAAACGCTCATCCGGAATTTTTCCTTTATAAACTACATCGACATCATACCATCTTTCGATTTCACGCATGATTTCATCGTATTTAGCATTTTCAAAATAAAATAATCTGTTTTTCCATGCCAATGCCGATTCCGTATTAACGCTCGTAATATTCATCGCATGTTTACCCAGAGATACAATAACTTGTTGTCCCGGTTTTACGAGCATATTATTATCGCCTTCACTGATTTTAATTTTACCTTCTAATAAAGTGGTTTTCATTACAGGCTCATTCAGATAGGCTTTGATATTAAAGTGAGTTCCTAAAACCTCTACTTCCTGACCGTTTGAGAAAACTCTGAAAGGCATTTTTTCGTTATGCGCAACCTCAAAATATGCTTCACCGGTTAAGATTACAGCTCTGTCGCTTCCGCTAAAATAAGTTGGGTATTTTAATGATGATCCGGCGTTCATCCAGACATTGGTTCCGTCTGGCAATTGCACCTGAAAAGTTTTTCCGTTTGCAGTTACTAAAGTATTGTAAGCAACTTTTCCTTTTTGTTCCGTGTTATTTCCTTCATAACGAATTTGTCCTTCTTCGTCTTTGGTAATAACAGCATTTTCCTGATTGGCAATAACACCATTTTTGTGATCGCTCAAAACTACTTTAGTTCCGTCTGATAAAGTTAAGGTTACGCCATCAACTGGTTTTTCAACAACAGTTGGAATGACTTTATTAGAAGTTGATGTTGAAGATTTAAAATAAGTAACTCCAATTAATAATGCTACAGAAGCTGCAATTGCATATTTGTAATAGGCTTTTCTATTTTTTCTTGGGCTGACTTTTTTGTCAATTGCTTTCCAGGCTCGATCAAGATCTATTTCCTCGATTTCGCTTTCGTAATTATTTTTTACTCTTTCAAAGTATTCTTTGTTTGAGTCCGACTCGTTGTACCACGCAGCAAAAATTGATTCTTCTTTTGGGGAAAGAGTATCGTTTATTTTCTTTATGATCAGTTTAAATTCCATTTGCAGAATCTCTTTAAATTAACAATTACTTGATGTAATTTATAACTAAGACAAGCATAACAGAATAATGGGTGACAAAAGTTTAAGAAAAAATGAAGAAAAAATTAAATTTAACTCAAACCTAAATAACTTTCTTACAATCGGGTTGCAAATAAAGCAATTACAACCACCAAAGATTGATTGATTTTAGTTTTTGCTCTTGAAAGTTGTGTTTTTACTGTATTGACAGAAATACCTAATTCTTCAGCAATTTCTAAATATTTATAGTTTTCAATAAATTTAAGTTTAAAAATTTGCTGCATACTTTCAGGAAAAGTCTCGACAATTTTTAAAATCTGACCGTAGACAATTGTTTTTTCTTCTTCAGAAATTAAATCCAAATCTTCTTCGATAGTCAACATCGAACTTATATCAATTAAATTAAAATCGTCTGTAACTTTTAAGGATTTAAGATAGTTCAAACATTTATTGCGAACCATTGCATACAAATATGCTTTTAGGGAAATTTTGATTTCAATATCTTTTGCATTTTCCCATAAGGAAATAAATACTTCCTGAACTACATCTTCACTGGCTTGCTGATCAAATAGAAAATTATTGGCATAAAGAACCATCCCTTTATAAAATTGATTGAAGACATTTTTATAAACGGATTTGTTTTGGTTTTGAAGTTCTGCTAAGACAATATTTATTTCCAAAGTAATATCTAAAAGCCAATATTATACAAAAAAACAAATCTATGTAAATTTAGCTTATCTTAAAATTTAAATCAAATTTCTCAGAATAATGAATTAACGCTGTATATATCGAATTGCTTTTTACATTTTTCATTAAAAAACATATTTAATTTTATATAAAAACAGATACCTTAAGATTAATTTTACACTTTAATATTCCTATTATAAGCTCCTTTGTAATACTTACCTTAATTCATTTACGTACTATTTATTGAAAGAGTTTTTATTTTAATTTAAAGTTATGAAATTGCTTCTACTCCATCTATTAAAAATCACGAAAGTAAATGAATATAATTTGCATTTAAATTTCAAAAAATACTTTATAACTAACAAATAAACTATATAAGAGTAGCTTTAACTTCAAATGAGACTGGAATTTTCAATACATTTCCAGCTTCTGTAATAGATTTTAATACCTCAATAGCATAAAAGGTTCATAAAATATTTTTTTTGCAATCTAGCTCAACGCACTTGTAACCAATTTATTAGCAGACTTTGTAGTATGTGTGCGAACTGCTAAATAAATGGATGATAAATAATTCTTTAAAAAAAGCTTTATTTATCATATTTTTTATTTAACTTTAAAATTGAATAATTGATGTAGAAAGTTAATATTGATACTTTAAAAAAGTGATGTAATATATCGGTCGAAGTCTTTTATTTAATGGTTGATCAAAGAGAAATAATGCGTAGTGTTAAATTTTATTCCCTTATAGTTAAATATAAGTAAAGTCTATTAAAACTCAAACAAGTTTATCTACTTTTGAAAAAGCTCTGCAAGAAAAGAGCTTTAGCGATCCTAAAGAATTTATAATACCTAATAGCCCCAAACTATGAAAAAAATTACTTTAATTATTTGCTTACTAATGACAGTTGTTTTAGTAAATGCACAGCAGGAAAAAGGAATTATAGGATACAGCAACTGGCTGGATAACTGGACAGAATTCAAACCTCAGAAGACTGACTCCAAAGACGCAAATCAAATTTTAGCTGGAAATATCACAGAAAACACAAAATTGCTAAAAAGGAATGTATATATTCTTCAGGGAAATGTATATGTAACGAATAACGCTGTGTTGACTATTGAGCCAGGTACAGTAATTATTGGAGATGCTGTTTCAAAAGGAACACTTGTAATTACAAAAGGAGCACAAATTATGGCGGTCGGACAAGAAACAGATCCTATTATTTTTACTTCAAACCAGAGCATGAAAAAAGCAGGTGACTGGGGAGGCGTTGTAATTCTTGGTGATGCTCCGATAAATAAATTTGGAAACGTTGGTTCTTACAGCATGGATCTTGATCCTGTACTTACTGTATATGGAGGAAATAATCCTGCAGCCAATTCAGGAGTTTTAAAATATGTGCGAATTGAATTTGCCGGTAAAAAAGTAAAAGGAGTAGATACTTTTAATGCATTGACTATTGCAGGAGTAGGAAATAAAACCATTTTGGAAAACATCATGGTAAGTTACTCAGGCGGAGATTCATTTGCCTTTTATGGTGGAGACGTAAACGCTTCTCAACTAGTTTCATATAAATCAATTAATGATGATTTTAAATTTACACAAGGTATTCAATGTCGTTTATTTAATTCATTAGCCTTGAGATCATCTTATTTATCAAGTAACAAAGACGGTTCAAGATGTATGGAAGTAAAAACATATGAAAAGAAAAACGAAACTGACTTTACTAAAAAAGCAACATTTGTTACTGCTACAAACTTGACAATGTTAAACGACAGTGAAAATATTAAAGCCGATATTCAGTCAGGTTTAATAAAAGAAGCTATTTATGTTGCTGAGAATTCATCTTTGGAAATGAAAAGAACTGTAATTTCTGGTTTTAATCCTGCAGTACTAATAGACAGCAAAACTGAAATCAATGATGCTAATCTTAAAAAAATCAGATTTGAAGAAATGTTCTTTAATCAATGCAGCGGTAATATCTTTACAGAAAACAAAGCTGACAATGCAGATTTAGAAAACTGGTACGGAAACAGTGTATTCTTTAATGTTTATTCACAAACTGATAACAAAGAAACTTTTGTTGACATACTTAATACAAAAAGACCTGACTACAGACTTCAATTAGGAAAAATAACAGCTTCAAGCGGCAGATAAATCTAATTGTTTTACATAAAAACTAATAAAAAAGGAAACAGCGTTTACTCGCTGTTTCCTTTTTTTGTTTAGAATTCTTTTAAAATTCGGTCTGTTTGTTGTGTGATTTGAAGGCAAGTTGTTTTCAAAAACTGAACTATCATATAATGCTGATAAATAATGATATAAAAAATCGGAACACGATTACTCCTGTTCCGATTTAATTAATGTACTTATTGACACTTTTCAAAAAAATTCAATCAGTGCCGAATGAGGTTTTTATGCTATAGTATATTTTTTTTCTGTAACAGTAGTGATCGTGTCAGTTGTTACACTATCAACAAATCTCCATTCAGCTTCAGAAGATGATGCTGTAAATTTAAGATACGTATAACCTCTTTTATACAAATTTGCATATTCTAAATCATCAATCAATACTGTAAATGCCTGTGCTAACTCTACCGCTTTTGATGGATCTGAGGTAATTCCAAGATAAGCTTCCAATCCTGGAGACGAAACAGAACTACAAGCTATTTCAGTTCCTATATGATTTCCCTGCATATCGGTAAGTTTACCCAACCATGCATTATGAGTATCGCCTGCTAAAACCACAACATTTTTTCCGGAAAGCATCGCATACAATTGTTCTCTTTCTACAAAATAACCATCCCAGGCATCCAGATTGTATGGCAAAGTTGTGGTAACTCTCGCAATTTCCTGAGCAGTCAAAGAAGGATCGTTTTGTTTATGTCTCATTTTAATAACAACAAGTTGAGAGATTGTATTAACAAGAGCCTGCATGGTTGCCGGTTGTGCGCTTCCTAATTGACCAACTTCTGCTAAAATTTGGTTCAAAAGCAGCAACAACTCTGCAGGAATAAGCATTTTTGTCATTAAGATCTGTTGACCTAACACTTTCCATTTAGCAGTATCTGCATTGATCTGTGATCCTAACCAAGTCATTTGTTCGCTTCCAATTAATTTTCTGCTTGGGCTTAAAAGATCTGTTCTAAATTTTGTCTGGTCAAAATTTCCGCTATTATCAATATAATCAGCATAACTCATTTGCTTATCTCTTGCAATTACTCTGGTATCCATCATATAAAGGGAAAGAATAGTACCGAAATTAAAACTTCTGTAAATTCTAAGGTCTTTTCCTGTTTTTAGTGGAATGTATTCGCTATAAGCTTGAAAAGCAGCCATTTTTCTCATCTGAAAATCTCCTTCAGACGGCTGATGGTTTTCTGCACCGGATTTATAAGTATCGTTAGCAAACTCATGATCATCCCAAACACATATAAAAGGTTTTTTCTGATGCAAAAGCTGAAGATTTTTATCTCCTCTATATTGTCTGTATCGTTCTCTGTAATCGCTGAGGTTTAGAATCTCTCTTGCTGGTTTATGTTCTCTGCCTAATGCGTTGGTAAAAGGATTTGTTCCATACTGTCCCGGCGCATATTCATAAATATAATCTCCAAGATGAACTACTACATCGGCATCTGAAGAAGCAATCGCTCCATAAACATTGAAAAGTCCTGCCGGAAAATTAGAACAGGAAACAACTGCCATTTTTACATCATTTACAATATCTGTTTTAGACGGCAGCGTTCTTGTTTCTCCCGTAAAAGTTACTTGTTTGGTTTTGGCATTATAAAATCTATAATAATATTTTGTGTTAGAAGGAATGTTCTGAACATCTACCGCGATTGTAAAATCATTTGTAGAAGATGCTCCCACCTGCCCTTTTCTTGTTACTTCAGAAAATGAGGCATCCTTACTTAACTCCCAGGTAATTTCAGCATCTGAACCTGTTGAATATCTTGTCCAGATAATCACTCCTTTTTCAGTAGGATCAAAACTGGCTACTCCTGTCTCAAACCCTTCATTTTTCATTCCGTCTGGCGCACCGCTGTTATCCGTATTGTCATCGTTGTTGCAGCTTTCAATAAGTGGAGCGATGAAAACTCCTCCAGCAACCAATAAAGAATTTCTAAGAAACCTTCTTCTGCCTAAATCATTGTTATTTTCCATAAAAAAATTTTTATATCAAAAAAACAACTTAATATTACAACTCAAGTTATGGCATTTTTAACATTACCTTTCATTAATATTAACAATCCAATTACTATAATAAATTATCAATCTGCTTAAGATATTTAAACTGAAATTTGTTTTTTATAGGTCACAAAAAAAATCCCATTTTATTAGAAATGGGATTTTTTTATGTCTTAAATCCTAAACAGACATTGTACTTTAATGATTGAATTTATAAATTATTTTTCCAAAACTTTATTTATCACATATCTAAATCTTAAATACAGTAAGGCAGATGATGTCAACAATCCCAGAGTCAAACCGTACCAGATTCCCTTTACTCCTCCATCGAAATAAATTCCTAAAACATAAGCCACAGGCAGACCAATAAGCCAATAAGCGACAAAGGTTATCAAAGTAGGAACGTTTACATCTCCCATTCCTCTTAGTGTTCCCAGTCCAACAACCTGTGTACCATCAAAGAGCTGAAATAGCGCAGCAATTATCAATAAATGTGCAGCGAGCGCTACAACACTTGCATCATTTGTTATTAAGTAAGGTAGATATTGATTAAAGAGTGTAAAAATTACCGCAAAGAACATCATAAAAATGATAACTAAATGGTAAGATGCATAAGCAAACTTCTGGAGTCTTTTGTAGTTTTGATTTCCGAAACTATTTCCGACCTTAATAGTTGCCGCCGATGCAATTCCTCCTGCCATCATATAAGTCATTGCCGCAAGAGTTATTGCTGTTTGATGAGCAGCCTGTTCCGTTGCGCCTATATTGCCAGCCATTAAAGCTGCAACTGCAAATACTCCAATTTCAAAAACATACTGCATCGCCACAGGCAATCCTATTTTTACCACTTTTAGAATTTTTGAAAAATCAACAAACTTAACAGCGAAATGTTTTATATAAACCCTAAAATTCTCTGAACGAAGTACATACCACATCATAACAAGCATCATTAAAACCCTATCGATCAATGTTGCAATTCCTACTCCTTGAACTCCCATTGGCTCAATTCCAAACATTCCTTTTACCAGAATAACTGCAATAATTACATTTAGTACATTTCCCCATATCGTTATGGACATTGCTTGTTTTGTAAAACCCAGCCCTTCGGCAAATTGTTTAAAAGTCTGAAATATCATTAAAGGCAGAATAGATAAACTTAAAATAAGCAAGTAAGGTTTTGCTGTTTCTACAACCTGAGGATCCTGATCTGCATGTTGCATCGCAAACATAGAACCATAATATACTATTAAAAAAAGAAAAATTGCAGCGGCTACATTAAGCCATAAACTGTTTGACAGAAGCTCAGCACATTCCTTAAAATTTGATTTTCCATTTTCCTGCGCAATTAAAGGTGTCAATCCGTAGGCAACGCCTAATCCAATTACCAAAACGACCATGAAAACAGAATGAACGAGAGAAACTGCCGCCAAAGATATAGTTCCGGCATAATGCCCTATGATAATGGTATCAAAAGTCTGCACCAGAGTATGACCTAATTGTGAAATTACAACAGGTCCTGCTAGTGTTATTGTACTTTGGTAATATATTTTATTGGATTTGTATTGTTTGAACATATTAAAAATTTTACTGCCTTAAAGCAGATTAATGGATTGAAATTGTTACACCTTAAACTTTCATTTAAAGCATAGCAATTCTTTGTTGTAAATTTATCTTATTCTGTAATAACCTTATGAAAATGCTATGAAAATATACCATTTTGGTAATCTGAAAGGAACTGGCTGCTGGTTATTCCTGTTTGCGTTTTGAAAAATCGCATCATATGTCCGGGTTCCGAAAATTGAAGATCATAGGCTATCTCAGCAATAGTTTTTCCGGAATGTATCAGGTCATTCTTTATTTCAAAAAGCAGTCTCTGTTTTAAGAGTTCTGTTGCGGTAACATTAAACTGCTTTTTTACACAATTGTTAATTGTAATCCTGCTCACATTTAATAAATCGGCATAATAGTCAATACGCTGTTTCTGTCTGATATGTATTTCCAATAACTGTTTGAATTGGTAACCAAAGTTATTTTCTGCCCTATCAATTGAAAGATTGTTTTTATCAGCATAAATTCTGTTGAACTTCAAAAGCAGGTAATAAGTAAGAGATCGTATAATATGAATACTGTCTGTTTTGCTATTGACAAGTTCAGATTTGATTTCCATAAGTTTGTCAAGCGCTTTTTGAAGTTCTTCCTTTTCAATACTAATATTTAAGGGATAATTCAATTGATAAAAATAAAGAAGCCGATACGTAAAGAATTTGTCCGAAAAAAAATCATTAAGAAAATTTTCCTGAAAAACCAGAGCAGTATAATCCAATCCTTCTTTCTCCAAAGTCCATTGCCTTTTTTGAAAAGGAGAAATAAAAACAATCGTATTATCTGTTATATTGATTTTCTGTTGATTTAAAATTAAGGATCCTTTGGCAGTCTTAAAAAGCAATATTTCAAAAAAATCAGTATTGTAAGTATCGCGTTCCAAATATCTCTCACTCAGCATATCGCCATGTAATACATTGAGAAGCATTTCAACGCCACATTCTGTTTTATGAAATTTAACTGTTTCCATTTTCTTTAATTAGTTAACCTATTCAAATCCGTTTCTATTGCTTTTAAGATTTGTTATAATGTTATAATTAAAGCAAATTTACAACTTCATTTACAAATTACTTCAAACCAAAAAAAATGAGCAGTAATAAATTACGGCTCATTTTATAAAAGTGATTCCTTATTTACTTTTTATTTTACAAAAGCAAATAATCTTCTGTTGTGGTGATTTTTGCGTAAAAGAATTCTAATGCCGCCAAAAATGCATTATGAACATCTGCAGCCTTGACGTCATTACCATTTATTTGAAGATTCATTGTAGCGCAGGCATCTCCAATTACAGTACATTCAAATCCAAAGTCAACTGCAGCTCTTGTACCCGCGTCAATGCACATATGAGTCATCATTCCCGCGATTACCAAATGTGTTATTTCCTTTGACTGAAGATATTCCAATAAATCAGTCTCTCTAAAACTATTAGGAAATTGTTTGGTAATTACTTTCTCTCCTTCCAGCGGTTTTACATTTTCATGAATTTCTACCCCTTTTGTACCTGAAACAAAAATTGGAGAACCTTCTCCGGATATGTGCTGAACATGAACAATAGTCCCATTTTCTTTTCTAAAATGCTCCAATAGTTTCTTGGCGTTTTCACTTGCAGCAATAGGATTTACAAGTTCTAAAGCTCCATTTTCAAAATATTCTTTCTGTATATCAATTAATAATAATGCCTTATTCATTTTATTTTAATTTTAAAATTTACTTCTGACAAAATTAAAACTTAGAGTAACGATACCAGATACCAAAGCATTACCAATAGATACCATTTTGATAAGTAAAGATTTTTTCGTCTATGTTTAATCGCAATGTCATAGGACTTCGGGACTATGTGAGAGAATAAACCAATACATATCAACAATAGCAAAGTGAAATTTAAATTTACAAACTCTTCAAGTAGGGAAACAACCTCTTTTCCTGTTATATATAAGTACTGAACGAATATTAAACGGAAATGCCGAACACCGTTTTACAAAGTAGGCAGATTTAATTTAAAATAAAGAAATGGAGAATCAATTAAAATCATTGGTAATGCTATGCGCAGCGGCACTTTTGATTGCTTGTAACGGCGAAACAAAAACAGAAAAATCAAATTCAAATTCTACCTTAAAAGAAACTGTAAAACCTGTAGTTTCTCATGTAATGACAAAGGAAGAACAAACCAGACTTACGCCTGACGCAATTTTACAGGAATTTATAGAAGGAAATAAGCGTTTTCAGAGCGGTACCACTACGGTTCGCGACCATAGTAAACAAGCCCGAAAATCGGCACCAGGACAATTTCCTAAAGCGGTTGTATTAAGTTGTGTCGATAGCCGTGTACCAGTCGAAGATGTATTTGATCAGGGTTTGGGCGATATTTTTGTGGGACGTGTAGCAGGAAATTTTGTAAACGAAGACTTATTAGGCAGTATGGAATTTGCCTGTAAGGTTTCTGGCGCAAAATTGATTTTAGTAATGGGACACCAGCACTGTGGCGCTATAAAAGCCGCAATTGATGATGTAAAATTGGGAAATATTACAGCCATGCTTTCAAAAATAAAACCTGCCGTAGCAATGAGTCAAGATTTTAATGGTGAAAAAACGTCAAAAAATGATAAATTTGTAAAACACGTTTCAGAAAACAACGTGCTTTATGCTATCGATCAAATTCGCAAAAAAAGTCCAATTCTTAAAGAAATGGAAGATAAAGGAGAAATAAAAATCGTAGGTGTGTTTTATAATTTGACAGACGGAACCCTTGAATTCTTAAAATAATGAACAAAAAAAAATATGTATTAATTCTCGTTTTTTTAATTGGCAGTTTACAATCTGTAATCGGGCAAAATAATCGTATTAATACAAACAACAGCATTGGATGGTATAACTTTTTTGGAACATTTAAAATCTCAGAAAAATTTGGAATACATACTGAATACCAATGGCGAAGAAATGAAATGATTACCCAATGGCAGCAAAGCTTATTAAGGGTTGGATTAAATTATAACTTAAATTCAAGAGTTCAATTCCGGGTTGGTTATGGCTGGATCGAAACCTATCCTTATGGAGAAATACCTATTAATGGAATGGGCAGAGATTTTACAGAACATAGAATTTTTGAAATGGTACAACTAAATCATAAAGAAGGAATCGTTGATTTCTCGCATAGATTTATGTTAGAACAAAGATTTGTAGGCAGGTATAGTTCTATAAATGAGACAACAGAAGACGAATTTCCGTTATTGAACCGAATGCGATATATGATAAGAGTTCAGGTGCCTTTAAAAGGAAATGAAATAAAAGACAAAACGCCTTATTTAGCTTTCTATGACGAAATTTTTATTGGATTTGGAAAAAATGTAAATATGAACGTTTTTGATCAAAACAGAATTGGAATTTTATTAGGTTACAGATTTAATAAAAACATAAGAATTGAAGGAGGTTATCTAAATCAAATCGTACAGTTGGGAAGACAAATAGACGGAAAAAATGTTTTTCAAAACAATAATGGAATTATATTGAATACCAATTTAAACTTTGACCTTACGAAAACAAATAAAACCATCGAATAGAACTTATTAAGAATCAAATAAAAAAGCTAAAAAGTGTTACTTTTTAGCTTTTTTGTTTCCTTTGGATTTGTTCCATCATAAACCACACGAACGTGTTTGTCTCAATACTTCACAAAGTCAACTGTCAAGAATAAATGAATACTTAAAAATTAATTGAGTTTATAGCAATACTAAATATTGTCAGGTTGCGAAAGCAGTTCATTGCATTTTTTTATATAAAGTCAAGCTTTAAAATGGACGTAAGAATGTATCACGTCTTCCCACTTTTGTATAAGCACTAACGTAAACTCCTACTCTAACTTTGCCTCATTATTAATCATATAAAGAAATAAAAATGAGCAAAACAATTTTAATCACAGGAGCATCTTCAGGTTTTGGATTGATGTTAGCAAACGATCTTCACAAGAAAGGATTTAATGTAATTGGAACCAGTCGTGAACCGGAAAAATATAAAGTTCCTTTTAAATTAATACGTCTGGATATTGATGACGATAATTCAATTCTTGCCTTTAAAGAAAAACTGTCTTCTGAAACAAAACAATTAGATGTTTTGGTTAACAATGCAGGTTTTATGATTACTGGTATTGCAGAGGAAACTCCTATAGATGTAGCCAGAAAACAATTTGAGACCAACTTTTGGGGAACTGTTAAGGTTACTAATGCATTATTACCTTATTTTAGAAAACAAAAATTTGGACAAATTATAACCGTAAGTTCTATTGTTGGTTTGATTGGACCTCCAAATTTATCGTACTATTCTGCTTCAAAACATGCAGTTGAAGGATATTTCAAATCACTTCGCTTCGAGCTAAATTCCTTTAATATTAAAGTTAGTGTTGTTGAACCTGTTTGGTTTAAAACCAATCTTGGGCACAATGCCATTTCTTCAACAGGAAGTATTCCGGATTACAATATTTACAGAAAAAAAGTCAATGCTGCTACTCAAAAAGGTTTAGACGAAGCAGAATCACCAGATGCAGTGGCAAAAATTATTACCAAATTAATTGGAACAAAAGAACCAAAATTCAGTAATCCGGTTGGAAAAATGTCTGGTATGATTGTATTCCTACAGCATTTTGCCCCAAAAATGTTTGAAAGTTCAATATTAAAAAGCATCAAATAATCGAAATAAATTAAGCAAATGAAGAATAAAGTCATAACAAATGCCGCACTTAAAATTAATCCAGAGTTCATCGAGGAAGTGCTTCCGCTTGCAATTGAAACAAAAGCTCATATTTTACTCGAAGAAGGATGTGAAAATTTTGTTCTAATGCGAAAAACCGAAGAGCCAAATACCATAGTAATTTTTGCGATTTATACTTCAAAAGAAACGTATGACTGGCATTTGGAACAAGATTATATCAAACGCTTTTTTACTTTTCTAAACGGAAAGCTTATTGCACCGCCAGAATTGACCTATCTTGAAGAAATTTAAATTGCTTACATCACATAAACTTTTTAAATGTAAATTTATAATGCCTAAAATTGTTAAGCATGAAAAACTATAAAACGATAAGCGAGCTTTATACCTCAAACGGATTTCCGCCTCCGGAAAATCCTCTGCTTGGGCTGGTAACTTTTGAAGAATTGCAAGGATGCACATTTGCTGAAACAGAATTCACAATGGATTTTTATAAAATAGCTTTAAAAAAAGTAAAATCAGGCACTATTTTATACGGAAAGACGAAATATGATCATGACAATGGCTCGATGGCTTTTGTAAAACCTGGTCAGAGAATTACAATGAGTGACATTGAACTTACCGAAAAAGGCTTTATGATTTATATCGATGAAGATTTTTTAGTGAATATAAACCTTTATTCCGAAATTAAAAAATATGGCTTTTTTGATTATGAAGTTAATGAAGCCTTGCATTTATCACCTAAAGAAGAAGAAACTATCTGGGATTTATTCTATAAAATAAAATTGGAATATTACAACAATCAGGATGACTTCAGCAAAGATATTATGCTCACTCATATCGATTCAATTCTAAAATATTCGCAGCGTTACTACAAGAGACAGTTTTTAAACAGAGCCACGCTATCAGGAACAATTATTACCAGATTTACGGAGATTCTTAAATTATATTTTGAAAGTGGAAAGCTTCAAAAAGAAGGATTGCCGACCGTAAAATATATGGCATCAAAATTATCTTTATCTGCAAGATATTTAAGTGATCTATTGAAACAGGAAACAGGCAAAACAGCTTTAGAACACATTCATATTTCTTTGGTCGCTGAGGCTAAAAATCTATTGGTGAGCACAGATAATACTGTAGCAGAAACAGCCTATCAATTAGGATTTGAAAACCCACCTTATTTTTCAAGATTATTCAAAAAAGAAGTCGGATTGACTCCAACAGAATATCGTGGACAATTTTTGAACTAACTCAATCTAAGACAACAACAAATTCAATAACTAAATGAATGCAAAACTTGACACGATAATTCTATATGTAAAAAACATTCAGCTTCTTAAAAATTTCTATGTCGAAAACTTCAATTTGAAAGTTCTTGAAGAAGATGAAATTTGGATTTTACTCAACGCAGGGAATGTAAATATTGGGTTTCATAAAATTGGAAAAAAATACATGGAACAAATTGAACCCAATCACCAATTTGACAATAATACTAAAATCGTTTTTGAGATTGATGACGACTTAGAACTGATTAGAAAAGAGTTTATTGAAAAAAACATTCCTATGCGAGAATTAAAAACTTTTGACGATTATAACTTTTGGCTTTGTGACGGAATTGATCCGGAAGGAAATATATTTCAACTTAAAAAAAGGAAAAACTAATAAGGATAAGTTTCAAAAATGGAGATAGATTTTAATAACATCAATTAAAACAAACCACAAAAAATTGATTTTAAATTTGATGTTTTAATCTCTATTTTTACAACTTATAACTAATCCATTTTTTTGTAAACTTCGATTCTAATCTTGAAAAATCAAAACCAAACTATTACACAATTTGAACTTTCGCCTCTTGCCAAGGCAGGAATTATTATTGTGAATATGGAAGATCGGGAAATTGAAGAACACGATATCTCGAAACCACACCGGGACGATCACTGTCAATTGATGTTCGCTTTAAGCGGAAAATTCAAATTAAATATTGATTTTGAAAATGTCGAATTTACTGCTCCAGCCTTGCTTTGTGTATTTCCGGAAGAAGTTCATCATATTATAGATGTCGAAAATCCAAAAGGATGGATGATCAGTTTTGATCCGTCGTTGGCCAGTAAAGAAATATTGCAGCTTCTGGAAAATAAAATCGAAAATCCCTTTTTACTTCAGCAAGAATCTAATTTCTTTCAGCAGCTGAGTATTCTCATGGATTTAATAGAAAAAATACAGTTAGAAAATAAAAACAACTACATTCAAAAAAGTATTCATTCTTTATTGAATGCACTTTTAAACCTCATTGCCGCTGAACTCGTTTCAAATATCTCTGTTGATAAAGAGAAGGAAAACCGCAGTATTATAATTAAGGAGACATTTATAAAATTAACCAAAGAGCATTTTAAAATCTGGAAACAACCCGCACAATACGCTGCGGCACTTTCAATTTCCGTGGCTCACCTAAATGATACCGTAAAATCGTTAACCGGAAGTCCGGTATCGGTTCATATTCAGGAAGCTTCTATTTTAGAAGCCAAAAGATTACTGTATTTTACAGATAAAAATGTCAAGGAAGTAGCTTATGAAGTGGGTTATGACGAACCGGTTTATTTTGGAAAACTTTTTAAAAAAGTAACAAACCTCACTCCTCTTGAATTTCGGAAAAAATTCCGTGATTAGGACTATCATTCCCTTTATTGCAACTACTTTAAAAGCCATACTCCGCCTAGCTTTGCATTGTAATTAATACGATAACAAAATGCAAAACGAAATTAATATTCCGATCGTACTGGATGCAGTACGAAAAATAGGCGACGTCTTTTTAAAAGACTACAAACAAAATGCGATTCCACAAACTATGGATGAGCTTTTAAAACAATTAGAAAACATTGACAATTTGTGTCTTAGTTCTTTAAAAGATGACTTAGCTCCCGAATTTCCTAATACTCCCTGGCATATTGGCGACGAGTTTGATACCAATTCACAAAGAAATCCAGCTGAACTGCAAGAATACTGGCTTTGCGATGCCATGGATGGCGCGATACAATATCTTCAGCATATTGCCGGATGGACCGTAAACCTGGCACTTATTCGCGATGGAAAACCGTTCTTTTCTGTAATTTATGATCCGTTAGCCAATGAAATATTTTGGGCAAAAGATAGCGAAGGCGCTTTTATGAATGGAAAATCATTAGAGCTTAGCCGTAAAACAGATTTGGCAGTAATGCTGGCTGTTTTTGAATACGGACATCAGGATAAATCAAATAATAATTTGAATCAAAAAATTGGTTCGACCGTAACAAAACTACTCGATAATTTTGGAATAATTAGAAATTACGGACCACACGGTTTGCAATTAGCTTATGTTGGTGCAGGAAGAATCGATTTGTTTGTTCAGGAAGATATCGATACTTATAACTGGATTGCGGGTTTACTTATTGCTAAAGAAGCTGGAGCCCAAATCCTGACAACAACGGGAACTCAATGGAAATGGGGAAGCGAAAGTTTATTAGTCGCACCAAAAAGCATTGCTGAAAAATATCTACAAACGAAATCAATAAACTAAAATGAACATAGCAATTATAGGAGCCGGCGCCGGAATTGGTTTACAAGCTGTAATGCAAGCGCTTAAAAACGGACATACCGTTACGGCATTATCAACAAATACAGACCAAATCCCGAATCATCCTAAACTCATCAAAATAAACGGAAGTGCAACATCACCAATTGATTTAAAAAATGCAATAAAAGGTTCTGATACGATACTTATAACCGTTGGAACAAAAAATAAAAAAGCAACTACCCTATTTTCTGATATTGCCAAAACATTGATAAAGGTTACTGATGATATAAATTATGTTGCACCAGTTCTCGTAATTACAGGTTTTGGAGCAGGCGAAAGTAAAAACTATCTAAGCTTTTTTATGCGAACAGTGATTTCCCTATTCCTGAAAGAGCAATACATCAATAAAACAATGATGGAAGAACTAATTACCAAAAGTGCTTTAAAATGGGAAATTATTAGACCCGGTATGCTTACTAATGGAGATCAGACTTTATCTTATAAAGTATTATCAGAACTTCAAAAAGGAATGAAAGTTGGTAAGATTTCAAGAGCCGATGTTGCTCAGTTCTTAATTACTGAAGCAGAAAACCCGGCAAAACTGTATCAATATGTCACGTTAACAAATTAGTCTGTTGTAACTTTTATTACTTTTCGCACACTAACTGGTATAAAAATATACTATATGAAATCTATGAAATCCTTATTTCTTCTTTCGGCAGGTCTTTCTTTACTATGTTTTACTGCAAATGCCCAAGAAAAAATACAATCTCCTGGTCACAATGAAATTATTGAGAAACTAATTAAAAATGAAGAGTATGAAATGAATTGGTTTGCAATTCGGGATACTGCAAAAATTGAAATTGGAAAGGTATTTACTAAAATCTCTAAAACAAAAAATACAGTAAAAATCACTACAACGGTAAAAATGAAAAATATGCCGGACTGGATTGATGAAACTATAGCGGAACTTCCTAATTTAAATCCTGTACAACATACTTCTGTCAACACTCAAAGAGACATAAACCTTAATTTCGGAAAACAAACAACTGGTTATTATCTGGATAAAAAGGATAACAAAAAAACAGATATCAAAGAAGAAACAACCGGCGACTTTTTTGACAGTAATATTTATCCTCAAATAATTCGCTGGCTTCCGTTAAAGGAAAATTATAAAACAGAAATAACGATTTTTGATTATAATCCTGCAACAAAAGCTGCAATCCTTAAAGCAAATATAACCAATACAAAAAAAGGTTTCCTTGCCGGAAAATCTGTGTGGATTGTTACTGTGACAGATGGTATTTCGCAAAATAAAGTGATAAATACTTATTATATTGATTCTAAAACCAATCAAATTTTGAAACAGGAAATTGATATGGGAACAAAAAAAATGTTGATAGAAAAAGTAAATTAATTGGTACAATAACAAGCTAAAAAAAAGCTCTAAATGATTTATTTAGAGCTTTTTTTAGTTTAATTTTTCTTGTTTAGAATCTCAGTGAGACAATTCTGTTTCTGTATGAAGTGCACAAACCCAGTTATTATTTTTTGAAATCCATGTAGAAGTGCAGACACATTTCATGGATTGATTTTGTTTGTCATCTCCTGTTCCTAGTTCAATTAAATACCCAATTATTGCCGTATTTTCAGCAATTAACTTGGTTTCTACATTAGAAATAGCTACTACTTTTATTTTGTTGGCATCACCGGATTCAAACATCTTTTTAAAATTAGATTCGTCTACACTTTGTACACCATTTTTACCGGCAATTACACAAGGAAACAGCGTAAGATTTTTTACGGTATCATAATCATGATTTTCCATTCCCTTCCAGTATTTTTTTTCTAATTCAATGATTTGGGTTTCCATGATCGTTTTTTTTAAATTAAACAGTTTGCATGAAATCTGAAAAAAGTACTATTTATTGTCAAATTCTCTGCGGTTATAAAAGGAATCATCGTCACTATAATACACAGAATCAGGATTATTTTGAGGATAATAAGAATTCATTACTCTTCTTTCATATTCCCTGTCAAAATTGTGCTGTCTATCATATCTATTTGTGTTTCTAAAGGTATCGTAACCTAAACTGTTCGCCATAACAATTTTCGTGTCCTTATTTATACTTACAGATCCTATTGGTATAATAATATGGCTCGCTCCTTCTTTATAAATAAACTCTTTTCCGTTGTCATTTGCTATAACATCTCTAACCTCATTTCGGCTGTCTTCTAACAATCGTTTGTCTAGTTTAACATCTAAATATACAACACGTTGCATATCTTTATTAACCCACAAATTATCAATTTCGCCTATAGTTTGATTATCAGAATCAACAATTTTCCATCCTCTTACATCAGAATAATTTGATGCGATTTTATAATCCGATAGTTCGTCTAACCTGTATAAATTTTTATCTTTACTTTCCATAATTTCTTTTTTTTAATATTCACTTTTCAACTGGGTTTAACTTTAGTATTTCCCAGTCATTATGTTCTATTGTGCACTTGTGGTATTTTCGATTTGTGTACTGCTTTCGGCAGGAGTTTCATGATCCACAAAATAGATGTAATATATAATTCCTCCAATAACCAGTAATACTGCAATCCAAGGCCATACTGGTTTTTTCTTCTCAATTTTAATTTCTGCCATAACTTAATTATTTTGATTTTATAATAGTTTTAATAACAGTATTAAAGGTACAAATGAGAGAAGACTAAGAAGTATTTAATTCCGCTAGGATGTTACAAAATTCCCAGTAGATTTAATTCAAAAAACAGCTTTCTGTTTGATTATAAAACTCTTACACTATATTTATTGGTAGTTTTTCCGGGATAATTGGATTTTATATCTTATTTAAAAAAATGATGTAAAAGCAAAATTGCTAAAATGATATTAGACATAAAAAAAGTATCCGAAGTCGGGAAACTTCGGATACCTGAGAATAACTGATATTATAGAATCTTATTTCAATAACATTCTTTCCGTAATTATTTTATTTGAAGAAGTCTCAACTCCGGTAACTTCGGCATACTTTACATTTGGTAACCAAAAAGAACCTCCTTCAATACGCACGAATATTTTTTCTACTTGAATTCTCTTCTGATTTACACTTACAAAAACATGATATTTTTGATCTGAATCTATCTTTTTCAAGGTCAAAGGCAACTTTTTATACGATACAAATTGAAGTTCAAATTCCTCATTATTCAAGGTTTTGCTTTCCAGGCCGTATGCAAATTTGCGTTGCATATAATTTAAATCTTTTTTTTCTCCATTCTCAGCATATCGAATCCAATAGGCTTTTATAGGATTGCTTTTGTTTATTTTTCCATTTTCCTGATAATTTATGGCATAAATAGCAGTATTTATATTTGGGTCACGCTGAATGTAAAATAACATATTATCTATGTTTTTAGGCGTTGGAAAATTTAATGGCGATGGATTTTTGGATTGTGCCCTTACATTTTCAGAAATTATAGTTACTAAGATCGTTATTACGATTAGTGATTTTGTAAAATATTTAAGTGATAAATTATTCATATCGAAGTTTTTATATAACCTGTTGGTTACAATTATTTTTAACACATAGAAACATAGATTTAGGACGCTTAAAAAAGGCATTTCACTCATTCAAAAAAACATAGTTGGCTATGTGTGAGAAACTAGTTTCTTTTTGTATTCTTCTTTTACATATAAAATCTATGTTTCTATGTGTTAGAAGAAAACACTTAATTGGTTATTTATATTCTAATTTTATTCGATTACATTCTTTTTTCGTTTACTTTAAAAACCCAATATTTAATCAGCGGATAATTAAATCCATACGAAACAAAACTGTCCGTGATTAATCTTCCGATTCTATAATCGATTTGAAATACTTTTTGCAAAATAAGCGTACCAAATGATTTTAAGGAAATGCTTCCTAACACAACCAACGCAAATTTAAAAAGCTGACTATTGATGTGGCTGCTATAACCGGATTGAGTTTTAAATACCCAAAATCGATTGATGCTAAAATTGATAATTGCGCCAATGGTTCCGGAGATTAGAATAGAAAAAGTAAAATGCAATTCAAATACTTCTGTTAATAAAATCATTAAAGCATAATCGGTAATGCCACCTAAAAATGCCGCAACTTGTGCTTGAAGAAAAGTGTAAACAGATTTTTTCGGGAACATTTCAGACTTGGTTTTTATCTTTTAAATCGCCTAACTTTAAAAGTTTAAAGCTATCAATAGTATTGATTATAAATAAGATAATAGAAATTAAGCCAGCCAGATAAGTAATTGATCCGTGAAATAAAACTTCTGTAATTAAAATTAAAGCAATAATAAATCGAAGTTCCGTTGGACCAAAAAAGCCGGAATCTATACTGTATTCATTTGTAATTTTGTAGCGTAACTGACTGATAATAATAGACCAACCATATAATGCGACAAAAGCAAAAGCTACTATTTCTGTGCCGTTTTTAGCATAAATGTAGTAACCAAAGCCTACGAGTACAATACCAATCCAATCGGCAATAATATCGAGTGCAAAACCATACCAACGACGCGGAATATTTCTATAATAAGCCAATCTTCCGTCTAAAGAATCGCCTAACCAATTTATAACCAAACCGATAATACCCAAAAGCAAATACCAACTTGTTAAATAAGTACCTAAAACAAAGGCTATAAAAATTAATCCTGAACCAAACGTACCAATTAAAGTAAGTACGTTTGGCGAAATGAATTTAGGCACTTTTGGAAGCAAAAATACAATCGTTAACTGTTCTGCACTTTTTAAAATATTAGTTCGCTTACGGTCTGAAAATGTTCTTTGTGCAATTGCACTGTAATCTTCAATCTGTATTTCTTTTCCCATTAATAGCGCAATATTTGTAAGCCAGAAAGTATAGCCAATTCTAGTTTTGCAATTTTAAGTTTTACTTTTCTCTGACTATTTTTTAAAAAATCGGTCGTACTTTTTAGTTTACCTGATCTAACCAGATAACTAAATGCGAGGATAATAAGCATAATTATTTAACAATTCCCGCAAAGCGCTGATAGAAAACCGTTGGACTGTTCTCATTTTTAGGAGCATATTTTCCGGCTATAATCGGAATATAAATAACTCTCCTTCTACTCTCTTCGCCTATAATAGAGGATTCTGCAACTCTGTGCCACAAACGACCATCGTGAATCGTTAAATCTCCAGCTTCCGGAATGATAGCAACTTCCTCTGCATCTGGTTTATTATCTAAAAAGTATTTTTTGCGGAAAAGCATTTGATAAATACTTTGCTTATGAGTTCCCGGAATGATTTTAAGACCGCCATTTTCAGGTTTTAAAGTGCTTAAATGAATCCCCACATTTAGCATTGGGTTTAATTTTGCACCATAAAAAATATCTCTTAAACCATCTGTATGCCAGCCCATTTTAGTAAACTTACTTTCTGGCCCATTGATATAATGATTGAAAACCATTCCGTCTTTTTCTTCCGTTCCTAATCTAGCGCCATCGCCTGCCAATGGTAATAAACCATCGAATCTTGGATCAAGTAAAAGACCGCTTAAAGTTTGATGATGTTGATTGATAAAAGCAAAACGTTGTACAATTGGAGAACCGTCTAAATCTTTTCCATATTTAATAGGAACACCGTTTACTTTTTGAAGATCATTTTCAATCCAATTTTGCTCTACTTGTTTTGAGGCATCAATGATTGATGAAACAGTTTCGGGATTTATAAATTTTTTGAAATGGATGAAACCATGTTCGTTAAAAAAGGCAATTTGCTCATTAGTTAATTGCTCAGTAAGGGTAAAGGTTTTATAAGAAGATACCATGATAATATAGATTTAATAAATGAAATAATAGTGTTTGTAATTTTATCTAAAAGACTGCAACAACAGCAACAACAATACATTAGCATGTTTGTGTGCATTCGGCCTTTAGGAAAACTAAACATATTTTTTCTTTTATCTGACATACTCTATAGAATTAGTAGAATTTAATACAAACATAATATAATTTTTCTTTTGCAAAGAATATTTTTTTTATTTTTTTTCGAAAAAAATTAAATTTTATAAATTCCGGCAGCGGTTTTTTCGATAAAACCCTTTGGTAGTATGCGATTGGCATAAACCGAAATAATATTGGTGAAACCCGGAATAACTTCTGATTTTTTGTTGAACATGGCTTTTACAGCCAATTTTGCAACATCATCAGGTTGCATATTAAACTTTTCGGCCATTTTGCTAAAAGCGTCTAAACCAGCTCTTGAAGCAAAACCAGTATCAACCGGACCCGGACTAAAACAAGTTACGGAAATTGAAGTTTGGGCAAGTTCGAAACGCAAGGCACGCGTAAACGATAAAACAAAAGCCTTTGTTGCCGAATAAACAGCCAAAGTAGGCACAGCTTGATATGCAGCCGTACTCGATATATTTAAAATATAGGCTTGTTTTTGTTGTGAAAGTATAGGTACTAATAAATGCGAAAGTTCTATAACTACATTCATGTTAAGTTGCATCATACCAAGTTGATCGGTTAGAGAAGACTGACTAAAATCGCCCCAAACGCCATAACCGGCATTATTAACCAAAATACCAACAGGATAATTATTCTCTTTTATCCAATTCGTTACTTTTTGCGATGCATCATTCGTCGAAAGATCAATCGCTAAAACAGAAGCATTTATGCCGTATTTAGCCTGAAGATCATTAGATAATGCTTTTAAATCCTCTTCGCTTCTTGCAACAAGCAATAGCGGATAACCTTGTTTTGCCAATTCATAAGCAATAGATTTTCCAATGCCTTTGCTGGCGCCAGTTATTAAGGCATACGGTTTAGTTTTTTCGCTCATTTTATTAATTTTATAAATCAAATATAAAGATTAATTGTAAACTGTAGGTTGTGCAACGTGCATATTGGTTATCCGCCTCTTCCCTATCTCTTGATTTAAATAATAAAGGCATCTGCTAAATCAGATGCCTTTATTACTATTCAAAACAAATTAAACTTTGCCCTTAATTCACTTCTTCAAAATCGCCCGGTTTCCAGCTGTTGTTAAAAGCCGTAGCAGTTGGACCATAAATTCGGAAATAAGCAAACCAGCCTTTTCCCGGAATTGTTTTTATCCATTGTCCTTCTTTTCCTGCGGGAGCTTTTGGGCCAAAATATAAATCAATACTTTGTCCTCCAATTTTGTCTTTCAATTCAAATAAAGAACGAAGCGCCGCTTTGTTCTGATCTGTAGCAACCTGACTTCTGGTAAGAGCGTCATAAATAGTAACAGACCAGAATAATTTTGCCGGAACTGGCGTTGGTATGGTTAATTTATATGTTTTTGCTCCGTCTACATATTTTCCGGTTTTATCCTTCAATCCTAACCAATATAGAGATCCTCCGCCTTCTTGTCGTCTAAACATTGCCGGAGATGCACCAATTGCCTGATAAAACCATGTTTCGCGAGCGTCAAGATCTACATAAGTTGGTGCATCAAAATCACCGTTTTCAAATCGCAATCCAACCCATTCCCATTGGCGATCTTTCCAAACCACGCGATCCTGACGGCGATCTGCAAATGATTGTACACGCATTTGAGCATTAGCCGTTTTGGCCGCTTTTTCAAGAATTGCTTTCAATCTTGCGTCTGGTTTAAAAGGTTTGCCTTTAATAATTCCTAATACCGCAAGTTCTCCGTAATAATCTCTGTATCCGTCATATGCAGGTTCGCGTTGTACGGCATCATTTAAATTTTCCCAAAACTTAAAATTGGTTTCCCATGCAAGCGGTGTGCTATTCTGATGTTTATCCGTAAGATCAAGCCAAGTTGGTTCTTTCCAGTCTGCTGATTTGTTTAGCGGATATACTTTTACGGTTTTAATACGTTCCAATGCAGCTTTTACATCGCCGCCAACAGGAAGCGAACGCACGCCCACAGTAAGATTGTCTGAAGATGATTTCCAAACATGATAACCGGAACCCGGAACTGTACCTTTATAATTTGGTGGCAAAAGTAAATGCTTTCCGCCATTACCCGCATCTGGACCCGGAATTCCCATATCAGCAACCCAACGCTGGTTCACATCCATTGCAACCACGATAAGCGGACCTTTGGGAACATCAATTACAATTGGTCCTTTTGATAAATCAACTAAAATAGGTCCGTAAGGTGTATCTGAATTTAGTGTGTAACCAATTTGAGTTGGTTTTGTATCTAATACTCCAAATGAAACATTTGGTTTAACATTAATACTATCATTTCCTTTAAAAAGAGCTTCGCCCGAAACTGTGGGATAGAAAAACTTATATGCCTGAATCGCACGTGCTAAATCAGCATCGTCATAGGCTTTTTTAATTGTCGCTTCTGTTGGATATCCGTCAACAAATTCATATTCATCCGAATTTGTTTTAGAATCAACAACACTTTCTGTACTTGTACTTTCTTTTTTGCAGCTGATTAATACAAACGAAAGTAAACCGAGATAAAACAGTATTCTTTTCATAGATTTGATTTAGAAATAGTTACTTAAAAAAAACTCAATCTAATTTATGATGAACTAAAATCTTATTTTGTTAATTATTCCCTGATTACGTTTCATATTATAAAATGGAACAAAGTTTTATAGTATAATATTTACTCTTTATATCGCTTTTAAAGTTTGAATAAGGGATATTTTTCTATCTTTGAAACTCAGGATTTTTTAATCCGAATGGCTTTATCTTTTGAGCCTTTAGAAAATTGATATTCATTATGGAACAGAAAATACATCAGGGAAGAAACGTAAAACGCTTCAGAGAAATGCTTAACATAAAGCAGGAAGCATTAGCCTTTGATTTGGGAAATGACTGGAATCAGAAGAAAATTTCTATGCTCGAGCAAAAAGATGTAATTGAAGAAAATCTGTTGAAACAAATTTCAGCAGTATTAAAAATTCCAGTTGAAGCTTTTAAGAACTTTGATGAAGAACAAGCTATAAATGTTATTTCTAATACTTTTACAAGTAACGATACATCAACATTAAATGCAGTTAACCCACACTGTACATTTAATCCAATTGATAAAATTGTTCAATTATATGATGAAAAAATTGCATTGTATGAGCGAATGCTAAAAGAAAAAGAGGAAATGATGGCAAGATTTGAAAAATTACTCAATAAATAATCATTTTTAAAGATATATTAATTCTATAAAGAGACTTTCGAGTCTCTTTTTTGTTTTATTCATATCTGCAGAAGACCAAGAAATTCTTTTACTCTTTTGTCACTGTTCGAATCAGAATAACAGAATTTGAAAAGCAATTTTAAAAATAACTAAAAGGTAAAATTTCATCAATTATTTTCGCAGTTAAAGATAATCTTAGAATTAGATAATAAATTTATTGCTGTAAAATACTTACTTTTCCAAATGATTCGTGAAGTTGACTAAAACCAATTATTTTGCATTCTATAAAGATATGTTCGATAATCTAATCAATTAATCATAAAAAAATATAACCATTTAAAACTATGAAAAACAAATTCCTTTTAATTCTTTTGCTATCCTCTGTCTTTTGCCTTGCTCAAAGCTCAAAAACAGAAAACATTCAAATTTTAATCGATAGTGTAGCAAATAGAATGATTAAAAAACCCTTAATTCATTCTACTTCAATCGCAATAGTTTATCAGGGAAAAGAATTCATTGGTCATTATGGAGAATTAGAAAAAGGAAAAAAAAATTGTCCTGATAATAAAACAATTTATGAAATAGGTTCTATAAGTAAAACATTTGCAGGAACATTAGCAGCAAAAGCAGTCTGCGAAAAGAAATTAAATATTGAAGATGAAATCCAAAAGTATTTACCGGAAGATTATCCCAATTTAAAATATGGAAACCAGCCTATTCTTATAAAACATTTACTCTCACATACAAGCGGATTACCAAATATGCTTCCATTGGAAGCAAATACAATTTTACAAAATTTCTTAAATCATGAAACTCCTGCAAAAATCGATGAACTTTATAAAAACTATGGAGAAAAAGATTTCTTAAGAGATCTTCATAAAGTTAAAATTGATACCGTTCCGGGGTATAAATATTCTTATTCAAGTACAGGTAGCCTACTTGTGGCTTTTATTTTAGAAAAAGTCTATAAAACAAAGTATGAAAAACTATTAACAGATTTCCTGACTAATGACATTGCAATGCAAAACACCAAAATCAACCTTTCTAATCAGGAAACCAAAAAGCTTGCAGTAGGATATCATAGTGATAATAGCGTAATCACTTCGCCAATGCCGCAATTGCCATGGGGAGCATCCGGTAATATGAAATCAACAGTACCTGATATGATTAAATACATTAAGTTTGAGTTGGAAAATAATAAAATCGTTGCCGAATCACATCAACCAATTGTAAAATTTAGCAAGGAGTTTAGTATTGGTTATTTCTGGAATATCGATACAGATGATCAAAAACTTGGAACCTTCTACATTCATCACGGTGGAGTACCACGTTCTCAATGTTTTATTTATATAATTCCAAAATACGATTTAGGTGCATTTATTATTAGTAATCAAAGTGGAGCCGATACAGCCAAAGTTATGTCTGAGGCAATAAATGAAATATTTGGAAAAATGACACTAATTGAAAAGAACATCTAAACTAATGAACCAAAGAGAAACTGATTTAATTACATTAAAAAAATTTATAGCCGAGAAAGACGGTGATGGATTTTATAATAGCAAAATTCCTTTTTTTTATCGCTATAAAGAAGACGAAGAAATTCTTTTACTTCTTTGTGAAATCTTCGAATCTGACTGGCATAAGGATCATGAAAATATGGCCAGTGCTTTTCAGGATATTTCAAATCCTATTACGGCAGAAACTTTGTTTAAAGTAGCATTTTCGGACTTTGAATACATTAGATGGAATGAGTATTTTCCTTTACAGAGAAAATGTACTTGGGCACTTGCAGACATTGGTACTAATGAGGCCAAAAAATATTTAGAACAAATAGAAGCGCAGGCAAATGAAACAATAGCTAAATACGCCACCAAAAGACTAGTTTTATGGGATTTTGAATTCAGAAGAAAAGCTCCTGTTTTAGGAGAATCCAGCTATAAAAGTTTTGCGATAGCACTTGAAAGTTATTCAGACAGACTAAAAGAGTTGCCTCAAAATGGACAAAATATAATAGGATATCTAATGAAAAACCTTGATACTCTTGATACTCCGCCATATAGTTATATATCAAAGGAGCATATTGTATTATATCTTGCTAATGAAAAAAGTACAGCTGCCGCTATTACAGAAAGCCAAGATCTTGAAAAACCTGATTATAGTTATCTAAAAGCGAATTCATTACAACTAAGTTTTCTATCAATAATGCACGATTACAACTCGAGAGAAAAAGAAAATCAGGAAAGTGTATTGGCTCTTTGGATAAAAAAAGAAGTCTTTAAAGAGATTTTACAAAAAGTAACACCAAAATGGAATCCCGACTATGATTATTTTGGAAAACAACTCGAAAGACAAACCATTCAACTTGATTTAAACAAAGAGGATTTTGAGAAACTGATAAAAGAAAATATTGATTTTGTATTAGATGTTTCTGATTTTATCAAAGAACAAAAACAATATATCAACCAAAATCAGATTGAAAAACTAATGCTTCCTAAAGAAAGAATAGTTGATTTTGAAACACCCGAACTCATTGATGAGAGATGGATGTAAGTCACACAGCAAAAGCTTCAGAGAAATCTGGAGCTTTTTTTTGCTTAAAATCTTTCTGGTTTCAAAGAATCAAAAACAGACTACAACTAACTAAAAACCAATATTTTAAATAAATAAAAAAAGGGGAATTTTCCCCTTTTATGGTACACTTACATTTATCTAATTTAGTCAAATATTAAAAGCCCTGTTTTTATCATAAGTTTTAAGCACAGTCAGAAGCCCCCAATTTCTAATTATACTCTGCGCCCAGAATCATATCCCTTTCAGTTAATTTCATTTAGTATTTATAATAAATTTTATCAAAAGATGATTTTTGAAGTAATACAAATAATTTCAGAACAAGTAAACAACTATCTAGCCGAAATTGGGTTGGAGAAATCTGTTGTTCCTGAAAATATTGCTTTTTTGGAATCTCAAAAAGATGATACAGGCGAAGCATTAAAAGATGGCGTTGCACTTACTGTAATCAATTTAGCCGAAGAAGCTACTTTAAAAAACTTCCCAAATCATAGTGTTGAAAATACTAAAACAATTTATAAAAATAGTGTCGTCAATTTAAATCTGTATATCCTTTTTAGCGCGAATCGAGACAAATACATCAACTCACTTAAGGATATTTCGAAAATTATTGAATTTTTTCAAGGGAAAAGGCTTTTTACTCAAGCCAATACCATCTTTAACAGAAGTACTAGCGCTATGAGCAATGTAGACAATTTTAGATTTACGGTTGAACTCTACACTCCCACTTTTGAAGAATTGAATTATATCTGGGGAACATTGGGCGGAAAACAGCTTCCGTCGGCTTTATATAAAGTGAGTATGATACAAATCGAACGCAATATTGTTCAGGCAGAAGGACAACTTATTGGCGAATTTTCAGGAACAACCAAAAGAAAAGAACAGTCATGAGTTTTACTGCTACATATGAATTGTTATTTGAAGTAACGCTTTTTCATAATTATTTTTTGAATAATGGAGAAAAAACTTTTGCAAGTATGATAAATGCTGATAAAGCAAAAATGCTGCAGCAATTTGATACAGATACATTTTCGACAATAACGCCAACTTTAGAAACCAATACTGTACTTAGAAACTACAAAATGATATTCAAAAAAACCAGAACAGGTTTCGGAATATACATTAAAGTCAAGGCTGAATCTGACCCATTTATAAAAGTCCCTGCTGATCTGAACCTACAGTTTTTAATTAAAATTAATGACTATCAATTTGAAAATTATACTAATCTTGATTTTGCTCTTACTCAGGTATATCTCTTCAGTAATGTAAAACCATTGACTGAACCTGCTTCTTTTAAATATCTTCCACAAATAAATGATAACAAACTTATTTCGAATGCCTATTTAGTATCTGAAAAAACCACAGCCAATTTAATTTCTACGCTTCAGCCGTCAGAACAACAAAATGTCTTTGGACTTGTTTCAATAAACGCTAAAGGCGACGACATTTCAGGAAACATTATAGACGATTTGGGAAAAATGATAAGTCCAAACTTTAAAATTCATTTTGATAATCGAAAAACTCTTTGGAAATATATCAACCGTAAAGCAGGAATTATAATTGAAACCAAGACAGCAAAACCATTAACGCGCTCCGGTTTTGTTGAAATTGACCCGCTTAATGACTTTAATCCGGCAGAACCGGCAGAAAGTCAATATCCAAATCCATCTGTAAAATCAATAACAAAAATCGATAGTAAATACTATTCAGAAATATTTATTTAATAATTAAAAAACAATTCAATTATGGCAACAACTTACAAAACGCCTGGAGTATATGTTGAGGAAATCGTAAAGTTTCCTCCTTCTGTTGCCCAGGTAGAGACAGCGATTCCTGCTTTTATTGGCTATACCGAAAAAGCCACGAACAAGATTAACGGAGATTTGAAATTGAAACCAACAAGAATAACATCTCTTTTAGAATACGAACGCTTTTTTGGCTTTGCAAAACCAGAGACAACAATTAGTGTTACCATTAATGATATAGTTGATAATGGTTCGACAGCAAGATCTGTGATTGTAAATCAACCATCTAGCAGACAGCCTTTTTTGATGTATTATTCGATGCAATTGTTTTTTGCAAATGGCGGCGGTCCATGTTACATTATATCCGTTGGCCGTTATGGCGAAGATTTGGATGACGCTGATACAAAAGTAACTTCTATAAATGATAGTTCTCAATTAAAAAAAGGTTTGCTTGAATTAGAAAAAATGGATGAACCAACGCTTATCCTTTTTCCGGATGCTACCCAAGTTACCGGTATTAATACAACTGATTTTTATGGTTTGTATAATGATGCGTTGAACCAATGTAGAAATCTGCAGGATCGATTTACAATTATCGACACGCTTAGCTATGATGCTACTAGCCCAACAGATACAAACATTGATGATTTGAGAGGAGTTATTAGTTCAGAGAAAGATACTTTAAAATATGGAGCTGCTTATTATCCGCATTTAGAGACTATTCTAGATTACAGATACAATGCAAGTGAAATTGCGATTAAGCATTTCACCTCACCTACGCCTGATGCAATGTCAACTGTATTAAGTGATTTAGGAGGTTCAAAAACTGCAATTGCACCATTAATCAATAAGCTAAAAACAGTTCCGGGAACAAATGATAATCTAACAGGAAGTATAGCCGAAGTTTTGAAGTTTATTGAATCAGCAGCCGGCTTTAATAATGCAGCAGCAACTACAGCAGCAGAAGCAGTTATAACCGGAGGAGGAACACAAGCAGATGCAGATGCCGCAGCTGCAGCCGCAGGAACTTTTACGGTTGCAAAAAACACGATCTTTATTCCCTTGTTAGAAACTTTGACTAAAGATCTGGCCAACCTTATAGGAGAAAAAGAAAAAATTAAAAAAGCAGCATTAGCAGCAATAGCTTCTGATGAAGAAGACCAACCAACCAGAGACGCTATTAAGGCTGTCTTAAAAAATCTCACTGATCCTTTTGAATTAGCTAATAAAATTGAAAGCGTTAAAACCAATTTGGCTGATTTATTAGGGAAAGCAAAAGCTGCAAATACCAAAGTAAAAATAACCGCTAATGTTAAAGGAGCTGCAGGAGTTACTACTGTACTTTCAGAAATTCCAAAAATTTTGCATTTCACAGCACCAGCTTCTATCCTTGACTTTCCGGCAGCTATCACCATTGATGTTGATCTTTTTGCACCTATTACCGCTAATATTGATGCAATTATTGCTGCTGTAACAACCGCAAAACCAAATGATCAAAATAACGGTGCCATGAATGGCCGCTTTTTAGCAGATATTACAGAGCTTGATAATGTTACCTACAATAAAATACTTTCCGAAATTTCTAATCTTTCAATAACGCTGCCACCAAGTTCTGCAATAGCAGGAATTTATGCAAGAGTCGATGGTGATCGTGGCGTATGGAAAGCACCGGCAAATGTTAGTTTAAACTATGTCATAGCTCCTACGGTAAAAATCACTAATAATATACAAGACGGATTGAATATTGATACCGTAGCAGGTAAATCTATCAATGCTATTAGAACTTTTACCGGCAAAGGAACCTTGGTTTGGGGGTCAAGAACCTTAGCTGGTAACGATAGCGAATGGCGTTATGTTCCGGTTCGCCGATTTTTTAATATGGCCGAAGAATCCATTAAAAAAGCAACCGAACAATTCGTTTTTGAACCTAACGATGCCAATACCTGGATAAGAGTAAGAGCTATGATTGAGAATTTCTTAATTCTGCAATGGAGAGCCGGAGCTTTGGCGGGAGCAAAACCTGAACAAGCTTTTTATGTAAGAATCGGACTGGGACAAACCATGTCTGCGGTGGATATTTTAGACGGTAAAATGATAATCGAAATTGGGTTGGCAGTAGTTCGTCCGGCTGAGTTTATCATCCTTCGTTTCTCTCACAAAATGCAGGAATCTTAATTAAATAATCATCATTAAAAATATATAGATCATGAGTTATCCATTATCAAAGTTTCATTTCTCAGTTGACTGGGGTGGAACAAAAATAGGTTTTACAGAGGTTTCCGGATTAGATGTAGAAACTGAAGTTATTGAATACCGTCAGGGCGCAAGTCCGGAATACAGCAAGATAAAGATGCCGGGAATGCAGAAGTTCTCTAACATTACCATGAAAAGAGGCACTTTTAAAAGCGATAATGAATATTATGCCTGGTGGAATACGGTAAAACTAAACACCATCGAAAGAAGGGATATCACCATCAAATTACTTAACGAGGAACACGAACCAGTGATTACCTGGAAAGTAAAAAATGCGTGGCCAACAAAAGTGCAGTCAACTGATTTAAAAGCCGATGGAAACGAAGTTGCTATCGAGTCAATAGAATTGGTTCACGAAGGTTTATCTATTCAAAATGACTAATCATGGCTAATTACTATCCACCCGTAGGTTTTCATTTTCTGGTTGAATTTGATCAACTTGGAACAAAAGAAAAAGACCATCAATTTCAATCTGTATCAGGACTATCCGTAGATCTTGAAACGGAAGAATTTGTCGAGGGTGGAGAAAACAGATTCAAACACAAAGTTCCTGTAAAAACCAAATATCCAAATTTGGTTCTCAAAAGAGGAATTCTTATTGATTCTGACGTAATTGAATGGTGCAGAAAAGCAATAGAAAATTTCGAATTTAAGCCCGTAGATTTAACTGTAAAACTCTTGAATCAAGATCACGAACCTTTGATGCACTGGAAAGTTGTACATGCCTATCCCGTAAAATGGGCAGTTGAAGATTTTAGCGCTCTGGAAAGCAAAATTGTTATTGAAAGCTTTGAGCTTACTTATAATTATTTCACTCTTCACAAAAAATAATTTTACCATGCCAATTGAAATCAAAGAGCTTCACATTAAAATAAACGTGAACGAAAACTCAAATTCCAATGCAAAACCTGCCTCTTCTTCTTCATCCAATAATGAAAAAGATAATGTGGCTGAGTGTGTCGAGCAAGTAATGAAGATTATTGAACGAAAAAAAGAACGCTAATATGACAACGACTAATGGTGAATTAAAAAAGCTGAAGATCATTGCTTACAGCGATCCTCAATTCAACAATCCTGTTTCGGATATTGAAGAGTTTATTACTTTGATGAATCCCGAGAAATATACTTTTCATTACAAAATAGAACAAGATACAACCCAAGCCGCCGGAACGAGCAGTCCTGCACCAAGATTTACAGCGATTGCTCCGGAGGAATTAGAATTGGATTTTGTTTTTGATCGAACAGGCGTTATTGCCGGAAAAGAAACTACCGAAAATGGTGTTATTGAAGACATTGAGCATTTTAGAAAAGTAATTTTAGAATATAATGGCACAGAACACAAGCCAAATTACTTGAAAATTGCCTGGGGAAGTTTGTTATTCAAAGGATCTCTTACGGAAATGACCATTGAATATAAACTTTTCAGACCAGACGGAACGCCAATTAGAGCAATTGCAAAAGGAAAGTTTAAAGGAGTTGTTGAAGATGAGCTAAGGGCAAAACAGCAAAACAATCAATCTCCTGATTTAACACATACCAGAACTGTAAAAGCAGGCGATACGCTTCCGCTAATGTCATTTAGAATCTACGGTGATTCAAAATACTATCTTGAAGTAGCAAAAGCTAATAAGATTATAAATTTTAGAAAGCTGAAAATTGGTCAAAAAATATTCTTCCCTCCTCTTCAAAAACAACAATAGATGAACAATAGCGGCGTCATACAAACCAGTAAAAGTGCAGATTTAGTAACGCACAAATTGCTCATTGAGGGAAATGAGCTATCTGGTATTTACCAAGTAATGAGCATTGTAGTTCATAACGAAGTAAATAGAATACCGATGGCGCAAATTATTTTGACCGATGGAGATGCTTCTGCAAGAGATTTTAAATTAAGCAACGAAGATTTGCTGATTCCGGGGAAAAAAATTGAAATAAAAGCCGGTTATCACAGTGACGAAGAAACTATTTATAAAGGAATCGTTGTAAAACATTCCATAAAAATAAAAGACAATTCATCACTGTTAATTGTGGAATGCAAAGACGAAGCAGTAAAAATGACCATTGGCAGAAAAAGCAAATATTTTTATGACGTAAAAGACAGTGATGCTTTTGAAGACATTATAGGCACTTACGGATTAGAAAAAGATGTCGAAAGCACTAATTATAGTCATAAAGAGTTAGTGCAATACAATACTTCTGATTGGGATTTTATAGTTTCTCGTGCACAGGCAAATGGAAAATTATGTTTCGTTGAAAACGGCAAAATTTCGATTAAAAAACCAGATTTAGCTTCAGAAGCAGTAGAAACAGTTGCCTTTGGTGCAAGTATGCTGGATTTTGATGCCGAAATTGATGCTCGAAATCAGTTTGCCAAAGTTTCCTCTTTCAGTTGGAATGCATCCAATCAGGAATTATTAGAAATTGAAGCCAAAGATCCAAGCGTAAGTCTAAACGGAAATTTATCTCCTTCGGATTTATCCGATATCGTAAAGCTCGAAAACTTAGAATTACGTCATGGCGGTCATGTTACCGATACCGAATTGCAAGATTGGGCGGATGCAAAATTATTATTTCAACAACTGTCAAAAGTTCGCGGAAGAGTGAAATTTCAAGGCATTCCCGCAGTAAAACCCAACACAATTATTATGCTTGAAGGCGTTGGAGATCGTTTTAATGGCAAAGCGTATATTACTGGAGTTTTCCATGAAATTGCAAACGGAAATTGGACTGTAAACGCACAATTTGGATTAAATCCGGAATGGTTTTCTGAAACTTATGATGTCAATACACCATCGGCTTCCGGAATAATTCCATCCATAAAAGGACTGCATATTGGTATTGTAACCCAACTTCAGGACGATCCTGACGGCGAAGACAGAATTTTGGTCAAAATACCAATTATCAATAACGAAGAACAAGGTATTTGGTGCAGAGTTGCTGCCCTCGATGCCGGTGACAATAGAGGAACTTTTTTTAGGCCAGAAATTGAAGACGAAGTAATTATTGGCTTCATCAACGAAGATCCTAATGATGCGATTGTACTAGGAATGCTTCACAGCAGCGCAAAACCTGCTCCGCTAAAAGCATCTGACGATAATCATCAAAAAGGAATTTTTACAAGAAGTGAAATGAAAGTACTTTTTGATGATGATAAAAAATCAATCGCCATTGAAACTCCCGCTGGAAAAAAAATAACACTCGACGAAGACAAAGGTTCTATAGTTATTGAAGATGAAAATTCGAACGTGATTACAATTGACAGCGCAGGAATAAAAATGGAAAGTGCGGGCGATATTTCGATAAAAGCAACAGGCGATGTAAAAATTGAAGGCACTAATGTAAATCTAAAAGCAACCGCTCAATTTAAAGCCGAAGGAAGTGCCGGAGCAGAAATGTCATCAGCAGCGGTGGCGATAGTTAAAGGAAGTATTGTACAGATAAATTAACTTATCTCTTCGATTACTTTCAGTCTTTAAACACTTAAATCAAAGGCTAAAAATAAAGAATAAGAATAAATAATAAGAATAAATAATAAGAATAAATAAAATCATGGGAGCACCAGCCGCAAGAATCAACGATATGCACGTTTGCCCAATGGTAACAGGAACTGTTCCTCATGTAGGCGGACCAATATTACCTCCGGGCGCACCTACAGTACTTATAGGCGGTCAACCGGCAGCTTGTTTAGGCGATATGATCGTTTGCACGGGACCTCCTGATAGTATTATAGCGGGTTCAAGTACAGTGCTTATTGGAGGAAAACCAGCCGCAAGAATGGGAGATTCAACTGCGCATGGCGGAACAATTGTAATAGGATGTCCAACTGTTTTAATAGGCTAATTATGGAAAATAAAGAAGCTTTTTTAGGTACCGGATGGAGTTTTCCGCCAGAGTTTAAAAAAAATACGAAAGCAGTCGTAATGACATCTGATGAGGCAGATATTAAAAGCAGTTTAGAGATATTGCTTTCTACCAAAATTGGCGAACGCATTATGCTGCCGAGATATGGTTGTAATATGGACGAATTACTTTTTGAATCATTAGACAGAACGCTAAAAACCTATGTTTCAGAATTAATAAAAACGGCCATTTTATATTATGAACCACGAATTGATGTCGAAAAAATTGACATAACACAAAGTGACGATTTAGAAGGAGAATTATTAGTCATAATCGATTACAGAATAAGAAGTACAAACTCAAGAAGCAATCTTGTTTATCCGTTTTACAAAGGAGAAGGCACTAATATTTAAAAGTTTATAAGCTATGAATACCGACGGCAGCCAAATAGACAATGTTATTTTTAAAAGAAATGGAGTCAATCAGGAAGAACGCTTTAGTGACGCACTAGAGCCTGAAAACCTGAAACTTCATGATTTTACTATTGAAGACTGGTTGTTATTTGCTTATAATTTTGCAAAACAAGTCAACTTTTTCGACACTAATAACGATAAAAAACCGGAAGGCGATTGGCAGGAATTTTTTAACTATTTCGGTTTTTCAAAAGATAATCTTCCGGATGGTGGTATTCCAAAAAGAACAGAAAAAGAATATGCTACTTTAAAAGAAAACATTACCAAAACATTATCGAACGCCAATATCAATCAGGATCTTACGCCTCACATGACATTGTTTGTGTGTTTCCTGAAATTATTGGAATTATCCCAAGACAAACTTAATCTTATTACAAAAAAGCATTTAGATTTTTTCTATAAAGACATACTGCAAATCAAAAAACTTCCTACAAAAGCTGATAAGGTTAGTATCATTTTTGAACTGGCAAAAAAAATTGCCGAAGAAAAAATCCCTGTAAATACAGAACTTGATGCAGGAAAAGATCCTGATGGCAAAAAATTAATATACAAAACCACAGAAGAATTTATTGCAAATAAAGCCAATATAGCCTACCTAAAAAGCGTGTATAATGACGTTGATTTGGGCGAAATAAAATACAGCGACGTTGCAAATTCGCTTGACGGAAAAGGCGAACCCTTAAAAGAAGACGCTCAATATTGGTTTCCTTTTGGATATACATCCAAAGAAAAAAAATATCCGGAATTGGGCGATGCAAAATTAGGTTTTGCAATAGCTTCAGAGTTATTTAATCTTAAGGAAGGCGATAGAAATATTGCTATCACAGTTACTTTTGCTCATGATTTAACTTTTCATAAACCATTTACTGCAGAAGATCTTCTGGCAAATATCAGTATTTTATACAGTGGAAAAAAAGCATGGATTGGAAATTTTAAACTCAGCAAAAGCATCATTTTTAAAACTGGAACTCTATCTTCAAGCGTTGGTGGAAAACAATTAACATTGGTTTTTCAGATACCAAAAGACGATCCGGCAATTGTTGGTTATGATCAGAAAGTTTTAGGCGAATTTTTCTCAACAGAACTTCCTGTAATTCGATTTTTAATCCATACGGAAGATCCAAAAGGGCATAATCTTTTTAGAGCTTTAGTGACAAAAGCAATAAGCAGTATTACCGCAAAAGTTGAAGTTAAAGATGTGAAATCTCTATTGTTAGAAAGTGATAACGGTTTATTGAATGCTACAAAACCCTTTTATCCTTTTACAACTCAACCCGAAAAAAACAGCTCCTTTATAATAAATTATCCTGAAATTTTTTCTAAAAAATGGACAGATGCAGATATTAATATAAAGTGGAAAAATACTCCATTATCATTTGAAACTCATTATGCTTCCTATAAAAATAGTTTTCTTGAAACCATAAGTAAAAAGATTTTTCTTGATGCAATTTTCATCGATGATAGTACTGTAACCAGATTGAATGCCAATCAACCTGAAGATGGAATTGCAAAAAGAGCCGTACCAGAACCAAGAATTACTAAAGAACCAAGAATAGATACACAACCAAGAAACGTCCCAGAACCAACAACTACTACAGAAACTCCCGATGAACTTGCAATAAACCCAAACAATCCAATTGTTGTAGACGGCTATTTTAAAGCAACATTATCTGTTTTAAACAAAGAAGTTTGGGAAGAACAAAATAATGCTGTCAATTTATTTGATGATCCTGATAAGGATAAAATATTTGAAACTAATGTCCATGTAAATGGCAGCACTTATGCGATTGACAAAAGCGGTCCGATACGATTGACATTAAATCATTCGTTTTTGCATTCGTTATATCCAAAAATATATACTCTGGCAATAATGAATGTGGCTACAGATGCAACAACGCCTATTCCAAATGAGCCATATACGCCAGTTGCAGAAAGCATAAGTCTGAATTATTCTGCTGAGGAAACTATTGATTTTACGCACTACGAATCTAACCGAATAAAATTGTTTCATGAAGCTCCTTTTGGTCAGCGTGAAGAACATTCTTATCTGAAACAACAAGCCATTAATAAGGAGATTTTAGATAATGGAACCTCAATTACCAATTTTTTGGTTCCGGATTATTGCAATGGAGGTGAATTTTATGTAGGTCTTCACGATGCTGAAACCATGCAGCAAATTTCATTATTATTTCAAATATTAGAAGGAAGCGAAAATATCAGCGTTCCTACTTTTACAGGAAAACAAAAAGTAGAATGGTACATATTATGCGACAATTACTGGAAAAATCTTGATAAGGATATTTTAGCAAATGGTATCGATAACTTTTTAAAATCGGGTATCGTAAAATTTAGTATTCCAAAACAGGCATCTAATGACAACACGTTATTTCCTGCCGATACACTTTGGGTAAAAGCAAAAATGCACAAAGATTATGATGCCGTTTGCAAAGTTATCGATGTGAAAACTCAGGTTGTTACCGCAGAATTTTTCGACAATAACAATAATTTATCTCATTTAGACAGCTCATTACCAGCCAAAACAATATCTAAATTAATTACGAGAGTTCCACAGATTAAAAGTATAGATCAGCCTTTTAATTCGTTTTCCGGAAAACCATTAGAGTCAGATCCCTCCTATTATCTCCGCGTAAGCGAGCGTTTGCGCCACAAAAACAGAGCTATAACACTTTGGGATTATGAACATTTGATTTTACAGGAATTCCCAAGTGTTTTTAGAGTAAAATGCCTTAATCACACTTTTATTTCGGGTACAAGTACTTCGTTTTTATCTCCGGGAAAAGTAACGCTTGTAGTAATTCCGGATATCGTAGACAAAAATGTTTTCGATATTTATGAGCCAAGAGTAAGCACAGCAACATTGAACAGCATAGAAAATTTTATTAATTCTAAAAATTCAATGCAAGTGTCTGCAAAAGTAATTAATCCTGATTACGAGAAAGTTATCATAAAACTGGATGTGAAGTTTTATCCACAATACGATGAGAATTTTTATAAAAAACAGCTTAATGAAGATCTTATCAAATTTTTATCGCCTTGGGCTTTTGATACTTCTAAGCAAATCATATTTGGAGTTGAGCTTCAGCGAAGTATCGTTATAGAATATATCGAAAATTTATATTATGTAGATTTTTTATCTCAGCTAGAAATGGCAATATACATCGATAAAAAAACAAATAAGGATCAACCAAAACCATTAGAAGATACAGCAAATAATGTGGTCAATGTAAAACTTTTAGACTTTTTAAACACACTTTCGCCATCAAGTCCAAAAAACATTTTAGTCTCTGTTAAAAACCACATTATTGGTACCAATATAAAAACTTGCAAAGAACCAATCCCTGAACAACCTGAAAAATGTCGATACTAAACCAACATATCACCATTCCTAAAAAATCAGCAACTGATGACGATTTGGATTTCTTTTATTTAAGAAAAAAAGGAATCGAATATATAGAGTCTTTTGGCAGTAAATTTTGGACTGATTTTAATGAGCACGATCCAGGTATTACGATGCTGGAAATGCTCTGCTACGCTATTTCGGATCTTGGAATGAGACTCAATCTTCCTATCGAAAATATATTAGAATCTAATGACATTAATAAAGGCATTCCGAAACAGTTTTTTAAAGCTTCAGAAGTATTATCATCAAGTCCTGTAACGCAAAATGATTACCGAAAACTATTTATAGATATAAAAGGAGTTAGGAATTGCTGGCTTGCAAAACATGAAAAAACAGTTTATGTAGATTGCAAAAAAGATAAACTTTCTTATGATATTAAGGATTTTAACGATTTATCAGCAACTCCAAAATTAAGAAAATCATTCGAGCTTAATGGTTTATATGATCTTTATGTAGATTTTGAAAGCTCAAAACCTGCAGAAATAGAAATCGTTAAAGAAAAAATAAGAAAGCAATATCATGCTAACAGAAACCTTTGTGAAGATCTTGTTGACATAAAAAAAGTGGTAGATTATCCAATAAAAATATGTGCCGATATTGAAGTAGATACGGAAGCCGATGAAGAATTGGTTCATGCAAATGTCATGGATGCTCTTGAAAGTTATTTATCGACAACGGTCAATTTTTATTCGCTTAAGCAAATGATTGACAAAGGATATTCGACTTTGGAAATTTTTGACGGACCAGTTTTAGAGAATGGTTTTATTGATACTAAAGAATTGCTTATCGCCGATTTGAGAAATGAAGTACGCCTTTCTGATATTATGAGAATAATAATGTCGGTTCCTGATGTATTGCTAATTAAAGATATTTCGTTAGGAAATTGTGGCGGTGATGATCTCGAAAACAAATGGCTTATTTGCCTTTCAGAATACCAAAAACCTATTGTTTGTGCCAAAAGTGTTTTCAATTACAACAAAGGATTATTGCCTTTAAATATCAATCAGGCTCAGGTAAAAATTTATTTAGACGCCATAAAAGCCGAAAAAGACAAAGCTACAACCAACGCCAGTCAAAATAAGGAATTAGAAATACCAAATGGCGAATATCTTAACACTGATTTTTATACCACGATACAAAATGATTTTCCTGAAACTTACGGAATCGGCGAAGTGGGACTTCCTTCGAGAGCTTCTGTTGAACGTAAATCTAAAGCAAAACAATTAAAAGGATATCTTTTATTTTTTGATCAGATTTTAGGAAGTTATTTTAAACAATTAGGTCAGGTAAGCGAATTACTTTCTGTAAGTGGGAATTTGTCCCGAACTCTTTTTACTCAAGTCGTTCAGGATATTGAAGGCGTTAATGACATTGTTGACGGATATGAAAATTACGACGATGAAACGATTACGGCACTGCTTTTTGATCAACAAGACAATAATATCGAACGAAGAAATCAAATTTTAGACCATCTTTTGTCACGTTTTGCAGAGAATTTCTCGGAATACGTATTTGTTAACAAAACCATTTATGGCAACACTACAGATCAGGTTGTATTACGTGACAAAGAAAACTTTTTGAAAGATTATAAAGTAGTAAGCAAAGACCGTGGCAATGCTTTCGATTATTACAAACAACCTATTGCCAATTTATGGAATACCAATAATGTTTCAGGAGCCGAAAAAAGGATTTCAAGACTCATTGGTATTAGAGATTACAGTCGTAGAAACCTTTCTCATTCGTTTGTCCAAATGTATAATTTTATAGATACAGACAATCAATCTGTTTATAGATGGCGTATTGTAGACAAGAATGAAAATATTGTACTTTCTTCAACAGCAGAATACTTTGATACTTCTGCAGCAAATAAGGAGCTTTATTTTGCTGTATTGCAAATTATTCAGACTCGGGAATATAAAATAAAAGAGGCTTTTAAAAACGGAACAATAACGGATTTATCCATTGTTGACAATATTTTAATTCAGCAATCAGATGCCGGAAAATATTCTTATGACATTATAAATCCAGCAATTAAAGACAAGAAAAACCCAAACCGTATTATTGCCCGTAGATTTGAATACTACACTAATTTGTCGGATTTAGAAAAATCGATTCTGGAATTAATTCAATTCATGAAAGAAGATTTTACTGAGGAAGGAATGTTTTTGATCGAACATATGATGCTTCGTCCGGATGTAAATCTCACAACCGTAAATCCGGATAGTTTCATGCCAATCTGCGCCGATGAGTGCGATAATTGCGAACCAATAGATCCCTACTCCTACCGTGTGAGTGTTGTATTACCGGGATATACGTTGCGTTTTGCCAATACCGATTTTAGAAATTATATCGAAAAAATAATTAAGGAAGAATTGCCGGCTCACGTTCTGGCAAAAATATGCTGGATTGGCTATAGGGAAAAAGATGTAAAAGATCCCGCAGAAAACCAGCTTGTTCAATTTGAAAAAACATACAAAGACTACTTAATCGCCAAAACCGATTTGAATCAAGAGCAGCCGGAACCACAATTAATCAGTTTTATTAACGCGTTAACCGTTCTGGATAATGTTTACCCAACCGGACGACTGTTTGATTGCAGTGATGAAAACGAGCGATTGTCAGATAAAATTATACTAGGAAAAACGAATTTAGGATCACTATAAAAACTATTCCCATGTCAGCAAAACTTTCAACAATAACAACACAATACCGCCGATTCACAAAGAATCAGGTACTTACAGAAGGAAACCTTAATGAGGTAGTAGATTTTTTTGACGATCAGGATCGCCTTTCCCGCATTTACCTGAGTGGCGTTGGTATAGTTTGCGGATTTTATTCTGCTTATAATCCGGATCAACAAACCATTTCAATAACACAAGGAAATGGTATAACGACAGATGGTGATCTTTTTAAATTATATCAGTCAGATGTATTAGGAAACAAAAAAATGGATTTTGACTCCAAAACCTATACGCATTGCAAAATTTATGATAATAAAAAAGCAGCTTATAAACCCTTCTTTTATGATGGAGCAAACAAGCAATTGCCACTTTTTGAACTCTTGACAAAAGAAGATCAAAAAAAAGAAAAAGATCCCAATTTTGCTTTAGCAGAATTTAGCGCAAATACAAAATTTGAGTTTAAAGATGCCGTAATTCTTTTGTATTTAGAGTCTTATGAAAAAGAATCTGACCTTTGCGTAAGTCTTTCGTGTGACAATCAGGGATTAGAAATTGTGGGCAATTTTAAAGTTTTAATTGTCAGCAAAGACGTTGCCAAACAAATTATGAATCATGACAGCATGATTGGCAAAATCAATTATTCTAATTTATACTATTCACTACCAGACCTAAAATCAAATAGAATTGTACTTAAACCAGATGATTTTGTACATCTTGAAACCATAAAACAAACTTTTACCAAAGGCATTTTCAAAAACAATGTGGTTAAAAATCTACAGGAAGGCTACACTCAATTGCTGAAAGGCTTGAATATGCCAACCGTTTTAGATTCCATTCAAAAAAAGATAGACGAACTATTTAATTTTGAGGGAGATCCGGTACTTCCTGCCGATTTTCAATATCTGTATGATTTGCTTAACGATCTTGTTGATACTTACAACGAAATCAGAGCGCTTTTGCTTTCTATAGACGATAGTTATTGCTCTCCTGATATTAATGCTTTTCCAAAACATTTAATGCTTGGAGAATTAATAAAAACAGAACCTTGTTTTGAATTCCGTCATGCTTTTTACAAATCGCCTTTGCTTACAGGAGAAAACCTAACTACTTGCAATGATTGTCTTGCAGATGCTGAAATTCCTTCTAAAGATTCGGTAAAAAAGGAAAAGGAAAAAGAAGAAACTCCAGAGGAACTGCAACTATGCTATGGCGAAAACACAGCCAAACAAAGAATGTACAGTCTTATTTTGAGAAGTGCTCAATTATTAGAAAACTACAACTCAGCATTTGATTTTATAAAAATTACGCCCTCTTTGCAATTGGGTAAATTGGGTAAAAAAGCCATTCCATTTTACAACAATGTAAATGATTCGCTTATTAAAGCTTGGGATTTTGATAAAACCATTTTAGGCTTAGAAAAAAACAATGTTAGTTATCACGATGATTTACTGGATACTAAAAATCCACTTGAAATTCATCTTGATAGCGATTTCTATAGAATCGAAGGACATCAGGGACGCAATTACAAAGAAGCACTAAAAGCTATTCAACAAATTAGATTAGATAACGGACTCGGATTCAACATAATGATTCTAGCGGTAAACGCTAATGAGCTGGATAAAACCATTCAGAATTTCACCAAATATTACCTAAACAAAAATCATGGTTATGAGCACAAAGCCGGCGTAGTTCCCGGAGGTACATTTATAATGATCTATCTGGAAGAAAAAGTGCCTTATTATTACTATTACAATACTCGAAGACCATCTTTAACAGGTGATTTTGAAAAATTTGCTGAAGGAATTCCGATTTTAAATCCAATTGTGGCTGATTTTTCGATTCCCTATTTATGTTGTGACGAAAACAATATTGGTCTTAGTTTGCCTGTAGATAAAATTTGTTTCGACAGCAATACACCACCTCTGCCTTTTAAAATTTCTCCGGCGGGAGGTTTTGTAAAAGCCAATGTGAGATACGATCAAAACGGAGGAATAACGGTAAATGAACTTGGAGCGCTTGTTTTTGATCCAAATTTTGTCAGCAAAGAATTAATTGGTCAAACCATAACGTTTACAGTTAATAATTTTGATACGGATTGTGCGATAACCATTTTCGAAAAACCAATATTCGATTTTACCGCAGTTCCTTTAAAACCATCAGGAATTAACGAAACCGAAGTTACATTTACCATAACCGGAGATAATATTGCCGGCAATAAATATATCTGGGATTTTGGAGATAATACCAAACTTATCGCAGATGATAAAACAGAAATAAAACACATTTACAAGTATAATAGTGAATCACAGAAAAAATTCACATTTGATGTTGTTCTTAATGCAGATAATGGTAATTGTGGTTTTCATATCAGTCATCAAGTAAGTTTTGAAATTGAAGATCCAAAAGTACTGATAGATGGCAAATTAGTGAATAAAATATCTTTTTGCAGAAACGATAAACCAGTGATACTTACGCTTGAACCAAATGTAAAAGGAGCTGTTATTTCCGGAGAAGGAGTAATTCTAATAACAAGAGCAGGAGTTCAGTTTAATCCCGCTAGTGTTTCTCCTGGTGTTTCAAGCGTAAATATTTTGATAGACGGAAAACCCTCTAATCTTACAATCACGCTTTTAGATCTGCCTACTGCAAGTTTTGCTTTTGTTATCGATCCATTGGGAAATCTAACCCTAACCAACAACTCTGTAAATGCCGCAACTTATACTTGGCAAATTGATAAGGAAATAATAAGTACGGATAAAAAAGATCCAATAACAAGGCTAGTTTCTTCATTTAATGCACCTTCTATTTTCGTAGCATTGACTGCCGAAGGCAAATGTGGCTCAATAACTGATGGTCCTAAATTAATTGAGTTTAAAAAAGTACCCGAAGTAAATCTATGTCTTGATAATGCTGATTTATTTGTAAAAGAATCAATTGAAACGACTACCAATTTAAAAGAAACTTCCGATATAAATAAATTCAATAAGGAGACTGTTAACTTCATTTCTGATACTGAAAAAAGATTTACTGAGGTTCAAAAAAACCTTCCGGATTATATCAACGGTAAGTCAAATGATAAAATAGCTGAAATGTTCACACAGGAATATTTTAATTCTATATCTACAGTTGTTGCCGCTGCGATTAGACTTCAAAATTTAAACCAGATTACTGCGGTACAAACACTTATAAAATTAAATACTTCATTGTTTTACACTATTTTGAGATGTCAGGATCCGGAAACGCTTAAAGCAGCAGAAAAACAAATTTTCCCGACAATATTGCTTTTTAATACTTTATTTAAAAATTTCACCGAAATAAAATTCAATACCGATACAAACGGAGCATTGAAAGACTTCTTGTTGAGCATGCTAAAAGTATTCCCAAAAGTTGATTTTATACTGACTAATTTAAATGTACAAATAAACGAACTTACAACTAGTGCTAAATTCAAATAAACATATCATCAATAAAGTTTTCCTTGAGATAAATACCAATTCTAAAGAAAAGGGATATTATCTCAAGGACAATATTGATGCGTTTTTGCAACAGGAAATATTCAAGGTTTTAGAAAATTACTTTGATGAATTGGATTCTAAAAATCCTTCGCACAGTATTCAATTAGACAAACTCAACATTGATATTGCTATAAATCAAAATTTGAATTTTGAAGATTTTAAAGAGCAAATCCTAAACAAAATCACCAAACAAGTTGAAGAAGTTTTTGAAAAAGAAGATTCAAATAATATAGAAGGTTACAAAGTCATCAAACCACAAGAAAAAGAAATCGAAAGCTTTTTTTATTTCCTGGAAACAGGCACAAATGCTTGGTGGACAACTTTAGATCATAATTTTAAAATAGTTGACGATCATGTATTTGGTGAAATACTAAACGATGAAAGCTTTTCTTTTAAATGGAAAAATACAGTACGAAAACCGATTGCAAGAACACGATTTATTAAACAATTTAATGACGAACAAATTGTAACAATTATTAAAAAAGGAATATTACTTAAAAAAAATAGTGCTGACGGTAATTCCAAAATAATCAGGATTGAAGCGATAAAAAAACAAATTGAAACCCGTATTTCAAAAAATCAATTGATTCCGAATCAACGATTTTTAATGTGGGAAATTGTTATTTTTAGTCTTTTGGAAACAAGCGATTTAATTTTAAAACAAAAGCTTTTCAGATTGATTTGTAATGTGTTTGAATTTCATAAAAAGAACAACTTTTTACAACACACAGAACTTTTTCTAAAGGAAATTGAAAATCAAATTGAAAACCAAAACGAACTGAAATTGTTGGCTAATCTCAATGCTACTATTCTGTATATCGAAAAAAAATTAGACAAAATTATTTTAAAAGGAAAAGAATCGGAAAAAGAAACTTTCCAAAAAAATCAAGCACAAATAAAACCTGAAACAGAATCAGAGACAAAAAATAAAACTAAAATAGAAGCAGAAATCGAAGCAGAAAAAATTTCGGAAAATAAGGAAACGACAACGCCCGATCCTGATTTTATTTCGATAAAAAATAAAGAAGAAACTGTTCTCAACAACGAGAAAAATATCGAATCAATATCAAATGATTCAGAAGAAAAAATGCCAAATAATGACGAAAAAGTAATCGATAAAAAAGAGCTTTCTCTTGACAAAAAAGAAAACATATTAGAAGCAGATATCAGCGGTTTATATGTTGAAAATGCAGGTTTAATGCTGATTCATCCCTTTTTGAAATCGCTGTTTGTTAATTGCAAATTGCTAGATAAAGACAATACGATAAATGATCCCGAAGTTGCCACGCATCTTTTGCATTATGTTGCTACAGGACAAGAACAGGATTATGAAAACGCTATGACTTTCGAAAAATTCTTATGTAATATTCCAATAGACGAACCTATTGAAAGAAACATTATACTATCTGAAGAAATGAAAAAAGAAGCGTCAGAAATGCTCCAAGCGGTATTGGATAATTGGGATATAATGAAAAAATCATCGGCAGAATTGCTACAAAATGAGTTTTTGCAACGTCCCGGAAAACTGAGTGTTATTGGAGACGAAAATCCCACAATAATTATAGAACGAAAAACACAAGATGTTTTATTAGACAAATTAAGCTGGAATTTGAGCATAATAAAATTGGCTTGGAAAAAACGAATCATATATGTTAACTGGTAAAAATTATAGATATGAATGTTGAAAATACCTCTTTTTTAGAATACGATAAAAGAAATATTCGCGGCTTTCAGCAAATGGCTTTAGAGTTTTTATTTAATAATGTAAACATGTCTAAAGTGGTCTTTTGCGGAGGAATTGCAGACTATATTAATCTTCGCGAATATTATGACATTACAATTAATGATATCGATATAATTTTTGAAAATGAACAGGATTTACAACCCATGATAACCAAATTGGCGACAAGAAGATATCTGTCTAAATTCTATAAAACAAAAAATGGTGAAGCGTTGGTAAATATATTCAGAGTTGGAGAAACTTCGATAAATATAGACAGCTTTCCAAGGGATTTTTCTAATGAAACTCATATACAATCGCCTTTGTTGGGTAAAATGGTCTGGCATACTTCGTTTGAAGAAAGTAAAGACAATCACAATAACGAAATACATCTAAACACCTCACAGGCAAAAGGTAACGATTATGAATGGAGACGATTGTACAAACACAGCCGAAAAGCTTCTTTGTACAACAATGTAACTTTTCTGGAAGAGAAAAACTTAATTCATACTATTAAAAAAAAAATATTATGAGGGAAGAGCCTAGAATAATTTACAGCTTAGATGCATTTCCTATAAGTAACAATCGATGGAATGAAGGGAATAAATTTAAAGAAACAATTTATTCGACTGCATTGAGCATATTATATAGCCATTTGTGGTATAAGGATATCGAACTTTATGCTGATGAAACGGCTTATAAGTTTCTATATATGCTTCCGTGCAGAGTTAGTAAAATTAGCAGTAATAAAGACACTGTTATTTGGATGAAATCGAAAATTGATGTAATCGAAAAACAAACTAAACCTTTTATTCATCTTGATAATGACGCCTTTATAAAGAAAAAAATAAATTTTGATTTTGAGAAAGTAATTGTCGAACAAAACGATTACGAGTTATACAGTATGTATCAATATCGTTTGGATTTTTTTAATCAGTTTACTCAGGATTTAGAGTATTGGAAACCAGATTTAGGATATGCTTTTAACTGCGGAGTTTTGGGTTTTAGAGACTTAGAACTTCGGGATCAGTTTCTAAAAGCTTTTTATGCTTTAGAGGAAATTTTTATAAAAAATAATAATCCGGGAATAACAAAAGTAGAACCTTGTATTGTTTTAGAACAATATAATCTTGCGGCATTATTACATCACAATAATGTTAAACCAACATTATTGCTTTGGAAAAAAAACTTGTACGAAAACAGTCAGCTTGCAGATAAAATTGGTTACACACATATTGCCGGTCAAAAAAAATACAGAATTGAGATTGTTCAGGAAATCGAAAACAGGCTTTCTAAACTGTTTCCGTATTGGTACAAAGAAGTAAAAAGTGCCTTGGCGAAAGAAGGTATTGTTTAAAATAAAACTACACGTTGAGTGTAATGTAATGCGTGAAATTTAACACATAGAAACATAGATTTCACTTTAAAAAAAAGAATGCAATAAAGAAATACATTTCTTTCACATAGCTAGTCCCGAAGCTTCGGGATGTGTTTAAAAAAAGTGAAACGCCTTCTTTCGAAGTTACAAAATCTATGTTTCTATGTGTTAAAACAATTATGCTTAAAGTGTTGAACTATAAATAGCTATATATGAAACAAAGACACAAGATGATTTATAGCCTTGATGTGCGTCCTATAACAAATAATCGATGGAATATGGGAGACAAACTAAAGGAAACTATCTATATGACTGCGCTGAGTGTCTTATATAGTCATTTATGGTATGATGAAATTGAGCTTTATGTAGATGAAGTTGGCTTTAAGTTTCTATATATGCTTCCTTGTGCGGTTACCAAAGTGAATAATGACAACAGAATTGAGCTTTGGATGAAATCTAAAATTAATGCTATGGAACTACAAACGAAACCATTTGTTCACGTAGATACTGACATATTTATTAAGAAAAAAATTGATTTTAGTTTTGATGATGTAATAGTAGAACGCAAAGAAGATACTTATGAAATTCATTATAAGAAGCAAGTAGAATTTTTCAATAAATACACCAATAACTTGCCTTATTGGCATAACAATTTGGGCTATTCTTATAATTGCGGAATTTTTGGTTTTAACGATCTCAAGCTTCGCGATGAATTTATAAAAAGCTATTATGATTTGGAAAAAATATACGTTGAAAACCAAAACAACTTTTCTGTATTGAAAAAAGAAGGTTATGAGACTTGCATTTTAATCGAACAATATACGCTTGCATCGCTGTTGAATTATAAAAACAATAATCCTACAATATTATTGAAAGGAGAAAACATAACAGAACAAGGAAAATATGCCGATAATATTGGGTATTCTCATTTTTTTGGAATGAAAAAATATGAAAAATATGTTGTTGACGAGATTGAACTTCGGCTCTCTAAAATATTTCCGTATTGGTATATGCAAATAAAAAACGCATTAGAGAAAGAAGGTGTTGTGGCGAATAATCTGCAGTTTGTTTAGTGAAACAAATTATTAATTCAAGATGGTAAAATAATAAATCATGAGAGAATTTGAACAAAAAAAAATAGCTAACTCCTCTCCTTCTCCTTTTTTTGGACCAAAAATTCAAAAGAAACTAACTACAGGAACTCCCGGAGACAGGTTTGAAACCGAAGCCGATAATGTTGCTGATAAAGTCGTTAACAAACGTAAAACTGGAGGACTTTTGCAATCAAGAAGTGAAGAAGCTGTGCAGCAAAAACCTATTTCAGAAACCATTTCGACTGTTCAAAAACAAGATTTGGCTCAAGAAAAACCTCTGCAAAAAAAAGGCAAAGAAAAAGAAGACGACAAAAAAGTACAAAAGAAATCTGATAAAGAAGAAGATAAAAAAGTACAGAAAAAGGGCGAGAAAGACGAAGACAAAAAGGTCCAAAAGAAATCTGATAAGGAAGAAGAAAAAAAAGTTCAGAAAAAGGGCGAAAAAGACGAAGACAAGAAAGTCCAAAAGAAATCCGATAAAGACGAAGACAAAAAAGTTCAGAAAAAAGGAGAAAAAGAAGACGACAAGAAAGTACAAAAAAAATGTGCTGATTGCGAAGGCGAAGACAAAAAAGCTCAAAAGAAAGAAGACAAAAAGGAAGAGAAAAAACCAGTTCAGGCAAAATTAAACGAGTCAAACTCTGTAAATGAAGGCGTCGAAAGTGACCTCAACAGCTCAAAAGGCGGTGGAAATGGAATGGATAAAAACACAAAGCGAGAAATGGAATCTGGTTTTGGTGCCGATTTTAGCAATGTAAACATCCACACAGACAGCAAAGCCGTTCAAATGAGCGAAGAATTGGGCGCACAAGCTTTCACACATGGCAACGATGTTTATTTCAATAAAGGAAAATACAACCCGGAATCTAAAGAAGGTAAACATTTGCTTGCGCATGAACTCACGCATACGATTCAGCAAACGGGCAGCAAGACATCAAATAATGTTCAAAAACTATCTGATTCGGATTGTGGTAAAACTACAACCTTAAATTTATCCGGCTCGTGTTCTGAATTTGAAAATACCTGTTATACTGAAACTTTTGTTCCTTCTAAAAGTGATGCTTTAAAAATAGTTATTGATGTAGATTATGTGACTCCTGTTGGCTCTTGGGTTAAAGAAGATTTCAGTGCTCAGGTTATAAAATGTGGTCTTATAGATGACACTAATATAGGTTCAAAAAGACTATCTCCGGATAATATTCCTTCTACTTTAGAATTTAAGATCGCAAGTGTTACTCCGGGAGATAAATATTTCATTAGAATATATTCAAGATCAAGTTCGGCTTTAAAATCAAATTACAGTGTAAGTCAATAAAATATGCCAGTCTTAACCAAAAAAACAAATACGAATCCTTCGCACTCCGCGTCACATCATGACAAGGGGAAGGAATCTTTTTTTGGGGTACAGGCAAAATTGAATATAGGAAAATCTAACGATAAATTTGAGGCTGAAGCCGATAGAGTTGCAGACCAAGTTGTTAGTAATAAACAAACGGCAAAAGCAGACACTTTCTTTTCGCCATCGCCAGTAGTACAAAAAAGATTGGCAGGAAATGTTCAAAAACAAGAACAGCAAAACAAAGAAATTCAGCGAAAAACTGTAGCCGAAACCATAACGCCAGTTGTACAGTTAAAAGAGGAATTAATTCAAAATAAACTCGATTCAAGAGTACCGGAAAAACGAGAAATCAATCCGGCTTTTTCTTCCAAAACGTTAATTCAGCATAAACTCGAAGATAAAGTTCAGAAAAAAGAAGAGATTATTCAGAATAAGACAGAAGTCAAAAAAACAGAAACGACCTCAAAAAATACACTTTCACTAAAACCTTTAATCCAAAATAAAAATAAAGGAGAAGAAGAAAATGTACAACAGAAAAAAGAAGAAGATAAACAAGGTAAAGACGAGGATAAACAAATACAAAAAAGTCCTTCCGGCGATGCTAATCCTAGCGATAATTCAAATTTAGAATCCAATTTAAACAGCAGTAAAGGCGGCGGTTCTCCTCTATCCGGAAAAGTAAAATCTGAAATGGAATCCGGTATTGGAGCCGATTTCAGCAAAGTTCGTATTCACAATGATTCGAATGCTGTTCAAATGAATAAGCAATTGGGAGCGCAGGCTTTTGCAACAGGAAATAATATCTATTTTAACGAAGGAAAATACAATCCAAATTCTAAAGACGGTAAACATTTACTCGCTCACGAATTAACACATACAGTACAACAAGGAGCAGCTATTAGAAAAAAAGCGGAACCAATTTCCTCTGCTCCAGAAATGATTCAGGGTTCGTTATTGTCCTTTGCAATTCCTGATTTTATAAAAGACAACGTCAGACATGTTCCCGGTTATACGCTTCTTACAGTTGTAGCTGGTTACGATCCTTTGAACGATGTAAATGTCGAAAGAAATGCCATTAATCTTATTGAAGGATTTATGGGATTGATTCCGTTTGGAACAGCCATATTTGATAAATTACAAGAATATGGTATTATAGATCGTGTTTTTGATTGGGTCAACTCTCGTTTGAGTGAATTGGGTCTTAGTATGGATTCGTTACTCAAACTCGTTCAGGATGCCTGGGACGAATCTTCGGTTACAACTTTTATAGATGTTGCCAGAACTAAATTTAATGAGTTAGTAAATCGAGTAACAAATTTTGCGACTTCGCTTGTTGATCAGGTTATTACCTGGATAAAAGAAGCTTTGATTGGTGTTGCTGAACCTTTATTGGCAGAAAACAAAGCTTGGTCATTAATCAAAAAAATAATCAAATACGATCCGCTTCGTGATGTAGAAGTCAATGCAACAACAGTCGAAATATTAGAAGATTTCTTAATACTGATAGACAAGCAAACAGAGCTTGAACAAATGCGTGAAAAAGGCACGCTGCAAAAAACTGCCGATTGGCTTGACACTCAGGTTGGAACTTTCAACTCGTTATTGGGCGAACTTCGCGGACTAATAACCGCAGCCTGGGATGCTATTCAACCTGCAAATCTGGCAAACATTGGCGATAGTCTTTCTGCGCTTGCAGATCAGGCTGGAGGATTCCTACAACGAGTTTGGGATTTTGCATCGGGCGTAGCATTAAAAGTATTAGAACTTGTTAAGGAGTCACTATTAGGATGGCTGTCTTCTCAAGCCGCAACTGTAAGAGGTTATTCTCTTGTGAAAGTAATTATTGGAAAAGATCCTTTTACACAAGAAGCTGTTCCACGCACAATTCCGAATCTAATACGAGGTTTTATGAGCCTAATGGAAGGCGGAGAAGAACAATATGCACAAATGGTTGAATCTGGTGCAATAGCCAGAATTGCAGGCGAAATTGAAGCTGCAGTTGCGACGCTCAACATGACGCCAGAATCTATAATTCAACTCTTTACTGATATTTGGGATTCGATGACGATCAATGATCTGATTCATCCGATAGATGCTTTCATTAGAATTATCGAAAAATTTGGAGAACCTATAGGAAGACTAATTGCTTTCGTGGCAGAAATTGTGAGAATTGTAATTATTGCTATTCTCGAAATCATGAATTTCCCTTTTGACCTCATCGGAAATATCATTACAAGAGCATTAGAAGCTATTGAAGACATCAAGAAAGACCCAATTGGTTTCTTGAAAAATATATTGAGAGCGCTTAAACAAGGATTCATACAGTTCTTTGACAATATTGTAACCCATTTAATAAACGGTGTAACTGGCTGGCTGATGAGCGAGTTGAAAGATGCCAATATTCCGGTACTTACTGATTTCTCTTTACGCGGCGTTATTGCCTGGGTATTAGAAGTGCTGAATATTTCGATGGAAAGAATCTGGGAAAAACTTGCCGCACATCCTAGAATTGGTCCTGCAAGAGTTGCCAGAATCCGCAGCGCGATTAATACGCTCGAAGGTATCTGGACATTTATAAAAGATGTTCAGGAACGCGGTATGGCTGCCATTTGGGATAAAATACAAGAACAACTTAGTAATTTGTGGAATACCGTTCTCGATGCTGTAAAAAACTTTGTCATGGAACGCATTGTTAACAGAATAACCGCAAGACTTTTGAGCATGTTAGACCCAACCGGAATCATGGCGGTAATAAACGGCGCTATGGCTTACTTTAATGCGATACAAAGTTTTATAAAATACTTACGTGAAATGCTCGAAGTTGTCAATTCGTTTGTCAACGGAGTTGCCGATATTGCCCGAGGAAATGTTGGCACAGCAGCAAATTATCTCGAAAGAACGATGGGACAAGCTATGCCTGTCGTGATAGGATTCTTAGCAAATCAAGTTGGTTTAACCGGAATTGGCGCAAGAGTTGGTGAAATGATTATTTCTGTTCGCCAACTGGTAGATGAAGCGCTTACATGGCTTGTAAATAAAGCAGTAGATACAGGAATGGCATTATTAGACAGAGCTATGGCTATGGGTGCAAGTGCCAGAGATGCTATTTTGGGATTCTTAGGATTGAGAAGAGAATTTACTCTGGCAAATGGAGAGAGACATGAAATTTATTTCCAAGGTAACGAATCGGCACCTATTATAATAGTAGCGAGTGCTAATCCAAAAAGTATAGACAATTTAATTACTCAAAGAAGAGCATTAACAACTTCTCCTTTGAATAGTGTACAAGATCAAAAATTAACGCAGGCATTAACTAAAAAAGGAGTTCTATTAGACGATATCAGAAAAAGTAAAGCAAATGACCCAGGAAGTATTCCTGAAGCAAATCTACAAGCTCATATAAGTTCAAAATTAGATTTAATAAAACAAGATTTAATCGACGGAGATGCAATTCCTGCAACTAATACAGCATTGACGAATGTTACTTATACAATGAACCAAGGAAGACCTTCTCAGGTTTTAGCATTTCCATTAACAAACCTTCCAGGGAATACAAATAGTCAGGAAAGTGGCAGTAGATCTGTTGTCGCTGGAAATAGTTTTATAAATACCCATGTTGCTAAAAATGCAGGAAATCAATCAGAGGTAAAAGGAGTTCACGTTTTGTCACATCACTTATTTGGTCCTTGGGCAAATTGGAATATTGTTTTTGGTACACAATCTTTAAATACTCGTATGGAACTTGGACCTGAAACTGCCGGAAAAACTAACAAAGCCAAAAATTTAAAATATTCAATAACTGTCAACTATTTTCAAAACACAAATAATGATCATTTATTAGCCTTGCCAGCACCAACGCCTGCAGAAATCACATTAGCTTTAGGTTTTTATATCGCCGAATCAATGACAGCTCAAGTTGACGAAGTAAACGGAACAACAGTGGTTCCTATTTATCCATCTCAAACTGTACCTGGCACTTTTCCTAACATAGCAGCCGTACCAGCCACTCCAACAGAAACTTTAATTCAAAATTTATTAAATGCCAATAAAATACCTGGTCAAACAATTGTAAAAAATGGAATAACATATACAAAAACCACCTTTACTTCATTTGTTGCAATTGCGAGAGCACCTGGCGTTCAGAAAAATACAACTGAAGCTAATAGAGCAATCAATGTATTAATAGGCAATGGCGAAATCACTAAAGACAATAATTATTATATAAAATGAAAAAATATTCAAAAGAAGTAGAAGAATTATTTTCTTATGGTCAAGCGGATCTTTCAAGTCCCTGGCCTAACTATGTAAAAGAATTACACTTAAAAGAAGAAAATTCAGAGGAACTTATTGATATAATTAACACATCAGATCTTAGTCGGGCAGTTTCTGGTTTTACAATAAAAGATTTTGGAGCAAGACATGCATGGAGAGCAATAGGTCAGCTTAAAATTCTAAATGCAGTTGATTCGTTATTAAAAGCATTAACTAATAAAAAAAATATAGAGGCTTTTGAATATCAAATTGAATTACCCAAGGTTTTATCATTAATTGGAGATGATGCTATACCAAAGCTTATTTCCTTTTTAAATGATAAAAATAATGACTGGAATTTTAAAATAATAATTTTTAAGGCTTTGGTGAACATTGCTATTCAAAATCCCGAACACAAGGATACGGTTCTGGCTGTTTTTAAAGATTTATCTATAGATTATGAAGAAAATTATATTTTTATTTCAAGCCTTTTAAATATTTTATTTCAAATAAACCCTGTAGATTCTGAAGTTGTAAAGGAAATTATTGATAAAAATAAATATGACTTCGGAATAATTGATGAAAAAGCAATTTCAAAATTCATCAAAGATGCTAGAATGTATGAATAGATTTTAGAGAGAATCAGAATTTTCAAACGATCAAATAGCTTTTTTTCAATCGAATTATTAGTATAAAATGGAAAATATATTCACATACCTAAAAAACCAATTCGCTTTTCAGCTTGATACTCTTTTTCAGGTTGAGAATCAAATCGAAAAACCTGTTTTAAATCAACTTGATTCAAATGGTTTTATTGATGAATTTATCATCGAAAATAGTCTGTCCGAAATTGACATTCTTATCTTAGGATTATCTCTTGTTCCGCATATGAAGCCTGATTTTTTGAGTTCGATTATTGCAGAATATTTACCAAATGGCGGTGAATTGCCTGAGTTTGGCGGAATAAAAACAAAAAATCATCGCGGAATTTTACCAACCGGAGAAACGGCTCAGTTTTTAGTTGCAGGAAATGATCTTGAAAACCGAATTTCATTCTATAATTACCTACACAATCAATCTTATCTTTATCATAAAGGCATTATAAAAATAGAATCCGTTCCAAATGGCGAACCTAAACTAAGCGGTTTATTAATCTTAGAAGAGGAATACATTGAAAAATTCATAACCGGAAAAATCCTGAAACCTCAGTTGAGCAGTATTTTCCCTGCGCAATTAATAGAAACGCAATTAGATTGGGACGATTTGGTTTTGAATACTTCTACTTTAAATCAGATAAAAGAAATAGAAACATGGCTTAAATTCAACGAAATTCTGTTGCATGAATGGGATATGAAAGCCAAAATAAAACCGGGTTTTAGAGTTATGTTTTACGGAACACCGGGAACCGGAAAAACACTTACGGCTTCTCTTTTAGGAAAATATACTCAAAGAGATGTTTACCGAATTGATTTATCGATGGTGATTTCGAAATACATCGGCGAGACCGAAAAAAATCTTTCTTCTCTTTTTGATAAAGCCGCAGATAAAGATTGGATTCTGTTTTTTGATGAAGCTGATGCCGTTTTCGGAAAAAGAACAAATGTTCGGGATGCACACGACAAATATGCCAATCAGGAAGTTTCGTATTTGCTGCAACGCATCGAAAATCATCCGGGATTGGTGATTTTGGCTTCTAATTTTAAAACCAATATTGATACCGCTTTTACCCGAAGATTTCAATCTATAATTGAGTTTGAAGTCCCTTCTTACGGCGAACGTTTACAGCTTTGGAAAAACAATCTGCCTAAAGGAATCAAGATTGCTGAAGATGTAAATCTAAATGAACTTTCGAAAAAATACGATATTACCGGCGCTAATATTGTCAATATTATTCAATATGCCTGTCTGAGAACTTTAGAAGATAAAAATGAAAGTATCAACTTAAATCATCTGCTTCAGGGAATTAAAAAAGAATATGCTAAAGAGGGAAAAATGATGTAAATGAACATTATTAACCGCGTTGGGTATAATTATTTTCAACACATAGAAACATAGCTTTTAGAGTCGAAAATTAGACGTTTCACTTTTTTTAAAAGGCACATAGCCCACTATGTGAAAGAAACATGTTTCTTTTTGTCTCCTTTTTTAAGTATAAAATCGGATCAATACGAAAACCTGTGGAGCTATAAAAATTAAGCATAAATTTAACCGCAAAGCACGCGAAGTTTTTTTGTTATAGATTACGCTCATTAAACGCAAAGTTCGCAAAGCTTTATCAATATAGCTTTGCGAACTTTGCGTTTATATAAAAACCTTAGGAATAAAAAACCTTTGCGTGCTTTGCGGTTAAAATAATTAGTCAATACAAAATATTTTATGTTTCTCCACAGTTTTTTGTATTTATCCATAAAATCTATATTTCTATGTGTTAGTTTTTTTTTTGAATTACACCCAATTAGTTATTACTAATATCTATAAGTTCATAAGTTTAAAAGCTCATTTCTCTCGGAATGGGCTTTTTTTATTTGATTTTATCGATAACTGTAAAAAGTTAATTTGTAATTTTAATGTTAAAGAAAATCAATATGAAACAGCTTCAAATATTTATTTTATTAGTTATATCTATTTTTGTGTCATCATGTTCAACGGTTTTGAATAGTCCTAAAATTGATTATCTGACAAGTAATTATTGCCAGCCTACAATTGACTATGATTATTCTAAACTCGAAGTTTTCCCGAATAAATCAGCAAATCCCGACAGTATTCTAAAAGCCAATTTATCTCAGCATGATATATTAATAAGCAATGCTATTGGTATTGAAACCTATTTGACAGAATATCTCCAAACCAAAAAAGACACTTTAAAAAGATTAGTACTAAAACAAAAAATCACGGATCGTTTAATTCTTACCAGTATAGAGATAAATGCATTGGCTTCGGAATTAGATTGTAATGGCGAACGGATCAATAAACTAGCCAATTTTGTAAACGATATCAATACTAAACAAACCAGAAATCTTACGGTCGCTTCTGTAACTATTGGAGCATTAACCACTGTTGCAACTGTTTTAATTAAAAACAATAATTCGAGTGATATAGTTGGTGTAAGCGGCGGATTATTAAGTGCCGGATTAGGAGCGCTGACGATAGCGCCCAAAGGAAAAAAAATCAACTTAAAACTGCAAAGAAATCTGCTGAGAAATATTTGGTTCAATGATAATTCTGATGGTGCATATCCCAACTCTATCTGGGCGATTCTAAACGAAAAACAATTTAGTAATTCCGGAAAAAATGATCTTCAGGAAAGTATTAAAAACAGATGGCTACAATACAATTTTGATGGAAAAATAGACACTGAAACCGAAAAGCTTTTTTTCTATGATGGCGGAATTTACACCGCAGACGATTTATATTCCAGAGCCAATATGCTAAATGAACTCCAAGCCACCGTTCGTTCTCTTGAGCAAGATTTAAAAAGTTTATCGGTAAGACTAAATAGTATTTAATTACGGAATATAATGCGGAATACTATACAAACATCTTACTGGTTTTCCATCTATCATCGCCGGAATCCAATTTGGAGATAATTTCAAGACTCTTTCTAATTCTTTTCCTGAACCATAACCACGATCACGAAGAATTTTTATCTCAGATATACTGCCGTCTTTTTCAATTCTTATACTTGCAAAAACTGCGCCTCTCGAATATTCTTCGTCAAGTATTTCTTTTGGTACAACATAATTTTTCTTTAAAAAAGCGTGAAACTTTTCAATTCCTCCCGGAAATGTTGGGTTTATCTCAACTTCAGAAGCTGAAAAAACCTGATTTTCCTCAAACTGTTTCTTTTTGTCCAGTATAACAGGTTTCTGAAGTACAATTGTTCTCTTGTTTCCATACTTTTTAGCAAGATCAATCGGTTCAAAAGCCGGATCCCATTTGCGGTCAAATACTTTTCCTAAAAAGCGATACGAAATATCATCAGAGATTTTTACAAGCCAAAAACCTTCTGAATTTTTAAATAAATAAAAATCCGAAATCGGTGTTGAATCGTTACCGCAGAAACCTCCTCTATATCCAGAAAAACAAGCCAGTAATTCTATATCTGTACTTTTGATAATCTTTACATTTCGGCAATACAAGAAGTTTTTATCAATCAAAAATATATTCAAAGTTCGTGCAGATTTTGCATCAACATCTTTTAATATTTTTATTTCGTGATCTCTTTCCTCATAATAAATAACAACATTTTTATCTTTATAATATTTCGCTTTTTGATCCATTGCCACAAATGTCTCCGCATCAAATCCGGTTTTTTTATCATTACAATAAATGCGATCATTCATTTTAGAAAAACTAAAATCGATAATAACCTTATTAGAACCATCAAAATCATCAATATCTTTCTTTTGTTCTTTTGCCAATGCAAGCTGCTTTTGACTTAAATTTTCGTATAAAGATTTTGTTCGAGTTGCATAAGCCTGATTTTTATAAAATACAATCTTTGAAAAATAGTTGTATGAAGTATTCGCACTGCTTACTTTTTCGTTGTAATTAAAAGGCAATTTTTCAATTACATCTTTTTTCGATTCTTGATCATATCCTATTTCATAAATTCCGTTTTTATCATAAAAACAAGCAGAATTAAAAAAGAATCCGAAAGACGACAAATCAACTTTCTTATGGATTTCTTCGCCATCTTTAAAAAGACTTTTTCCGTCAGTAATGTAACGATCTTGATTATCAACACTCCAGACTTTAATTTTGCTATGTTTGTCAAGCTGCATTGGTGTTTTCCTTCCCTGATAATATACGTCGTTCTTATATCTTGTATAACTTCCTGAAAGCGCTTGTAAAGAGTCAGGTTTCATATTATCAACCAAATGTTCCCTATCAAAAACGAAATTTTTTGTTTTAAAGAAATCATAATTCACATATTGATACGGCTCTTTACCAAAAGAAGCTATTTCGCCTTTAGAATAAATATGATTTTTATCGTGGCAAAAATCATTCGGATTAGTATTTGCCGATGCGCCATCAGAACCTTCAATTTTTTTATCGAAATAATAAATAGAGTTTTTGTCTTTAAAATATAAAACCTGATCCTCGCGACTCAAATTTTTACTCGGATTAGCCTGAAAAGTTGCTACATCAATATCTTTTAATTCGGTGGAATTTTTGAATACTTTATATTTTGTTTTCCACAGGAAATCCATTTCTTTATTCGTTCCCAAAACGGTAAATCCTGAAGTATCTGTTTTAATAAATTCGCCTTTAACATAGATTCCGTTTTTATCAAATGCAAAAGCAGATTCTTCGTTTTCTTTAATCGAAAAAGAAGCTAAATCAGGATAAATAACCATATGTGTACAAAAGTCCTGATAAACAACATAATCTTTGTTGACGATGTACGTTAGGCTTTCAACAAAATTGCATCCGCCAGATCCGTATTCTACTTTTAATGCAGAATCTTCCAATGCCGGAATACTACTATTTTGACAGCTCAATAACAATCCGAAACTAATGGTTATAATAAACTTTCTTATCATCGATTTTTGTTTAGTGGAAAGGCTTTGTATTTTCAACTATTATACAGAAGTAAAAAAACAAAATTTATTCCATTACAAGAGTGCTGAAACAAAAATCTTTAAAGTAAATTTCCTTCCTATAAAGAAAGATACCTAAAAAAGAGAAAAGGTTGGGAAGACATAAAATTTAACCAAATAATAAAAGATTTTTATTATTCAGGTCTGCTTATTCCTAAGTTTTCTTTTTTGTATAAATCAGGCTCATCAATGATTTTAGAAATAAAAAGCGCAATACTTTTTCTGGAAACTGCAGATCCCGTTTCGGCAGTTCCTTTTCTGGTTATGATATAATCAATTTCATTGCCATTTGTAAACCAATCCGGACGTAAAATGGTATAATCCAAACCTGATTCCTCAACAATATCTGCCAGTTTTCTGTAAGGAATTAAAACAGGTTTCAAAGGTGTATCATAAATACCTATTGAACTTATGGCAATGATTCGGGTTATCTCATTTTCCTGCATCGATTTGACAATATTTTTTATCATTGGCTCCAGATTTCCAGCAAGGTTTACGTATACAATCTCTTGTCCCGCAATAGCTTTATTTACATCATTGTAATTCAATGCATCTCCTTCAATAATAGTACAATCTTCAGATTCACTTTTTGACAAGCTATTTTTATTCCGCAGAAACAAGGTAAGATCAATATTTCCAAGTTCTTTTATTGCTCCAATTACATACTTTGCCAGACTCCCGCCAGCGCCTATAATAATAACTTTTCTCATAAATTCTATATTTAATTGTTATTTTATTCTGCATTAGGATTAAGTTCTCCGTACCAATAAGCCGATGTTACGCCGCCATCCATTAAGAAATCACTTCCTGTTATAAAAGCGCCATCTCTGCCCATAAGTAAAGCTCCTAACACTCCTACTTCATCAGGAGTTCCTGCTCTTCCAACAGGAGAAATCTCCAACATTTTGCGATAACCTTCTCCTCTTGGTCCATTTAATTCATCATTGGCAAGCGGAGTAATGATTATCCCCGGACTAATCGTATTGATTCGTGCGCCTCGTTTTCCCCAACGCACGGCTTCTGCTTTCACTCTAAGTGAATTTCCTCTTTTTGATAATTGATAAGCATATAATGAACCATCAACTGCATCAGATTGCAAAAAAGGAAGTGATAATAATTCTTCTGTTGGTGTCGTTGCCAGCGCTTTATCCTGTTCTGGGGTTAAAGATGGTAATCGATGTCCGGATTGTGATGCGATTACAACTCCCGATCCTCCTTCTTCAATGACATTTCCAAATTCTTCTAAAATCAAAGCTGTACCGTACAAATCCACTTTGAATATTGTAGATGGCGATGCTTGGGATGGCGAAACTCCAGCTGCATGGATTAATCCGGTAATCGCTCCAATAGATTTTGCTGTATCAACAAGCGCCCGAACTGATTCTCTAGATGAAATATTGACAATTACTGTGCTTATCTCAAATCCTGCATCAGAGAGCACTTTTGCTGCAGCATCATTATTTTCCTGATGAAGATCAGCAAGTAAAATATATTTTCCTGAACCAACTCTGCGCGCAATTGCCTGACCAATAGATCCGGCACCAATAACTACAATAACTGATTTTTTTCTCATGCTTTCATTTTTTAATTTACTTGTTTTTAAAATATGGTTGCTACAGATTTGAGAATTATCCACTTTTCATTTCGTTTTTCAAAATTCATGATTTGCTGTAAGCGCCAGTTATTTTGCATTCCCCAGATTCTCGCATTTAAAAGATTCTGACACATAAAAACAGCTTTATCTCCATCAATATTTACTGAAGTTTTTACCTCAGAATAAGAATAGTATTTCATTCGTTCACTTTCAATTTCCAAAAACCACTCTTCTTTTGACTGCACATATCCTGTGATATGAGTAAGCGTAAAATTGGCATCCAGAATCTTATTCATTTCTAATGTATTCCCAGCAATCATAAGTTTTGTTAACTGACGGGCGGTTTCTAAAATTGCTGTTTTATCAGCCTCGATTTTATTACCTTCCATAATAATTTGTGGGTTTAACAGGGTTTGTGGATGAAAAATATTTGAATTCCAAATGAATATCAAAAACCATAATATAAAGTTCTTATTATTCTTCTGACAAACCAAGTAATCCTTCATTTAGTCTCGCTCCCTGAAAAGTTATTTTTGAAAGTCCTTCTTCAATTTCCTCTAAATCATCAACAGAAAGATCAACACTAACCGATTTAATATTATCGTCTAAAAACGCTATTTTATCCATTCCCGGAATTGGTACTATAAATGTTTTTTGAGCCAAAAGCCAAGCTAATGCAATCTGTACCGGCGTTGCATTTTTTCTATTGGCAACTTTTGTAAGTAATTCTACAACTGGCATATTAGCTCTGATAGCTTCTGGTGTAAAACGTGGAAAAGCTGCACGAAGATCAGTATCACTGTCAAATTTAGTATCAGGCGTAATTTTGCCCGTTAAAAAACCAGTTCCAATTGGCGCCCAAGGCACAAAACCTATTCCTAATGCTTCACAAAGAGGTAAAACTTTAGCTTCGGGTTCTCTTGTCCAAATAGAATATTGATTTTGTACTGCCGAAACAGGCTGGATAATATTTGCACGCTCAATTGTTTCTGCGCCAGCTTCAGAAAGTCCAAAATATTTCACTTTTCCTTCCTGAATTAAATCCTTAATTGTTCCCGCAACATCTTCGATTGGCACATTAGGATCTACGCGATGTTGATACAATAAATCAATATAATCTGTTTGTAATCTTTTTAAAGAAGCCTCAACAACTTTACGAATATGTTCCGGTTTACTGTTAATTCCGGTGTCAGAAATCATTCCGAATTTTGTCGCTATAATTACCTCTTTGCGAAAAGGTTTTAACGATTCTCCAACCAATTCTTCATTTGTAAAAGGTCCGTAAGCTTCGGCAGTATCAAAAAAAGTAATGCCTTTTTCATAAGCCGAGCGAATTACTTTGATTCCATCATTTATATCTGCAGCCTTTCCTGTTCCAAAACTCAAATTCATACATCCCATTCCCAAAGCCGAAACTTCTAAACCTTGCGTTCCTAATATTCTTGTTTTCATTTTAGTATTATTTTATATTATTAGATCTAATTATTAAGACAATACAAATTTCCTTCAATACCAAATGATGTTTATAATACATCTTACGGTAATTATTACCATTTTTACTGATTTGCATAATCAGGTTAACTTACTAAGAATCTGAGTGCTATATTTGTACTAATAAATTAAAAGAAGGCAAAATGGGACACATTATAGAAGTTGAAAAAGTTTCGCAGTACAACGAACTTAAAGGCGTTGAAACACAGCATCCTTTAATAAGTGTTTTCAATAATTCGTCAACAAAAGCACTGCCAAATAACAGCCGCATGCACTTTGGTCTTTATGCTATTTTTTTGAAAGACGGAAAGTGCGGTGAATTAAAATACGGACGAAATAATTATGATTATGACGATGGAACAATGGTTTTTATTGCGCCGGGACAAGTCATCGAAGTCAACAATCAAATTGATTATCAGCCTTCGGGTATGGCGCTCCTGTTTCATCCTGATTTAATAAAAGGAACTTCTTTGGGGAAACAAATGAATCAATATTCTTTTTTTTCATATGATTCAAACGAGGCACTTCATCTGTCTTTAAAAGAGCAGCAGATTATTAAAGATTTATACGATAAATTACAGTACGAATTAAGCCAATCTATTGACAAACACAGCAAAAGTATCATCACAAACAATATAGAACTTCTACTTAATTATTGTATTCGTTTTTATGATAGGCAGTTTATAACCAGAGAAAACATCAATACTGATATTTTATCAAAATTTGAAAATCTGCTGAATGATTATTTTCAATCAGAAATTGCACAAGAAACCGGACTTCCGCTTGTAGGTTATTTTGCAGAACATTTACATCTTTCTCCAAATTATTTTGGTGATTTAATCAAAAAAGAAACCGGTAAAACGGCACAGGAACATATTCAATTGAAATTAATAAGTCTAGCCAAAGAAAGGATTTTTAACACTGACAAATCTATGAGTCAAATAGCTTTTGAACTGGGTTTTAAATATCCGCAACATTTTAATCGAATGTTCAAAAAAAACACCGGATATACTCCTATAGAATATAGAAATCTGAATTAAATTTTAATTATAAAACCTCCAAAATCAAATAATCCCGATGATTTGTAATTAAGGGAAAATTTATTCCGATAAAGAAACAATGAGATTGGTTTTCCTGATTTTCTCAACTCCCCTTTCTCGCATTAATCCGGCTGCATCGAGCATTTTAATTAAATGAATATAAGGCGTCGTCAAGTCAGATTCAGGATCTTCGGCATACGGAGACAATGAAAGCTCGAGGATCAGACATAGAAAGAATTCAAATTCTTTAAACGTTTTTTCTTCAAATGCTTTTTCAAATACAATAAAAGGATTATCGTATTCTTCCTTCGTCAGCGAAGAAAGATGAAAAACCGTTTCAGAACGCAAAGACGTTTTCACTTTCCATTTTTTGCTTTTCTCCTGAAGGCAATAACAGACTTTGAGAAAAGAAAAGATAGCGGTATAAAATACAAAAGCATTGCTTGGGTTGTCTTGTTCGTAAACTTTTGTTTTATAGCTGCAAATTACCAGTTTAGTTAAATTTTGTTTGTAATAATCCAGATGTCCAAAGTCAAAAAAAGCTTTAATTGCCTTAAACGGATTTCCTGCCACATATTCTGCACAAAAGTCAGTTCCGAAGGATATTTTATTCTTTTTCATATTAAGGCGATTTAAAATTCTTGAGCGAAATTCAGTTCTTTCAAAAGCATAAACTAATCGAAATACAGATAATATACAAGAAAACATCGAAGTAAAGCATAAATAGAATTGGTATAATATCTGACAAAAGAGATGTTTTACGGGATATTTTTTTATCTTTGAAACTCACGGATTTTTAATCCAAATGGCTTTATCTTTGAAGCTTTAGAAAATTGATATTCATTATGGAACAGAAAATACATCAGGGAAGAAACATAAAACGTTTCAGAGAAATGCTTAACATAAAGCAGGAAGCATTAGCTTATGATCTGGGAAATGACTGGAATCAGAAGAAAATTTCTATGCTTGAGCAGAAAGATGTAATTGAAGAAAATCTGTTGAAACAAATTTCGGCAGTATTAAAAATTCCAGTTGAAGCTTTTCAGAATTTTGACGAAGAACAAGCGGTGAATTTGATTTCTTGTAATTTCTCGGATAATGCAATGTTCAATAACAAAATTGAAGTTTTTAATAATAATCCGATTGCGGAAATCAAAAAACTTCACGAAGAAAAAATTGTTTTGTTTGAACGTATGTTGAAAGAGAAAGATGAAATGATTGTGAGGCTTGAGAAATTGATTAATAAATAATCATTTATAAAAGATATATTATTCAAAAAGAGGCTCGAAAGCCTCTTTTTTTGTTTTTTTTGTCAAACTTCTTAGTGCTTTTTGTATGTTAATTAAACGCCATTTCTCTGATCGACGATTTCGCTATATTAATGAAACTGCTTTAAATACGGCTGACAAATCTCTTTTCTTTAGCACTATTCCATTGTACTTGATATGTTTTCCCGTTCATTTGGTCAAGTAATAAGAAATTATATGTGTTTTTTGTAGGGTAAAGTATAAATCTTCCGCTTACTTCTTCTGTTGTCAATACAAGTGAATCTGCATTTAATACTAATTCACCTTCGTAGCCATCTTCCGAAATAGTAAAATGTACTTGCCACATTTTTCCATTTCGGGTATCCAATTTAATAAAAGTCCAATAGTTTTCAGTTGGAAATAATTGATAAATCGGAGCTTCAACTTGCTTTTCTACCTGTTTTGTTGTACTTGCACTATTTTGTAATGTTTGTCCTTGTAAAGACAAAACAAATAATGTCAGTAATATAATCAGAATGAAATTTCTAGTCATACTTTTTCTTTGCATTATATCTAATTAAACCTCTGTTTTTTTTGGACTAAAATTAAAATTCGATTTCAATTCCATTTTCACTCCATGATTTTAAATATGCTGCAATTTCATTTTCATCTCCATCTAACGTAACTAGTAATCCTACAATCTCTTTCGTCAATTTTACAGTTAACCGACCTGGAGTTTCTAATTTTCGAATAATAGGAATATAGCTATTCATTTCCTGTTCGTTAAATTTTATAAATTGTTTCATTTAAAATGAGTTGTTTCGTAATACTAATATTTTGCAGCCTGTCATTTTTAGTAAATTGAAAATATTAAATAAAATTTCAAATACAATACCTTAAGTTGCTTAGCGAAGTAAGACTTTTAGACTTTCAACTAAAGGTTTTATTGTTTTATCATTTTTAAGATTGTCTAATCGCATAGAAAATCCTTCAATATTTTGAATTAAATCTTTTACAGCTGGAGTTGTAACTATTGGTTTAACTATTTCTATAAGTTCCCTAAATTTTCTTTGGCATAGTGAATGCTGAAGTTTACTTGAAATTCCAGTATCATTAAACGATAGAACTGCAATATTTGCTTGATGTGAATCAAGATTTGAAAGTAGTTCTTGATAAATATGCTGAGCCGAAGTCGCAACTCCATTTCCATTAGTTAAATAAGTTTCAACAAGAGCAAGCACATATTTTTTTGATATTCCCTTTGGTAACTTAGGAGGATCTCCAACAATGCGTCTTAGTTGTCTTGCAAAAGATGGTTCATTATAAAAATTGTTAAAACTTCTATGCGAATTAAGTAAATTGTCAATCGCAGTTTCAATTTCAACTATTCTTAAGTCATCAGGAATATAGCTTTCAGCATCGACTAATTGGAGAAATTCTCTAGATAATTTCTTTTCGTGCTGATAGTTATTCGCTACGAAATTTCCATATTTCAATCCAAAAGAATCTTTTGTATCTTCATCAACTCTACTCCATAGTAATGGTAATAATCTATTGATATTTTGCAACGTTTGGCTGTCCGATTCGGGTTTAATATAAATTCCAAAAAATCCAGCAGCAAGATTATTAACTTGTTCTTGAACTAAGTTGGTGAAAAAAACTGCTATTTCTTGCGCATCTTTCTCTGAGATAGACGTAGATTTTACTCCAGCCAATAATTGCTTTATTTGGATTGTAATATTTGATATAGGCAGTGAAATAACTTCTTTTACACAAGTTTCTAACCAAGAAATGAGTTGCAATCCAGTAATTTCATTTTGATTTGGATGTGCCGCACTTGCCCAATTTCTCATATAATTAATATATTCCAAATGCTTAAATCCTAACTCAGAGATTAATCCAATTTCTTTCGCACCTTTTATCAAATCATAATCATCAACTTTTTTAAGGTCACTTTCATCATTTAACCTTTTGCGTTTATCACCTGTAACTGCGTTATCATAAAAATATTGAATATCATATTGTGAAACCCTTTTTCTAATCTGAAGAATTGTCTCATCCCACAAATAATTTAATGCTGCATCAAAAAGCCCTGAGGCAACTCCTGCAATAAATTTTGAAAGATATAGAGATTGTTGTTTATCTTCTTCTTCTATTTGCACAATCACTCCTTCTAGATTTTTAAAAACATTTAATCTTTCCGGAACACCAACAAAAATTCCATCTGATGGTAAGTTGTGTTGTGCTAAAAAATTAATAAGTCCTCCTTCAAAATCTCGAAGTTGCACATCATAATTATCTGATTGAATAACTTGTATTTTATTCTCTTCTTCCATTTCTACTTTCTTATAATATTATGTTTATATATTAGTATGTCTGTTTGCGATATTAATAGCATTCTAAAAACTCATCTATTTTACTTTTTAATTCCAGGAAAATTATTATATACTAAAAATGCCACTTCTATTAATAATCTAGTTTAATAAGATAGCCATTCTGATTTTTTCAATTCTACGACTTTCCAAAAGCTTATCATAAGCTTGCAAAGTACTCCTTTTCCTAGGAAAATACTACCGTACAAATACCTGTTTTTACTTTCTATTGAGCATCAAAAGATGATTAACTGCCTATACAAAATTAATTTAATCATTATAAAACATGCTAGGTCAGTTACTCCAGCTTGGTAAAGTATGCCTTACAAAAGTTGCACAATCCTGAAAGCTTTACACATTGTACAGCTTTTCAGTTGAACACTTTGGAGAGCGGGAGTCTCCTTTTTGTTTTGGAATATTATCTTTCAAGTATATTAACGTCATTTTTATTATTGTTTTCCTAACTTCAAATATCCATTTGCTATTCCATAATCTATATCCATTATGTATGTTTCAATCTCACTTAAATCATTAAATTGATAAGTAACTTCTTCGTGTTTTTTTGTTTGAAAATACGTGAGTTTTCTCTCTACAAGTCTAATAAAGTTATTATGCGAATAATCTTCAGGATCGAAAATTAATAAATAAATATGCTCTATATCCTCTGAAGGATATTTTTCAATAGAAATTCCATAACGGAGTTTGTTTGTTAGATCATAATATGGGATAAAAGTCTCTTCTATTCCTTTTTTCATTCTAAGTTTGACATCTCCTCTTGCATACGGGAATTTTTTTGCTCTTTTTTGATTATATGAATCTCTTGCTAAAAAAAGTGAATGAACGATCTTAGTTCCTTTATAAAACAAAAGCTTAACTTTTTCCTTTTTAGATTTGTCAAATAAATATTCTCCAATATACAAATCAAACTGCTCTGCCATTACGTGAGAATTGTTTTCGATCAGATTTTCTATTGAATAAATCTCGTCAGCTATTTTCAAATAGTCTATTGGTGCAATTCCCATTGGAAACTTACTTTGATTTTGAAATCTTAAGTTACCATTAATATCTGCAACTATATATTTTTTAGTTGACCAAAAGCTATGTCTTTCTCTAATATGTTCATTTCCTGTATCTTTATTTCCTTTTATTAAAATAAGGTTATGTTTTTCTGAAATAGCTATAACTTCTTTGAATGAATGTTTAGCTGTAGCCATTAATCGAACACCGTAGTATTTGAATACAGGATTTTCTCTATTATTACATAGAATTTCTTTAATATCTTCTTTTGATAGTAATTGTTCCATTTTCGATGTTTGTTCTGTTTTTTTTTTGATTATGGGGTTGCTTGCTTACAACATTGCGTTTCTATTAGCAAGCATAATATCAATATTTCTTTTTAAGCTTTTCAATTAAAATTGATGCTTCGGTTTTAGTCATTCGAAGAGCAATTTTTTCTGCTTCTTGATCAATTCGGTTTTCATCAAAAACATATAAATCTTTAAATATATAATCAGACAAGGAATATATGAAAGCAGAAGGAGCATTTTCAATTCGTTTATAAAAAAATAAAATATCTTCATATTGGATAAATGTTTTTTTCTGAAATTCTCTTATCGATGTCATTCGTGAATCATTTTTAATATCATCTGAATGCTTTATACAATTATTTAAATTTCGTAATTCATTTATTTCTGGATAACAATTTATACTTTTAATATCAATATTTTTCTCTTTTAAAAATTCAATCACAAATTCCCATTTAAACATTTTTGATTTCGAAGCACCGTAAGCTGCACTTAATAAAAATTTTAATTTATTTTCAAAATGCTTATAAGCATAAAGAATTTTCATTTCTGAAATTGCTTTTAGCTCCTGTTCCATAAAATAAATCTCCATAGTTGGACCGGAATAATCCCCTCTTTCATATTCATCAGATCGATCTTTAGTTTTAGCATCAATAATCTTCTTTTCAAAAATATGAATTGTTTCATCTGAAATCCTGTCATGAAAATTATTTTCAACATCCATGAAGAAAGTTTGAAGACCTAATTTTGCAGATTCACGTTGTGCTTCTATATTATTTATATTTCCCAATTGAATTATTCTTTTTAATTTTATTTAATAGTCCTTTGTTCATCGTCCTTTATTCTTCCAAAATGTCATATAAATAAACTAATAACCAAACTGTTATTCCTGTTTTTACTTTTAAACTTCTAACTTGATTTTCTGTTAATCCTATATTAGGTTGATGAACATTACATAAAATAGTGTAGCAATTACAAACATATTGAATTTCATTTTTTGTAAAATCTTCAAGCATTCCGTACTCAAATTTAGATGTGAAATATTCTATCTTTTGTTCTCTTTTAATTTTTACCAACTCTATTCTTTGCTTTCCTAAATGATATTTTCTGAAATTACTTTCAAACATTTCGGCGTCTTTTAATTTCTCTAGCGGAGCCAACTTTTCGTCTATTAAATATTCAAGGATAGTTCTTAAAGAAATTAAGCATTGCCTTAATCTATCGGGATTATTTTCGGATTCAAGAACTTGCCCTGCTCCAATCCAAAGGTTTTCAAGATTATGATTTTCTAAATATGGTATTAGATTATCATTTAAAATCTCTTCTTTTTCTTCAATATCAATATCTGTTAAATCAGATATTAAAGAGTTTTTTAATTCTTCGGCAGATCTTAAATTTAGTATTTCTAAATCACTAATAAAACCGAATTGTAATTCAGGGTTGTTTTTTATTCTTTCCGGAATTTTAGAAATCTGTTTTAAAGCTTCTAAAAATTTATCATTAAATAAATTATCAAATTTTGGTATTTCTATTTTCGGTAAAACAAAATTTGGAAAATCAAATTTTGGAAAATCAAATTTTGGAAAATCCATTTTTGGAAAATCAACTTTCGGAAAATCGAAAGTAGGAATTGCAAGTTTTAATTTATCTTGCATTTCAATAATTTGTTTTATATTTTCTGGAATCGGGTTAGCTAGTTTAGCAAACTGATTTAGCTTTGTATTAATCCCTGCAATTTCTTGTAATTTATCAAAGTTATTTTCCATTTTTTTTTAATTTCTTTAAAGTTCATTATACATATCTAAATCGATTTAACTTAATTAAAATATTATTAAAGGAATTTATAAAAAATATACAAATTCTTCGTGATAAATGTTCATGATAATTTATCTTTTAAATGCTTTTTTTAACATCTTCTCAACAGTTATCTTTGTTTGTTCAGCAATATTCTTTTTTGCTTTTTCAACTAATTTATCCTTAAATTCTTCGCAACAGGAATTTATTTGAAATCCTTTAGCTGTTTTAATAAATTCAGGGCTAACATTGTGCCCTGCACATACTTCACTTTCAATTTTACGTTTAATTGCACTATAATCTAGAAAATCACTCATGTCTCTTATGTTTTAATTAATTATTGAGCAAAGCTATTTCCATAGTACGCAGTAATTTTGCGCAGTTAAAAAATTAAACAATTTATCCTCAATTTTATTAACCATACAAAATATAGAAATAACTATAATTAAGACTAAAACAAAAACATAACATTAAAAAAAGGCATTGAAAATCAACTACAAATTGATAATCAATGCCTTTAAAATATATAACAAAAGTTACTATTCTTTCGCTTTCAAAACTTTAAAACATATAAAAAGAATACCTAACCAAATAGGAATTAATTCTACGGATAACTTCATATTTGTGATCCACATGATGGATAAAATACCAAATAAAAACACAAAACAGATATAATTACTTACCGGATAAAATAACGAAGGAAACTTAGTTTTTGTGCTTTCCTTGTCTTTCGAAAGTCTAAATCTTAGATGCGTATACGAAATCATAACCCAGTTAATAACTAAGCAAGACACAACTAAAGACATTAAAATACTAAAAGCTTCTTCGGGCATTACTTTATTTATTAAAATACAGATCGCTGCAAAACACGAAGAAATTAAAATAGCATTAATTGGCACTGAATGTTTGTTTAATTTCTTTAAAAACTTAGGCGCACTTCCCTGATCTGCTAAACCATATAACATACGCGAGTTACTATATACACTACTATTATATACAGATAAAGCGGCGGTTAATACAATTAAATTAAGCACATTAGCAATAAGCTTTGTAAAAAATATTTTGGTTCCAAATAGCTCAAATTCCATTCCGTTTAGATTTTGAAAAACCATTACAAACGGGCTGCTATCTGTTGTAATTTGTCTCCAAGGCGACAAAGCAAATAAAATTACCAATGCTCCAACATAAAATATAAGGATTCTATAAATAACCTGATTTGTCGCTTTCGGAATGTTTTTCTCTGGATTTTCGGCTTCAGCAGCGGTAATTCCAATAAGTTCTAAACCTCCAAAAGAGAACATAATTAGCGCCATTGCAGATAATAAACCTTGAAAATCACCAGTTGCAGTTTTTTCGAAGAAACCTTTTGGAAAGAAACCTCCATCATTATATAAATTATGAATTGTAGCGTGTTCTCCTCCTGTTCCACTTATTAGCAAATAAGTTCCAAAAAGTATCATTGCAATAATTGCGACAACTTTTATGATTGAAAACCAAAATTCGGTTTCTCCGTAAACTTTTACAGAAGCAAAATTCAAAGCATTAATAACGAGAAAGAAAAATAAACTCGATGCCCAAAGCGGAATTTCGGGCCACCAAAATTGCACATAAACACCAATGGCTGTAAGTTCAGCCATACTCACTAAGATATATAAAATCCAATAATTCCAACCCGATGCAAAACCGGCAAAAGAACCGCAATATTTATAAGCAAAGTGACTAAAACTTCCTGAAACAGGTTCTTCGACAACCATTTCGCCAAGTTGTCTCATGATAAAAAAAGCGATAATTCCGGCAATAGCATATCCCAAAATAACTGATGGTCCTGCTAATACTGCCGCTGGACCAATACCTAGGAAAAGTCCTGTTCCTATTGATCCGCCTAAAGCAATAAGCTGAATGTGGCGATTCGTCAGCCCGCGTTTAAGCTGATTATCTTGTGTGTCTTCTTGTGTATTTTTCACAAATTAGTTTTTTAAATGAGTTAAATGTACTCATAAATGTATAAAGAGCGAATATAAGTTAAAAAAGAAATCCTGCCAAGCATGAAGATTATAGTTGTGTTTCTTAAAGAGATTTTAAAGGACGTTTTCTAGCTTATCAAGAGTTGAAATTCTGCGATATGTGCCGTTAGGCACAAAATATTGGTAGAAAACAAGAATTGGAAGAAGTTTAGCGTGCCGTAGGTACGCAATGATTATCGTTTTGTTGCGTACCTACGGCACGCCAATGTATTCTGCTGAACTACTTTCTACCGATATTTTGTGCCTAACGGCACATTTCTCAATTCAATTATTCAAAAATTTCTTCTAACAAATCAACAACAACCTATATTCTCCTTCATTTTCTATTGGCGCTCTATGAATACAAGGCAAAACTTCTTGTTTTGGATGATCTACGGCCAATCGCCAAAGATGTCCTAATCCTAAATTAACAGGTTCTGCGTCAGCATTTAGCTGATAATGCAAATCAAAATAATTTTCTTTCAAAAAGTCTTCGAATTCTTCTGTTGGTCCATCGTGAAGTTCTTTTAGCTTTGTTCGGATTTCCGGAATCAGGATTTTTTGTTCTGCTTCTGAATTAGAAACAATATCACTTGCGGCTCCGTGATACGTGCATAAAAAAGTATCTGTTGCAATAGGCGAACGATCAACATGAAACGAATACACATCTGTCGATATGAAATCAAATTCGTCATCACGTTCATAGCATTTCAGTAAATTAAGTGAAGGCGAAGCGCCAAAATCAGCTAATAATTGTAGATCATTTAAGATTATTTCTCTTGCTATATTTCCTTTTTCGGATAATTGGAGTGCGATTAAATCTTCGGGATGAACTTCTGTAATATTTTCTTCCAGAGACAATTGGGCTACAATTTCGTTAAAATCGCCATCCAAATTTCTGTGCCAGCATAATGCGTTCATTTCTCCTTTGAAATCGGTATTTATAAGCTCAGAGAAAGTAGAAACTATTCCTATTTGGCTGTTGTCAGAAAATGTATTGCTCATAGTATATTAAGAAACTGGTTACTTCATAGATTACAAAATTATGTAATAGTAATCAGTTGCGAAATTTATTGGCTGTCTTTTATTAAACTTAACAAATAGTTCATTCTGTCTGTAAAATATTGGGCAGTTTTTATATAGAATATCCTAATATCTGCTTTTAAATCCGCATCAGTATCCCATACAAATTTGCCTGGATGTTTGTCTTTAAACTCCTTCATTAATTTGGCTATATACCAGTACGATGATCTTTTCCATTCGCCCTCTGCCACATTCATTGCCTCTATTTCTGCTGCAGTCTTCGTTTTTTCCTTGACCTTTCTTACCGCATAAAATACATCAGATTCATAATCCTGCAGCGCATGATAATATTCTTTTCGGCAATCAAGTTCATGATCATTATGTTCTTTTATACATTGCGTCAATACTTTTTCATACTTCACCAGTGTATCGCTATAACGGATATTCAATTTTTGTGCAAAACAACCCCATAAAGGAAAAAGTAATAATACTATAATTTTTGCATTCATAGTTTTGTTTTTGAGTGCTTTTTATTAATAATAAGAAATTGTACGGGTTATAAGATTTGCAAATTTCAGTCCAAATCTATTAAAAAAAACTTACCAAAAACATCCAAAATTAGAAAAGGATCTGAAGAACAATTCAAATCAATGTGTCAAAATAAAAGCCCATTTCTAACGAAATGGGCTTTTATATATTTTTTACGCTATTTAATCAACTTTGACTTCTAAGCAATAAAGCTTGTGTTTTCAGTCGGCAAAATCAGATTATTTAAAAATATTCATCTCCTCTTTATAAACAGGACTTTGTATGTTTAAAAAGTTTAAAACACTATGAAAAACGTGATTTTGAGATACTGATTTATTTGCCTTAAGTTGTTTTGAATTGTCAGATACCCAAACTATAAAAGGGATTTGGTATTGTTCTTTTGGAGCAAAACTTATTGGAACTCCATGCATATACAGATTCTTTTCGCCTAAAGATTCTCCGTGATCCGAAACAAAAATCATCGCACTTTTATACTCTTTTAATTCCTTTAAATCTTCAATTACTTTTGATAAAATATAATCTGTGTAAACAATCGTATTATCATAAGCATTAAAGAGTTCTTGCTGAGAACATTTTCCCAGTTCAACACTATTACAAACCGGTTTAAAAGTTTCAAACGCAGGCGGATATTTTTTGCTGTAAGTTGGTCCGTGACTTGTACTTGTGTGCAATACAATCAGTATTTTATTTTTCTTGCTGGATAAAATCTGCTCTTTTAATCCTCTTAAAAGAACTTCGTCATAATTGCATTCTTCGCCTTTACAGCCTTTCTTTAGAATATCTCTGTTTTGATATTTCTCAATATGTACCGGAGGTTCTCCCCAGTTTGAAGTTCTCCAGACAACTTCTACATTATTTCTGTAAAGATAATTAGGTAAGATTTCATATAATTCATCTGAATTGGTATGTTCCAAAATACATTTTACGCCAGCTGTTGTATATGTCGCACAAGAATTGGCATCAAAATGAAATACATTCGGTATTTTGGAAAGCAACGGATTGGTGTTTTTCTTATATCCGTAAAGTGAAAAATTCTGGCTTCTGGCAGATTCTCCAATTACTAAAACCACAACAGATTTCTGATTGTCTTTTATTACGGCATTTGGCAGTAAAATTTCTTTTTGATTCTTTTTGGCTTTATGAATATAAAAAAGCGACACATTTACAGAATATGACCAAGGCATTGCAAGACCTCCCAATTGTTTGGAGTTTTTATCAATCCAAAGCCAGTTAGTTGCATTGGCAAACGCTATAACAACAATAAGTAATAAGGTTAGCGAAGAAGTAATCGAAAATCTCTTAAAATCTGTATTTATGATTTTTACTTTAATAATATAAATACTCGGAATTATACCCAGAAAAAGAATATACAGTATTAATTTAAAAGAGAAAAAACTACTAGACTCTGAATAATTGGTATTAAGTACATTACCAATCATACTTTCGTCTACGATAACGCCGTAAGTATTAACAAAGTAAACTGCAATCGAATTGATTATAAAAGATATTACCAGCAAAAATTTACCTACGTAACGCGAGAGAAAAAATATCAGATAAAATACAAAAGCATTTGCAATGAGCATTACAATTACCAAGCTAATAATCAAAACTATACCACTTAAACTTTTATAATCGACGTTGTTGAAAACGTAGCTAAAAAAAGGAAAATGAAAGAATAAAAAATTTAATAAACTCATTAATAAAGCAAAATGAGTTAGTTTCAAGTTACTTTTTGGCATAAACGGCTGTAATTTCATATACGGAAACGGTAGTAATTTTATAAAGTGAAACGGCTAAACTAATGAATGCTAAATAAAAGATGATTAAATCTTCATTAATTATTTTGTTGATTAAGCAAATACCGCAAATAAGAAACAAAACAACGAATACAGGATAGCTTTTTTTATTGTTAATCCAAGCGAAGATTCTAAATTTTCGGCTTATAAAAATACCCAATAATCCCGAGATATATCCAATAATTCCTCCTGTAAGAACATCAAGAGGATAATGCGCTCCCACTCCAACTCTTGAAAATGCAATAAACAATCCTAAAATTCCGATTGCAAAAAACCATAAAACTTTCATTTTGAAATTTTGAGGCATAAAAGCAAAAAGTAAAATTGTAAGTACGGTAAAAATTACAATCGAATGTCCTGATGGCAAACTATTATGTCCGGTCAATGTTTTACCCACAATAAAAAAAGTCTCATTGTTAAACGCAGCCGCAGGTCTTGGTACTGAGAATAATTTTTTCAGCGGACATGAAAATAAAAGAGAAACCAGTAAGCCAGAAATTAAAGCTTCCCACAATTTAGGCGCATAAACAATAAAAACACTTAAAAATGATAAAAAAACAAGCGCGTCTCCTATTTGAGTAAGATTATATTCAAAACCTGGATAATGTCCCAAATGATGATTAATAAAATAGAAACTGTCTTTTTGAATTTGTATGTACTGATCTGCGCTTAAAGCATTTCGACTGTACAAAAATAAAACGATGGCAGCTAAAAAAAATAATGGAAGAAAAAACAGAAAAGGTTTAAGTCTTGAATAATTATTAATAATATACGTATTCATTATGTTTAATTGTATTAATATTTTTTTACTTTTATTTGGTTCTCAAATAGTTTTCAGGTTAAAATATTGTTCTTCTTTCTTTAAGAAAAACAATCTAAAAACTCTAAAAACGATAATTCTTCTTGCCTATGAACCAATCCATCTTTTTGGTAAAACCGTTAATAATCCATTAAATTTGCCGGCTGCAAGATTAGCTAATCTCATTTTACTGTTCATTTCTTACGCTTTAATAAAAAGTAAAATAATTGGTCAATTCTGAAGAAATTTAGAATTTCTACCGGATTCAATTTATTTTTAACGTATAATTTAAATTTGTTAGAAAACATAACTAGTTCATAGTATTGGCTTAACATATACTTAATTTACAGCACAATAGAACTGAAGATAAACAGTCATTTATTCTAATGAAATAAGCTAAAATCATCAGTTCTTATTTTTTGGCAAATTATCAAACTTCTAATTTCTCAAATGTCTCCAAGAGTTTTATTTGTAATACAACAAGACATATTATATGAGGAAGTTTTTTTTAGATTTTTGATTGCGCTTAAAATCTGTTTTTCTGTATGTTGAGCATTTTTTTTTCGAAAATTGTAATCGACAACTAGCCTTAAATTATTACCTTAGATTTTACTAGAAAAAAACGCAAATCATTTCCAATTCAACTTTTCTACAAAATTTATATATAAACTTGCGGCATGAAGATTTTAATTATAGAAGATGAGCTGGAAATTGCTCAAAGCATCAAGAATTATTTTAGAAGCAACGGAATTCAATGCGAAACTGCCGAAACCTATGATTTGGCACTTAACAAAATTGATTCCTATGATTATGATTGCATACTTCTGGACTTAATGCTGCCTGATGGTGACGGATTTGATATTCTAAGAGAACTTAAAAGAAAAAACAAAACTGACGGAGTTATTGTGGTTTCGGCTAAGGAAACTCTCGAAACGCGTCTGGAAGGATTCAATCTTGGTGCCGATGATTATCTTACCAAACCTTTCCATCTCTCAGAACTTTTGGTTCGAATGCAAGCTCTTATCAGAAGAAAGAATTTTAAAGGAAGTAATAGTATAACGTTCAATGAAATCGTAATTGATATATTTTCTAAATCGGTATCGGTAAACGATATCAAATTAGATCTGACCAAAAAAGAAATAGATTTACTTCTTTTTTTAATTAGCAACGAAAATAAGGTATTATCTAAAGGCGCTATTGCTGAACATCTTTCCGGAGATATGGCTGATATGCTCGATAATCACGATTTTATTTATGCACATATCAAAAATCTAAAAAAGAAACTCCACCAGGCGGGAAGCGGCGATTACATTAAAACAGTTTACGGTTTGGGATATAAATGGGAAAATGAATAAAAAGAAACTACTCAACAAGACAACCAACAGCTTTCTTGCTTTTGCCATCATTATTCTATTGATTGCGGCGCCATTATTTTATTATATAAGTCAACAGCTTTATATTTATGAAACTGATGAAGTGCTCCATTTTCACAAAGGCGCTTTTGCGAAGGAAAGCCATAAGGGATTTACACAAACCGATATTGACTTATGGAATAAATACAATCATGAAGTAATGATTGTGCCTGATATGGGCATTAAAAAAGATTCTATTGTTGGGAAAATGCTCTATGATTCTATTGCTAAAGAGAAAGAACCTTTTCGTGTACTTTATGCTCCTATAACTATAAATGGTAAGAAATATACTTATACGGAGAAAATAAATCTCGTAGAAATGGAAGGAATGGTCTTTAGTATTGCCGTCATGTTTCTATTTATCATTGTTGTGCTTTTGATTGGAATTATCTGGATCTCAAAAACTACCGCGGCTAAAATATGGAGTCCTTTTTATAATACATTAAATCAAATTCAGGATTTTGAAATCGATAAAAATAAACCGCCGCATTTTATTCCGACTGATATTGACGAATTTGATCGTCTTAACAAAAGTCTGGAAAGACTAATTGAAAAAAATACAGCCATTTATAAAAGTCAAAGAGAATTTGTCGAAAATGCCGCGCATGAACTTCAGACGCCATTGGCTTTATTTCAAACAAAAATCGATACGCTGACTCAGCTTGATCTCAACAAAGAACAATCTTTTCTTGTTGCTTCCTTAAATACAGATGTTTCAAGACTTAACAGACTTAACAAGAACTTGCTTTTGCTTTCGAAAATTGACAACGAGAGTTTTCTCGAAAAAACCACGATTGTTCTTAACGATTATATTAAAAAACATCTGGATTTTTTTACCGAACAAGCAAGTGCAAAAAACCTGACTATTATAACTGAATTTCCTGCAGCTTTAACTATTACCGGAAATCCTGCCCTTACGGAAGTTTTGATTAATAATTTGTTTCTAAATGCTATTCGCCACAATGAAAAAAACGGCAAAATCATTATTACAACTCTCGAAAATGAATTGATATTTTTGAATACAGGTCAGAAAACGCCATTACAAATTGAAAAACTCTTTAACCGTTTTGCAAAATCTAATCCTTCGTCTCAGGGAAATGGACTTGGTTTGGCAATTATCAAAAAAATCACAAAACTGAATCACTGGGAAATAAACTATAGTTTTTATAATAATTTACATAGTTTTAGCGTGAAGTTCTAGAAAATTCAAACTTCCTACAGATTCGTAATTCAACTTTGTACTACATTTTTTAATCCATTAAAAAAATTAGTACAAATGAAAAATTCAATCCTAACATGCTTAGTTCTGCTTTTTTCTTCCTTTGCCATAGCGCAACGTGTAAGCGAAAAAGAGATTCCTAATATTGTAAAATCGACCTTTTTAATTTCCTATCCCGACCAAACTCATGTCAAATGGGAAAAGGAAAAAGAGAATTATGAAGCCAGTTTTACAATTGGCAAAACAGAACATGCGATGCTTTTAGATTCTGATGGAAACATTCTGGAAACTGAAGAAGAAATCAGCGTAAAAAAACTTCCTGCCAAAGCTCTGGCTTACATTCAAAAAACATACAAAAACAAGAAAATCAAAGAAGCTGCAAGAATAACTGATGCTCATGGCACCGTTACTTTTGAAGCTCAGGTAACTTCTATTGACCTGATTTTTGACAAACAAGGAACTTATATTAAAAGCATAGCAGATTAAAACCATCCCAATGAAATTAAAGATAATACTAGTATTGTCGTTTCTTGTAATGAAAATTTACAACGTAACGGCGCAAAACACCACAGCTACAATCTCAGGATTAATTAAAGATAAAACCTCAAAAACTATACTTCCTTATATTAATGTAGTTTTAAAAACGGCAAAAGATCAAAAAATGCTTGCCGGAACAGTAACTAACGAAGAAGGGCGTTTTAATATTCCCGCCGTTCCATCCGGAAATTATATTCTCGAAATTACTTCTATAGGTTATAAAACCAAATCCCAAAAAGTATTCGTAGGCACATTATCCGATTTTCTGGATCTCAATATTATCGAGATCGAAGAAGATATCAATACATTATCTGAAGTCGTAGTAACTTCTAAAACCTCAGAAGTAAGCGCCAAAATGGATAAAAAAGTCTTTTCTGTAGCCGATAATATTACGCAAAGCGGAGGTTCTGTTCTTCAATCCATGCAAAGTCTTCCGGGCGTAACACTTCACGACGGAAAAGTGCAGCTTCGCGGAAATGATAAAGTAATGGTTCTTATTGATGGAAAACAAACCGCGCTGACAGGTTTTGGAAATCAGTCTGGTTTGGATAATATTCCGGCATCTGCCATTGAAAAAATTGAAATTATAAATAATCCTTCTGCAAAATTTGATGCCAACGGAAATGCCGGTATTATCAATATTATTTATAAAAAAAACAAACAAGAAGGATTCAACGGAAAAGTCGGAATCAGTTCAGGATATGGAGCACTTTGGGAACGAAAAGCAAATCTGCCAACTATTCGCCCGCAATATCAGATGACGCCAAAAATGAATCCATCGCTTTCGCTAAATTATCGCAAGAATAAAATAAACGCCTACATTCAGGCAGATTATTTATATACCGAAACGCTCAACAAAAATGAATTTGTAACCCGAACTTATGATGATGGAACTATTATCAATCAGCAAACTGTCAGAAATCGTGATACTCAATTTACAACTCTTAAATCCGGAATCGACTGGAATTATAACGAACAAAACAGCTTTTCTTTTTCAGGACTTTTTGGGAGTGAAAAAATTATAGACAACGGCGACGAACCTTTCTTTAATCAGGATTATTCTCAGCGATTACGTCTTTGGTCATTTCTTGAAGATGAACTTAAAACTACGGTAATGGCGAGCGCGTCTTACGAACATAAATTCAAACAACCGGGACATAAATTAAATGCAGGAATCAACTATACATATCATCGCGAAGATGAAAAGTATCTATTTACCAATACGTTACCAACTTCTGTTGGACAAGATTCTTTTAAATTATTATCTGATGAAAAAGTAATCGATATTAATCTTGATTACATTAAACCTTTGAAATACGGACGATTTGAAACTGGATTTAAATTCAGAAACAGAGAAATTCCGACCAATATGCAGTTTTTTCCGGTACAAAATTCTCCTATTGATGCAAATGCCGGAGGTTGGGCAAATTATAAAGAAATAATTCCTGCTTTATATTCTAATTATATCTTTGAAAATGATAAAATTGAAGCAGAACTTGGAATTCGCCTTGAATATGTAAAGCTTCAATATGATGTAAATCCGGATCATCCAACTTACAAAAGCAACGGATATAATTATACGGAACCTTTTCCGAATGTGCGTTTTGGATATAAAATCGATGATAAAAATAAAATCACAGCTTTTTATAATCGAAGAGTTGACAGACCAGCGGAAGTTGATATTCGTATTTTTCCAAAATATGATGATGCCGAAATTATAAAAGTTGGAAATCCTGCGCTTCGTCCACAATTTACCAGCGCTTTTGAAATAGGATATAAAAAAACAATGCCAAAAGGTTATTTTACCTCATCAATATATTATAGAATTATAAACGGAACGATAGCGCGAATTGCAACGACTGTTCCAGGAAGTACTTTGATTTACAATGTTTTCCAGAATGCTGATGAAAGCACTTCACTCGGAATCGAAGCCGTATATTCGCAAGAAGTAACTTCATGGTATTCATTTAATATTAATGGAAACTTGTATCAAAATACCATTGATGCTTTTACGGTTACCAATTTATATCCTGTTCCAAGTATCTATAATGGCGAACGTCAGCAAATGGTTTCAGGAAACTTAAAATGGAACAATACGCTTCAACTCGATAAAACATTAAAAGGACAAGTTTCTGTTATTTATCTTGCTCCTGATATTATTCCGCAAGGAAAAATTGACTCGAGATTCTCAGTCGATTTGGGAATTAAAAAAACAGTTCAAAAAGGAAAAGGAGAAGTGTTTTTGAATGCTACGGATATTTTCAATACACTGGTTTTACGAAGAGAAATAAAAGCTGAAGGTTTTAGTTATATCAGTAAGGATTATTATGAAACGCAAGTAATACGTTTTGGTTATAGTTATAAGTTTTAATTTAGAAAATAGAATTAATCTCTCGCAAAGTCGCTAAGACGCAAAGTTTAAATGTAGTATTGTCATTTCGAGGAACGAGAAATCTTCGCAAGTAACTCCGCAATGAAAAATCGCCAATCTTTGTAGAGCTACTTGTGGAGATTTCTCGTTCCTCGAAATGACAAAATCTTACGATTTTATGTCTAAGTATTAGAGTTTTTTTTATCGAACCTACTTATTCTTCGCCATTAAAATCTCATCAATAATTAGAATATATTGATTTTTACTAACAACAATATTAGTGTCTATTCCGCGGGAACTATTCCCAAAAGGTTTGTATTTTTCAAGATTTGATACCGAAAATAATCCCATTACAGGAATATGAACTGCATTTGCAAGATGCATTATACCGCTGTCAGCGCCAATAAATAAAGTTGTGTTGGCAATTACTGCGCCAATTTCGCGTATGTCTTTGCTGTAAAAACTTGTTGCTTTAAAATTAATTTGAGAAACATTTTCGACCGGTAAAATTTCAAGAATATTATAATCTCTTTCGTATTTTGTTTTTAAAATCTCATAGAAATCTTTCCACCAAAATTCAGAGAAACATTTATTACCGGTTGCATAGGTAAAAATTGCAATCGTTGGCTTGGTATTCTCAAACTTATCGTGAAGAATTTTTTGGCCTTGAGCCAATTCTTTTTCGCTTAATTTAAGATCGGTTTTTGAGACAGATTTATTGCTCGTATTTAGTGAAACACTTTTCAAAAAATTCCTAAAATTATATACCGGATATTTGGCAATATGCAGATAATCTTTTGGTTTAACCTCATTTTCGTTTAGATCGTCTCCATAAAATTTAAAAGCAGCATGAGAAAGTTCTACCGCCAATCTGCCCGAAGATGAATCTTTGTCTACATTTATGGCCAAATCGTATTTCTTGCGTTCTATTTTAAACCAAACTTTTAAATAGTTAAAAAGATCACTGAAAGGTTTCTTTGGAAGTATAATAATCTCACCAATCTGATTGTAATTTTCTAAAATAACAGGCATTAGACCGCCTTTAACAAAAAGGTCAATTTGAGCCTCGGGGAAAGCAGCACTGACCTCTTTAATCAAAGGAGTAATAAGCAGAAGATTTCCCAGTCTTGCATTTGGCCGGCAAATCAAAATTTGCTTTATTGCAGCCGGATCTTCTATAATCTTCTTAGAAGTTTTTTGAGAAGAACCAATGTTCCTGGTTAAAAATCGCATCGTATTTCTGCGAAAAGTGTTTATTTTTTTTGAGATTTTCATTTACACAGTAAGGTTTAAAGCTTGGAGAAACTTTGTGGTATTAAATATTACAATTAAATCTAATTGGTGTTTTTAAGGAACTAAAACTGCACAACCATTCCGGCGCCCATTTGTTTTCCATTATAAAAAGGAGCTATCATCGAAGTGACTTTCTTTTCTTTGGATGGAAAAATGGTGTTTTTTACATAAGGAAAAAGCCAGTAAGCAGCCTTAGTACTCAGGATTCCTATTCCGGCTCCGGCAACGACATCAGTAAGCCAGTGTCTGTTGTTGTACATTCTGAATAATCCCGTTCCTGTTGCCACAATGTATCCGCTTATTCCGTACCAAACAGACTTATCTTTGTATTCCTGCCAAAGAAATTCGGCACCGGCAAAAGCATTCGCAGTATGCCCCGAAGGAAAAGAATTGTTGGATGTTCCATCTGGTCTTTCGACGTGTGTAATGTGCTTTAGCGAAAACACTGTAGTACTCATTATTAAATAAGAAGTCGCCAAAATTATCGAACGGTCTTTAAGGTTGTTTTTACCTTGAATTCCTATAGCATTCAGTGCATAAACAGATGCTGCCGGAGCATATTGAGAAAAGTCATCGATCGTGATTTTGTTGTCAATATCTTCCGTTACTTCTTCTCTGATATTATTATTAAAACTCTTGAGCTGATCACTTTCAAGCCCAATAAAACCATATCCAATTAATACAGCTGGAATAATCAGTTGTTTATAATTGAATTTCAAATTCTGCACAGTATCCAGAACTACAATAGAATCTGACACTGTATTTTGCGCATTAACAGCTGTTAAGCTTACGAGAAATAATAAAATAGGTTTTAGCATTTTATGAAAAATTAGAAATTAATATTACGTTGACAATCAGACTAACGTAGTTTTGTTTCATAATAAATAAGTAAGATGTTTAGGTTTTTTATAGACAACAGCCAATAAACTCGGCAGTACAATTAACAGTAATGGCATTGCCACGATAAAACCGCCAATAACGGCAATCGCCAAAGGTTGGTGAAGTTCAGATCCGGTTCCGACTCCAATTGCTAAAGGCATCAGAGCAATAATTGCTCCTATTGCGGTCATTAATTTGGGTCTTAGTCTTGTTGAAATCGAATAAATCAAAGATTGATTAATATCCAAAGTCTGTTTATAGGTTTCACGAAATTGAAGAAATGTAAAAATGGCGTTTTCACTAATAATCCCCACAATCATGATGATTCCCGTATAACTTCCAACATTCAGCGGAACATTGGTCAGGAAAAGCAAAAGATAACTTCCTGAAATTCCCAAAACGGAAATAAGAAGAATAACCAATGCAGCCCTGAAATCCCTGAATAAAAACAGAATTACGCCAAAAACTAAGAGTGACGAAGCAACCAAAATAAGCAGCAATTCGCTAAATGCCTGTTGTTGATCTTTGTAAGCGCCTCCATATTCTATGTAATAGCCTTGTGGCAATACGATATTCTTGCTTACATTTTTTTGGATTTCTGCCATTACAGTTCCTAAACCTCTATTATCCAGTCTTCCTGTAACAACGCTCATCATTTGCAGATTTTCTCTTTGTATTTCGGCACTTCCTTTTTCAGGTGTAATCTTTACTAAATTCGAAAGCGGAATAGATTGTCCTATCGGAAGAAAAACCTGTAATCCTTTGATCTGATCCAGACTTCTTTTTTCGGAATTTTTATAAATAAGGCGAATTGGTGTTGATTGTTCCTGTTCTAATAAAGTACCAATAATATTACCTTCAAGCTGGCTTTGCATCTGAAACTGAAGATCAGCCGGAGTAATTCCATATTGTGCCAACAATGAATAATTAGGTTCAATATTCACACTTGGACCTGCAAGTACAATACCGTCAAAAACATCTGCCGTTCCTTTTGTATTTTCAATAAGTACAGCAACTTTTTGTGCTATTTGATGTAGTTTGTTTTGATCGCTTCCGTAAATTTTAACTTCAATTGGTGAAACTGAACTCATAAGATCTCCCAACATATCTCCTATAACCTGACCAAAATCGATACGAAGTGCAGGCTGACTATTTTCGACTTTAAGTCGTATATCATCAATTACATCATTGGTAGTTTTTGATCTGTCTTTTTTTAGCTGAATAAGATAATCTCCAGTATTAGGTTCTGTAATAAAAAAGCCCATTTGTGTTCCTGTTCTACGGCTATACGCTTCGACATCGGGATTTTTAATGATTATTTTTTCAACTTCCTGAAGCATTCGGTCTGTTTCTTCAAGAGAAGTTCCCGGAGGAGATTCATAATCTAAAACAATACTTCCTTCGTCCATTTCCGGTAGAAATCCTGTTTCTAAATTGGGAAGAATTAGAAATATAGAAAGCAACAATACTAAGCAGAAAACAATACTCAAAACAGGTTTTGCTATAAAATAAGAAACCCATTTTTGTGTTTTAACTTCATGATGTACAATTTCTTTTTTCTTTGAAGATCCTTTTTTTGGTGACAACCATAAATAGATTACAGGCAACAGAAGCCAAGTTACCAAGAACGAACATACCAGTGTAATAATCATGGTATCTGTCAATACTTTAAAATACGATCCCGCTACTCCGCTCATCAAAACAAACGGAATAAAAATCACAATGGTACTAATTGAAGAACCTACCATCGCAGGAAATAAATATTGCATCGCTTTTTGAAGCAGTGTCACCGTTGGTTCGTCAGGATGTTCTTCGTGGGTTCTATGAATTTGCTCGACTACAACAATGGCATCATCAATGATTAATCCCAAAGCAGCCGCAATGGCTCCGAGTGTCATAATATTGAATGTTTGCCCTGTAAAATAAAGCACAATCAATGTCAGCGAAAGCGTAACGGGAATAGTGATTAAAATTGTTGCACTGGCTTTCGCCGATTTTAAAAACAAAACAGCAATAATAATGGCTAAAAATAACCCGATAAGTAAACTGTCTGTAACACTTTTTACAGCATCATTTACAAAATTGGCTTGCTCATAAAAGGGCTTAATCGTGATGTCTTTTGGCAGAATAGCTTTCAGTTCTGTCATTTTTTTATTCATGGCATCAGACATCTCAATAAGATTGGCGTCCGGCTGTTTGATAACCGCAATCAGAATACTTTCTTTTCCGTTTGCATTAACTTTAATATATTCTTTGGCTTCTCTGATTTCGACCAGACAAATGTCGCTCAGCTTTACTATTCCTTTACTATTATTGCGGATAACCAGATTTTCAAGTTCATCTTTTTTATCTAATTGTGCATCGGTAATCGTTAAATACAAATGGTGATAATCTGCCAAATAACCGTTGGATTTTATGAAATTGGTTTCGGTGAAAACCTGAGTTACCATTGCCGGAGTAATTCCGTAAGCACTCATTTTTTGGAAATCTAATGAAAGCCAATATTCTTTTTCTTTTCCACCAACAATTCTAATTTCACTTGTTCCCTGAATCTGAGACAGAAAAGGTTTTATGGTATAATTGGCGATCTTTTTTAAATCTACAGCTGAGCGATCTTTACTGTCAATTGCATATCCAATAACAGGCAAAATTGACGGATTCATCTTTTCTACAGTAACTTGCAAATCTGGCGGAAGATCATTTTTTATCTGATTGATTTGCGCTTCAATTCTCGTTTTACTTAAGTCAATATCAGCATTCCAATCCATAAAAGCTGAGATTTCACAGCTTCCTCTGCTTGTTGTACTTCTTACCGTTTGAAGTCCTTGTACTTTTTTAATTGCAGTTTCAAGAGGTTTAGTAACCGTAATCATCATTTTGTCAACAGGTTGCTGACCTGCATCGGCAATGATTTTTATTTTAGGAAAGGTGATCTCAGGAAATAATCCGGTTTGCATTTTGGAATACGAAAATATACCTCCCAATAAAATCAGGAAGATAATTGTGCTGAGTCCATTTTTATGTCTTGCAAAAAAAGGTATCATGAGTTTATCTTATTTATTGATAATTTTTATTTTGATGCTGTCTCCTACTCCATAATTTCCCGTTAGCAGAATTTGATCCGTAGCCTTTAATTTTGGAGAAAGTATTTCTATTTTATCGGAAGATTCGATTCCTTTTTTAATGGGAATTTTAACCGCCAGATTATTCTTCTCAACTTTCATAATCCAAAAATCAGTTTGCGTTTCATCACTCAAAACAGCTTGTTTAGGAAGACTTATTGTTTTGGAATCAGTTGTTTTATCAATTCTAACTTTCACAATTAAATTCTCAGGAATATTGACAGCTTTAATGCTTTTTAATATCACATTTTGAGTTTGTGATGCCGGATCAACAGTTGGCATATATTTGTCCACTTTTGTCTGTATTGTAGTTCCGTCAGGCAGATAGATATTCAATATTTGGTTTAGCTTTACAAATTTTCTGAGCTCATACGGAAGACTCAAAACAATAGAAAAACTATTCGCATCGTTAATAATCGCCAATACATCACCTTCCTGAACATAATCTCCTTTTTGAACATTAACCGCATTTACATATCCGTCGCAAGTTGCTCTGACTTGTATTGCGCTGCCAAAATTCAGGCTTGAATCAATTTTATTAATGGTATTTCCCAAAACTTTTGCTTCACGGGTTTTAAGCGAAAACAATAATTGATGGTTCGAAACAAAATCATTTGATGCCACATTTAAAACCTCCAAATATCCTGTTGTATTCGCCTTAATCGTATTTTTAATTAAATAAGATGTTGTAGCATTCAAATCAATATAACTTTCAATTGCTGTAGTATCAATATGGGTTACAGTAACCGGAACACTCACAACTGCAGGCGTTTCTGTCGGAGCAGTTTTATTGCAGGAACCTAAAAAAAGCGCCATAAACAATAAAGATCCTGCCGTTTTATAGATATATTTATTCATTGGATTTCCAGTAATTGATTTCATTAATAGTTTGAAGATTATTGACACTGTTTTGTGCAATCGCATTCTGAATCGAAATAAGATTACTCAGCGCAATAATGTATTCGGTAATCTGTGCATCTCCTGTAAGCAAAAGTTTTTTATTAGCCTCAATAAGTGCTTCTGCAACCACAAGCTGAGACTGAAGCATTTTATTAGTCTCTGTGCTTTGATTAAATTTTTGATTTAAAAGAAGCAATTGTTGCTCGTATTGTCTTTTGAAATTCCTTGTATAACTTTCATTCGTAGCCAAAGCCATACTGTTTTTTTGATGCTGAAGACTTCGTTGGTTTCCATCGTAAATAGGAATATTCACTCCCAAACCCACACTAAAACCGAAGTTTTTATATCCTTGATAAATAAAGCTCGAATTATATCCGGCATCGCCCAAAACTGAAATCGACGGTTTGTAATTATTATCAATTAGTTTGTCTGCATTCTTAATTTTTAAGCTGTCAGTTTCAAACTGTTTTAAAAATATATTGCTTTGTTCTTTATCAGGTTTTATGGTTAAATCAGGCGATTTAAGTTGTACTTCAGATGTATCTTTTTCTCCTGTGAGGTAATTTAAAAGTGCGAGATCGTTTTGATATTGTTGTTTTAGCTGTAAAGCGGTAAGTTCCTGCTGTTTTATAGTCGCATCAAAAATCAGATAATCTGTTTGTTTATAGATAGAACTTTTGGTCAGTTTCTTTAGAATTACTTCTTCCTCTTTTAAAAGCTTCGTAACCTTATTATTAAATACCATTTGCTTTTCTGTGCCATAAGCCGTGATATATTGAGCGATTATAGTTTTATCCAAATCTTTAACTGCTACTTTTTTATTAATAATAAGAGCGTCTTTAATTAGCTTAAAAGATTCGGCTTGCGAACTAATTTGACCTTTGCCTAATATTCTTTGGTTAAAACCAACAAGCGCCGAAACCATCTGACCGTTACTCAAAGCCGTATCATAACCATAACCGTTAATTACAGGAGCGTAATTTGCATTTAAATTTGCCGCTACCTGAGTTTTATAAGAAGCCCTGTTTAAAAGACTATCAAGAGTTGATATTTTAATCTGATTTTGATAATCTGCCAATAAGGGCGAATTCGTTCTTGCTTTGTCGATGAAGTAAAACAAATCTTTCTCCTGAGAGAAAGATTTGGAACCAATCAGAATCAAAACAAGTATGAAAAAAAAATACCTTTTCATCTTTTGCATTTCAAGAATTATATGAAACTACTTTAGTACTAGAATCTTAAAAGAATCCGGCGTAATTGGTGCACGAGGATTTGGGTTCTCATTTGTTGCAGCCGGAGTTTTGCCAAAACTAGCCGTTGGAAGATACAAAGCGCCTGTAGCTTTGCTCATAGTAAGAGTTCTGGCGCCTTTAGCTGTTTTTACGGTTTGTACAACAGCATAATGATCTTTGTCTTTTTGTTTTATAACCGTCAGCGTTCCTGATCCGTTTGAGCTGAAAATCAGTTTTCTTTTTGCATCGAAAAAAACACCATCAGAACCTTCATCAATAGGCAGTTTTGTGATAACTTTTCCCGTTTCTGCATTCGTTACAAGTAGAATTGAATTTCCACAAACACTAAAAAGTCTATTGTTAATCGAATCAAAAGCCAATCCTGAAGGTTCATCGCCCGGCGAAATATCCCAGGAATGTACTACTTCTAATTTGGAAGCATCAATAACTTTAATTTGATTTTTGTCCTCAATATTTACGTAAACCAATCCTTTTGCATTTGTAGCCGAAAATTCAGGTTTACCATCAAGTGGAATTGTTTTTACAACTTTATTCGTCGCTGCATCCAGAACTGTAGCATCGTTAGTTTTCGCATTAAAAACAAAAATCTTATTTGAAAATTTATCATAAAGCACAGCATCAGGTTTTATACCTTCGATCGCTACTTTTTCAATAAGTTCTAATGTGTTTAAGTTGATTATCGTTACAGCATTTTCAGCTCCATCGGTTATAAAAGCTTTATTAAGATTATTGGCAATTGTAATACCATGAACTCCTTTAGTATCGGATATTTTGCCTATTACTTTTTCTGTTTTTAGATCAATAACATTCACTACATTTCCGTGGGAAACAAATAATCTTTGTGACGTTTCATCAACAGATAAATAATCCCAACCCAAATCTCCTTCGACTTTAATTTCTTTGGAAAACTTTATATTTTGAGCCTTCAAAAACGGAACGAAAAACAAAAACAATATCAGCGATAAATATTTCATAATAAGCAATTTAAATTCAATACAAAGTTGAATCTCAATCCTGAATTAATTCTGAATTAGGCCTTTATGAATCTTAATATTGCATTAAGTATTGCTCTGTTTTGGATTAAATTGTTGGCTGCTGCGGATCATTATTATTGTCCGATTCTCCTTTTTTAAATTCCAGTTTTCCGAATTTATAGCTAAGTGAAATTCCAAAAGACTGAACCGGAATTTCCTTAATATTTACCTGATTAAAACTTGCTCCGTATTTGGTAGATCTTTGGCTCATATATTTATTAAAAGGGTTCGCCATCGTTACGCCCAAACTTGCGTTTTTATGTAAAAATTGCTTTCTCAAAGCCAAATTGTAGAAAAAGGAAGCCGGACGATCTCCTTGAATATTTTTCTGAGAAGAACGGTAATTTCCAAAAATTTCTCCCATCATTGTAGGTGCAAATTGATAACTTAAATTTAGATTTGCTCTGTAATTAAAGCCGCTTACAGTTGGCAAAGCCGGATTAGTTGTTGTGCGATCTCCAAATTCAATAGTGGTTCTGATATTCAGTTTATCATCAATTTTAATAGACCCAAATATACTTGCGCCAATATCAGTTTGCGTTCCAATATTGTAACGCTGCGTTAAAGTTACATCTGTATATTGTGTTCCGTTGACATCCAAAACAGGATGAAATGTGGTAAAACTTTGTATATCATCTGTATTTCTGCGGTAATATCCTGAGAAATAAATATTGGCATTATTTGCAAATGTTTTGCTGTAGCCAAGTTCAAAACGATTGCCTATTTCAGGTTTCAAAAATGGATTTCCCGTACTGATATTATGTGGATCACTGATATTAAAAAACGGATTCAGTTCTTCATAATCCGGTCTTTCAATACGATAACTATAAGCGAATTTTATAGATTGATTTTCACCAAACTTATGCTGAACCGTAAAAGACGGCGCAAAAGTATCGTAACCCGGAATAGAAACTCCAATGAAATCAGCAGTTGTATTGGTGCGCTCGTATCGAAGTCCCGCTCTTCCTTCCAGAAAGTTGTTAAACAAGGCAAAAGAAGTAGATAAATAAGCGGCATAAATGTTTCGTTTGTATTGAAAAGCATAGGTTTGTCCCTGATTATTTACATACGATCCATCAAGCGCCAAAGTATCTGTTACAACATTATTATCGATTTTCTCCAATGAAACTTTTGATCCCATTTCAAGCATAAATCCTTTAGCAAGCGGACGCACAAAATCAAGAGAAAAATCAATTTGATGATCTTTCCCGGGATTATAACTTCTTAGTCCGGAAACAGGATCAACATTATCCTGAAAAGCAGTTTGTTGTGAAGCATCATTTTGACTTCTGCCATAACTTGATGTCACCAGAAAATTCAATTCCTGATCTTCTCTTTCAAAGGCTTTTTTATAGCCTAAACTCCAGTCTGTAGCATTATTTTTAAAATTACTTACTGAATTTCTTTCACTGATAATTTCCGATAAAACTGTTCCGTTAGACAAAGACGAAGTCTGATCCTGAAATGTCATTCCCGAAGAATTATTCTCAAAATGATTGTAACCTAAAGTAGCCGTTAATTCATCTTTTGGTGATATACTCCAATTTGCATTTATACCAGTTTGATATCCACTTCTGGTAAAAGGACTTATACCATTTTGATACAATCTATTAATACTGTCTCTTTCTGCATTGTAAGATATACGATCGCTTGAACTTTTTGTTTTTGTATTTAATTGTTTGTTTCCACTAAAATAAACTCCAATTCCAAAATTTCCTTTTCGTGCATTTAAGTTAAAAGAACCATTTTCAAGACGCGTTCCAGCCGATAAATTGATGCTGCTGTTGATTCCCTGAACTTTGCTTTCTTTTAAAATAATGTTTATAATTCCTCCAGTTCCCGCGGCATCATATTTAGCGCCCGGACTTGTAATAACTTCTATACTTTTGATTTGACTTGCGGGAATAGACTGCAATGCATCTGAAACACTGGCGCCAAATATACTTGAAGGTTTTCCGTTGATTAAAAAACGAATATTAGGATTTCCCTGCAACTCTACATTTCCGTCAATATCGACACTTACCATCGGAACATTCTTTAAAATATCTGTGGCAACACCGCCTTGACTTGTCAAATCATTGGATGTATTGTAAATCATTTTGTCGATTTTGTTTTGAACAGTTTGTGTCTTTGAAACAATCTTTACTTCATCCAATTGATTCGACGAAGGCGCTAAAGAAATATTTCCAAGATTTACTAAATCGGAATTCACTTTTATTGTATTGAATGAAGCTTCTTTGTAACTTATAAAATCAACGGTGATTCTGTATTCTCCAACAGGAAGATTTTCAATAACAAACGCTCCGTTTTGATCTGTAGTCTGACCATTTAATACTTTAGTTTCTCCCGTGCGATAGACACTTACAATTGCCATTTCTATGGGAATTTTGGTTTCGGCATCGATCACTTTTCCTGTGATTTTTCCTTTTGTATTTGATGATTGTGCAGCAACTGCGAATGAGAATAATGAAATCAGGCTTAGTATAAAATAACGCATATCAAAAATTTATACGGCAAAATAATGCCCTAATTCTGAATTTATCCTGAATAAAATAATTCATAACGCTTTATTAATATCCAAACTCGAACTGTATTAAAATTGCGGATAAAAAAACGGTCTAAACTTCAAAAATTCAGAATTAAAACTAAATCGTGAATTTACTTTGCTTTTAATCAATTCAAAAAATCAAGAATTATGTGGTGGATATTTGCGTTGCTTTCGGCATTCTTTGCTGCACTAACGGCAATTTTTGCTAAAATGGGAATTAAAGGTGTTGATACAGATTTGGCAACAGCAATCAGAACTGTTATTATCCTGATTCTGGCGTGGGGAATTGCTTTTTTTAGAGGCGGTACCAATTCAATTCATTTATTAACGAAACAAAACCTGATTTTTTTGTGCCTTTCGGGAATTGCCACGGGTTTATCGTGGATATTTTATTTTAAAGCTTTACAAATTGGAAAAGTTTCGCAAGTAGCGCCAGTCGATAAATTAAGTGTCGCCATCGCCATAATTCTCTCGGTATTATTTTTGAACGAAAAAATTAGTCCGCTTGGAATTATAGGTGTAATTATGATTATTGGAGGAACTATAATAATCATATACAGCTGATTACAAAAATTACAAATGTAATATTTGGCTTTAAAGCTAAAATTAATTTCTGCTTAAGATAACACTGATAAAAATAAGTTTCAGATACTTTTCTATATTTTTATTTTCACAACAAACACTAAATTCTATAAGTCCTCTTTATTGAAAAAGAAAATAAAATTAAAGCAATTACGGTTAGAACGAGACATAACCCAGGAAGTGATGGCAGATCGTCTTGCCATGACACAGGCAACCTATAGCCGAAAAGAAAGAGGTGTAATTGATATAACTGAGGAAGAATGGAGTAAGATTACTGATGTATTGGGCGTAAATAAAGAAGATGTATTTGAAGCTAATATTAGAAAAAATATAATCTCTCATAATCTCAATAAACAATTCGAAATCCTTCCGGCTTCTTTATTGGAAAAAATTGAGTTTCTGACCAAAGAAAACCAAGAACTTAAAGAAAAACTAAAAAAATACGAGTCTTAAAGATATTCTGATGAGCTTTTTCGAATGCCTATTTCTAGTTTACTTTAATATATTAAAAAACACATAATTTTCGCTTATATTTTAAAATCTAACAACATGTGAATCTCAAATTACACGTTTCTTATTCAAACTTCAATATCATATTTACAAGCTTTATCATAAAATAAAAGCAACTCTGTAACAATCTTTTTGTACAAATTCTGAATTCTTATGTTTTATAACAAAGTTTAATTTATCGTTATTTAAACGCTTTTATTAAGACTGAATCTAAATAATTGTTTATTTTTGCGGCTCTTATAAACACCTACAATTAAATTTTTATGCACAAATTTTTATACTGTTTTCTGGTAACTCTACTAGTAAGCACAACTACTGTTTTTGCCCAATCTACGGGCGTAATTTCCGGACAGGTTAAACTTGTTGACGGTCAACCATTTGCCTCTGCTTCTGTTTCTATAGTCGAATTAAACCGTGCTACTCTTACTGATGTGAATGGTAATTACAGCTTCAAAAATATTCCTGCTGCAACTTATCATATAAAAATTCAGGCGCTTGGAGCTGCCGAAAAAGATATTGAAACAACTGTAACTGCAGGAGGAACTGCAATTGTTAATTATCAATTACCGGAAGAAAATGTTATGGCTTTACAAGAAGTAACGGTTTCTGGCGATGTGAACAGATTTTCTAAAAAAGAAAGTAAATATGTTGCGCGTCTTCCTCTTAAAAATCTTGAGAATCCACAGGTTTACAATACAGTTTCTAAAGAAGTTATAATTGAACAATCTGCTGTTGACTTGGGAAGTATTTCAAAAAACGTTCCTGGTGCAGGTATTCCAATGACGGCAAATCAAGGGCGTGTAACCTTTCGTTCTCGTGGTTTTGAAACTGAACCTAATGCACGAAATGGTGTAGCCGGACAAGCTTTCTCCTCAATAGATCCGGTAAATTTAGAGCGTATTGAGGCTATTAAAGGACCTTCGGCAACTTTGTTTGGAGCAAGTGTAGCAAGTAGTTATGGTGGTGTATACAATCGTGTAACTAAAAAACCTTACAATGATTTTGGCGGAGAAGTTGCCTATTCTGGTGGAAGTTACAATTTTAATCGCCTTACTGTAGATGTGAATACTCCGGTAAATGAAGATAAAACGGCATTATTCAGACTTAACGGTGCTACAACACAACAAAAAAGTTTTCAGGATCTTGGTTTTACTAAAAACATCAGTATTGCGCCAAGTTTCTCTTACCAAATAACAGACAAATTATCGTTGTTACTTGATGTAGAATTTGGTCAGGAAGAAGGTACCTCTGTAGTGCGTTTCAATCCATATAATAAAAGTAATACAACGAGATCTATTGTTGACATTGCCTTTCCTTACGAAAGAACTTTCATGAGTAATGATTTGGTTTACAATACTCAGATGTTAAATATCTTCGGACAAATCAATTATAAAATTTCTGAAGAATGGACTTCGCAAACCATTTTCTCAAGAGCAAGATCTACTATTGACGGAAATATTACAGCAATTAATGCATTGAGTGATACTACAGCTCGTGTTCAGGTAATTTCAGGTAACACAAACTTTATTGCTACAGATCTTCAACAGAATTTTATTGGTGATTTTAAAATCGGAAAGTTTAGAAACCGTATGGTTATTGGATTAGATTACTACAATAATTACAATGATTTTGACCGATTAACAATCAATACTGATACTTTTGATTTTGTAAATCCACCAGCAAACTCAGGAACAAATCTGCAAATTGTAAATGCAATGGCTCAGGCTGGAAAAGGAACATTGCGTAAAGAAAAAAACAGAGACAATACTTATGCAGCTTATGTATCTGATGTTTTTAATATAACGGATAGATTATTAGCAATGGCAAGTTTGCGTGTTGACCGCTACGAATATCTTGGTGTTTACAACATTGCAACCGGTGTTACTGCTGGCGGACTTGGTGCAAATGGTACTTCTGCAGGACCATACAACCAAACTTCACTTTCTCAAAAAATGGGATTAGTTTACGAATTAAGTAAAGATCATTTATCATTGTTTTCGAACTACATGAATGGTTTCTTAAATAAAAGCGGACAAGCTCTTGATGGAACTGCTTTTAAACCGGAACATGCCAATCAATTAGAATTTGGTGTAAAAGGAGATGTTTTTGAGCACCGTCTTGTTGGTACATTGAGCTACTATGATATTCAGGTTGCAAATTCGTTAAGACAAGATCCTACAGATCCTACATATTCGATTCAGGATGGAACACAAAGAAGTAAAGGTTTTGAAGCTGAATTTACAGCAAATCCGTTTTCAGGATTCAATGTAATTGCAGGTTATGCTTATAATGACAGTAAATATACCAAAGCAGATGCAACTGTAAATGGCTTACGCCCTGCTCTTTCCGGACCTGCAAATACAGTGAACTTGTGGTTAAGTTACCGTATTCCTGAAGGTAAATTTGAAGGATTAGGTGCTGGTTTTGGTGGTAATTACGGAAGCATGTCTTACGTTATCAATACGCAAACTACAAAGGTTACAATTCCGGAATATAAAATGTTTGATGCGGCTTTATATTACGATCAGCCAAAATACAGAATTAGCTTTAAAGTGAATAATCTTACCAGTGAAAAAGCATGGAACGTGAGACTAACACCTCAAGCTCCTGCTCAGTTTATTGGTAGTTTTGCTTTGAAATTCTAAGTCAATTTAAAAGAATATATCCGATGAAAAACAAATTGTTAATCAAGATCTTTTTTAGTTTTTGTCTCTATTTGGTTAGTCCCAAAATAATGGCAAGCGCTTATTGGATTGATGTAAAAGGTTCGGGCAAAGCCAATGAACCCGTAAACATCGAATTATGCTATGGAAGTATGGACGAATATGGCGTGCGACATAGAGATACCGGAAAAGAACTTCAATTAGCAGGAGATTTTAAAATGCGAATTGTTGATTATAAAGGCAATGAACAGGAATTGAAGCTTACACTTAAAAAAGATTCATGGCTTGCCGTTTTTATTCCAAAAAATGAAGGACAATATCGAATTATCGGAATTAATGATAAACATCCCGTTGTAGATCGCTCTGCATCGGGAGGAGAAAATGTTTTGCCTGTTGATTATATTGCAGCAGTATATAATGTTGGTGATTCAAAAGCAATTGATATTAATCCAATTCAGAAGCTTGATTTAGTAACAATTTCTGAGAATGGTAAAATAACCGTTAAAGCTTTTTTCGATGGAAAACCTTCAAAATCGGGAACAAAACTTCGCGTTTTTAATCCGGAGAATTGGGAGAAAGAATTGGTTCTGAATAAAGATGGTGAAGCTGTTTTTTATCCAACAATGAAAGGATTATATATCATTCGACAAGATTGGAAAGAACCAGTTTCAGGAACATATCTGAACGTAAATTATAGCAGTAAACGTCATCGTTGTAATTACTATTTATTGTATCAATAAGTTATGTCATAAATATTTTTTCAACACATAGAAACATAGATTTTATTAAAAGAAAAAGGAGTTAAAAAGAAACTGGTTTCTAAAACATAACCAACTATGTTTGTTTAAAATAAGTGAAACGCCTTTTTTAAGCGAGCTAAAGCTATGTTTCTATGTGTTAGAATTACATTCAATGATATTTTGATTATAACTATTATTATAAAAAAACGCTTAAAGTAGATTCTATTTTAAGCGTTTCTTTTTTTATATTTCTAAAATTAATTTAAGAGCCTATATTCATTTGGCGAAACTCCAACTCTTTGCTTAAACAATCGTGTAAAATGCTGTGGATACTTAAATCCCAATGCATAAGCAATTTCGCTAAGAGATTTACTCTGGTCAAATATTCTTTCTTTAGCCACTTCAATAACTTTAGATTGTATGTATTCCTGAGCTGTTTTTCCTGTTTCTTTTTTTATTAAATCACCGAAATAATTCGGCGATAAATTAAGTTCTTCAGCAAAATAAGCAACAGCAGGAAGTCCCATTTTCAAAGGTTTATCAGAAGAAAAATAACTGTTTAATAAATCTTCAAATCTTTCTAAAACTCCTTTATGTACTGTATCTCTGGTTATAAATTGTCGGTCATAAAAACGAGTACAATAATCTAAAAACAGTTCAATATTTGCAACTATCAAGTGTTTACTATGTTTATCAATTGCATGTTTCAACTCGTGATTAATCTTCGTAAAACAATCTAAAATTATCTGTTTTTCCTGTTCGGATAAATGCAATGCTTCGTTTGAAGCGTAAGAAAAAAAGCTATAATTCTGAATCTTTTTACCCAATGATGTGCCGAGCAATAAATCAGGATGAAATACTAATGCAATACCTTGAGGCTGATAATATTCGTCGCTATTTTGACCAATAACTTGTCCCGGAGCCAAAAAAATTAATGTTCCTTCTTCATAATCATAATTACTCAATCCGTAGCGCAAATCGCCGCAATAGATTTGTTTCAAAAAAACAGTATAAAAACTATAATTCAATTTTCGATGCTGCCTTGGATCTGCATTATCTAAGTAAACAAGACTTATTAAAGGATGCAAAGTTTCCTGCTTATTAAAAGTATTGTATTGACTTATTGTATCAAATTTTATAATATCATCCATCTTAAATATGGTTTAATTCTATACAAAACTATAAAATAAATCACCGTTTTTTCTTAAACATCTGCCAATCTGTAATATTGGTAAGTAATCCCGTAATTGATATAAGCGATCTTTTTTTCAATTAATGGAACTTTGCATTATCAATTTAATTATCTGAATATGAAACGTATGAAATCAATTAAGTATCTGCTAATAATTACAATTCAATTTGCATTTATAACTTCATTAAGCGCCCAGACAAGCATGAAATCAGACCAATCATTAACTCAAAAAGAACAAAGCATAGTGCCAATAGCAGCATTTACTGCAAAAGGCGAAACACAACAATTAAGAGTTTCATTAAACAGCGGATTAGATGCCGGTTTAAGCATTAATGAAATCAAAGAAATAATGGTGCAAATCTATGCTTATGCAGGTTTTCCGCGTACGCTGAATGCTTTAAGTACCTTTATTACAGTTCTCGATGAACGCAAAAAAAATGGAATTCACGATGAAATAGGAAAAGACGCTTCTCCTGTTGCAACCAATGAAAATAAACTAAAAAAAGGAACAGCATTACAAACTAAATTATTGGGCAAAGAAATGAAAACAAGCACTGCTGATTTTGCTCCAATAATTGATATTTTTTTAAAAGAACATCTTTTTGCAGATATTTTCAGTCGTGATATTTTAGATTTTAAAACCAGAGAAATAGTTACAATAGCAACATTAGCAAGTTTAGGCAATGCCGAAACACAATTACGTTCCCATATAAATGTTGGTATTTATAACGGAATTACAGAAACCCAACTAAACGATATAGCAAACATTCTTAAAAATAAAGTTGGTCCTGCAGAAAGAAATTCAATGAAAGAAATTTTAAAAAATATTTACATGAAAAATAATGAAACCATAAAAAGCAATCAAAATCCTTATACTTTGGTTTATGATGGCGCAATAACCGAAAATGTAAAAGGCAAAGTAAACATAAATCCGGTTAGTTATAAAATTAAAGATATTACTATCGTTGCCAACGTTTATACACCGCCAAATTATAATGCTGCAAACAAATATCCGGCAATAGTTATAGCACATCCAAATGGCGGTGTAAAAGAACAAGTCGCTGGTTTATATGCACAACATCTTGCAGAACAAGGTTATATTACAATTACGGCCGATGCAGCTTATCAAGGCGGAAGTGGCGGTTATCCAAGAAATGTCGATAAACCTGCAAATCGAATCGAAGATATATATTCTATGGCAGATTTCATTTCTCAATATGCAGGAGTTGATGCATCAAGACTTGGATTACTTGGTATTTGTGGCGGCGGCGGTTATTCTTTAAAAGCAGCACAATCAGATAAAAGATTTAAAGTAGTTGCAACTTTAAGTATGTTTAATTCCGGGCTTGTAAGACGTAATGGCTATATGAATTCACAACTTTCAACAATTCAGGAAAGATTAAAACAAGCTTCAGATGCCAGAGCACAAGAAGCTGCAGGAGGCGAAATTCTATATGCAAACAATAGTTCAACGCCTATGACAAAAGAACAAATCGCCAAGATTCCTGTGGATTTATACAGACAAGGAATCGAATATTATACGATAACTTACTCACACCCAAATTCAAGTGCAAAATATACTTTAAGCAGTTTATTAGATTTAATGACTTGGGATGCATCAACAAATATGGATTTAATTGAGCAACCTTTATTGATGATTGCAGGAAGCAAAGCTGATTCTTATTACATGACAGAAGATGCTTTTGCAAAGGCAACTAATTCAAAAAACAAAGAATTATTCCTTATCGAAGGTGCAACGCATATCGAAACCTATTGGAAACCTGAATATGTAAATCAAGCAGTTACTAAATTGAGTCAATTTTATGCAAAATTTTTATAAGCTAAAATTAGGTTATAAATTGCCTGAAATCTGAAACACAATCTTTACATGAAAAATTTAATCGCTTTTCTATTTATGATATTAAGTACCGTTTCTTCCTTTGGCCAAAGCCAAAAATTAAAAATAACAACTGGTAAAACGGTTCTATACGCGGAGTTTACAGATAGTCAAACTTCAAAAGACTTTATAAAAATGTTGCCCTTAACATTAAACATGAATGATTTGAGTGGAAGAGAAAAATACAGCGGAATTTCAAGAGAATTGTCCAAGAATGGAAGTATAAAAACATCTTTTCAAAAAGGTGATCTTGCATATTGGCTTGGCGGAGGAATTGCTGTATTCTACAATCAGGACGATCACGAAATAAAAGCGGGATTAATTGTTTTGGCGAGAATCGAAAAAGGAATTGAAGTTTTTAAAGAACCTGAATCGATGCAAGTTAAATTTGAAGTTGCAAAAAACTAAATACAAAACCTCCATTAGGAATAATGGAGGTTTTTTTATAAGATATAATTCATTTCAAGTTTAAAAATTTGGAAAAAGATAATCATTTTAAAATCACGTCAAAAACACTATTAAACTGGTTTTGTGATAAATAACTTTTTACGTTAGTATTTCCAACAGAAATCACAGTTATAAGCAGCAAAAATGCCATAATTAAAGCCTTTTCTACTCTTATTTTATACGTTAGATTCGCTATATTTGCAGCTATTTTAATTAAATCCAAATAAAAATTAATTATGCGAATTTATGCTTTACTTTTAGTGTTCTTCTCTATAAGTTCACTTTCTGCACAACAAACTACTACAACAAATACAAAAACTCAGGATACAATTCTGCCTGACAAATCAAAAAACGATAACGAATTACAAGAAATTGTAGTTTCTGCTTCCAGAAAAGCCGAAATATTAGACGAAGTTCCTTCTTCTGTTACTTTATTATCCAAAAAGCAAATACAACAACAATTAAGTATAAGTTCTAATCTTAGCGATATCTTAGGCGCAACAGTTCCCGGTTTAGGATTTACAACTAATAGAACACAAAACTTAGGTCAAACTTTACGCGGACGCCGAGTTTTGGTAATGATTGACGGAATTCCGCAATCTACACCACTTAGAGATGGTGCAAAAGATATGCGATCTCTGGATCCTACAGTTTTAGATCGTGTCGAAGTAATTAAAGGCGCAACTGCAATTTATGGAAATGGCGCAGATGGTGGTTTGATCAATTATATCACCAAAAAAGCAAATACAGACAAAGCAATAAGCGGCTCAACTGAGGCAGGAACTAATTTCTCTCTGATTCAGCCTAAAGGAACTGCGGGTTTCTTTGTGTCTCAACTCTTTACAGGAAAAATAAACAAAATCGATTATGTTGTAAGCGGACGTTATGAAGAAACTGGTCTTTATCGTGATGCAAAAGGTCGCGTACTTTCTCCTGAATACGGAATGAACGATCTTAAAAACTATAACGCTTTTGCGAAAATTGGTTATGATATAAATTCAAATAATCGCATTGAAGCAATGTATAACTATTTCCAAAGTACTCAACATACTGATTATATTGCTAAAGCCGGAGTTTACAGCAATTTTGATTCTCCAACAATTGGTGTTAAAGGACAACGACCTGGAGATCCGGAAGGAACGCCTTACAATCATAATGCAAGTTTAAGTTATATAGGAAAGAATTTAATTGGAAATACGGATGTGAATGCTACTCTTTATTTTCAAGATTATCTAACGCTAATTAATTACAGTGACTTTTTTGAAAATAACGGACAACCGGCAACACAAAGTAAGAAACTGGGTTTTCGTTTAAATTTAAATACTCCATATGAATTCAGTTCTCTTATATCCGGTAACTTAACTTATGGATTGGATATTCTTTCGGACATTACAGATACTCATCTTACAGACGGAAGATTAGTTATTCCGGAAATGAAAATGAACAATTTGGCGCCTTATTTCCAACTTAAAAACATGTTTGGACCAAATTTGGTTTTAAAGACAGGTTTAAGATTGGAGAATGTCAACATTGATGTACCAGATTATACTACAATTGGTATTCGAAACTATGTAAACGGAACTTACGTTGGAGGCGGAATTGCAGTAAATGGCGGAGCATTAGATTTTAATGCGCTTATGTTTAACGCTGGATTACGTTATACAAAATGGACATTGTTTAAACCTTTTGTAAGTTTTTCTCAGAGTTTCAGTGTAGCCGATTTAGGTTTGGTTCTACGTGCTGCAAAAGAAAATACAGTAAGTAATACTTCGATAAAAGCGGTTACGGCAAATAATTATGAATTTGGATTCTCTGGAGCTTTAGATAAACTTTCGTATGAAGGAGCTGTTTATTACAGTACTTCTAAATTAGGAGCATCTTATGTTTATGTGGATGGTAATCCGCAGATTTCACGTTCACCAGAAAAAATCTATGGTTTTGAATTGTCAGCAAAATATCGTCTTCATCCAAAACTTGATATTGGAGCTAATTATTCTTTTACAGAAGGAAAACGCGAACTTGCAGACAAAAAAGTGTATTTGGGAGGAGATCGTATCAATCCGCCAAAAATAGCTGCTTATACTGTTTTTAGACCGCTTGAAGACTGGTCAATCTTTTTACAAATGATAAGCTCAACAGGAAGAGACAGATTTGAACCTGTTAACGGAGCTTATACTTATGGAACCGGACCTATAAAATCTTTTACCGCATTTAACCTTTCTTCGAGTTATACTTTCAAAGAAAAAAGTACGATCCGTTTTGGTGTAGAAAACTTATTCAATAAAGATTATTATAGCGTTATTTCGCAATGGCAATCTAGTAATATGAATTATGTAAAGGAAAACGGTACTCGATTAACTGTAAGCTTTACACAGGCATTCTAAAGAAAACATCATAATTTCCAAATCAAAAAACCTCCAAAATCATTTGATCTTGGAGGCTTTTTTATTTATGAAGCAGTATCTATTTAGATGTATAATTAAATTTATCTGCTTATTTTTCGTTCACTAAGCCATTTTACCATATTAGGATCTCTGTGATCAAAAAATAAACTTGCATTTGTATCTAAAGTTTTGATTGCGTTCATGTCTTCAGTTGAAAGTTCAAAATCAAATATGTTGAAATTTTCTGCCATTCTTTCTTTACGAACTGATTTCGGAATAGCAACAACTCCTCTTTGAGTCAGCCATCTCAGAATAACCTGTGCCGTTGATTTATTATATTTTTGAGCAATTACTGTTAGAATTTCATTTTGGAAAATATCATTTTTTCCTTCAGCAAAAGGTCCCCAAGATTCAATTTGAATGTTATTCTCCTGAAGGAATTTTTGAGTTTCATTCTGCTGGTGAAATGGATGCGTTTCAATTTGATTTACAGCCGGAACAAAACCAGTATTAACAACTAAATCCATAACTCTGTCAGGATGAAAATTAGAAACTCCAATAGCCTTTACCTTTCCTTCCTGATATAATTCCTGCATCGCGCGCCAAGAACCATAAATATCACCATAAGGCTGATGAATCAGGTATAAGTCCAGATAATCCAATTGTAAAAGATCCAAAGATTTCTGAAAAGCCAATTTGGTATTTTCATAACCCGTGTCACTAACCCAAAGTTTTGTGGTAATAAACAATTCTTCTCTTGCAATACCACTTCTTTTGATCCCCTTTCCTACGGCTTCCTCATTCATATAAGAAGCAGCAGTATCAATTAATCTATATCCTACTTCAATTGCGTCTACTACAGCCTGTTCACATTCTGCCATATCCTGCATTTGAAAAACGCCAAATCCTAAAATGGGCATTTCAATACCATTGTTTAATTTTATATTATTCATCTTATTGTGATTTTAAAAATTCTCTTTTGCAAATTTCCAAACTAATTACAATACTACTATTATACGTATTACGGAATCTCTTACCAATATTACCGATCTGAATCTAAGAGCATTTCTAAAACCCTAAAAATAAGACATAAAATACAACTTCGGGATTTTTGTGTACCCAAAATCGTACTTTTTTAATCCGTTTACAAAATGTTATTAATCAACTTTGCTATATCAATTACTAATTGCATTGGTAGTGATTTTGAGAATTGTAAAAAGCTTTCTATTTCATTATCAGCAATGTAATTATTTTTTTACTAACCCTAAACCTTTAAAAATGAAAAAATTATTAAGATTAACAAGTATGCTATTTATTACAGCATTAGTGTTCACTTCCTGCGAAAAGGAACTAGCGTCAAATGAGCCACAAAGCACTAACAAAGACGAGCTAAAAATCGTTAACAATGAATTACAAGAAAACACTAAAAAAGCTGCCGCATCAGTTGCTGCTGCATTAGCAGGAAGTGCCGGATCGAGAACGATCACATTACAAACCAATACATTATCGTGTCCAGGCGGTTTATGTACGTCGTTTGGAGTTTGGTCTGAAGGCGTTTATACTGTTTGGTTCCAAATGAGATTTAATTCCGGATTTTACTGGAGCCGAGGCGGTAAATGCGGATACGGAATATTAATTGGTGATCAGAATACTGGTGGCGATCCGGGATGGGACGGAAATGGCGGTAGCGCAAGATTTATGTGGTATTGTCCAAACGGATCAAATTCTGCCAAAGGAAGTGGAGCTTATCTTCAGCCTTATGTGTATTACAAAGATCAGCCGGGACAATTTGGTAATGATTTCGGAAAAAAGTACTTCATACAAGAAGGAGTTACTTATAACTGTCAAATATCTGTTAAGTTAAATACCGGATCAAGTACTAACGGATATGTCAAATATTATGTAAATGGTACAGAATTATTGAATCAAACAATTCGTTGGGTAACTAATGATTCTAAGCGAAATGTAAATGCAGTAAGTCTTCACACTTTCCGTGGCGGAAGTCAGGAATACTGGAAAGCTCCGGTAACAAGTTCTATTACTTATCCTAGCGCCTCTTGGGATGCGCAATAGTTTTATATAATAATAACATTTTAACACATAGAAACATAGATTTTGGCCCTTCAAAAAAGGCGTTTCACTTATTTAAAATAGATCCCGAAGCTTCGGGACTATGTGAAAGAAATGTATTTCTTTTTGTATTCTTTTTAGCTAAAAAAATCTATGTTTCTATGTGTTAGATATATTTAATAGCAAAATTAAAATCCCATTTCTTCTGAAATGGGATTTTTTTTATAACGAACCTGCTTTCACAAAAGTCTGCCATCCACGCATGGTATCAATAAAACGTTCACTTAATCCGCCCTGACGCAAATAATCTGCCATTACAGGCAACTGCGGACTATCATACATTGGGTTTGCTTTTACCTGAAGAGGAAAATCACGCTGAAGAATGGCTGCACGAGCAATAAGTACAAAATCACAACCTTCATCCAGAAGTTCTCCGGCACGTTGCGCACTCATAATTTTTCCTGCCGCGCCTAAACGTACTCCCTTACGGGGAAGTTCGGTAAAAACGCTCAACATTGTTTTTCCTTTAAAAGTTCCGTCACGAACGATTTGAGCCGAATCCCATAAAGCTAAATCTAAATAATCGATTAATTCCCGATCAAAAATTTCAGCGGTAACTTCGCGTAATTCCTCTAAAAGTAATCCGTATCGTTCAATCGATAACCTCCATCCTATTTGAAAATCAGGACCGCAAGCTTCCCGAATTCCTTCAATAACTTCAATTGTAAAACGAGCGCGATTCTCCAGACTTCCGCCATATTTATCGGTACGATCGTTCAAATTTGGAGACATAAATTCGGAAAGGATCCATCCGAAAGCGCCATGAACTGAAATTCCGTCAAATCCTGCCAGTTGAGCCCTTTTTGCAGCAGCGATAAAACTTTCGCGTATGCGTTCAACTTCTTCGGTTGTAATGGCTTTGATTCCTTCTACTGTTTTGCCCGAAGCCGGCGCTGGAATCCCTCCTATTGAAGGTTTGGCGCGATGTCCGGCGTGATGTAATTGTACAGCTGATAATCCGCCTCCATTTCGAATAGAAGTTGCCATTTTGGTTAAACCAAATAAATGATCGTCGCTATGAATTCCTAATTGACGCTCAAACGCAATACCTCCCGCTTCGACAGTTGAAGCGCTCGTTTGAATTAATCCGTAGCCGCCTTGTGCAAGTTGTTCCATCCAATATTGGTCGTATTCAGATGCTGTGCCATCAAAATCACTTTGCTGACTCGTTAACGGCGCCAACATGAAACGATTTCTCATTGCCGGACCATGCAGCAGCGTAAGCGGTTTAAATAAATCAGAAACAGACATATTATTATTTTTTAAGTTCTACTTATGTGAATTATAATCTGATGCAAAGTTGCTCAGAGATTACTTCGGAAGAAATGGATGATTTTTACTTTATAATGGACGTTTTGAACCTGATCTTTCAAAGTCTTATTCTGACTGATTCTTTATTTTTTAAAGTTTCATAATCCTACTTATAACATTATTTAATAGAAAATCTGATGATGAAAAAATTCTCCATCATAAAGTAAATTTCATCCATTCTTTGGCGACAATTGCTGCCAGATCTTTGCCTTGTTAATAAAAATTAATCAAATGAAAAAAACAGCTATTATTATTCTTTCTGATCCAAAAGCGGGTTCAGAAGAAGCGTTAGGACGTGTATTCAATGCTTTAGCATCGGCATATGAATTTAAACACGAAGGTGAAGATGTAAAAATTATTTTTCAGGGCGCAGGAATCAGATGGCCTGAACAATTAGAAAAACCTGAGCATCCGGTTAATGCTCTTTATAACGAAGTAAAAGATCACGTTCATGGTCTTTCTAAAGGTTGTGTTGCCGTATTTGGTACCGAAGTTTCGGGTTATGAATTATTGAACGATAATGCAGTTCCTGGAACTCCGGGTTTACCAAGTTTTGTGAACCTTAGAAAAGAAGGTTACGAAATTTTAATTTTCTAATTCAATTTTTAAACTGTCCTCTTATTTACTGAGAGGGCAGTTTTTAATCATGCAAAAAATGTTAAACACATAGAAACATAGATTTTATGTGCAACAAAAGGAGACAAAAAGAAATACATTTCTTTCACATAAAGCTTACTATGTGTATTTAGATTAAGTGAAACGCCTTGTTTTAGTAAACAAAAGCTATGTTTCTATGTGTTAAAAAAATATACCTTTATAAAATCAAACGTAAATGACCTTTAAATTATAAATTATGCAAAAGGAATTTCAAGATTATATGCATCAATGTTTGGATCTAGCCAAAACTGCTTTGGCAGAAGGTAATCCGCCAGTGGGAGCAATTATTGTTTTAGATGAAAAAGTTATTGGTACAGGTATCGAATCAGGAAAATCAACCGGAGATATTACCAATCATGCTGAAATAATGGCGATTAGAGATGCTCTCAAAAATGGATATTCGGATAAACTGCATTTGGCAAGTATGTACACAACACACGAACCTTGCATTATGTGTTCTTATATGATACGCCATCATAAAATACCTGAAATTGTTTATGGCACAAGCGTTCCTTATATTGGAGGTTTTACATCGAAATACAATGTTTTGGCGGCTGAAGATGTACCGAAATGGGGAATTAAACCCAAAATAATCGGCGATATTTGCATCGAAGAATGTAATGTTCTTAATGCTCAATTTTTAGAATTATTAAACAAATCGTGAATCGTTATGTTATCACAATCTGTATATACGCTCGTTAATCAGCAAAATGGCAACTTATCATTCAAAGTATTTGAATTTGATAACAGTAGTTATTTCGATCATATTCAGCGCAATAATTACTTTACGTTGATTCTTATTACGTCAGGCGAAGGATTAGCAAAAGTTGATCTTTCCGAATATAGTTTTAAAGAAAATACGCTGTTTGCTTTTTATCCTTATCAGCCTTTCATGTTGGCTTCAGAAGGAGTTTTGACAGGTATTTCGATCCAGTTTCATCATGATTTCTTCTGCATATACAGAAATCATAAAGAGATCGCTGCAAATGGTATTTTGTTCAATAATATCTATCAGCAACCTTTTATACTTCTGGATCAAAACAACAAACAAACTTTGCTGAACATCGTTGGAGAAATTATCGCCGAATTGAAAATGGAAGCTTTAAGAAAAGATGAGGTTTTGGTTTCTTATCTGAAAATATTCTTAGTCCTCGCGACCAGAATAAAACTCGAACAACAAACTGTTAATGATGAAGTTCGTAATGACAAACAATTGCTCATTATACAAAACTTAAGGAATGCAATCGAGGATAATTTCAGAACTAAACATTCTGCAAGCGAATATGCCGATATGTTGCATGTAACGCCTGTTGTTCTTGCGCGAGCAGCAAAAAATCACTTCAACATGACACTTTCTGATTTGATAACCGAAAGAATCATTGTCGAAGCAAAAAGAGAATTATATCTCACAAACAAAACCGTAAAACAGATTGCTTACGAACTTGGTTATGATGATGAATATTATTTTAGCCGTGTATTTAAAGGTAAAACTGATATTTCACCACAATTGTACAGAGATACAATAGGTTTTAACCGAGCAGCTTTAAGCTAATTTTTCCTGATTAATTTTTAGGTTTATATTTCGCATACATCATTACTGCCAAGAGCACAATAAATGCCGCAGTTGCATACAATATACTTGGACTATAATAATAAATAGCCGCCGCCAACAAAGGAATAAACACATTAATCGCCGATTGCAAACTTTGGTTTACGCCTTGTAATTTCCCTTGTTTACTTTCTTTTACAGATTGCGATAATTTGCCATTGTATGTTGGATCAAATAATCCTTCGCCCGAAATAATACAGATTACCGCAAGCGAAATAAGCACTGTCGAATGTACATAAACGCTTAACAGAATTAATCCTAAACCAATTCCCAAAATAATCAAACCCACGATTCCGATATTTTTCTCGTTGAAATGTTTCAATAACCAAGGCAATAAAACCGCTCTGGTAAGAATATCACAAATACCAACAAAAGTTAAGATTCCGCCAATAAATCCGGGAGTCCATTGGTAAATGTCTTTTAAGAAAAGGGTAAAATTAAACTGAAAAATACTTAAACCGATATAGAATAAAACTCCCAAAATCAATAAAGGTTTCAGTCCTTTTAGTTTGAAAATTTCATTAAAATGAGAGAAAGTATTGAAACTCGAAACCGATAAATGTTTGGTTCGTTTTTCAGCAGCCAATGATTCAGGCAATAGAAAATAAACCGCCATTCCCGAAAGAAATATCAACGCTGCAGTTATAAAAAATGGTAATCCAATCGAAATACTTCCTAATAAACCGCCCAATGCAGGTCCGCCTATTTTTCCTATTCCCATAACGGCTCCAATATATCCAAACCATTTCGCTCTTTCGCTTGGTTCAGTTGTATCAGCTATATAAGCGAATAAAATACTGATATTCCCTGCTGTAAGTCCGTCGATTATTCTTCCCAAAAACAGAATCCATAATGCGCCGCCAATTCCAAACAAAACATAGCCAATTACGGAACCAAGCAAACTTATCAAAAGGATATTTTTTCTTCCGTATCTGTCACTTAATGCTCCAAAAACCGGTGCCGAAAAAAAAGAACAAACAGCGAAAATTGACATCAGTAAACTCATGCCTAAAACTACTTGTTGAGACGGTAAATACTTGCTTATCAAAAAAGGCAGAAGCGGCAATACAATAGAAAACCCAATGGAATTCAAAAGAACGATTCCGATAATAATCCACAATTTATATTTCTTAGATTTCATGATTTTAAATACTTTTTCAATTATGGCACAAATTTATTCCGTATATTAGAGTTAAAATAATCTAATTAGGCATAAAAATAGCCGTAAAAGACATTTTATGATTCAAAAGCAAACGGTGCCAAATGTTCTAAAAGCATTTGCTCATTTATTGAGTACCGAAATAAAAGATTGGAAACTGGAAATTCCTGAAAAGTTTGGAAGAGGATATTGCATTGGTTTTCGATTCAATACCAATATCAGAATGATCATTTCTAATTATGAACTTAATGAAGATATAATTGTCGAAAATATAGATATAGATCATTCAAAGAAGACGTTATTTTTTAAGTTTCAGAATATATTTCCTGCAACAGAAACTTTAGCTGAAGAATCAAAAACAAAAATGCTTCCGTCAGTTTTAATTGGAACCAGCAGTTTAAATACCGATACCGTAATTCCAATTCATACGAATACTGCGACTATCAATATTGAGATAAATGCTGATTATTTGAGTGAACTTTTCGAAATTTCCGAAGAATCAACAATTTTATATAATCTGCTACAGAATAAACAGCCTTTGTTGTTTGAACAAATGATGTATCCTTCTTTAGAAAAAATTGTAAATGAAATTATATCAGAATCTATTTCTAAAACGTTCAAATTACTTTTTCTAAGAATAAAAGCAGAAGAACTGATTTGCCGATTATTAATTGAATTAGAAAAGCGAGATACAAAACAACTTTATACTTTAAACAATAATGATGTTGAGAAGATTTATAAAGTAAAACAGCAAATGCTTGAAAATCTAAGTATTCCGCCTGTGATTAATGATCTCGCCGTTTCTGCAAATATGAGTCCGACCAAACTGAAGAATTTATTCAAGCAGATTTTCGGGAATAGTATTTTCAATTATTATCAGGAATTTAGAATGAAAGAAGCTGCAATACTTTTAAAACAAGGAGATTTATCTGTTTCTGATGTTGGATACAAATTAGGATTCACGAATTTAAGTCATTTTTCGAAAGTCTTTGCTGCTCATATTGGTGTTAAACCGAAACAGTATAGTAAATTGTAAAATAGGCATTCTAATAATATTAAAGACACAAAATCGAGAAGATTTTGTCATTTCGACGGAGGAGAAATCTCCACGAGAAGCTCGACAAAGATTGTCGATTATGATTGCAGAGTTACTTGCGAAGATTTCTCCTCCGTCGAAATGACAATATTGAGGTAGATTATTCGTTATTTTAAAAATTCTACTCTACCCGTTTTCATATTATACACAGCTCCGCAGATAATTATTTCGCCCTTTTTTTCCATCTCTTTCAAAATTGGACTTCTTTCTCTAATTTCCGCTATCGAATGATAAACATTTGCGTCACAAACTGCTTCTACAAACTCCTCATTTTCGGCTTTAGGTTCGCCTTTGAAATCTTTTTTAGCTATTGCTATTGCAGGCTGAATTTTATCCAATAAAGTGGTAATATTTCCAAGTTTTACATTTTTAATGGCTGAAATAACTGCTCCGCAATATTCATGACCTAATACAACGACTACTCTTGCGCCAGAAACTTTACAAGAATATTCAAGACTTCCCAATATATCATCATTGACAATATTTCCGGCAACTCTGGCAACAAACAAATTGCCTAAACCGCTATGAAATACATCTTCAACCGGAACGCGGGAATCGAGACAGGATAATACAACCGCTTTAGGAAACTGGCCTAACGAAGCATTTCTAACACGTTCAGTAGTATTTCGAACGGTTAAATTATCTTCTACAAAATCTTTATTTCCTTGTTTTAAACGATTAATCACATCGATTGGTTTTAGTTTTGCCTGTTCTTCTGCTGTGAGAGGTTCAGTCACTAAGATGTGATCTTTTTTTATTGACACCGTATTTACAGTATCATTTTGCACTTGTGTTTGTGATGACGGTGTTTCTTTTCCGCAAGACACCATCATGAGAATAGCAATAATAAATATTCTTTTTTCCATAATAAAGTAATTTAATATTTGATTAATAAGTGTATGATTTATACTTATAAAATTAAAAAATATTTTGGAATGTAAAAGCAGTATAAATACTGATTATCAACAATCTAAATCATTGATAATAATACTCAAATGCTTTAAAAGAAGAAGAAGTTTTATCTGTTTCCTGTAATCATTTTTCGATGTTCTATTCCCCAAGCAGTAAGTTTGTTTATGATCTCTTTTAATGTCATACCATAATCTGTTAGCTGATATTGAACACTTATAGGTTGAGTATCTAAAACAGTTCTGGTTATGAGTTGATTCATCTCCAGATCTTTTAATTCCTTACTTAGCATTTTATTCGAAATACCGCTAACATCGCTTAAAATATCAGAAAATCTTCTTTTGTTATAATAACAGATAGAGGAAATAATCGAAATTTTCCATTTTCCGTTCAGCACATCCATTGCATCGTGGACAGCCATAATCTCTTTTTTATGTCCTACTTGACATTCATATTCTTCCATAAGTTACCTTGTTACTCAAATGTTACTGTTACTTTTCGTTACAAAGTAACTAAAATAAATTTACCTGTACTAACTTTGCTCTATTAATACTAAAAATTACATAGAAATGGATTTCACAAACAAAAATGTCATCATAATTGGCGGAACTACAGGAATTGGATTAGCAACTGCTAAAGAATTTATAAATTCAGGCGCAAACGTTTGGATTACAGGGAGAAATAAAGAAAATCTTCAAAAAGCAGCAACCGAAATTAACAGTTCTAAATTGACGACTGTAGTTTCAGATACTTCAAATTTGGCAGATATATCTCTTTTGGTAAATGCTTTTTCAGAAACTAAAAGAGAATTAAATGTCCTTTTCCTAAATGCAGGAATTGGAACATTCACAACAATTGATCAGGTTACAGAAGCCGATTTTGACGCTCAGTTTAACACCAATGTTAAAGGTCACTTTTTTACGCTGCAAAAATTACTTCCTTATTTAGCAAACGGTGCATCGGTTGTTTTTACTTCGTCAACGGTCGCAACCGCTGCAAATTTATCAACCAGTATTTATTCTGCCACAAAAGGAGCATTGAATAAAATTGCTCAAATTGCAGCAAATGAACTTGCAGAACGAAAAATCCGTGTCAACATTGTTAGTCCCGGGCCTATCGCAACTCCAGGATTAGATAGCGTCGTTCCTGCTGAAGCAAAAGAATATCTTGCAAATGCTGTCGCACTTCAAAGATTAGGAGATCCGAGCGAAATAGCCAAAACGGTATTATTCCTGTCTTCAGATGCAGCGAGTTTTATCTCGGGAACTGAAATCGTAGTTGACGGAGGTTATATCAATTATGCTCTTAAATAAGACAAACTTTTAAAAAAATAATATGCAAAAAAGCTCTCTTAATTTTTTAAGAGAGCTTTTTTTATGTTTCTTTTGAAATCGTTTATCGCCAACCCATTTCCGGAGCAATATGTTCCAGAATAGACGATAATATATGCACATTGTAGTCAACGCCCAAAGTATTTGGTATTGTCAGCAACAACGTATCAGCTTCCTGAATTGCTTCGTCCTGTTTTAACTCTGCGATGAGTTTATCAGGTTCAGCAGCATAACTTTTTCCGAAGATTGCGCGTTTATCTCTTTCTATATTACCAAAACTATCAGAACCTCGACCTTGATCGCCAAAGTACATTTTGTCCTGATCGTTCATCAATGCAAAAATCGAACGGCTTACAGAAACTCGTGGTTCACGTTGATGTCCAGCTTTTTTCCATGCTTCTTTATAAAGTCTGATTTGTTCGGCTTGCTGAATATGGAAAGGCTTACCGTTTTCGTCATACTTCAAAGTAGAACTTTGCAAATACATTCCGTTTTCAGCAGCCCAAACAGCGGTCGCATTAGACGCAGCTCCCCACCAAATTCTTTCTCTTAATCCTTCAGAATAAGGTTCAAGGCGCAATAAACCAGGAGGATTAGGAAACATCGGAAATGGATTTGGATCCGCAAATCCTTCGCCTTTCAGTCTTTCTAAAAATTCCAAAGCTTTTTTGCGTCCCATATCTGCGTCTGTTTCACCTTCTTCAGGTTCATAACCAAAAGCGCGCCAACCGTCAATAACCTGTTCCGGTGATCCTCTACTGATTCCTAATTGCAAACGTCCGCCTGAAATTAAATCAGCGGCTCCGGCATCTTCTACCATGTACAAAGGGTTTTCATACCTCATATCGATAACGCCAGTTCCAATTTCTATTTTGCTCGTTTTAGCTCCAATTGCCGAAAGCAAAGGAAATGGCGATGCCAACTGTTGCGCAAAATGATGAACTCGGAAATAAGCGCCATCCAAACCAATTTCTTCTGCAGCAACCGCCAAATCAATAGACTGAAGTAGTGTATCGCTTGCCGTTCGAGCTTTATAGGAAGGATGATTCGCCCAATGCCCAAAAGATAAAAATCCTATATTTTTCATAGATAGCATTGTTATTATTTACTATTTCAAATATACGCATATCTTAACTTCTAAGCATAAAACAATGTGTAAAGAAAAAAGGAATAATCAATATTTCTAAAGACTATTCCTTTTTATGAAGTTCTGTTAAATTATCCCTTAACTATCGCCACCATTCATAAAAGTCATCAAAAGTGTGTACGCATTTTTAGTTACAATTTTTGAAGATTTATCAATCGCAGAAGATTTTATCTGACGAAAACCATCTGTTGTCGTTCCCGGTTCTACAGCAACCATTTTGTATTGATTATTGCCGCTTAAAGCGAAAACAAAAAACTTGCCTTGCCATCTTACAACCGCGTCTTCCGGAACCGTAATCGCTTTTTCGTTTTCAAATTCAGCTTCAGCATTAATAAAAAGTCCCGGAATTAGTGAATTATCATATTGATTGACTTTACAAACTACTTCGGCAGCACGATCATCGTTCAGACTTTGATTGATATAAGCAATTTTTGCTGTGTATTTTTTAGACCGTTTTGCATTCGTAAAAGCCGTAACCGTTTGCCCTACCGAAAGCAAATGAACATCTTTTTCAAAAGCATTCATAACAAGTACAATATCGCTCATTTCTAACAATTCAAAAGGCATATCTGTTGGCGCAATATACTTTCCTACGTTTACGTTAATCTTAGAAACCAAACCATTTATTGGCGAAACAATACTTACCGTTTTACTAATATTAGAAGCCGAAAGTGTCTTTACATTAATTCCCAACAAAGAAAGTTTTTGTGCCAAAGAAGACATATAAATGCGTTGTGTTTGCATTTCTGTAGCCGTTTGTTCATACAATTTATCACTGCTTGCTTTCTTGGCATTCAGTTCTTTTTGTCGGTCGTATTCACTTTTAGACAATTGAAATTTTTCTTTTGCCGTAAGATAATCCTGTTGCAATTGTATGTATTGCATGTCTTCTACAACGGCCAATAATTGCCCTTTTCGAACGTGCATTCCCGCCATTAAATCCGTTTTTTTGATATAGCCGCCAAGCGGAATACTAACTGAAACTACACTTTTTGGCGGAACCGTAACCGTTCCCTGAAGTTCTAATATCCCCTTAACCGTTCTTTCTTCAGGAGTTCCTATAATAAGTCCTGCATTTTTTACTTGTTCAGCAGTTAACTGAATACTATTTTCCTGGTTTTTAACTTCTGCTGTGTTTTGCAGTTCTTTTTTATCATGGCAGGAAACCAAAAATAAAAGACCAAAAATTGCGCTGATATATGTTTTCATTATTTTATAAATTATTAAGAGTTTGCAGGTTTATAATCGCTTTATTATAGTCGTTTATCCTGTCGAGATATTCATTTTTGATGGTAATCGCCTGATTAACGACCAAAACCCATTGCAAATAATCAATGTCTCCGTTTTCTAGTTGACTATTTGCTGCGTCAATAATTACCGTGGCATTTTTAAGACCTTCGTTTTCGTAATAATTCAGGCTTTCTTTATACTTTTCGGCTTCGCTTACGGCATTGGCAATTTCTGTAGTCATTTCTACTTTCACCGATTCTGCCATCATTTTATAATTTTCATATTCAATTTTAGCCGCTTTATTACGAGAAGATTGACTCGAAAAAAACAACGGAATCGACAATCCAAAATTCACATAACTAAACCTGTCACTGCTATTATAATACACTTCTTGTCCCGCAGAATTGGTTTGTGCACCAATAATACTCAGATTATTATAACCAACCGTAATATCCGGCATTAGTTTTGATTGTTCCGTTTTCCATTTCCATTTTGCGGCTTCGGCTTCATGATTCGAAAGTTGGATTTGAGGAAGTTCAGCCGTATTTATTTTTTCGTTTAACGAAAGATTAAAATCGGTTTTGATATTTCCCGAAGTTGGAACATGAACGATACTATCCTGGAGTATAGTATTGAATGATTTCAGCGTAATCGCAATATCTTTATTGACCATCGTAAGCTGATTGGTATAAAATTGTCTTGCCGATTGTGAAGCGCTTTTCTCCAAAACATTAGTTTCTCCAACCTTATAACGCAAATCCGATTTTTGTTCCATCAATCTGTAAATAGAATCGGCGTAAGCCAATAATTCCTTTTTACTATTCAGCCAAATATAATAGTAAAACAAGCTTCGAACATTCGATTTAATTTGTTGCGAAGTCAGTTGCGACGCTGCTTTTGCCACATTATAATTTTCCTGTAAAGCTTTCTTCTGATTGCTGTAAAGTGTTGGAAAAGCAAATGTCTGACTCACGCCAAATCTCGTATCATTAACGCCACTATTAAACTGACCGTAATCTGCATCAACAGTCAATTTTGGAATATCATACGCTGATTTTTGCAATTGTTCTTTTGATCTTTCGTTCAATTGCGCCGATTTAATTCTTCGATTATTCTGAAGCGCAATTGACAAAGATTCGTCTAAAGAAACAGGCTTTTGTTGCGACTGAACTGAAGCTGTAACAAACAAAGCGACAAGCAACAAAGTCAATTTATCCATTTTATGTTTTTTGATTTTTTTCGAAAATACCTTCGTGTGATACGTCATTAAATAAATCGCCGGAAGTACAAAAAGTGTCAACAAAGTTGCCGTTATCAAACCGCCAATAACTACTGTTGCCAGCGGGCGTTGAACCTCTGCTCCTGCTCCGTTACTCAAAGCCATTGGCAAAAATCCTAAAGATGCCACGGCAGCCGTCATTAATACGGGACGTAATCTGTTTTTTGTTCCTGTAATGATAATCTGAAACGGATCTGTAATTTCGCCCTGTTTCTGTATTCGGTTGAACTCAGATATTAAAACAATTCCGTTTAAAACCGCCACACCAAAAAGGGCAATAAAACCAACTCCGGCCGAAATACTAAAAGGCATATCGCGCAACGCCAATCCAAAAACTCCACCAATTGCCGATAATGGAATTGCGGTAAAAATGATAATTCCTTCTTTAAAAGATCTGAAAGCAAAGTATAACAACGCCAAAATCATAAACAAAGCCGCCGGAACTGCAACTCCTAAACGTGATTTTGCCTGTTGCAGATTCTCAAAAGTTCCACCATAAGTGATATAATATCCTGGATCGAATTTGATCTGGCTATTGACTTTTTTCTGTAATTCTTCGACGATCGATTCTACGTCGCGACCTCTTACGTTAAAACCAACAATAATTCTACGTTTTGCATCTTCACGCTGAATCTGATTTGGACCTTCAACTTCTTTTACCGAAGCCACTTGATACAACGGAATCTGCATTCCGGAGCGCGTAGAAATTAATAGATTTCGAACGTCAGAAATGTCTTTTCTTCCGCTTGCTTCTACTCTTACGACCATATCAAAACGTTTTTCTCCTTCGTAAATACTTCCGGCTACAGCTCCTGCAAAAGCAGCATTTACAGTTTGATTAATATCCGAAACATAAATGCCGTATTTCGCCATTTCTGCCCAATCATAATCAATTACGATTTGTGGCATTCCTGTTACTTTTTCGACATAAAGATCTGTTGCGCCTTCGACCGTTTTACTGATCGCACCCAATTGTTCGGCGTATTTCGCCAGTTTATCAAGATCTTCTCCGTAAATTTTACAAACCAAATCTTGTTTTGCTCCCGTCATTAATTCGTTAAAACGCATTTGTACCGGAAACTGAAATCCTGTTGTAACTCCGGGCGCAACTTCTTTTACCGTTTTGGTCATTTTATCTGCGAGTTCCGGAAACGAAGAAGCGCTTGTCCATTCTGATTTGTCTTTTAAAACAATAATCATATCTCCGCCTTCAATTGGCATTGGATCAGTTGGAATTTCGGCACTACCAATTCTCGAAACTACTTTTTCGACTTCGGGATATTTACGTTTAAGTTCAGATGAAATTTTCTGAATCGTTTCTGTTGTCGTCGAAAGATTAGTTCCTAACAATAATCGGGTTTCTACTGCGAAATCACCTTCTTCTAGTTGCGGAATAAATTCTCCTCCCATTCTACTGAAAAGCAACAATGCAATTCCGAATAAAACAAATGCCGAAACGACGATTCCTTTTCTAACTTTTAAAGCTTTAGACAACCAATTTTCATAATAACCTTCTAATTTTATCATGATTCGGTCAGAAAGATTCGGTTTATGGCTGATCTTTTTACTGATAAATAAGGCGCTAACCATTGGCACATAAGTAAGCGAAAGAATAAATGCTCCCAAAATCGCAAAAGCAACAGTTTGTGCCATTGGTTTGAACATTTTTCCTTCGATTCCTTCTAAGGATAATATTGGCAGATAAACAATCAGAATAATGATTTGTCCAAAAACCGCAGCATTCATCATTCGTCCTGCAGAACCTGTCACTTCTTTGTCCATTTCTTCCTGCGAAATAGTATCGATTCCTTTGTATTTTTTGGCACTATGAATATGATGTAAAATGGCTTCGACAATAATGACGGCGCCATCGACAATTAAACCAAAATCTAGCGCTCCAAGACTCATTAAATTTCCGCTTACGCCAAAGGTGTTCATCATAATAATGGCAAACAACATCGCTAACGGAATCACAGAAGCGACGATAAATCCGGCGCGTAAATTCCCAAGAAAAAGTACCAAAACCAGAACTACAATTAGTGCGCCTTCGATTAAGTTTTTCTGAACCGTTCCAATTGCGTTATCGACCATTTTTGTACGATCAAGAAACGGTTCAATTTTTAAACCTTTTGGTAAAATCTTTTCAATTTCGGCAACACGTTTTTTTACATTAACGATAACATTATTGGCATTTTCACCTTTAAGCATCATGACAATTCCACCAACAGATTCTCCAATATCATCTGTTGTTAAAGCGCCGTAACGTATTGCTGAAGACATTTTTACTTCGGCAATATCTTTTATTAAAATTGGAGTTCCCGCTTGTGTATTTTTGACGATAATATTCTGGATATCCTTAATATTTCGGGTTAAACCCACACTTCGGATGTATAATACGGTTGGTCCTTTTTCGATATAAGCTCCACCGGTATTTTCGTTATTACTGCTCAATGCCGTAAAAACTTCTTTTATCGTTAAGTTTTGCGCTTTTAATCTCGACGGATTTACGGCAATTTCATATTGTTTTAGCTTTCCTCCAAAGGTCGCTACATCAGCAATTCCGGGAGTTCCAAGAAGTTGTCTTCGAATCGTCCAATCCTGAATGGTGCGTAAATCTTCGAGAGAATATTTAGTTTCATAACCGGCTTGTGGTTTTAAAACATATTGGTAAATTTCGCCTAATCCTGTTGTTGCCGGAGCCATTTCAGGAATACTGGCATTTTCTGCAATTTCTACTTTTTGCAAACGTTCAGATACTTGCTGACGCGCCCAATAAACATCGGTATCATCGGCAAAAACAATGGTTACAAGCGAAAGTCCGAAACGGGAAATACTACGGCTTTCTTTAAGCTGCGGAATATTACTAATCGCTTGTTCTATCGGAAAAGTGATTAAACGTTCTACATCTTCTGCGCCCAAAGACGGCGCTGTTGTAATAATCTGAACCTGATTGTTGGTGATGTCAGGAACGGCATCAATTGGTAAACGGGTAACTTCAAACACGCCGTAGATAATCCACAGCAAAGTGAAAACCCCAATTACCAGTTTATTTTTAACTGAAAATTGAATGATCTTATTAAGCATCTTTTGATTTAATTTTTTTGAAATAATAATGTTGTGATCAAAGCACAAAATGCCTTAACCACAATAAAAATCTTCGAAAATTAAATTATGCCAAAGGAGGTCTGAATACCGAAAATAAAGCGGGATCAGAATATAAGTTTGAAGTAAACGGAATTATGCGTGATTCTGAAAAATCACTATTAAAAAGAATATCGAATGTGTGTTTTTCGGCAGGAACAAAAACGAGCTGAAACGAAGCGCTGGAAATATGCTTAAAAGGAAGCTGCATATCGCGATCATTATCATTATCGTTTAAATCTTCGCCCCAATAATGCATTTCGAGAAAATCAATAAAGCTCACATTTTGTCTTTGCTGATGTTCATTGTAATGTTCGATTAGGATTGGCAATTTATAAAATTGCTGAAAGAACCCAATATTGGATACGATTAGAAAAATGAATATGTAGATAATAACTTTTCGCACTTCACAAATTTAACTCATGTGTCGAAAAAATCCCAAAGCTTAAGGAAGATCTAAGCAAGTTTTATCAATTTTCTAATATTAGCAAATAGATATTTTATTTATCTTACTAAACGTTATAAAATATTGAGGTCTTACTAATTTGAGAATTATTTTTAATAGTATTTTAAATACAATATATCAATTTTATAAATTTTAATACATCAAAAAAGTCCATTTCGTTAAAAATGGACTTGGTTAACTATAATCTTTGTTGTTCTTCGGTTTGACCTTCTTTCTTTTTGTTTTCCAACTTCTGGTTTCCAAAATTATATTTGAAACCTACTCTAATACTTTGAGTGTCGCCATAAGACAAGAAATAATTGTATTGATCTGCATAATCTGTAGCGACTTTTTCTTTTTCGCCACGATAAATATCTGAAAGGATCGCATATATTTCGCCATTGCTTTTCCATATTTTCTTTCGAATAGAAGCCGAAAGATTTGAGGTTTGACTAAAAACAAAAGTCCCCTGAACTGATGAAGAATTGTATTGAAAGTTTAGTTCTGCGGTTAATTCTTTCTTTTTATTCAGAACAAAATGATTGCTAATACTTGTATTATATGTAGGTTTTCCGTTTTTATGTAAATTCCCGTCTCTGCCCTGAAAACTATCTTCGACATAACTTAATCCTGCTTGAATTCCGGATTCCCAGAAATCATATAAAGTTAGATTCGTATTAAATTCTAGTCCAAAAGCAAAATCTTTTTTAATATTCGTAAAATGATACACGAGCATATTGGTTTCATAATCCTGATAAGAAATTTCCATCGAAGGATCTTTTTCTAAACGGTAAAAAAGGTCAAAATTGTATTTGTTTTTCAGCGTATAAAGCAAACTAAGATTGTGACTTATTGTTGGCAATAATTTTGGATCGCCCGTAAAATAAGAATATGAATTATAATAGGAACGAAATGGATTTAATCGGCTGTATTGCGGTCGCGCAATTCGTTTTCCGTACGAAATACCAATTTCATGACCATCTGCAGGTTTATAAAGTCCGTAGATTGTTGGAAAAAGCTTAAAATAATGCTGTTCATTAACTTCAAAAGTTGTCACCGAATTTCCTCTCAAACTTGTGTATTCGCCACGTAAACCGGCTTTCAGACTCCATTTTCCAAATTCTTTGTCATAACTTGTATATCCTGCCAAAATAGATTCATCATAAAGAAAAAGACTTGTTCGGTTTGGATTATTCACGAAATCGCCATTGATTTCGTCTTTATAATCAAGATTACTTTTTGCTTGTACATTTCCGAATTTTAATCCTGCTTCAAATGTGCCGTTTTTTTCATTCGAATAATCGGTCTGAGCCGAAAAAAGCTGAATATCCTGCACATTATCACTTATAAAACGTGTTGTGCGATAAGGACTTTCTTCAGGAAGTGAAAATTCAGAAGCAATATCCTGACGTTCCTGATGCCAATATGCAGTATAATCTGCCGTTACGGATATTTTCTCTTTTGCATTAAACAAATGATCAAAAGACATATTATAGGCATTATTTCGTAACGGAGTTCTACGATTATTTCGGGTTACATAAAGGGAATCCAAAGCGCCATTAGAACCATAAATAAACGTTGGAACAGTAAAATCTCCCATTTGTTTTGGTGCTATAAATCCTGTTCCTCCGGCAGAAATCGTATTTAGAGAATCAATTTCGTAAGAAGCCTGAAGTCGATACGAATGTTGTTGCAATGATTTTGATTTGCGCCTCATAATGCTTTCCCAGCGTGAATCGATCGAACCGTCTTCTTTTAGATAATGCACAACATCTGTTCCTTCATTGACATAGACGCCAGCTCCAAAGCCATATCTTCCTGCAAGAGACAATTTTTTTCCTTTATAAAACTGGTTTGTCGATGCAACTCCTTTTGGATAAATAGATTGTATGTATGCGGTATTGACAGAACCTTTATAACCTAATGAAAGATTCTTTTTTAGTTTAATGTTCAAAACGGCACTTCCCTGCGCTTCATATTTCGCAGGCGGATTGGTAATTACTTCTATCGATTTTACCTCTTCTCCACTCGTGTTTTCCAGAAATTGTTTTAATTCTTCTCCGCTCAAATAGATTTTTTTGTCATTGATTGTTACCAGTATACTTTGGCTTCCGCGAATGCTAATTGCTCCGGTAGAACTTGTCGTTACGCTTGGTGTTTTACTTAGGATTTCCCAGGCATTGTTTGAAGAAAGTGATGAATTTTCTACAGCAAACTCGAGTCTGTCTGTTAGTCGTTTTACAATTGGCTTTTTTGTGGTAATGGTAACTCCGTCAAGATTGTTCGAAATTTCTTTTAAAGAAAGGATTCCTAAAACGGTATCTTTTTGAATGGTTATCTTTTTGAAATATTCTTCAAAACCAACCGTTTTTACTTTTAGCAGATAATCTCCTTTTGTTATTCCGCTAAAGCGAAATTCACCGGATTCGTTTGTCTGCGTTTCTTTATAACTTACAGAATCTTTTGTCTGCAAAAGCAAAGCATCTGCAAAAGGTACGGCTTGATTAGAGCCGTTGATTACCTTTCCAGAAAGGGAAACTTCCTGCGAATATCCCGCAAAAGACCCCCACAACAGTAACATGATTATTTTTTTCATTGATGATTTATTTGATGCAAATCTCTTTAAATCATTTTCCAAAAATGGTTAATATAGGGTTAACGAAGGGTTAAACACCAGAAGTTGAAAAGCAGTTTGTAAACGCAAAAAAGCTTTTGGTAAAGGCATTTTAATCGTGACGCGGGTTTGCCTGATTTATGGTTTACAGATTTGGTTAAAGTACGGTTAACGGTAGTATTTTTAATCTGAAAAAGCCAAAAATGCAATAGCTTTGCTTTAGTAAAACAAACTGATTTCCTTTCTTAATCAAAACATTGAAAATAGATGAAAAGAAAAATAATGCTTTTAATTGGTGCCTGTATTTTTACAGTAATTGCTTTGGCTACAATTCAAGGCTATTTTATCTACAATACTTATAAATTAAATGAAAAGGAGATAAATACGGCCATTAAAAAACAAATTGCGCGTCTGGAAGATACTGATGAATGCGAAAATCTGAACGATACATGGATAAATCAATCAAAAAAATATGTAAAGGAATATGTGAAAGGAAATGCAACAAAGCAAGATTATACCAAATACATTATCAGCAACAGAGATTCGCTTTCTAGAGCTATGAATGCTTACATGAAAAGGAAGGCGCAACCTGAAGATTATCCCATTAGTTATTCGGTTTATATCAATTCAGTTACTATTATAAATCATGGAAAACCAGAGACTTTATTTAAAGGAAAAATATTAGTTCTGGCGAATGATACTCTAAAAAAGAACCAAATTCTCTCTTCGATGGGACGTTGGGAAACTCAAAATACGGAAGACGAACTTACGATGGTTGTAAAAAGTGATCGTTATTATAATTTTGAAAAATTGCAGCAAACTATTATTTCGAAAATGGCGGGTTTATTAATCTTTTCTGTTTTATTGATGGCGTTTGTGGTTTTCTTATATTATATGTCACTCAAAAACCTCATCACTCAAAAACGAATTGCAGATATCAAAACGGATTTTGTCAATAATATTACGCATGAGTTTCAAACGCCGCTTGCTACAATGGATCTCGCAATCAAAACATTGCAGCGAAAAGACGCACAAATGACTCCGGAACATTATAAAAATACGCTGGCGATGATTGCAAGGCAAAATGAAAGACTGCAAAAATTATTTCGTCAGGTAACTGAAGCTTCTGTAGCGCCTATTGCCAATAAAGATATTATTCAGGTTACGAGTGAAGAAATTAAAGATATGATTGCAGATTTTGAGCTTTCCAGACCAGATATATCTATTGAATTTACAAGCCAAAAAGAAGCTTTTTCTATTTCAATGGATCGTTTTCACTTTAATACGATTTTGATAAATCTTCTGGATAATGCGGTAAAATATGGCGCTTTTAAAATTTTGGTAGATTTAAAATTAACCACAGGAAACTTCATTCTTTCTGTAACTGACAACGGAAAAGGTATTCCGGTTCAGGAACAGGTTTCGATTTTTGATAAATTTTACAGAGTCGAAAAAGGGAATATTCACAATAACAAAGGTCTTGGTCTTGGATTATTCTACATAAAACAATTGGTGCAAACGTATAAAGGAACTATTAGCGTTAAAAGCGAAGAACAAAAAGGATCATTATTCACCATTACAATTCCGGTATGAAACATCATATTTTATTAGTCGAAGACGATTTTGATTATGCTTCTATATTAAGACAATATCTTGAATTTTCGGGTTTTAATGTAACCTGGGCAAAAGACGGTAAGGAAGCTTTGAAAATATTTCCGGACACGAAACCGGATATCTGTATTCTGGATGTCATGATGCCTCACATGGATGGTTTTACGCTGGCTGAAAACATTATCGACAAACATGCCGAAACTCCTTTTATCTTTTTAACGGCAAAAGGTTTTAAAGAGGATAAAATAAAAGGTTTGCGTCTTGGCGCCGATGATTATGTTGTAAAACCTTTTGAAGTCGAAGAATTGATATTGCGTATTCAAAACATTCTAAGGCGAAGTCAAAAAACTGCCGTAAAAAACACGCCGGAACTTATGGTATTTTCTATTGGAAAATATGTTTTTGATGGTGATAATTATACACTTTCGCATGAAAAAATAACACATCAAATTACCGAAAAAGAGGCAAAATTAATTCGGTTTTTGTATGCCAATAAAAATAAACTGCTCAAACGCGAAGAGATTCTGAAAGAAATCTGGGGCAATGACGATTTCTTTTCTGGACGAAGCATGGACGTTTTTATCAGCCGTCTTCGGAAATATTTTAGTGAAGATCCGGACATTTCTATTCCAAGCGTTCGAGGTTTGGGATTTAAATTTACTACTAACAACGAATAAAAACTTAAAACTTATATTATGAAATTCATCTTATTTTTAACCCTTTTAATTTGGGGAACTTTAGCTCACGCACAAACAGCAACGGCAACTACGGGAAATACAACTGCTGTTGCAAAAGCGCCTTCGACACAAACAAAAACGACAAGATCTTCTTCATCTGTTTCGATTTCTAATTCAGATGATTCTTATTCTTTATTGGCAAATTTCGATGCTTCGAAAAGTAAAAAAATAGAGAAATTATTGTCTGATAACTTAGACAACACAATGGAATCTACTAAAAATGGCAGCAAAATCTGGAAGAAAGATAATGATGGTCAAACCGCTTATTCTTTTGTATTAAAAGAAGGAAAATTAAGGGTTAACATTGATAAAGAATTAATTTCTAATGAAACCTTTGAGAAATTAAAAGCGTTGGGAGATAAAATTTCTGAAACACTTTCAAAGAACTAAGCGTTACTTTTTAGATTTTAAAATAAAATTATTGCAAATAAAATCCGTTTTTATCCGTGTTTTTACGAAGTAAATCTGTTTTATCCGCGTCAAAATTAGACGCTGATTTTACGGATTCGCTAAAGCGAAAACGCTGATAAAAACGGATTTTTCTAATTACTTTCTTAATTAAACTTTTAAGTAATTTTGTAAAAATGTATTTCTTTTTGCATTCTTTTTAGAACAAGAGATCATAATAAAAAAGCCGAAAATCATTGATTTTCGGCTTTTTCTATTCAAAGAAGATTAAACTTTTATATTAGTATTAAACTTAATCTTTAATTACTTTTTTGGTTACAATTCCCGCTTCATTTGAAATCTGAAACATATAAACTCCAGTTGGTAAATTAGATATATTTAGTTTTGTCGATGTTGCTTTTAATTCTTTCGATAAGATAATTTGACCATTTATATCAAATACATTCAATTTTGAATTATCTGATGAATTTGTTTCAATTGTAATGAAATCTTTAACCGGATTTGGATACAATTTGAATGAATTCTGAAGTTCGAAATCTTTTGTTCCCAGAACTGTAACATCAAAACAAATACTTCTTGCTAAACATCCGTTTTTTGTAACCTCAACAGCATAACTTCCTAATTGCTTTGGTGTAAAAACAGGATTAGTTTCATTTGCAATAGGTGCAAATGTTCCGTTATTACATGTCATCCATTTATATGTAGCACCAGTTTCGGCAACAGATAGTTTGCCTGCATTGTATGTAATTGTTACATCAATACCTTTTACGGTTACTATTTGGGTCGCTGTGGCAATGTTATTACTTATGTCTTTTGCTGTCCAGGTTACTGTTGTTTTTCCGACAGGAAAACTTCCGGGAGCATTATTTGTAACTGAAACATTTGCGCAACTATCTGTTATTACCGGATATCCTAATGCAACGTTTATTGCGCTGCAATTTGTCTCCATTTCTGCTACGACATCTGCAGGAGCTGTTATAGTTGGCGGAGTTGTATCTTTTACGGTTACTATTTGTGTTGCTTTTGCGCTATTATTGCTTCCGTCAGTTACAGTCCAGGTAACGGTTGTCTTTCCTAAAGGGAAACTTTTTGGAGCGTTATTTTTCACTGAAGCGACAGAACAATTATCAGCCGTTGTTGGTGTTCCTAATACTACATCTTTAGCGCTGCAATATTCTCCAACTTCCACCGTTACAGGCGCCGGTGCTGTAATCGTAGGCAAAGTAACATCTTTTACTGTAACTGTTTGAGTTGCGATTGAAGTATTATTGTTTGCGTCTTTTACTGTCCAGATTACTGTTGTGTTTCCTAACGGAAATTCTGTTGGAGCATCATTTGTCACCGAAGTTATAGTACAATTATCTCTTGTTACAGGAGTTCCTAATGAAACTTGTGTTGCTGTACAACCTGTATTTAAATTTACGGTTACAGGTTCAGGAGCAATAATAGTAGGTTTTTCAATATCAGAATCTGTAATTATGACAAAATTCTTCGTTACTGTTTCCGAATTGGCATCTGTTATTTTACACCAATAATTTCCTTCTGGTAATCCGGTAGCGGTCGCTGTTGTTCTGCCAGTTGACCAAAGATAAGTATAAGGACTTTTTCCGTCGTAAACTGTTACTATCGAAGCTGAACCGGATTGATTGCCAGGACAGGTTAAATTGGTTTGGATCGTTGTTGCGTTTACGGTAGGTTTGACATAAGTACCTTTCAGACGAATAAAATAAGAAGTCGCAATACCTCGATAACCTGAAAATACTCCGCCTGCATTAATTTTTCCGTCAGGAAATAAAGATAAAGTGTAAACCGGACTTCCAAATCCTGTTTTTGCGTCAAAGGTATTGTCTATCGTTCCATCCGTATTTAAACGTGTTAAACGGTTTTGAGTAACGCCTTGATAAGTATTATATTCTCCTGCTAAAAGTATTTTTCCATCAGGTTGCAAAATCACAGAATTAATGGTACCAGCATATCCTGTTCCCACATTTTCAGTTACAGCTCCCGGAGTAAATGAAGCATCTTTACTTCCGTCTGAATTTAAACGAGTCAAATAATTTTGATAATTTACCTGAGCGGTAGAAAATCCAACGTTTACAATTACTTTCCCGTCAGGCTGTAAGACTATATCACTAACATTAATTGCAGTATCATGCAGCGCTTCGATATTAAAGGAAGTGTCTTTACTTCCGTCAGGATTTAAACGAATCAAATACTTTTCAGCAACTCCGTTAAAAGTAGTAAATGAACCTCCTAAAAGTATTTTTCCATCTGGTTGTACTACAATAGACGAAATTAAAGCTTTGGTAAAATCATAACCATTTCCGGGTTTAAAAGATTTGTCTTCACTTCCATCGATATTCAAACGAAATAATTTTCTATAAGGTAAGCTCGGATAACTATCCACAAAAGCACTTACGATTATTTTGCCATTAGGCTGCAAAGCCATTTCTTCAACCTCATATTCAAATCTTTTAATGAAGGAAGTATCCAGCGAACCATCAGGATTTAACCGAACCAGAGAATTTCTGCCTGCATTACTTGTATCCGTAAATTTTCCTCTTACTAATATTTTTCCATCCGCTTGTAATAGTATTGAACTCACTTCATTATTGAATGTATAATCAGGATTAAATGAAGTGTCTTTGCTTCCATCAACATTTAAACGAATCAACTTTTTTTGTGTTACTCCCTGATAATTGTCAAAAAATCCTCCTATCAGCATTTTTCCATCAGTTTGTACCGCCGAACAAAACACCGCAGCGTCAAGACCTGTATCTTTGTTAAAAGCAGCATTTCTGGTTCCATCGGCATTTAGACAAACGATACCTTTATCAATAATTTGTCTGCAGTAAGTATATTTTCCTCCAATAAGGATTCGTCCATCATTTAAAAGTGTTATAGCGTTAACATCCGCATTCGCCGCTCCGGTAAGAATATTTGCACTCTCGCTAAAAGAAGGGATTGAAAAAGTGGTATCTGTAGTTCCGTCAGTATTAAAACGATAAACAGCGTCATTACCATTAGATCTATAAAGGTTTGCAAGTAATTTTCCATCAGGCTGCAAGTATATATTATTCACACTTTCATTAGTTATGTAAATAAAACTAGGTGGACTGATAAATGAAGTATCGATGCTTCCGTCTGGATTTATACGGACTAAAAATTTCTGATTTATTCCCTGATAGCGTGTAAAACCACCGCCTACAATTATTTTTCCATCATTTTGCATTACAATAGACGCAACCGAACTACCGGCGAAGCCAGATCCCATATTAAATGAAGTATCTTTTGTACTATCTGCATTTAAACGAATCAAATAACTCTGGGCTACTCCTTGATAAGTGCTAAAACTACCACCTACAATTATTTTTCCGTCAGATTGAACAGCAACTGCATTAGGACTAGTATCAAATCCGGTTTTTATATCAAAAGTTGTATCAAGACTTCCGTCAGCATTCAAACGAACTAAACGTCTCTTAGGTTCTACAGCTTGCTTTTTATTGACCAAAAGTATTTTCCCATCGGGTTGTAATGTTATAAGATTAACAAAAACACCAATCTCCTGCACGGCTCCAAACTGAAAAGAAGTATCTTTACTACCATCTGCATTTAAGCGTATTACGAGATTTTTTTGATATACATCCAGACCTCCTGCAAGTACTTTTCCATCAGGCTGTAAAACAATTGTTTTTATGTCAAAAGTATTCTCCCCGTAATAATCAAAAGTAGGATCGACGCTTCCGTCAGGATTAATACGAATCAATAATTTTGTGATCGCACCTCTATAAACAGAAGATCCTTTTATAATTACTTTTCCATCTGGTTGCGTTACCATACAATTTACAATACCTCCAAATCCGGGTCCTGGTCCAAAGGTGTGCTCGATATCAGCAGGGTTTTGGGCAAAAGTTATTAAAGATTGTAAAACACAAAAAAAGAGTAGAATTTTCTTCATAGACTAGTGGTATTTTTATTTATAATAATTTGATAAGGATAAGAATCTCAGCGAAATGAAAATATCAAATCGGTACAAACATACCAAAAAACTTTACTTTTTTAATACGGTTTCCCGTATTAATGGTTAATAAAGAGTTAATGATATATTTCTCTTTATCTCTCTAATTATCTATATAAGTTGTTCTGCTGATTTAAGGTTTTCAGCAATCATTGGCCGTGGCTTCACTTGCACTCTTGTCGCGCACAAAAACTTAATAAACAAAACATTATGAGCACTTCAAACACCAAAAAAAGCAGTGACAGTGCTAAAATATCAGATAAAAAAGAAAAATTATTCACCTGTTTTTGTATGAGGAGCATCTACAGGTTTCGATTGAGATGAACCTATTTGGCGCAGAAAAATAGAAAGAACTATAATGGCAAATACCGAAAGAAACTCACTTTGCCAATTTTGAAATGATTCAAACCAAAATCTGGAATCAGCGATATATTGAGAAGCTTTTTCTAAAGGCATACCTTTTAAGGAAAGCTGTTCGTTTTCGTCTTTTAAACTTCCGTAAAAGTGAGCCAAAAACGATAGCAGAAATAATAAAAGCAATGCAATAGTTAGCGAATGTTTGTAGATTGCCAGAATCCATCCACCTTTTTTAACTGGCCACGGAGCATTTTTTTTACTAGACGAAGGTTCTCTGTCTACCTCCTCTTCTTTATCAAAATCTTTAGATTCTGAAGATCCTTTTTGCTGTAGAAAAATAGTTAATACAACAAGAAGTCCCATTTGAAGAAATTCGCTTTCCCAATTCTCAAAAGTAGATTCGATAAAATGCCCAGTCGAAAAATAAGTTATTAAAGTTATCGATGAAGCGCCATTTTCAATAAGTTCTTTATTGTGTTCCTTAAATCCGAAGATAATTTGTCCCACAAAAGTCGCCACAAATAATGCAAAAAAGCAAATGGAAAGCCCATTGTTACGTATAAAGGTTTTCATAATTATTTTATGTTTATGAAGTTAATCAGCACAGATAATACCTTTTCATTTTTCTCCTTGAAATATGATAAAATTACTTCGCACATTATTCAAATTATTTACATTATTCTAAAGCATTATTATATTATTACTTGTTTTTCTTACGAAATAAAACAGCTATCAATATATTGATTTACAATAAATTATACTTTAATGGCAATTGTATAATGTAAGAATTATAATCTTATAACTACAGCCACAAGAGTAAGAGTACATTTGAAAACCCTGATTATTACATAATGTTTTATTTTCATTTTTTATAGGAAATAAACTTTATGGGAACTTTTTTTTCAGGTTTTTTTAACCAATAAAACTAAACAATATGAAAAATTTGCAGGATGAAAAGCAGAGAGATCTGTCTATCAACAAATCTGACGGCACCAATAAGTTTTTGACCACAGACCAAGGTGTTAGAATTAATGATGATAATAATTCTCTAAAGGCAGGCGAAAGAGGTCCGTCATTATTAGAAGATTTTATTTTAAGGGAAAAAATCACCCATTTTGACCACGAAAGAATTCCTGAAAGAATTGTACATGCAAGAGGTTCAGGTGCTCACGGATTTTTTGAAGTAACAAACCCAATTCCTGAATTAACAAAAGCCGGATTTTTGCAAGAAGCCGGACTTAAAACCCCTGTTTTTACACGTTTCTCAACTGTTGCAGGATCACGTGGCTCTACAGATTTAGCACGGGATGTTCGCGGATTCTCTGTAAAATTTTATACTCAGGAAGGAATCTATGATTTAGTTGGGAATAATGTTCCTGTTTTTTTCATTCAGGATGCCTCCAAATTTCCAGATCTTGTGCATGCAGTTAAACCGGAACCTCACAATGAAATTCCGCAAGCTGCGTCTGCACATGACACCTTTTGGGACTTTATTTCATTAATGCCGGAATCGATGCACATGATAATGTGGGTAATGTCTGATCGGGCCATTCCGAGAAGTTATCGTATGATGGAAGGATTTGGAGTTCATACTTTTAGATTAATTAATGCTGCAGGAGAATTTTCTTTTGTAAAATTTCACTGGAAACCTAAATTAGGAACACATGCTGTAGCTTGGGACGAAGCTCAAAAAATTTCAGGAAAAAATTCCGACTTTCATAGACAAGATCTTTGGGAAGCAATTGACACCGGTAATTTTCCTGAATGGGAATTAGGTGTACAAATCATTCCATCAGAAGATGAGAACAAATACGAATTTGATTTACTTGATCCCACAAAACTGGTTCCTGAAGAACTTGTGCCGGTAACTATAGTGGGAAGAATGGTATTGAATAAAAACCCTGATAATTTCTTTGCAGAAACAGAGCAGATTGCTTTTCATCCCGGACACGTTGTTCCCGGAATTGATTTCTCTAATGATCCATTATTACAAGGCCGCTTATTCTCTTATACAGATACACAATTATCACGATTAGGAAGTCCTAATTTTCATGAAATTCCAATTAATCGAAGCATTGCGCCTGTACACAATAATCAGCGTGATGGACAGATGCGACAGGAAATTAATAAAGGCCGTGTAAGTTATCATCCAAATTCGCTTGGTGGCGGTTGTCCTTATCAGGCTAAAATTGCCGAAGGTGGATTTTCAAGCTTTGAAGAACGTGTAGATGCGCATAAAGTTAGAGAAAGAAGCGAAAGTTTTTCCGATCATTTTGGGCAGGCAAAACTATTCTTTAATAGCCAGACAAAGACCGAAAAAAGTCATATCATCAAAGCTTTACGTTTTGAACTTGGTAAGGTCGAAACTGCTGCAATTCGATTGAGAATGCTTGGGTTATTATCTCAGGTTGACCAGGATTTAGCAGAAAAAGTAGCTATTGGTTTGGGAATGACTGTGCCAATAGTTCTAGAAAAACCTCTAAATCATGGTGTCTCTCCGGAGAACGAAAACGGAAAGCAAGAATCTAAAACAATTGAATCTTCTGTACCGTCATCGGATGCATTAACTATGCTCAATAACCCCACCAACTCCCCTACAATTGCTTCAAGAAAAGTTGCTATTATATGTGCCGACGGAGTATCTGAAGCCGCAGTTGCAAATATCAAAAATGCTTTGCTACAACAAGATGCCAAAGGTTGTATTATTGCACCACATTTAGGATCTATCATTACCGATACTGATGGAGAACTTCATGTAGATTTTAGCTTCTTAACTGCATCTTCAGTATTATTTGACGCTGTTTACGTTCCTGATGGATTAGGCCTAAACGTACTTGTTGACAGCGATGAAGTAAACGAGTTTTTAAACGATGCTTACAAACATTGTAAAGTCATTGGTGCCGATGGTGCGGCTTCGGCTGTATTAAGTGCAGCGCCTTTTGCATCAAAAATCACAAATGAAGATCTGGGCTTAATAATATCAAGCGATGTAGCAACCGAAAGCTTTGCCAAAGAATTTACTGCCGCTATGGGGAAACACAGATTCTGGGATCGCGAACCTAACCTATTCAATTAATTTTTTAAAATAATTATTATGAAAAATTCAGAAAAAACAAACGATACAAAATCGGCTAACAATAGTAAAGAAACAATTGTTCAACCTGCCAAAGATGCTGCAACAAAATTAAGAGAACTATTTATTGACAGCCTGAAAGATATTTATTGGGCAGAAAATGCATTAGTAAAGGCATTGCCAAAAATGGCAGCCAACGCAACTTCTGCATCGCTTGCTTCAAGTATTAAGGAACATCATGTCGTAACAAAGCATCAAGTTACTCGTTTAGACCAAATTTTTGATCTCCTGAAACATAAAGCAGAAGGAAAAAAATGTGAAGCAATGGCAGGACTTTTAAAAGAAGGAGATAGTATTCTGGAAGAAACAGAACCTGGAGCTGTAAGAGATGCAGGAATTATCGCTGCTTCTCAAAAGATCGAACATTATGAAATTGCAACTTATGGAACTCTTGTAGCTTTTGCGAAAACACTTGGAGAAAATGATATTGCAAAATTATTAACACAGACTCTTTCCGAAGAAAAAGAAGCGGATTGTCTGTTGAATGAAATTGCCTTAAACGCGGTGAATATTGTGGCCGCTGAATAACTTATATTTACTTTAAAAATAAAAAATCTGCAGTTTATGCAGATTTTTTTTGTTCTAATGATTTACAAAATTAAACTAATCTAAAATGCTTTTTACTTTGGCTCAGCGCAATCGGGTCCATCTGTAAAACTTGTTTTATAAGTGATTTTAATCCGCTAAATGAACTGGGTTTCACCGCATAAAATGATGCGCCATATTCAAGCGCTTTATCAATAGTTAGCGGATCACTGCTGGTTGAAAGCATTATTATAAATAATTTTTTCAAATTGCTATCTTTTTTAATTTCCTGCAAACATTCAAAACCATCAAGTTTTGGCATGTTTATATCGAGAAAAACAATTTCCGGTAAAGAATCTGGCTGCGTTTGAAGGATATCTATTAACTGCTTGCCATCTTCGGCCTGCGTTAAAATTACATTTTGATCTACTTCAAGCAGGGCATCGACAAACATGATTCTATCATCGTCATCATCATCTGCTAAAAAAATAGATCTTTGATAATTGGTATTATTTAAAGACATTGCTGTATATTTTATATTGCAAAAACATAAGACAAGAATTTAGAAATCTGCAAATGTTTATATAATATATAAGCTATTGAAAATCGATAAACGATCGAATTATATCCGTGTAACGGGTTAATATCATTAAAGATAGTTATTATATTTAAGAAAAATCACATAAAAATCACATTTTTAACATTTTATGCTAAAAAAGTATCTCATGTTACATGCTGCTATTAGATTATTACAAGGCGCATTTCTTGATGATTCCGGACAAGAAAACTCTCTTTCAAGCTATCTCTAACACATTAATTATAAAGTAATTGTAAATTTAATTTTATCTAAAAGCTATCAGATTGAAAAAAAACAACTAAATTTAGATCCCCGAAAAAAATTTAATTGCGTCAGTAAAATTTTAACCATCTAATTTTTTGGCATATGAAATGGTTTAACAACTTGGAAGCAAAACTTAAGACTACCTTTTTTAAATCGAAGTCTTCGCAGGAATTGATCGATTTAAAAAAAGGGAAAAAACTTTATTTGTCGAACAAATTCAGTGAGGCTTTACTATACTTTGATAATTCGTTAAATTCCAGATTTGATTTAAAAGTCTTTAAGTTAAGAGCAAAGTGTCTTCAAAAGTTAAATAAACATTCGCGGGCAATTGAAGATTTTGATAAATTGATCGAAGAAAATCCTTTAGAGTTTTCGAATTATTACAGACGTGCCATTTCAAAAAATGCAGTATTTGATTTACAAGGTCAAATTGAAGATCTTCATAATTGCATTTACTATTACAAAAAAAGCAAAAGTATCGAAAAACCTATTCTTAAAAATCTCGAAACAGATTTAATTGATGCCGGAAATTATATAGACATGGTCAAAAGTTCGATTACTTCAATTCATAATGTCACTTACTTCGAAATAAAAAATCTCGTGAATGAATGTCTTCACCAAATAAAAAGCATAAGACTTCAAAAAAACCAATTTAGAAGGATAGAAAACGATCCAATTCTCTTATGAAACTAATATAATATCTTGGTGTTTTTTGATAATTAAAAGTCTTGAGATTCCTCTTTATTATTCTCAGCAATCCAATTATAAATTTCAGTTTGAGCGCGTCTAGGAATTTCGGAATCTAAGATTTCCAATTCGTTAATTCCTTCGCTATTTACACTTCGGCGTTTTGTATTGTCTTCCAATTGTAATTCAATAATCTTATTTATTTCGGCGATATTTCTTTGATCATATATCGGGAAAGCAACTTCTATTCTTCTGTTTAAATTTCGACTTAACATATCTGCCGATGACAAATAGACTTTTTCCTGACCATTATTTGCAAACTTGTATATTCTCGAATGTTCTAAAAACATATCTACAATGCGGTAAATTTCGATGTTTTCGGATACATTTTTAATTCCCGGTAACAACGTACAAATTCCGCGTACGATCATGATTACATCAACACCAGCTTTGCTTGCTTCAATAAGTTTATCAATAATATCCTTTTCGTCAACTCCATTTACTTTCAAAAAGATGTAAGCTTCTTTTCCTTCTTTTTTGTTTTTTATTTCGTCATCAATCAATTCTATTAATTTCTCTTTCATATTAAAACCTGCCGCCATAATATGTTTTGGAGCTTCTGCTTTCTTCTTGCTTTTTAAGAATGCAAAGACTTTTTTCAAATCATCTGTATATCTTTTTTCGGAAGTAAAAAATCCAAAATCAGAATAAATATTTGCCGTACTTTCATTAAAATTTCCCGTCGACATATAATTATAATGTTTCTTGTTTCCATACTTATCTTTCATGGTAACCATTGCAACTTTGGCATGAACCTTTAAATTCGGCATACTTTGAATAATTTTTATTCCGGCATTTTTCATTTCTCTCGACCAGAATAAATTATTGTATTCGTCAAAACGCGCTTTAACTTCTACAAAAACAGTTACTTTTTTGCCATTTTTTGCAGCACTTATCAAAGCATTTGCAATTAATGATTCTGATGAAATACGATATAAAGTAATTTTTATCTCAAGAACATTTCTGTTAATTGCTGCCTGATTAAAAAACTGAAGCACATAATAATACGATTGATACGGAAAATGAAGCAATTGGTTTTGTCTGTCAATTATTTCAAAAACCGACTTATTGCTTTCAAAAGGCAAATGTTGAAGACCTGGATAATTTGCTCCCTGAAGATTTGGTTTTACAGGATTTGGAAACTTAAATAAATCATAAAGATTGTGATGACTTCCTCCTTTTATCATTTCATTATTATGAAGTCTGAAAGCTTTTTTACATACCGAAATTGTTTCGGCATCCATATTATAATCGTACAAAAATCGTGTCGATGAACCTCGTTTTCGTTCTTCGATTTTTGCTTCAATCTTTGCAATTAAATCTCCTGAATTTTCATCTTCTATAAGGTAATTTTCGTCTCTGTTTAGCTTTATAGCATTGCATGAAACTACTTTTCCGGTTGGGAATATTAGTGACAAACATTTCTTTATAATAGTATCAATCGAAATAATATAATGTGTATCTCCCAGACTTTGCAATTTTTTATATCGATCCAGTTTATCCGATGGAATATTTAAATAAGCATAATGATAATTGCCCGCCGAATCTTTTAGCTTGACTAAAAAGTATAAACTTCTATTGTTTAAAAAATAAGTTTTTGGAAGGTTTACTGCTATATAAATTACCTGAATATAAGACAAAATAATACTTTTAAAATAATATTCAATCTCATGCAAATGTTCTTCTAAAAGCTCTTGATTTTCATAATAAACTACATTATTTGCCGATAATTCCGGCACAATCGAATTGTTCCAGATTGCTCCGAATCTATTTTGCTGAAGATTAATTTCGGCTAAAATCTTATCCAGTAAATCTTTGTTTTTCTTTGAATTTTTGACCAGCAATTTTCTGATTTTAACTCTAAAAAATTCATCCAGATTTGAGGAATGAATCGCTAAAAACTTGATTCGTTCGTATAATGCATTATTGGCATCATTTGCTTCATCCAAAATACAATTGTTGAAAGAAAGCCATGAAATCTCTGAAGGTATAAGGTAGTTTTGCACGTTTATTAAGGTACTATTATAAGAGAATAAATTGTTTTATGCTTTATTGACACGTTTGTAAATTTGAGAATTAATTACATTAAAATAGAATCAAACACAACCAGTTAACCATAATTTAATTTATCGGTAACATATCTTAATCTTCCCAATATCACGGTTATAACTTGTATGCACGCGCCATTCTAACTGCGATATCTACTTAAAATACTTCAGCGCTTTTACTGACTTTGCAAGCAATAAATAATCTTAATCTTATTAACTTTTTGTTAACGGTATTATAATATCCTTCAGATAGTACGATTTCTCTTTTACAGTACTTACAAGTAGTAAGAATTATAATTCAAAAACAAGTTTCTAATGCTAATCCATAATTTATAAAAATCAGTGTATTTAAATCTATTATAAACCATTAAACCTAGAATTATGAAAAAACAGAATCCAAAAAAGATTTTAAGTAAAGTCTTAATTATTGCATTATCTGCAATTACATTCTCTTGTCAGGACACGACATTGGACGAAGCAGAAACTACCGCTGTGGTAAAAGAACAAAAAAGCTTCAAAAAAATGAGTTCAGCTGCAAGTTCTGATTTGGCAAGAAGATGGGCGCCAATTCATTACAAAGATGTAGATGCAACAGGAACGTATTCCGAAGGAGGAAAATCAGATTATCTTACGGCTATTAATTACGACAATGACTGGAATGGCTTAAACAACTGGAATAATCTTCCGGCTTATGCCAATTCTTTAGCGGCACATTGTTACTATTCGATAGTAGAATCAAACACACATTGGTTCATTACGTATGCTTTTTTCTCTCCAAGAGATTGGACAGATAATCCGCTTTTGTATTCATTAGATCAGCACGAAAATGATTTGGAAGGTGTATTAATGATTGTAGAAAAAAATGGTTCAACTTATGGAACTTTAAAAGGAGCGGTTACTGTAAGTCACTCTGATTTCTTTTCGTATGTTCCGTCCGGAAGTTCTTTTGTAAGCGGTTTGGAAAGCATTGACGGAACTTTGCAAATGAGAGATTTTAACGGAGAATTGCATCCTGTTACGGCACAAGATTCTAAAGGCCATAGTCTTAAAGCGTGGCCGCAGCACGATATTGACGGAGACGGAATTATCTATTATCCATCTTCAAGCGGAGTGGCGCAAATACCAGCTGATAATTATGATAATTATGTGGAATATAAACTTGTCGATATTTTTGAAAGCGGCGGATTATGGGATCAACGATTTAATACACAATTGTTTTCTAGTCCAGGCGGAGGATTTACAGGAAATGATTTTAAAACCGGCGGCGCAAACGCTCCGTGGGCATGGAATGATGGAAATGATGCGATTGTACAAGGTGGCGAATTTGCAACAGATCCTGCAAAACTAGCTGATAATTATTTTGATGGCGTAGGCAATCTTTCGCGCATTTATACCGATAATAAATACAATGCTTCGGCTGGAGGTATTGTAACGCTTTACCAAAATTGCAATTATACAGGTTATGCAATCGCTTTGCCTGTTGGTAATTATACATTGGCTCAGCTAAAATCTTACGGAATTGTAAATGATGATTTGTCTTCTGTTCGATTAGAAAGCGGATACAAAATCACCATGTATCAAAACGATAATTATGGAGGTGAATCTGTTGTAATAACGGGAAATAATAGCTGTTTAGGAAGTTTTAATGACAAAGCCAGTTCTGTAAAAATTACTGCTCTATAAACTACCGTGTGTACACAAATATGAAAAACACAAATTGCACTAATTGTCACTAATTTGTTTGTGAAATTAATTTCACAAACAAGGTTAACTTATTAGAATTTGTGCTAATTCGTGCAATTCGTGTTTGAAATTTATTTATAATATTTGTGTCCGCAAAATTTCTTTTTTATCTTGAATATGCAAATGAAAATATAACACTCAACTATATTCTTGTTTGCATATCCTTTTTTTATTTATAATGTAAATCAAGAGCTGTAATGTGCCATTAGGCACTAAATATCTTTATAAAACTGATGATTTTTTTTAAAATACTTCTGTATATTTGGATTAACCATAACCAAAATACAATCGCCAATAATGCTTCGAAATACTCTAATTTGTCTTGTTACTATTTTATGTTTTTATGCCTGCAATCGAGCTGAAAAACAACAAACCGAAAAAGCTTCAATAGCAAGTGATAGTTTGAAAAACATAGAACCAAAAGAAGACACTTTGAATTCTGTAGTAAAAACATCTGAAACAGTGTATTATGATGCTAGTAATACTGTACTCAAAGAAGAGTTTAGAGATTCTCTCTTTGCAAAATTTTCAGATTTATCGACTGATGATAAATTTATATTTAATGTTCCAAAAGGAAATATAAACAAAACCACATCTGTATTACAAATTTTTAATAATGCTGGCGAAATGATTTATGAAAAATCATTCGAAACTTATTATTTGATAAATGGTTATGATTTAGAATTTATTAAAAGTGATGCCGAACTGGAAAAATATATTCTAACTAAAGCTAAAGACGTATTAAGTAAAGAATCATTTCAGAATGTATCTGATAAAAATGAAATGAAAAAAGATGATATTTTTGGACAATCAAAAGACGATTTTCTAGATTATGATGCCTTTATTGATTGTCAAAATGATAAAAGACCTTTATTCATAATTTCACTTGGAGAAGAAGATACCACTTATATTGGGTATTCAAAAAAACTAAAAAAAGCGGTTGATATAATAGGTTGTTGTTAATCATCTTTCTGTTTTTTTAATCATACAATATTTAAAAAAAGTCTTCAATGCATAAAACAACTATTATAATATTCATTATCTCATTTTCCTTATTCATTTCCTGTAAAGATAAAGACAACAAAATCAAGAATATTCAATTACAAAATGTGACTAACGATACTAAACAACTAGAAGCAGAAATAACAGATAACACGATTTATCCTGTCTACAATCTGGCAAATAATACTACAGCAATTGTTGTTGAAATATTTGATTCTGGTAAAAATCCTGAATACGAAAAAATCTACCGCACAATAAACGAAACCGATTCGTTAGAAACTGGTTTTTATGATCATTGGTCTGCAAAAAAACGAAAGTTCGAATATTATGATACTTTAGGAATCGTTCAGCTTATTAAAAGTAAAGAATTAGAAAAAGAGATTAAGAAAATTATCGAGCCTAAATACTATGTTTACGGAACCAAAGGTTTCTCAGAAGTAACTGTCGATGAAGTAGTTTGCAGAATCGACGATTGCAGAGAAAATTTTATTGGCTTGACTATTAAAAATTTTGATACCGCAAAAAATGGTAAACCTCTTCTCTGCTCCATCAAACCATTAAAACTAACTTACGGGAAGAATTATTATGCCGTTCAAAATAAAATTCAAAAAATAGATGATAGTTTGGTTTATAGATATTTTGATACCGATCCAACCAAAGTAAAAATTTTTGCTAATAATGGTCCGGCATATTTTACTTATAATGATGATTTCTTATGGGGGAAAAATTCAAAACTGTCAAAATGTAAATTCCCTGAAAGAAGAGTTCTGGTTCAGCAAAAAAACAACAAATTCAACACGATACTTCTAGGCGGATTAGATTTGTATGGTTTAAGTTGCGATTAAATTTCAATTAAGGAAGCGATAAATATTCTTTGTATTCCATTTTATCGTCGCTGTTTTTGTAAAACACATAATTGTTTTCGCCACCTTGAAAAAACATATTTATTTTTAAAGTATCCTGCAAAATCCAAGTATAAGTAACGTCGGCATCGGCAGCTTTCCATACGTGATTTTCTTGTGGCAAATTTTTTAATAAATTATGCTGAATGTAATCCGGTGATTCCTTATAAAAAATTTCATATGCGCTGTCAAAGGTGCTTTCATTACAGACACATGTTTTATTTAGAGGATCGTCATATATTGAAACACCGTTGTCATTTTGTTTGCATTTAAAAAGTGATTCTTTAGGTGGTTCCTCGCTATTTTCATCCTGTAAATCTAAGGTTTTAGAATCTTTGTCTTTTTCTAAAAGGTCTTCCGAATTTTTACTGTTATCGCTTTTTGTAACTATAACTTTATTCTCTTCTTTTTCATTTTTACAGCTTGTAATAATTAAAGAAGTTATTAATAATAGTAGTATTTTTTTAATCATTTTTATTCTCCGTTTTATCTTCAAAAGTTACTTTTCCATAGTTTATTTTTTCCAGCTCATACATGAAAGCTAAATAAGAATCAGCTATCCATTCTTCATTTTCAAAAATAAAAGATAAGTGTCTTCCCCCATAAATTTCCGGACCAAAAATTTGGAGATTATCTCCTTCACTAGGCTTATAATCAAAATCGAAACAATTTCTGCTATTTAGATCAATAAGCATTTTTTCATTTGTCAAATCTTCTGATAAAGTCTCGTCTGGCATATATCCCATTCCATCCATTGTAGAGTTACTAAATCCCAAACATCTTTTTAATGTCCAAGTAAAATCGTTACGCCTTTTATTTTTGGATTTTCTGGAATTTTTGTGGTGCACAATCTTATTCATAGTCGCTGGAAAGCAAGTACAAAGCTTAATTTCTTTTCCGGTTTCGCACATAAATTTTACATTTAAAACAGTTTATTCTTTTGTTATATTTTCTAATATTTCCCGAATTGTTTTCAAAGCTTCGGTTGAAGTTTCCCGAATGATAATTTTATTTTTCTTGTCTTTAATAAGTGCTGTAAATAAATTGTCTTCAGTATTAATATCAACAATAGTTCCTCCGTATTTTAATGTAGTTTCTGCAATTGCCATTGGCAAATTTGTTGCTCCGGATGTTCCCACAATAAAAAGAATTCCAGAGTTTTTGGCTATTTTTAAAGAACTGAATTTTTTGTTTGTCTTTTCATCATAATATTCATCAAACCAAAGTATATTTGATCTCATCCAACTTCCGCATTCTTTGCATTTCAGTAATTCGATATCTTTTTCTGTGAGATCTTCATCTATGTTTTTACCTTCAATTTCTGCGGGCAAAAACTCGATTTCTTTACAACCATTCGAGCATTTAATTTCTCTGTTATTTCCGTGTATTTCGTATATTCTTTCTACACCGGAACGCCTGTGCAAATTGTCTATATTTTGAGTTATTAAGTGAAATCTGTCTTGCAACAAATTTTCAATTTCTGCAATTTCATGATGACTTTTATTGGTCTGCGCATTTTCAAACATCTTTTTTCTAAAGAGTGAATATTGCCAAACTTCTTCGGGATTTTCTTTAAAATATTTAAACGTTCCAAATTCCTCCGGTTTATGAAATTTCGTTCCTTTTACCCAGATTCCATCAACTCCTCTATAAGTCGGAATACCGCTTTCTGCAGAAATTCCGGCGCCGGTTAAAAACGTAAAGAGATTTCTGTTTTTCTTATGATAAACCTGCTTTATGATTTCAGTAAGTTGCTCGTTCATATTTTAATTCTCTAAATATTATTTTGTCTTACTGAATGTTTTTTCATCTGAACCAAGATCAGATTTCAATATTAATTCATTAGAATTTTTTACTTCAAAAATTAAATTTTTGGCAATATCCATTTCTGTTACTTCCCATATTTTATATCCTTTTGCTAAAGCTTCTTTGGTTGATTTAATACTTAGCGGAATAGGATCTTCGAAAATAGCCGAAGAATCTCCATCTATACTTACTTTTAATTCAGTATTACGAAATGGTTCAACTTGTACATTGGCAACAAAAAACCCCGGAGCATAACCTTCTCTAACATCCTGAAACAAATCGGTATTTCCGTAAAGTAATCCCGCTAATGTTTTCTCAGCTACTTCTCCTTTTTCATTTTTTTCTTCCCACGCATATCCTTCAAAATTGGCAATGCTTTTAGTGTCAACTATTTTCAAAACCAGAAAAAGACTTTCCTTTGGATTATCTTTATCTTCATATTCATATAATCCAACAAAATCAGTTAATTGATCATTAATTACTGGTTCAATTTTATCTTCAGCAACTTTCTGAGTTTCCTTGGGGATTTTTTTAATTGGTTCTTTCATTTCTTGTTTGCACGATGTTGTAAGAATTGAAATAAGAAATAGGAATAGTGCTTTTTTTACCACAATTTGTTTTTAAGTAAAACTAGCAAATTTTAGTTGTCAACTCCAAGATATTAAAGCAATAATTATAAAATTTTAAAAAGACTTTGGCTACTTTATTTTTAAATCATAAAATAAATTTTATCTTTCCATCAACCAAAAACTGTCAATTAATTGAAAGCAATTAAAAACCAACTTGCCATAATTCTTTTAGCTCTTATTACTTTTTCTTCTTGCAAGAATGATGAAAAAAAAGCTGATAATAAAGCAAATACAACTCCTAAAAAAGATAGCTCCAAAATAGCTGTAACTGATAAAACAATAACTTTATTCTCTATAAATAATGAGGATGATACTGAGACTATTGAAATATCAGGAAGCGAAGCCAGCGATGATGATGAATTTTTGCTTGATGGTGATAAAAATGTACTGATAGCTTCAAAATATAAAAGAAACAAAGAAAAACTTCAACTTATTAAGACCGATACTTTACTTGTAAGCGATTACAATTATGTATATATGGATTCTAATTCGAAGCGTCGAGTAAGAAAGAAGGTTCAAAACGTAGACTATTTTCTATTTTCGTTTATGGAATCTCCTTTAGGCAATGGAGATCCTAGTAAGTATTTGATTTTTATAATGTTAAATATGGATACTCTAAAATTTTATACTTTACAATATATTGGGGAACATAGTTTAGTATCCGGAGAAGCCCTTGAAGGTGATTTTGCTGAAAATAAAATTTTGGATTCTAATCCTGAGATCAAGAAAGAATTGTATGAGTTTGCAAACAAAAGCAAATGGATTTACACGCCAACCGGAAAAGAAAAAGATATTAATTATTATAAAAATTTTGAGAATAAATGGTATTCTGATAATGCGCCAAAAAACGGAAAATCACCTGATATTATTACAAGTACTTATTATACAGAAGATTTATTTAAATTTAATGGAAACTATGATAAAAATGACTTTATCGAAAATGACTCTTTCAAAATTGTCAGTTATTTTCGAAATAACATTCTCGGATACGATAAAAACAAAAAATTGTATTTTCCCATAATTGTAGAATCTTGTAATCACGGATGTGGCAAAACAATAAAATTTGTATCTGAAAATGAAATCGAAGTTTCATTTGAAATAAGTGATCAGGAACCTGAAACTATTGATTTGAACGCTATCAAGTTTTCAAATAATCCATTATAAAAACTAGGTATATCTAAATGTTTTTTCATCAAAAAAAAAGCACCTGTTTTTCGACAGGTGCTTTTTTTTCTTTGTCCTAATGTATTAGGCTACCACAACATTTACTGCATTAGGTCCTTTTTTACCTTCTGCTACGTCGTAACGTACTTCATCGTTCTCACGGATATTTTCTGATAAACCTGAAACATGAACAAAAATTTCACTACCACCATTTTTTGGTGTAATAAAACCAAAACCTTTTTCTTCATTGAAGAATTTTACTGTACCTTCTTGCATCTTAATATAATTAATTTATTCGTGTAAATATATCAAATTTAACAGTACAAAACTGAAAAAGAACTAATTAGACTTAAACAATATATAAATTGTATCATAACTAAGCTAAATATCTCACATTTTAATTATCCATTAACATTTGAATATCTTAATAAAAAAAATTAGACCTTGAATAAAACCATCTGGATATCAATGCTATTTTGCATTTATTAATGTGATTATTTTGAGAAATTTAAAAATACGGATTATCTTTAGCAGCGGATTTCCCATTATAAAAACAAAATTAAAATGGCACAATTAAATTCAAAAGTAGACGAATATATTGCAAAATCTGAAGGTTTTGCGAAGCCAATTCTGGAATATTTACGACAAATTATTCACGAAACTTGTCCGGATGCAGCGGAAGATATAAAATGGGGAACGCCTCATTATTCTTATAAAGGCGATCATTTATGTATGATTGCAGGTTTCAAAAATCATTGTTCCTTTAGTATTTATAAAGCCGAATTTATAAAAGACAAAGAAATCGCAGAAAGTGTAAAAGCGGGAAAGAAATTTGGTTACATGGATAAATTGAAATCTGTGTCTGAATTACCATCAAAAGATGTTTTGGTTTCACTCCTTAAAGAAGCAATGACAATTAATGAGAATGGAATCAAAAAAGAAAAACCTGTATCTGACAAACCAAAAGTGATCGAAACGCCTGATTATTTAGTTGAAGCGCTTAACGCAAATAAAAAAGCAAAAGAGATTTGGGAATCGAAATCAGATGCTTATCGCAAAGATTATTTAGTTTGGATAATCGACGCTAAAACTGATGCTACAAGACAAAAACGAATTGAACAATCTCTGGAATGGATTGCGGAAGGAAAAGGCAGATTCTGGCAATATGCAAAGAAATAATTTTAGAAAATAAAAAAAACCTCCAAAGTCGTTTGATTTGGAGGTTTTTAATTTATTTATTCTTACGAACTTCTTTATTTGGCTTTTCTATTGTAGCATTAATAGGTTCTTCTGTTTTGTTTTGAAATAAGCTTGAAAAGAAACTTTTTTTCGATGTTAGATTGATTTTTGGATCAATAATGGGGTTTATAATTTTCATAATGGTTTGGTTGTATTCGGTTTAGTAAATTATATAGTAAAAGTTTTTGCCAAAATAATAAAATTTTATCATTCTGAAATAAACTACATTAAATATTATCTAAACTATTTGAGAGATTAGTAAAACAGCGATAAAAAAGACGATAGAAAATACCATTAAGTTGATCGTCCGATCTTTATTTTTCAGTGATTTATTCGACATATAAAGTTTTGTAATCTCTTTGTTTCTTGTTTTATTTGCTTTCATATTTCTAATAATTTGATGGTGTTTTGGGACAATAAGTTCATTTCAAAACCATAAAAAACAAACGCTATGCCAAACCACTCCAAAACACCTCAAATTACTGACTAATAAATAATTACAAAACCAAATCTTTATATACTTTATATTTTCTTATCAAAATGATAAGATGCGCCTTCCAAAACGAAAGGCTTTTTTTAATTTTTTAACTTTAACGCAATTGCATAAGTTCAGAATCTATTAAAGAAGTTTTACGATCAAATTTTAATCTTGCTAACTTACCTTTGTAATGTCTTGCCAATAAATCGTAAACAACAAACTCGTTAGTGCGATTGCGTCCCATAAAAAGTCTGTCTAAATTCATGTGCAACAAACTTGAAAGTAATCCGCCCAATTTTACTTTTAGCTCGTTTTGATCTCTTAATTTTAGAATTTCATCCACTATTAATTGATTAGATTGACTTCGGATTTGAAGTAATTCTACAATTGGATAATATTCTTTTTCTTCTTCATTATTCGAATCAAGTATATCTTCTAATTGACTTCGTAATGTTCTAAACTTCTGATTCAAAGCTGTTTTCAACTCTTGTTTTCCACCGTGTTCTTGAAAAAAAGAATTACTTAGCATTTCTATCAAATTATATTTTTCTTCTAATGTCAATTTAAAATCATTCAAAAATTCATCAACGGATCGAATCGCCATTTGCCATCTAATTGTTCCGCCATGATCAGCATCAATCATTTCCAACATATCTGTAACAAATACGCTGTCATTATAAAATAATTCTTCGGCAAGTTCAATGCTATTATCGCCATATCTGTCTAATTCTCGTTTGTATGTATCAACTTGAATTTTAGATATAATATGTTGGTCTAATAAAGGTTCTAATTCGGCATTTATGAGCTGTAATATTTCGCCATACTTTTCGAAATTAGTAATATGCAATCTAAATCTTAGATGAATATCAGGATCTGCATATCTGATAAAGAACCATTTATCAATACTATTTTCGCTTAAAAGCTTTTCGGTTATATATTTTATTTTTTCCGATAAAATAGAATCCGCTGTTTTTACACCGCAATAAATTTTATAATACAGCCATTCACTTCCAATCCCAAATGTTTGTTTACTTGCAAAAGTTTTCTTTTCTATAACTTTTGGCGATTCTTTTTTAGTCGCTTCATTTAGTACAATTGCAATGCATTCGTTTGTGAACTCTGCTCCTTCTGTGTCTTTAATTAATGCCGAATCTTTTTCGAATAAATATTCAAATATGGTCAATTGATTTCTATTTTTTATAAGATCTATAAAGGTGTCAACCGCAATTGGATTATCGCATGAAATCAATAATTCGTTATCATATTCAATTACTAAAAACTTGTTTGGCAATTCAATTCGTTCTTTTAAATCAAAAAAGAGCTTTTGTTTTTCAATATTTGTTGCTGTTTTATTTTGCAATGGTTCTAAATCATGCTTTTTTAATTGCCATGTTGCCGGAGATAAAACGGTATTTTGATATTCGACTCTTGGCAAAAAGCTAAATTGATTCGTTAAAACTCCCCAATTAAAACCTAAAGCTGTTTTTGTAAAATATTGAGTTTGTAAATCGCCTAAAAAATGATATAACGGTAAACTATTATTGCTGTGATTGTGTGCATTTCCCATACGGGGAATAATTTCTTTTTTTAGACGATTGTCGAATAAAATAATTTTATCGTCTCTTAATTTCAGCACTAAATCTTCCATTTTAACCTGAAATTCGTCATCAACAGAACTTTTTGCTAAATAAGGAATTTCATAATCGCGAAAAGCTGGTCGTGACAAAACGTTTCCGGTTCTGCTTTCGGGTAAATGCACTATTTCTGCCAGGATTTTATCCGGCATTTGTTGTTGTTCAAATACTGCAATTTCTTTTACAATACTTTCCAGTTTTTTACTTCCTCCGGCAAACCTCCCTAACAAATTTATGGCGCTGCTATTACCTGTACCCGAAATCGCAATTTTATTAGTTTCGGCATTAAGTACTTTGAACATTATTGAATACGAAGAAGTCAATAATGAATCTGAAAAATCGATTCCTTTAAAGTCTGATTCGCTAATTTCAATAACTTTTTTATTCTCTTTAATGCTGCTAATAATTAATTTCAGTAAATGCGGCTGTACAGAATCCCATTTTATTTCTTCTTTCTTGCTTGCTACATCTGCATAAATAGTATCGATTAAATCGTTAATTCCATCGTTGTCTTTTTGCGGATATCCAATTCCAGTTTCTGTATCTAATGCCAGTAATAATGGTATTTCCTTGCCTTCGTAATAATCGTCAAATCTGGTTTTAAAATTCTCAAGATTTGAATTTATTTCCGGTGGCGTAATTTTATTCAAAAACGAAATCGCATTCTGTAATTGTGTTTGTATTGATTTATTCAAAGTCGCAGTCTCAGCTTCTTTATACAAATCAATTTGAAACAAATTTGTTTCGCTTAATTCCGGCAGAATGATTTTTAATTTTTGATGTATGCTTTTATACGTATCAATAGAATTGAAAATTGATGCATCATTAATTTCGATTAATTCATCGACTGAATCCAACAAATTAATTAAATGTTTTAGCTCATTTCCAGGATTTATTTTAAAGATATTGTCCAGATTTTCGAGTAATCTCGAGAAATAATCTTCTCCGGTAATTGTTGGTTCAAATTCATTTATAAGCAATTGTGAAGAAATTATTTCTTCAACAAAATCATTGGCTTCTTCAAAACTAATTTCGTCATTAATCAATAAATCAACCAGTTCATCCTGATTTAATCCGTTTTTACTTTGTTCTAAAATAAGATCCAAATAAGGCGAATAATCAACTTTATTTAATTTATGAAAACGGTGGTTATTAAGATAATAATATTCAATATAACGATAAGTATCGCCAACTAAATAAATACTTGCGTTAGGAAAATATCTTAAATGAGGTTTTATAAAAGATTGTTTTGTTATTTCCTGCGCGATCCAAAAAAGAACATTCATGTCCAGACGTGTTCTTCTATTCAAGGTTTTACTTAAATCTTTATTAAGTACAATCTTGTTTTCATCAGACCAATTACCAATACTCAAACCTGCAAATAAACCAAATGGTGTGCAGCGATTACTTGCACGACTTTGATATTTGTATAACGAATTATTGATTTTCTTTAGATCCTTATTATCAGTAATAGGTTTATTAAGATGTTTTCGAAATTCTTCATAAAATGCCGGCGAGGCCACATATAGTGCTTCCAAAAAATTAGTTTCATTAATTTTTTGTTCTGAGCTATAAAATGGCGAGCGAAAAATAAAGTTAGAATGAAATTTCATATAATTATGATAATAATAATGTCCTGTCCCATTTTGGTTCAATATTGCTGATTGCACTAATCAAAGAAAGTCCGATGCCGGAAACTCCTTCAAACAAACCAAATTCATTTACTAATGGCTCATCTTTACCGTGAAATTGCTTATATCCGGCTATTCCATCTGGATATTCGGCTTTTTCTAAAGTGATTCCGTACCAATATTCAGCCGTTTCTCTGTATAATTCGATATTAGTATAGTTATAAATTCTTGCGTAAATATGTGCAATACCGGCGCTTCCGTGGCAAATGCTTGCGTCAACAACCGTATAAGTATGAACATCTCTTTTTGAGGAATGCTTGGTAAATATTTCTAATGCAAATTCTACTAATTCTCTTTTATCAAAGTATTTAGCATATTGAAAAATTGCCATTGCAACTCCCAAATCGCCATAACACCAAGCCAGATTACTGTCCGTTTTGTCATTATTTACTAATTGACTTGGAAAATAAAATTCTGACGAAGCATCAAATCTAACGCTTAGCAAAAAGTCAATGCTTTTATTTAAATATTGTAATAGTTTAAAATCTTTCTTTCTGTCAAATAATTTTAGCAAAACAAGAATTATTGACGGAACTCCATGCGCGAGTCCAAAAGAATATCCTTCTGTAGGATGTTCATCTTTTGCCAATGTAAAATCAACTTTCCATTTTAAAAAATTTGGATCATTTTCTTTTATTTTATCTATAGAAGCTATCCAGGCATCAAATAAATAATCATATTTTGATCCAATATTTTGTTCTAAAAGACTAAATACAACGCCTGTATTGCCATGTAAAAAATCTAAAGAAGTATCATTAGAAATAAATTCATGAAAAATTGAGTAATCAAAATCGCTGATATTATCCTCAAAATCAAAAAAATCTTCTTTCTCTAAATGATAAAGTGTATGTAAAATTCCGGCGATTCCAAAAGAGAAATTCAAGTTATCCGGCTCTTGAAAATAATCAAATAATTCCTGAACATAAGCTTCACTTTCATTCAGGCGTTCTTTATGCTTAGAATGATAAGCCATGAACAATACCAATCCTGATTGTCCTAAAAACAAAGAACAATCTGATTCATCGTAAGTGTCGAAGGATTTTGAAATTTCCTTTAATTTTTTCTCCACTTTACTTACTAAATCCTCGTCTTTTATAATTTTATTCCACATTTGTTATACAATTAAATATCACTGAATTCTTAAAACAATTTTAATGATGCTATCAATATTAAAAATATGGGCATTCACATTTTCTAAAGAAATATTATAATTTCATTTTCATCTGATCTTATAATTTAACACCTTCCCATTTTTCAAGGATAAAACAGGAAGGTGTTACAAAGTATTAAAAACTAAAAAGTCTTAGTAAGTACACAAATAACCACAAGTGTTGTTAGTTAACTTTGTTGTAGAAGGTTTTTTAGGCTCGTCTCCACCACCAACAACTTTAGTCATTTGGTCATTATTTAATTTTGCAACTGTAACTTTGTTTAAACTTAATTTTCCAACGAATTTTACTTTTTTCATGTTATTTGTTTTAGGTTGTTTATAATAGACCTTAACGTGGCTATCCGGTTTAAGGTTTTCTCCTTTATGTTCCCTCAATTCTAAAAAATTGCAACCAACACTTCTCCATCATTAATCATGTGCACTTGATTTCTGTTAAAAAAGCAAATAATTGATATTTTTATCAAACATATAAAGAAGAGATGAATTGTATACATAGCAAAAACAACCTTTAACAAAGAAGGTTGTTTTTAGATAAATATTGTTAATTTTTGGAAAGTGGTTTTAAATAAACCCTTGTTTTATGGCTTCTTTGACCAAACCGGAATCGTCTGTTACGTCAAAAGCTCTTTTCATTCTGATAATGCGTTTTTGGATTGCACTTGTGGTCAAAAAGATAACTCCTTCTAACTCTTTTACTTTAAAACCTTTGGATAAATAAAATAGAATCTGACGGTTATAATCTTCAACCATCAACTCTTTTTTCCAGATGTCGTTAATGCAGTTTTGAACTGTAATGCTTTTATATGAATTGCCTTGTAAAACCTCTGCTACAGCTTGTTGTAATTTCTCAGGCGTAATATCGTTTTTGATGATAAGTCCGTCCAATCGCACATTTTTGTAGAGTTCATAAACAACGAGAACTTCGGTATGTGCGGTGATCATAATAATTTTGCAATTGGGCATGATTTCTTTAATAAATCCAGCCAAATCGCTTCCTGACAGAATAGATTTTTCTTCATATCCCGGCAAACCTTTATCTATTATAGCAATATCAAATGATCCTTTGGCCAACGAGTTTTTCGTCAGGCAATTGTACGCTTCCTCGCAATTATGGGCTTTTGAAAAAATAGGAGAATTTAATGCAAAAGGTGCCATTGAGAGTGCATTTATATAACCTTCAACGGTCATTGGATGATCATCTACTATGAGTACATTCATTCAAATATTTTTTTAAACTTTAACAAAACAAGCAGTTTTTCTGCAACAAAAAAAATATTTACTTGCCTAGCTTGCAGCTTTTTATTCTTACTGTAATTTAATGCGATTTTCTTTTCTTCTTATCGACGACAATGCCACTAATGTCAAAGGAACTTTGGAACTCTTTGACAATTTCCCTAATTATTTCTGCGCAGGTGTTGTCAAAGATAGTCAATCGGCGATAAACCAAATTATAAAAATAAAACCACAATTGGTATTTTTTCGCATTTCTGCTAAATCAAAAGATACCGAAACATTTTTTAAAACGGTAACAGAGTTGTTTCAATATCTGGATTACATTCCGTATTTCATCGCTTTGGCTTCAACGCCAGATTATGCCTTAACTGCTATACAATCAGGATTTTCAGATTATATGATTGAACCTTTGCATTTGCATGAATTGGGAAAAATGTTGTTTAAATTCGAAAAAAGAAATCCTCCAAATGTTGTTTCTACAATTTGTATAAAATCCTATAGCGATTATCAATTTGTTGATTTACAAAATATTACTTATTTAAAAGCAGATAATAATACTACAGATATTCAGATGGATAATGGCAAAACGGTTAATGCCTATAAAACGCTGAAACATTTTGAAGGCACTTTGCCATTTTACTTTCTGAGAATTCACAAAAGCTACATCGTAAACATCAATCATGTATCGAGAATACATTTGAGCAAATCAAAATGTTATCTTAATTACAATGAAATATTGCCGTTTTCATTGACTTACAAAGACAATGTTGATGCAATAATCAGGAAAATCAATATTTAGATTTCAAATACTCCTATTTCACCACGCAGATTCTACTTAAAACTATTCTAATAAACAGGCTCACTATAACGTGCCTGAAATTCCTTATTCTATCTCTCATATCCGTTTAATTTGCAACAGATTTTAACCAAAGAAGCTTCTAAAATTTGGTATTGAAAATGGGGGAACATCTGCTCAATGCAATGTCATTTTTAATATTTCAGAATGGTCAATTCCCGACTTTTCTAAAAAAGGTATTCCATTTAGGATAATGCCACAATAAACCATTTTCTAATTTTTAACTATTTTCTAATGAAAAAACTAATAACTACTTTCGGCTGTTTAACAGCGATTATTTTAATGACATCTTGTACTGCAGACAGTGTTGAAGGACCAAATACTGAAGCTCTAAAAAAAGAAACTAAGCTATCTCCGTCAGCAACTACTGGCGATACAACAAATAATGCGTCTAAGGCTGCTGATGGAGTCGATGATAAAGACAAAGCTCAAGGCTAAAATTTTTTAATTAATAACCAGATAATACTATTATTATCTGGTTATTAATATTTATTTTTGGAAGTATAACCACTATGTCCAAAAACCATTGAAAGCAAGCTTAAAAATAGTACTGCTAATTATTTTTTTTCAAATATCAGCGTGCCAAGATGCACACAAAACTGATGAATTAAAAAAAAATGTTACTATCGCTTTAAAAAATCTTGATTCTTCATCAGCTGGAAATGACGAAAAAGATAAAATAATTGACACGCTCTACAATCAATTATTAGAACACAAAAACGATTCTATCAATAGAAATCTTTATTTCAAAATTGCAAGTAAATATTATAGTATCGATAAATACAGTAAATTCCTGACTACTGTAAAAAAAGTCCATAATTTATCTGTCGAAGCAAAAGACGATTCTCATATCGCAAAATCATTGTATTATTTTGGAGATTATTATGATGAAGAATCACAATTGGACAGCGCTTTTAATTACTATTCTCAATCTGAAAAAGTATATTCTCAAATAAAAGATACGCTAAACATTGGCAGAACAAAATTATACAAAGCCGGAATTTTGTTTGATGCCGGGATCTTTTCCGAAAGTGAAGCACAAGCTGTAGAAGCTTTGAGATTACTTATAAAAACTAATAATACACGACTAATTTATGAATGTTATGTAATATTGGCGATTTCGCTAAAAGAGCTTAATAACAGCACAGAATCTCTAAAATATTTTGATCTCGCTCTAAAACAATTAGAAAAACAAGAAAAAGAAGGTTATCCTAAAAGTAAAATTGAAAGATCGAGAATATCTTGTTTTAACAATATCGGACGAGTTTATGAAAAACTAAAAAACTATCCCGAAGCAATTCGTTTGTACAAGAAAGGCTTGATAATAAAGGATATAAAAAACAGACATCCAAAATCTTACGCGATGTTATTGGATAATCTTGCTTATTCAAAAATGAAAATTGGCGATTTTAAAGGAGTTGACAAGCTTCTGTTTGAATCCTTAAAAATAAGAGATAGTCTTGACGTATCAATTGGTATTGCATCGAGTAAAATTAATCTTGGGGAATATTATCTTTATAAAAAGGATAAAAACAAAGGATTGACTTATCTGAAAGAAGGTCTTAAATTGTCTAAAGAAATCAAAAGCAATCTGCATACCATTGAATCATTGAAGTTATTGATGGCGAATGATTTAGAAAACAAAAACTTTTATACTTCTCAATATTTAAAAATTAATGACAGTCTGCAGAAAGTCGAAAGAATTACAAAAGACAAATTTGCAAGAATAGAATACGAAACGGATCAGGTAGAGGAAAAAAATGAGATTTTATCTCGTAGAAATACCATTATTATCATTAGTTCTGCGGTTATAATTCTCTTTTTAGGAATCTTTATAATTATATATCGTTTAAGAGTAAAAAACAAAGAGCTTTCTTTTATCAAAGAACAACAAGAAGCTAATGAAAGAATTTATCAGCTTTTATTAAAACAACAATCAGAAACGGAATGTGTGCGTAATGAAGAGAGAAATCGTATTGCGATGGAACTTCACGACGGAATTGTAAACAGTGTTTTTACCACGCGTTTTAATTTAATTCAGCTGGATTCAACTCAAGATGATAAAAAAGAACAGCTTGTAAAAGAGCTCGAAAAAACGGAAAATGAAATTAGAAGAGTTTCTCATAACTTGACACAAAACCAACTTTTTGAAGATAATAGTTTTACTGATGTAATAAAAAATCTGGTAGAATCTCAACAAAATCAGTTTAATACAAAATTTGATTTCTCGGTTGACAAACTTATCGATTGGTCGCCAGTTTCAAGTTCTAATAAAATACATATTTATCGCATTATTCAGGAAGCGTTGCAAAACAGTAATAAATACTCGAATGCTGAAAGATGTTATATAATGCTTTTAAAAACTGGAGATAAAATCACGATTCGTATTTGGGATAACGGAATTGGTTTTAATGTCGAAAAAATAAAAGAAGGTATTGGATTGAGAAACATAAAAGAAAGAGCAAAATCACTAAACGGAGAAATGAAAATAATATCTGAACCAGGAAAAGGAACTACTATCGAAGTGATTTTTTAAAGCTGTTTTCTACTATGTTTTTAATCTCGCAAAGGCGCTAAGACGCAAAGTTTAAACACAATATTGTCATTTCGACGGAGGAGAAATCACACGCGCACATCGACCAAGATTGGTGATTTTCTTTGCGGAGTTCCTAGTGTGGTTTCTCCTCCGTCGAAATGACAAACCTTTGCGATTTTGCGTCTTTGCCAGAGTTTTGGCTAAAGCCATTCAAATTGATCTTATATAAACTCCAGCTAAAGCTGGAGCCTATTCAAAAAAATTGTGTTTAAGCTTTGCTTTTGAAAATCTTGAACAAATAGAAATACTGCAGATTTTGAATTTTTATTTCCACAAGAAAAAAAGTATGATAATAAGCCTAAAAGTGGATTATTAATCACCTCTTATTTCACCATTTTTCTCTAACTTAGCGCTGTAGATCTTAAAATATAAGATTAAAACTAACTTTTTTTGATAACGAACTGAAAGAAAATGGATTACTATTTTCTTTGGTTTCTATTTAGAAAAGCATTTTATAATAATTTTAGTTAATTGAAAACTATGAACAAATTTGATTTTGGAATTGTAGGACTCGGTGTAATGGGGCGTAATTTACTTTTGAATATTGCGAGTCATAACTTTGCTGCAGCAGGTTTAGATTTAGATACTGAGAAAGTTAATTCACTTCAACAGGAAGCTGATCCTGATCATATAATTGAAGCTACTACAGATGTTAAACATTTTGTATCGCTTATTCAACAACCAAGAGCTATTATGTTGCTGGTTCCTGCGGGAAAACCTGTTGACAGCGCAATAGCAAGTTTACTGCCTCATCTTGATAAGGGAGACATTATAATTGATGGTGGAAATACTTTTTATACAGATACTGACAGAAGATTTTTAGAATTATCTGCTCAGGGAATTCACTTCTTTGGAATGGGAATTTCAGGCGGAGAAAAAGGTGCGAGATTTGGTCCTGCAATGATGCCGGGCGGAGATCAGAAAGCATACGAAAGACTTCGCCCTATTTTTGAAGCTATTGCAGCAAAAGTTGATGGAGAACCTTGTGTAGAATATCTAGGAAACGGTTCTGCCGGAAATTATGTAAAAATGGTTCACAACGGTATCGAATACGGAATTATGCAGTTGATTTCTGAGATTTATGACTTGATGAAAAGAGGTTATAATCTTGATGAAGAGACGATTCAGAAAACTTTTGAGGAATGGAATCAATCACACGAGCTTAAATCTTATTTGATCGAAATTACCGGAAGCATCTTAAAAGAAAAAGACGAAGACGGAAGCCCGTTAATCAATAAAATTTCGGATTGGGCAAAATCTAAAGGTACAGGAAAATGGACTTCTCAAAACGCAATGGATTTGCAAGTTCCAATTCCTACGATCGATGCTGCAGTTTTTATGCGCGATATGTCTAAAACTAAACCGGAAAGAATTGAAGCTGCTAAAAAATTAACTTGGGATGCTGCCAAAACTGATGTAAATACAACTGAAGCAATTGCCGCATTAAAATCGGCTTTATATTTTTCTATCGTTGTGACTTATGCACAAGGATTAGCACAGCTTCATACTGCTTCTAAAGAATATAATTACGGATTAAATCTTGAAACTGTTGCCAAAATATGGCGCGGTGGATGCATTATTCGTGCTGCAATTTTAGAAGATTTCAGAAAAGCTTATGTTGCAAAATCTGATTTACCAAACTTACTTCTAGATTCTGGAATCGCTTCAGAATTGACAAATAACCAAGCAGGAATGAGAGCAGTTATTCAATTTGCTGTTCAAAAAGGATTACCTGTAGCCGGACTTATGAATTCATTGGCTTATTTTGATGCTTACAGATCAGAAAATCTTCCAACAAATTTAATTCAGGCACAAAGAGATTATTTTGGAGCGCATACTTACGAACGTACAGATGTTCCGGGTGTATTTCATACAAAATGGTCTGAATAAAGAACTTTAAACAACACAACGACAACACACACAAATGGGTAAGTTCAAAAATATAAATCCAACAATCATTGTGATTTTTGGAGGAACCGGAGATTTAGCGAAAAGAAAACTCTTTCCTGCATTTCAAAATCTTTATCTTGACGGACGTATGTCTGATAAGTTTGAGATTATCGCACTGGGAAGAGCCGAAAAAAGCAATGAAGAATTCCGTAGTTATGTCTTAGAAAATCTGGAAACCTTTTCAAGAAAAAAAGGACTTTCAGATCCTGAAACTCAAAAATTTCTTTCACATATAAGTTATCACAGTCTTGATATTGACAAAGAAGAATCTTATCAAAGTTTAAACGATAAGATAAACAGTATCGATGAAGCGTTTGGAGAACGTGCCAATCGTTTATTTTACCTTTCGATTACGCCTTCTTTCATTACTACAATTTCAAGTAATATTAAAAAAATTGGTCTTGCAGCTAATCCAAAACAAGATCGAATTATTATCGAAAAACCTTTTGGTTACGATAAAGCTTCTGCAATTGAATTGAATGCAATGCTTTCGCAGACTTTTCAAGAAGAACAAATTTATAGAATCGATCATTATTTAGGTAAAGAAACGGTACAAAACATCTTGGCTTTCCGATTTGGAAATTCGATGTTTGAACCTTTATGGAGCCGTAATTTTATTGATTTTGTTCAAATTACAGTTGCCGAAGAAGTTGGCGTTGAAGAACGCGGTGGCTTTTATGAAGGCGTTGGCGCATTAAAAGATATGATTCAAAACCATTTGCTTCAAATTTTATGTATGACAGCGATGGAAGCTCCGGCTTCACTAGAAGCGGATGATATTAGAAACCGAAAAGCTGATGTTTTAAAATCAATTCGCCGCATTAAACCTGATGAAGTAGATCACTATATTGTTCGCGGTCAATATGATGCAGGATTGATAAAAGGAAAACCGGTTGTAGGATATCGTGAAGATAAAGGAATTGCTCCGGATTCTAATACCGAAACCTACGTTGCCATGAAAATCTACCTGGATAACTGGAGATGGCAGGGAATTCCGTTTTATTTACGCACCGGAAAAAGAATGCAGGAAAAACAATCTTCGATCATTATACAGTTTAAACCAGTTCCGCATTCTGCATTTTCTTATGGAAAAGAAGGAATGACACCAAACAGATTGATTATCAATATTCAGCCTGCAATGGATATCAAATTGCAGTTTATGACCAAAAAACCTGGACTGTCACTTTCATTAAGACCTGCAGAAATGATTTTTGATTATTTCTCTTGCTCTACAATGTCACCGGAAGCTTATGAAACGCTTATCGCCGATGCTTTGGCAGGAGATCCTACTCTATTTATGCGTTGGGATCAGGTAGAACAAGCTTGGGATGCAATTGATACGATTCAGCAAGTTTGGAAAACTACGGCGCCAACCAATTTCCCTAATTACAAAGCAGGAAGCTGGGGACCTGAAGAAGCTGACGAACTTTTGGCGCGTCAGGGTCACAAATGGATTCCAAACATACAAACGAAAGAAGAAATTTTAGATGATAAAGATTTACAATAATACCGAAGAAATTAATACTACAGCTGCCGATATTTTCGTAACAGCTGCACAAAAAGCAATTGCAGAGAAAGACAAATTCACAGTTGTACTTACGGGAGGTTCTTCTCCTGCAGGGATTTACAAATTATTAGCTTCTGATGCTTACAAAACAAAAATAGACTGGAGTAAAGTTTTCGTATTTTGGGGCGATGAACGTTGGGTACCTTTGAATGATGATTTAAGCAATGCAAAAATGTCTTATGCTGCATTATTAAGCCACGTTCCTGTTCCGAAGGAAAACATTTTTGAAATGTATAAAGATGGTGTTACACCAGAAGATTATGCGGTATCTTACGAGCAATCTATTAGAAAAGTTCTGGGCGATGAAGGCCAATTTGATCTTATCTTATTAGGAATGGGCGATGACGGACACACAGCTTCGCTTTTTCCTGGACAAGCAGTTTTAGAAGAACAAACAAAATGGGTTGATGCTTATTATCTTGAACCTCAAAAAATGCACCGAATTACACTTACGGCACCATTAATAAACAAAGCCGAAAAAATTGTAGTTGTAGCTTTTGGAGAGAAAAAAGCACACGCTTTAAAGGAAGTAACAACAGGAAATTATAATCCTGAAACTTACCCAATGCAGTTAATTAAACCAGTTTCAGGAGAATTATTATTTCTTGTGGATAAAAGCGCTGCGGGAACAAACTAAGAAACTCTTTTTAGAACGTTATATTAAAAAAGTTTATGCCCATAAAGCATAAACTTTTTTGTTTTTAGCTACATTAGAAACACTATCACTTCTAAAAACACATCATTCTTAAACTTTTCTATAAGACTAAAAAACAGTATAAATACGTGTTGTTTGACAGGCGCTTTGTTTCATAACTTTATGATTACCAAATAACTAATCACAAAACCTTATTATTATGAAAGCACGTCTACTATTATTATTCGTTTTGTTGATTCAGGCTCTTTATAGTCAAAATGAAGATTGGGAAAAGTTCTCCAAAAAAAACAAAAGTATTCTAGGCTTAAACGCTATTGTTGCTGATAAAAATTATTACTCACAGGCAATTCTGGAATTTTTGATTGTGAAACAAATTATTGCAAAAACAGGAAAAGATACTTTTGATATTCCAAAAACTTCTCCAATATACAGGAGGATGTATAATCAGGCAAAAGGTCCTGCAAAAGAAAAAATCTTCTTAGATAATGGCAAACATATTATTAAATTATTTGATTTTGGAGCAGGAAATAATTTGTCGCTTAGAAATGGTATACTCGATATAATAGGTGTTGCTCCCTGCGAAATAGTTGTTCCTGAAAAGGTAGATGATCTGACAAGTGGCTTTCAATTCCGAACCTATTTATTTAGAGGAGACAATAGAACTGCTCTGCAAGCTTTTGGGATAATAAATAACGAACTAAAAACTTCAGATCTCTATAACGTAATTGATTACTTGCAATATTACGATTGTAACTGTACCGGTTTACCCAAAATAAGATATGCTGTTGGGATAAGAAGTGAATTTAGAATCTCTGTAATTGAACTTAATAAAGATAATGAAGAGAATAGTTTAAGTCTGGAAAAGCTGGCAGCAAAAGTGGAATTTGGAAAAATTAAAGTTGATCTTTCAATGAAAACAATTGGTATAACAGGAACCAAAGCGAGATTAAATATACCAGTAAATGCATCCTTTGATGTCAAAACATATAGTGAATATAAAACTGTAATTGAGTTTATAAGAAATTCCATTGGAGATCCAACAACTGTTCATGCACAACCACAATTAATACCGGTAATGGACGAATACAGAACCTCAATTTCAGACATAAATACTGCTGTTTTTGACGAATTAAAAATTATTCAGAAAAAATATGAAAAGCAAGTATCAAAAGTTTCAGATTCTATTACTGATCCCGAAATTGCAAATATTCAGAAAATAATTAATGAATCCTTAAAAGAGGAAATTACACTTAAAAATGCTAAAAGAAAAACGTTGTATGATATTGATAAAAGGGTTAACGATCTAAGCAGATATCTCAATATTTTAAATTATACTTATTCTCCAAATAATTTTAAAGAAGAAGTAAACTCAAAATTAAAAGAGGATAATGCCATTATAGCCACCGTAGAAGTAATTTATGCTCAGGGTTTTGATGCGCTAAATAAAAAAGACTTGAAGGAAGCATTGAATTGTTTTACGGAAGTATATCAACAAAGACCAACTTATGGTAATGCTGATGAATTAAAAAATCTCATTAAAAAAACAGACGATAAAGATCCTGATTCAATTAAAAAAATGTACGATACAATTCTTAAAAAATATATGTGGCTCGCACCCACGGGAACAAGAGATAAGCTTGTAAAGACTAAGGAGTCACTAAAATAAACAAGTTATTACGTTAATCTTTTCATCGAAATACAAAAGCCAATTTTCTAAATCTTCTAGCGCCGATTTTATTTCACTGTAAGTGTAAATTCTTTAGACGAAGCAGCTTTTCTTTGTTTTGTCTTTTCATTGTAGAAATAAAAACTAAGAGGACGAAATTTATAATTACCAATTGCTAAAGGCTTTATTTTATAAGTTCTTGTCGCTACAGATTTTATTTTTTCGTCTTCCATGACCGGATCATTTGCGATTATATTCGAAATAACTTCAAATCCTTTTGGAATGCTAAGTTGTGGTAAAATTTCATCTTCAATATAGCCTTCTCCGTAAAGTTGTACTGTAATTTCGAAAATTTTATTCTTTCTGATTTTTGCGAATTCAGGATAAATCACGTCCAGTTTATAATCGCCATACGATTGAATATCATGAGGAAACTTAGGCGTTTTCTCCATTTTTTTCGACTTAATTTTCTTTGAAATTACTGGCAAACTTTTTACTGAAATCTGCTCAAAGTTTTCATCTTCCTTCGTCGGTTTACTTGTTTTGTATTCGACTACGACATTATTATTAATAGAAGTTTCACCTTTATCTTTAAATCGAATTATGTCTTTCTTTATGATAATACTATTGTATTCTTTTCCGCCAATTGTTTCTTTAGTAATTGATTCATCTGAACTAAGAGAATAAATTAAAAATTTATCTGTGTATTCTTTCTTAAAATCAAAGCTAATTGTTGAAGGTTTGATATCTTCGTCAAAATACAATTTATATTCTACCATTACTGGCTGATAACAAAATGGTGTGTAATTGGAAACTTGCGCAGAAACAAATATCTTACTGTCTTTTTGTGAAGGATCGTTTGTCAAGGTATCTCCTTTTACTACTATTGTAACCGGATCTGTTGTAAAAATTTTATCATCATACTCAAAAACTGCCTTGTCTATCGCTAATTTACCAGTTCTTTTAGGTTTTAAAAGATAAGAAATAATCGTTTTAGACGTTTTTTTACCATCTATATAACTTTGTTCTATTTTTGTGTCGCTACCCTTATAAATTGTAAAATCTTCAAAATAAGGTTCTCTAAGTGTAACTCCAATACTATTTGCTTCAAAGCTTACTCTTAAGACATCAAAATAGCCAATGGTGTCTTTAGAAACTTTAGTTTGAACGGTAATATTTTGCGAAAAAGCAACTACGGTAAAAAACATGAAAAAAATAAGCAATGAAATTTTTACTTTCATAAGGATGACTTGGTTTTTGGTTGGTTTTATTATAATAAAATATGATGTAGAAAGTTGGTTTCTATCAAATCAAAACTATTCTAATTGGTCTGTATTATCTCATTTTCATTGACATTACATTCACTATAGCAAGCTACAAATGAACCGTAAGGCATCTTCTTTAATTTTACAACATTGTCATTATTCATCGGGTCAAAATTTGCCGGACTGTCAAATGTCCCTGCAACGTAAATTCTTCCATCAGGATTAAGCGCAATACCATTTCCCATATCATACTCCTTGCCTCCCATAGATTTCGCATAAATATAATTTCCATAAATATCATATTTTGCCAGAAATATATCACCTTCATAACCTGAAATTTCTTTTGTACGCCCCGGACTTGTCAACTTGGCGAATTCCGGACCTGGGTCAAAGTCAACCGTACCTTCAAAAGAACCGGTAACATATGCATTCCCACTAATGTCTACCGCCACAGCATTACCAATTACACCTTTTCCACCGGACATACTTTTGGCATAAATATAATTTCCGTCAGCATTATATTTCGCAAGAAACATTGCGCATGGTTTGGGTGCAGATAAAATAGCGGCTCCTGTTCCGGGATCAAAATCTGCGTCGTTTTCATAAAACCCAGTAAGGTAAATATTACCACTACGATCAAGAGCTATAGCATTGCTCAGATCTCTTGATCTGTCGCTTCCAATATTTTTTACAAAAACGAAATTCCCATACTCATCATATTTAGCAAAGAAAATATTCTGACCATAAATAGTTTTCATAGCTGCAACTCCTTTTCCGGGATCAAAATCTGCAGTACTTTCATAATATCCGGTAAGGTACACGTTGCCTTTATCATCATTAGCAATTCCGGTACTAACGCCATTTATGTTTTTTGCATATACATACTCGCCACTTGCATCGTATTTGGCAAAAAACAAATGAGCACCATTTTCACTAGAGAGATTGGCTGTTCCTTTTCCGAAATCAAAATCACAGATTCCGGTAAAACTACCAGTGACATATACATTTCCATTATCGTCTGCTGCAATGGCCTTTCCATAATCGTGATCCACACCACCAAATGTATTTGCATACAACAATCTTCCATCAGGATCATATTTCGCAATAAAACCATCAAAATCACCGGCGCTAATCTTTTTTATTGTTTTTTTTGTAGAAGTAAAACTTATCTTCTCTTCAAAAACTCCCGATATATATGCATTCCCATAACGATCAACAGTAAGAGCTGTACAATTATCAGTTTGGATTCCGCCTATGACACAGGCATATATATATTTTCCGTTTGCATCATATTTTGCCAGAAAAACATCTTCTTCCCCTGCACTTGTTAAATTGACTATTGCTTCACTTGGATCAAAATCGGCTGTACCAGTAAAAGTTCCTACAACATAGATATTACCTATGGCATCAGTTTTTATATTTTTAGCACTAACCGAAAATACATCATTAGATTCTAATGCATTAACCCAATTCAATTGCAACGCGGTTTGAGCCTGAATAGCCGGCATGAAAATAAAAAGCAACATTGGTAAAAGTAATCTGTACAAAAATGTAGTTTTTAAATTCATAAAATAATTTTAAGAAGCTGTTATAGATCGCCAACTTACAATAATATCAAAAATAACCTTTATTTTTCACCCAAATGTAAGTCACTTTATACTTTTTCCGTACAACTAAAATTAAAAAATAAAGTCAATTCAAGATTTAGAATCAGGTGGAATCATTTCTCATTTATTAACTTTTATTATCAGCAAATTAAACAATAAACTTTAGCAAACTAATCTATATATTAGCATTTTTAACAGCACAATAATTGATAAAATAAAAAAAGTTTCTCCTCTCCCAACCTTTTTAGATTTTAATATATCTATATAATAAAGAGAACCGAAAAACCATAATAGATACCACAACATGAATAAATATTACCTTTTAGTATTATCAATTTTATTGCTTTCAAATTTAAGCTGTGCACAAACGCCGGATTCTTTTTCTGTAATAGATCCTGTTGTAGATTCTACTTTTGAAATATATCCAAGTGCAGGTTATATGGCTCCGCTTTACATCAAAAACAAAAATTATATTGTTTTTCAAAAAAATGTGAGTGAGCGAAAAATTCTAAAAGACGCAGATGTTGAATCTTTTACATTTCCAAGATATAATGATAATGGCCTTTTTGCTTTAGATAAAAATGGTGTTTATTATAATGGAGATTTTATAGCAACTGATACAACCGGATTTAAAATCCTGGCCGAAATCAGGAATACAGAATACCTTGGTCGCCCGGATTTGGTATGGAAAACAAAGTATAAACTTTTTAAAAACAATATCGAAATTACAGAAGATATTGATATCGAAAGTTACAGATCAGCCAGTTATTATTCAACACTTTATTTTAAAGATAAAAATCATCTTTATTACAATTTTAAAAAGATAAAAAATGCTGATGTAAATTCACTTTCAGAAACTTTTGAAGCTATTATTTATGACAAAAACTATGTTTATATAAATGGCGAGATTGGTCTGCATAATGGTGATACGCTTCGTTCTGTAAATGATTATTTAATGAAAACTTCAAAAGAAGTATTGACATTAAAAGGCTGGATTGTTGTTCCAAATATTGATGCAAATACCATTCGACCATTGTCCCAACATTATTCTATAGATAAGAATTTTGTGTATTATGATGGTGAAAAAACAATACTGACAGCAAAAAATCCAGAAAATATTAAAGCTTGGGATCAGGCAAACAGCCGATTTATTTCTGATGGAAAAATGGTTTATGCGGGTGCAAATTATCCATTTCCTGACGTTGACGCCAAAACTTTTGGACTTATTCCGTTTTCAGATTGGTACTTTGATAAAAATGGAATTTATGAACGTGTATGGAACGAAAAAACACAAAAATCTGAAGCGAAAAAATTCCCATTTGTTTATACTAAAAAAGTCTCGTCCAAAAATACTTTTCTTGGCCAAGCCTATCGCTATTTGATATATGAAAATCAGGCTTACGATCTTTCTAAAAAGAAAATGTATAAAAATCTATCTCAGACGCAAATCAATGCTGCAAAAAACGCTAAAACAGACATCTTCAATTCAACAACAAAGAAACTTTACGAATATCAGTTGTATGAATCTGATAAGAAAATTTATATCAATGGTAAAGAAACAACTGCAGATGCTGAGACTTTTGAAAGAATTCTGAATTGTTACAAAGACAAAAATAATGTTTACACTTATTATAGAAGTGATAAGCTTATTTCAATAAAAGGTATTGATGCACAAAGCGTTAAGCCATTTTTTAATTTTCTGGCAGACAAAGATTATATCTACAGTGGCGCCAATAAAGTAATAAAAAATAAGAATGTCGAAATATTAGCGGTTATAGCAGGAAACAGACCCGGTTGTGGTTTAGATACAACTCCTTTATCTGATTATTATTTTCTTAAAAATGATGAAGGATATTGGCTTGCTCTAATTTCAAATATAGTTACGATTAAATATTTAGGCAATAAACCAATCGAAGGCACAGGAAATATTGGTACTCTATACAATCCTCCAGCAATAATCACACCTGAAACTATACTCGAAAATTGGATTTATAATACAGTAGACCTGGATGTACTGCCAGATTATAACGGAGGAATGGCTGCAAGAAATAAGTTTATAGATAAAAACTTTAAGGCACCAAAAGACGAGGGAGAAAGACTTCAGGGAAAAGTTTATTTGTATTTTATAATCGAAAAAGACGGAACAATTACGAATCAAAAAGTACTGAGAGATTATGGTTATGGTTCAGGCGCAGAAGCTTTGAGAGTCCTGAATAAAATGCCAAAATGGATTCCGGGACAGATAAAAGGAAAAGCAGTAAGGTGTGCTTATACTACTCCATTCATTATTCAGAAATAAATTAGCATCAAAAATTATTATACCTGTTTATGTTTGAAAAATCATATTCAGTAATTCCCATTGGTATAAAAGAGACATTTATGAAAAGAATACTATTTGTTATTTTGCTTTGTTGCGCGTCAAATAATTTGTTTTCGCAAGCCAAAACCGGATATACCTTAATCCCCGACTCTAATTTTGAAAAGTGCCTTATAAATTTGGGATATGATTCTGGTAAACCTGACGGAAAAGTATTGACCGCAGCAATTTCTAATGTAAAATCACTAAATATTTCAAACAAAAACATCTCTGATTTAACTGGAATCCAAGATTTTGAAGCATTAGATAATTTAACTTGTTACGAAAATAAATTAACAAAACTGGATCTTAGCAAAAATACCGTTTTGACTTTTTTATCTTGTTCCGAAAACAAATTAAAATCATTGAATGTAACCAAAAATACAATTCTTACTCACTTAATATGTTATAATAATCAATTGAAGGTTTTAGATGTAACGCAAAATATTCAACTAAATCAGTTACATTGTTCCAACAACAAATTAGCAAATTTAGATGTACGTAAAAACACCTCTTTAAACATGTTAGTTACCGATCACAACGCATTGGTTTCATTGGATTTGAGTCAAAATATTGCTTTAGAATATTTGCATTGCTTTAATAATAAATTGACTTTTTTGGATTTAAGCCAAAATACAAATCTAAATACTTTGTATTGCCAATATAACAAATTAGCCCAATTGAATTTAACTCAGAATATTAATTTGGGGTCTTTACAATGTTATGATAATCAAATAACAACGATAAGTTTTTCGGAAAATAATGCTCTTATTGAAATTGACTGTTCCAACAATCAATTGACTGCATTGGATTTTAGCTCAAGCAAAGCTTTGAGAGATTTGGGATGTCGTGGAAATCAGTTAAAAACATTGGATTTATCAAACAGTCTTTCTTTAAAAGGTTTTGATTGTTCCCAAAATCAATTAACTGATTTGAATATTAAAAATTGTCCTCTTATAAGTTATATGTTTACAGAGGAAAATCCTGATCTAAAATGTATTAGCGCAGATTTTGATGGTCAACCTTATCATATAAATGATAGGTCAGATTTTTCAAAATGCAGAATAATATGTGCCGAAATTGAACCCGGATATACGGTAATTCCGGATCTTAATTTTGAGAAAGCTTTAATTGCACTAAAATATGATTCTGGTGAACCGGACGGAAGAGTCTTTACAGCAAATATTGCTTCTATTACAGATTTGGATGTTTCGAATAATGAAATCAAAGACTTAAAAGGTTTGGAGGATTTTGTCGCTTTAAAAACCTTAAACTGCTCTAAAAATCAAATTCAAAATCTTGATATTACTGAATATAAAGCTTTGACAAAACTAGTTTGCACTAAAAACCTAATAAATTCCTTAATTGTAAGCAATAATAAAAATCTAACTGCGCTTTATTGCGAGGAAAACTATCTTAATACTTTGGATATTTCCGGAAATAAGGCTTTAAAAGAATTAGATTGTGAAGCCAATAGTATTGATTTAGATGTTTCTCATAATAAAGCACTTACTTTATTAAATTGTCAGCGTAATCATATAACTTCTTTAGATATTAGCCAAAATAAAGCGTTGCTGACTTTGAATTGTGAGTATAACAATTTGAAATCTTTGAAAGTGTCTAAAAATAAATTGCTAACCAATTTAAATTGTAATGGTAATAAATTGACAACTTTAGATGTTTCTGAAAATAATGCGTTGACTACTTTATATTGTGCCAATACCTTCTTAACGGAATTAAGTGTTATTAAAAATACTTCATTAATCGAATTGGGGTGTTATGCCAATCAAATAACAAACCTCGATTTATCCAAAAATTTACTTTTGGATTATATTGATTGTCAATCTAATAAAATATCGGATTTAGATGTTTCTAAAAATACTGCTTTGACAATTTTGCGATGTGACAACAATAAATTAACAACTTTGAATTTATCTAAAAATGCAATTTTAGACGAGTTGTTTTGCAGTAATAATCTCTTAACTTCTTTAGACGTAAGTCTGAATCCGAAATTGGAAAAATTTGGTTGTGCCAATAATCAATTGACAAATCTGGATATTACTAAAAATAAAGATTTAAGACTGTTGTATTGTAATGAGAATAAATTAAAAACATTGGATCTCAGCTCAAACAAAGTACTGAATAATTTTAGCTGCGTATCAAATCAGCTAACTACTTTGGATGTCTCTAAAAATACGGTTTTGTGGAATTTTAATTGCAGTTCAAATAAACTGACTAGTTTGGATCCGAGTCAAAATACTCTTTTAATGTATCTTGAATGCAATTCTAATCTATTGAAAACTTTGGATATAACTAAAAATACAGCTTTGAAAGAATTTCATTGTGAGCAAAATGGACTTGAAAATTTAGATCTGTCTCACAATCTCCAATTGACCAGAATTTCATGTGAAGAAAACAGGCTGAAAACTCTCGATTTATCCAATAACACCGCATTGCTTAGCTTAACTTGTTCTTCGAATGAATTGACTTCTCTTAATCTCAAAAACGGAAATAATAGTACTATATCTTATGTTTCTGCTCTTAAAAATGATGATCTCAAATGCATTCAGGTTGATAAAACAGACTTTCCTTCTTCGAGATGGTTTAAAGATTCTGGTGTGATTTTTAGTACTTCATGCCAATAAAATAAGACGTTAGTTTAATTGAATATTTAAAGGAAAAGGTCATTCTAACCATTTTAATTTTATTCTTATCACTTTCATGCTTATATTTGCCGCGTAAAAAATTTTACGCCCTTTTATGATCTTATACCTACTTTTTCAAATTCTGATTTCCTGGTTGTTAACCTGTTGTATTCTCAAAATATTCAACACGGCGTTATCAAACTCAGACAATGAATTTTATCGTGAACCTGCTCTGCTTACAAGTCTTCTTTTTGCTATTGATATAAATTTACCGCTTAAAGCGAAAGTAAAAGCCGGAAAGATATTGCATCACAGCTTTGGACTTTGTTTTGCCGCTATTTATTATTTGCTTTGGTATAACGAATTTGCAGAAATTTCATGGATGACAACTATTTTTATTGGTTTCATAAATGGTTTAATCCGAATTATAAGCTGGACTTTTCTTGTTGAAATTATACCTTCAACTCATACTAAAAACTTTAAAGGTTATTATTTGCAACTTGTATTTGTACACAATATTTTTATCATTATTGCTTTTTCTGTAGACTGGTTAATTCAGTTTTAAGTGCTATAATTTATCAACTTTATCATCTGAAAAACATAAAAAAATCCGCAAAGTCAATAATAGACATTTGCGGATTTTTTCATTATTTGATTTTATTAGTAAGCACTAAAATCGAGTGTAATTATTTTAACACATAGAAACATAGTATTTGTTTGCTTAAAAAAATCTATGTTTCTATGTGTTTAATATTTTTTTTATGACATACAAACAACAGGCTTATTTTATATCAAACCATAGTTTTGTAGTCAACAAATCTTTTCCTTGAGTTGCGATTGCAGCTTGGTAACTAGTTCCGTTTAGCGATTGCTCTGTACCCGGATAAAAGAAACGTGAAGGAATCTGTCCGTCCAAAACTGTAGCAGGACCAGCGGTTAATACCGGATAATCAAGTCTTCTCCACTCTACAAAAGCATCAAGGCCTTGTCCGTAGAATGCAATCCATTTTTGAGTACCAATTGATTTAGCATAGTTTGTTGCATCGTACTTTACAGTTGCCTGATTAAGATAATTTGAAACTACTGTTGCATCGTTAATTCCAAATTGATTCAATGAAGCAGTAATTGCATTTTTGTAAAGTTGCTCTGCATCTCCGGAAATAAATCCACGTGCAACGGCTTCAGAAAGATTGAATAATGTTTCAGAATAAGAAGCAATTACAGCCGGTGAAGTTGACGTTAAGAAATATTTACCTGGTTTTGATGTTTTGGCAAAACCTTGACTATTAGCATCACTGTTTGATAATCCGTTAGCGCCACCAACATATTTACCTACAGTTGCATCAGATGGCAATTGTGCATAAACTGGCAAACGCGGATCAGATAATGCATATAATTTATCTACTAATGTTTTTGAAATACGGTAATCATCTCTCGTTTCAAACCATGCCGAAGCTGGATTTTGTTGCGGAGAACTGATGTAAACAAACTGAAAAGTATCAGTATTACTGCTCAAAACTCCTGCTGGATCTGTTGTTGCATCAATTGCAGCTTGTTTAGCCAAAGCAGGTTCTCTGTCTGAAATTCTCAATGCAATACGCAAACGAAGTGAATTTACAAATCTCTTCCATTTTAAGATATCACCTTTATAAACTAAATCTCCAGTTACAGCACCGTTTGTTGTAGCAAGCAAAGACTGCGCTTTTTTCAAATCTTCAAGTAATCCTGTATAAACTTCTTTTTGAGTATTATAAGTTGGTGTTACTTTTTGACCTGCATCTTTATAAGGAATGCTTCCGTAAGCATCTGTCAACAACAAAAATGTCCATGAACGCAATGTTAGTGCAATTCCTTTGTAATTTGAATTTGCCTGTTGATCTGTAAAATTCAGAATCGTGTTCAAATCTGTAATTAAAGTTGCATATCCTGTATTCCACAAAGTCGTAAAAGACGTGTTAGATACATCGAATCTGTCCGGTTCTGTATATTGAATTTTTGCCCAATGCTGAACAAACAATAACGACGAATCAAAGTTATTTGTTGAACCCCAATATAAGTCAGCGCCTTGTTTTAATGATCCTGTTAACAGGTAAGGTGCCAATGGCGTTTCGGTTGCATTTGGATTTTTATTTATTTCATCCAAATCGTTGCTGCAAGAAGTCAGCGACAATGCAAATAGAGTTATATAAGCTATTTTTTTTAGCATGATTTCGTGTTTTTAGAATTTAAGATTAACATTAAGACTGAAACTTCTGGTAGTTGGCAGAGACAAACTCTCTAAACCTTGTGCATTTCCAGTGTTAAAAGCCGATTCCGGATCGATATTTGGTGCGTCTTTGTAAATAAAGAACAGGTTACGACCTGAAGCTGTAAAACTTGCTCCGGCTAATCCCAGTTTCTTAACTAGTTTTTTATCAACATTATAAGTCAGTTTTACTTCTCTTAATTTCACGTAAGTGGAACTATAAAGGTAAGCTTCGCTAATATTGTATGAAGCTTTGTAATATTCCTGCGCACTAAGTAATGTCTTATTTGGCGTTCCATCAGCATATACTCCATTAAAGATCATTCCGTCATCATAAACTACTGAACCAGTTGGAGCAGTTGTTCCTGCAGGTAATAAAGTTTTTGTAGTACCTGTTACATAATAATTTAAACCTCCATTTTCTGCACCACGACCATAAAGAGTCTGAGCCAATACTCCTGTATAATTACCTGTTCTGTTTGTTCCGGAGAAAATCTGTCCACCTACACTTGCATCAACAAGAAATGAAAGTTCAAGATTTTTGTATGTCAATGTATTTGTCACACCACCAGTATAATCCGGAGTATAATGTCCTAATACTTTCTTTTGCGGATCTGCTTTTGGCAATCCATTTGCACCAACTACAATGTTTCCGTTTGCGTCACGTAAATAAGCAGTTCCGTAAAGCGCTCCGTAAGCCTGACCTACAGATGCCAATACATCAACACCTCCAGAAGAACCAATTGTGTAGTTTTGAATTTGTTTGTCATAATCCAAAATCTCAACTTTGCTTATGTTCTTTGCATAATTTACAGCAACATTCCATTTGAAATTTTCAGTTTGAACAGGATTTCCGTCCAATTGAATTTCTACACCATGATTGTTTATTTTTCCAGCATTGATTAATTGTGAATTATAACCACTCGCAGCAGTTGTTTTGATTTCTAAAATCTGATCTAAACTGTTTGTGTTATAATAAGCAAAATCAAAGTGAAGTCTGTTTTTCCAAAAAGAAGCTTCTAAACCAACTTCCGTAGAACGTGTAGTTTCTGGTTTCAGATTATTATTAAGTTTCTTTTGAGAAGAAGTTTGAATTGGATTTCCGTCAAATGCCGTTTGAAAATTGTAAACTGTAGACAATTGATATGGATCTGCGTCGTTTCCTACTTCAGACCAACCACCACGTAATTTTAAGAAATCAAGCGTATTACTTTTCAAATTCAAAGCATCTGTTAAGATCACACTTCCGTTAATAGAAGGATAAAAATAAGAACGGTTATTACTTGGCAATGTTGATGACCAGTCGTTACGAGCTGTTACGTTTAAAAATGCATAATTTCTAAAACCAAATTGTGCCGATGCATATGCACTATAAACTTTTAATCTTGAATACGTATTTGATGAAGTTAACGGATCACGTGAATTCGTCAAAGTATATAAATCCGGTACAGCAAGACGTGGCGCTTTTTGATAATTGTTTGCATCACTATGTGTACGAACGTTGAATCCCGCAAGAGCGTCTAAACTAAAATCATCGTTTAATTTTTTAGTATAAGTAAAAATACCCTCAGTATTTTGTTCGCTTACAGTATAAGCGTCTTCAGCATATGATCCAAAAGGAGTTCCGTTTGTACCGTATTTAATCTGGTATTTTCTACGATCATTGTAATAATCAATTCCTGTACGGAATTTAAAATTAAATCCTTCCGCAAGTTTTGCATCCAAATGGATATCTCCAATCAAACGGTTACGTTGTTGACTTGTAGTATTGTAATACGCATTCCAATATGGATTACTATAATAGCTGTTATTCCAGTTTACATCTCTGTTTCTTTGAAGTTCTTCAGTATCTACCTGACGCCCAAACCAAAGAAACTGAAGCATTACACCCGCAGCACGGTTTCCAGATGGACCACCCGGAAGTGCCGGAGCATCAGTAACAATATAATTGGCATTTACACCAACTCTAACACCTTTTGAAATTTGGTAATTCGTATTAATTGTAAAGTTTGTTTTGTTTACTTCACTATTTGGTACAGTTCCCAATTGTTTTTGATTGTTTACTCCTAAACGAAAATCTGATTTATCATCTGATTTTGCAATAGAAATACTGTTATCATAAGTAAGTCCTGTATTAAAGAAATCCTTCACATTATCAGGATGCGCGATAAAAGGAACCGCTACACCATTTGAATTAAATTGCGGAATAAGACGTCCGTCTAATCTTGGCCCCCAGCTTTCGTCAACACCATCATTTACTCCGCCACCTTTACCATCTACAAAGCTAAATTTTCCGTTTGATCCCTGACCATATGAATTTTGAAAACGAGGTAAAGTTGTAACCTCAGAAACCGTGATACCAGTATTAACTGTGATACCAAGTCCTTTTTGATTTTTTCCTGATTTTGTAGTAATCAAAACAACACCATGCGCAGCACGAGATCCATAAAGTGCCGCAGCATTTGGACCTTTCAATACTGTTAATGATTCAATATCTTGTGGATTAATATCTGCAATCGCATTTTTGAAATCACGGGTTGCTCCACCAACGCTTCCTAATTGTGAGTTATCAACCGGAACTCCATCAACCACAAATAAAGGTTGGTTATTTCCAGCGATTGACGTTTCTCCACGAATCACAATACGCGAAGATCCCATATCTCCTTGAGAATTCGTGATACGTACACCAGCCAATCTACCACTAAGACTATTCAGGAAGTTCGTTTCTTTAGTTTCTCCCAAATCCTTCCCTTTAACTGCCTGAGTGGTATATCCCAGAGATTTCTTTTCTTTTGAAATTCCCAATGCAGTAACTACAACTTCTGAAAGTGCATTTTGTTCCTGAGTAATTTCAATTACAACCGAATTTTGATTAACTACAGTTTCCAGTCTTTTATATCCCAAAAAGCTTACGATTAAAGTATAAGGAAATTTTTGTCCGGTTTGGAAATAAAACTTCCCGTCAAAATCTGTCTGAACTCCGTGTGTAGTACCTTTTATATTTATTGAAGCTCCAATAACCGGCTCCTTTGTAGCAGCATCAATCACTATACCTTCTAGCTTGGACTGAATTAACGGTTTGGTTTCCTGAGCCTTAACCCCTATGGAAATTAACAAAATGCATAGGTATGCATATCTATTTAATTTTTTTTTCATTACTTTGTTTTGGTTTAATAAATAAGGCAAGTCCGGAAGGATTTACTCCACTCCCACTTTCCTTATAGAGAGATGTACAATTTCTTTAAGCTTCACCATTTCTGCTGCAACAGAAATGGTTTTTTTTTAACTGCATTGCATTCGTTTTTTCATTTTCTTTTTTTTTTGGATTACTATTATTTTGATTTGGTCTTTACAAGATTTCGACCCTAAAATTCAGGTCCGTCTTTATTGAAAAATTATATGAATTTGAGATTGAAGAGTTTTTTAACACCGAAAAATCAGAAGGGATATAGTACCGAATGGTTCTTGCCTGCTCAAAAAATGAATTGTATTTCTTAACCTTTAATCTTTTTTTATTTACTTTATTTTTAAACTCTACTAATTTGATAGAACAAAAGTATGTTAAAAATATTAACTCCAAAAGTTTAATCGTTTTTTTTGCAAAAAAAATGTTAATTAAAATTTTACTAAAACTTTAAAACGCTAAAAACAAAAGAGTTAATACCTATTTCCTTTTTTTAACACCTGTAAGAAATATTGTAATTTGACTGCTTTAAACCAGAAAAATCTATAGTTTTAAATCCTGCATTTAATAAAAGGAACCTCGTTTTTTGTTGAATAAATGATAATTTGACCTCCACTTTCTTCAAATTTCTTCTGAAATCATTATAGTTTTGGATTACAATATTTTGCAAATGCTCTAAAAATGGATTGTTTTTTGTGGGAATTATTATGATGTATTTTTATTTGGATGATAAAATACTGGTGAAAATTTTGGGTTTAAACTGAAGTGATTTATCAGAAAAAAGGAAAGAAATGGCATTGAAGAATAATAGGCAATGTAATTAAGTATAAGGAAATTCTATATTGTAATGGTTAATAAATCTCTTGCAAAATCGCAAAGGTTTTACAATTTCGATGGAGTAGAAATGAATATTAAGCTAATAAAATCCGTTTTAATCTGTGTTTTCGCAAAACGAATCCGCGTCATCCGCGTTCAATATTGTCGCCAATCTTTGTCGAGCTTCTCATGGAGATTTCTCCTACGTCGAAATGACAATGTTGTGTTTAAATAATCTTATAAAGACTTTTTGTATAATCTCTTATAATTTAAAGTTTTATAATATCTGTATAAATGATCATAAACAACCAATTCATACATTCTTTGCTTAGAAGTATATTGTCTATTAAGCATCATGTGAATATGACTTGCCAAAAAATCGTGAATCGGAATTTGAATTGAAGCTTTAATTTCTAATACTTTTTCTACAATCTGATTTTCTTTTTTTTCAATTATTTCAAAAAAATCAGGAAAATCTTTTCTGGATATATCTGAAAAAAAATGCTCAATTGTAGGCAGTAATTCTCTATACTTTTTATCAAGTTGACTTTTTAATGTTTTATCTGCCTCAAATTCTTCTTTAAAAGAAATTTGCAAACTGTTCATTAAATTAAGTTTATCTGAGATTGATAAACCAAAAGAATTTAAAAAAGAATCTATCGAACAGAAACTGAATAAAAGCGCCATATCTTTTTCAGAAAATGCTTTTTTTAATGAAATATATTGAATTATCATTTCGCTATCTTTCCAGAACAAAAACTCAGAATCTTCAATTGTATTTTCTCCATATCTTTCCAGTTCTCTTTGATAAGTATCGGTTTGAACTTTCCATACTAAATTCTCCTGAAGCAGATCGTTTAGAACCGGAAAAAGCATATTAATAGCTTTTGATAAATTCTTTTTGTCTTCTATTAAAAAGCGAATTCTAAAATGGGCATCATTATCGTTATATCGAATAAAAAACCATTTTTGGATGATTTTTCTTTTTTCTAATTGTAAAATAATCGGATAAAATTTTTCAAACAAAATAAGATCTGTTGTCTGAACTCCTGTATAAATTTTATAATAGAGCCACTCGCTTCCTAAACAAAAAACTCTTTGCATTTTTAAGATTGTTCTTTATAAAATGATACTATAAATTGATTGCTAAAATCTTCTCCTGAGCTGTTTTTTACAATCGAATTATTTTCAAATAAAAATTCTTCTAAGATAATTTTAGTTCTATTTTGTGTGGATTTTAAAAATAGCTGAATTCCAATTTCTGTTCGAAAATCTAATAATAATGTATTATCAAAATTCACCCAATTAACTAAATATGGAATGTTTTTATCTATTCTCCAATTTGAAAATACTTCAAACAAATCAGTATTATTTACTTTAAGAAAAGGAATTATATCTTCTTTCATTATAATCCATTTTGCTTTTGAAAGTATGATTTCTTTATACTCTACTCTTGGAAAATAATTATAATGAGATTCTAAAATCCCCCAATCAAAATTAAAGATTGGTTTCATGTTTTGAGCCTGCAAATCACATAAAAAATGATACAGAGGTAATGAATCACTAGAAAAATTGTGAGCATTTGACAAACAAGGAATAATTTCTTTATTCAGTTTTTTAGAACGGAGTATTATTTTATCGCCTTTTATCGATACAAATAAATCATTTAAATCAATTACATTTTCCTTTTCAACACCTGAATTTGCCAGATAAACTATTTCATAATTTCTTAAAACAGGTCTGCGTAGAATATTTCCTGTTCTGGATTGTGGAATATGAACAATTTCGGCTAAAATTTTATCATGATGAAAAGCTTCCTCTTTCGCAACAATTTCTTTAGTCAGATTATGAATGTCCGGATTTCCGTTGCAAAATCTACCTAATAATTTTGCAGCGCTTACATTTCCTGAAGATTCTATAGCTATTTTTTCATCCTCATAAATTTCGATAAGTGCCGAAAATGTGACAGGAGTATTATCAAAAGCAGCGTCAAAATCAGGGAAATCATTTTCGGATAAAGTAATTGTGGTTTGATTATTTGAAAAACATTCCTGAAGCTTTTTTTCTAGTATTAAATCATATGAATTCCAGATTTGATTCTCGTTTTTTTCTTTCTTTTGTTTAAAAGAAAAGCCTTCTAAAATTTCATGAGAATCGCTCATATCATGATTTATCGGATAGCCTAATCCCGCTTCGGTATCTAAGATATTCATAAGCGGCATTTCTTGTGATTCATACCTTTTGGAGAATTCTCTAGCGAAAGTTTTTAGATTCTTAGATTCTTTTTTAGGCTGTATTCCATTTAAAAAATAAAGTCCTTGAGTTACTTTTTTTACCGTACTTCTATCTAAGCTATTTGCTATTGTCGCAGTATTTAAATCAGTTTGGAAAAGATATTTTTCATCACAATCAAATCCTTCTTCATGTATCCTTTTCTTGATATTTAAGTATTGATTTTCTGTTGGAACTAAAGAAATATCGAGATCTAAAACCTGTTTGTTTATCTTTTCTAAAAATTGATATTCTTTTTCTAAATCAGGTATATTCCTTAAAATTGATAAGATCCTGTCAAATTCGTTATTGCCAGTTACAACTGCATCTAATTCGCTTACCAGAAACTGAAATTTGACCAGTTGATGAATAAAATTTGCTGCTTCCTCTTTTTCAGAATCATTTTCAGCCAAAAAAGAATTCATTTCATCAATAGTTAATCCTGATTTCGATTTGAGTATTATTTCCTGAAGTATGTCGGATTTTCGCAATGCCGAAATAGTATGTTCTCGAGTCGTTTTTATGTATTTGTATTCTATATATCTGTAGAAATCACCAAATTCGTAAATAGAAGAATTAGGAAAATATCTTAAGTAAGAAATTGCTTTTTCTCGTTTAGCAATATTTTGCAATAAAGCCACCCAGAATTGCATATCAAACTGAGTAAATCTTTTAGAATTGACCGAATCCTCCAGAATAATATTCGTTTCGGCAACTATTTCCCCTATTGAGCAACCTGCAAAGAGACCAAAAGGTGTACATCTAGAAGACATTCTGGCTAAATATTTTATAAATGTAATCTCTAGCTTTTTTGCTTTTTCATCAGATAAATTGGAATCTTTTTTTTCCCATTTATCCAGTTCTTTTTTTAAATCAGGCGAAGCCAAATTCATAGCTTCTTTGATTAAAGAATTTTGATAAAGCTCTTTTACTTTTTCTTCTGAATAATTTTCAATTGTGCTAAGATACAAAGGCAAAGGCAACAAAGGAGTTCTTAATACATAGGAAGAAAAAGACGTAATCTTAAAAGTTGATATCATTTTTTCTTTTTACTGACCTTATCGGCTAGTTGCATTGCATTATAAACATTCAAAACTTTTCCTGATTTGGATAATTCAGAAAAAGGTACTTTTTTATCTTTTGTTCCCGGCACTATAACTTGTAAATCATAAGATGTACCTGAATCCATAATAATTTGTTTTACCTCAGCAGCTGTAAGTTCAGGATAATAGGACCAAATAAGTGCAGCTGTCCCGGAAACCATTGGAGCTGCCAGAGAAGTACCGGAATCATATTCATAAGTATTACCTGCGGCAGTCGAATAAATATCATCACCCGGAGCAAATAAATCGACATTTTGTTTTCCATAATTAGACAATTCATAAAGAAATGTACCGTCTACCCGATTTGAAGTTGCCCCAACATTAATAAAATTATTACAAATCTCTCCAGTTCCGTCAAAATTATTATCACTAGGATAACTGGGATTTTTATCAATATCAAAACTTTCATTTCCAGAAATATGAACCAATAAAACATTGTGTTTTTCTGCATATTTAAAAGCTTCTGAAACCCATTGTTGTTTTAAGGAAAATTCTTTTGTAAACGACATGTTAATCACTTTTGCGCCATTATCAACGGCATAATATACTGCCATTGCAATATCTTTGTCATGTTCATCTCCTGAGTAAGAAATAGTAAGTGGCATAATTTTTACATTCTCTGCAATTCCTTTAATTCCCAGATTATTGTTTCTATTAGCTGCAATAATGCCCGATACTTTTGTATTATGATCCTGAAAAGATCTATGCCCTTCTTTCGAAATACTTATATTCTTGCTGCCATATCCTTTTTCTAGAATGTTGGGATTATCTCCTATAAATTTTCTTTCATCAAAATTTATATTTAAATTCTTATTTAAGATCGAATCTATTTGAATTTCAAAATCAATAACATCTGATAAGCTTTTTTCACCTACTTCAAACCTAAATTTCATAAAGCTAATCATTGCTCCTAAGTCTCTGTCATTATCTTCCCGACGTTGGCGCAATGTTTTATCGTTTATTTTATAAATCTTGTACAAACTATCTAGTTGCTCAATAGTATAATCTTCTTTAGGGAAATAATGTCTTAAACTGTCTTTAGCAATAGGAAAAACACTAACACCGTATTTTTGAGATACTTCCTTTTTTTTATAATAAGTTACTTCTTCTTCTAACTTCTTTTTTGCTCGTAAATATTCTTTAAAGTTTAATAAATCATCTTTAGAAACTGTAGTTTCATTTTGACCTTCAAATTTGCCTTGAAAATCTCTTATTAGCCTAACATATTCAAAATTTCCCCAAACAATATAGCTATCTTTTTTTGCAGTAAAATTCCATCCTTGTGTATCATCTACGTACCCATTATCATCATCATCTATACCATTATTAGGGATTTCTTTATTATTTGTCCAAAGTTGTCCTTGCAAATCCTCATGATTTTTATCAATTTGAGTATCTATAACGGCTACAATAACTTCGGTTTTAGGCTTCTTTTTATTTAAACGATACCATTTATCTAGTGAAATACCTGGAATAGCATCTTCTTGATAATCTTTTTGATACCAGGTTTTTAATTCTGTAGCTGTAAGTTTTTTTTTAATGTCTTTCTTAAAAGGAATATCTGATTGTTTTACAGGTTTACAACTAACTAAAAATAAGGTTGAAAGAAGAATTAAATAAATTGATTTTAGCATTTCTTAAATTGAAGTCTATTTAATATTTAGACGTTGTTTTTTTCTTTTTACTGACCTTATCGGCAAGTTGCATTGCATTGTAAACATTTAATACTTTTCCTGATTTGGATAATTCCGAAAATGGTACTTTTTTATTTTCCGTACCTGGAACTATAACTTGCAAATCATAAGATGTTCCTGAATCCATAATGATTTGTTTTACCTGTGCAACAGTTAGATTTGGATAATAAAGCCAAATTAACGCTGCAGTTCCTGAAACCATCGGAACAGCCATTGAAGTACCAGAATCAAATTTGTAACTATTACCTGCACCAGTCGAGTATATTTCGTCTCCCGGAGCAAATAAGTCTACATTTTGTTTTCCGTAATTAGAATAATCAGAAACAAAAGTACTATCTAATTTATGGCTGACAGATCCGACTACCATAAAATTGGAGCAAAATTCTTTGTTATCTTCAAAATTAGTATCTGTTGTATAATATTTTACCTTATCAAGATCATCACCTTCATTACCAGCACTGCGAATTAATAGTACATTATGTTCTTCAGCATATTTAAAAGCTTCTGTAACCCATTCCTGATGCAAAGAAAACTGCTTACTAAAAGACATATTAATAATCTTTGCTCCATTGTCTACAGCATAGCGTATAGCCATGGTAATATCTTTATCATGTTCATCTCCTGATGGAGAAATATTCAAAGGCATGATTTTAACGTTTTGAACAATCCCTTTTATTCCTATATTGTTTTCTCTATTAGCGCCAATAACTCCTGCCATTTTTGTGCAATGATCCTGAATAGATCGATGTCCTGCTTTATTATTACTGACATTATTATTGCCGTAACCTTTTTCTAAAACATTAGGATTGTCCCCTATTAACAGACGCTCATTGTAATCTAAATTCAGGTTTTTATTTACAATAGAATCAAGCTGAGTTTTTTGATCTACTAATTCTTCTAAAGTACTTTCGTCAGTATTCAAATTAACCATCATATAAGATATTAACGCTCCCAGATCTCTATCATTATCATCACGTCTTTGTTTGTATCTTTTATCATTTATTTTATATATTTTATACAAACTATCCAGTTGTTTGTAGGTGTAATCTTCTTTAGGAAAAAAGTACTTTAAAGTATCTTTTACCAAAGGATAAACTGCGACATCATGATTTAAGGATTTCAACCAATTTTTTGAATATTTTTCTTTTTCTCGATACTTTTTTAAAGCTCTTTGATATTCCTTGTATTTATAAAGATCTTTAGAATCAATTTCAGCTTCTGTTTTATCTTTAAATAATGGTCCCCATTCCTGCATAATGCGAACATATTCATATCTATTCCAAACTACATAACCTCCGCTTTTGGTTCCTGTAAAACTCCAGCCGTTAATGTCATCAAGATAACCATTATGGTCGTCATCGATATCATTATTTGGAATTTCTTTGCTGTTTGTCCAAAGTTGTCCTTGTAAATCTTCATGATTTATATCAATTTGAGTATCTATTACAGCTACAATAATACTTTTGCTTTTAGGGCGCTTTTTATTTAAACGATACCATTTATCTAACGAAATACCTGGAATAGTGTCTTCTTTATAATCTTTTCGATACCAGATTTTTAATTCTGTAGCTGTAAGTTCTTTTTTTAATATAGTTATTTTAGAAAAATTACTAGGTTCTATAGTAGATTTACAACTTACTAAAAGAAGGAAAAATAGAATAATTATGTAAAATAATTTAATCATGAATCAATATTAAATTTAAAATACTAACCATTGCATTTTTCAGTTGAGTTTTGTTTTCCTTTATGATCATTTGTATCGGACGGATCGTCATTAACAGTAGTGGTCTTTCCTCCTCCAACTATTGAATTTAAACTTTTTAATTTGGCTACTTCAAATCTTTCAATACCAAATTTATTTATACTTTTTTTTTCATTTTTCGTTTTCATCTTACAATTTATTTTTTGGATTACTAAATATGATCGCAAATATATAGTCCTCTGCTCATTGAACTAACAAAAAATTTGATTTACTTGTCGGAATTCAGGAATTTCGATCTCCTGCATTTTACTAAAACACAACTTATCAAGTAGTTGTGTTCAAATCCAATTCTTTAATGAAATAGGTTGGTTTTATACCTGTTTTTTTATAAAAAGCGGTCGAAAAAGATTCAGCATTATTAAAACCAAATTCCAATGCCAGAGCCTGAACGGTATATTTCCTTAGTTTGTTATTTTTTTGCAATTGATTAATAGCATTCTCAATTCTTAATTCATTAATATATTGTGTAAAAGATTTTCCTTTATATAGATTAACTATCTTAGAAACATATTTACTATTGGTATCAAATGTTGATGATAACAATTGTACAGTAAGATTCGATTCCAAATATCCTTTGTTAGTTTCAAAAAGACTGAGCTTCTCTAAAATCTGATTTACCAACTCTTCGGCAATACCAATTTCTTCGATTTTAATAGAATCCACTTTTATTATATCTTCATTTTTAAATTCAGGATTCTCCTTAATTTTAGCTTCTTCTATTATTTTTTCAAATCTTGATCGATATCGTTTTTTACTTTTATATTGATGTACAGCAAAACCTCCTAAACCAATAGTAGCTAGTAATAAGAATCCTAATCCCCAGTAGGTTTTAATTTTATCATTATTGAGAGAAGTAATAAGACTTTCTTTATCAGAAATTAAACGCGGAGTATCATATTCTTTGTATACCAACTTATTTAGTTCCCGATAATTTTTCTTTAAAATACTGTCAATGGACATATAAACTGTAATGTATTTTAATTGATTTTCCTTATCACCCAAATTTTTATAATAAGAAATCAAATAAGGATACCCATCTACAAACTCTGTACTTATTTCCTTTGTTATATTGTAGATAGAATCTACTTTAATATAATTTGCTGCCGCTTTTGCTTTTTTTCCTAATCCGTCATAAGATTTCCCCAAATAATAATACCCGGCCAGCACATTACCAATATTATCATATTCAATCATTTTAGGCAATGCTATATTAATACTGTCCAATGCTGCTTTGTAATTCTTTTTTAAAACTTGATTTGCACCTTCATTTAAAACAAAAAGATATTTGTATTCTTCATTCTTTGTTGCTTTAGACTCGTTATATCCAAGTGCATTATAATAGGAAGTTGAATCTGTATTCTCTAAAGATTTATAACAATCTGCGATTCCAAAAATGATACTTTGATAATCTTCAGCATATTTTGAACTTCTTACGTCTTTGCTTTTATAATATCGATAACATTCCTTATAAATTTCTAATGCTTCATCATATTCTTCTAAGTCTTCAGATTTGGTAATACCAATATATTCTCTTACTGTATAATAATAATCAATATTGGTTTGCAGTGCCACTTTTTCTGCCAGATTATAATTAATCATGGCTTCTTTAAACTTAAATTGGTATTTGAGAAAATTACCTTTTTCACAATAAGCAGCGGCTGGAAAAAATTTATCATTTGTTCCTTTCGAATATTTTATAACACTATCAAGATATTGAATCGCTTTATTCTCATTAGACTTATAATAAAACAAGGCAATTTGATAATTAGCTTTAGCTTTTCTAATGTTATTATTTTCTCTTATTGCCTTAGTCATATAGGCATTTGTATATTGTATTTGTTCTTTTTGATTACCTACATTTTTAAAATATAATTGATGCAATTCATCATAAGACAATTTTGTAAGATCTTTTTTTGTAGACTGAGCAACCAAAAAAACAGGGAGTAGTAATAATAGTAAGATTCTTTGAAGTTTATGCAGAAACATATATTAAGGTTTCTTACAAAAATAGAGCATCTTTACAGAATTATAATGATAAATTAGGTATTTTTAGGCATTTTATAACTAATTCATTTAAAGATAATTACCTTCTTATTTTCAATAAATTCCTGAATTAAGTATCGGGATTCCTGAATTTCGATAGGCAACATTTGCGAGCAGTACGATGTTTAGCTAGTTTTGACTTCAGAAAAGTGAGACATTTTTTACAGTAAGACGTTACGATAAGAAGTAGCTCGTTTTTCTAAATGTAATTGGCCAATTACCTGGGTTGATTCCGTAACTAAGTTTACTCGGAAAAACATTAAGGAATGTGTGGCAGAGATTGTCACAAATTATTTAACATTAAAAAAATATTATGAATTTAGAAAGTTTAAATTTAGTAGAGCTTAATGCTCAGGAAGTACAAGAAGTTGATGGTGGATTTTTACCTTTACTTTTGGCAATTATTGAAATTGGAGGTGCTTGCTATGCTACAGGTTATGCGATAGGATATTTTACGAAACATTAATATAAAAAGAATCATGGAAAATTATTTAGATCAAAAAAAAACCGAGGTTATTGAATTAACAATTAATGAAATGATGGTAACTGAGGGAGGTACACGAGCAGAAAAATGGATGGTTGCGGGTGCTTTTTTGTTAGGATTTGCCCCAGGTTTATTTGCTATGGGATATTATAATGCGACACATTAAAAGCGTTGTTTTATAAAAATATATAATTAATAAAATTACTTTATGGAATCATCAAAATTATTAAAAACAATAAGAATTGTAATAATACTCTCCTTATTTATATATGTATTAGGGTACATTATTGGTTCTATTTATAAAAAATAATTTTATCAGTTAAGCAATATTCTCCTTCGTTTTTATCAGAAGGTGAGTATTGCTTAAATTTATTAATATGGGAGTTTTCAAAAAAATGATACTCCAGATTTAATGTATCTATGAAATCAAATAAAAATAAATGAGATTTTTCAGATATAAAACACAAATAAATGCTTATTATAATTAATTTACACAATATTAATCTGTATGTATTTTTATGCCTTACACATAAAATGTATGGTGAAGCATTATTTTATTTATTAAACTAACATATACCTTAGAACTTATGAATTATGATCAAAAATTATTAAAACGCATCAGCATTATTATTTGGATAGCAGTATCAATTTATTTACTGGGATATCTTACAGGTCATATCTTAAAATAAGCACCAGTATTAAACTTTTAGTGAAAACTTGAAGCATACTACTATTTTTATTCACAACATGAAAAAAATATTTAACTTTTACATAAAAGCATTTTTAATCATTTCTTTTATATCAATACCTTTTATATTTATTGTTTTTGAAGATTTAAATACAAAAATATTCAGTTACAAAATATGGATAGCTACATTCTTTCCTCAATTTATATATATACTTTATCTGTTCAGAAAAGAAAAATTATTTAACACCTTTAAAACTAATTTTCTTGGTAAAGGTTTATATAATAATGCCATTTTGATTACCTGTTTGATACCTTTTATTATATATTCTTTCCTTGTTGGATTTAAATTAATCAAGGTCTATAATTATAGTAATTGGGATATTGAAATTATTGTTTATTTTATTTTAATATTTCTTTCGGCATTGTTAGAAGAAATTCTTTTCAGATTTATTCCGTACAAAGTTTTGGTTAATGACATTTCAATAAAAGATGTATTATTAGTTTCTCTACTTTTTAGTTTTTTTCATTTATTCAATCCTAATATTAATGTTGTAGGGTTGGTTAATGTTGCGATAGCGGGTGTTTTTTTTAGTTTGATATACTTAAAAAGTAATTCTATTTTATTGACAAGTTTTATACATGCTTTTTGGAATTTTTCAATTGGCTGTCTATTGGGTAGTAATATCAGTGGTATTAAAGTCATAAGCATTTTAGAATATGTTCCTCAAAAACCATTTTTTTTAAGCGGAGGAGATTTTGGATTTGAAGGATCCATTATAACTACATTGTTGTTTTTAATGTCTTGCGCGTTTTTATATCTTTTAAAGCCAATGAATCCTTTAAAAAAATTTAAAAGAAATGTATTTCAGTTCAGATCAAGAAAACATAATCGAAAATTTAAATTTGATAAAGCTTAATACTCAGGAAATACAAGAATCATATGACAAAAAACATCATTTATAATTATTATTAATATGAGAGAAAAAAAAATCATCAAGTTATTTATTCTTATAGTTTTAGGTGCTTCATTAGCATTTTACTTGGGAAGTCAATGTGCAAAACACGATTTAAAAATTAATATTGATAACAAAAAGAGCATAATATGAAGTTTTACAAGAGCAACTCGTTTTATATTTTATTTGCAGCTTTTCTTATCATGGTATTACTAGCTTATGTCTTTGATAAAGGAGAAATTCTTGGCAGAACATTGGCAAAATAATAGTATTGATTATAGAGTAGTTAATCTGTATAAGCGGATATATTCCCTTATACATTACTTATGTAAATTCATTAACCAAGATATATGGTTATTATTAATGTGTTAGAAAATGAAAAATAAGGAATCTATTATTGAAGTTCTTTTTTTAGGTAAGAAGCATAAAAAACAATTGACTATAATTTACACGTGTATACTATTTTCTTTGGTGTTTTATTTTGCTGGAAAATTTTTTGGTGAGGCATTGTATTTTGCAACCCATTAAAAAATAAATAAGGTTTAAGCGTAATAAAAATTTCTCAATTTTAAATATTATTTTACTACTATGGATATTTCAACAAAAACAAAACATCGTTTGATATTATTTCTAAAATTTTTAATTATAATATATTTGGTAAAATTTCTGACAGATTTTTACCCTAATATTAAATCATTCTTTCTGGATTGAGATCATATGAAAGGAAGAATCTAAGAATCTCTTTAAATATCAAAATGTATTTATTTAGTTCTTAAGTGCAATCTTTTTAAATTTCATTTGAAAACTAATCAATTTTTCAAAAAATCTTATTGAAGGAACTAGTTATATGTATATATAGCTACGGGGCTGAAAAATAATGAATTTTGAGAGAAGCAATGGCTTTAATAAAACAAAAATTAACAAGTAATATACTATTATTTACATTCAGCACAAATGATTATATCTTAAAATAAACATATGAATTTCAGTTCGGATCCTATAAACACTCTCGAAAATTTAATCTCTAAAAATAAAACTAAAAGCTTTTCCATTTATTTAGTTATCATTTTGACGATTATCATTTTCTTGATTTTATTACCCATTATAAAAGTTGACATTACTAGTCAAAGCCGTGGAATCGTAAGAAGCACTACAGACAATGTTCCTGTTACTGCTATTGTAAGCGGTCGTATTATTTGGTTGAATCTAAAAAACAATGCTGTAGTACAAAAAGGTGATACACTTTTAAAAATTGCAAAGCAAAACCTTGAGACTGAGAAAAGAACTCAAAATTTAGTATCTAATTCTGTTATTGAACTTTTGCAAGATGTAAATTCTATCTTATCAGGTAAAACAACGACTTTAAAAACTTCAACAGCAAGAGAAGATTTCTTAAAATTTCAATCTCGCAAAAATGAATTGCAGAGTAAAGTTTCACAGGCACAAATTAACTTCAGTCGTAATAAAGGTTTATATGATAAAAGTATTATTGCAAAAGTAGAATATGAAAAGTACGAATATGAATTACGTTCAGCTAATGAGGCTCTGAAAAGTTATATAAGTGAACAAAAAGCAGCTTGGGAAAATCAAAAAAGAGATCTCGAAGAGCGAATCAAAAACTTAAATGGAAGTATCGAAAAAATTAAAGTCGAGGAAAATAATTATGTTATTACAGCACCTATTTCAGGTACGATTGAAAATTTTTCGGGTCTGCAAATAGGATCATTTTTAAATGCAACTCAATCTATAATGACTATTTCAGCAATTGACCATTTAATTGTAGAAAGTATGGTTTCTCCAAATGATATTGGACTTATTCATAGTAATCAAAAAGTTAAATTTCAGCTTGATGCATTCAACTATAATCAATGGGGATTACTCGAAGGGAAAGTTATTGATATTGATCACAATATATCTGTTCAGGAAAATCAAACTTTTTTTAAAGTACGAAGCGAATTAAATACTACCGAAATGAAACTAAAATCGGGATACAAAACCAATGTTTCAAAAGGAATGACTCTCACCACACGTTACATCATAACCAGAAGAAGTCTCTTTGATTTATTATTTGACAAAGTAGATGACTGGCTTAATCCCAAACAATTGTCAATCGATAATTAATTCTAAAAAATGGCATCAATAAAAATTAAACAACATGATATTAAAGATTGTGGTGCTGCTTGTTTGGCATCTATTGGAAATCATTACCAAGTTAATCTTCCTATAGCGCGAATTAGACAATATGCTAACACAGACAAACGTGGCACCAATGTTCTTGGCATTATTGAAGCTGCCGAAAAAATGGGATTTACAGCAAAGGGAGTAAAAGGAGGTCTGGATTCTGTAGATAAAATTCCGTTACCGGTAATTGCGCATGTAGTTATAAAAGAACAACTACAACATTATGTAGTGATTTATAAAGTTGAGAAATCAAAAGTTGAAAATCAGTCCAAAATTACAGTAATGGATCCAGGTGTTGGAAAAATGGAAGTCTATACTTTTGAAGAATTTCAAAAGATTTGGTCAGGTATTTTAATTCTTTTTGCTAAAAATGATGATTTTAGATCTTACAATGAAAAAACATCACCTATCACCCGTTTTTGGCATTTGATTCAACCTCATAAAAGTATATTAATTCAGGCATTAACGGGCGCAATTATTTTTACAGTTTTGGGATTGGCAATGTCAATTTATATCCAAAAAATTACAGATTACGTTCTAGTCGAAGGCAATCGAAAATTACTTAATTTATTGAGTATTTCAATGATTGGTGTAATTTTATTACAAGGCTTTATTGGTTCTCAAAAAAGCATTTTTGTAATGAAAACGGGACAACTAATTGATGCCAAACTAATTTTAGGATATTATAAACATTTACTGCATTTGCCACAGCGCTTTTTTGACACGATGCAAATAGGAGAAATTACCTCCAGAATAAATGATGCTGTAAAAATTAGAACATTCATTAATGAAGTTGCAATTGATATGATTGTAAACATTTTTATAGTAATTTTTTCATTCGCTTTAATGTTCACTTATTATTGGAAATTGGCTTTAGTCATTTTACTTGTAATTCCGTTTTATATGATAATTTATTTTGTTTTGAATAAATTCAATAAAAAAGTAGAACGAAATATTATGGAAAATGCAGCCGGTTTGCAAACACAATTGGTTGAAAGTGTTACACACATACGTACTATTAAAGAATTTGGCATAGAAGAGTTTTCAAATATAAAAACGGAGAATTCATTTATAAAGCTATTATTTACAACCTTTAAATCTGGTTTAAATGGAATTTTCGCTACTACTTCTACACAATTTTTAGCTTCTGCTTTTACAATAATTTTAATGTGGATTGGATCAGGTTATGTAATTGACCGAGCTATTACTCCGGGAGAATTGTTTTCATTTTATGCCTTGATTGGCTATTTTACATCTCCCGTTGCTTCTTTGATTGGCATGAATAAAACGGCTCAAAATGCATTAATTGCAGCTGACAGACTTTTTGAAATCATGGATTTAGAACGTGAACAAACAGAAAATAAAATTGAGTTACCTAAAGAAAATTCAGGAGATATAAAATTTGAAAATGTGAGTTTCAGATATGGTTCCCGAATCGAAGTGTTTAAGAACTTTAATGCCGTATTTAAAAATAATGAGACCACCGCAATTGTTGGAGAAAGTGGTAGCGGAAAAACAACTTTAATATCATTATTACAAAATTTATATCCTATTAAAGAAGGTAAAATTTATATTGGTGATTATGATACTCAATTTATACATTATAGAAGTTTAAGAAAAACTATAGGAGTAATTCCGCAACAACTTAACTTATTTTCAGGTAATATTATTGAAAATATAGCTTTAGGAGATTCTTTTCCAAACATTCACAGAATATTAGATTTATCCAAACAATTAGGAATTACTGAATTTGTAGAAAAATTACCAAATGGTTTCGAAACTCAGATTGGTGAAAATGGCACGATGTTGTCAGGAGGTCAAAAACAAAGAATTGCCATTGCAAGAGCACTTTACAAAGATCCTGAAATTTTACTAATGGATGAAGCAACATCTTCATTAGATACAAACTCAGAAATGATAGTTAAACAAACTATAGATGATTTCAAAAAGCAAGGTAAAACAATAATTATTATTGCTCACCGATTAAGTACTATAGCAAATGCGGATCAGATATTAGTAATGGAAAACGGAAAAATAATAGAGTCCGGTAATCATCATCTTTTATTAGCAAAAAAAGAAAAATATTTTAATTTATGGAAGAAACAGAGCTTGGTTTAAAATGAATGACAGCTACATCTTGTTAATTAATTAAAATAAGCTGGCTCATTTGAGCTGGGGTAAAACAACTAAAAAATAAATTATGAAATCTGTTATCCTTTATGCTTTTGTACTGACAATTATTTTTATCGACCTAATTTTCATGAAATATATTCATTCAGAATTAATCGATATTATATTGCTTACGAGTTTATTTAATATTATAACTTTTCCTGTGATATATGGGTTTATTGCAATCAAAACTATTGCATCAAGTCCAAGTGAAAAATATAATTTTTTTTGTATTAGTAACTCAAGAGTCAATAAAAAGACAACACAAACAATAAACGAGCTTCTTTATATATTAAAACAACCATGTACCATTTTATTATTTTGTTTTCCTTTATTCTTTTTATTAAATCATAAAATAGATATTACAGTTTTTACTTGTATAAATATCGTTTTTCTTTTTTTTGCTTTTTTAAATTTATTGATAATCTCGATTTTAATAAACTCCTTTTACGAAGGAAAATTTTTTATTCTTCTATGCATATTAAACATTTTAATTACAACTACATTTACAACTGTCCCTTTTACAAATAAGAATATGTTCAATATTACTTTATCATTGGTTAGTTTATCATTTTTAAGCATCTTGTTTATGGTTCATTTCATAAAAAGAAACCACGTAGGGAGAATAAAAATCGAAACTGACAAATTATAACGATGTGAAGGACGAATAGCAAACAATTATCATGAACAAAAATCACTTTTTTATACTTATTACTATTCTTAGTATTTCGCTTTTATTATACAATTTATTTGTTGTTAAAAGTATATATAGTCTAATTACACCAATACTAGTTTTGATAGTAATCGGTATTCTTTATTTCAATGATCGAAATAAAAAAGATGACTAATTTATAGCCGTATTCTTCTATCCATAACCTTAATCAACTTTGCCATAATACTAACTATTATTAGGTTGACAATAGTATAATTTTTCCGTACTAAATTGGAAAAAATTATCTCTATGTGAATAAAATTCTGAGTAAATGACAATTATAAGTTCTTAATAATAAATCATAATATTTAGATACTACAAAACTGACTATCCTCAGTTTAAAAAAATTTACTATTTTTAGTAAACATTCAATCTCTTACTATGACAGATAAATCACAACTCCGAAGCTCCATTTTCAGACATCTTGACGGTTTAGCTGTTGCTCCGGTAGCAATCGCATTGAAGAATCACGGCGTTTTAGAATTTATCTTAGAAAAAAAACAAACTCAATTATCTGAGCTTGTCACTACTTTTAAAGCAAATGAAGGTTATCTGAATGTTGCTTTGAGAATTTTGGCTTCGCAAGCCTTTTTAGAATATGAGGTCAATAACGAAACACAGGAAATTAAGATTTCTGTAAATGAAAAAACAGAAATAGCTTTTTCAATGTTTCATCTTTATCAGGATGTGGTTGATTTATTGCACTTTTCTACCCAATTTCATTCCCGTCTTTTTGATGATGCGCCCTTTGAAAAACTCAATATTATTTTCGAAAAATATAAAAAAAATTACGGAATAGAACCTTCTGATGATGCTTTGAAAAATAGCATTCAGGAACAAGTTTTAAAACATATAGAAGGATATTTGATTGGTCCAACAATTGTTCGTCTGGCGATGAACGGAATGTTTCATAAGTACTTTATGGAAACTTCTTTCAGACCGGAAGAATTTCATAAATCTCCTGAAAATTTCAAAAAGATATTAGACTTTTTTGTTCATCTTGGATGGTTTCTTGAAAAAAACGGTAATTATCAATTTACCGAAGTCGGTTTGTTTTTTGCTAAAAGAGCCAGTGCTTATGGCGTTACCGTTTCGTATTTACCAACATTTGCCAAAATTGAAGAATTAATTTTTGGAGATCCCAACGTTTTAAGAACCACAAATGATGGCGAAAATGAAATTCACGTTGATCGCGAAATGAATGTTTGGGGAAGCGGCGGTGCTCACGATACTTATTTTAAAGTGGTAGATGAAATTATTATTAGTCTTTTTAATCTCCCAATTGAACAACAACCCAAGGGAATTCTGGATATGGGTTGTGGTAATGGTGCTTTTCTACAACATATTTATGAAGTAATCGAAAGACAAACCTTAAGAGGAAAAATGCTCGATGATTATCCATTATTTCTAGTTGGCGCCGATTATAATCAGGCTGCGCTAAAAGTAACCAGAGCTAATCTTATAAAAGCAGATATTTGGGCAAAAGTAATTTGGGGAGATATTGGTCGTCCCGATTTACTTTCTGATGATTTAAAAGAAAATTATAACATCGATTTGAAAGACTTGCTTAACGTGAGAACTTTTCTAGATCACAATAGAATTTGGGCAGATCCGGAACAGATTCACAAAGACAGAATCAGTAAATCTACCGGTGCATTTGCTTTTAGAGGAAAAAGAATCAGCAACAATCTGGTCGAAGATAATCTTCTCGAACATTTACAAAAATGGTCGCCATATGTTCGCAAATTTGGTTTACTTCTAATTGAGTTACATACCATAGATCCAAAACTTGCAGCCAATAATTTAGGAAAAACTCCTGCAACAGCTTACGACGCTACACACGGTTTTTCTGATCAATATATTGTTGAACTTCCTGTGTTTAATAAAATTGCTGCAGAAGCAGGATTATTTCCCGATAATTCGTTTGCCAAACAATTTCCGGATGCTAATATCGCTACGGTAAGTATCAACTTGTTAAAAGGAAATTGAATCTATACTTCTAATTAGAAAAATCATTTTTCAGTGTACATTATAGACAGTAAATAAAAAAGCCAGATCAGAAGATTTGGCTTTTTTTATACAATCAAACAAGCTGTCATTAATAAATACATTCGCTTATCTTTTCTTCTCTTCAACATATTCTCGATAGTTTAATATAAATCTAGGCTCGAAATAAACTTCTTCAAAATAATCTGTTTCAGATAACATTGCTTTTCTATTCAATATTTTAAGTTTTTGAATATCAGACAATTCAATTTTTAATCGTAAAAATAAACTCACAAAACAAACTCGTAACATGAATTTCCTTTCTCATGTATAAAAAATGTCGTTCTCGTGACTTTTTACATCTGTAAAATACTACAAATCAGTAGCTTTATAATATAAATATAAAACTATTCTCATTTATTTATGATATTATTTCAAAATAATACTTCAAAGATAATATGAGCTATATCAAAGCATTATAAAAATTATAATATAAAACAGTGGAGTTCAGAAACCACTATAAAAACGGGGTGGAATCTGAAAAACCTTATGAGTAAGAAAAAACAAGTAAAGATTAGAAATCATGAGCAAAGAAATTAAAATCAGTAAAGAAGAGATCCTTAGCCAGTTGAAAAAAGAAGGCGTAACAAATTTGGACGAATTTGCAAACTTCTTAGTTAAAAAAACCCATAAAGATGGTGATGCTAACGGACCTGTAGTTAACAGCGCAATCGTCTACCAACATGGTTTTGTAAGTCATTAACTACCTACTAATGAGTGAGAAGTAAAATCTCACTCATTATTTTTTTCATTTCCCCTAAATCTAAATAACATCATGAATAAACTTTTTAGTACTAGTGATCGAGATAATATGCTCGAAGGAGTTTTAGATTGGCTTGACTCTAATATGGAAAAATTTCAAACACCTGCCGAAGATTCTATCACAGGTATTCTGCCGGAAAATATTAAAGCCGATTTATCAAGAAAAGCATTAATTGAGTTAGGATTAGCTTTAAGACTTGCTCAAAGATCTTCTGTTTTAAAGAAGCATCCTAAAATTGAAAAACTAAAACAAGCATGGATTTCTATTGTTAATAGTCAGAATTTTTTCTTTGATTCGAGACGAAGAATCCAATTGTTCCCACATAGAGTTGTTGCTTGTTCCGTTCTTAAATCTTTTGGAATAAATGAACAAGAAGTTTCAAATGATTTACAAACGGTTTTAGACAGAGGCTATTTAGATCGTGTTGAACGAAGTGCCTGGGATAAACTCGATATGAAATATTATATCGAAGCTTGCGATTTAAAGCATTCTTTTTCAAACAACGACGACTTATTATTAAATTCTTCCCTTATAAATCTTCCTAAATTGTCTTATATCCAAAACATGGATTTATATGGTTTAACGCACCTTTTGTTTCACTTTTCGGATTTTGGATCAGTAGATATGAAACAATTTTTAGGAGTGCATTATGAAAATGTTCAAAAATATGTTGATTTATCGACGTCTATGTCTATAATAAAACAAGACTGGGATTTGACTGCCGAATTATTAATTAATCAATTTTGCCTGCGAAAACAATTTACAGAAATAGATCGCGATATTGCTTCAACATTGTGCAAAAGTCAGCAAACAAGCGGCTTTATTCCCGGGAGAAATTGGGTAAAACAAAGACAAGATGGCAAATCATTAGAAGAAAACTTACCTCTTTTTGATGATGTTTATCATCCTACAATTGTGACTTTAATATTGCTGGATTGCGAATTTATTAATAATTGATTTATGGAAAATTCTATCAAAAAAATCACGGAAAACTTATATAGCTGGATTCGTTCAAATAATGCTATACAACAATCTGATAATGTAATTAAAGTTCTGGCTTTGCTCAAATTAATTACTTTAATCGATAAAAATCGAAATGAAGAAGAAATAAAATTCATCCAAAACTTTATTAGAAATAATAATCCAATTGACTATCGTTCAGAAAGTTTGTTTAATTGCATTTTAGCCAATTCTTTAATACTGGATTTTGGCAGCATTGGTCAGATAGAAGCTGCTTTAGAATATTCTTCCATTTTATACGAAATCAAAGATGCCAATCCTAATTCTGTAAATGGAGTGTTATTAAATTGCGTTTTTGATGATGATAATGATAAAAATGAAATCTCTCCGCTTAATTTTAAAGTTCCACTATTTGAACTGGATATCATCAAAATGATAAATAATGTTCTTACTCAAATAGAAATAAAATCAAAATTTGGAACCTGTGAAGTCGAATATAATCCTGTATTTAATAGTAAAATTGAAGGAATGGCCATACATACTATGAGATTATATGATCTTGAATTAGCAATGAGAAGTTTGCGAGTTTTAAATTATTTAAAATGTAAAGAGTCACTTGCAATTCAAACAGGATTAGATTTTATACTATACCAACAATGTACAGATGGCAGTTTTGGAGATTTTGAAACGGCATTTTCTGAAGTAAAAAATGAAGCCAACGGAGAAAATACAATCTTCCAAATAAAACTAGAAACAGCGATTCAGGTTTTATGGACTTTATATGAATTAAACAATGATAAAAACAATTTAATATCCCAAATATTTAATTCTCATAAACATTTTAATCAAATAAAAACTTGAATTATGTTAACAGCTAATCAAATAGAACAATTTAAAAGAGATGGAGTTTTGATTATTAAAGACTTTTTTGTTCAGGAGGAAATTGCTGAATGGAAAAAACAAGTATTAAACTATTTTCAGAATCCGGTTTCTGATGAAGATTGGTTTAATTCTTTGAAGAATATCCCTTCAAGCCAATTTTTTCTGGAGAATGAACCATTGCCAACGCTCCATTACAAAATGAAAAGCTTATACGATTGTTTGTCCGATAGCATTTTATGGCACGGTGAGAATGAAGTTGTAGCTAGATCGCCGGACAAGGAAGCAGAATGGTTAGGTGCAAGAGCGCCACATCTTGATTTTCCGGTTTATGATGCTATTCGAACTTTAGTTAATTCTGTTTTTTATTTATCAGATGTCTCAGAGTTTGGCGGGCCGTTTATGTACTGGCCTGGAAGTCACATCGCTTCCTGGAATTATTTTAGGAAAAATCCACAAGATTATATGGCTCAAGGCGTTCTTAGCCAAGACATGATATTTGCTAATATAAAAAATACGATTTCAAACGAAGCCGTTCCTTTTTTTGGTAAAGCAGGTGATTTGATGCTTTGGCATTCCTTGATTTTGCATTCAGCTTCTGTAAATAAATCAGATTCAGCCAGACTTGCATTAATTGGAAGATGGGGAAATAAACTAAATGGAGGCGAAAATCATTTTGATTTTGATACCGATATCTGGGATTATTTAGACGTCAAAACATCCAAAGAATTACAATTGTAATACGATTGATTAAAAAGTAAATAAAAAATGCCAGATCAAAAATTCTGGCATTTTCTGTTTATTACTATTTCAAATTATTACTTCACAATCAGTTTTTTAGAAACATTAAATTCATTAGAACTGATGGTAACAATATATACTCCTGAAGTTAAATGATGGTCAATTTTTGCAGATGCATTCAATTTGTTTACCAAAACCTTTCTTCCGTTTATATCCGTAACCGTTACTGTTGCTTGATTACCAGCTTTTAATTCCGGAAAAACAACATTAAACTCATTGTTGATCGAAGGATTTGGATAAAGACTAAACAGCGAATTATTCTCTACTGTTACTTCTGTTTCAATACCATTTATTCTTTTTGATGTCGAAGTACTTTGGAATTGCCATTGCGCACTTTCCCAGTTGTTTTGACCTCCGGCATATTGAGCAGAACCATTCAGGTTTTCGATATGAATCATACTTCCGGTTTGCCATCTGTTTTTAATTCTTACCCAAGTTCCATCAACATTTTCGCTTGACCATTGTGCACTATACCAACCCGAAGAACCAACATTACATTGCACTGCTCCTGTTAAGTTTTCGATATTCATCATATCTCCTGTACCAACATTTTTTAGAATATAATAAGTAGCATCAACCGCAACTTTTTCCCATTTGTAGTTATTATTTGCTACAGTTGGACCATATCCTACATTCGCTCCGGCATCATATAAATAATTACCAGTCCATTTATTTTTGATTGTAAAATAGTTTCCTGTTGCCGTGCTAACCGTAATTGCAGCAGTACTTGTTTTGCTTCCGTCTACAGTTGTTACTGTAATTGTTGCCGTTCCGTTAGAAACCGCTGTCACCAAACCAGAAGCATTAACCGTTGCTACGCCATTATTATTTGAGGCATAACTAACCGATTTATTCGTTGCATTTGAAGGTAAAACTGTTGGCGTTAATTGTTGCGTTGCTCCCACTGCTAATGATGCAGTTGTTGGACTTAAACTCACACTTGTTACCGCAATATTTGATGAATTTACAGTAATTACAGCCGTTGCAGTTTTTGCTCCGTCTTGAGTTGTAACTGTAATTGTTGCAGATCCAGAAGCAATTGCAGTAACTAATCCTGAACCATTTACCGTTGCTACACCTGTATTATTAGAACTATACGTTACCGTTTTGTTTGTAGCATTTGCCGGAGCTACAGTTGGTGTTAATTGTTGTGTAGCACCAACGCCTAAAGTTGCTGTAGTTGGTGAAATCGTTACTCCTGTTACTGCAACTGGCGTACTTGAACAATTACTTCCTGCTGTCCAGGAGAATGTACCAATCGCACTAATTTCTTCATTTGCTGCAGCATTTCCTCCTCTATTCGAATAATTCATGTTGCAATACGTTCCGTTTCCGGCAGGAGAACCCGCGATAAGTACAAAATATCCTCTTCCCCAGTTTCTGTTAAGCGCATTATTGTTTGGATATTCCTTACCCGTTCCGTTAACCGTAATGTCTTTGAAACTAAGATTATAAATACCGTCTCCAGATCTTTTGCTTATCGAAATTGCATCGTTTCTTGAATCCACAATATCGATATTATAAAGCTGAACATTTTTAACCTGACTTCCCGCATTTGTAGCGCTGAAAATATCTACCGCCGCTACAGGATTGTTGTAAGTATCATTAAAAGTTCCGCATGTTGATACCGTGATATCATGAATTTCGTGCATTCCGTCATTGTTAAATGGTGCTCCCGGAAAATTATTACTCACACGAATACCCGCTTCAAGATTGTCTTTTATAATTAAATTGTAAGCTTTGTTATTTTTTCCGCCATAAATAGCAAGCCCACAAGCACGCCAGCAGTTTTCTGAAGTATTGTATCTAAACGTATTATTGATACATTCCAGTCCATCGGCAGACCAAATCGCCTGATCGTCATCACCATTATTTCTGAAATTACAATGCTCTACAATTGCATTTGCAGTTCCTTTGCAAAGATTAATTCCATCAGCATAATTGTTTCTAAAACGACAGTGAGATAGCGTAAAACCATCAGCAATTGCAGGACCTCCGGTATTGTATTGTGCAATCCAGGCGCCACATTCAAAATGTTCTGCCCAAATATTTTTTACAATTGAAGAAGCTGTAAAAACTCCATTTATACCTTTATAAGAATTACTTCTCGATGCCGAATTTGTAGTTAAATAAAGATCCGTAAATGAAATTCCTGCTGCATTAGCACGCAATCCTCCGTTTAAGCTGCTCGTATTCGTAAAATTAATTTGAGTATACCACATTCCCGCGCCTATCAAAGAAGTATTGGCAACACCAAAATACAATTCGCGATTTACGCTATAAACACCAGTTGGAAGAAAAATCTTTTTTCCGCCGTTTGCATCAATAAACGTTTGAAGATCGCTTCCGTTTCCGGTATAAGTTACTGCACCAGACGGAGCTGTAAGAGCTGTTGCCACTGGTTCTATCTCAGCAAAATCTACATGAACATTCCCTGATTCGCGTACCAATTTTAAAGTTCCCGAAACCGCGATTTTACTCGGAAGTTTATAACGTACTTCGTCAAATCGCATTCTTGGATTTTGATTCGTGATTCCGTTATTATTAGGATTTCCGTTGCTCCACAAATATTCCCAAGACCAAGTTGAAGTCAAAGTTAGCGTGGTAATTTTTGTGTTCCCATTATACACGCCCAAAGTCGCCGTTTGTCCGTCAGGAACGCTGTAGCGAATTACAAGTCCATCTGCGGCTTCAGTAAGCGTCCATTGAACTGTTGCATTTGTCGCAGACATATTCACACATTGCTGATCCGTCGCTTCAGATTGAAGATCTGACTGAATGTATGATTTTGAAGTAGTTGCAGCGCCGTTAGACAATTGTCCAACGTTTGCTTCGTACCTTTTATACGCCGCATCATAATAACCTCGTTGCGCATACAAACCTGAGGTTAAGAGCACAAAAAAAATCCATATGATATGGAAATATTTCTCTCTTCTAAAAAAATTAAAATGTAATGGATTCTTCATAATTTTTCGGTTTTTTAAAATTAGTAAGTTAGTTCCTAAAAAAAGGGTACAACGAAACTAGATTTAAAAAAGAGCAAATAAAAAATATAGATTAAAAATCGAGGTTAATATATCGTTTTCGTTATATTAAAAATCTAATAATCAATACTTTAATATTTTACAATAAATAAAAAATCAAGAATTAATATAGATATGAAGTCTGTATTTTAAAGCTATAATGATAAGAATATGAGAAAAAATTAACATCATTTCTAGTAGATTCTCTTTTTCAAAACCAAATAATAAAAATCATATAGAATCCATCTATTTAATACTATAAAAAAACAACCCGAAGGTTGTTTTAGATTTATTTCTAATGTAGTTTACACTAATGAAGTACCGCCGTCAATAATTAATGTTTGCCCGGTTCCATATTCCTGCTCTAATAAATACAGGAATGTTTTAGCAATATCTTCCGCCTCACCTACTCGCTTAACAGGCAATGCATTTCCGATATTGGCATACATAGCTTCTCTGTCACTTTCTGACATACCGCCCCAAAGTTCTGTTTTTACAACTCCCGGCGAAACAATATTTACTCTTATTGGAGCTAATTCCATAGCCATTGCTCTTGTAAAACCTTCCATAGCAGCACAAATACTCGCGCCCAAAGCCCAACCTTTATTGGGTCTGTTACTTGCAATACCGCTGGTTAAAACAATTGAACCTTTAGGATTTATAAACTTTGCAGCATATTTTACAGCCGCAAAAGCGCCCCAATAACGAATATTAAAATAATTTCTGGCATTTTCCAAAGTAGTATCTTCAACATTTGAAAGAATAAGATTTTCTCCCGCAGTAAAGATTAAATGATCAAATGAACCAATTTTTTCGAAAAGATTTTTGACCTGAATTTCATTTGTTACATCAACCACATATCCGATACTTTCAGCGCCTATTTCTTGTAAAGCTTTATCTATACGCCCTTGATTACTCGAAACAATGATTACATTTCCTCCTTTTGAAACAATTGATTTTGCCGTAGCCAAACCAATTCCTGAGCTTCCGCCAATAATTACTACTTTTTTGCCTTTTAGATTTTCCATTTTTTACTTTTTTAATGTTCCTGACTATTTTTTAGTCGGACAAAAGTAGAAAGCGGGATAAACAAAGGATTTAACAATTGTTAAAAAGCAAATTTAGAGTGTATTTTTTTTAATTCGGCTTAAGGATTGTTTTGCAATTCCCAGATAAGAAGCAATGTCGGTTTGTGAAACTCTCGACGCAATGTTAGCTTGTCTCACAATAAATTTTTGATAACGTGAAGTTGCATCTTCACCAAGATAAAAATTACGTAATTCAACTTTATTAAGCAAAGACTGTTGAAATATATTGTCTAAAATGCTTTTGAAATAAGGCAATTCCTGATACAAAAGTTCTAATTTATTTTTCTTGAAAACAATTACTTCTGCGTCAAAAGCTGCCTGAATTCTATCTGTTGAAAACATATTTTCAGTAAAGCTTTTTAAAATCGTACAAAACTGATTTTCACTAAAAAAGAAATGGATAATTTCATTCCCTTTGTCATTAATACTTACTATTTTCAAAACACCTTTACAAACAAAAAAAATTTCGTTTGCAATTTTTCCTTCCTCAAGTAGAATATCACCTTCTTTTACAGTTCTATATTCTAAAATCTGTTCAATGCTGTTTTTATCTTCCGAAGGTATTTTTTGAAAAAGTTCTAAATAATTAAAAAGTGATTCAAACATATTATTATAATCTTTTCAGGGTTTTCTACTATTCATTTTCTCTATCAAAGATATAAGATTTACTGAAGCTTTAGAAAATTGCGTTCTAAAGTAGTTTTTGTACTCGCAATCTTTTATATTAAATTTGCACAGCCGTGACAAACAGCAAAATGTTGGAAAATATAAATAACGAGAGTCTGGATCAGGCAAAATAAAGTGGAAGTAGAAAATAAAGGAACGAGTTGGATCATTTGTGAAGAATGTCAGGGACGCGGCAAAAAAAGCCGTGGAATCACCAAAAAAGCAAAACTTCGCTATCAAAATGCGTTAGCCGAATTTGAAAGAACAAATGGCGAAACAAGCGCTCCAATTCCTCCAAAAGGACACCAACACATTTGCCCGAAATGTTCCGGCTCTGGATTAATTCCTTCCGAAAATCCTCCTGTTGCAGATACAGAAAACTACCCGCACGTTGCTATTATTGGCGGCGGAATTGGCGGAGTTGCTCTGGCTGTAGCTTGTTTACATCGAAAAATTCCTTTTACGATTTATGAACGTGATACTAGTTTTGACGCCAGATCTCAAGGTTACGGACTTACTTTGCAACAAGCGAGTAAAGCCATCGAAGGGTTAGGAATTTTTTCGCTAAAAGACCGCGTTATTTCAACAAGACATTTGGTACATACTATTGAAGGTAAAGTTATTGGAGAATGGGGAATTCGAAAATGGATTCAATCAGACGAGAAAACTTCTACAAAACGTTCTAATATGCATATCGCACGTCAATCGCTGCGTTTGGCTTTATTGGAACAACTTGGCGGAGATAATGCCGTAAAATGGGGACATCAATTAATTGATTATAAAAAATGTGAAGACGAAAGTATTGCGCTAAACTTTCAAGTCGATGGCGAAATAAAAAACATCAAAGCCGATCTTGTTGTTGGTGCAGATGGTATTCGAAGTTCGATCAGAAACTTGCTTATTGGCGAAGAATCTGCTCCTTTACGTTATCTGGATTGTATTGTAATTTTGGGTATTTGTCCATTAAATGCGCTTGAAAATTTTGATAATTCTTTATTAGATTCTGCTACGGTTTTTCAAACTGCAAATGGCAATGAACGAATTTATATTATGCCTTATAAATCGGATTCTGTAATGTGGCAACTTAGTTTTCCGATGCCTGAATACGAAGCTAAAGCGTTAAGTGCCAAAGGTCCAAAAGCACTTAAAGAAGAAGCATGTTTAAGAACACAATGGCACGATCCAATTCCGCAAATTTTACTGGCAACTGCCGAAGCTCAAATTTCAGGATATCCTGTTTATGATCGTGAATTACTTCAGCCTGAATTGTTGGAAAACGCAGGTTCAATAACTTTAATTGGCGATGCCGCACATCCTATGAGTCCGTTTAAAGGACAAGGTGCAAACCAAGCTTTACTCGATGCACTTATGCTCGCTCGCGGAATTTCAAAAGGTTGCAGACCTTCATCTGAATGGAGAAAACTCGGAATAAGAAAAAATGTCTTAACCGAATTTGAAGCCGAAATGTTGGAACGAAGCGCCACCAAAGTAAAAGATTCAGCCGACGCCGCTCAATTTCTACATTCTGATATTGTACTTCATGAAGGCGACGAACCTCGAGGTCGTTGTTTAAAGCGAAAAGACACTTAATATTTCGTCTTTATAACATTCAATTATAAGAAGCAAGATTTATTATTTAAGGATTTATTTTCTTAAATTTACTAAGCTTTTTATAATCAACTTAGATGGAAATGAATAATTTGGAATTAGTTTCCATTAAGGAAGTACTAATTAAAAAGGTCAATGGTTTCAGCAGTTCAACGGTATCGGATATTCTTTCTGTAGAAGAACCTTTGGAAATAAAAATCGAATACGGACCGGAAAATCAAAGGATACAAAAGAACGTTTCTGTAACGATGCGAACTCCCGGAAATGATGCGGAACTTGCCATAGGTTTTTTATTTACCGAAGGAATAATTTCGTCTTATCAAGTTGTAAAAAATGCTTTTCATTTACAAACCGGATGTAAATTCGAAAAGAAAAATAATATTCTTGTTGAACTTAAAGAAGATTTTATTCCGCATTTAATGCAAGCAGATCGTAATTTTTATACTTCTTCAAGTTGTGGAGTTTGCGGAAAAGGTTCGATTGAATCCATAAAAACCGTTAGTTCTTTTAGTCACAAAAACAGACCTCAATTAAATCTTTCGATAGATATTTTACATCAATTACCGCAAAAATTAAGATTAGCCCAAAGTGACTTTGCTTCCACTGGAGGAATTCACGCTTCCGGACTTTTTTCTATTGAAGGAAATCTTATGCTTTTGCAGGAAGATGTAGGACGTCACAATGCTTTGGATAAACTAATTGGCGCCGCTTTGGCATCAGATTTACTGCCTTTAAACCAACATATTTTACTCCTTAGCGGAAGAGCCAGTTTTGAGTTAATTCAAAAAGCGGCTATGGCTGGAATATCGATTGTCGCTGCAATTGGCGCTCCGTCAAGTCTTGCGGTAGAATTAGCCACAGAATTTAATATTACACTTTTGGGATTTCTGAAAGAAGATCGTTTTAATATCTATAATTCCAGTGATGACGTGATAATAGAAACTTCGCATCAATACTGAAAAACTTATTGAAGATCATCATCCCAAAAAAAGTAAAATAATCATTATTCAACACTTTTATTCCTGTGTTAATTAAATAGAAAAGCTATGAAAGAAGATCAACACGATAAAAATACTGACCCGCAAAAATTACCGGATCCTGAAAATCCATACAGACTTTTAGACCTGAAATTAACCAAAGTCGAAAACTGGGCTGCGGGAGTTCCTGCTGTCATATCTGCTTTTAGTGATCTTATCGAAGAAAAAACGCTTGTTAGAGGAACAAAAGCGCTGTTTAAGATGAATCAGGTTGGTGGTTTTGACTGTCCAAGTTGCGCGTGGCCTGATCCAGATGACGAGAGATCTCCGCTTGGCGAATACTGCGAAAACGGTGCTAAAGCGCTTGCCGAAGAAGCAACGACCAAAAAAATTACAGCTGAATTCTTTAAAGAAAACTCCGTTTACGATCTTGCCAAATTAGACGATTATCAGATTGGTAAAATGGGTCGATTGACAGAACCTATGTATCTGCCTAAAAATGCTACACATTATCAACCAATAAGTTGGGATGATGCTTTCAAAAAAATAGCAGAACATCTTAATGCTTTAGAATCTCCAAATGAAGCTGCTTTTTACACTTCGGGAAGAACAAGTAATGAAACGTCTTTTCTTTATCAGCTTTTTGCGAAAGAATACGGCACTAATAATATGCCCGATTGTTCGAATATGTGTCACGAAACCTCCGGATCTGCTTTAAGACCAACAATTGGTATTGGAAAAGGAACCGTAACATTAGACGATTTTTATGACACCGATGTTATCGTAATTATTGGACAAAATCCCGGAACCAACGCGCCAAGAATGTTGAGCGCTTTATCTAAAGGTAAAAAAAACGGAGCAAAAATTATTGCTATAAATCCGTTACCGGAAGCGGGATTAATGGGATTCCGAAATCCGCAGGAAATTAATGGTATTATTAGAAGCGGCGTTAAACTTGCCGATCTTTATTTGCCTGTAAAAATAAACGGCGATATGGCTTTGCTAAAAGCTCTTGAAATTATATTACTCGAACTCGAAAATAAAAATCCTGAGAAAGTCTTTGATTATGATTTCATCAAAGAGAAAACGACTGGATATGAAGACTTTATGAAACAGTTTGACGATTATAATCTTGATGATCTTGTCTCGCTTTCAGGCGTTTCGAAAGAAGCAATTTATGAAGCTGCTGAAATTATTGCTTTCAAAAAACGAATTATTGTTTGTTGGGGAATGGGACTTACGCAACAACCCAACGGCGTCGAAATGATTAGAGAAATTCTAAATATTTTATTGCTAAAAGGAAGTATTGGTAAACCCGGCGCAGGAGTTTGTCCCGTTCGTGGTCACAGTAATGTGCAAGGAAACAGAACGATGATGATTGACGAAAAACCAACGGACGAACAGCTTGATCGCCTTCAGGCGTTTTATGGTTTTAATCCTCCAAGAAGTCACGGTTATGATGTCGTTCGAGCTATTAAAGCAATGCAGGAAGAAAAAGTGAAATTATTATTTTGCATGGGCGGAAATTTTTTATCAGCTACGCCAGACACGACTTATACCGCGAGTGCTTTAAGAAAACTTAATTTAACGGTTAATGTTTCTACTAAACTCAATCGCAGTCATTTAATTCACGGGCAAGAAGCACTTATATTACCCACTCTTTCCCGAAGCGATATTGATATTGTAAATGGTGAAGCACAATTTATAACCACAGAAAATTCTATGGGCGTTGTACAGTCATCAAAAGGAATGCTCAAACCGGTTTCTGATACTCTTATTAATGAAACGCAGATTGTATGCAAAATGGCAATGGCAACTTTAGGAAGCAAATCTGTTATTGACTGGAAACGTTATCACGACAGTTATGACGCGGTAAGAGATGATATCGAAAAATGTATTCCGGGTTTTGAAGATTATAATAAACGTGTACGCGAAAAAGGCGGTTTCTATCTGCCAAATGCCGCACGACACGGACAATTTATTACGAAAAGATTTGGTGATCGAGCGCCTTTTACTTTAACTACAATACCAAACAATGAACTTTCGCCTGAGGAATATATGATGGCGACAACACGAACGCACGACCAATTCAACACTACAATCTATGGTTTGGACGACCGTTATCGTGGTATAAAAAACGAACGCAGAGTAATATTTATGAATCAAAAAGATATTGATCTGGCAGGATTTAAAGCTGGTGATAAAGTCGATTTATTCAATTATGATGACGATATCGAACGAATTGCGCCTTTGTTTATAATTGTTTCGTATCAAATACCAGAGAAAAATACGGTTACTTATTTTCCGGAAACAAATGTTCTGGTTTCGGTTAATAATGTTGTGAAGGATAGTAATATGCCAGCATCAAAGTATGTGAAGATTAAAATCAAAAAACACGATCCTAAAATTTATGATCGAATAGGTCGATTGTAATTTGCAAAGCTTAACCACAATCTTGTCATTTCGACGGAGGAGAAATCTTCACGAGAAGCTCGACAAAGATTGGATTCTCGTTGAGGAGTTACTTGCGAAGATTTCTCCTCCGTCGAAATGACAAAACCTTGGCGATTTTGATTGACGAGTTTCTTGTGTCATTTCTCCCTTTGGGAGAAACAACAAAAACTTTGCGACTTAGCGTCTTTGCGAGATTCATTCACGACGTGAGATTCATTCACAACAAAAACTTCTATTCCGCAGAATAATCATCTAATAAATCAAATGTTGGCACAAAAAATAACGTTCCGGTTTGTGCTGTACTAAAATCTAATATTCGATCATAATTTCCCGGAGGATTACCTAGAAACATGTTTTCTAACATCTTTTTTGTTGTGCTGAATTTGCTTGCGTAAGCAATAAAATAAGTTCCGACTTCTCCTTTTGAGGGATTTCCGAAAGGCATATTATCTCTAACAATTTTTAAATCCTCGCCATTTTCGTCTGTTATTGCGGTAAGTGCGCTATGCGAATTTGTAGGTTTTACGTCGTCAGCCATTTCGATATCATTCATTTTAGATCTTCCAATCACTTTTTCCTGATCTTCTGTGGATAGATTTTCCCAGTTTTTCATGTTGTGAAAATACTTCTGAACAAATAAATAACTTCCTCCTTTATATTCAGAATCTTCCTCTCCTACTACGCCAAAAAAATCTCTTTCTTCGCCTATCGGATTTTCGGTGCCGTCAACAAAACCAATGATTGAACGACCGTCCCAATATCTAAAACCATGAACTTCTTCAAGACATTCGGCTACAAATTCTAATACATTTGAAATTGCCATTGCCATATCAAAACAAATCGCCGCATTTTGAGCTCTTAAATGAAAATGAAGATCGCCAACTGTTGAAATTGCAGCATGTTTTGCGCCTACAATTGATTCAAAATTCACTAATTCTTTAGGCAAAGGCGTTGGTAATCCAAGCTTTATCCACGCATCGTGTCCAATTCCCATAACGCAACTTGTTCTTCCGTCTGGAATTCTAATTGTATAAGAATTGTTTAAATTACTTACCAATGCACAAATTTTCTCAAATGCAGGCTTTATATTGGCCTCATTTTTAAATTTCCAAACCATAAAAATGGTATTATTATTTGGATAGTCGGTTACGCTTTGCGAGTGATTCATACTTGGTTTTTATTGGTTATTTTCTATCAAATTTAAAAATAAAATTCTAAAGAAAAAGAGACTATTCACTAAATAGAAAGAGTCTTAAAAGTTTACATTATCATAAAACAAACTTCACTTAACAAGAGAATAAAAACGGATTAAATTTTGTAATTTTACTTTATTCAACTAGTTTTTAAACCTATAGAATAAAATGGAAACTAAAATCTTTCTCTGTTGGTTAATTCTATTTGGGGTTTCTTTTATAATTACTAAAATAGATTTCCAATTCAATACTTCAATTGTTTACTTCAAATACTTAAGAAGCTGGACTGTTAATGCCTTTTATGTTGTGAAAATTATGGGAATTTCTATGATTTCTGCCTGGCTATTTATCCAAATAATTCATCTGATATTTAAAGATCATTTCATGTTTTTTAGTGAAATTCTAAATCCCTAAAAAATGAAAAAAAGCGCTAAATATTTCCATTTAGCACTTTCTTTCTTCTTAATCAATTAAGTGTATTTATAAAAAACATTAAACACATAGAAACATAGATTTTATGTGTAAAAAAGGAGACATTAAAGAAATACATTTCTTTCACATAGCTAACTATGTGCATTCAAATAAGTGAAACGCCTTTTTTAAGTTTATCACGATGCTTCCGGACTATGTTTCTATGTGTTTAAAAATATTTAGTAATTTCAAAAATTAAAATAAAGCTCTTTAAGTTTTTTCTGAAACAACAAAAGTGTTAAAGTCACATTTTAAGAAATCGATTTCGCGATAAGAAGTATTGATAAAACTACAGACCAAAAGACCCCGAACTTTGATTATTTTGCCTGTTTAACAATTTTTTAATACTGTAAAGCAGGTCTTCAGCCAAATAAATTTAGGTTTGCTCCTACTACATTTCTATCTTTGCACCAAAAAAATAAGGCTCGTTTATGAGTTAAAGTTTTTTTGTTTCGGGTAAAATCTTTTTAGTTTTTACTGCGAAATAATCCTCTCACTGTCCTGATTAAAAATAACTATAAGAATGACTTTGATTAGAGAAAAACAAAACTTCTCTTTACTTCACAGTTTCTTTATCTGACTTTGAGAAATCACCTAAGCGAAATACTGCTCAGGGAATCAAAATAAAAAAAACACAATAGAGAAACAATAAATAAATGAATACACTTAACGCTTCCATTATTGCTATTGGGGGATATGTACCGGAAACGGTTTTAAGCAATACTGATTTAGAAAAAATGGTAGATACCTCAGATGAGTGGATTACTTCACGCACGGGTATAAAAGAAAGAAGAATACTTGACGATCCTGCTTTGGCAACTTCAGATATGGCTTCTTTTGCTGTTAAAGATTTAATTGAAAACTACGCAATAGATCCGCTTGATATTGATTGTCTTATTTTGGCAACCTCTACACCAGATCGTATTTTAACTCCTGCAGCCAGTTTGGTATGCGAAAAAGCGGGCTTGAAAAATGCCTGGGGATTTGACCTTAACTCTGCTTGCAGCGGTTTCTTGTACGCACTTTCTGTTGGTGCAAGTTTCGTTGAAAGCGGCAGATATAAAAATGTTATCGTTATTGGTGCTGACAAAATGAGTTCTATCGTTAATTATGAAGACAGAAATAGCTGTATTCTTTTTGGTGACGGAGCCGGAGCGGTACTTTTACAGCCAAATACTGAAGGACGAGGAATTCAACAAAACATTTTTAGAACTGACGGAACGGGAGCTGAATATCTTACGGTTCGTGCCGGAGGTTCTCTACTTTCTACTTCTGAAGAAACGATTCATAACAAACAGCATTTTGTACAACAAGAAGGTAGAACTGTGTTCAAACAAGCTGTAAAAAACATGAGTGGAACTTCTAAGGAATTAATGGAAAAAGCTTCTTTAACTCCTGAAATGGTTGACTGGGTTATTCCACATCAGGCAAACTTGAGAATTATTCAGGCTGTAAGTGAGGATATTGGTATTGGTATTGACAAGTTTAAAATAAACATTCAGAGATACGGAAATACTACAGCAGCAACGATTCCTTTATGCCTTTGGGATTTTAAAAACGATTTCAAAAAAGGTGATAATATCATCGTAACTGCTTTTGGTGCAGGATTCTCTTGGGGAAGTATGTACATAAAATGGTAATTTAAACTAAAGTCTAATTCCTAGGTTTTATCTTTTATAGAAAAACACTCAGTGCAAAATTTGTACTGAGTGTTTTTTTTATGGAGTAATCTCAAAACTATATTTACTTTTATTTTTTGCCGGCACTATCAAAATAACTTTATATTTGAAATAATTAAGCTGATAAAATCTAAGAAACTGAAATAATTTAGAATACAGAAATTCATGCTTTTTTATAATCGATTTGATGGAAAAAATAACAGTTTTAGCGCATAAAATATACGAATCATCGCCTTTATTGAAAGGTTTTCAAGATAGTTTAGAAAATGAACTTCATGATTTGTCTAATGCTGAAAAGATTGATCTCCTTGCCTATTGTTTCAAAAGCTATGATAAAGGATTTAATATTTCTTTAATTCTTTCTTGTCCAATTATATGGAAAAATTTCGATATAAAAGATTGGACAATATTGATGACAAAAATGTTTCCTCGTGAAGAGTTTAATAAACATTCTTTTAAGGAAATAAATTCCGGATCTTACTGTGATATTTTAGTTTTAAACGGAATTATTGGTGTTGATCCTTTTAAATATCTGTTCAATAATACTGAATTTAGTATTGAAGAAAAAAAACTGCTTTTTGATTTTTTCAAACATCGTGGAGAATATACTTTTTATATCAACGAAAGAGAACTTATAGAAGATATTGTACACTTTTATGATTTAGAAGTTTTTCAGGAAATTGTAATAATGAAGGAAAAACTACTTTTAGAAGGTTTAACTCCCGCCGTTAATTATGAGAAAATTATGGAGCAATATTCTTTTCTTGAAATTTTCTAAAAAAAAGCAATAAACAATTATAAATGAAACTAATAGAGCAATTTTATTGTATTCAAACGGAAAGATATGGCGATGGATCTGAAAAGATTGTCGAGGAAGGAATCGTTTCTGTCAAACAAGAATTAAAACGTCCGTTGATTAGTATTATTGGTAAAAGTGACGTTAGTGGAAACTCGCGTATTTTTAGCAAAAGGTTGATCGCAAATCCTTATATTAATGCAGATGAATCTTTTACTAAAGAGGAATTTCTTTTTCTTTCGGAAACCTATAAATTCGATATTGCCGAACATGATAGGTATGAAGGATATTTTACGAGTGTTTTAAAAATTCATCCGCTTTATAACAGTTCAGCAGATATAATTTTTATCGAAGAAGATGATAAAGAGTATTTAAGAATCGAATTTAATCGCTGGGAATTCGAATATCAACCAAGATCTGCTGGGGAAGATTCGCTTGGCGAAAATATTACGTATGTTTTAGGTTTTTGGGAAAATCCTTTATTAACGGATGAAATAATTGCAAAGCTAAAAAGGTAGATTTTCCTTATTTTTACTGGCATTATTGAGATTTTTTCAATTAAAAAACTGTCCGTAAAACTAAGATTGTCAATTCTTAAGATATAAATTTTATAATCATAAAATGCTTCTGATATAAATAAATGATACAAGTAAAACAAATTGAAAGTTTAAGTTTAATTAAAAATCTAAACAACAGAATACAATTGAAATATTTGGGTTGGGAAGAACCTCATAATGGTCTGGTAATTTTTTATTATGCTGTTTTGATTGATGATTTTAACCGAACGCAGGAACTATTTGGAGAAAAAAGGATTCAATGTTTTATAAATGAAAAGATTGAAGTTGAACATCCAACTAAAAGTTTTGCGTTTCTTGCAAGCCTTGGTTCTTTTTTAATAAACATTTCTACTTATCATAAAACAAATTTAGATACGTATCACAGAGTTGATAAATCTATGGTTATGGATTCGTTGGTTGGAAGTTTTTTTTATCCTGATTATCATTTAGCGATCAATAAAAGGAGTTTGGTTGTTACCGATTTGGAAACTTTAGAAAAGAAAAGAATAAAATTTACTGAAGATGTTGATATCGAATGGGCCTATTTTATTAATCCAACGCAAATTCAAATTATTCAGGCTTTTTCTAATCTTTGTTTTATTTATGATTTAAAAGAAGAAAAAATTATAGCCAAAAGAGATATTGTAAACAATAGTCTATATCCTAATATTTTCAGATGGATTTATAGAGGTCAAAAATACAATTCAAACAAAATAGAAATGGAATTGATTCAAAAAAATGAAGATGGTTTTGTTCCAAGTAAGTATTTCGAAATTATGTAAATAAAAAACATCTGACATAAATATTTATATGCCAGATGTAATTACAAATCAACGTACAATTAAACCTTTTATTTAATTTTTTTTTTGGTAAAGTATTTAAAGAAATCTCTCTCAACGATGAAAAATCAGAAAGATTTTGTCATTTCGACGAAGGAGAAATCTCCACGAGAAGCTCGACAAAGATTGGATTTTCGTTGCGGAGTTACTTGCTAAGATTTCTCCTTCGTCGAAATGACAATATTGTGTTTAAGCATTGGGTTGTTATTTAACCAGATATGCTACTTTATCTGCTTCGCAAAGTCTGAAATATCCGAAGGCAAAATTATTTGGATCGGTAGTATTTACTATATTTCCTCTGATATTTCCGGGAGGAATTGAAAATGGACTTCCGCCATATATTTCTAAAATTAGGTTCATATAATTATAGAAATTTTTAGAAATACCGCGATGTGTAATATTAATCGTTTTTCCCGGCTGTATTTTGTCATCGTCGTTTGTATATCGATTATTTATTGTATTTCCGTTATATAATTCATCGTCTGTAAGTGTATATTCCGGATACAAAAGGAAATCAGCTCTGTAATCTGTCAGGTAATAATTGGCCTGATCAACTGGATCTTTATAATAAAATACAATTTCGATCGACTCGTCTCCTACTGCATCTTTATGGATTTCCTGCTCTACTCTGTCAATTGGTGTTACAGATGTTAGTTTTTCGGTTGCTTTAAAACTTTGTCCTTCTGCGGTTACAGAAAGTGTATAATCCATGTTGAGAACTGGAACAAAATTGTTACATACATAAGATCCTGGTTCTGTTTCATTGAATGTAAAAACGTCTCCATTACTATTTTCAACTTTTACTTGCGCTCCGGAAACTTTTGGTGTTGTATTATTATAATATGGTGCGGTTTTACTGACTTTAATAACCTGTACATTTCCTGTGGTTCCTTTTTGCCAGATAATTTCTGCATCGACAACTAGTTTTGTTTCGCCGGTTTCTAAATCAAGTTTTACAACATCTTCACAAGATGAAAAAAACAACACCGAAAGAAGGCTTAAAAAAAACAGCGCTTTACTTTTAAAATTATACTTTCTAATCCTTTGCATATTTATTAAAATTTAAAATTATAAGAAACTCCAGGAACTACGCCAAAAATTGATAGTCTTCTGGTTTCATTTGCTCCTGTATCATCATTTGTTGTAAACGTGATTGACGCAGCATTTTTTCTATTGTACACGTTATAAAGACTGAAAACCCAGTAGCTTTGCCATCCTTTCTTTTTGTCCGGTTTTGGCGTATAAGTTGCCGCCAAATCTAAGTGGTGAAAAAGTGGTAAACGGTTTTCATTTCTAAGAGAGAAATTAGGAATATTGATTCCGCCAAACTCATAATATCCGTTTGCATATGTCACCGGCTGACCAGATTGCAACGTGAAATTTCCATTAAAAGACCATTTTGGGCTGTATTCATAACTTCCTACAATGCTCAAATTGTGCAATTTGTCGTATCCTGACAAATACCAATCTCCATTTGCAATACCTGGTTCTTCAGGAGTTCTTCCAGGTGTTTTTTGCTCTGCTCTTGATAAAGTATAGGAAACCCAACCTGTAAAACGTCCGGTATTCTTTCTCAACGATAATTCCATACCGTATGATCTCGCTTTACCATTCAGGATTACTTGTTCTATATTATTATTTGCCAGAATATCTGCTCCGTCTATATAATCAATACGGTTTTGGATTTTCTTATAAAACAATTCTCCTTCAAAAGAATAATCTTTGTCCTTGAAATTCTTAAAATATCCAACTGCGTACTGATCCAGAATCTGTGGTTTTGTAAAAGGTCCGCTTGGTGTCCAGATTGTCATTGGCAAAGGCGATTGTGTATTTGACAACATATGAATGTATTGTGCCATTCTATTGTAACTTGCTTTTACAGATGTATTGTCGTTAAAAGCGTATGATAATGCTGCACGCGGTTCCAGATTATCAAATTTGCTGATCGTTTCTCCGCTTTTATAAGAGATAGTTCCCGTTGGAGTTCCTTTTTCATAAATATGATATAACGGATTGTAAACTACTGCCTGACCATTTTCATACGTGCTTATTTCCTCGCCTCCTAAACGATAAAACATGCTGTAGCGAAGTCCGTATCTTAAATTAAGTTTTTCTGTAATCTGATGTTCGAAGTCTAAATAAACCGAAGATTCAAAAGCATATTTTCGATCTAATTGTTTGTAATTAAACTGTGAACTTGAATTTGTAGGTTCTACCGTTCCCGGATTGAAGTTATAATATTGACCGTCGATTCCGTAGTTTAGTTTTAACTTTTCTGATACAGTATGATTCCATGCATATTTAAGTCCCGAAGTCTGAATGTTATTATTCCATTTAAAGAATTCTGTAGGCAAGCCAAGATTAAATCTGTAATCGCTATAGAAAACGGATAAATTGGTGTTTAAGTTATCCGAAAATTTATGTTTCCAATTTAAGGTTCCCATAGTGTTTCCAAAAGTACTCGTAAAACGATTATCGATATCAAAAACATCATTCCCAAAATATCCCGAAAAAGCAATAGAGTTATTTGCGTTAAAACGGTAATTAAATTTGGCATTAAGATCATAAAACATAGCAGAATTACTGTTATCTGCCAGTTTCAAAAATAAATGTGCATACGAAGTACGTCCCGCAACTATAAATGAACCTTTTCCTTTCTGGATTGGTCCTTGTACCAAAAGTCGGCTTGATATTAAACCAATTCCTCCGTTTACTTTATACTCTTCAAAATCACCTGTTTGTTGTATTACATCAAGAATAGAAGAAACGCGTCCTCCATATTTAGACGGAATTCCACCTTTGTATAATTCTATTCCGCTTATCATATCTGCATTAAAAATGGAGAAAAATCCAAACATATGAGAATCGCCATATACGGGAGCGCCATCCAAAAGAATTAAATTCTGATCTGCCGCACCTCCACGAACATTAAATCCTGACGAAGCTTCTCCGGCATTTGTAACTCCGGGCAATGTCAATAATGATTTTAAAGGATCCGGCTCGCCCATAGCGGCCGGAATTCTTTTAATCTCTGCCATCGAAAGCTTGCTAACACTCATTTGAGTATTCTTTACATCAACAGCTTTACTAGAGGTTATGATCACTTGTTCCAGCTCCTGACTGTCAGAGTCCATTGTAAAATTTATCCTTGAATCATCAGATACGGTAATTTTCGTTTCTTTATTTTTTAAACCAATATAACTAATCGCAACCGTATAACTTCCTTTATCCAGATCTATAGCAAACATTCCGTTTCTGTCTGTTGTAACGCCTGTTTCCAGTTCTTTTATATAAACATTGGCACCAATAATAGGTTCATTATTATCGTCAAAAACCTGTCCGGTCAGCTTGTTTTTTTTTTTAGCTGTTTTCGTTGCTTTTTGCTTCACAAAAATGTTGTTGCCAACGATCGAAAACTGAACTGTTGCAGTTTTATTTAATTCATTAACAAGATCTTTTATTTCAATATTTTTATATGTTTTTTGGTGGGTAAAATAATGCTGACTTGTATTAACTTGATCTGTAAAAGCAAATTTAAAATCGGTTTGATTTTCAATTTGTTTAAAGAATTCTTTTAAAGATACCGTTTTATCTACCGTTACTGTAACGTTTTGGGAGAACGCACTCAAACCGAATAAAAAAAAGCATGCGGAAATTATATGCTTCATGAAATTTTGTATTTTTGAATATTATTAAATGGAATAGTTTCATACTATCCTTACTATGAGGAGGATGTGTAGTTTCGCGGCTAGTGCATCCTTTTCTTTTCTATTGAAAAGTAACTTCTTTTAATTCATCGTTTATTTCAAAGTTTAGGTTATACATTTCTGATATTAATTGTACAATTATTTTTAAATCTTCTTTTTTATTGATTCTTACCGTAATTCGCTGATTAGAATATTCTGCCGGAATTATCACTTTATAACCGTAATTCTCCTGAATATAAGTACTTACATCGGTTAATTTTTGGTTATCAAAATCTACAAACCTGCTAAACTCAGTTACTTCGGCCGTATTGTTTGCATAGGTAAATGTTTCGCCCGGAACGAGAATCCATTTTTTATCCTGATTTTTAACGCTCATCTCAACGCTTCCTTCAAAAAGTGAAACACTCACGCTGTTTTCTGAATTTCCTTTTACGGTAAATGAAGTTCCTAAAACTGTTGTTGTCGTTTCTTTGCAAAAAACCTGAAAAGGATGTTTCTTGTCTTTCTGAACCTGAAAATATCCTTCTCCTTCAATTTCTATTTTTCTGTTTGCCTGGAAATTATTGGCATACGTAAGTTTAGAATTAGGACTTAACTCAACTCTGGAACTATCCGGTAAGAAAACCGTTTTTATTTTCGACGTTGTGTTTTCAATTACATTAGTAGCAACTATTGTATTTTGCGTTACAGAATCTCTGTTAAAATAAATTCCGGTTCCAATCAATGCAAATACTAAAACTGCCGCCGCTGCCGCATAACGCCAAATCTTAAATTTTGGCTTCTTTGCCGAAAAAGCTTTAGATTGAAAATCTTCCCACGAAGCTTCTTTCTCACTATCAGAGTGCGAAACAGGAACTTCGTCCCAGATCTTTTTTAATTCGTCTTCTATTTTTTTATCACTCATATCTTTGGGGCGTTAAAGTTTCTGACAATAAAATCCTTGTTTATTAAAAACACCATAAACCATTTCTTTAATTTCTCTTGTGGTTTCGATTTTTAGAACATGATTAGAATCTTCTAAATCAAAATTCATGATACAATCAGAAATAACAAATTGAAGAAGCCTTACAATAAAACGTGCGTCTTCCTTGGTTGTAATATCTGTTTTGTAAGCTTCTATATTGGTTTTCATGATGTCGTTTTTATATATAACAAACGAGATCACAAAAGTTCCTAATGGTTTTCGATTTTTTTTCGAATAAATTTACTGGCGAGATAAATATGATTGGCAATTGTCTTTTCAGAAAGTTCTGTCATTGCTGCAATCTCCTTATAGCTAAGGTTTTCCAGTTTATGTAGTGTATATATTTTTTGCTGTTGCTCCGGAAGAAGATTTATGAAATTATATAATATTTCTTGTCTTTCTTCAAAAACTTCGGTTTCTGTGTCTTCTTCTTCGGCTTGACCGTGAAAAGTATCAAGCTGAATGATTTTGTTCTCTCGATTGACGTGATTGATGATAATGTTCTTGCAAATCGTGAACAATTGTTTGTCAAACAAAACGTCTTCGTTAAGTAATTCTCTTTTATTATAAAGTCTTAAAAAAGTTTCCTGAACAAAATCCTGCGGAGTAAGAACTGTGAAGTTAAATCGTCTGGCAATGTTGATCAGTTTATCATAGTAATTAAGGTAAGCTTCCTTGAAAGAAGCTTCATTACCTTTTTTTAAACTTAATATAAACTTTCTATTGTCCATAACTTAAATATGATAATTAGTCTAAACTCGTTGTCTCTTATAATATTGCATTATAAAAGCAACGTCTTAAGACTACCTTAATCATTTTCTTAATAAATCCTAAGGTGCAAAGAACAGAAATAAATTTTATTCTGGAATTATTTAACAGAAAATTATACTTTAATAAATCGTGTCCTAAAATCAAAAATCACTTCCGTGAAAGTAACAAAAACAAAAAACCTCTTCGGAATGAAGAGGTTTTGATATTACAAAAACAAACAACAAGAAGTATTTGTTGTTTTGAATTTTGATTGCTAAGATTTAATAAATGCTAATAAATCTGCGTTGATTGTATCTGCATGAGTTGTTGGCATTCCGTGCGGTAAACCAGGATAAGTAATGATTTTTCCGTGTTTTAAAAGCTTGATTGCGCTCAAAGCTGTCGTTGCATACGGAACAATCTGATCGTCTTCTCCGTGCAATATCAACACAGGAAAGTCAACGCTTTTAAGATCTTCGGTAAAATTAGTTTCCGAAAAAGCTTTTATACAATCATAATGCGCTTTAATTCCGCCATTCATTCCTTGACGCCACCAATTGTCCTGAATCCCTTTTTTGATATCGGCTCCTTCTCTATTATATCCGTAAAACGGAAATGTTATGTCGATATAAAATTGGTGTCTGTTATTAGCTGTATTAAAACGAATATCGTCAAAAACCGCCAATGGAACTCCGTTTGGATTATTGTCATCAACAATCATATAAGGCGTTACGGCACTTATAAGTACAACTTTCGAAACTTTGTTTTTTCCGTATTTTGCTGCATAATGTATCGCTTCTCCGCCTCCGGTTGAATGTCCAACGTGTATTACATCTTTTAAGCCCAAAAATGTTGTCAATTCATCAACATCAGCAGCATAAGTATCCATTTCATTTCCTGTCGCAGTTTGTGTCGATCTGCCGTGTCCGCGTCTGTCGTGAGCAATTACTCTATATCCCTGCTCTAAGAAAAAAAATATTTGTGCATCCCAATCGTCTGCAGACAATGGCCAACCGTGATGAAAAAAAATTGGCTGTCCTGTTCCCAAATCTTTGTAATAAATCTCTGTTCCGTCTTTTACTGTAAACTTGCTCATTTTAATTTCGTTTAATGGGTTTATTAATGATTTAAAATTGAATTTGTCTTACTTAACTTTGTTTTCTAAACTAAAGTGTTTTGTAGAATTTTATAATCCTTCGTACCAATCTAAAATATAATCTGCAACGGATTCCCAACCTTTTTCACCACAAATAAAGTGGCTTTTTCCTTGAAAGATCTTCAAATCGACACGACTATTTTTATCTGAATATTTATTTGCTAAAGTGGTTGTAAGCGCAGGCGAAAATATATTATCACTTCCGCCGCCAATAAATAAAATGGGCTGATGTGGTTTTTTAAAATCAATGTTAGAAAAAGAGTTTAATACCAATTCTCTGTTTACTTTAAAACTTTCCGGCACTGCAACGGCATCATAAGCTTTTGCTCTTTCGGATTCCGGCAATGTGTTGAAAAAGTTTTTATCGTACCAATCGCGGCTACCCAAAAAATACTTTTTGCTGGAAAAAAAACCAAATGCAGGAAGTGCTGCTTTTAAAGTCGATAACGGAGGAAATACATTCTTTGGCGGTGCGCCGTCGATACTTACTGCTGCGGAAACTTTCTCTAGTTCAAGCAATTTCATTACTGCCATTCCTGCCATAGAATGTCCTATAACTAATGGTTTTTCCGGCAAGGTTTTAATTAGCTCCAGAAGATTATTTATCACATCTATAAATCCTGTTCTGGTAAGTGCAGGATGAACCTGATTTCTTAAATCTGCCGGAACTCCTTCGTGTCCCGGATTAGCTGGTGTGTAAACCGTGTACCCTTTTTGTTCATAATGCGTTTTCCATTTTGCCCAAGTGAGGTCGTTTACAAAATTTCCGTGAATAAGAATTATGGATTTTGATTTTGTCATAAGATTTAATATTTAATGAGTAATAAAGTATGGACAATGACGATGTGTGTTTTTTAAGTTCAAATTATTACTCTGATATTTCTTAGAATAAATCAGTCTAATTATGCCCTTAATTTTGCAATCTCGAAAATTCAGGCAATCATTAAGCCAAATATACAAAATACTAATTATCAATACATTAAACATTAAAACATATTTTATTTCTCGCTACATTTCGCTAATTTTTATTCCCTTTTATGATATATAACAAAAAAATGCATTCTGCGAAAAGACATCAAAATCAACCGTCATATCCTTGCTTTTGATTACTTAACTGTTTAATCCGGAAAGTAATTAGAAAAATCCGTTTTTATCAGCGTTTTCGCTTTAGCGAATCAGTAAAATCAGCGTCTAATTTTGACGCGGATAAAACAGATTTACTTCGTAAAAACGCAGATAAAAACGGATTTAATTTTCTAAAAGCTTAACTTAATGGCATTTCCTTCAGGAACTACACTTTACTAATTAATGCAAGTGAAGCAATCGACTTTTTTACTAAATTTGGTTGAATTGTCTAACCAAAAACTAAAGTACATGAAGATTTTACCATCAAATTCTACGTTGCTTGTCATTGATGTACAGGAAAAATTATTACCAAAGATTTATGAAAATCAAGACGTAATGAAAAATGTAATCTGGGCAATTGATTTGGCTAAAACAATTGGTATTCCAATGGTTTTAACGGAACATTCTCCGGAAAAAATTGGAACTACACCAGAGATAATCAGAGAAAAATTTGAAGAAAATGATATTGTAACAAAGACTTATTTTTCGGCAGTTCGCGAAGGAAATCTTCTGGAACATATTCAAAAAGAAAGAAAACAAATTATTGTCGCAGGAACCGAAGCTCATATTTGCGTACAACAAACGGTTTTGGATTTTCTGGAATTAGGGTATAAAGTTTTTATATTGGATTCGGCTGTGGGAACCCGAAATCCAATTGATAAAGAAAGAGCATTACAAAGAATGCAGCAAAATGGCGCCGAAATAATTACCAAAGATATGCTTGCGTTTGAATGGCTGGAAAAAGCAGAAACGGAACTTTTTAAGATTGTGCTTAATACGTTTATTAAATAGAGTCTATTCAATAAATAAATTATTCAAAAAAATTCTTTGCCTTTTTAGTTAAAAAAAGTTCGTATTTATAATTGTTCCTGTTCTTTCTAAATACATATAAAAGCTTTGAATTGGCTTTCTTTACGATTTTATCTCCTTCTTCAATACAATCATTTTTATCAAAAATATAGCTTGTAAAAGCATATTCATTTCTAATGCTATCATAAAATATTATATATCCATTTTGTTTAATATCAATTTTTTTAATTTCGAAATTATAGTCAATTGCATATTCTTTTTTGGACTCATAAACATTCGAAATTAAAATCGCTGTAAGTAAACCTACAAAACCTATTATCAAATAAAATGCTCTTTTCATTTTAGCTATTAAAAATTAACATTTGCCAAATAGAAGCTAAAATCTATTTTTTTCTAAATATTGAATATTAACTTATTGTTAACTTTTTAACAAAATAGCTGTTATTTTATTCTAATTAGCTTTAAATCAAACAAAACTCTTGAAATGCAATTATTTTAACACATAGAAACATAGTATTTGATTGCTTAAAAAAGGCGTTTCACTTATTTTAAATACACATAGCTATATCTATGAGTTAGAAACAAGTTTCTTTTTATCTTCTTTTTTGATAAAGAAAATCTATGTTTCTATGTGTTTAATTTTTTGCTTCGCGACCAAAAACAAACCCTATTATTTATTTTTAGGATTATATAACATCGCTGTGCACAAACAGTTTTTTCTTTGTTTGCTCATCAAAATTGGGCAATTGACGCATGATTTGCAATTTTCCCAGAAAACCTCATCATTTGGCAATTCTGAATAAGTAACGGGTTCAAAACCAAGTTCGTGATTCATTTTCATAACTGCCAATCCTGTGGTTAAACTGAAGATGCTTGCTTCGGGATATTTTTGACGGCTTAATTCGAAAATTTTTCTTTTAATTCTTTTTGCAAGTCCTGTATGTCTGAATTGTGGCGCGACTATTAATCCGGAATTTGAAACATATTTGTCATTTTCCCAAGAAGAAATAAACGAGAATCCTGCCCAAGATCCGTCTGGCGCAAAAGCAATAACGGCTTCACCATTTTTTATTTTTGATTCGAGTGATTCGGGAGAACGACCGGAGATTCCTGTTCCCCGCGCTAAAGCAGAAGATAATGTTGTGTCGCAAATTTCTTTTACCCAAAAAACATGATTTACGTTTGCAATCTCAATCGTAAAATCGAGTAATTCTTCGGGAATTTGATTGTCCGGAAATAAAATTGTTTTATTCGGAATTGAATTAGGCAATGAAAAAACTTTGCCTGAAAAATCTATGGGGGGAAGTTCGAGTTTCATATTTGATATTTGGAAATATAAAACTGAATATTCAAACTACATACCACAATTATATCATACTGAAACTATAAGCGTTACTACTTGTTTATCTTGAACTTACGAAGTAAACAAGCTTTTATTCCTTGTTTATAAGACTATCAAAATGATACGATTTTATCATTATGGTATCGTTACTTTTCTATTTTTAATCTATCGAATATTTTTTTAAACATTAAATAAAATTTTTCAAATACCGATCGGTATTTATGTTTATATTTGTTCTGATCTTATTTATTTCTAAAATAAAAATTATGAATACTTCCGATTTTATACTGGATAAAGTGGCGCCTATTTTCAATAAACAAGGATATATTGGAACTAGTTTAACAGATATAACAAAAGCAACCGGTCTTACAAAAGGGGCTATTTATTGTAATTTTTCTAATAAAGAAGATTTAGCATTACAGTCATTTCAACTCAATATAAGCATCGCAATAATACCTTTATTCAAAATTGTTGCCAGTACAGAAGGATCTCTAAATAAATTATATGCTATAACAGAATACCAGCGAAACTATTATGATTTAGTCAAAGACAGAGGCGGATGTCCAATGTTGCGTGTTGGTGTTGATACCAAATTTAATAATCCGTTACTATTTGAAGCGGCGCAAAATTTATCTCAAAAATTTACTTTAGGATTAACTACTATTCTTAACGATGGTATTATTAATAATGAAATTCAACCTAATACAGATGCTGTCAAATATTCAAAAATAATTTTATCGCTTATCGAAGGAAGTTCGCTTCTTGCTTTTACTCATAATGACCAAAGCTATATAAACAACGCGATGGATTTTATAGATAATACATTAATTGAAAGCATTAGGAAGTAGAAAAAAAATTTAACTTTTCAGATACCGATCGGTATTTGATGTAATATATTTTAGAAAATGGAAAAAGTATTAAAAACAAAAAGAAAAGTCAGATTTCAGGATTGTGATCCTTTTAATCATTTAAACAACTCCAAGTATTTAGAATATTTCCTTAATACGCGCGAAGATCAAATTGCAGAACATTATGATCTTGATGTGTTTAAATACATGCATACAACCGGACTTAGTTGGGTTGTTGCCTCGAATCAAATCAGTTATATAAAACCGGCTTTTACAATGGAAACCGTATTAATTGAGTCGCAATTGATTCAATATACTGATAATCTTTTGCTGGTTGAAATGAAAATGTGGAATGAAAACGAAACTGAATTAAAGGCTATTTTATGGATAAAGTTTATTCCGTATAATGTTCAGACAAAAAAAGCGGCAAATCATTCTGATGATTTAATGAAACTCTTTCAATCTGTTGTTGTTCCAATAAATCAATCCATTTTTGAAAATAGATATTTAGAAACTATTCAAAATTTAAAAGCCAGAACTCATGCCTAAATTAGAAACAATAGAACAATTTATCGCAATGGTCGAATCTAACGAACATGACAATGCGATTGAAAAATTTTATACAATTGATGCTTCGATGCAGGAAAATCAATCTGAACCAAGAATTGGCAGAGATCTTCTTGTTGCAAACGAAAAAAATACTCTTCTGAAGGTTAAATCATTAGAATCTAAATGTGTTCGCCCCTATTTTGTTAATGGTGATTCTGTTGTTATTCAATGGTTTTTTAGATTTGAATGGAAAGATGGACGTGTTTCTGAAATTGAAGAAATCGCCTATCAAATCTGGGAAAATGAACTTATAAAGAAGGAAAAGTTTTTTTATGACCCAAAACAATTTTTAGGTTCATAATATCATTTTTTACTTTAAATAACCTGTTAGGTATAATTCAAAAAAAAAATCTAACACATAGAAACATAGATTTTCTTTATCAAAAAAGAAGGGGAAAAGAAACTTGTTTCTAACACATAGATAGCTATGTGTATTTTAAAAAAGTGAAACGTCTAATTTTCCACTCTAAAAGCTATGTTACTATGTGTTGAAAATAATTAGAATTAAAAAAGCCCATTCCTTTCGGTTTGGGCTTTTTATAGTCTTACAACTCTGATTGTTTTTTATTAATAACCCAGAACTGTTTTTAATTCGATATACTTTTGTAAGTCATTAAAATTATGTCCTTTACCTTTCATCGATTTTATGAAAGTTGGCGTTGTGCCAGTTGCTTTAGCACCAATAATATCGTCAATATCCAAATTATTGAAACCAAGATCTTTATATTGTTGCAGCAATTCCGGTGTAATATTTTGAGATCTCAAAGCAACCAAATCGTCTGGTTTTATGTTGTTATATCCTGCTTTTTGAAAATTACTAACATATTCAGGCGTTACATTTAAGGACTTCATTGCGATTAAATCGTCTATTTTAATGTCTTTATAACCTGCTTTTTGAAAACCGCTTACATATTCGGCAGTTACATTTAAAGATTTCATTGCGATTAAATCACTGTTTGAAATATTATTATATCCTAATTTTTTAAACGAATTAATAAAATCCTGATCGATATTCATAGATTTAAAAGCAATGATATCTTCATCTACATCTTTGTCTTTATCTGCTCCTGCAGAATTGCGAACATCTGAAATATATTTCCCGTCAATTCCCTGAGATTTTAATGCTATAATATTACTTGGACTAACATCTTTATAACCCGCTTTTCTGATTTCTTCGATAAAGGCTTTGTCTACATCTAATGATTTCAAAGGAATTAAATTGTCTAAATCAATATCCGGAATCGCTTGTTTGATCGATGTAATATAGGCTTCATTTACGTCTAAAGCCGCAAGTGGAATAACCTGATCTTTGTCAATATTATCGAAACCTTTTTTCTTTAGCATTTGAACATATGATTTTTTGATGTTTATCATAAAGAAAACCATAAGATCATTGTCGTCATTAAGTACAACTCCTTCTTTAGACATTGCTTGACTATAATCTTTATTAGGCGTAAATTTATAGGTTCCCATTCCTTTGTTTCCTTCAAATTTACCCACAAAAGTCATTGTTCCTGCTTCGCGTGTTAAGGTAAATGTACCTTCTTTATCTCTTGGTAAATTTGAAAATTCACTCAATTGAAAAGTGCTGTTAGAATTGTCATGTTCGTCACTTTTAAATTGAATATTGATTGTATTCTCTTTAATTGTAGCAAACCAATCTCCTTCGGTTCTTATACCTTTTTGAATGTTTGTATTCTCTTTTGGTTCTTCTACTTTAGAAGTAAGAGTTTGACTTTGCGCTGCCGGTTGATTAAAAAGGCACGCAAACAACACCAATATTGGCAATAGGAAAAAATATTTCCAAGTGGTGTGCACGTTTGATTTTTTCGAGTTCATCATGATGATTCGTTTTTTTAATAATGATTGATTATAGTTGGTTGTAAGACTCAAAGGGAATTGTGGCGCGGCTACTTTTAGTAAACTAAATTGGTAGCTTTCTTTTTCGACAGTATCTTGCTGTAGCATTTGATCATCTGTCAAGAATTCAAGATTAATTTCTAATGCTTTTCTCCATTGCCAGGCAAACGGATTAAACCATTGAAAGATCAAAACCATCTCTGCAAGCAAAAGATCGATGGTATGTTTTTGCTCAATATGAATTTTTTCGTGAAGCAAAATCTGATTGTAGGTTTCCCATTCATATTTCTCCGGATTGATAAAGATATTATTACCAAAAGAACACGGCGCTTTGTCACCAGTTATTTCGATAATACGGAATTTCCCATCTTGAATAACTGATTGAGAATAGGCTCTGTAAAGCAATAAAACAACTTGCATTAAAAAGTTAAGTGCAAAAACTATTACGCCAAACCAATACAAATAAACCAACCATTGAATAACTGATTCGATCTTAAAAGTTTCCTTAGTTTGTTCTACAACTGTTGATTCTACGGATTGTATTTGAGGTTTTGTCGTTTCAATTTTATTAACCGGAGTTTTGGCAACTACAACAGGTTTTTCTACTGCAGTTTTTCTCAATGATAATTGCTGAGGAATCGGAACAAGTGGCAAAATAAAAGCCATAATCATACAGGCCAATAATATATATCTGTTGAGATAAAAGAAAGTCTCTTTTTGCAAAAGCAGTTTATAAAACACTAAACACGCTGCAAGAATAAGGGCTGTGTATAAAATATATGGTATCATATTTTTCCTTTTTTAATAATGTCTACGATTTCATCTAAATCATTTTCTGTAAGCTTTTGTTCTTTTGCAAAAAAGGCAAGCATTCTTGGGTACGAATTATCAAAATATTGACTAACAATATCCTTCAATGCAAATTGTTGGTATTCTTCTCTACTAATCACCGGAAAAAAGCAGTGCATATTACCTGCAGTTTCACTATTCAGGAATCCTTTGTCTTTAAGAATCTTGACTATTGTTGCTACACTATTATAGTGTGGTTTTGGATCTGGCAATAATGGAATTATATCTCTTATAAAGGCTTTGTCTAAATCCCAAAACACTTGCATGATTTGTTCTTCTCTTTTGGCTAGTTTTATCATGGTTAAATCTTTTTACGAAGATACTACTAATTAATTAGTAGACAAACTAATTGATTAGTATTTTTACTAATAAGTTAGTAATTGGATTGATTTTTTATAAAAAAAGCGCTTCACAAAGCTACTAAAACTAAGTAAATCAATAACTTAAATATAATTATTAGAAAATAATAAATTTCTAATAATGAAGAGGTTCTTATTCTTTTTTTAGATTTCGAATGAAAAAAAATGTTCCCAAATAGGAAGAAATCACTTTTTTTAAAGGCATATTAACCTAAGGTTGTTTAATTTTTAATTAAAAGTTAACGAATTCTGCGAATCATAAATAACGCAAATAGTAGCGTCAGGCGGAATCATTTCGAACAAAATCATATTCTTAACAATTCTATAATTCAATAATAATTTTATCTAAACAGGCATAAACAGAAGTAATAGACAAACTAAAGATGAACAAATCTTAAAATTTTAAACATACTTTCAATATTTACTTATTCGAATATAAAATCTATTAAAATTTAACATTACAAACACAATACATTAATCAGTTCATGTTATTAAGGTAATGTTGCGATTCTATCTTCGCAACTTAAATAACACAAAAAAACTGTCAAAAATGAAACTAAAACTACTCTTAATCTTTGCAATTTGTTTAATTTGCAATAATGCCTTTTCACAAAAAGGTTTGCTTATCTCAGAAATTCTGACGAATCCTAATGGCGATGATTCTCCTTTAGAATATGTTGAACTTGTAGCCACAACTACAATTAATTTTGCAACTACACCTTATACAGTTGTTTTTACAGATAATGGTACTGCAACTTCAAACGGATGGAAAGCTGGAAGTTCTGTTACTTATGCTTTCTTAATCAACTCAGGTTCAGTTACGGCTGGACAAGTTGTTTATGTTGGAGGTTCTTCGATGTTGCCATTAAGCCAAGGTGGAATTGCTTTAAAAACTAAAAACACCGGAACAACTGCCGGAGATAGTTTTGGTTCTAAAAATACTGCCGGAGTTTTAGGAAACGGCGGCAGCAATGCCGATGCTGTTGCGGTATTTGATGTAACAGCTTCTTCAATTTCGTCTTCTACAGTTCCTGTTGATGCTTTGTTTTTTGGTGATGCTGTAGGAAGCGCTTTCAAAAGCTCTAGTTCTGGTTATCAATTGCCTGTAAATGAAAAATATAATGGAGGAAAACTACAAACTTCTTCTTATTTGGCGCCAGATCCTGGAAGCGATCAATTAGTAAAAGCAACTTCTGGTGTTTACAATACCTCAACTAATACTTTTACAACGGCTCGTACTTGGGCTTTAACAAGTACTACAAGTTATAATTCGACTTCAATAACTATTGCAGGAACGCCAGTTGAGAATGTTAATCCAACAATTACTTTGGCAACACCAACAGTTTCAGGAAATGCTCCTGCAACAGTAAGTTTATCTGCAACTGCTACAGATTCTGACGGAACGATTTCTAAAGTTGAATTCTTTAACGGATCTACTTTACTTGCGTCTGTAACTTCTTCTCCATATACATATTCTTGGACAAATGTTGCCGCAGGTTCTTATTCGATTACTGCAAAAGCAACTGATAATAGTGGCGCTTCAACAACTTCATCAGTTCAATCTGTAACGGTAAATAACGGAACTCCAACAAATGCTGCGCCTACAGTAACTTTGGCTACGCCAACAGTTTCCGGAAATGCTCCTGCAACTGTTAGTTTATCTGCAACTGCAACAGATTCTGACGGAACAATTTCTAAAGTTGAATTCTTTAACGGATCTACTTTGCTTGCTTCTGTAACTTCTTCTCCATATACATATTCCTGGACAAATGTTGCTGCGGGTTCTTATTCGATTACTGCAAAAGCAACTGATAATAGCAATAATACAACGGTTTCTTCTGTTAAAACGGTAACGGTAAATAGCGCTGTAAATGTGGCGCCAACTTTAGTTTTTAATACTACAGCTTCAAAATTTGTGAATTTATCAACTACTTCTGCAAAAGTGGGCTGTGTAATGAATAACAATACTGATCCTTTTATCGTTTCCGGTCTTGATATTACGGTGACGGATGATAATCTTGACGGATTAACATTCTCTATGACGAGTTCTAAAACAAGCGTGGTTCCAAATGCTAATTTTACGGTAACGGGAACTGGTAATGCACGTAAATTCAGAATTAACCCAACAGGAGTTGGATATTCGACTTTAACCTTAAAAGTTACTGACGCTCAAGGCGGAAATAAATCTATAACGGTAAACGTAGCCGTTTCTCAGGCATTGGCTACAGCTTCTCTTAAAGATATTTATCACGCTGGTGTTGCCGATGGTTCGACTGCAATTCCTATTGATGAGAATTATATGTTTGCTGCTGATGATGAAACAAATGTGATTAAATTATTCAGCAGAAACAATTCAGGACTTTCTGTTTATCAATTTGATGTGAATCAATATTTAGCTTTAAGCGGAACTGAAGTTGATATTGAAGCGTCTTTTAGAAGTACAACTAAACCAAATCGTATTTACTGGATTGGTTCTTTGAGTAATTCTAAATCTGGAGAAGCAAGAGCGGACAGAAACCGAATTTTTGCTACGGATATTGTGGGAACCGGAGCTAATGCAACGCTGGTTTTTGTTGGATATTACAGTAATCTTAGAAGTAAACTTATTACTTGGGGAAATAATAATGGTTACAATTTTACGGCAAAAGCTGCCACAGGAATTGAACCAAAACGTATAGACGGTTTTAATATTGAAGGTTTGGAAATGGGTCCTGACGGAACAACTTTATATATTGGTTTTAGAGCGCCGTATGTTGGAAGCGGAACTAACAAAGCGTTAATTTGTCCTTTGCAAAATTTTGAATCTTGGTTTGGAAACGGAAGTCCTTCTGCTAATCCTGTTTTTGGTTCTCCAATCGAATTAAATCTGAACAATCACGGAATTAGAAGTTTAGGCAAAAATGCTTCAAATAATTATATCATTGTAGCCGGAAGTTATGCTGCTACAGGAACGTTTGAATTATACTCTTGGAATGGTCAAAGTGCAACTGCTCCAGTTTTACTTAATGCTAATTTAGCAAGCCTTAAACCGGAAGGTATTGTTGATGTTCCGGCTGATATTTCGGGATCATTTACTTTAGATTTAGTATCAGATTTGGGTTCAGATATTCCGTATAATGATGGTTTAGAAAATAAGGACGTTGTGGAGCCAAATCACCGTAAGTTTTTAACGTCAACTATTAGCGTAAGCGCTCCGTTGACTGCTAAAAAAGCTCTTGTTCAAGAAGAATCTATTGCTCAAATTACAGCAAATGAAGTAATCGCGTATCCAAATCCTTTTACTTCTGTACTAAATATCGATTTTTATGATCTTGCGTCTGAAAGCATTTCGGTTTACAGCCAAAACGGTGCGCTTGTAAAAGAAATACATTCGGTTACAAAAGGTTTAAACACATTTGATTTTAATGATTTAAAAACCGGAATCTATTTTATTACTTATCCGGGAATGCAAAAAGCAATTACGGTTATTAAGCAATAATTGTTTTAAGCCGTTGGGTGTAATTATTTGCAACACATAGAAACATAGCTTATAGAGTCGAAAATTAGACGTTTCACTTTTTTTAAATACACATAGTCACGCTATGTGAAAGAAACGTGTTTCTTTTTGTCTCCTTTTTTAAGTATAAAATCTATGTTTCTATGTGTTAGATTATTTTTTGAATTACACCCAACGGATTTATTTTTAATATAATAAATTAGCCTAAATCGGAACAAAAGAAATTCTGTTCTGATTTAGGCTTTTTTCATTTTATTTATTTCGAAAATACTTTCTATCAAGGATAATATTTGCTTTTCAAATAACTGTTAATATTGTCTCTTGCCATTTTATCCCAAAGCGATTTTCCATCTGAAAGCTTAGATTCCGAAGCAAAGTTTCTAAAACCTTTAACGGCTTCTTCTTCCAAATTATCTTTTTCAGTCATAAAATAATCTGTACCAAAAAGTATTTGATTCCCATAAGATTTACCTGCCTCATTAAAAAACTCCTTATAAAGTCCATTATTTTCTTTTGCCAGACATTCGGCCAAATTATAAGATATATCAGTATAAACATTTGGATATTGAGTCATCAAATCTTGTATTTGATTGAACCAATTTTTACCCAAAACTCCATAAGGTTTAGCGTATATATTTTTTTTATTAGGATCAGTTGCTTCTTTTATTTGAGGTACGCCGCCAAAATGTGCAAAACATATTTTAAGATCTTTAATACTGCTAAGCATCGATTCATAAGAATGTGGTTCTAAGAAATAAGAACAACTCAATTTACAATTTTGTTTTTCTTCCAATCCCAAAAGTTTAGCTCTTAAACTTGCCTTTTCAGTAATAAATTTAGGTACTCCATAAACCTTTCCCGTGTAAGGATCAATTGGGTTAAGATTATTAATGATATGACTTTTATCAGAATTATAAATTCCACCCAGATAATACGTGTGTGTCATTACAGGAACGCCATTAGCGGCAGCCCATTCAAAGGTTTTTTTTAGCTTTTTGTCAAAAGCATAATGACCAGTACTTGGATAGATTTTTAATCCCTGAAAAGGATAAACATAAGTTCCCGCAACTTCAATTTGGGTTTCAAAATAACGTTCTACGGTTTTTTGAATTTCATCCTCACTGCCTTTCCATCTCGGATCAAGTCCGAAAAATGGTAAAATATTGTTTGGGTAAGTTCTTTTTATCTGAATCACTTCTTCAATTTGTCCTTCAAATCCGCTTGCAGATCTGCCAACACCAAGATATTCCATGTTTTGGCACAGCGTAACAAATTCGAATGTTTCATTAGGATATCGGGACATAAGGTTTTCAAAAACTGTCGTCTGATCTTTGCTTTTGCCAATTTGCAGAAACGTTGCATATCTTTTAGCTTTTACTATCCTACTATCGGCAATACCTCTTACGATCCAGGCGCCCAGATCAGTATTAGTAAAAGTATCAATTGGTTTTACCAAAGCTGAAGGTAAATATAATTTCAGAAAATCTTTTGGTGCATTATTCATTGTGAATATATGCGTGTGAGCATTTTTATAAGTATCCTTCATGATTTATACTTGTTTAATTACTGTTTGGGCTGTAGAAGTTGCTTTTCTTAAAAGATCAAACCAAAAAGGAGCTCCCAAACTTGCCACAAATGCCGAAATAATCAAACCTAATATTTTAAGCAAAATACAGGAAAACGTAATCTCGTGTTTAGAACATAATGTCGTCTTTTCTTCTGATTCCTTATTTGAAGTAGTTGTATTAATTTTTGCAGGTTTGCAAGCACATTTTGTAGTGTCTTTGATATTCTCACAGATAGGTTTTTTCCAGCCAAGAGGCAAATCAAGATTGTTTTTTAAACTATCTATTTGTTTCGATAAGTTTTTAATGTCTTTTTTAGTCGAATCGATGGCGGCTTTATTGACAATAGTAACTTTTTTCATCGTGTCATATTTTGCGCTAAGACCTTCTAATTGCACTTGATTCTTTAAATAATAATTAATCATTCCTGCTCTTCCCGTTGGATTACTTTCATAATATTTAAACAAAGCAATACTGTCAACATTAACCGCAAGACTTACAAAAAGACCAATAAAAAACAAGCGTTTTCTGGAAAGCTTTTTATACCAGGCACTCGTTCTGTCGTTGAATTGGTCAAACCAAGTTGTGACTTCGGTAACCAATTGATCATAAAGTGTTGTTTCATTGCAGCCGTCATTATTTACGGCTTTAAGTTTTGCTTTTGTGAGAGCATTTCTCAACATTATAATCAAATCACTTTGCCCTAAATAAGTAACAGAGAATTCGAAATTGTTCAGTAAATCACTAGTGTATTTTGGTGTTTCAGCCGGATCGTTTGGACGAAGTATTTTGGCAGCCTGAACATTTGCAACCGTATCAATTAATACTTCCGCCAAAGTTTTGGAACAGATTTCTGTTGGAGGAGCTTTTTCAGATTTAGTCAATAATTTAATATTACTGTTATTGTACATCAGTAATCCCCAATTAATCTGATTAGAAAAATCAAACAGTTTTTCAATAATTTTGTTTCTGAAAAACCTCCCTCTTTCACTTTTTATCTGTACTCCTACTTCAAGAATCATACTGCAAAGAAGTGCAAATAAAGCCCAACTAATGACTATCGAAAGAGCAACCTGAACAATTGTAGAAGAAAAAAAACTTACATCCATTATCTCTAAATTTTAAAGTTTTGCCTACTCTTTAAAGGATTTTTAGCTTACTCCTTATTCGATTTATATAAAACAAATTCTTTATTTTACTGACATTGCCAAAACCCAACACACAACAACTAGTAATCAATCGATTAACTCTAAAAAACAGAGCAAGTATATACAATAAAAAGCATTCTTTCATAAGTAAATACACCTGTTTTTTCAGTCATTTAATCAACAAAAGTTTTATTCTTATAATTGAGGAATTTTATTCAGAAACTAAAACAGGTATTTATACTTTAGATAGAAAACTAATAATTGCTATTTTTGAATAAGCCAATTCTTACTATAAATCTATCCAAATGAAAGAGTCTTTTACTATTCTTGAAAAATTATGGGAACGTACTTTAAATCCTTCCAATACTTCTTCAACGAATGAAATTCAAAACTGGGACGACGAAATAAAAGCTTTATATCAATTGGGTATTGGTATGGAAGATGCGCTGCAATTTTTATACTTTGAAAATCCTGATTTAGAAACATTTAAAACTTGGGCAAACAATAAAAACAAAAGCAATAATTCCGAATCTGACGGTTTTACTACTGATGTTCTTTCAAAAGAAGATCTTGAATTTTGGGATAAAAACGGCTATGTAATTGTAAAAAACGCGATTTCAAAAGAAGATTGCGAAGCTACGCAACAAGCAATTTGGGATTTCTTAGAAATGGATCCCAATAAAAAAGAAACCTGGTATAACAGACATGAAAATCAAAAAGGCTTAATGCTTAATTTTTCGGATCATGAAACTTTAAATAAAAACCGACTTTCGCCAAGAATAAAAAAAGCATACGAACAGCTTTATAAAACAGATAAAATTTACAAAACCATTGATAAAGTAAGCTTCAATCCTCCTGAAACCTCAGAATTTACTTTTTTGGGAAGTCCGCTTCATTGGGATACGAGTTTAAAACAACCAATAAAATTTGGACTTCAGGGACTACTCTATCTCACGGATTGCAGCATTGATGAAGGTTCTTTTCATTGTGTTCCGGGATTTCACAATGAGATAAATCATTGGCTTGACAATCTCCAACCAGACGAAAATCCACGAGATAAAGCTATTGCAACATTACAACCGAAACCTATTGCGGGAAATGCCGGCGATTTTATAATCTGGAATAATACTTTACCGCATTGTGCTACAGCAAACAAGGGAAAAAATCCAAGAATGGTTCAGTATCTTACCTATTTACCAAATGAATATAATGCTGATGGAGAATGGATTTAAATATTAGATTTAGAATTTATTAAGCGTTTTCGACTTTTCGCAAACGAATCAAAACATATCCTAAAGCCAGAAAAACCATTGCTGCGCTCGCGTACATAAGCATTGGGATTTTGGCAATCACATCCTGATACATCCATCCTGCAATAAGTGCTCCAAGGCCAATTCCTGCTTCAAGAGCAATATACATTGTTGCCATAGCTTTTCCGCGATGATCAGCGAAACTCATATCAACCGTCCAGGCGTTTAAAGCCGGAGAAACAATTCCGGTAGAAACTCCGTAAAGTGCAGATCCAACTAAAAGTCCTGTGATCGAAGTTGAGAATCCAACAATGAAAAGTGATATAATCAAAAAGAATAATCCAATTGCTATTATATGCAAACGACCGTATTTGTCAGATGCTTTTCCGGCTCCAAATCGAATCATTACCGAAGTAATCGTAAAGACCATAAAAAACAAACCTTTATTAGCGATTCCTAAATGCTGACTCCAATCCGGGATTAATGTCAAAATCACGCCATAAGCCATATAAGAAAGAAACGTTACAATAGCTGCCGGCAATACTTCTACGGCTATAATATCATTTCTTGAAATCCTTAGAATACGCAAACTAAAACGCTGTTTGTTTTTTAAAGTTTCCTTCATGTTCATCAAAATTACGATCGACATCAAGGCAAAAACAGAAGATGCATAGAAAAGCATGTTCATCGAAGAATATATTTTAATGGTACTTCCAATCGCTGGTCCTAAAGCCATTCCTATCGAAAAACAAAGTCCGTGCAATCCTAAAGCTTCTCCCCAACGCTCTCTAGGAACAATATCTGCGACATAAGCTGCCGTTGCCGTAGGTTTAAATCCTGTAGAAAATCCATGAATCAAACGCAGGAATAAAAACCCGGAAACTGTTCCTAAAACCGGATAAAGAATACCGCATACAAAACAAACAATCGATCCAACAGCCATAACAGGAACTCTGCCTAAAGTATCTGTCAAACGACCGCTAAAAGGTCTTGAAATCCCAGCCGTTAAAGTAAAAAGTGCAATAATCAATCCTTTATATTCAGCTCCGCCCATATTACTCAAATACTCTGGAAGCTCCGGGATCAACATATTAAAACTCGCTGAAAAAAGTAAGGAACTTAAACAAACTAATCCAAATTGCAGATTGTAGATTGGGTGAATGGCTTTGATTGAGGAATTCATGAGGAATTTTTTGAAGCGCAAAGATAGAGAAAACTCTAATTTCAAACTAATGCTTCAATCATAAAGCTAATTAGATAAATATTAACGCTAAATCAATTTTAAACCTTTAACAGAATAAATTAACAAAAGTCTGATATTGATTGTTTTATGGCTTATAATGGGTATAATAAAAAGCAGACACATTGTAATTTTGCGCCGTTATAATAAAAAGGAAATTACATAAGCAATAACCTAAATAACAAAGCATTAACTCTTATAAATTATGAAAACGAAAAATACCACACTGTACTTTTATATCCTATTCTTAATTCCATTCTTTTCACAAGTAATTGGTCAGAATAAGGCAATCACTTTAAAAGAGAAAAACAATACTTATCTCGACTCTGTAAAAAAGACATTTGTCAAGAACAATATGTCTGCGCGCGTTGATAGCTTATGGATGAAGGAATTAACAACTCTGGATACTTCTAATACGCTTACGACCGATATTGAAAACAGTGCTCTGGATCAAAAAATTGATTTAGAATTACCTACTGAATTACTTAAATCGAGATTAGCCGCGATGAATGCAAAATCGCCTTTTAATATTGAATATAATCCACAGCTTGAAACCGTTATTAAATCATTTCTAAAATACAGAAAGAAATCATTTGGTAGATTAATGGCTGCTTCAGAATACTATTTTCCTTTGTTTGAAGAAGCTTTAGCAAAAGAAAAAATTCCGTTAGAGATCAAATATCTTGCCGTTGTAGAGTCTGCTTTAAATCCAAAAGCAGTTTCAAATATGGGCGCAACAGGACTTTGGCAATTTATGTATAATACCGGAAAACAATATAAACTAGAAATAGATTCTTATGTTGATGAACGTCACGATCCTCTAAAATCTACAGAAGCTGCTGCAAAATACATGAATAGTATGTATAAAGCTTTTGGTGATTGGGATTTAGTTTTGGCAGCTTATAACTCTGGACCAGGAAACGTTTCTAAAGCAATTAACCGTTCTGGCGGACAAAAAAATTACTGGAATATTCGAAAAAATTTACCAAAAGAAACACAAGGTTATATTCCTGCTTTTCTTGCTACAATGTACCTTTATGAATATCATGCTGAACACGGAATTAAACCCGAAAAAGCATTAGTAAAACATTTTGCAACAGATACTATAATGATCAAAAAGCAAATGAGTTTCAAGCAAATTTCTGATTTGATCGATATTCCAATCGCGCAATTAGAATTATTAAATCCTTCGTATAAACTGAATATTGTTCCTGTTTATGAAAAACAAAAACATTATCTAAAATTGCCACAGGATAAAATAGCTGTTTTTACTTCAAATGAAGAAAAAATTTATGCTTACGCCGAATATCAAGCAAATTTGCGCGAGAAACCTTCTCAGGATTCTATGATGATTGCATCTAAAACTTCAAACTCAAAAAAATCTGCACCAATTGAAAAAGGAAAATATTACGTTATTCAAAAAGGAGATACTTTGGGCAGCATCGCAAGAAAATATTCTGTAAGTATTTCTGAATTAAAAAAATGGAATAAAATAAGTAGCGAGTTATTAGCATTGGGCAAAAGCTTAAAAATAACAGGAAAATAGTATCAGATAGAGGTTTTTATTAGAAATAAACCCAAGGTTAAAATGTGCCGTTAGGCACTAAATATTGGTAGTCATTGTATATTCAAAATACGTTGGCGTGCCGTAGGTACGCAACAAAATGATAACTATTGCGTACCTACGGCACGCTAAATTTATTCCAATTCATATTTTCTACCAATATTTAGTGCCTAGCGGCACAAATTATAGACTTTCAACTCTTGATTAGTATTAAAACTACTTTTATTAAGTGTTTAATCACTTAATAAAAGTAGTTTTTAGCAGTTTTGAAACTCCTAAACCAACGCTATTAATTGTAAAAGTTTTCTAAAATTTGCCTTTTTATACAGCTCTTTAAAAAGATTAAAATATATTTACGTTTTGGTTAATAGAATAACGTGTCACAAATAATGAATTATCGCACCGTTAAACCAATTAATTTTAAGAAGTCAGAATGGAAAAATATAACGTATCAGTAGTGTCATCAACTTTAGAGGATAATACAATACCCAACGATAAAATAAAGAAAGTCGATTTATTACCAGATCCTGAATCTCGCTTAGATTCTATGGAAATGAAAGAAAAACCTCTTATGGATTCTACTATTCCGTTTAGAGATTTAACAAATGTTGCGACTAAAAAAGAAAGCATTGCCAAACTGATTGAAAAACTTGATGTTGAAACCAATATTAGATATCAAAGAACTGTAGAAGATACGTATTGCAATGTTTACTCTTACGATTATTGTTATTTTTCGAAAGTGTATCTTCCAACGGTTTGGTGGACAGATGAATCTCTTGAAAAAGTTTTACAAGGTCAAGAAGTTGAACCCGTTTTTGAGCAAACTGTCGATCGTATTTATTCCAGCGCTATACACGATTGGTTTTTGCAATGGGGAGTTAGTTTTGGCTGGCAAAGAATATTTACCGTTGATGAACTTCAAAATAAGGTAAACGCTAATGGCGGAATTGGAATTATTTGTGCCAAAAGAAAAGAAAAAGGACTTTCTGGTCATATTGTTCCCGTTGTTCCCGAAACAGATTTGCATAAAGCATATCGAGAAAATGGCGAAGTAGTATATCCGCTACAATCACAAGCCGGAAAACTAAATTATAATTACTTTGCAGAAGTTAGAGAAGACTGGTGGAATGACGAGCTATATTCCTCTTATGTCTTATATTACCATGAATAAATAAAAACAATTGCCTTAATTGTTTAAACCTCTAAAAACTTTATTGATTTTCAATGTGTTAACTATTTGTAAATCACATAATAAAAAACTACTTTTGCAACTTGGAAAAAACAGGAATAGTAAAAGTTGTCATTCGGCTATTCATCTTCTTAAATTATTGATATAAAAGCAATTAACATCAATACTAATTTTATAACCTACTTATAAAATTATATTGATTTTATCAATGATTCAGTCGATACAAGTGAAAATTTCTAAAAACTAATATAAATTCATACAATTTTAAAAGTAAATCAAGACTTTTTTAATGGATGCAACCAATTATGCTTTATCCGTTAAAAGATTTCTTGCCTCTGATTGTTAGTAGATTAGTTTTATTTTTCCGAATAAAAAGCAGTGATTTTAAACAATTAAATTAACTATAAAAAGACAATTAGTATAAATGAAAGACAATCAGACACAAAAATATTATTGGGGAATAGGATTAGAAAACGAAACCTACATGCAATTTGAAGAATCCCTAATTGTCTCTGGTGAATTTATACAAGAAAAAATTGGCTTTGAGAAATATAGTATCGACTACAGAAAATGCTACAAACCAGAGAGTTTAACTCCTGTTTTGAAAAAAGCTTTTGACATAAACGAAAATTACACAGTAAGCAGAATGATGAACAGTCATTCGCTTGAAAAACTGGATATTAATTTTCAGCATAAAACATTATCGCCAATAAAACCATTAATAGACACTGAAACTGGTGAAGTGATTGCAAAACCAATCGAAAATCCTGATTATCTAGGTCAATCTATCATGGAAGTTTTTCTTGAAGATCAGCCTTATAACATTCAAAGTATGATTACCCAAAGAAACAAAACTATGGGTTCTGTACATTTTGATGGTGATTCGATCGAATTTGTAACTAAATATTTTGAAAATAGAACAATAGCTGATTCTTGCAAAGAATTAAAAGCTACCAAAAAACTATTTCTTGATAAAATCAATGAATCTGCTGTTTTAGATGGAAAATTAAGCTTTCCGGATTACAACAATGGTCTTAACATGTTCATGACAAATCAGGAAAATCTTGTTTTGTTCAACAACGGAACGTACCATTTTCATATTACATTGCCGTCATTGACAGAAGATAGCCGAATTGTTGATTATAATGAGTTTAATAAAACGCATGGTAACGCAATTTATTTACTGCAATGGTTTGAACCTTTCTTTATTGCAACGCTTGGAAGTCCTGATATTATGGGAGTTATAAGTAATAAATATAGTCTGGACAAAAAATTTACTTTGGGTTCGATGAGAAACGCGATGTCACGTTACATTGGCGTTGGAACTTATAATAAAGCAATGCCAAAAGGTAAAATTCTAACTTATAAAGTTGATGATTTTAGAAAATTACTAAAATTCGAAAAAGAAGAAAACATTTGGTGGCGCGATCAGATTGAAGCTGATATGGAATATGAAATGCTGTCTGAAGTTGGTTTGGATTTTAATCAGGAAAAAATGTACCAAAGTGGATTCGAATTCAGAAGTTTTGATGAGTTTCCTGCGGAATATTTAAATGATGTTCTTTTTTCTATTATTTTGATTTGTGAGCATTCCTTAAATCTGCCTGATGTTCAATGGGCACATGATAGTAAAGCCTGGAATAATTTAGTTTTTAAAACCTTAAAAATGGGTTATTCGACTGAAATTAATGACGAAGAAAAGAAAGAAGTTTTAGATTTATTACAAATACTAAATCCTTCAGATTCTAATTATGACACTCTAAAATCTGAATTTGAAGCAATCGTTTTATTAGACGAATTTTTCTTTAAAATTCTTGCTGTTTTACATGATAAATACAAAGACAACAACGTTTGTCTGGATGCTATGTACGGACAAAAAACAAGTTCGCCGCCTAAATGGGATAACTTTAATAAATACCAAACAGAGAAACATTTACAGCAAATTGGTGATTTCTGCGAAAACTAAAATACGCATATAATCGATTTCAGATATTTATAAATTACAAAAACATCCCATTAAGAAAATTTCTTTTGGGATGTTTTTTATTTAATGAGTACGATAAGTTACTTTTAATATTTCTCTTTTTAAAAGACCACTTTACAACATTATCTACTTTGCTATTTATTTTTTAACTTTCGTGATCTGAAAAACAAAACATTTGAAACTACAATTTTCTTACTACCTCAATCAGGATGTGCTTTTTCTGGCTAAAGACCTTTTAGGTAAGGTTCTTTTCACCCAAATCGACGGAGAAATAACTGCGGGCATAATCGTAGAAACCGAAGCTTATTTTGGTGTTCAGGATAAAGCTTCACATGCTTACGGTGGCCGACGCACGGATCGAACGGAAACTTTATACAATCAGGGCGGAATTTCGTATGTCTATCTTTGCTACGGAATCCATAATCTGTTTAATATTGTGAGTTCTGTTGAAGGAGAACCACATGCCGTTTTAATTCGGGCAATTGAACCTTTAATTGGCAAAGATATTATAGAATTAAGACGTAAAATGGCGATTACTAAAGCGGCAATTTCATCTGGTCCGGGTTCTGCTGCCAAAGCTTTAGGAATTGATCGCTCTTTTAACGGAAAAGATTTAGCCGGAGAAGAAATCTGGATCGAAGATCACGGAATTCGATATACTGATGATCAAATCGTGGCTGTTCCTCGTGTAGGTGTTGCATATGCTCAGGAAGACGCACTCTTGCCGTGGCGTTTTTGTATAAAAGACAACAAATATGTGAGCAAGCCTAACAAGTTTTAAATTATTAAAATCAAACAATAACCAATGTTAACCGATATTATTGACAAAGATCTTAAAGTCCTTTTTTGCGGAATTAATCCCGGTTTAAAATCCGCTTTAGACGGTCATCATTTTTCCGGAAGAAGCAATCGTTTCTGGAAAGTTTTACATCAGGCTGGTTTTACGCCACAACAAATCGAACCCGAAAACGACTTCGCAATTTTGGAATTAGGATACGGATTAACAACTGCGGTCGCAAGACCAACAACTCGTGCAGATGAACTTTCTAAAGAGGAGTTTAGCGATTCTATCCAAATTTTCAAAAACAAAATAAATCAATTTCAACCACAATATATCGCGTTTCTTGGCAAAGCGGCTTACAAAGCTTTTTCAGGCAAAAAGCAAATTTTATGGGGTTTACAAGAAGAAGATTTCTGTGGTTCCAAAGTTTGGGTTTTACCAAATCCCAGTGGTTTGAATCGAGGATTTACCATAGACGATCTTATTAGTCATTATGCCGAATTATATTTGGTTATTGCAAATCAAGTCTAGCAAAAATCCAAATCACATCACAGCTTTATTTTCCTTTTTAATTATTTTAAATACATTTGAGATATGGATATAGATAATAAAAACATAATTACAAGACCTGCTACAAACACAGATTTGCCGAAACTTAATGAATTTCTGCAATCTCTCGTTGAAGCAGAACGTCCTTTTGATCCAACCTTAAAAGAAGGGAAAATTTTCTATTATAATATTCAGGATTTTATCTCAGATGAAAAAACAGAACTTTTGGTAATCGAAGAAAATAATGAAATTATTGGATGCGGATATGCGCAAATTCGATCTGCAAAACCTTATAAAAATTATGAGCTTTATGGATATCTTGGTTTTATGTATGTAAAACCGGAGTTTAGAGGAAGAGGCATCAATAATTTATTATTGAACGATCTTAAGAAATGGATTTTATCAAAAGGAATCACCGAAGTCCGACTTGAAGTTTACTCCAATAATGAAGCCGCTATTCGTGCTTATGAAAAAGCAGGCTTCAAAAAAATAATGACCGAAATGCGCTACGAGATTAGTGAGGAGTAATATAACATTATTGTGCTCACTTTGCGATGAACGGATTAAAATCCATCCCTACAATATTCTCCAAACCTTCGGTTCTCTTAAAAAAGTTCCGCAGGAACGATTTATTTTGTAGGGATGGATTTTAATCCGTCCATCGCAATCAAAATCACCAATCTTTGTCGAGCTACTAGTGTGATTTCTCCTCTGTCGAAAAGACAAAAATGAGCTATTCTGTATACTAAGAATCGATTAATTTCGAAGCTACGGGATTAACAAATCGAAAAAGAATAAAAAAATAAAGTTTTTTTTTCTTTAACAAAATCACTAACTTGTATATAATTACTACAATATATAGTATTAATCTTGTTTTAATTCTTTCTATTTCCCCACTTTTTCCAGAACAAAATTGTACGTAGTATATCTGAAGTAATTTTTCTAACATTAAAAAAAGATTTATTATGCGAGTACCAGTCATCCGAAAAAATATATTATTTTGCCCAGATTCTAAAAGAGTTGTTGCCCGATATTTTATGAATGGTGATGAACGAACCCAACAAATGGTCCTGCGCATAATGATGCTCGATGAAAAACAAGTTCTAGAAACCTTAGAACAAACACTTCGCGAGTTTGCCAGACGTCATCGAAATATTTCGGCTATATTTTTTAAACATTGCGAACGAATAAGACCTTTAATAGAAGCTTTACAAATTGATTATGAAGCAATGTCTCTGGACAGAAAAATGCTTATAGGTTCTTATTGCACAATGGAATATGCGATAGAATCTGCTGCCATTTTTAATCCGTCTATTGTCGAAGATTTTGATCAGTCAGGACTTGAAGAAGGCGAAAAACGTGTTATTATTTCTTTTAGAGCCACGGGTGAAGGTCATATTTCATCAATTGTTTTTAGACGAGGAATTCTCGATAGAAACAATAATCTGCAGGTTATGAAAATTGGTCATAATATTGATAAAGCCGAGATTAATCATAAATCAACTTTCAATAAAGAACGATTCTTATCGAAATTGTCCGAAATGCACACGCAGGACAAATACATCACGCAGATTATGCAGGAATTACCAAATGATTTTGAGTATGCTGTATTGAAAAATCTGGTTACTACAGCTTTAAGTGATCCTTCGATTCGCGAAGAAAGAAGAATCGCTCTAAACGAAATAATGTGGCTGGCGAAATCATTCTACGATTTAGAATTCAAGCACGATTCTGATATTACGGAACGTGTTATATTTCCAATCTCTGAATCTGAAAGCCGCGGTATCGAAGATGCCCGTTTTGTCCGTTTTACTGATGATGATGGTTCTACCCGAGTTATGGCAACTTATACGGCTTACAACGGTCATGCGATATTACCTAAACTTATCTCAACCGAAGATTTCTACACTTTTAGAGTAATGCCTTTGCATGGTATCGGTGCCCAAAATAAAAACTTAGCGTTATTTCCAAAGAAAATAAAAGGCAAATTTGCTATGCTCGCCAGAATCGATGGCGTAAATAATTACATCATGTATTCTGATCGAGTTACACAATGGAATAATCCTGTTTTGCTCCAAGAACCGCGTTATACTTGGGAATTTACACAAATCGGAAATTGTGGATCTCCACTTTGGACCGAAGAAGGCTGGCTTGTAATTACGCACGGCGTTGGTACAATGAGACGTTATTGCATAGGCGCTTCGTTATTTGATCTTGATGATCCAACGAAAGAAATTGGAAGACTTAAAGAGCCATTACTTTCGCCATTAGAAGACGAACGTGAAGGTTATGTACCAAATGTTGTGTATTCATGTGGCGCAATTATTCACAATAATAGTTTGATTTTGCCTTATGCGGTATCCGATTATTCTTCGACTTACGCCATTGTTGATATGATAGTACTTTTAGATGCATTGAAAAATAGTAAATAATATAACTTAAAGTAATATTTTTCTATCTTTATATAAAAATTTAATAAAGATGACCATTCAGCAGTTAAAATATATTGTAGCATTAGACGAAGAACGCCATTTTGCACGAGCTGCAGAAGTTTGTATGGTAACACAACCCGGACTAACGATTCAATTGAAAAATCTGGAAGAAGAAATTGGAATCAAAATTTTTGATCGAAATAAAGTGCCCTTAACTCCTACTTTACTTGGAATTGAGATTATAAACCGTGCCAAAAAAATCCTTCGTGAAGCTGATGAAATCAGGGATTTTGTGGTCAATGAAAAGAATAAACTTGAAGGAGAAGTCAAAATCGGTATTATTTCGACATTATCGCCTTATTTGATTCCGCTTTTTATTAAGGCAATGAAAAAGGCAACTCCCAAAATGCAATTCATTATAAAAGAAGCCAATACAGGTCAGCTTATGAATGATGTTATGACCGGAGCACTTGATGTCGCAATTATGGCAACTCCAACAGGAAATCCGCATTTAATAGAACATCCGGTTTTCAAAGAACCTTTTGTTGCTTATTTAAATACTGTACATCCAATGGCAGCAGAATCTCATTATGAATTGCAGCCGTCAGACAGAGCCGAATTACTTTTACTCCAAAATGAATATTGCTATAATGCACAACTTCTGGATATTTGCGACATTAAAAATCCGGGGAAAATAAAAGAACAATTCAGTTATGATATTAGTTCAATTGAAACCTTAAAAAATCTGGTAAGAGCACAATTAGGATTTGCTATAATACCGGAACTTTCGATGATTAATGAAGTCGAAACGGGACTTTTTAAGCATTTTAAAGAACCGAAACCCGTTCGCGAAATCAGTCTTGTAGTTTCTGATACTTTTTCGAAAAAATTACTTCTCGAAAAAATGAATGAAGCAATCTGGAATTGCCTTCCGGAATCCTTACAGCAAAATTTTGCCTATAAAAAAATCAAATGGAATGATTCTCCTTATTTTATAAAAGCAACGACGAGATAATTTTTAACGGAAGTCAAATTGCGTTCATCAAGAATTGGGTTGTGCCTTTAGGCACAAAACGTTGGTAGAAAAGTTAAAGATGTCAAATCAAAGATCGAGAGTCAAAATAATGTGCCTTTAGGCACTAAATGTTGGTAAACCATTAAGGCAGAGCTTCTTTGACGTGCCGTAGGTACGCAACAAAACGAAACGAAACTCGTTGCGTACCTACGGCACGCTAAATCTGTTCCCAATTCATATTTTCTACCAACATTATGTACCTAACGGCACAATGCAATTCTCAATTTATCTTAATCATAAAAAAATCCTGTTTTCTACCAACATTATGTACCTAAAGGCACATTCCAACTCTTGAATCTTATAAACCATAAAAAAAGCCAAAATACTTTACAGCATTTTGGCTTTTTTAGGGAGTAAGATGTTTGTATTATTTTTTGCTTAAATCTTTGGCTGCACCAATGATTACGTTAGCAACTGCATCGGGTTGAGAAATGAAAACACAGTGGCTTCCTTTTACTTCAGTAACTTTAGTATTTGAACGTTTGTACATTGCACGTTGAATCGAAGGATCAATACTTTTATCTTGTGTTGCAAGAACTGCATAAGCAGGTTTATCTTTCCATGCTGCTTTTGTTACAGGAGTTCCAAATCCTTTTGCATAAAAAGCACCTTGAGATGCGTACATAAATGCAGCTAGTTCTTTGCTTACATCAGCACAAAATCCTGCGTGAAATTTAGCTTCATCATAATAAACAATTCCTTTATCGTTTGGAGGCAAAACACCGTTTTCTGGCGCTGGAGGTGCAGTTTGTAACCATTGTACAGTATTTTCTCCGTTATCAGGCTGAAAAGCCGCTACATAAACCAATCCAACAACTTTTGGGTGATTTCCAGCTTCTGTAATTACAGTTCCTCCCCAAGAATGTCCTACCAAAATTGTTGGTCCGTCTTGATTGTCAAGTACTACTTTTGTTGCTGCAACATCATCTTCAAGAGAACTTAAAGGATTTTGAACGATTGTCACTTTATATCCTTTTTTCGAAAGTATATCATATAAATTTCTCCATCCGGAACCATCGGCGAAAGCTCCGTGTACCAAAACTACATTTTTAACCTTTGTTGGCGCTGTTTGTGCACTTGCATTTGTTACTACCAAAAGACTTAAAATTAATGCTGCAGACAAGAATAAACGATTCAATTGTCTTTTTAAAATTGCTGTTTTCATGTTTTTATTATTTAAGATGTGGATGATTAGGTGTATTAAAGTTATTAAATTTTATTAAACTACTGATTATAAAAAAACTAGAGTTGATTTCAAAACAATTTCAGTATTAAGTAATTTTGAAATTGGACAAATTTCTTTTGCTTTTTGAGCTGTTTTTTCAAAATCCTCAACTGAAATTCCAGGAACTGAACCTGTAAGTTCCAAAGTGATTAAGGTAATTGTACCATCTTCAAAAGTGACTTTTGCAACCGTATTTAAATCTTCTGGTACAAAACCTGCTTCTGATAATAAAAAGCTCAATTGCATTGTAAAACATCCTGCATGTGCTGCAGCGATCAATTCTTCAGGATTTGTTCCTACTCCTTCTGCAAAACGAGTTTTAAAAGACAGTTGTGCATTGTTTAATGTTGTACTTTGAGTAGTAATGGTTCCATTTCCTTCCATTCCTGTACCTTTCCAGTTTGCGTTTGCGTTTCTTGTAAATTTCATGACTAAAGTTTTTAATGTTATAAATTTTTGATTTTCAAATAATTGTTCTGATTTGATGAGACAAATGTATGGTGGTTATCTTCATTAATCAAATTGATAATTTTGTAGTCTTATAAATAAAATTTATAATATTGATTTCTAATTTTAATAAAAGCCTGTCTTTTATAGCACTTTGCTCAATATTGATTCAAAAAATTTGCGTTGCTATTTTCTAATTATTTTTAGCCAACATATGTGCCATGATTAAAATCTCTTTATAAAAGGGATATTTAGACTAAAATCATTTCTTGCAATTGTCACATTTCGCTATAATATCTTAAAGAGTATTGATATCTCGTCACAAACAAAAAGAAACCAAAAATAGAACTTCGGATAAATACAACTTCAATTGGACTTATACTTATAAAACATTCGTATTCAAAAATTTACTAACTTTAGAATATAAGTTCAGGTAATATTCTTTTGATGAAAAGTCTCCTTTACAAGACAATTAATTTTTGCCGAATGCAATAAACACCTATCAATAAATGTTATCTACATAGGCATTAATACGTTTTTAATGCTTTAAAATTAATTACAGGAAGTATGAAAAAAATATTGTTTATAATTATAATAACCGGGGTTTCTCTACATGGATATGCGCAAAAAGAAGTAAATGGTAAATACAAGCCAATTCCGGCCAACAATTCTGAAATAAAAGAAAATCTACCACCAACAGAAATACCTCCAAATACAGATACGCCGCCGGTAAAAGATCCAACGGTTTTAAAAATTAATCCGGATGACCTTTACAAAAACAATAGTCTTTATAAAAAAGAAGCTAATGTTGAAGGAATTTTTTATAGAAGAAATGAATATTTAGGCGGTTATGTTACCAATACAACCGTTTCGTCAGTTCGATATCGTGATGCTGCTTTTGTAGATGGCGACAAAATCAGAGTTTATCTGAATGATAAAGTGATTGAAAAAGAAGTAAGTTTAAATGGTGAATTTCAGGGATTCAAAATAACTTTGGTAAAAGGAATCAACAAAATTGATTTTGAAGCCTTAAACGAAGGTTCTGCATCACCAAATACAGCCGAGTTTCAGGTTTATGATGAAAAAGGCGAAGTAATCAAAGCCAGCCAATGGAATGTTGGAACTGGTTATAAGGCAACTATTATATTGTATAAAGAATAAATTTATTCCGAAATCTAAAAAAAAACAAACCCGACAAGCGTTTAAAAACTTGTCGGGTTTACTATTTAATTTCCTTTAATAAGATTCTGAATAATAATAATAATAATAATAATAATAATAATTTACGGTAAATTCAAATCTTTAAATCCTGTTACTTCCGTAGAAACTTCTCCTAACCAACCCGCTTCTGCACGATTCGAATTATAAACTTTTACAAAGTCAATACCTTTTAGTTTTACAGGTTCTCCTTTTGAGTTTATAGCCCAATCGATATTAATTTGCGCTTTGTCATCAGTATTAGACCAGTTATCTGCGTAACCCCAATCATATGCCGGACAAACCCAATAACTTCCCGTTCCTGATTGATCAAAGGCATTAGATTGCAAAAATGTTCCTTTAAAAGTAATCGTACTTCCTTTCCATGATGGATAAAATGGCTGACTGTGGAAAGGATTTTTCGAAACATAACCTGTTTTTCCCTGATTATCCGTCCAGCGAATATAATTTGGTTCACTTGGATCTTCCGGCTCTGTAGCTGGTTTATAATACGTTATCTCGTAGTTTTTAATTGTAGTTGCTTTGCTATGCTCAGAACCTGCAATTTCGAACCATTCATCATCCGGTTTTCCATTTCCGTTAGCATCGATAGAAACCATTATAATTCCAGGTTCTGCCCAATTTGAAAATGCATTTCCAAGTACGATAAAATCATTTCCTTCTTTATTAACAACCGTATGGTCAAAACCAAAAGTCACATAACCTCCAAATCCTCCAAGAGTAATCATACTATTATCGGTCGTGATTGCTTTTTCAGCTTTTGCGCGCATGATTTCATCAGTATCTCCCGCAACATATTCAGGTAAACCATTGGTGAATTGTCCCGGCGCCGGAAAAAAATCAAACACATTTTTGATTCTGTTCAAATACACTTTATCGTTTACCGTAACAGTAAATGATTTCGAGCTTTCGCCTACTCCATTTTTAGCTTTAAATTCAACATTATAAGTTCCAGCTGCTGCAAATACATAAGATAAATCAGCAGTTGTTGACACTTCCTTGCCATTTACGACCCATTTATAGGTATTCTCTATATCGGTCCCTACTTGAGGTTTAACACTGAACCATTGCATTTTATCTGTAACGAAACCATTTGCAGGAATCGTAATTTCAATTTTCGGAGGACTCTGTACAGCATCATCATCTTTAGAACATCCCGCCAAAAACAGGACAATTGACAAGGTAAATAAAATCTTCTTCATTCTTTTTTTTTAATTTTAAAGGTTATTGATTGTTTTTGATTGTTTTTTTGAGTTTAAAGGCAAAGTGAGCCGGAATATCTCCCGTAATAACAGTAAACTTAGTTTCACCGTTTTTATCGACACAATACAATTTTCCAGGCGAAACATAATCGCCGGCATCTGTTATGTAAACATTTAACGAAAAAGGATCAACTGCAAGTCCGTAAGGTGTTTTAATTTGATCGCTAACTGCTTTAGGCAAAAAACTTCCTTCAAGTAAAGTCTCGTTTTTTACGTCGATCATAGAATAATTTATCTTCCATTTGAAAGTGACATAACTAAATTCTGATCCAATTATATAACCTTTATCTCCAACAATAGAAAGATTGGCACAAGCAATATCAAAGGTTTTCTTGACTTTATCCGTTTTCGTATCGATTACAAAAAGTTTTGAAGGAATATTGTAATAATCGCCACGAGAACTTACATAAATATCTCCGTCAGCGTCTGCTTTAAGTCTGTGAAGGTTGATCGCAACGTCAATATCTTTGATTTTTGTAAAAGTTTTCAAATCAATTACAGAAACTGTTCTTTCATAATTTGGCGGACTATATCCGCCTGAATTTGCGATGTATAATTTGTCACCAACAATCGCCATTTCCTCAGGCTGACGTCCCACTTTTACCGTTCTTGTAATCTTAAGTGATGTCGTATCAATTTCGGCAACAAAACCATTTGGAGAATTTTCTCCCAATTGTACTTCACCATCGTAAGCACTTGCATACGCTTTTCCGTTTGCAAAAGTCACGTAACGGCAGTTTTTCACATCAATAACTTTAAGACGTTTAGTTGTCGCAGCATCCATAACTTCGATCTTATTTGAGTTATTGATTACAGCATAAACTTTTGATCCGTAAATACCAATATCATTTCCCACATCTCCCAAACCTAAAGTCGCTTCCGGATTTGCCTGACCGTAAACATTTCGTCTGTAAGTCCCGGATTTATAGTCATAATAGTCTAATGACGATTTGTTCATATTCATATTTCCTTCGTTAAGAAGATAAAATCCGTCGACTGTTGTAACCGTTTCCGGAGGCAAAACAACCACCTCTTCTGGGATAATAGGATCATCTTGCTGACACGCCTGAAAACTCATGGCTATTAAAACCAATACGATCAAAAACTTGAAGTTTGTTTTCATAATAGAAAATTTAATTATTTAATATCTTTTACATTAAAAATTTACCGACATACTCAGGCGATAATTTCTTCCCGGCATCGGAAAATTTAAAACCACATCATAATATTGATTGAAAATATTGTTGACCTCCGCTCCTATTTTTGTTGGAAGTTTTAGGAATTTTCCATCCCAAATCAAAGCCATATCGCTGGTATACCAAGGCTTTACATAATTTACAGGAATATTCGCTTTCTGACTGTATCGTTCTCCGGTATAAATAAAACTGTAGTTCAACTGCCAGTTTTTCCAGCTTATAGACGAAGTTGCAGTTCCGCTGTTCATTGGCGTATACGGAATCTGATCTCCGTAAGTTGTGCCATTTGGCGTAACATCAATTGCTTTTTGATACGTATAACTCAAGCCCAAATCCAGAAATATTTCTTCCGGAAAACGTAAAACGAAGTTCGTATTCAATTCAAAACCTGTGATATCTACTTCACCAAGATTCATCATCGTCCAGCGAAATAAATTGGCAGACGGCATCGCAACAATTTTATCTTTTACGTGATTATAATATACATCAGCCTGAAAAGAAGCTGATTGTAGAAACTTTTTCGGTTCAATAATATAGGTGGAACCAAAATCATATTGTGTAGTAAATTCAGGTTTTAAAGAGCTGTTTCCGATAAAAGTATAATACAAATCATTGAAAGTTGGCATTCTGAAAGATTCTTTATAAAATGCCCTAACTCTGAAATTTTTAGTATCGAAAGGTTGATAAGAAGCCGATACAACCGGACAAAAAACATGCTGACTGTCACCTTGCTGATAATATTTAACCTGTTCGTCGACATAAGCGCCTAACAAATTTGCCTGAATATCAAGCCTTGACCAATGCATTTCTGTAGACAATGCGCCCAAATAAGAATATCGGGTTGGATATGGAAATCGGTATAAATTAGCAGTAAGTGTATTGATCGAAAAATCTGTAGCCAGAGAAACTTTCCACCATTCCTTGATCGTATATTGATTTACAACAGAAGCATAAAATTCATTTTGATAATATTTATTATCCAGTGCGCCTTGCAATGTTTTATAATCAGGATCAATGTACCGATTATAATCTCTGCTGAATTTTATATTCGCAAGTAGTTCGTATTTCTTCGAAAATGAATTTTGAAAAGAACCATGAACAAAGAAGTTTCTGTCCCATTGTCGCTGCACATATTCATATTTATTGGCTAAAATCGCTCCCGGAAGTCCACGTTCAGAATCATAATAATAGGCTTTTAACGAAGCCTGACCCATAGTTCCAACTTTTGCCTGTAATGTTAATTCACTTCTTAAAGCCGTGATATCACCATTTTGCCTGACAGCCGTTGTATCATAACCATTCGTCTTTTGATATCTGTATTTATATTTTCCATCGGCTTTAAGCCATTCTGTACTTGCTGTAAGAGAGAAATTAGAGGATAATTTTTGTTGATACAGAAAAGAAGGATTAAAAAGTCCGAACGAACCTGTTTTTACGCCAACTCTTATTTTTGTAGTTCTTCCGGAGGAGAAATCAGGAATTTTTGTTTTTAAGAAAAGTGTATTCGAAGCGAAAAAACCACGCGCAGGCTGAAAAATAGTTGATTTTTGTCCGTTATACAATTCAATCGCTTCAATATTATCCAATGAATATTTTCCAAGATCTACTTGTCCGTTTTGCGCATTTCCAACGGTCATTCCGTCATAAAAAACCGCCGTATGAGCGCTTCCTAAACTTCTGACATTTATAGTTTTCAGACCGCCAATTCCGCCATAATCTTTCAATTGAACACCCGAAAAATAACGCACAGCATCTGCAACAGAAAGACTATTTAATTTTTCAAGCTGTTTTCCTGACAATATTTGGACAGGCATAGGAGATTCAACTTTAAATTCACGCTTGCTTGTGGTTACAATAACCTCATTCAATTGATGTTTCTTTAAAGAATCTAAGTCCTTATTATTTTTCAGAGGATTATCTTGTCCATACATCGGATTCAAAAATAAAATCCATGCAAGTACAAAAAATCCACTATGTATTAGACGCAAACGCCTATGTTCACATAAGTGCATAAAAAATACTCTATTTAACTAAATAGTTGTTAACGGTAAAATCGAAATCAAATGTTAGTTTGATATTTGTGTTTGTCTCAAAACTCTGGTCCACGAGAGTTTGAAATTATAAGCATTGGCAGGTCTCCTGACTTATTCCCATTTTGATCAGCCTTCCCACATTCAGAAAAAATGCAGTGGCAAAAGATTCGATTTCAAAAGCTTAAAAAAGCGATTGGATCAGTCAAAATGTTGCATGGAATTTACAGTAACGGGCTTGTCCAGGATTTGCACCTGATTCCCTCTTCGTCAGCTAAACTCGAAAAGAATAGCTAAACCATTGCGAGCGCAAAGATACATAAACACATCAGTTAATATCTAATTTCTTAAAAAAAACAAAAAACAGAAACCTATATAGTTAAAAATGAATATCTTAAAAATAAAACTAGATTATTAGATCCTGCCTTAGCTGGAGTTTTTATAAAATCAATCTGAGATGGCTTTAGCCAAAAATATCTAATTTGGCTAAAGCCTTATTGTTGCGTAAATTAAAAACCTCCAGCTAAAGCAGGAGGCTATTCAATAAATTTAGTACTCGATAAAGATTGGTGATTTTAATTACGGAGCTACTTGTGGAGATTTCTCCTCCGTCGAAATGACAAACTAGACGAAAATATTATTATGAAAACGACTGTCCTAGCCCCGATAGAAGTGGAAATCCTTTTGTGTCCGCTGCGGCGGACGCAAAAGATTGAAACGGATAGCGGGATTAGCTCCTAAAAAATAGTTTTTTCACAGAAATCGAAATGACAAAAACTTTGCGCCTTTGCGCCTTTGCGAGATTAATTATATCAAATTCCTGAGAATCTTCCCCATAAAGCATCTGCGCGATTAAAAACTGTTGGCACGGTTTCCAAAATTGAATCATTAAATTTCGAATAATTTCCGGAACTGCAATGAATCACTTTCTTCATTTTTTCGTTTTCAACTTCAGATACAATACCTACGTGACCAATTTTTGGACCTGCGCCGTAAACCACAATACATCCCACTTCGGGAATATTTAGTTTTTCAAAAATACCTGCGCTACTAATAACATCTTTTTCCATTGAATCCGTAAAGATCCATCCGCCATATTTTTGATAAAACGGAATTGTGGTCTTTCTGGATAATCCTAAAACCCAGCAAATAAAGCCGCTGCAATCGCATTCATTATTAGACGTTGGTAAAGCCAAAGAAGGATTTATTCCGCCCTCGCCTAACTTATACTTTATTTTTTTACCAACAGCCGTTCTTGCCTTTTGTATGAGTTTATTGGGACTTTCGGTTATAGGAATTACTTCCTTTTCAGGAACATCTTCTAAATTCGGAATTTGAATGAGCTGACCAATAAAAATATGATCGACATTTTTAATATTCTTATTAAATGCCAATACTAACTCAATAGAAATCGAAAACTTTTTAGCGATTTTTGACAACGTGTCGCCGGATTTTACTGTGTAGAACATAATTTGATTTTTTAGGGGTTACACTTAATTATTTCAAAATGATTCGGGGATGAATCTTTTTTACTACTATTAAAAAATAGAACCTCTATCAAAATACCTCTGTAGATTTTATTTGTAGTTAAAGGTTCTGCTTTTTAAAAACCTGATTAATTTTCGAATCAAATTTAATTCATTTACAGCGATCCAAATCAAGTATAAATACTTGTTTTTCAATTAACTAACAAAATAAAAATCAATATTTTATCAAACTGATTTACTTTGTTTAAGATGTTTTGAAATATCCCTAAAACCGCTTCCTTTGATAATTACTGGTTATTAATTTTACCTGTATTTGGTCAAAAACAGATCTGTTTCATGGATTATTTTGTTTTGCGTTGTCCTACTCGCTTTTTAGGCCCGCTCGAAATATCTCTTCTTCAAACATTATCAATAAACAAATACCGTAATTAAGTCATTAAAAAACAATTAAATCATTTATTTTTTAACATTATATACATCATATTAATATTTTTCTTATCATTGTAGCACAGTATAGTATAGTACTGCATCTTAACTATTTAAAATAAATTATTATGCAAGAAAAAATTACAAAAGAAAAATTTTCGGTTAAAGCATTTCTTACCGTCATAGTATTATTATTTGCCTTATGCAGTTCGGCCCAAACTTATGAATTCGAAAATGGCACGCGCACCAATAGTGCCAACATACAAAACTGTGATGCCTGTTCCGGCAAAATAGTTGGAAATTTGGGCGGTGACAGCAGCGTTTCGGTAAACGTTTCTGTGGCGACAACTGGCTGGTACAAACTGCAATTGTTTTATTGTACAGGAGATCCGCGAACCATTCGTTTAACGGCAGGTTCGGCAACGGCAATTTCGATTCCGTGTGATCCTAGCGGAGGCTGGAGTACCGCAGCTTCGCAAAACATTAGTGTTTATTTAAACAGCGGAACCACTACTCTGCTTTGGGATAACACAAATTCCTGGGCGCCAAATTTAGATAAGTTTGTTTTGACTCCAATGGCGGCGTCAAGTAATCAAACCGTGAATTTTGGGACAAATAACAGCGTCGTTTACAATTTAACCAACAAAACGTATAGCGTAAAATTTAATGGCGCTACAGTAATTACTAATGCATCTGCTTATGCCTCAAGCGATCAACAATATGTAAGTAGCAATTTTGCTTCGGCGGTTTATTCTACAGAATCTTTTACGGATAATATTGGAAGCGGTACGAAGCATATTTTCACTTTAAGTGGAAATTATACGTTGGGAATGCAGCAGATTTTCTACACTTATACCAACAAAAATTACCTTGCCGTTCAGGTTGTCCTTACGGGAAATGGCTCTAATTGCTACAAAATGTCGCCTTTGACAAGTAATCAGGTTACACCAAACTTTGGCACAGGAGATACCAGAGCGGTTTTTGTGCCTTATGATAATGATGCATGGGTTCGTTACAATGCTTATCCGCTTAATGCTGCAGATTTTACTGCATCTGAGGTTACTAATATTTACAACAATACAAACCGAAAAGGATTGGTTATTGGTTCTCTTGAACACACAAAATGGAAAACAGGAATTACCGTAAATGGTGGCGGAACCTCATCTGCCTATGTTTCGGTTATTGCGGGATGGACAAAAAAAGAAGTTACCAGAGATACTCGTGGTCATGGTTGGGTAAATGTTGGTCAAACAAGCTGTCCTTCACCTAAAGTAATTATAAGTGCAAATGACGATTGGCGAACTGGTTTTGAGGAATTTGCTCAGGCAAATGCAGCGCTTCAACCTAAATATATTTTTGACTGGACGGCACCAAAACCTATGGGCTGGAATAGTTGGGGCGCAATGCAAACTTCTATTAATTTAACGAAGGTTAATGCAGTTGTAGACTTTTTTAAGAATGATTGTCCGGCTTTTAAAACCGAAGACAATACTCTATTTATAGATCTTGATTCGTATTGGGATAATATGACTGACGCACAATTGGCGCAATTTGTTACTTATGCTAAAAGCAAAGGTTTTAAAGCAGGTATTTATTGGGCTCCGTTTGTAGATTGGGGAAAATACAATCGTCAAGTCGAAGGCAGTTCGTACAACTACAATCAATGTTGGACTACGGTTAATGGCGCTCCTTTTGAATTGGATGGCGCATATGCCATGGATCCTACAAGTCCGGGAACTAAGGCGAGAATACATTATTTCATCAATCGTTTTAAAGCCGCTGGTTTTGAAATGGTAAAAGTCGACTTTTTGACGCACGCCAGTATCGAAGCAGATAGTTTTGTGAATTACCAATTGCATACCGGAATGGAGGCTTATCAGGAAGGAATGAAATATTTAGTAGACGAAATTAATGGTACAATGTTAGTCGAAGCTGCGATATCGCCTAATATTGCGACGGGACCTTACGTGCATATGCGCCGTATTGCCTGCGATGCTTACAGCAGTATTGGTGATAGCGATTATACGCTTAACAGCACGACTTATGGCTGGTGGCAAAATCAAATTTATGATTATCTGGATGCGGATCATGTTGTGTTTGGAACTGTTACTGCGGGAGAAAATCGTGCGCGACTTTTAGGCAGTGTCGTAACAGGAACGATTACAACTGGTGACGATTTCTCTGTTGCGGGAGCATGGAAAGCAAAAGCACAAAGTCTTTTACAAAATAATGATGTTATGAATGTTGCCCGCGCTGATATTCAATTTCGTCCTGCTGATGGAAATACGGGTTATAATGCTGCCAATGTTTTTTCGGCTACAAAAAACGGCGTTACTTATGTTGCCGTGTTTAATTATAGCAATGCTGCAGTAACCAACAATGTCAATTTAAGCCGTCTTGGCTTGGCTTCCGGAAATTATACGGTCAAAGAATTGTATTCTGGTGCGACAAGTACATCGCAAGGAACTTTAAGTGTTCAATTGCCTCAGGCTGATGCTGCTTTGTATGCAATTTCGGTAGCAACAAATTTAAGCACGCCTAATTATTTTAAAACGGCTGCAACCAATTATGTGTTTCCAAATCCGGCATCAAGTACTTTCAGAATAAAATTTGATCATACCATAAATGGTCCAGTTGCGCTTTCTATGTACGATATAGCAGGAAAAGAAGTTTGGAAAACGACTATTATTGCCGAAGACATGATTACTTCTGAAGTTCCTGTAAATGGTCTTGCAAAAGGTATTTATATGATAAAAGCTTCAACAGAAGGTAATTCGGTGCAAAACTTTAAATTCGTTAAAAATTAAAGTTTACAATTTGCCTTAATTATAAACTTAAAATCCCATTCGCTTCTGTGAATGGGATTTTTGATTTTGAACACGAATTTCACTAATTGCCACTAATTAGTTTGTGTAATTAATTTCACAAACGAAGCAAATCCTTAAAATTTGTGAAAATTAGTGTAATTCGTGTTTTTATGACTCTTCTAAACTAGATATAACGATTGATAATATTCTCAAAAAACTCTTGTTTTCCGCTTTGTAATTCCAGTTCACCGTTTTCGATTGCAATCGTGTATAGATCTTTAAAATTCAGTTTGCCTTGTTCAAATTGTTTTCCTTTTCCGCTATCAAAAGAACTGTAGCGTTGTTTTCTTAAATTTTCATATTGCGACGAAGTAATAATTTTATCAGCAGTCAATAAAGCTCTTGCAAAAACATCTGCGCCACCAATATGTGCCAGAAAAATATCCTCCATATCTGTGGAATTTCTTCTAATTTTCGAATCAAAATTTATACCGCCACCGTTAACTCCGCCTGCTTTAAGAAATACCAACATCGCTTCTGTAACATCCTGAATGTTGTTTGGAAATTGAGAAGTATCCCAGCCATTTTGTTGATCACCTCGATTGGCATCAATACTTCCTAACATTCCAGCCATTGCTGCCACTTCAAGTTCATGCGGAAAAGAATGCTGTGCCAATGTTGCGTGATTTACTTCAATATTTATTTTAAAATCCTTCTCTAAACCATGTTCACGTAAGAAACCAATTGTCGTTGCGCAATCAAAATCATATTGATGTTTAGACGGTTCCATAGGTTTTGGTTCTATTAAGAAATTCCCTTTAAAACCTTGCCCTCTTGCATAATCTCTTGCTTTAGTCAGAAACATTCCCATATGATCCAGTTCACGTTTCATGTCTGTATTTAGCAAACTCAAATAACCTTCGCGCGCTCCCCAAAAAACATAATTTTCGCCTTCAAGTGCAATAGTCACATCCATCGCTAATTTTACCTGAGCCGCAGCTCTCGCAACTACTTTAAAATCCGGATTTGTAGCGGCGCCGTTCATATATCTTGGATTCGAAAAACAATTGGCAGCTCCCCAAAGTGCTTTAATTCCTGAAACTGCTTGTTTTTCTTTCAAATAATCTGTCATGGTTGCCAATCGCAATTCCGACTGGGTAAAAGATTGTCCTTCCTGAACTAAATCATGATCGTGAAAACAATAATAATCAAATCCCATTTTGCTTATAAATTCAAAAGCAGCATCGGCGCGATTTTTTGCAGCCTGAATAGGTTCCCTTAATTCATTCCAGGCAAGAGTTTGAGTTGATTGTCCAAAAATATCTGATCCTGCACCTCCGAAACTATACCAATAAGATATCGCAAATCTAAAATGTTCGCGCATAGTTTTGCCTGCAACAATTTGGTCAGGATTATAATATCTAAAAGCCAAAGGATTGTCTGAATCCTTTCCTTCAAAATTGATTTTACCAATTCCTTTATAATACTCTTTGTCTCCTAAAACTACCATTTTTATTGCTTTATTATTAACCTAATTTCCTTTTCTAAACCCTGCTATATCACGATCCAAATATATAGTTTAAATGACCATTTGAAAATAAAAAAACGTTTGAATTGTTACTTTAGTATAGATTTTTGTTATAAAAGACTAACCTCTTAGAAACTAATCTAATGAACCCACATTTCCGGTTCTGGTTAATACTCCCCAACTCTGACTTTCTCCTTTTATGGCTCTTCTGATGGCTCTGAACAATATTACATACATCAATTGACGATAAACAAATCGCTGCGGAATAAGCCATATTAACTTGCTTAATCGCTCTTTTTCGAATACAAAAGCAATTACACTTACCAACATATCGACAAGCATAAAAACCAGGTAATAAATCGCGATTTTGTGAAGACTGTCCGGATCGTTATGATTCCAGATTAAACTTAGAATCAAAATTAAATCTGCCAATGGAGCAAATATTGGAAGCAGAATCTGAAATATCAGCACATTTGGCAGCGAAATCATTCCCAAACCTTTATACTTTGGATTAAAACAAGCATCACGATTTTTCCAGAATGCCTGCATAATTCCGTAACTCCAGCGAAAACGCTGTTTCATAAACTCATTCAAAGTTTCTGGAGCTTCTGTAACCGCAACAGCTTCAACACAATTGACAATGCGATAATTGTTTCGCAAAATTCTAATGGTCAAATCACAATCTTCGGCAAGAGTATCTGTTGTAAAGCCTCCGGCAATTTCTATCGCTTCTTTTCTAAAAGCTCCAATTGCACCGGGCACAACCGTAATTCCGTTAACCAAATCAAAAGCTCGTCTGTCGAAGTTTTGCGCGGTTGTATATTCGATACTTTGCCATCTTGCCAACATCGTATTTTCGTTACCCACTTTTACATTTCCGGCAACGGCGCCAACTTGTTGATTGTTTTTGAATTGTAGCCTGAAACACTTCATTAATTGCGAAAGTGCGTCAGTTTTTAATTGCGTATCGGCATCAATACAAACCACAAAATCATTGTTTGTAATAGAAATTCCGTAGTTAAGAGCAGACGCTTTTCCGCCATTCACTTTAGTGTGAACTTTTACAATATGATGATTTTTATATTCTAAATCGACTTTAGAAAAAGTGCTGTCTTTTGAGCCATCATCTACAAAAATAATATCGAAACTTGGATAATCTTGTCGCAGCAAATTCTGAATTGTTTTTACAGCATTTACTTCTTCATTATACGCCGGAACAATAATACTTACTTTAGGATAATTTTCTCCTTCTGTAGTATAGGATAAAGGATGTTTGTGGTCTTTCCATTTCTTGTAAAAAGCCATGAATGCCATCAACAAAATGCGAAAGAATCCCAACAGAATTGCAATCCAGAAAACAGCCGTAATAAAGTGTCCAAACCAATATCCAAGACCAAAAATAATGTTGTCAAGCGTCATTAAATTACCTTTGGCTTTAGGCATAATTTCATTTTTACTTTTCCCCAACAACTTAGAAACTGTCGTAAACCGAACGCCTTTGTCTTTAAAATATTTAATAATTCGCGGTAACGCTTCTACAGTTTGTTGTCTGTTTCCGCCCGCATCATGAAGCAAAATTATCCCTTTGCTTGGATCTTCTTCATATTCTCTAATAACTCTGGCGTAAATACTATCCGCGATAATTCCTTTTTCCCAATCGTTGGGATCGATACTTTCTCCAACCGTATAATAATTCTGGGCTTTACTCAATGCAACAGGTCTAAGTTCAGCTTCAGTTGTAGGTTCAGCATCTGCATTGTATGGCGCTCTAAAAAGTACGGTACTTCTGCCAGTAACTGCTTCGATCAACAAACGCGTGGTTTCCATTTCTGCCGAAGCTCGTTCTTTACTTACCAATGCAATATTTGGATGTGTAAAAGTATGATTCCCAATTTCGTGTCCTTCAGTATAAATTCGCTGCAAAAGCGGAATATTATTCTCGCCCTGAAGTCCCACAACAAAAAAAGTTGCAGGTACTTTTTCACGCTTCAAAATATCCAGAATTTGTGGTGTATAAGTTGGATCCGGACCATCATCAAAAGTTAAAACAACCTCATTATGTACATTTCCAAACTTGCTGATTACATATTTTGTTGGCAATTCAAGATAACTTTCCTCAGTTATAATCGATTCTTTCGGATCAGTTTGAAGTTTAATTTTTCCCGGTTGAGGATCTGTCAAAACATTCAGAACTTCTCCTTCTCCAATATAATCCGGAGTCGAAAAAATCATGTGTACTTTTTCTAAAGTTCTAAAATCGAATGCGTTTTTTGCCACACTTTCGTTTGTCAAACTTCGATTATAATAATGCCACAATCTACCGTCTTCACTGCCTAATCGCCATAATGCTGTACCGGCAGTTCCGTATTCATCTGCAAAACGAATGGTGTTAAAATTGGTCGCCGCATCTGTAAAATACACCTGATGTTTGTTCCCTCTTCCGTCTTTATAACTAAAAGAATTGTTGTAAGTATTATTGTCAAAAGTAATCGTTGCGCCATATTGTTTTGCGAGCGATAATGCTTCATCATAAGTAACCGTTATTGCCTCTTTATTTTGTTCCCAATCATATCCATATCCTGCAAAACAGAGAATAATTTTGTTCGATGGAATTTCTTTCGCAATCTGATCGAGGATTCTTTCTGTCCATTTCTGACTGCTTATTGCACCCGGAACACTTCCTGCATAATGCTCATCATATGCCATCAGAAACATATAATCATTGTATTTTGCCAATGCTTTTATATTAAAATCACCATTGTCAGCCATAATATCCTGCGTGACAATTAAGCCTTGTGCATGCAATTTTTCGTAAAGTTCTTTTTGAAAAGCGATTATTGGTTCATCGCTACTTTCTTTAAATTCTTCAAAATCAATATTAATTCCCTGAAGTTTATATTGCTTCAGGTTCTTTACAATATCATTTATCAGCCTTTCTCTTTTTACATTGTCATGCAGAATTCGATGCACCAAATCGCCATCAAAATCTCCACCTTTCGATTCATTAATATTGTTGATTATTGGAATAATTTTGATTCCGGCTTTCTTCATAATCTTTAAAGCTGCCGTATCAATTTCAGTCCGAAGTAAATCAGTTTTAGGATCTATAAAAAACCATTCGGGAATTACCATATTGAGTTTATCAATATTTTTTTGAAGCGAAAACAAACTCTGCGGATCCCAATCTACATAAAAAGCCGCTCTGATTTCCTGAAAATCAACCGCCTGATTTTGTTTTTTCAACTCTTCCATTTTTGATTTTGATCTCAAAAAGCTATCAAAACCTTTGTATTTTCTAAGATCTTTTGCACTAAGTTCCTGTGGAATAGTTGGACTTAATAATTTTTGTGTCGAAGGATCATTACCCAAAATTGGCAATACAGGTTTCAAACCTCTTTGCAGTGTGATAATAAAGACAGGAATTAACATTAATAAGAAAAAAATAATCAATCGCGTTGACCATTGAAAAGTTCGCCAGCGCAATTTCGTTTCCGTCTGAAATACTTGTTTTTTATCTTCCATAATCTTCTCAAAATTGATGTATAAATGTACACCAAAAATTTTATTCTATTAATTCATTTCCGATGTATTAACAAGTTTTTACGTTGTAAATATAAAATTTGATCCTAATTCATATTGAAACACCAATTTTCCTTATATAATTCTTAATTGACTGACTTTTAAACAATCAAGTCTCTTAAATAACAAATAATTGTGGTATTTTTATAACAAAGTAAATAAGTAAGCTTATTATGACAGAACCAAAAGACACGAATAACAAACTAACCTTTTTCAAAAAAGGAGTGTTTAATTTCTTTTCGAAAAAGGGCAAATTATTAGGTCAGATTGTCTTGACGCTTATTTTTTTTCTAATTGCTTTTTGGTTTATAAAACAAGAACGAACTGAACTTTATCAAATCAAAAACAGCATTACAGAAGCAAGCCCGTTATGGATATTAATTGGTTTCTTAGTCACTATTTCTTATATCTTTCTGCAAGGATTAATGTATGTCGTTTCGTTTACAGCGATTGGCGCCAAAATCACGTTGAAAGATGCTACAAATTTGTTTCTGAAACGTAATTTTATCAGTGTATTTATTCCTGCTGGCGGTATTACCTCGCTTCTGTTTTTCACAGAACCTTTGCTAAAAAAAGGCGTAACCAAAACAGATGTTCATTTAGCCTCAGCAATTTATGGTTTTACAGGAATTCTTTCCGTAATTCTTTTTGCAATACCATTATTTCTTTTTTCTTTGTTAAAAGGAGATATTGGTTATAACGAATGGTTGTTTTTTGGTCTTGTAATCGTCATTATTCCGTTGTTTTTTCTATTGTTTAATTCTTTACTTCAAAAAGGAAAACTTTATAGATTTATCTTGAGAAATTTTCCTAAAATCGAACCGTTTTTACTTGATTTACAAGAACACAAAATAAACAGAAATGGCTTTTTCAAAATAGTCTTATGTTCCGTAGTAATTGATGCCGTTGGCATTCTGCACATTTACATTGCCATGAAAGCGCTTCAATTTGAGTCGTCTCTTTTTGCTGCAACAATGGCTTATGTTGTTGCGGTGATTTTCCTGATTATTTCCCCATTTTTAAGAGGTTTGGGCGCAGTCGAAGTTTCTATGGGATATATTTTAATTCGGTATGGTTTTGATAATATGCAAGCAGTTGCAATCACTTTATTTTATCGCTTTTTTGAATTCTGGCTTCCTTTATTTGCAGGGATTATTCTTTTTGTTTCCAAAATCCAGAAGCTCTTATTGCGTGTTATTCCCGCCTTGCTTTTGCTGATTCTTGGTATTATCAATATTATTTCCGTACTCACGCCCGCAATCCATAGCAGATTACATATTCTTAAAAGTTTCCTGCCTATTGAAGCTATAAGTACTTCAAATTATCTGGTATTTACAACCGGATTATTTCTATTAGTTACTTCGGCATTTATGCTAAAAGGACTCCGAATGGCGTGGTGGTTTGCTATCTTTTTATCTGTAATTTCTCTAATAGGAAATCTAACAAAAGCAATTGATTTTGAGGAATCTACTATTGCACTTCTGGTTCTTTTTGTTTTAATCGCCACGAGAAAAGAATATTATATAAAAACAAATCCAAAGCTTGGTCTTATTGGTTTGCAAACTTCGCTATTAAGCATTCTTGCCGTTCTAATTTATGGTATTCTTGGTTTTTATTTCTTTGATAAAAAACATTTTAATATCGATTTTAGTTTAGGAGAATCGATTCGATATACGCTTCAGAATTATTTCTTGATTGGTAGCGAAAATCTGCATCCAACGGGAACTTTTGCGACACATTTTCTAATTTCGCTCAAGATTAGCGGATTCCTTTCTTTTGGCTTTTTAATCTATACTTTGGTAAAACCTTCGATCTTAAGAAATACTCCAACAGACGAAGAAAAAGAGATTGCAACTAATTTAATGCAGCAATACGGAAACTCAAGTCTGGGTTATTTTAAAACCTATTTTGATAAATCTTTCTTTATTTCGAAAAGTAAAAATGCCTTTATTTCGTACAGATTAGCAGGGAATTTTGCTGTTGCTTTAGAAAATCCTGTTGGAAGTTCAACCGAAGAAATTAAACTTTGCATTCTTGAATTTGATAAATTCTGTTACGATTTTGGACTTAGAAGTATGTATTACCGAATTCCTGAAACAAGTTTGAATGTTTACACTGATATTGGCAAAAAATACTTCTTTCTTGGTCAAGCTGCGGTTGTTGATCTTCGAGAATTTCATCTCGAAGGGCAAAATCGGAAATCATTGCGAAATGGTTTAAAGAAAATTACAGATCTTGGTTTGCAATCTATCGTAAATGAACCTCCAATAAAAGACGGATTATTGCAGCAAATTAAAGCGGTTAGCGATCAATGGCTTCAGGAAACTTCGAGAAAAGAAATCCTTTTTTCGCAGGGAATTTTTCTATGGGAAGAACTCAAAAAACAAACCATTATTACGGTCGAAAACAGCGAAGGAAAAATTCTTGCCTTTATAAATATCATTCCCGATTACGCAAAAAATGAAAGCACTTATGACTTAATCCGAAAAACCGATGATGCTCCAAATGGCATTATGGACTTTATTATGGTCGCGCTTTTTAATTATCTTAAATCAAAAGACATTACTTATGTCGATCTTGGTCTAGCGCCAATGAGCGGAATCGAAAATCCGCAAACCATTCAGGAAAAGTCAATGAAATATGCTTATGAAAAAGTAAAATCGTTTTCTCATTATAAAGGTTTACGCAACTTCAAAGATAAATTTTCTCCTTCGTGGCACAATCAATATATTGTTTTTGAAGACGATTATGATTTAATTCAAATACCTAGAATTTTAGCTAAAGTGATAAAACCTTAATTCTTTAAAAACAAAACCATAAAAAATCAGTTAAAATCCGCGTTTTTGCTTGCAAATCCGCGTCATCTGCGTTCAAAATTTATACACGGATGGAACAGATTCGCTAAAGCGAAAACGCGGATTTAGGCTGATTTTTTTTATTCAATTTACTTCTGCGGAAGCAAATTTTCTAAATCAGATATTGTGTAATATTTAAGATCGTTTTTCTTCATGTATTTGCAGATAAACTCTAAAGTTTCAATTTTTGTCTGATAATTTCCAGTTACATTTTTGACTGGTTTATGACCGCAAAGAAGCAAAATTTTATCATTCTTTTTGGCATAATCCAATAATTCTAAAAGATACGGAATACTAAAATGAATGTGGCTGTTATCGATATCAAACGCAAATACAATTTTTGAATTATTAAAGTAACTATCTTGCTTCTCAGGAACTTCACCGCCAAAAGCTCTTCCTCTGATAATTTTAAATTTAGCAGATAATGCTTTATCCAACGCATCAGATCTTTCTCCATAAGGATAAGCAAATGTGGTCACCTTAAACGAATGTTTTTTCATTGACTCGATCATCGGTTCAATTTCCTGATTCATATAGGATGTGATTCCATGTTTTTTCACAAACTTTACAGCATTGTAATGATGATATCCGTGACCCGCAATTTCGTGCCCTTCTTTTTGCATTTGAAGCAGTTTTTTGATCTCCGGAGCACCAATCGAATCTATTCGGCACACATTAAAAGTAGCTTTCCAACCGTATTTTTTCAAAGCCTGATCCGCCATATACCATTCATCTACATATGCATCATCAAAAGACAAAATAACTCCCGCTTTATAGTCTTTTGGCTCCTTTTTTTGCTTTTTGGATTCGCAGGAAAATAACGTTAAGAACATTAAAAATAATAGTGTTTTCGAAAAAAAGAGCTTCATAAATTACTTTCTGTATTTGATAATTATAGTCTAAAGGCTTTTAACCTAAAATAGATTTCGGTCTCTCAAATATAATCCTTTTCAATTTCTAATGCATAAAAAAATACGATCTAAATTGAACCGTATTTATATATTATAAATACAAGAACTGCGCAAAAATCAAAAGAATCTCTGCGCAGCCAATATTTTGATTTATTGCTTTATATATTCAAAATCAAATTCTTCTTATTTATTCTGGAAACTAAGACTTTTACTAAGGATGCTATTTAATCTGTATCTATTGAAAATGATAAAAAGAACGCTGATAAAAATGATTAATGAAATGTTTGCTGCTCCAAGCAATAATTGGCTTTTTACGGCATATAAATTCACAAATCCATAACTGAATACTGAACTTACCATATAAGTTGCTCCACCCGTTAATCCGCTTGCTACGCCGGCATTTTTAGAAAATAGACTTAGACAATATCCATAAATCGTATTGAAAATAAAACCTCCGCAAATATTTATTCCCATTGTAAAACCTACCAAAGTATAAATATTACTAAGCATTGGAGCCGTAGAAATCATAAGTAATACCAAAACAGCCTGCAAAGAAACTGCTATAGTTACTTTTTTGCCCAAAGGTTTATGAATAAGTGATTTCGAGATAATTCCGCCTGTCATTACAGATAAACCAGACAATAAAGAACTATATCCTGTTGTAACTGCGGAATATCCTAAAACACGTTCTACAATAAATGGACTTGACAAATTGAAAATAACAACCAGACCAAAACAAATACCCAAAATTACGATTCCTAATGTAAAATCTGGCGTTTTGATCATTCCTGCATAAGTTTGTGCAATATTTTTTAATTTAAAAGGATGAAAATATTTTAAGGATTCTCCGCTGTAAAGAAGTTCTAAAATCAGAAATAATAATGATAATCCGCCAAGAAAATAAAAGTTAGATCTCCAGCCAAATATATTTTGTAAATATCCTCCTAAAAACGGCGCCATAATTGGTGCACACGCCCAAATAATCGAAAATAAACTAATATAACTTTTTAGCTTATCGCCCGAAAAAAGATCTACAAAATACGCTCGTTTAGCGATCACAATAAAGGCAATGGCGATTCCCTGGATAATTCTCATCGCATATATTACATAAATATCCGGCACAATGGCAATAACAAAACTGGTTAAAGAAAATACAGCAAGTGAAACAATACTAATCTTAAAACGCCCGAAACTATCGAGTATGCTTCCTATAAAAATCTGACTGACACCTAAACTAAACATAAAAAATACGAGTGAAAGCTGAATGGCTGACGCCGAAACATTCAAGTCTTTTGCCATCGCAGGAAGTGACGGCAAATAAATATCGGTTGCAAAACCAGATAAAGGAATTAGGGCAAGAGCTAAAAAGGTACTAAAGCCTTTATGATTTTCTTTTAAATTTCTCATTTTCAAAAAATTAATTATTAATAAATAGACCGATCGGTCTAAAAATGGTTAAAAAAAAACTACAATACGTAGCTTTCAAATTCAGTTTTGATACTATCCAGGATAATATTCATTTGTTCATTATTATTCAATATTTCACGACATAAAATTGCGCCTTCGATCATTGCAAAAACTTTTATGGCAAAATGTTCGGGGTTTATGTTTGAGGATAATTCGTTGTTGGCAATACCATTTTCGATAATAGTTGAAAATCTTTTTTGAGCAGAATGAATCGATTTTTTCACATATTCTTTAATAACCGGATTTGTGTCGTCTGCTTCTACTCCAAAATTCAAAATCGGACAACCGCCAACGGTATTTTTATCATCTCCGTAAGCTTCAAGTAGGTTTATAAATTTGGCTTTAGCCGAAATTCCCTGAGCAACTGCAGCGTCCAATTTGGCTGCTAATTGTGATCTTAGATACAAAAATGACTCGGTACAGATTTCTTCTTTATTCTCAAAATTACCATATATACCGCCTTTCGCAAGCTTTGTAGCTTCCATAATATCGCTCAACGAAGTACCGGCCATTCCTTTTTTATTAATAATAGGTGCCGATGTCTCGATAATAAATTGTCTGGTACGTTCTGCTTTACTCATGACTTTAAATTTAACGAGACAAAGATAAGACCGATCGGTCTAAATAAACAAACATTTTAACTTTTATTTAATTTTAAAGAAAATCAGATCTTCAAATCATGACTTCATTTCAAGTGATTACAAACAAAAAAACTCATCAGATTATGATGAGTTTTAAATTGAAAACATATAGTAAATAAGAAATTACCAGCCTTTTACCGCTCCGCCTTTAAACTCGCGAACGGCTGCTTGCTCTACTTCTGCAGATTGAAAAGCTTTTACAAACTGTTGTATTTTCTCTTCTTTTTTATTGTCTTCACGACTTACGATAAGATTTACATAAGGTGAATCTTTATCTTCAACAAACAAAGCATCACGCGAAGGAACTAATCCGGCTTGAGAAGCAAATGTATTGTTGATAATTGCAATCGTTACGTTTTGATCGTCTAAAGCTCTTGGCAATTGTGGCGCTTCAAGTTCTAAAATCTTAAGGTTTTTAGGATTTTCTACGATATCAGTTACTTTAGGCAATAAACCAACATTTGGACGCAATTTCAACAATCCGTTTTTTTGCAAAAGCAACAAAGAACGTCCTCCGTTTGTTGGATCATTTGGAATAATAATCGTGCTTTCGTTTTTTAATTCTGAAAGGTTTTTGATTTTCTTAGAATAAGCCGCAATTGGATAAATGAAGGTTTTTGCAATAATTGCCAATTTATATCCGCGTTGTTTTGATTGCTCATCAAGATAAGGTTTGTGCTGAAAAGCATTTGCATCGATATCTCCCTGACTCAAAGCTTCGTTTGGAATTACGTAATCGTTAAACGAAACCAATTCTACGTCTAAACCATATTTATCTTTGGCTACTTTTTGCGCTGCTTGTGCCACAGCATATTCCGGTCCTGCAGCTACACCAACTTTTATATGATGCGGATCGTCGTTTTTACTTTTTCCGCAATTAGCCAATGATAATGACAAGGCTATGATTCCGGCTGCTTTTAAAAAATTTAGTTTTGTATTCATTCTTTTATTTTTTAATTTAATTATTATCTGTTGTGTGTGTTTTAATTCTTAATTTATCTGTTCACTGTGTGTATTTTACCGCAAAGTGCGCAAAGATTTACGCAAAGTTTACTAAGATTTGATTGTGTAAACACATTATAAAGAACACAAAGCTTTGCGAACTTTGTGTTTTTAACAAGCATAGCATATCAAAAAAACTTTGCGCACTTTGCGGTAAAATCTCAAAGCTATTCTCCTATTTTTTAATTTTTAATTCTCAATTTTAATTGAAATCTATGTGTTTTTTTTACCGCAAAGTGCGCAAAGATTTTCGCAAAGTTCACTAAGATTTGGTTGTGTAAAACACATTATAAAGAACACAAAGCTTTGCGTACTTTGTGTTTTTAACAAACTTAGAAGAGTAAAACCTTTGCGCACTTTGCGGTAAAATCTCAAAGCTATTCCTCTACCTTTTAATTTTTAATTCTCAATTTTTAATTGAATCCTATCTATGATCAAATCGTTTTGATAAAAAATCACCAACAAATTGTATCAAAAACACCAATATTACAAGCAATGCCAAAACCGAATTCATCGTTACCGCATCATATCCAATATAACCGTATTGATACCCAACTTGTCCTAAACCGCCTGCTCCAACGGCTCCACCCATTGCCGAATATCCTACAAGTGTGATCAATGTGATTGATGCTGCGTTTATTAATGATGGTAAAGCCTCAGGAAGTAAAACTTTATAAACAATTTGAAATGGAGTTGCGCCCAAAGCTCTTGCAGCTTCAATTAATCCGGCAGGCAAACCTAATAGACTATTTTCTACAAGTCGCGCTATAAATGGCGCTGCTCCAATACTTAACGGAACCAATGCTGCACTAACACCAATCGAGGTTCCTACAAGTGCGCGTGTAAACGGAATCATCCAAACGATCAAAATAATGAAAGGTATTGAACGAAAAATATTAACCAAAACTGATAAAGTTCTATTTAAAACAGGTTGTTCTAAGATTTGATTTTTTCTGGTTAGAAAAAGCAAAATTCCTGTTGGAAGTCCCAGCGCAAAGCCAAAAAAACCAGAGACAAAGGTCATAACGATAGTTTCCCAAGTGCCTTTTAATAATAATTCAAAAATGGATTCAGACATAACCTATGATTTCAGTTTTAATATGTTTAGAAATAAAATATTGGATTGCAGCTTCGTAATTTTCACGTTTACCGGACAATTCGATCAGCATAACTCCGAAATTAACATCTCCGGCCTGATCCATTTGTGCGCTGACAATTTTAAAATTGGTATCGAATAATCTCGAAACTTCAGAAATAACAGGTTCGTTTACTGATTTTCCGGTCATTTCAAGTCTTAATAAAGGACTTAAACCTTCGCCGTCTTCCTTTTGAAGTTTTTCCTGATAAACCGTTGGAATATCAAGATGTAATGATGACGCAATAAACTCTTTTGTCAATTCATGCTTTGGATCTGCAAAAATTTCACCAACACTTCCCTGCTCTATTAGTTTTCCATGACTGATTACAGCAACTTCATCACAAATAGATTTTACAACTTCCATTTGATGTGTAATCAATAAAATGGTAATATTAAGACGGCGATTGATATCTTTTAATAGATTTAAAATCGATCTTGTTGTCGCCGGATCCAATGCGCTGGTGGCTTCATCGCATAATAGCACTTTTGGATTATTGGCTAATGTTCTCGCGATTGCAACTCTTTGTTTTTGACCTCCGGAAAGACTTGCAGGATAATCGTTTGCTTTTTCGGCCAAACCAACTAATTGAAGTAATTCTAAAACACGAGTTTTAATTTCTGATTTTGAAACTCCTACTAATTCCAACGGAAAAGCAACATTCTCAAAAACAGTTCTGGATGAAAGCAGATTAAAATGCTGAAAAATCATTCCAATTTGTCTTCTTTCAATTGCAAGCTGCGCATTTGAAAGTTGTATTAACGATTTTCCATCTACTATAATTTCTCCCGAAGTTGGTCTTTCTAATAAGTTTACACATCGAATTAATGTGCTTTTTCCTGCTCCGGAAGTTCCAATTACACCAAAGATTTTCCCTGGAGGAACTTTTAATGAAACATCTGATAAAGCCGAAACAATTCGGTTTTTCTGATGGAAATTTTTAGTTACATTTTTTAATTCAATCATTTTTTTTATTCAGGTTTATTTTGAGCAATAAAATGTTTCATTGCTTTAGAATTTGATAAATTTTAAAATAAAAAGACCTTTCAATTGTTTATGAAAGGCCTTAAAATAAATTAATTTTTATATCAGCCAGATCAAAACATACGCATAGCAAAATCACAGCACATCATCATGCTGCAGCTATAATACATTCTATTCTGGTTATTGTTTTTCATTTCTGGGGCAAATTTAAAGAGTTATTTTTAATTTTTATGCAAAAAACGATAAAACTTTTATTATCCTATCAATGTAATAGATTAATACAACCTAAACATTGAAGAATTGTTAAAAAATCAAAGATTTTATATTCTTTTTTAGACCTCATTTAAAATACAAAAATCACCAAATAGACTAAAAATCAAATAGATACATAAAAACAGACTTTAATTTTACGCTAAAAGTCTGTTAAATAACGCTTTTAGGTAAAACTAAACTGTCAAATTCAACGTATGTAGGGAAATACGATAGTCTGGAATGGTATAGGTTCAAATGGTATTGGTTTTTGGAGCATATTGAATTTTATCACACTCCAGATTATCGTTTTTTATTAAATTTTAAATTGTAATATATTGGAGGAATTAGACGTTCAGCAGTTAAAAAAAGCTTTAGATTATCTGGAAAGCAAACAACGAGAATTAAAAAGAGAGCATCAAAATGATACCCGAAGTATTGATTCTTTGATAAAATACTTAAAAAGAGATATGTTGGAGCGCTTTCATTTATCCTCTTATGATCATGAAATTAAGCCCGAAATCAAAAACACAGAAAATTTTATTAGCAATGTAAAAAATATACTTGAGAAGTATTCTGTAGGATATACAGAGGAAATATAATTTTTCAAACACTAATTATTGGTAATCATAAATTGCGAAACTCGTTCGTGTGTGGTAGAAACACAACAACGAATAATACCATTGCGTACCTACGGCACGCTAAATACATTCGAATTTCTATTTTTCTACCAACGTGTTGTACCTAACGGCACAATTTACCAGCTATATTTTAAAATTAATCTTGCATTAAAAGGAGTTCCTGCCGTAAAGTGAATTTCTTCTACAGGATCTGTTTCGTTTTTCAATCTTGATTCAGTCAGGAATTGAGTTTCTTTCCATTTTGTATTAAATATATTGTCGATATTCACTCCAATTGAGACTTTTTTAATTTGATGATTCACTGAGAAATCCGTGATGCAATATCCTTTTGCAACTACTGAATTATCTTCGTTTGCAGGTCGATCTCCCAAAATTCTAGTTCTTAAACTTCCTGAGAAACCTTTTAAATCTTTGACCGAAATTCCGTTTGTCAACGTATTAACCGGAGCAAGCGGCAAATAATCATTTCCTTTAGGTTCGTCAAGTGAGCGTGCATGCGTATATGTATAATCAGTATTCCAAAATAACCAATTGGTAAATTGATATCTAAAACCAAAATCAAATCCTTTTCTCTGTGTTTTACCACTTGGTTCTACAACTGCTTCGTCGCCAACATAAACAAACTCTTGCGCCAAATATAAATACCAAATCGCCGAGTTAATTATCATTCTTGGAAAAGGTTTCCAGTTGATTCCTAAATCAGCGCCATAGGTTTCCGGAAGGATTTTTTGTCCTTTTTGAGCCACAACAACGCGAGTATCATTACTATGAAAGCCTTTTCCGAGTTTAAGAAAATATTGCAAAGTATTGTCTTGTGTGTACAAAAAGTTAAGCTTCGGACTTACTATTGATTTACTTTGAGTTTGATTACTGTAAACCGGAAGTAATTGATCTTCATAACCAAATTTAAAATAATCCACTCGTAAACCAGAGTTAATTAACCATTTTCCAGACGTAAAATCAAAACTTGTATAAGCAAAAAGATTGCTCTGATTGATATTACCCAAACTTAAATATTCTAAAACTGTTTTACGATTTAAAGTGTGCGACAACTCAATATCTTTATTATTGTCATTTCGCAATCCTGCGCCCAATTTAAAAACCCACTTTTCATTTAATTTTCGATCATATTCAGATTGAAAGCCAATTATTGTTCTGTTTTCTTTTTGTCTAATTTGGTCACCATTAACAGGATCATTTAGAAAAAAAGTAAAATTAGAATACAATTCAAAATCATATTTGCTTAAATATGCTGTGTTTTTAATTTGAGAATATTCATCAATTTTTGAATCATATTGCAAATTAAAATTCGTTCTTCCAGTGTTTCCGCCTTCGTTTGAATCAATAGCTCCAAAATGAGAAATCATGCCACTATTAACGGCACGATCCGGAATTTGTCCGCTGGCATCCCATTGGCTTGTAAAATGTGATAATGAGATTGCTATTTTATCGCCATTATTGATTTTAACCGAATATTTAGCAAATAAATTGATTCGGTTAAAGTTCTGCGGAGCATCAAAATAACCGTCTGTCATCATGTATTCTCCGGCAAAATAAGCGGATTGATTTTCTTTATTCAACAAATTAAATAAAGCAACAGTTCTATAAGTATTAAACTGTCCCAATTCAAAAGAAACAGTGCTATTATCTAACGCATTTTTAGTACTAAATCCTATATATCCTGCGGTGTTAAAATCGCCTTTATCGGCAAAATAAGCTCCTTTATCAAAATCTATTTTATCTACCGTTTCCGGAATCACAAAATGCAAATCGGCATAACCTTGTCCGTGAGCGTGAGAAACCATATTTACAGGCATTCCATCCACAGAAACATTAATATCTGTTCCGTGATCACAATCAAATCCTCTTAGAAAAATTTGCTCTGCTTTTCCTCCGCCCGCATGTTGTCCGATAAAAAGTCCAGGCACTTTGCGCATTAAATCCTGTGAATTAGAAATGGGCTGAATTTCTAAATCTATTTTAGAAATAGTATTTAAATATTTTAAGCTATTGGTAATCTTTACTTCTTCTAGCAAAAAAGGTTTTTCGTCAAGCGAAATATTTATAAAATCATAATTAGCAACCTGGATTTTTTGAGTAATATAGCCTTGCTTCGATACTTGTAAACTATCTTCTAATTGAACTCCTTCGAGTATAAATTTTCCGTTTATGTCTGTATGTGCGTGCGTTTTAGAGCTTAAATTCCGAATCATTACATCCGTAAGAGGCTTTCCATCCTCAGCATTAACAACTCCATTAACTGATTGTGCATTTATAGAAAAAGACAATATAAAAATTCCGAATACAAATAATAATTTCATGCTATTTTAAAAAAGTGCAAATATAGCACAAAATATATGTAAAAATAATACTACATTATTTTATTTATATTACGAAAACAAAAAACTTCTTATAAATAAAAAGAGCTGATTTTTACAATCAGCTCTTTTTGTGTTAATTAGAAATTCGCAGCAAATTCTTTTGCAAAATCTTCCAGTTTTGTTGTTCCGTCAACAGAAAATTTATTGCTTAAAAAATCATTCTGAATCTTACCGCTATTTAAACCAGATCCCATTTCAGTATATAATCCGGCTATTTCTTCCGGCACTCCGGCTTCTTTCATTCCGCCAAGAGATTGTTCATCTGTAAATTCTATCCACGGTAATTCCGGTTTATCAATTGCTAAACCTAAAACCTTTGCAACATCATTTGGCGTACGAACATCACTAATAATATAACGAATGTTTTTTCCTGATGTAGTTTTTACCAACTCTTCGGCCGCTGCAGTTGCAATATTTTCAGGATGTACAAATGGAATTACAGTTTCTGCTGCATAATTTGAACCAATAATCCCCGCTCCTTTTATCATCGGAACATTCGCATATAAATTATTGTAGAAAAATCCGGCACGAAGAAAAGTAACCGATACATTTTCTAATGTTTCGTATATTTTCTCGATGTTATAAAGCCCTTTAATTGGACCAGTTCCTTCAGGTAAATCGGCACCAATACTACTTAACATAACCACACGTTTTACTCCCGCTGCTGCAATTGCTGTTGCGATCGCTTTTCCTGCATCTATAGTATTCGCAATCACATTTGATCCTCCCATATTTGGCGGTGTCAATGCAAAAACAGCATCAGTTTCTGCAAATGTATTTTTCAAAAAGTCAGCATCACTAACAGATCCTATTGCTGCTTTTGCTCCCAAAGCCTCGATAGTTGCTACTCTGTCTGAGTTACTGCTCACAACTGTTACCTGATTTCCTGACGCAATAAGTTTTTGAGTCAAAGGTTTTCCTATATTTCCTAATGAACCTAAAATTGTAATTTTCATAGCTTTATATTTTTTTATTATCTGAAACAAAGGTATATTTGTACTTACTTTTATACAAGTACTTACCCTAAAGTATGCACAAATGACAGCAATTAAAGAATCTTCGACTATTCAGGAAAATAAGCAATATGCCTTAGAAAAATGCCCTGTAACATATGTTATGGAAAAAATTGGCGGCTATTGGAAACCCATTATTATCTATCATCTTTCTGGCGGAAGTAAACGCTATAGCGAATTAAAAAGAGCAATTCCGGCCGTAACCGAGAAAATGTTGATTCAGCATTTAAAGCAGCTTGAAGCCGATAATCTTGTTATCAGAGAAGCCAAACCTGTTGTTCCTCCTTATGTAACGTATCGTTTGAGTGCCGCAGGAAATGGCTTAATGCCGGTTATAGAAGCGATGGCAACTTGGGCTTTTAAGGACAAAGAAGACGGGTTTAGCGACACTTCATCTGGACTGTAGTTTTTATATAAATTGGTATAGAAAATCAGTCCACTATAATTTTACTTTTGCTTAAAAATTTATTCAAATGAAGAAAGTATTAGTTGTAAATTCAAGTGCCAGAAAACAAAATTCTAAAAGCAGAAAACTTACCGAAGTATTTACAGATCATTGGAAAAGCATCCAAAATAATGCCCTTATTAATTATCGTGATTTAGGTGAAAGTCATGTTCCTCATATCAACGAAAATTGGATTGCAGCAGCTTTCAAACCAGAAAACCTAAGATCTTTGGAAGAAATTGAAGCTTTAAAAACAAGTGACGAATATATTGCCGAATTGCGTGAAGCCGATATAATTGTAATTGGTGCGCCAATGTACAATTGGTCTATTCCAAGTAGTTTAAAAGCTTACATTGATCAGGTTTTAAGAGTCAACGAAACCTGGAAACTAAATCCGGAGAATATGCAGAATCCTTATATTGGTTTACTTCAAAATAAAACTGTATTTCTGTTGCTTTCAAGAGGCGCTCAAGGTTATGAAAAAGGAGAATATAACGAGCATATGAATTTTCAAAGCAATTATCTAAAAACCGTTTTTAATATTATAGGTATTACCAACATTCACACAGTAGCTGTAAACGGAGAAAGTTTTGATTCCGAAAAATATCAGGAATCTATAAATAATTCGCATCAAGCGATAAGAGATTTAATCGACAAAGAATTGAATTAGTTTCTATAAAATGCAAAAAAGCCTTCAAATTATGAAGGCTTTTTTTGTAATATAAAACATATCAGAACCACAATCTTGTCATTTCGACGGAGGAGAAATCACACAAGAAACTTCATGCCTAAAATCGCCAATCTTTGTCGAATTACGCGTGTGATTTCTCCTCCGTCGAAATTGTAAAAGTCACTTATTTCGGTAACGGATTTATCATTTCAATTGGTCTTTTTCCGTCAATACCTTGATGTGGTCTTTCATGGTTATAATAATATAAATATTGCAATAGCTCTTCTTTTAATTCTTCTTGAGAATCAAAATCCGTATCCCTTAATAAATCATCTTCGAGAGTTCTCCAGAAACGTTCAACCTTGCCATTTGTCTGTGGTCTGTAAGGTTTTGTGTACCTATGAGTAATTCCTAATTCCATCAGCATTCTCTCAAAAGGATGCTGATATTTTTGTTTACTTGTTTTGATTCCAAATTCAGGTCCATTATCAGACAATACTTCTTCAAATTTTATCTCATAATGATCACTCAGGATGTTTAAACATTTTAATGTGGCAAACATAACGGTTAAAGCGGTAATATCAGGAATCACTTCAGCCCAGGCAATCCGGCTGTAATCATCAATTACACAAACTAAATATCGTTTTTTACTTTCTCCTCTTATGATACTTTTACTTAAGTGATGACAATCAATATGCCCAAGTTCTCCCATTCTTTCCTTGATTATTTTTTGATGATTCTTTTTAATCTTCGGAGTTAATCTATTGATTTTATTACGTTTTAAAATATTATAAACTCCAGAATATGATGGTGTATGCTTTCCTAATTTGGGCCTTAAGATACTAACAATTTCATATTTGTTGTTTCCTTTTTCTCGTAATTCAATTACTTTCTGCTCTATAAAAGCTAGCGGTCTTCTGGTTTTATATCTGGGACCTCGTTTCTGAGGAAGCAGATCCAATGATTTCCCACTTTGCTTATATCAATTATAATACTTTAAAAAACTCTTGCGGCAAGTGTCATTTGCTGCATAAAAATCCATTACCTTTTTATACAAAGGATGAGTTTTATTTTTTACCTGCTCATATTCTTTTATTAAAAAACGATACTTCTCTAAATAGTTTCGTTCTAAAGTGGAATCCTGACTATTATTTCTCATCGTAACAAAATTTATTAAAGTTAAATTTTGTTACCGAAATATCTAACCTTTACAGAAATGACAAAAAAGCTTTTTAATTCTATTATTTATCTAATCTATTTGACAAATGAACCGCAGTCAGTTCAAATCCGTTTTTTAAATATATTTTTTGGGCTGTATTATTTGTAAAACCAGTATCAAGAACTACAGCTTCTTTACCAAGCGAAATAGCAATTTCTTTTACATGATCTAGTAATTGAGTCGCAAAACCTTTTCCTCTGTAATTTTCTAACGTACATAAATCATCAATATAAATGATGTTTCCGCTGTGCAAAGAAGTCATAACGCGATATCCTGCAAAAGCTACAACCTTATCTTCGTCCATGATTCCGGCGATGCTGTACTTTTCGTTTTGCATCATTTCTGTAATCGTCGCATTCCAGTTATTTTTATTCAAATGTGGTCTTAATACATAAGCGACATCCCAACATTTCTCGATTTCTGATGTTGTTTCGATTTTTTTAATCTGATAAATAGACTCCATAATTATGTGTTTTTTATACAAAATTAAAACAGTAATCAGGATCTAAAATACCCCAATTCTAAAATCGATAGTGGTCCAGAAGTCTTATTAAAGTACGCTTTTAAGGATTGCCAACGCTTTTTCCATTTCATTTTCTGCCAAAGAAGCAAAACCCATTCGAATAGCATTTGGAGAGAATTTATCGTTTTTATAAAAATTGCCATTATTGATCGAAAGTCCTTTTTTACCAACTTCATCAGACATTTTTATCAAATTGATTTTCTCATGAAAATTCGCCCAAACCGCCAATCCGCCTTCGGGAATTCTAAAATCTATTTCGTTTTTAAAATCAGAACTCAGAATTTGGCAAAAATGATTTCGGCGTTGTTTGTAGATTTTCAATGATTTTCTAAAATGCCTTTCCATTTCTCCATTTTCATACATAATTGCAAAAGCTTCTTCTAGAAGCGTATCGCCTTGTCTGTCGATCATTTTTCTTAAAGATCCCGCTGCTTCAATAAAAGCTGGAGATCCAACCATAAAACCAATTCGCAAAGCGGGCGCAAAAGTCTTTGAAATTGAGCCAATATAAATCACATTTTGATTATGATCAATACTCGCCAATGGCAAATAAGGCTTGTTATCATAGTGAAAATCAAAATCGTAATCATCTTCTATAATCGCAAAACGATATTCTTTCGCAAGATTCAGCAGCTTTAAACGGCGTTCCATACTCATCGTTACGCCAGTTGGACAATGATGATGCGGAATTATATAAACGGCTTTAATCTTTTTATGCTTCAGAATTTCCTGCAAATAATCAACATCCATTCCGTTATCGTCGATAGGAACTCGTTCTAAATTTGCGCCACAATATTTAAAAGTATCATCGGCAGTTGCAAAACTTGAAACACCAACAACGATCGTATCATTTGGATTTAAAATTAACTGAGACGCCAGATAAATTCCCATTTGACTGCCTTTTGTAATGATAATATTTTCAGGCGAAACTACTAATCCTCTCGTGTTCGAAAGATAATTACAAATCGCAATTCTAAGATTTTCAGATCCTAAAGTACTGCCATATTTCAAAAAGTTTTTCCCATAGAATTTTCTGGATAAACTTCGGTATTCGCGCATCAATTGGTCTATTGGCGCCAAGCGAACATCAGGAAAACCATCATCAATAACAATTGGATCTTTGTGAATATTTTTTCCGTAAGATTCTACTTCTTTCTCAAAAGTATTCGTCCAGATAAAACCTTCCTGAAACTGATTTTTGTTGGTTTCAGGTAATTTTACTTTAGAAATTATAGGCAATTTCGAAAGTACAAAAACGCCTTTCCGATCTATAGATTCTGCCCAACCCTGACTAATTAATTCTTCGTAAGCCAATTTAACCGTATTTCTATTAATACCAATTAGTTCCGATAAAACACGCGAACTTGGCAATGCATCCGATGGTTTCAAAGTACCATTGGTAATCAACGAAATAAAAGTATTGCACACTTGTATATAAAGTGTCACTGACGATTCGCGATCAATTAGAATTAGAGTTTTATACGGCAACATCTGGGCTGTGGTTTTTATATAAATTGGCCTGTAAAGTTACCCAACATATTTTTACATTTACATAAAAATTTATCAAAATGAAAAATATAACAATACCACAAGCAGGTTTAATTCTAAGAATTATTTTAGGAATCACAATGTTATCAGCAGTTGCAGATCGTTTCGGACTTTGGGGCGCGCCCGGAGATCCAGGTGTTGCATGGGGAAACTGGGATAATTTTATTGCTTATACACAAACACTAAACTCTTTTGCCAGTAAATCTGTAGCCGGAATATTAGGTGCTTTGGCTACCTTTTTTGAGATTCTGTTTGGTTTATTCTTAATCATCGGATTCAAAACCCGAATCGTAGCTTTAGGAACTTCGGGATTAATGTTGCTTTTTGCTCTTAGTATGGCGATTTCTATTTCTATAAAAGCACCTTTTGATTATTCGGTTTTTACAAGTTCTGCTGCCGCATTATTACTTTCTGCAATTGGCAAAACATCTTTTGCTTTAGATAACAAACACAATCCGAAGTAAAATTTTAATTTTAATATAACCCAAAAATCAAAATGTGCCTTTAGGTACTAAATGTTGGTAGAACATTAGATTCAACATTCTGCGGCGTGCCGTAGGTAGGCAACAAAACAATAATAGTTACGTACCTACGGCACGCTAATTTTATTCTAATTTATTTTTTCTACCAATATTTAGTACCTAACGGTACAGAATTAAAACAAAATATTATTCAATTACGAGACTACCAATCATTTATATTCATAACATGGGAATTCTATAATATATTATTAAAATTATGTAAACATTTATAAAAGCTTAATTCTCTTAATATTACCAAACCTAACTATCTGATTTATTTACTATTTCCTTTTTTAAGGATTTTTTAAGCCCATAAATATCCTTCTGCCAAATTTCTATTCGTAAATTAGCGCCAAACAAAATTTATTCGAATGACAGTACTTACATTTACCCTGATTATGATTCTTGGTGCTTTTTTAGCAGGTTTTATTGGCTCATTATCAGGTTTAGGTGGCGGAATCATAATTATTCCACTTCTAACGGTCGTTCTTGGTGTTGACATTCATTATGCAATTGGAGCCGCTTTGGTTTCGGTAATTGCAACTTCTTCAGGTTCGGCTTCTGCATATGTCAAGGAAGGAATTACAAATATGCGACTGGGAATTTTTCTCGAAATTGCCACAACAATTGGTGCCGTTTGCGGAGCTTTGCTTTCTACAATTGCGCCAACTTCATTTATAGCCATATTATTTGGTCTTACTTTAATTTTCTCAGCTATAAATTCTCTTCGAAAGAAAGAAGAACATATTGTTTTAGAATCGAGTCCTTTGGCCAAAAAACTACGCTTAAACGGAACTTATCCCACGCATGATGGTGAAATTGTAAGTTACGGAACTAAAAACGTCGTTGGAGGTTTTGGTATGATGGGAATTGCCGGAATGATGTCGGGATTATTAGGTATTGGTTCCGGTGCTTTTAAAGTTATTGCGATGGATAATATTATGCGAATTCCGTTTAAGGTTTCTACCACAACCAGTAATTTTATGATGGGAGTTACCGCAATGGCGAGTTCTGTAATCTATATTCAAAAAGGTTATATTGAACCCGGAATTTGTATGCCTGTTGTGATTGGAGTTTTGTTTGGAGCTATGGCTGGAGCCAAAGTATTAGTGCGAACAAACCCTAAAAAACTAAGAATATTTTTTGCCTGCCTGATTTTTGTACTTGCAGTGAATATGATTTATAACGGAATTAATGGAAAAATCTAAGGTTATGCAAAACGAAAAATTTGGAGAAAAAGACTTTCAATATATAATTGGTAATTTATTGCGTTATGGCGTTTGGACTTCATTGTCTGTCGCTTTTATTGGCGGAATCGTCTATTTATTCGGACATAGTACAGATATTGAAAACTACTCGGTATTTCATGAAAATGACCGCAATATATTCGAAGTAATTTCTGCAGTTTATAATGGTGCAATTCAGGGAAATGGGGAATCTTTGATCTTTGTGGGAATTATTCTTCTCTTTCTAACGCCCGTTTTACGTGTGTTACTTTCTTTATTTTCTTTCCTTTTAGAAAAAGATTATCTTTATGTTGGCATTACACTAATTGTGATTGTGATCATTTTAATTAGTGTCTCGTTTGGTTTTTCACATTGATAAGGCTGTAGGCTTTAAGCATTAGGCTATAAGCTTCTTTGGAAACGCTTAAAATATGTTGCTTAAAACTTTAAACTAATCGTAAACGCTATAAAGCTTAAAGCATATTGCCTAAAGCTTAAAGCTAAATAAAAAAATATGGAAATAGGAATAGACAGTTTTGCTTCGGCAATGTACGGAGACAATAATACGTTGAGCAGTGTTGATGCAATGGAGCAATTATTGCAAAGAATTGAACTGGCAGATCAAGCAGGACTTGACGTTTTTGGAATTGGAGAACATCATAAAAAAGAGTTTTTAGATTCGGCTACAGTTGTAATATTAAGTGCTGCTGCTGCAAAAACAAGCCGTATTCGATTATCAAGCGCCGTTTCAGTTTTAAGTGCTGCAGATCCTGTCAGAGTTTATCAAAGCTTTGCAACTTTGGATTTAATTTCGAAAGGAAGAGCAGAAATCGTCGTAGGCCGCGGATCTTCTATTGAAGCTTATCCCCTTTTTGGATTTAATCTGAATGATTATGATGCGCTTTTTAAAGAAAAACTAGATCTTTTTCTACAAATCAGAGACAATGAATTTGTGACGTGGTCAGGGAAATTTCGTCCTGCTTTGAATAATCTTCCTATTTATCCGAGAGCAATACAAGAAAAATTACCGGTTTGGCTTGGCGTTGGCGGAACTCCGGAATCTTTTGTGAGAGCCGGAAGTCTTGGTTTACCTTTAATGGTAGCTATTATTGGAGGACAAACACATCGTTTTCGCCCTTTAATCGACTTATATCATGAAGCCGGAAAAGCTGCAGGTTTCAAACCAGAAGAGCTTAAAGTAGGATTACATTCTCCCGGATTTGTTGGAACCACAACCGAAAAAGCAGTCGAAGAATATTATCCTGGTTATGCTGAACTTTGGACAAAACTAGGACTCGAACGCGGTTGGCCACCAGTTACAAAAGCGAAATTTGACGGACTTATTGACGATCAAGGCGTTTTAATCGTAGGAAGTCCGGAACGTGTTGCCGAGAAAATCTTAAGACACAGCGAAGCACTCGGCGGAATCTCAAGATTTACATTTCAAATGGATAATGCAGGACTTACACATACACAATTAATGAACGCAATAGAACTTATAGGTTCAAAAGTGATTCCGTTGATACGCAAAGGATAAACTCTTTGCGAATTTGCCCACGGATTTGGCGGGTTAAACGGATTTTTACTGATTTTTTATTATTATTTTCAACAAAAGAAGACTCGAGCGATAGCGAACAGACGAAGTAAATCACACTAGTAATCCGACAAAGATTACACAACGAAACCCGACAGGTTTTTAAAACCTGTCGGGTTTGCTATACATTAACGAATTTCTTTACGTCCCAAAGCTTCAGGATTGCGCGATATCTTTGTCAAAGTTTAAAACTTTGACAAAGATTCACATTAAAAAAATCAGTAAAAATCCGTTTAACCCGCCAAATCCGTGGGCTAAAAAAAATATTAGAATTTATAAGTTACACCAACTCTAAAGTTTCTTGGTGCTTCTGTTTGCCAATAATAAGCAGAAAGCCACTCATAATAAGATCCGCTGTAAAGGTATTTATCCAAGATATTAAATACGTTTGCCGTAACTTTTATCTTTCCGGTTTCATAAGATAATCCACCGTCAAGTTTGAAATAGTTTGGTAACTTCTCAGCTCCTGCGCTCCATGTATCCGTTTGACGTCCTACAAGATAAGTTCCTCCAATGGAAGCGCCAAAACCTTTAAGTTTTCCGCTTTGAAGCGTATAATTTAGCCATGCATTTGCAGTATGTTTAGCATATCCCGGAACAACAGAACCTACGCTTATAGTCGAAATAGCTGAACTTGTTACTACAGATTCTGTAAAAGCGTAATTTGCAACAAGATTAAGTCCGTCCAATAATCTTCCTCTAACATCAAATTCAACACCTTCAGCTCTTTTTTCTCCCAAAACAATTTTGTAAATATCATTTGGACCATTTGTAGGATCAGCTGTAAGTTCATTTTCTTTTGTAATGCGATAAACAGATAATGAAGTATTCCAAGATCCGTCAAACCAATCTTTTTTAACACCAAATTCCAGATTATTTCCAGTTAACGGTTTTACTTTATCTCCATTTTTAATAATACCCGATTGCGGTAAAAATGCCTGATCGTATAATCCGTAAACTGCAAGATCCTCAGTTATAGAAGCACTAATACCAATACGTGGCGTAATATGACTATCTGCCTGAGTTTCTCCCCAGCTTGTCTGGCTAATCCAGGTATATCTTCCTGCCACAGTAACTCTAAGTCTATTTCTAAAAAAGCCAACTTCTTCCTGAATATATGCCGCCGAATACTCTGAACTCATTTTCCCGCCAGCTCTCACTGAAAGTGGTGTTGTATGATCGAAATTAGGAAAACCATTCGAAGGAGTTCCATAATTTGGATTATAAACATTAAACGGATTTGCAGCAGTATCAAGATCATGAGATTGTCCCCAATCTGCCATATAATCTTTGCTTCCTAAATCTAAACCACCTAATATTTTGTGTGTAATTGATCCTGTATTGAACTTTCCGTTTACAAATATCTGACCTAGATACATATTACTTTCTGCATCCCAGATTCCAACATTTCTAATGATATTTCCTTTTCCAAGCGCATTATCATCTGATCCAACAGCACTTGGCCAAGAACTATACCCTTGCTGAAGATATTTAAAATAAGAAGTTTGAGCCGTCAGTTTCCAGTTATCATCAAACTTATGTTCGAACATAAGATATCCGCTATGATCCTGAATATTAGTATCAGGCAATCCTGGCTGTGTCATTGTAAATCCAACTGGCAAAGTTGCATAACCTTCAGATTTAGGACCAAATACATAGTAAGAACCAACCTCAGTCATGTTTGCATATTGAAAATTATATTCAGCCGTAAGCTTTGTTTTATCATCAATTTGGTATGAAATTACCGGAGCAATTACGTAACGATTGTTGTGTTCGAAGGCACGATGTGAACCTTTATTTTGAGCCGCTCCGTTGAATCTGTATAATAATTTTCCTTTTTTATCTAATTTTCCGTCAAAATCGATGCTAACTCTGTAAAAATCGTAGCTTCCGCCTAAAACAGAAACTTCACCTTTAGTAATTCCTGTTGGTTTTTTAGTAACCACATTATAAAGTCCGCTTGGATCACCGCTCGAAAGCATAAATCCTGCCGGTCCTTTTACAAATTCAATATGATCTACAAAACTCATATCTTCAGTAAGAGGTCCCCAAAAAGAAGAAACCACATTAAAACCGTTACGAAAAGCCTGAATTTGAGAACCACGCATCGTAATATTAGTATACAAATCTCCCCAGTGTTCCAAACGCACCGCTCCACTCACGTTTCTGATAACTCCATCACTCATACTCGTAATTTGTTGATCTTTTAAAGTCTGCGCGCTTACAATCTGAATATTTTGAGGAATTTCCAAAACAGGAGTCTGCAATCTTAAAGACAATGAAGGCTTATCTTGTTTGTATTTATTTTTTGTAATCACAACTTCATCAAGATCTTCCTGACTTTCAGAAAGCATAAAGTTTTTAGTCGTCGTTTGCTTTGCTGTAACCACAATTTGGTCTTCAACTTTATGAATTCCAACAGATCTTATGATAATTGTATAAGTTGCCGGTTTTACGTTTTTAATCTCATATTGTCCATCTTCATTGGTCGTGGCAACATATCTTGTTCCTTTCAGAACAACTGTAATATTCTCAGCAGGAACATTTCCGCTTAGCGAAACCTTTCCTGTTACTTTTCCAAGTTCCTGACTCATCATTTGCAATGAAGGTTAGAAACATAAGACTAAGTAAAACTTTTTTTAGGGTCATTATATTCATTTTTAATTGGTTTTGATTTTCGTGCAAAAGTAAATGCTAAATATTTCTTAAACAAGATTATTTTTAATTATTCTAAATAAAAACAAATACTTGTGACCTTCTCAAAAAGTTAAAACAATATTATCTTACAAAAACTCCAATTATAAATAAGTCTGCTTATCTTTAAACTTGAAAAATTTAAAAAGAGAACTTCCAAAAACAAATCTCATATTATGAATAATACCAATACAGTTAGAAAAGTAGCTATTGTAGGTTACAATCGAATTCCGTTTGCAAGGGCAAATACCGCTTACGCCGAAGTTGGAAATACAGAAATGATGACCGCTGCCTTAAACGGACTTATTACCAAATACAATCTCGAAGGTAAATTGTTAGGCGAAGTTGCCGGAGGAGCTGTAATTAAACATACTTATGATAATAATTTGATCAGAGAATGTGTCATGAAAACCGCTCTTGATCCCGCAACTCCGGCTTGTGATTTACAACAAGCTTGCGATACTGGAATAGAAAGTGCCGTTTATATTGCCAACAAAATTGCTCTCGGACAAATAGAATCCGGAATTGCCGGCGGTGTTGATTCGATTAGTGATATGCCAATTGCGGTAAGCGAAAAACTTAGAAAGATTTTATTGAATGCCAGACAAGCAAAATCATTAGGCGAAAAAATCAAGTTGTTTCTAAAACTTCGTCCAAAAGATTTGTCGCCATTAGTTCCTAAAAATGAAGAATCACAAACCGGACTTTCGATGGGCGGTCATACCGAAATTACGGCTAAACATTATCAAATTTCTCGTGAAGATCAGGATAACTTCGCGCTAAGAAGCCATTTGAATATGACAAAAGCGTACGATGAAGGCTTTTTTGATGATATGATAACTCCGTTTAGCGGACTTGAAAAAGATAATAACCTTCGAAGAGACAGCACAATTGAAAAACTGGCAAAACTAAAACCCGCATTCGATAAAATAAACGGAACTTTGACAGCAGGAAATTCTACTCCGCTTACAGATGGTGCATCGTGCATTCTTTTGGCAAGCGAAGAATGGGCAAAAGCGCAAGGACTTCCTATTTTGGCTTATATTTCTTTTGCCGAAATTGCAGCAATTGAATACGTAAAAAATCAGCAAAACCTTTTATTGGCACCATTATTTGCAGCCAGCAGAATGCTCGAAAAAGCAGGTTTGACATTGCAGGATTTTGATTATTATGAAATTCACGAAGCTTTTGCAGCACAAGTTCTTGCAACTCTAAAAATCTGGGAAAGTCCGGAATTAAGCGCTCAAATAGGACTCAAAAAACCTCTTGGTGCAATCGACAGAGAAAAACTAAACGTTAAAGGAAGCAGTCTTGCTGCCGCGCATCCTTTTGCTGCAACAGGCGGAAGAATAATTGGCGTAATGGCTAAATTATTAAACGAAAAAGGTTCCGGAAGAGGATTTATTTCGATTTGTGCCGCCGGAGGACAAGGCGTTACAATGATTATTGAGAAATAATAATCTATTCGATATTCAAACCCGACAGGTTTTAAAAACCTGTCAGGTTTACTGCGGTTTGTAGACGTAATTATCTTTGTCAAAGTTTAAAACTTTGACAAAGATTTCGCAATCGAAGATCTCATCATATTCTGCGACAAACCCGACAGGTTTTAAAAACCTGTCGGGTTTACTGGAAGTTACAATCCAAGGTTAACACGCTTATTTGATAAAAAACAAAACCCGACAAGTTCCAAAAACCTGTCGGGTTTACTACATACGAAAATGTCCAACTCTCGTAATTTTTACTTTTAAAAAGCAAATTCTTCTACTGCAGACAACGCTTTAGGTAAAGCGTTTTCGGCAAAATCAGGAATTGCAGTTCCTTCTACGCGAAAAACTGTAACATCGGTTATGCCTAAGAAACCTAATACAGCGCGTAAATAAGGCTCAGAAAAATCATAACTTTTATAAGGTCCTTCAGAAAAAATTGCGCCCGAAGCAATTGCTAAAAACACTTTTTTATTCGTCAATAATCCTTTTGGTCCATTCTCATCATAACTAAAAGTCTTTCCTGCTCTCGCAACCTGATCGATCCAACCTTTTAAAACTGCCGGAATTCCAAAATTGTAAAGTGGCACACCAATAACGATAACATCAGCTTCTAAAACATCTTTTGTCGCAGCATCAGAATATTTCAGAGTCTCTTTCTGAGCTTCTGTATGTTGATCTGCCGGAGTATAAAAAGCACTAATATCCAATTCGCTCAAATAAGGCAAAGGCGTTTTAGAAAGATCAAGCGTTTGAATCTCGATTTCGCTGTATTCCGCTTTCAATTTATCAAGAATAGCATTCGATAATTTGTTGCTAAATGAAGCATCTCCTTTGATGCTTGTTACTATATTCAGAATCTTTTTACTCATTTTTATAATTATTTTGTTTACGATACAAACTTATCTACATTTGCTATCTCTTTTATAGTACTATCCTCAAGGATAGCGCTATCCTTGAGGATAGTAACGCAATACATATGAAAACAAAGAGTGAATTAACAGAAGAAATGCCTTGTGGGCACCAACCGGAAGAATGTCTAGCAGCATTATTACCCGTAAGAGATGCTTTGGAAGTTTTAAGCGGAAGATGGAAATTGCCCATTTTAATCGCATTATCAAACAGACCGAAACGATTTAAGGAAATTTCTAAAGATATAAACGGAATTACAGATAAAATGCTTTCGAAAGAGCTTAAAGATCTGGAAATAAACAAACTGGTTACAAGAACTGTTTATGATACTTTTCCGCCAACTGTAGAATACGCAAGAACTGAACACAGCCACACGTTATACAATGTTATTGGCGCATTGAATGAATGGGGAACTTTGCATAGAAAAGAGATCATTGGACATTAATAATGAACAAAATCCAAACCCGACAGCTTTTAAAAACCTGTCGGGTTTAATTTTTCAATAAAATAAGAATCAAAAGTGTAACAAAATCTAAAAAGTCGTCTCTATAATAAAAAAGTCATTATAAAATTAACTTGATATTTTTATTATGAGAATCTTAAAACTAGTTACAGTACTGATAATCAATTTCTTTTCATTTTCGAAAATAAATGCGCAAACTACTCCAAATGACAGTATAAAACTCAATTATACTAAAATTTATGCCCTTGCATTAGACGGAAATCCTAAACAAGCTTTGCCTTTACTCGAAATTGATCCCACTAAAAAAATAGCGCAGAAAGACTTAAAATTCAAAACCAATTTCGAAAATCGATTTAAGTTTGCAACAGATAAAAGCGATTTCCTGGAAACCCGAAAATCAAAAATAGACGCGCTTTTAAAAATTTATCGAGATTATTGGAGATTCTCTTTCTTAAATAAAGAAAAGAAAACCGATACGTTGATTATGAAAAATGTCGCCAATTTTCTAAAAGCAAATCTTCCGGCTGCAAAGAACTTAACGCTTAACGAAGACAGTATCAATGTCTACCAAAAAAAATACATCTCAGACTTAGGTTATAATACAACTGGATTCGGAAAAACCGGCGGACTTTATGATTTATTAGTTTGGAAAACAGAAAAAGATACGATCTATAAAGTGAATTATGAAGGAAAAGAAACTCCAATTAAAATCTACTTTATGGACGATTTTATAACTTTAGCCTGGAGCGAATATGCCACTTTAGGACGTTATTATCCAGCAGGTTGGACAACTCAGGAAGCTTTGTTTTGCGTAAAAAAAGCATACGATTTAAAATCGGAAAACTTTAGAGTAAGTTATATTGGTCATGAAGGACGACATTTTGCAGATTATAAATTATTCCCAAAACTAAAAGGCGTTGGTTCTGCTGATTTAGAATACAGAGGAAAATTGACGGAATTATCCCTTTATTCTGAAGACGGACTTTACAAAAGAATTCAGTCTTTTATAAATAACGGAAATTACGATAGCGATAATGGTCATTCTATTGCAGCTTATTGTGTAATCAGAGATTTATCACGCTTTTTATTTAATGTTGATTACGAAAAAAACTTAGACAAATGGAAAACAATTCCGGCAAGCAAAATAAATCAGTCTGCAGCCAAAATTCTCGAGGAAAACACCAAATCATTAGAGAAAATTCCGAATGTAGAAAAATTTATCAAATAATATTTTCAGCTAAAGAATACATCAAATCCTTACACAACATCACCAAAAATACCTAATAATCAATAAATTACATAAAAACATAATATAAGAAACTAAAATAATTATTAAGAAAAGTTTACATTTGATTACCCAAATTATAAATTCATTCTTAATAATTATGAAAAAAAATCTACTTGCTTATTTTCTAAAGAGGCGAATATTAACGCCTTTATTGTGTGCTTTCTTTTTATTGCTTTCCCTAAAGGGAAATTGCCAATACATCACACAAAACCTTGCTCCTACAGCGGTTATTAAAGAAGGACTTTCGCTGGAACAATCTTCTGATGGACGAATTTTTATTGCAGAAAGAGGCGGAATTGTCAAAGTATTTCAAAACAATGCCGTTTCAACCGTTTTTACCGTTCAAACCGTAACAGATAATGAACAAGGTTTACTTGGTTTAACTTTGCATCCTGATTTTGCTACAAACGGCTATATTTATGTCTTTTACTCTATAAATGATGGCGTAATCAGACATCGAATCGAAAGAATAAAAATCGACAATGCCAATCAGGTTGTCAGCCGACAGGAGATTTTATTATTAGAACCTATTGGTGGCGGTTTTCATAATGGCGGCGATCTAAAATTCTTTAACGGATTTCTTTACGTAACCGTTGGAGACAGTCAGCAAAACACAAATTCTCAGGATCTTGACACGTACAAAGGTAAAATCCTCCGTTTAACCGAAGACGGACAACCTGCGCCCGGAAATCCCTTCTACGGAAGTGGTTCTGTGCAAAGACAAAGCATCTGGGTTTATGGTTTCAGAAATCCGTGGAGACTTGTAGCCAATAAAACGGCCAATAAATTATTTGTTTTGGATGTTGGAACTTCGTGGGAGGAAATCAACGAAATTAGCAATCCCACAATTCGCAACTATGCGTGGGGACATCCTCAAGGCGGTGACGGAAAACAAACTGAAACCAACTTATTTACCAATCCGATTTTTACATATGCAACCGGAAGTATTGGAAATGCTTTAACAAACGGCGTACTTTATAACCCGACAACTTCTCGTTATCCAGATCTTCAGGGGAAATTTATTATCAAAGATTTTGTTCGAAATGCAATTCGTTGGTTTGATCCAAATGTTGCTGATCCTGTTTCTACCGAATTTTATTCGGCGCCACAGCAACAAGCACTCGGAATGATGTTGGGCAACGATGGCTACATTTACTATTGTGCTTACGGAAATAACGGTTCACTAATTAAGCTGGATTATATTGCAACTGCCGCGCCAACGATTGTAAATCATCCTGTTTCGCAAACCATTATGCAAACAACTCCGGTAACTTTTACAGTTTCTGCAAGTGGCGTTGGGCTTTCATATCAATGGCAATTCAACAATGTAAATATTCCCGGAGCAAACGCCGCAACATATACAATTGCTAATGTAACCAATGCAAATGCAGGCGATTATCGCGTTATAGTTTCTAATACTGCGGGCAATGAAACCAGTAATCCTGCGACTTTAACGGTGACACCTTTTAGCAATGCGCCAACAGTTACTATCGTTTCGCCTTTGCCAACTTTAAAATGGAATGCTGATGATTTGATCCACTTTGAAGCAACAGCAACAGATATCGAAGACGGAACGTTACCTGCAAGTGCTTTTTCATGGAATATTGACCTTTTTCACGAAGATATTCCGGGTTCAGGTCATTCGCATCCCGGAGCAAGTCCGCAAGGCACAAAATCAGGTGATTTTACAGCATCAAATCAAGGTGAAAAAACGCCAAATGTCTGGTATCGATTTACAGTAAAAGTCACTGATAGCAATGGTTTAACAGCTTCGACTTTTGTTGATATTAAACCTAATTTAGTCGATGTAACAGTTACAAGTTCTCCGGCATTATTGGCTCTTGAATTCAATCAGAAACCTGTTACAGCGCCATCAACAAAACAAGTTGTGGCAAATGCAGCATTACAGACTTTAAACGCTCCTACTCCACAATACATCAATAATATCAGATATGATTTTGACCATTGGGATCATGGCGGAGCTGCCAATCAAACCTTCAAAGCTCCGGCAACAGGAACGGCAACTTATACCGCGGTTTATACTGCAACAACACTTCCTAATGCGCCATATTTAGGAACCGTAGCGCAAATTCCGGGTACAATTGAAGCCGAAAATTACGATGTTGGTCCAAGCGCTTTTCTTGACATTAATGGCGGTGGCGATACCGTTTACAGAGCCGGAGATGGCGTAGGAACTGAAGCTTGTAGCGAAGGCGGATATAACCTTGCTTATGTTGGCAAAAACGAATGGCTTAAATACACTTCAAAAGTAAATACTACCGGAAATTATAGTATCCATTTAAGAATTGCATCGCCTTATGCCAATCGAAAATTACATCTTGAAGTTGACGGCGTAAATATTACAGGAACCGTAAATATCCCAAATACTACAGGATTTCAGGCGTGGCAAACCGTTACAATTCCTAATATTGCTTTAACGCAGGGAACTCGTGTTATTACTTTATTTTTTGAAGAAGGAGATATCAACGTCAATAGAATGGAATTTGTACTAACCGGAAGTACAACAGCTCCGGTTGCAGATTTTGAAGTTAATTCTCAAATGGGATGTCTGAATACGCCCGTTACTTTTACGTCTGTTTCACTTGGAACCGTTGATAATTATCTTTGGAACTTTGGCGAAAGCGAAACACCTCCAACCGCAACAGGAATTGGTCCTCATAGCGTAATTTATTCAACCGAAGGAACAAAAACAGTTTCTTTAACCGTTAGTAATACTGCTGGAGACAATAAAAAAGAAGTTGCATATATGGTACACAATTGCAACCTTGGTATTGAAAACCCAAATCAAGAATCGAATAAAATCATTGTTTTTCCGAATCCATCAACCGGAATATTCCATTTATCAAAAGAGTTGGAATGGACTGTTTATTCGGCTTCAGGAACTAAAATAAAACAAGGAAGCGGAAGTGTAATTTCGATTTCAGAACATCCAACAGGAATCTATTTTGTAAAAACAAATGCCGCCAGTAAAGCAATTTCGATAGGCAAACAATAATAGTTTACTTTTCTAAATACCAAAAATGCCCTGTGAAGAATTCTTATTTTTCTCAGGGCATTTTTAAAATCATAACCTTTTTTTCTTTTAAAATTCATTTTTTTGTAGTAAATTACAGCTTCTTAATACAAGTTTCATTTTAAATAAAACCAAAATGATCGACTCAAAAATACCTGAAGGTCCTCTAGCTGAAAAATGGAATAATTATAAAGCAAAAGCTAAGCTTGTAAACCCCGCAAATAGAAAAAAACTAAACATTATAGTCGTAGGAACTGGTCTTGCAGGAGCTTCGTGCGCTGCATCATTGGCTGAACAAGGTTACAATATCAAATCATTTTGTTTTCAGGATTCTCCAAGAAGAGCCCATTCTGTGGCCGCTCAAGGCGGAGTTAATGCTGCAAAAAACTACAAAAACGACGGAGACAGCACTTACAGAATGTTTTACGACACCATAAAAGGCGGTGATTTTAGATCTCGCGAAGCAAATGTTTACCGTCTGGCGGAATGTTCTGCACATTTAATTGATCATGCCGTTGCACAAGGTGTTCCTTTTGCCAGAGAATATGCCGGATATCTTAATAATCGATCGTTTGGAGGAGTTCAGGTTTCGAGAACTTTCTATGCCCGCGGACAAACGGGACAACAACTTTTATTGGGAGCTTATCAGGCTTTATTGCGTCAGGTTTCATTAGGAAAAGTAGCCATGTACACGCGACATGAAATGCTGGAATTAGTCGTTATTGATGGAAAAGCCAAAGGTATTATTGCGCGAAATCTTGAAACCGGAGAACTCGAGCGTCACGTTGCTGATGCTGTAGTATTGGCTTCCGGAGGTTATGGCAAAGTATATTATCTGTCAACATTGGCAATGGGCTGTAATAGTTCTGCAATTTGGCGGGCACACAAAAAAGGCGCTTATATGGCTGGTGTAAGCTGGATTCAGTTTCACCCAACTTCACTTCCGCAACACGGAGAAAATCAGTCTAAATTGACTTTAATGTCGGAATCTTTGCGTAATGACGGCCGAATCTGGGTTCCGAAAACCGCCAAAGACGACCGAGATCCAAATACAATTCCCGAAGACGAACGCGATTATTATCTGGAACGCAAATATCCTTCTTTTGGAAATCTTGCTCCGCGCGATATTTCGTCAAGAGCTGCAAAAGAACAAATTGATGCCGGACATGGCGTTGGACCAATGAAAAATGCTATTTATCTGGATTTCTCCGATGCTATAAAAACGCAGGGAAAAGATAAAATCGAAGCCAAATACAGCAATCTTTTTGCGATGTACGAGAAAATTACAGGAATCAATGCCTACAAAGAACCAATGCTGATTTCGCCATCGGCGCATTTTACAATGGGTGGACTTTGGATTGATTATGAATTAATGAGTACGATTCCCGGATTATTTGCTCTTGGAGAAGCTAATTTTGCCGATCATGGCGCTAACAGACTTGGTGCAAATTCGCTGCTTCAGGCATGTGTAGACGGTTATTTTATTGCGCCTTACACAATTCCGAATTATTTGGCAGGAGAATTAAATGCTCCAAAATTAGATATAAATCATCCTGCTTTTGAAGAAGCCGAAACTTCAGTAAGAACACAATTAGATAAATTTCTGAATAGTAAAGGAACACTTTCGACAGATTATTTCCATAAAAAAATTGGAAGATTACTTTATGAAAAATGCGGTCTTTCGAGAAGTAAAGAAAAACTTGAAGACGCCTTAAACGAAATCAAATCACTAAAAGCTTCTTTTGAAAAAGACCTTTTAATTACGGGAGATGACACAGTTAACAGCGAACTTGAAAAAGCCGGACGCATTGCAGATTATATAGAACTTGCTGAATTAATGTGTCACGATGCTTTGCAAAGAGAAGAATCCTGTGGCGCACACTTTCGTGAAGAATACCAAACTCCTGATGGCGAAGCAGTTCGGAATGATAAAGATTTCTGTTACGTTTCGGCTTGGGAATGGAAAGGAAAACAACAAATACCGGAATTACACAAAGAGCCTTTAGTATTTGAATCAGTTGAATTGGCAGTTAGAAGTTATAAATAATTATTATTGATTGTTAATTGTAAATTATTAATTAACAATCAATAAAACTCAATTTCACAGCTTACAAAAAACTCATAATTAACAACTTACAATTAATAATTAACTATGAAACTATATCTTAAAATATGGCGACAACTTAATACTTCTTCCAAAGGAGAAATGGTAGATTATGAAATTGATAATGTTTCTGAGCACATGTCTTTTCTCGAAATGCTCGATCTTTTAAATGAATCTCTTATTCAGAAAAAAGAACGTGTTATAGAATTTGACCATGATTGCAGAGAAGGAATTTGTGGTCAATGTGGCGTTATGATTGACGGAAGAGCGCATGGACCATTAAAAAATACTACAACTTGCCAACTTCATATGAGAAGTTTTAAAGATGGCGATACGATTTATATTGAACCTTTTCGTGCAAAAGCTTTTCCGGTTTTGAGAGATTTAAAAATCAATCGATCTGCTTTTGATTCTATAATTGAAGCCGGCGGTTTTATTGGCGCTTCAACGGGTCAGGCTCCCGAAGCAAATAGTATTCCGATATCTTATGAAACTGCCGAAGCTTCCTTTGATGCCGCGGCTTGTATAGGATGTGGGGCTTGTGTTGCAACTTGCAAAAACGCAAGTGCCGCATTGTTTGTTGGAGCAAAAATCACACATTTGGCTTTGCTTCCGCAAGGAAAAATAGAAGCTTCAAAAAGAGTTTTAACGATGGTAAGTCAAATGGATGCTGAAGGTTTTGGAAATTGCTCAGATACAAGAGCTTGCGAAATCGAATGTCCGCAAGGTATTTCTATTCTTTCCATTGCAAAAATGAATTCAGAATATGCTAAAGCTTTAATTTTTAGAAAATAACAACATATTATTTATTTAAAACACATAGAAACATTGATATTGTAACTCAAAAAATGGCATTTCAATTAATAAAAATAAGCATAACAATCTTTTTGAGAGAAATGCAGTTCTTTTTTTGAAGCCTTTTTGCCCCATACTCGCTCTGTTTCTATGTGTTAAATAAATATTTTTTAAACTTTTAGTAAACCCGACAGGTTTTAAAAACCTGTCGGGTTTTATTGTGTAAAGCATTAAATTACAAAGTAAGGCGTCAGAATATCTTCAAAATTATACAATCCTTTTTTCTTGTTTTCTAAGTTTTCGGCAACAAAAACAACTCCGTTACCAAATGCTTCTCTTGAAATCGATTCATGAATAAGACGAACTGTTTGATACGGAAATCCAAATATAACTTCATGTTTACCAACGATTCCGCCAGCTCTAACGGAGTTTATATTGTCTTTGTCAACATCTAAAGCTTCTGCAATTTTAACCGCCGTTCCTGAAGTTCCTTCTTTCTTTTTAAAATGTTCTTCATTTACTTCAATATCAACCCAAGGCGCAATTTTCTTTAGAAACTTGGCAGCAAAAAGTAAATAATTCACTCCCAAAGTAATATTTGGAGACCAAAAAACGGTCGTTTTATGCGCTAATTTCTTTAATAATTGTAGTTCTTTATCTTTATAATGAGAAATTGCGGAAATAATCTTAACCTTTCGATTCGCTGCAATTTCGCCATAAGTATAGATTCCTTCGCTTGACGAAAAATCGATAATCACATCGACCGGATGTTTGTCCAGCAATTCTTCTACCGAAGTTTTGGAACTAGAGTAAATTAATCCGGGTTCGTCTGACTGAACTCCAAAAAATTCCGGAACTGATCTGTGTTCTAAAACAGTGCTTTGTCTTAAAACCCATTCCAGGCAAAATTTGTTGTTTTCGAGTAGTATTGATGCTACTGATTTTCCAGTTTTTCCGAATCCGATTAGTCCTATTTTCATAATTTATTTTTTTATTGAGCGATATGCTCGTTAATAGAAATTGACATATTTTGAAGTTCATGTCAAATCAAAAATTTAATTATTATCTAAGTTGATAATTATCCTCTATTAGTAAAAATAGGGATATTATCACGGGAACACTAACGATTATTGAGTTTTGTAACAAAAAAGAGCCTTGTTAACAGGAATAATATTGTGAATTTTTTTAACCGCAAAGTTGCAAAGGTTTTTCGCAAGGGTCGCTAAGTTTACAATCTAGAATAAAAAAACTTTGCGACTTGGCGTCTTTGCGAGATTTTTTATTAAGTTTTTTTGACGTAGCACCGAGAATTTCACGCAAAGTCGCAGAGACGCCAAGTTTGCTACTTATAATACAAACTTTGCGACTTAGCGTCTTTGCGAGATTTTTTATTAAGTTTTTTTGACGTAGCACCGAGAATTTCGCGCAAAGCCGCAAAGACGCCAAGTTATAACTTACAATAAAAACTTTCCGTCTTTGCGACTTTGCGAGATTATCATAAATCACTAAAAATCCTTTTAATCTTTGACATTAAAATAAAATTTTCCGATTAATACTACAGGATATTATTTACTTAATATATTTTGAAAAAATAGATGCAAAAATGCTGATCAGAATGTACAACTTAACATATTTTCAGTAGTTTTACGACCTGATTGACCCCAAATAAAATCAGTAAATAATGGCCTACAACAATAAAGAATTAGTACGTTTTTTAGACGCACAAAATAAATTATACCTATCGGCACTTTCCGAAATTAAAAAAGGTAAAAAAGAATCTCCTTGGATGTGGTTTATTTTTCCTCAGATAAAAGGACTTGGTTCCTGCGATACCTCAAAGTTCTACGAAATTAAAAATGCCGACGAAGCAATCGCGTTTCTAGAACATCCAATTCTGGGGAAACATCTTCTGGAAATTACATCTGAATTAATCAAAACAGACGAAAAAACTGCTGCAGATATATTCGGAAATCCAGACGATGAAAAATTGCAATCTTGCATGACATTATTTGCCAGTATTCAAAACTCAGAACCATTATTTGAAGAAGTATTGGACAAATATTTTGACGGTTCTTCAGATTTTCATACGCTTCAATTGTTGTATAGTAATTTCTAGATTTTTCTTTTAACACATAGAAACATAGGTTTTAAATTGTGTAAAAGGCGTTTCAATTTGAATATTACCACATAGCAAAATCGCAAAGCTATGTGAAGCAAAGATTTGCTTATTTTGATCTTTATTGAAATTAAAAAATCTATGTTTCTATGTGTTAAAATTATTCATGTGAAAAGTAAAATAATATTTTATATTAGTGTATTTCTAAATAAGAAAACTATATTTGCAACCAAGTTGCGTTAGTTAATAACTCACGAAGTCGAGTAAACACGCTGATTGCCAAAACAGGAATGAAAAAGAAAATTGTCTTAATTAATCTTTTTATGTCTTTAACCGTATTGTTCGCAATGCTGTTTCAGACCATACATTCTTACGAGCATGTTTACCGACAACTAACAGAAAAACAGTGTCATCACAATGCTGTCGATGGGCAAAAGCAAATTACACACAGCCATTCTGTAGACAATAATTGTCACGTTTGTCATTTTGCGTTTAGCACTTTTATTCCCAATTCATTTCAAACTTTATCATTTCATAAAGTAATTACTGAAACCTCTTATGTATTCTTTTATACAAAAATGGCTTCAAACTTCTTTAAAGGCAGTCTTTTTGCCCTTAGAGCACCACCTTCTATTTTATAGTTTACTACATTTTATTCGAAAAATTAAAAGCAATTTACCTATTCTTCAATATAGAAGTTAGGCAAACTTATTCGTGAATCTATTTGATTTCCTTTCTATACAAAAGAAAGTGACTTATCATTTAGTTTCCAAAAAGGCATTCTTATTTTTCAAATTCACATAGATATTCTTCTATCACAATAGTTGTAAACTATCCATTTCTCCTACTCCATTTTTAAAGTCGTTGTTGTATCAAAAACAGCGATTGAAATCCTGCGATCGAAAACTAAAAAATCACCCAAATACATAAAAACATGCTTATAGCTGAGAATCTTACGAAAAAATACGGCGACTATGTTGCCTTAAATAAATTGAATTTAACCATTAAACAAGGCGAAATCTTTGCGCTTTTAGGTCAGAATGGTGCCGGAAAAACAACAACAATTAATCTCTTTTTAGGTTTTATCGAACCAACAGACGGAGAACTGAAAATCAATAATATATCGGTTATAGAAAATGCTTCAAAAACCAAAGAATATGTCGCTTACATTCCTGAAACTGTAATGTTATACCCAAATCTTACCGGTTTAGAAAACCTGAAATTCTTCTCTTCTCTGGCGGGATTTAAATATTCATCTGGAGAATTGACTTATTTTCTCTCGAAAGCTGGTTTACAGCTCAAAGCGCACGACCAGAATCTTGGCGGATATTCTAAAGGAATGCGCCAAAAAGTAGGTATTGCGATTGCGATTGCCAAAAGAGCCAAAGTATTATTACTAGACGAACCCACAAGCGGATTAGACCCGAAAGCTTCAAACGAATTTTCTCAAATCCTGAAAGAACTTTCGGCAGACGGAACGGCAATATTAATGGCAACACACGATATTTTCAGAGCCAGAGAAGTTGCTACACACATAGGAATCATGAAACAAGGCAATTTAGTAACGGTTATCGAAGCTGATAAAATATCGGCAAACGAACTCGAAAACTTGTATTTACAAACTGTATAAAAGAAATAGCATTTTCAAAACCAACCAAAAAAATGAAACATATAATTTTAATGCTATTAGTATTCAGCAGTTCGCAGTTTATTCAATCGCAAAACATAAATAAAAAAGTAAACGATAGTATTGCCCAGGATTCTATTAAACGAAATGAACTTCAAACTGTTGAAATCATTGGTCGTTCGACTAAAAAATACAATAGCGATTATTCTTTTGCAGCGACAAAAACAGCCGCATTAAATAAAGATATTCCGCAATCTATCTCGACAATCACAAAGGAATTAATTGCTGACAAAGGCGCTTTTTATCTTGCTGATGCTGTAAAAATGGCAAGTGGCGTAATTCCGGCGAGTTATTACAATCAATATACAATTCGCGGAATTAGTCAAAACGAAGAAGGTCAGATTGTAAACGGAATGCGAACACGACAGTATTATTTTCTACAGCCTTTAACCAATAATATCGAACGTGTCGAGGTTATAAAAGGTCCTTCGAGCGCTACATTTTCGTCAGTTGATCCCGGCGGAAGTATTAATTTGGTGACTAAAAAACCTCTCGCAGTAAACCGAAAAGAAGTGAGTTTGAGCGTAGGAAGTTTTAGCACTTTACGCGGAACTCTTGACTTTACAGGACCGCTAAACGAATCTAAAACCTTATTATATCGTGTTAACGGAGCGTATCAGGAAGCAAAATCATTTCGGGATTTGGTGAGTAATAAATCGTTTTTGATCTCTCCATCATTCAGTTATATTCCGAATGAGAAAACAGCAATTAATACTGAATTAATTCTAAGCAACATGACGGGAACTCTCGATCGCGGACAACCTATTTTTGGTGCTGTTGCCGGAGTTACGAATCTAAATCAAACGCCAATTAGTTTAAATCTGGGCGCTCCAAGTGATTATTTTAAATCGAAAGAAATGATTTTGATGACGAATTTCACTCATAAATTCAATTCAAAAATTGGATTTAATGCTCAATATATGAAACAAACCTGGACGGAAAACCTTCAGGAACACAGAACTACAAATGCTTTTGCGGTCGATATGAACAATAAACCTGTTACAAGTCTGGCGATGATGCAATTTGTGCAACGTCAGCAATATTGGGACATTGACAATTTAAGTACTTATTTTAATTTTGATTTAAAAACCGGAAAACTCAAACATAAACTACTGGCAGGTTACGATTTAAGCAGTTGGAACAAAACCAAAGGCGGCGGACAAAATGCTGCAAGAGGTTATTTGCTAAAAGACGGAACTGTGGCAAGTACTTTTGTTGCCGCAAACGCTGCCAATTACCAAACTACAACAATTGACGGAGTTGTTTTGCCAAAACCAAATGTCAATTATTTCAATTTAAACAATCCTGTTTACACCTTAACAAGCCCTGAAGATTACACGTTAAATGTTAGAACTGCGTTGCCATCTGCGTTGACGACTACCAATGCAATTTATATTCAGGATCAGATTCAGTGGGAAAAATTCACTTTTTTATTGGGTTTGCGAAACGAATGGTTTGAGGATATTACCAATTATGAAACCAACAAGGAATTGACGGTAAAAAAAACGGCATTGTTGCCACGCGTGGGACTTACATATGCGATTAACAACGAAATCAACGTTTACACGACTTATCTTGAAGGTTATCAGCCACAATCGAATACGGTGACTTTAATGCCTCAAACGGGAAGTTTACCCGCCGGAAGTCTATTTGATCCGCTTGAAAGTAATCTGAAAGAAGTTGGTGTAAAAGCGACATTCTTTAATAATTCAATGAGTTTTAATGCAGCAGTTTACGAAATCAATCAGCGCAATATTCTAATGAATGCCAATGATGCTGCAAATCCGGATTTATTGGTCACAAGAGGCGCCGAAAGAAGCCGTGGTTTTGAGTGTGATCTTGCGGGTTATATCACTCCGGATTGGCAAATAAATGCTTCATACAGTTATATCGATGCCAAAATCACTAACGATCGTGATCCTTCATTAATTGGTGCCAGAAAACAAAACACGCCAAAAAATAGCGCCAATTTATGGACGCGCTATAATTTCAATTCCGATTCAGGTTTGAAGGATTTGGGCGTTGGTTTTGGGATGCAATATCAAAGCAGCAAAGTGCCTTGGTTTACAAGAGCTTTTACGCTTCCTGATTTCACCGTTTTTGACGCTGCTTTATATTACAAACCCAACAAAAGTAATATGCAAATTGCTTTGAATGCGGGCAATTTATTCAATAAAACATATTGGTTAGGCGCACAAAATTATTTGAGATTATTTCCCGGAGCACCAAGAAATTTCAGCCTTACCGTAACTTATAAATTTTAATTGGTATGAAATCATTACACATAGAAATTTTAATCGCCAAGCATTTAAAGAACTCCGTTTTTAAAAATAAAGCGGTATTTATTATCACGCTTTTCATTGGTATTATTTTGCTTTATGCTGCGTTTTCGGGTTGGGAAAATTATACCAATCAAAACGAAACCAGTGAGAAATACCAACATGAATCGAGAGAAGACTGGCTAAAAAATCCAGACAAAAATCCACACAGAATGGCGCATTACGGAAATTTTGCCTTTAGAAAAAGCACGCCTTTAAGTATTTTTGAATTTGGAATGGAACCGTTTTTCGGAAATGCCATATTCTTGGAAGCGCACAAACAAAACACCGCCAATTTCTCTGAAGCAGGATTTTCAAACAGTATGCTTCGTTTTGGCGAAATCAGTATTGCGATGGTTTTACAGGTTTTATTGCCTTTATTGATCTTTTTCTTAGGCTTTAATTCGGTCGCAGCCGAAAGAGAAAACGGAACCTTAAAACTGCTTTTAAGTCAGGGAATCAATTGGAAACAGCTTCTAATTGGTAAAACACTAGGAATCGCTTCTGTTATTATGATGCTTTTTCTGCCAACAATTATCGTACTTGTTTTTATCTGGTTATTGCTTCAAAATTTTAGCATTTCTGCCGATGAAACAATCAAAATGGTATTGTTTATTCTGTTTCATTTTATATATCTGATGTTCTTTTGCGTTATTTCCGTTTTAATTTCGGCGTCAAGCAAAACATCCAAAAAAGCGTTGATTTCATTGATTGGAATTTGGCTTGTTTTCACGATAATTCTGCCAAGAACCACTCAGGCAATTGGAGCTTATATTTATGAAGCGCCTTCAAAAATTCAATTCAATAGCGATATTGAGAAAGATATTCTGAAACAAGGCGACAGTCATAATCCAAATGATTTGCATTATAAAGCTATTAAAGATTCGCTTTTGCGTGTTTACAAAGTCGATTCTGTGCAGAAACTTCCTTTTAATTATTCGGGATTTATTATGACCGAAGGCGAGAAAATAAGCTCTAAAATCTACAATCAGCATTTAGAAAATTTATTGAAGGTTTATGAAAAGCAAAACAGTTTTTCTAAGACAATTTCCTTTATAAATCCGTACATCGCTATCAAAAACTTATCGATGGGATTGTCCAATACAGATTATGATTCGTATATCGATTTCCAGAAACAAGCCGAAGATTATCGCTATAAAATGGCGCAAAAAATGAATGCATTGCAGGTAAAATATATCAGTAATAATAAACCAAAACCAACGGATAAACCTTTGACAATTGGCAAAGAACATTGGGCCGATCTGGAAGAATTTCATTATGAACCAAAAGGAATTCAGGATGTTTTAAAATCTGAAATTATTGCTCTTATCTCCATTTTTCTCTGGATTATATTGTTGTTTATTTTCATTCGAATTGCCGCTAAAAACCTTAAAGCCATTTAATATGTTAGCATTACTTTTTAAAAATTTCATACGATCAAAAGGAACCAAAATTGGACTCTTTTTTCTGTTGATTATCTGTTTTATAAGTCTTTTAATTGGACAACAATTTCAGCAAAAACAACAAAATAATATCACCGAAGCGGCAATTTATCAAAAAGAACATATTGCAAGAAATGCTGCTTTTCATAAAGACGAAATTGGACTTCTACTCTATTATATCAAGTTTTCTTTAGTCAATAAAACATTGCCAATTAATAGTTTGGCAATTGGTCAACGCGATGTAAATCCGTCGATTCAAAGTGTAACGATTCGTGGTCTTGAAGCTCAGAAATATGATTCAGAACTCAATAATCCGAATAATCTTTTGTCCGGAAATATCGATTTTGGATTTGTATTGATTTATCTTTTTCCACTTTTGATTATTGCTTTCTCTTATAATTTGATTTCGGAAGAAAAAGAAAGCGGAACCTGGAAAATTGTCGCGACGCAAAGCCAAAACACCTTTCTATACATTCTGAAGTTATTTTATATTCGAATTTTAACTCTGATTGCATTATTAACGATCGTACTTTTTATAGCAATATTGTTTCTGAATATTCCATTTGATAAATCACTTTTCACTTTTTACGGACTTGGAATTCTTTATATTTTATTTTGGTTTGCGGTAAGTTTTTTTATTGTTTCATTACAACAACATTCGAACTTTAATGCGGTTATTTTATTGACGATTTGGTTGTTTCTGATTATTATTTTACCGGCAACAATCAATACTTATATTGTAAATAAATATCCAATTCCAGAAGCTCTCGAATTGACTGTAAAACAACGAAATGCTTATCATGAAAAATGGGATATGGATAAAAAAATTACGATGGATAAATTCTATCATCATTATCCACAATTCAAACATTATCCTTTGCCAAACGCCGAGTTTAGCTGGCTTTGGTATTATGCAATGCAACAAGCGGGCGACGACGATTCGGCAAAACAATCGAGAGAATTAGAAACTAAATTGCAACAACGAAACAAAGCCAGTCAATTGATTGCGCAATTTATTCCCACTTTACATACTCAGATTCAGTTGAACGAAATTGCCAAATCTGACTTAGGAAATCAGCTTTTATTTTTGAAAGAAACCAAACATTTCCATGAAAAAATGCGTTTGTATTTCTATCCAAAAATCTTTGATAATGCTGATGTTAGCAAAGAAAACTGGTCTAAATTTAAAGTTGAAACATTCAATGATCCTTCAGAAATAAGTTTTATGAAAGCATTTTTGCCTTTATTGCTTTTCAATTTGTTGTTGATTGGTTTTGGATGGAGGAATTTTAGAAACCAAAACATATAATTTTTCACCATATAAGTGATATAAGTTCATATAAAAGTATCGTTTTACGCTTAAATAACTTACATCACTTATATGGTTTCATTATTTAAAAAGATTAAGCAAAGTGACTTATATTGTCTTATATAACTTATATGGTTTAAAAAATTACTCCAATTCTGACTAATATTTTTTCAAACAATCTTTATTTTAATTTTATTTAGAATTAATATAAATAAACTTTTATATTTGCCGCTTTCTTGGCAAATCTTGGTAGTTTTTTATTTTTACCGATATTGCTTTTCCAAAGTAAATTTCGTTTGATGAACATTAATAACAGTTTCGAATTAAATCTTTTTGAATCTTTCAAAGAAGGAGACGAAACTGCTTTCACTTATTTCTACGACAAATACTTCCGTCGAATTACCGCTTTTAGCGTTCAGTTTATTTACGATAAAGATGAAGCTGAAAATCTCGCGCAAGAAGCTTTTTTGCATTTATGGCAAAGCAGAGAAACCGTAGAATCGATAAACGGAATACAATCTTTCTTGTACACTTATGCAAAATCAAAATGTCTGAACATGATTCGGCATAATAAAGTGAAGGATAAATTTAAAAGTGAGGTTTTAAATCAGAAAGAGCGTGAATTGGATATCGAAATCTTAAATTCGGTACAATTTGATACTTTAGAATTAACCGAATTAGAACGTTTAATTCAGGAATCAATAAGCGACCTTCCGCCAAAAACGAGAGAAGTTTTTATAAAAAAGCGTTTCGAGAATAAAAAAAATGCAGAAATAGCCGAAGAAATGCAAGTATCGCTAAAAGCCGTTGAAGCCCACATGACAAAGGCTTTGAAGATTTTAAAAACCAAATTATCGGATTATTTATTCTTAATTTTTATCCTTATTTGTAATAATTAAAAATAAAAGGTAGGGTATTTTATTTCTGAAGTGTACTTACTATAACCAGAAGTTTAAAACCAAAATAATGACATCAGAACTTATTTATAAATATCTTTCTAATGAAGCTTCAGAACAAGAAGTTCAATCTCTTTTTGATTGGATTGATGCTTCTGAAGAAAACAAAAAGCACTTTATATCTTTAAAGAAAACTTGGGCTTTAGCAACTCTTTCGGATGTAATTACGACTGAATCCGTTTCGGTAATTTCGATGAAACCAAAAAATAATGCGATTCAGTATTTAAAATATGCCGCGGTATTTTTAGTTTTATTCGGATTAGGAAAACTGGCTTTCGACTTTAGTCAAAAAACAAAATCATCTAAAGAAATTGTTTTAGAATTGGCTGATGGACGTTCTGAAATCATCGCAAAAAACAATCAAACTCAGGTTATAAATGACAAAGGAAGTTTGGTTGCAAAGAAATTTCCAAACCATATTATTTACTTCGGAAAAGTTCAGGATCAGAAAGTGGTTTACAATACACTTAAAGTTCCTTACGGAAAACGATTTAAACTTACACTTTCTGACGGAACGATTGTGAGTTTAAATTCGGGAACAACTTTGCGTTATCCGGAACAATTTGGTATCAACGGTAAAAGAAATGTATTTCTAACTGGTGAAGCTTTTTTTGAAGTCGCAAAAGACAAACAGCATCCGTTTATTGTAAACGCCAATAAGGTTGATATTGAAGTTCTTGGAACAAAATTTAATATCAGTGCATATCCTGAAAACCCAACGGTTAATAGTACTTTGATCGAAGGAAGTATTCAGATGTATGAAGTTGAAAACAAAGAAAATTTGGTTTTACTTCTTCCAAATCAAATGGCGACCTGGCAAAATAACGCTAAAAAAATTACAACAAAAGCAGTTGATCCAAGTTTTTATTCGGCATGGACAAAGGGCGAACTTGCTTTTAAAGATACTCCATTTTCAACGATCACTAAAATAATTCAACGTACTTATGATGTCGAAATCATCAATGAAAATACTGTTTTGGCCAAACAGAATTTTACCGGTACGATTAAAATTAGTGATTCAAGTGTCGAAAACATTTTAGAACTTCTAAAACGTGACACGCCATTTAATTATTCGATCGAAGAAAATACTATTACTATTACCAATCCTTCCATAACTAAATAAAACATGACTTTTACGATACCAAATTTCAGGAAAATTCTATTTTTCCTAGCGCTTCTCATATCCAGTTTTAAAGGTTTTTCTCAGAATAATGGCATAACATTACAGCTAAAAAACAAACCTATTAGCTTCATTATCAAATCAATTGAAGATCAAACTGATTTTAGAATCATTTATAATGCAAGAAAAATTGATGCCGATCAACTTGCGGATATTAATGTACAAAATGCATCTTTAGAAGTTGTATTAACGCAATTATTTAGCGGCAAAAACATTTCTTTTTACATACAGAAAAAGCAGGTTTTATTAACGAACTCTACTCCTGCTCCAACTTCTTCAAATCCTGATGAGAAGGAAAGATTTATTAGTGGAATCGTTTATAGTGCCAAAGAAAAACAACCGCTTGCCGGAGCAACAATACGCATAAAAGGTACCGGAATGGGCGCTATAACTGATTTTAACGGAAAATTTGTTTATCAGTTAAAAGGAAATAATATCAATAATATAGTGCTTGAAGCTGGCTTTTTAGGCATGGAATCTCAAGCTATAAAGGCAGATAATAAAAAAGAGTTTACATTTTATCTGGAAGAATTTACAGATGAGCTAAATCAGGTTGTCATTACATCTTCTTACGGAACTAAAAAACTTAAAGAGGAAGTTGTTGGAAGTATTTCGAGCTTAAACGCCAAAGATATTCCGGTTCAACAAGCCTCAGAAAGTATTGATAAAATGGTCGAAGGACAAATTGCCGGGGTTTTGGTCGAAAATGTTTCGGGAATTGGTGGTCCGGTTAAAATTAATATTCGTGGTCAGGGAACTTTAAAATCTTTATCTAACTCTATTTTAGGTACTTCTACTCAGCCTTTGATTATTGTTGATGGCGTAATTATGAGTGAACAAGCGGGTATTGATAATGAATATTTTAACGGAGGAAGATTGTCTGAGGGATTATCGAATCCGTTAGCAATGATTTCGCCTGATAATATTGAAGATTTTACGGTTTTAAAAGATGCCGCGGCTGTTGGAATTTATGGTGCTGATGGTGCAAATGGTGTGATTTTGATTACGACAAAAAAGGGTAAAAAAGGAAAAGTTCAATTTGGGTTTTCGAACCAACTTGGAGTTTCATCGGCTATTAATCAAATTAAATATTTGAATGGCGCGCAATATACGGACTTGCGAAATGATTACTTAAAAAACAGTTCTACAGATTATGTTCCGGTTCCTTACAATGGAATCAACACGGATTGGTTTGGATTATTGAACCAAAGCGGGATTTATAATAAATATAATTTTAGCGTTTCCGGAGCTACATCGGATTTCTCGTATCGAAGCACAATTACCTATCTAAATATTGATGAACCGCAATTAGGGAATACTACAAAACAGCTTAACGGAGGAATTAATTTAGGATATAGACATTCAAAATGGGATATTAATTTGTCATTAAACCCAAGTTATATCAAAAAAGATGCTCCTAATATTTATTATGATTTTGCTTATTTGCCAACAATTTCGCCTTATAATCAAGACGGATCTTACTCAAATCTTGGTGTATCGGGAGGAAATACCGGAGGAAATCCTTTGGCTGCAATTGAACAAAATAAGAATGAAACTGAAAGCCGTGGAATCTTAGGAAGTTTGAATTTAGGTTATGAATTAAATAAAAATATAAAATTCGGGACTTTATTTGGTCTGGATTATATTGATAAAGTTCAGGATCGTTATTTTTCCGGAGAAAATGAAAGCGGGCAAAACAATGGAACTTTCGTCCTGAACGAAAAAACATATCCCAATTGGGGAAGACGTCTTATAAATAATCGAAATGCTACCAAATGGAACTGGCAGGGACAAATGTTATTTAATAAAGAAATCAATAAAAACAATGCGATAGACGGTGTTGTAGGTTTTGAACTTTCTGAAGAAAAAGCCAATTTTGATTATTCATCGGCTTCAGGATTTGTAAATCCTAACGTAATTAATCGCGTTGAAGATGCGATGCAAGATGATAATCCTGCAACTCCTTTGGTTGATGAAAGTAAAACGAGACAGGTTCACGGATCTGACATTAATTACAATTCAAGAGTTTCTTTGTTCTCGCAGATCAACTACAATTACAAGAAAAAATATTATGCGTTAGTCAATTTCAGACGTGACGAAAGTTCGGTTTTTGGCGATGATACAAATGTTGCTTACAATAGCGGTGCGGGTTTAGCGTGGATTGCGAGCAACGAAGATTTCTTAAAATCAAATTCATGGATTGATTTCTTAAAATTGAAAATAAGTTATGGTTCAACCGGAAATTCTCGAATAGGTTCTTATAGATCAAAAGGTCTTTATACTGTTTTGCAAAATGGTTATAATGGCGATACAAGTGCTTCATCAAGCGTTTCTCCTAACGGAAATTTAAGTTGGGAGAAAAACGTAAAATTCAATACCGGAATCGATTTTAATGTATTCAATACGATCGAACTTTCATTAGAATATTATTATGATAGTTTATCTGATTTGATTGTTGCACGGGATATTCCAACCGAAACAGGTTATAATTCTGTGCAATTAAATGCGGCAGATATGTATAATAAAGGTTTTGAGTTTACGACCAGAATCAAATGGTTTCAAAAAGGAAAATTCAAATGGACTTCTTCTTTCAATATCTCAACGGTAGACAATAAAGTAACGGATTTGGTAGGTTTAGGAAGCGATTATTCATTGGCTAATATTGCTCTTGCTCAAAAAATTGGTTACAGTACTTCAACTATTTGGGGTATAAATTGGGTGGGCGTTGATCCCGCAACCGGAAGGGATTTGGTTAAAAAAAATGGACAAGTTTATGATGCTGCAACTTACAGCAGATTGTTTACCAATGCTGATTGGGAACCAATTGGTGATACACAACCTAAAGCTTTTGGAGGTTTTAGCAATCGTTTTACGCTAAACAATATTACATTATCTGTAACAGGCGCTTTTCAATGGGGTGGCGATAAATTGATTTCTGATGAAATGATTTCAAAACCCAGAACAACTTCAAACCGAAATATGTCTGTAAATGCATACGATTACTGGAGAAATCAGGGCGATGTTGTTTCGCAGCCTGCGCCTAGCAACAATACTTTATTATCTAATATGAGTAAATATGTTTATGACGCTACTTATATCAAAATCAGCAATATAAACCTGAGTTATAATGTTCCGCTAAAAAATACTTTTCTGGATACTTTAACCCTTTTTGCAGATGTTTCGAACGCATTGTATTGGTACAAAGAAAAGAGTCCGGCGGGAATGAATGGTATCAGAGAATTTAATTACACTTATCCGCAAGCCAGAACAATCTCCTGCGGAATTAATACTAAATTTTAAAAAGATGAAATATTTTAAAAATAGAACAGCATTTAAATTTGCACTGCTTTTCACCTTACTTTGTTCCTTGCAAGGCTGTAGTGATTTTCTGGAGCAAGAACCTGGTACACAAATTTCGATTACAGAACAGCTAAAAAACAAACAAGGTATGCTACAAGCCGTAAATGGTATGTATCGAGGTCTTGAAGCTAATGTACGTGGAGGCGTTTTCCCTGTTTATGCGGATGTTCAGGGCGGAAATTTAAAATTTACACCTTCAACAACAGCTAGTTCGCTAGGTTTAATTAGTATTCCGTCGCCTATTACAAATCTTTATTCTTTTGAAGATCAATCTGATAATTCTAATTTTTCGTCTTTTTACAGCAATAGTTACAGCACAATCAATCAATCGAATTTAATTTTAGAATTTGTCGATGCATTGCCGGATGCTACAGAAGCTGAAAAAAATCAAATAAAAGCCGAAGCCTTGACTGTTAGAGCTTATTCTCATTTTTTACTTAGCGAAGTTTACAGCCAAAATTACGGTTATACAGATGACGCATCACATTTAGGAATTGTTTACAACAAAGCTTCATTAGTACAAGGTCTTACTTATCCGGCGAGAGAAACTGTTGCTAATACTTATGCTTTGATAATCGCTGATATTACAACAGCAATAAATCTATATGCTGAAGCTTCGCTTTTGACTGGTCCCGCTTATTCTTATTTTAATAAAACAAGTGCAAAAGCATTATTGGCAAGGGTTTATTTGTCTAAAAAAGATTGGAAAAACGCCTACGAAACTTCCAATGATATTATTTTAAACTCAGGCGTAAGCTTAGTAAATTCAGCTGATTATATCGCACAATGGGAACAACCGGATTTGCCTGTTTCTGAAATTTTACTTGAATTTACGATTCCTAAAACTACTGACGGAACTGCCAGCGGATCATTATCTGTTCCTTTCGGATATACTTCTGCAACTGTTTATGGCGATTATGCTGCCTCTCAGGATTTATTGGATTTATACGAAAGTAATGATATCAGAAAACAATTATTTCTGGAAAAAACAATTCCAACTCTTGTCAATTTACAATTCGAAAACCTGAAATATTATTTTACCAGAAAATTTCAGGGAAATCCCGGATATGTTGCCTTTAGATTAAGTGAACAATATTTAATTCGCGCCGAAGCAGCCTTAAAACTTAATAATCCGGAGCAGGCAAAAACGGATATTAATACAATCAGAGCAAGATCTAATGCAACTTTATTGACCGACACAAACAATCTCGAAGAGCTTTTATTTCTAGAAAGAAGAAAAGAATTATGCTTTGAAGGTCATTTACTTTTTGACATTGCCAGAAACAAAAAAGACATTTCACGCAATGACGGTTGTATTTCGCTTAATTGCTCACTTACCTATCCGTCGCCAAAATATATAATGCCAATACCACGCTACAACATTAACCTTAATCCAAACTTGAAACAAAATGAATCATACTAAAATTATATCCGTATTAAGTATTGTTGTTGCCTTATTTGCATCTTGTTCTAAGGACGATTACAGGTTAGATTCTAAAAATGTTGAACCTTTTGTACGCTTCAATTTTCTGGCAACTGCTGCAGGAGTTCCGCTTGAATATCCTGCTGTAAGTACAACTTTGGCTCCAGCCACAACTTATGACAATAAATCAATTAAGAAATTAAAAGTTCCGGTAACGCTAACTTCCACAACATTAAAATCGCCTGTTACAGTCAATTTTAGCGCAGCAACATCCGGCGATGTCAATACTTTTAGCGTGGAACCCGAAAATCAATTATTGTTTGAAGGCAATAAACTGACCGATACAATTTATCTTTCGTTTGATAAAAGATGGAAAGACAAACAAGCTATAACCTTAAAATTAGAAAATACTTCTGATCCTGCAATTCATATTGGAAACCTGAATACAGCGGCACCAAATAATACTTTTACCATTAATTTGGCAGAAATAAGCACAACTTATACCATTCCTGACAAACAAATTACCATAAAAGGAATTGCTGGCGAAAAGGTCGATTTTAAAGTAAATTTCCCTAACGGATTTATTCCATCGGAAATTGAAAATCAATCTATTTTTAAATTTGTAAATGGTTTTGAATATGCATTAAGTCATGACGAATTTGGTGATAACAGAAGTTCTGTTACCTATCATTTGACACTTTTAGAAGACATACAAAACGATGATGTGAGGTTTGAAACCAAAATTACACTGATTAATTCCACAAATTATATCGCAACCGGAAATACCGTTTTACAAATCATAAAACCAATCAAATCACCACGAGATATACAAACTAATCCGGCTTCTAAATTTTACGATTTATCGAATAAATTTTACCTGACTTATGGCGAAAACTGGTTTGATAAAAGTGGTACTTGCGGCTGGCAATCTTATAATGCGTTTACGTTTCCGGTTGTCGTAGCAAAAGATTCAGAAAATGCCATATTATATAGCGATAACGGCACAAGCAATACAAATGATGATATCTATCATGATGCTTTTAAAATTGGATTTAACGTAGTTACCGGAAATTCGACTACAAATTCCTTTAACTTAAAAAGATGGTTTACAAACGAAAATGTAAACGGAGCAAATTCTCCCGGACTTAATATCACATCAGCGCTTGAATTTTTTCCAGAAAACGGAACTAGTAAAACCAATGGAAGCGTACTTGTAAATCCGCAATCGATAACAATTGCACCAAGCGGAAAAGGTCCTGACGGAAAAGATAAACCCGGTCATGTTATCGAGATTTCAGGAGAAGGAACTTATAAAGAAATAAGCGCCGGTTTGTTTGAGATTTCTTTTGAATTAAAACTAACAAACGAACTACTTTTTGGAGGAACAGTTTCATGTCAATACAGAATGTATAACAATAAAACATATCCAAAATTAGCGCCTTTAAACGAGTCTTGTCCTAAGGAAGTTACTTTGCCGTAATTTAAATTTTCGGTCGCAGTTAAACGCAAATCACCTTTGTCAGAGTTTAAAACTTTGACAAAGGTTTACGTCTAAAAAAACAAAAATGAAATTGAAAAAAACAATAATCCTTCTTTTATTCCTATTAAGTTTAACGGCTTACAAAAGCATTGATCAACCGGATTATATCGATGTTCAGGAATTGCGAAAATTATATTCAAGCGGAAATCCATCTACTTGGCCAACGCCTGAATTGGATAAAAATATAGACAAAAAAGCATTCCGTGATATTGGACTGCTTCCTGCTGTGCCTTATCCTGAATATAATCCGTATTCTAAGGAAAAAGAAAGTCTGGGTAAAATATTGTTTTTTGATCCGAGGTTATCGACAAGCGGACAAATTGCGTGCGCTTCCTGCCATAATCCGGAATTGGGCTGGACAGATAATTTAACGCGTTCTTTTGGTCATGATCGCCAAACGGGAAAACGAAATTCGATGACGATTTTAAATTCGGCGTATGCCACATCTTTATTTTGGGACGGACGTGCAAAAAGTTTAGAAGATCAAGCACAATTTCCGATTGGAGATCCTCTTGAAATGAACGAAAAACTAACAATTGCCGTTGATAAAATTGCGAAAATTAAAGGCTATAACACTCTTTTTGAAGCTGCTTTTGGAAATAAAGAAGTATCGCTGCAACGCATACAATATGCCATTGCAACTTTTGAAAGATCAATAAATAGTCCCAAAAGTAAATTTGATCAGTTTATTACCGGAAAATCTGATGCTTATACAGACTCACAAGTAAAAGGTTTGCATTTGTTCAGAACCAAAGCGCAATGCATCAATTGTCATAATACACCTTATTTTAGTGACAATCAATTTCATAATGACGGACAAACTTTATTTGGAACAAAAAATGAAGATTTCGGGCGTTATAATGTTACCAAAAACAAAGCAGATATTGGAAAATTCAGAACGCCAACGCTGCGTGAAGTCGTAAACACAAAACCATGGATGCATCACGGGCATTTTCCGTCTTTATTGGATGTTGTAGAATTATACAATTTAGGAAATCCCTCGCCTGTTCAGAAAAAATATCTGGGTACAGAACGCGATTCTTTGATTCCAAAAGTGGATCCAATGCTTAAAAAACTGGATTTAAACAAAGAAGAAATTAATGATCTTTTGGCTTTTATAGAAACGTTGAGTACACCAACCCGAAGAATTATAATTCCAACATTACCGAAATAATTTAGTTTGTAATTTGCCCCATAAAATTTCAAACCTGCAAAGCCCGTTTCATTAATTTGAAATGGGCTTTTTTATTTTTTATTCACAACTAAATTATTTCCGAATAAAAATTACTGTTTAAAATATTTGTATTTCAAAAACTATATCGTAATATTGCAATATAAAAATAAAAGCAATGGGAGCGACTAAAACAGAACATTTTACAGATAAGCAAAACCAAATCGCAACTATTGCTAAAGCATTAGGACATCCAGCAAGAATCGCCATTATAGAATATCTTTTGAAAGTAAACGAATGTATTTGTGGTGATATTGTAAACGAATTGCCACTTGCGCAACCTACCGTTTCTCAACATCTTAAAGAACTTAAAAATGCCGGACTTATAAAAGGTAATATCGAAGGAAATGCCATTTGTTATTGCATCAACGAGGAAACTTTTGATGTTCTAAAAGCTTATTTTTCGAATATTATTACTGTCACTAAAGATCAGAAATGTTGCTAAAACATTTTTTTTATTATCTATATCGTAATATTGCATTAAACCTATAAAACAAAAACAATGAAACTATCAGACATTAAACGTATACTTCCAACACTTGAAAACGTAGAATTTCAATTAGAAAACGGGACTTTTGTTCCAGAACATTTCCATGTTACAGAAGTTGGAATGATCTCAAAAAACTTTATTGATTGTGGCGGCGTAATTCGTCATGAAAAAGCAGTAAACTTTCAGCTTTGGAATGCAGATGATTTTGAACATCGATTAAAACCAACCAAACTTTTGAATATCATTACTCTTTCTGAAGAAAAATTAAACATTGAAGATTTAGAGATCGAAGTCGAATATCAAAGCGAAACAATTGGCAGATATGATTTAGAATTCAATGGTAAAAATTTTATTCTGAAAAGTAAAACTACAGCTTGTTTAGCGCAAGATGCGTGCGGAATTCCTTCGCAAAAGCAAAAAATAAGCTTGACTCAATTGCATACAGACTCAGGAAATTCTTGTTCACCAGATTCGGGTTGTTGTTAATTATATTTTCAAATCAAGAATTAAAATATGCCTTTAGGCATTATATATTGGTAGTAATTTAGATTAAAAACGCAACAGCGTGCCGTAGGTACGAAACAAAACGATGACCATTGCGTACCTACGACACGCTAGATACATTTCCGATTTATTTTTTTACCAATATGTTGTGCTTAAAGGCATAAAAAAACCTTCAAAATTTTGATTTGAATATGTTCGACCTATTAATTAAATACAAAAAACCAATTATCATCACCGCATCTGTTATTGTATTGCAGCTTATTTTTGGCTTTGAACCAAAGTTTTGCATTATCAATATCATTTGGTTATTAGTTTAAAATTATGAAAAAGAAGATTCTCGTACTTTGCACCGGAAATAGTTGCAGAAGTCAAATTGCCGAAGCTTATTTAAGGCATTTTTTTGATGATAAAGCCGAAATTTATAGCGCCGGAGTCGAAACACACGGTGTAAATCCAAGAGCGATTGCAACGATGAAAGAAGATGGAATTGATATCTCAAATCATACATCGAATCATGTTGATGAATATGAAAATATTGATTTTGATATTGTAATTACCGTTTGTGACAATGCCAAAGAACGCTGTCCGTTTTTGCCAACAAAAGCTAAAAAACTACACCAAAACTTTCCTGATCCTGCAAAAGCGACAGGAACTGAAGAAGAAATTTTAAGCGAATTCAGACGTGTCAGACAAATGATTAAGGAATATTGCAGCACATTAAAAATTTCTTAATTGCTGCAGAATTAAAATAAAAAAGCCTATTTACGAATCTTGGAAATAGGCTTTTTATTTTAGAACTGAACTCTAAATTTGAGTTTCCGTTTTATTTAAGCGATTGTTTTAGCTCTGTTATTTTCTTGCTAATTCTGGTGCGATAATCTGCGTCAGTATTTAATTCTGCTGCTTTTGTATAACTCAATAAAGCATTTTTTAGATCTTTATTTACTTCATAAGCTTCTGCTAAACTATCATAAACATTACTTGATTTTGGATATTCTTTTGCATTTAGACTAAAAACCGAAACTGCTTCGGGCACTTTCTGATCGTGATATAAAAGTACATATCCAATTCTGTTAAGATGTTCTTCTAAATTGACATTAGCGTATTTTGGATCTTTTTTTAAAGCATTAAAAGTATTTTTTAAGCCTGAAACGTTTTCCTGTGCACTTTTCATTAAAGTTTCATACGCCACAAAACCATAATCTATGATATCACTATCAACAATATTAGCAATATGATTGATTATATCTTCGACATTTGCATCACTTCCAATTCCGTTTGCCAGGAATATAATACTCAAATTATCTTTCGGAAAATTTCTGTACGCAACTCTTCTTCCTCCCGAAAAACCATATGATATGTGACCGTTTATATTGCGTTCATCCCAACCTAAAGTAAATTTATAATCTGTTTTTGTGAACGGAAATAAAGTCCACATTGTGTTTTTAGTTTTCTCATTAATGAGTTTATTTTCGTTGAATTTACTATCCCATTTTATAAACTCAGCCATAGTAATATTTATACCATTACAGCTATTCAAGTAACTTCCGTTATTAGAAAGTCCGATTTGCATTTTACCGCCCGAAAAATTATTGTAAGGCGTAACTCTGTTTGCAAAAATATCTCGAGAATCTGTAGAGAAAAAAACATCTTTATTATCCGCTTGACTTCCAAACTGATTTTCAATTATAAAAGTTTCAATATTTTGCTTGCTTATGATTTCTATAATCTTTTGAAGCAACCAAAAATTGGTTTGATTGTACTCATATTTTTCGCCTTTCTCAAATTGAATAGCATCAGCAAAAACTTTTGCTTTAGCCTCATTTTCCTGCAATTGTTCATAATTTACAATATCCGGAAGCCCTGAAGAATGTGAAACTAAATGTTTTATTTGTACAAAATTCCATGTTGCTGGCAAATCAGGAAGATACTTTGAAATAGGATCTTCTAATGCCAGTTTGTTTTGTTCAATCAATTGAAAAACTCCTGTAACAATAATCGTTTTTGTCAAAGAATAAATTCTAAAAATAGATTTATCAGAAACTGGTATATCAAACTCAATATTTGCTTTTCCGTAATTATTTCGGTGAATGATCTTGCCATTTTTAATTACCGCAACAGCAATTCCGGGCATACTATATTTGGTTGTAACCTCAGTTAAATATTGATCAATCTTAGCACTTGATTCCTTTGTTGTCTTTGTCTGTTCTTGTGCTGTTAAAAACGAAAAGGATAAAATTGCGGTAAGCGAAATAAATAGTTTTGTCATAGCAAATGGTTTTCAAATATAATAGACGCTACTTTTTTGTTTTTGTGACAGTTATTGAAACTTTTTTTATTTGGATAACGTTTACTCTTCAAACAGAACATCAAACTTTTTTATCAAAATGCTCTTTTTGGCTTTCTTTTCTAAAGCAATAAAAATGTATTTATCATTAAAATATAAGATTTCAGGAGTTTTTGAATAACAATCTTTTTTCTCAATATCATGAAGCAAAACCTGAATATTTTCTATACCTGAAAAATCTTTTGAAACTTTCGAAAAACAGATAAGTGTAATTGTCATATTCAATATTAATACAATCGATACATATAGACCAAAAGTTAGCATTTTATCAAATATTTTTTCAAAACATGCATAAATAAGACTTGTCAAAATGCTTAAAAGGACCAAGGCCTTCCATAAAGAGTTAAAATCTTTTAATTGCATAATATCACCAATAGCAACATAAAACAATCCAATCATTATAATCGCAATAATCAACGATACAATTACAACGTTATGTTCGAATTTAGTATTTGCTTCTGTTAATGGTGTTTTAGAATTTCTTCTATTTTTAATATTTTGAAAAACAATTGAAACTGGAAAAACAAAAAAACCTAAAACAAGTAAACCATCAGAAATCAATTGTGAAATTGAAAAAAAACGAATCATATTTGATGAAATAGAACCTAACATCCATACTTGCCATATTCCGCCTAATATTGTTGGCACGATAGCAAACATAGTTATGTTCTCTTTTATAATATTATAATAATTCTTTAGATATTCATTCATCCGTTTTTACTTTCAAACATACTAAAAATTATTTATTCGTGTTATCATTAATAATAATTTAAAAGCTCTTTTTTAACACGATACTTCTTCTTATAATAATTTCTTATTCTTTCATTGAAGTATAAAATAGTTTCTTAATCAGAATTCTATAACCGTTTTTTAAATTTGTTTGAAACAAAATGAAGCCTTTGCTTCCCTATAAAAGCCTACTATTATGAAACTACAGCATATTCAAATTCAAACCAACAATATTCCCGAAACTACGGCATTTTACAGAGATATTCTCGAATTGCCAATTATAGAAAAAACATCACAATCGGTTACCGTTAAAGCGGGAAGTTCTATTTTAAAATTTATAGAAAATCCTGATTTTAATTCTATGTATCATTTTGCTTTTAATATTCCGGAGAACAAACTTGAAGAAGCAATAAAATGGTGCAACGACAAAATTGATTTAGTGGTTATTGAAGATAAACGTGTAATTGCCAATTTTGAAACCTGGAATGCCAATGCGATTTATTTTTATGATAACAATGGTAATTTATTGGAGTTTATTGCGAGACATGATCTTGATAATTTGCAGATAAAAGATTTCAGTTCTAAATCAATATTAAATATTAGCGAAATTGGTATTGTTGATGAAGATCCAATAGAATTAGGAACACATTTAATAGAAGATTATGGTCTTTCTTTTTTTGCTAAAAACTTTAATAGCGAAAATTTTGCTGCAATTGGAGACGACGAAGGCTTGCTTATCATTGTAAAGCCTTATCGCAATTGGTATCCAACGCAAACACCTTCTCAAAGTAATAAAACAAAAGTCAGAATTGAAAATAACAGCGATTCTATAGAATTATCTTTCGAATAATAAAATTTCAAAAAATACATTAGGCCCAATTCTTATGAATTGGGCTTTTTTTATGTTTCAATTTATAATTTGGAACATAATATCTTAAAAACCAAACCTTAAAAACAAATAACTTTACGTGAACTAATTCTTACCTAAACAAGAACTTAGTCCGTAACACAAATAGAACCCCTTAAAAACAATTTTCATGAATTCATCAAAAAAATTAAACAGGATTGAAATAACGATGAAATTATCCTTTCTTATTTTATTGTTATTCGGAATTTCTACAAATATTGTAGCTCAAAAAAGCAAATCAAAACCTAACATTTTAATTATTTTTGGCGATGATGTGGGAGTTACAAACGTAAGTGCTTACAGCCGTGGTTTAATGGGCTTTACGACTCCCAATATCGACAAAATTGGTAACGAAGGAGCTGTTTTTATTCAATATTATGCACAGCAAAGTTGTACCGCCGGTCGTGCTGCACTTATTACAGGACAATCTCCTTATCGTACAGGTTTGACAAAAGTTGGATTACCGGGATCTCCGGTTGGTTTGCAAAAAGAAGATCCAACAATTGCCGAATTTCTAAAACCTTTAGGATATATGTGTGGTCAGTTTGGTAAAAATCACCTTGGAGATCAGGACAAATACTTGCCAACCGAACATGGATTTGATGAGTTTTTTGGGAATCTGTATCACTTAAATGCTGAGGAAGAACCAGAAAATCCTGATTATCCAAAAGGAGCAGAATTTAAAAAAGCATTTGGTCCTCGTGGTGTTTTAAAAGCAACTGCAGGCGGAAAAGTAGAAGATACAGGACCTTTAACTAAGAAAAGAATGGAAACTGTAGATGAAGAATTTTTGGCTGCAGCCAAAGATTTTATCACCAAATCAGCTAAAGCAGGAAAACCTTCTTTTACTTGGTTTAATAGTACCAGAATGCACGTTTTTACTCATTTAAAACCTTCTTCTTTAGGGAAAACAGGTTTAGGAACTCAAGCTGACGGAATGGTTGAACATGATGCAATGGTTGGTGAACTTTTAAAATTACTAGACGATCTTAAAATTGCCGATAATACGATTGTAATCTGGTCTACGGATAATGGTGCAATGAAAAACCAATGGCCTGACGGAGGTTCTTCTCCGTTTCGTTCAGAAAAAGATACCAACTGGGAAGGCGCTTATCGTGCTCCCGCTGTGGTTCGCTGGCCGGGAGTTATCAAACCGGGAAGTAATTTAACCGGATTATTTTCGGCAGAAGATTGGTTGCCTACTTTAGTCGCTGCGGCCGGAGGTGATCAAAATTTAGTACAAAGTGCTCAAAATGGTGTTCAGGAAGGAAGTAAAAACTTCAAAGTTCACTTAGACGGTTACAATCAATTGTCGTATTTAAAAGGTGAAAGCGGAAGTAATCGTCATGATTTTGTTTATTTTGATGATGACGGTAATTTGGTTGCGTATCGTGATGACCGTTTTAAATATACTTTTGCCGCTCAATATGCCAAAGGAATGGAAATATGGCGTGACCCAATGGTAAAATTAAGAGGTCCGTTTATAATTGACTTATTAGCAGATCCTTTTGAATATGCTGTGGATGGTTCTATAGGATATGAAAAATGGATGATTGATCGTGCGTTTTTAATTTTACCCGCAGTATCAAAAGTCGCTGCGTATCTGGAAACTTACCGTAAATTTCCGCCACGTCAGGCTCCGGCAACATTCTCAATAGATGAAGTAATTGCAAAATTGCCGAAACCACAAATTGAACGATAGTTTTCTATAAAATATAAACCCCGAAAGAAATTTTCGGGGTTTTCTTTTGAATTTTATTACTCTTTAAAAAAGAAGATTTATCTTTATGTTTCAACTTTAAATAAAAATCCAAATGCCATTTGTACGAATCAGCCTTCCTAACATACTTTCACTAGAAACTAAAAATAATATTTCAGAATCTGTTCATCAGGCTTTAGTCGAAGAATTTCATATTCCGAAAGATGATTATTTTCATATAATTGAAGAATTAGAACCTCATCAAATAAAATATCCGGAAAGTTATCTTGGTGTTTCCCATTCTGATTCTATTATTTATGTTCAAATAACAGCCGGACAAGGCAGAACCCGTGAACAAAAGAAGAAATTATACCTCCAAATTGCAACCAAAATTTCGACCTCAACAGAAATCCAGATCAACAATATTATTATTGTTTTATTAGAAAATAATGGTCTTGAAAATTGGTCTTTTGGAAATGGAGAAATTCAGAGTTCTGCACATTTAATGAATTTATAACTTTTTGACAAAATATACTTGGGCATAAAAAATTAAACACATAGAGACATAGTTTTTTATATGTAAAATAAGGAGACAAAAAGAAATACATTTCTTTCACATAAATAATCCCGAAGCGTAATGTCATTAACTTAAGAGGAAATCTACAAAGTTATTTAACAGTTTAATCAAGAAAGTAATTAGAAAAATCCGTTTTTATCAGCGTTTTCGCTTTAGCGAATCAGTAAAATCAGCGTCTAATTTTGACGCGGATAAAACGGATTTACTTCGTAAAACACAGATAAAAACGGATTTTACTTTCTAAAAAGCTTCGCCAATTCGGAAATAAAGTCCCCAATCTCCTTTTCCGACAGCGGCGTCAAGTCCAACATTAAATTTTTCAGTTTTAAAAGCTCTGTAACGAAAACCAGCTCCGGCACCGGGATATAATTTCCAATTGAAGTTTTCCGTATCAGAACCATAAATCGTAGCAACGCCAGCAAAGCCGACAAGTCCCATTTTTTTACCAAAATTATATCGATATTCAGCTTGTAAATCCATAAGTCCGTCGCCACGATATTTTCCTTCAGAATATCCTCTGATATCTTCATTTCCAATAGTTACTTGCTGTTCGAAAGCAATATTTCCTAAACCAAATTTACCCGAAAAACGAGCTGCGAGAACGTCAACTCCATTTCGCATTGGAAAATATTTATTAAATTCTGATAATATTTTATTCGCACTTACATCATTTCCAAACCATTTGGGATAACTCAACCATCGCAATTTGATTTTATCACCTTTGGTAGGATAATAAACGGCATCGCGGGTATCGTACATCATTAATAACTGCAAACCATTTGTATGCGTTATAGAAGTTGGCTGAACATTGTCTTCGTATTTGGTGTCATAATGCGCATAAGCATAACCAAGTCCTGCATACAACGCTTTTATTACTTTGCGCTGTAAACTAAAGTTGACCATCGTAGTTTTAGTTCCGTAATTGTAAAAATCCGGAGTATCAATATCATCCACAAAATATTGGGCGTTTTGATTGCCTGTTGCCACAAAAAATTGTGCACGCCAGCGATCTTCATTAATATACCATTTATTGAATGAAGCTATAAAATAAGATTTATTGGTTGTATATACTGCCGAAATTCCTGAAAGCGATTTAGGCGAAATAGTATCTGCTTTGTTTAATTTGTACATCATCATTGGGATTGCTCCAAACATAAAATCAAGAGTACGATTGTAGTTTAGATAAGGCATCACATTAAAATCAATGTTCTTCTTTTTTGCCTTAGCTGTTTTGGTACTATCTATAGTTTTTGTTTGTGTCCACGCCGCCGAACAACTTAAGAATAATAGTATGGAAAGGAAAAGTACTTTCTTCATAATTTTGTTTTTGAGGTATAAAAACAAAGCTAATACTTCACTGAAAAACAATACTTTAATTTAATTAATCTTGTGTTTCATATTCGAAAATGCAACCATCTTTACAAGTTTTTAAGTCTAAAATTGTTCGGAAAACAGGATAATCTGAAAAAGTAATTTTTACAATCTCTCTATTATTTCTTTACATTTACAATTCTGCTTTTAGTATTATGACTCAAGAAAACATTCCTTTTAGTATCGTCGAAAAATGGCTTACAGCTTGGACATTATCCAGAAATTTACCTTTGCCTGCAAAATACAAATCAGGATTTATGGTCGAAGTTGGCTATGAAAATCAAAAAAGACGTTATGTTTTTCCTCAACTTAATGATAATTTTTTTGAATTGTCAGAATCTATAAATGAGCCTTGGATTTTTCTAAAAGTTTGCGCTTCTGTTGATGAATTAAAAGATAGAATTTCTGATAAATGGATTATTCAGCCACAAGGTTATATGATGACTTGTTTTCATCCGATGAATATTTTAAATAGCAATTTAAACGATAATTATACCTTAGAATTTGAACAATATAATACAACTTTTCTTGTCCGAATTGTTACTAAAGAAGGACAATTAGCCTCAACAGGACGCGTTGTTCTTGTTGATGATTTAGCAGTTTATGATCGAATTTCAACCGAACCTCAACATAAAAGAATGGGTCTTGCTACTTTTCTGATGAAAGAATTGGAGAAGATTGCTTTAGCAAATAACATTCACAATAATTTTTTGGTTGCAACCGAAGAAGGCAAATCATTATACCAGTCTTTAGGATGGGAAGTTTATTCTCTTTATACATCTGTTGTAATTCCTGATAATAATTAAAAAGAATAAAAAAACCGTTTCAAATTTTACTCTGAAACGGCTTCTCTTTATATTAAAAATTAAAACTTCATTTTCTGTATTCTTACAGCGTTTAGTATCGCTAATAATGCAACTCCGACATCGGCAAAAACAGCTTCCCACATTGTAGCTAATCCTCCGGCGCCAAGAATTAATACAAAAGCTTTTACAACAAAAGCAAGTGTAATATTCTGCCAGACAATCTTTTTGGTTTGTTTTCCAATATTAATCGCCATTGGAATTTTGCTTGGTTTATCGTCCTGAATTACAACATCGGCGGTTTCGATTGTGGCGTCACTTCCTAATCCTCCCATCGCAATCCCAACAGTGCTTAAAGCGATAACCGGCGCATCATTTACACCATCGCCAACAAAAGCTACAGTTTCATTTTTTGCTTTTATCTCGTTTAGTTTATCGACTTTGCCTTCCGGAAGTAAATCTCCAAACGCATTTGTAATGCCTAATTTATTGGCAACAAACTGAACCACATTGGTTTTATCGCCACTTAGCATTGTTACTTTAACGCCCAAAGCTTTTAATTTATTTACAGCTTCTTGTGCGTCTTCTTTAATTTCGTCTGCAATGGTCAAATATCCTGCAAATTTTTTATCGTATGCAATTGCAATCGTCGTATAAACAACTGAATTTGGATCAATATCATATTTAATATTGAATTTATCCAATAATTTAAAATTCCCAACATGCAATTCTTTTCCGTTAATTTCAGCTTTTAATCCATGTCCAGAGATTTCTTCGACATTTTTCAATTCGATTGAAGCATCAATTTTTCCAACGTGATTATGAATCGCCGTCGCCACCGGATGTGTACTCTGACTTTCGATAACATTGACAAATTTTAAGATTTCTTCTTTATCAAATTCCTCGGCAATAATAACTTCCTGAACTTTAAAAACGCCTTCAGTCATTGTTCCGGTTTTATCCATCACAACATTCTGAATCGTTGATATACTATCAAGAAAATTACTTCCTTTAAACAAGATTCCGTTTTTACTCGCAGCGCCAATTCCGCCAAAATAACCTAACGGAATACTAATAACCAAAGCACAAGGACATGAAATTACCAAGAAAACTAAAGCTCTGTACAACCAATCGCTAAAAACATAATTATCTACAAAAAGCCACGGTAATACACAAATAGCAATTGCCAGATAAACAACAATTGGCGTATAAATCTTGGCAAATTTTCTAATGAATAACTCTGCTGGCGCTTTTTTAGTCGTGGCATTTTGTACCATTTCTAAGATTTTAGAAAGTTTACTATCGTTATAAGCCGTTGTCACTTTTACAAGCGCAATAGTGTTTCCGTTAATCATTCCTGCCAGAACCGTTTCTCCTTTTATCTTAGTATCAGGTTTGCTTTCACCGGTAAGTGCCGCTGTATTAAACGAAGCTGTATCTGATAACAATTCGCCATCTAATCCTAGTTTTTCTCCCGCTTTAAGCTGAATAATTGATCCTATTTTTGCATCGGCAGCTTTGACTTTTGTGGCAACATTATTTTCTAAAACATTCACCTCATCCGGACGTTGATCTAATAAGCTTTTGATATTTGATTTTGCCCGGCTAACCGCCAATCCCTGAAAGTTTTCACCAATAGTATAAAACAACATTACGGCAACTCCTTCTGGAAATTCTCCAATCGCAAAAGCTCCAATTGTAGCGATACACATCAGGAAAAATTCTGAGAAAACATCGCCTTTCATAATGCTTTCATAAGCTTCTCTCAAAACAGGAAGTCCAACCGGTAAATAGGCAATTACGTACCAACCAATTCTAACATAACCAGTAAACCAGGTTTGCGGAAAATAATTGTCTAACCCAATCCCAATAAGTAATAAAACAAATGAGATTATCGCTGGCAAAAACATTCTAAATAAACCGCCATCGGCATTATGTTCATGATCGTGTCCGTCTCCGTGATCATGTCCGTCATTTTCAGAGTGAACGGGTTCTTCATGTGAACAACAGCACGTAGATTGTTTTGGTTTCTTTTTTATTATTTTTTCTTCTGTATGTATATGTTCCATAAAATGGGTTTCAAGTTTTATCTAAATAGCTTCTAAATTTACGGATTTTGTCTCAAATGTTTTTATGTTAGACTATTTTTAATCTCGCAAAGACGCGAAGTCGCAGAGTTTTTTAAGTTTCTTTTGATTTTCGATATTAAAACTTAAAAACATAATACCTGAAAACTTTGCGACTCTGCGACTTTACGAGCAATTCTACACGAACTAAAACGTCAGAACCTTAGTATCTCAGCACCTTAGTCCCTTAAAAAAAATCAATGTTCATGTTCTCCTCCGCCTTTCAATGCCGATAACAAATAAAAAGCTCCTTTCGTAACAATTTTAGCATCAGGCTCAATTTTATCTACAAACTTTACCTCCGTAAAACCAAGATCTGTTGTGCCCGGAATCACTTCAATTGCTTTAAAATGGATTTCTTTTTCATGTACTGTTCCTTTTTCTGCTGCCTTTTCTTCGTGTTTCTCTTCATGATCTTCTTCCTGAACAAACACAAAATACTTATCTGCATTTCGAACCACGGCATCTTTTGGTAAAGCCGGAACCGTCGTATTTGTAATATTGATATTTGCCGAAACATACATTCCCGGAATTAATCCTTTGGCATCTGCCGGATCAATTTTGGCGTGAACAGCAACGGTTTTACTTTCATTAGAAAATGATTTATTGATTCCGAATATCTTTCCTTTAATAGATTTATTCGACTGATTCGTCAAGACAAAGTCAATAACTTGCCCAACCGAAATTGAACCTAAATCTTTCTCATAAACATTCAAATCAAGATGCATCTGCGTATTATCAACCACTTCAAATAATGTTACTCCACTTTGTGCGAACGCACCTTTTGCAATCTTTATATTTCCCACATAACCACTTATTGGCGCTACGATTGGCACTAACGAAGTACTTCCTTTTGTGCTCACATTCAAAGCGTCTAATTTATTTTTTGCTGCTTGTGCTCTCGCTCTTTCTGCAGCTAATTTTGATTTTACTTCCTGAAAAACTTTCCTTGGATTCACATTCTCGTCGCTCAATGTTTTCTGACGATTGTATTCTAATTGCAAATATTCGATATTGGCTGTAGCCGAATGATAATCTTCCTGCATTTCGATTACTTCCAGATTCTGAATCGTAGCCAGAACTTTGCCTTTATTCACAAAAGTGCCTTCCAGAACAAAAATATCTTTCACCGTTCCTCCTATCAAAGTCGAAACTTCTGCAGAATTTTGCGGCGGAACCGTTGTATAACCGTTTGCTTTTATAATCTTGTTCAGGTTTCTGTTTTCTACAATTCCTGTTTCGATTCCAACGGTTTTATATTGAGATTCGTTTAAAGCGACTTCTGTTTGTGATTTCTCTTCTTCAGGCGCTTCTTCGGTTTTCTTTTCATTGCAAGATGCAAAGGATATAACCGCAAGGCACGCAAGGAAAAAGCGCAAGGCACGCAAGGAAATTAAACTTTGCGAACTTTGCGAAAAATCTATTGCGTTCTTTGCGGTTAAGTTTTTAACTATATTTTTCATTTTAATTGTTTTTGATGGTTGGGAATTGAAGTTCGATAGCGCTTTGATTATAATTATGAGTTGCCTCTGTATATTGTTTTTTAATATCAATTGCCTGATTTAAAAAACTGATATACGACCAATAACTCAAATCACCATTGGCATAACTCTTTTGCGCCGTACTTATGATTTGATCGGCATATTGCGATCCTTCTTTTTGATAATAATCTAATGCTTTTTGCTGCTTTTTGAAGTTGTTTTCTAATTCTTGCTTTTGCAGATTCAGCGCTAATTTATTTTTATCTAAAGCCAATTGCGATTGCGAAATACTTATTGCTGAAGCCTGTGCTTTTGCAGTATTTACGCCTCCAAATAACGGAATTTGCAATCCTGCCGTAAAACCCTGAAACAAAGATTCAGTATTGATCGTTTGTGCAAAATAACCCAATCCTAATTTAGGCGTTCGCATTGCTCTATACGTATTTGCTTCTTTTTGATATACCGAAATTTGTTGCTGATAATAATCCGTCATTAAACCTTCGACTTTCAAATTTCCTTCTTCTTTTACAATCGAATATTGCAAAGCTGTGTTTTCATCCGGAACAATATTTTGATCCGTTTCGATAAAAAACTGCAATTGTTTTTGGTAAATAGCTAAATCATATTCTAATTGTTCTTTTTGCGTTTCGATCTCTTTTACTTTCGCTTTAGCGCTAATAACTTCAATGTTTCCGCTTTCTCCGGTTTGAAACCGAAGTTCTGCATTCTTTAGAAATTTGGTATAAATATCATTTAATTCCGAGTTCAATTTCTGAATCGAAACTCCGTACAAATACTGGTAATACGCCAACGTAACTGCTTTTTCTAATTCGTAAGAAGATAAAGCTTTTCGTTTTTCTGCCAATTTTACCAGTTCTTCCTGTAATTGTCTATTGGCTTTCGTAATATTTCCTATTGGAAAAAACTGCTGAATAGAAACATTATGATCAAAATCGGCACTATTAAATTGCCCGCCTTGATATTGCACCTGAAGCGGTTCCGGCTGAAATGCCGTCTTTTTAAGAACTGTTTGTCTTTGTATTTCTTTATCGGCAATTTTTAACTCGATGTTGTTTGATTTGGCAAGTTCTATTGCTTTTTCCAGGCTAATTTTTTCTTGTGCTTGCGAAATTGTGCTAACCAATAGGAACGTGATTAACCATAAAGTTTTATTCGTCAATTGGAGCGTGTTTAACCGCAAAGCTCGCAAAGGAAGATTCGCAGAGTTCGCAAAGGGGTTTGTGTTTAAGTTATATCTTGTGTCTTTCATCTTGTCTCTTTTTAATCTTCATTGCGTTCTTCGCGTAAATCTTGTCGTTCTTTGCGGTTAATTCCACGTTCCAACAGTAAGTACAAAATCGGTAAAACGATTAATGTCAATAAAGTTGCTGAAACTAAACCTCCAATAACTACGGTTGCTAAAGGTTTCTGAACTTCTGCTCCTCCGCTTGTCGATAATGCCATTGGCAAAAAGCCTAAAGAAGCTACGGCTGCAGTCATTAAAACGGGACGTAATCTCGTTTTGGTTCCAATTAAAACTCTTTGTAGCGGATCTAATATTCCTTCGGTTTTAAGCTGATTGAAATACGAAATCAATACGATTCCGTTTAAAACCGCGATTCCGAATAAGGCAATAAAACCAATTCCTGCCGAAATACTAAAAGGCATTCCGCGTAACCAAAGCGCAAAAACTCCTCCAATCGCGGATAATGGAATTGCGGTAAAAATTAATCCTGCTTGTTTGAAACTTTTAAAAGTGAAATAAAGCAATACCAATATTAATCCTAAGGCAATTGGCAACGCAACCGAAAGTCGTTTTGTAGCTTCGATTAAATTCTCAAACTGACCGCCATACGTTACATAATAACCTGCAGGAAGTTTATAATTTTTGTCCAGCTTTTGCTGAATTTCTTCGACAACACTTTTAATATCACGTCCACGAACGTTTAATCCAACGGTGATTCTACGTTTTCCGTCTTCGCGAACAACTTGCACCGGACCTTGCTCATAATCTACCGTCGCAACTTGCGAAAGCGGGACTTGCTGACCATTCGGCAACGGAATAAACAAATTACTCACATCTGTAATATCGGCGCGATTGTTCTCATTCATTCGCACGACAACATCAAATCGCTTGCTTTCATCATAGATTTTTCCGGCACTTTCTCCGGCAAACGACGAACGAATGATTCGGTTTATGTCTGAGATATTCAATCCGTATAAAGCGATTTTATTGTAATCGTATTTAATCGTTATTTGAGGTAAACCCGTTACTTTATCGGCTTTTAAGTCGGCAATTCCTTTGATATTTTTAATTTTCGAAATTAACTCTGCTGCTTTTGAGTCCAGAATTTCCAGATCATCACCAAAAATTTTAATGGCGATATCGCTTCGGCTTCCGGTCATTAATTCGTTAAAACGCATTTGAATAGGTTGCGAAATCTCAATATTAGCGCCTGGAATTACTTCCATTTCTTCTTTCATGGCGTTTGCTAAATCTTCCCAATTATGGTATTTGCCTTTCCATTCTTTTTTGTCTTTCAAAACAATAATCACATCACCACTTTCGATTGGCATTGGATCTGTCGGGATTTCACCGCTTCCTATTTTGGTTACGATGGTTTTAATCTCAGGAAATTTGGCTTTTAGAATCTGTTCGTATTTTGTGGTCGTTTCTACCATCTGCGTAAGCGAACTTCCGGTCATAATTGTAGCATTTATAGCCAAATCACCTTCTTCGATTGTTGGAATAAATTCTCCTCCCATACTATTAAAAACAATTAATCCGAGAGCAAATAAACCAACTGATATTCCTAAAACAATCTTTTTAAATTGCAGTGCTTTCTCCAGAAATGGCGTATAAATGGATTCTAACCAAGCCATCATTCTGTCACTGAAATTTTCTTTGTGTTCTGTATTTTTAGACAAGAATAAAGCGCTCATCATTGGCACATAAGTCAGCGAAAGGATAAAAGCACCAATAACGGCAAAACCAACGGTCATCGCCATAGGTCTGAACATTTTTCCTTCGGTTCCTATTAATGCGAGGATTGGCAAGTAGACAATTAGAATAATGATTTCTCCAAAAGCGGCACTATTTCTGATTTTTGAAGCCGAATTATAGACTTCAGCATCCATTTCGCCTTGTGATAATTCTTTTTTACGTTTAAGTTGTTGCAGATGATGCATTGTGGCTTCAACAATAATTACGGCTCCGTCGACAATTATTCCAAAGTCGATTGCGCCCAAACTCATTAAATTTCCGCTTACGCCAAAGGCATTCATTAAAATAATAGCAAAAAGCATCGCTAACGGAATCACCGAAGCTACGATTAAACCAGCGCGAAGATTCCCCAGAAATAAAATCAAGACAAAAATCACGATTAAAGCTCCTTCTAATAAGTTTTTTGTCACGGTTCCTATTGCATTATCAACCAATTTTCCTCGGTCGATGAAAGCTTCGGCAACAACACCTTCGGGTAAACTTTTATTAATCTGAATCATTCTTTCGTGGATTCTGTTGACTACAGCGCTTGAGTTTTCGCCTTTTAACATCAAAACTAAACCGGAAACAATTTCGCCTTTACCATCTTTTGTAGAAGCTCCGTAACGCAAAGCAACACCTTCTCTGACTTCGGCAACATCGCGAACTAAAACTGGCGAACCATTTCGGTTTTTAACTACAACATTTCCTAAGTCTTTTGTGCCTTTTGCCATTCCAACGCCACGAATAAAATAAGCGTATTGATCTTTTTCGATATAAGCACCTCCGGTATTTTGATTGTTTTTTTCCAGTGCCTCAAAAATTTCGGTAATTGTAACTCCCAGACTGTTTAGTGTATTTGGGTTTACGGCGATTTCGTATTGTTTAAGTTTTCCGCCCCAGGTACTTACATCGGCAACGCCTTTGACTCCTTGCAATTGCGGAATAATTATCCAATCCTGTATGGTTCTTAGTTTTACAGCATCGTATTTGTTTTCATAGCCTTTTTTGGCATAAACATCGTATTGATAAATCTCGCCTAAACCTGTTGAAATTGGCGCTAATTCCGGCGAACCTGCATAAGCAGGAATATTTTCTTCGGCTTGTTTTAAACGTTGAAATATTTGTTCTCTTGCCCAGTAAATATCAACATTGTCTTCAAAAACAACGGTTACAACTGATAATCCAAAACGAGAAATACTGCGAAGTTCTATAATATCCGGAACTGTTTTTACGGCTTGTTCCAGCGGATATGTTATTAATTGCTCGACTTCCTGACTTGCCAATGTTGGTGCCGTTGTAATAATCTGTACTTGATTATTGGTAATATCCGGCAAGGCGTCAAGCGGCAATTGTTTGAGCGAATAGCTTCCCCAAGCTATTAAAATAAGGGTAAATAATAGTATAACAAACTTGTTCTTTATACTAAACTGTATGATTTTATCTAACATTTTAATGGTATAATGATATGAGAAATGAGGCAAAGTTTTGCCTATTTGAATACTGTGGAAAATCCACAACTCTCTATCCCAAAGCCCATTTTATTGGGTTGGGCATCATTATGCTATTTGAGGGGGTTGCCAAATACTTCCGTAGAAATTGGAAGCAAAAACAGAATTATAACTTGGTAATTGAATCGAAATGATAGAATTTACGCTCTGAAAATCAAAAGTTTCAACGGTTTGATAACTCAAAACCTGCGCGCCACAGCAATTACAGGCACAAAACGGAGAACATAAATCATTGTCTTTGTCGTGCGAATGATTTGCTTCTGATGAAAATTGGGCTGTTTTATGAACGGCGCTATCTACTTCCATATCTGCACAAGGCATATTTGAAAGCGCCAATAAATAAACTGACAATATAATTGCTATCCATTTCACGGTACAAAAATACTATTTATTTCTATTCAAAAATTTAAATAATTGAAAATGCTATTTCGGGAGAACAACAAATATCTTACAAAACTGATCGATTTTTTTTTCGGTTTAAATGTGTACTTTCTTGAAAAATATTGCAACTGGTAAGAAAATTTATTTAACTTTAACAATAATTAACATATTTTCTAAAAACAAAACACCGCTCCATTTTTAATCCAATACATTGAAATACAAAAGATAAGAAGATATTTTACATAAGAATACATTAGTACATATTATTTTACGCAGTTCTATAATTAATTAATTTTATAATACTACAAAATCAATGAAATGTAACACACTAATATCAGCCTTATTATTACTCTTTAGCATTCAGATTTTTGGACAGGTTTACACCGATAAAATCGTAGGAGAAAAAAATCAAGTTCTAAAAGACAGTCTTAAAATCGAAAACTATCCATATGCTTTACCTATTTGGGGAGAAAAAGTAGCTCAAAAAGGATACAATCTACCATATTCTGCGGGACTTTCTGTAAATTATTTTTGGCAGGATTCTGATATTACTATAAAAAATCTTGAAGTAGGTTTCAATAATGGTCCAATGTATGATTTGGATGAAATTGTTCGTTTCGATAAATCTTCAGTCGAAGTTGGTGCACTTACTATCAGACCTGATATTTGGCTTCTTCCTTTTTTAAATGTGTACGGAATTTTTGGAAAAGCAAAACCAACAACTAAGATAAATGCAGGAATTTGGGTTCCTGACGCAGATAATAACTGGTCTCAAGTTGCCAGTTTTGGTACCAAAGCCAATTTTGATGCTACAACATTTGGATTTGGATTAACGCCTACTATTGGTATTGGCGGCGGATGGTTAGCACTTGACATGAATATGTCCTGGAGCGATGTTAGCTCTTTAGACAAACCTGCATTCTCTTATATTTTTGGACCAAGATTAGGTAAAACTTTTAAACTTCGTAAACCGGAAAGAAATATTGCATTATGGGTTGGTGGTTTTAGAGTTCATATTGAAGGAAATACGAAAGGAAATATAGCTTTGTCTGATGTATTAAATCTAGATAATGCGCAGCAAAAAGTTGATGACGGATTGGCAAAAGTTTCTGAAAATCAAACAAAAGTCAATACTTGGTGGGACGGATTATCGCCTGCGCAACAAGCAAATCCTATAAATGTTGCGAAACATAATACTGCAAATAGAGCACTCGAAAAAGCCGGAACCTTCCTGACAACTTTGGATGGAGCGTTGAGTACTGCAGATAATTCAACGGTACAATATTCGCTTCAGAAAGCGCCTAAAGATATGTGGAACTTTATTGTTGGATCTCAATTTCAATACAACAAACATATTATGTTTAGAGTCGAGGCCGGGTTTTTAGGCTCTCGTACCCAATATTTAGCTGGTCTTCAATATCGTTTTGGACTTTAACCCAATTATATGAAAAAAGGTTTATTATTGCTTTTTGCACTGCTTTGCTTTGCTCCTGCTCATTCGCAAGTTTTAATTTCCTTGATTTTTGGAAATAAACTGAATTCGCCATTTCTGGAATTTGGTTTAGAAGGCGGTATTAATCTCTCCACGATTTCTGGTTTGGATACTTCGGGCACAGAACCAGGTTTTAATCTTGGTTTTTATTTTGATATTCGATCTCATAAAAATCCCGAATGGATGATTAATACTGGCGTGATCGTAAAATCGCCAATGGGTGCGCATGGATTGCCTGTATATTCGTTAAACGATGCAAATCTGGATAATACGTTTGCCAACGGAAGTGTTAATCGTGAATTACGCTATTTTAATGTGCCTATTTTAATAAAGTACCAATTCAAAAACGGAATTTACTTTAAAACCGGACCTCAATTTGGTTTATTAGCCAAAGCTTTTGATGAAATCAAGCAAGAATATGATAAAGATGATGTGATTTATAAAAAGAATATCCGAGATCAAATTCGTGTTATCGACGCCGGAGTTGCTCTTGGCGCGGGTTATCATATGAATATTGGAAACGGATTGAATTTTACTGTTCAATATTACTACGGATTGGTTCCTGTAATGAAAGGCGACGGTCCAAATGTTTACAACAGATCTTTGTACATTACAGCAGGAATCCCGATTGGAAAAGGAAAAGCGGCACAAAGAAGAGCAGATAAAGAAGCTGAACTCAACAAAGTTATTCTTCCTTCAGACGAAGCGCCTCAGCCTAAAAAGTAATTTTTGACCCGTTGAGTTTAATTACTCATTCTATTTCCTTCCGCTTGACGTATAAAAAAATTAAACACATAGAAACATAGATTTTATGTGTGTAAAAAGGAGGTAATAAAAGAAATATATTTCTTTGACACAGATAGTGCTATGTGTATTTAAATTAAGTGAAACGCCTTTTTTTTAAGTAAACAAAAGCTATGTCTCTATGTGTTAAAACAATTATGCTTAATCAATTTTATTTTTAAGTATTTATTGAAGTTATAAATGCTAATAATTCTTCATTATTTAAAATAAAATCAGGAGCGGATTTTTCGATTGCATTATTGGGCATAAAAGGCATATCTGCAGCAAGAGGATTCTGAACTACAATAGTTCCTCCCGAAGCTTTAATTCTTTTTAAACCATAAGTTCCGTCTGCGTTTGAACCTGATAATAAAATTCCAACTAAAGTTTCTTTATAAACTTCTGCAGCAGATTCAAACGAAACATCTATACTTGGTCGACTATAGTTTACTTTCTCTGAAGTATCGAGAGAAAGTGTTTCGTTATTTTCGAATAATAAATGATAATTTGAGGGCGCGATATAAATAAATCCGGGTAAAAGCGGCACTTTATCTTCAACAGGTTTTACGGCAACTTTTGCTTTTAAAGCGATTAGATCTTCTAATGTTTGATCGTCAGTACTTTTTCTGTGGACTACGATTACAATCGCAAAATCATTTAGTTTATACAATTCCGGCAAAATTTGCATTAAAGCATTCAAACTTCCTGCAGAACCGCCTATTATTACAACTTTACAGCCTGATATTATTTTACTTTCCTCCATATTTTCTCTTTATCCAGCTGTTTGTATTTGCCCGTATCAATCGAATACTTAATAGTTTCCTTTGTTCCAAGCGCTAAAAATCCTAAAACAGCCAAACTTTCATCGAATAAATTAATAACTCTTTTTTGAAGATCATTATCAAAATAAATCAAAACATTTCGGCATAAAATCATATCAAATTCATTGAATGAAGTATCGGAAACCAAATTATGTTGTGAGAAAACCATTTTTTCTGCCAGTTCTTCATTAAACTTAGCGATACCATAATTGGCAATATAATAACTCGAAAAGTCTTCTTGTCCGCCCGCATTACGATAATTCTCTGAGTATTCTTTCATCATTCGCAAAGGGAAAATACCTTTTTTGGCGGTTTCTAAAACCGTAGCATTTATATCAGTTGCATAAAGCAGTGATTTATGAAGTAAACCGGCTTCTTTGAGCATAATTGCCATCGAATATACTTCTTCGCCCGTAGAACAACCTGCGTGCCATAATCGTATAAAGGGTTTTGTACCTAATAATGGTAAAATCTCCTTGCGCACAACAGCATAAAAAGCAGGATCACGAAACATTTCCGTCACATTGACCGTGATTTCGTCTACCATTCTTTTATAATATTCCGGATCATACCGAACTTTGGAAAGAAATTCATGAAAATGTTTAAATCCATCTAACTGAATTACTCTGGTAACGCGCCTTTTTAAGGAAGCTCTGGAGTAACTTCCAAAGTCAAAACCATAATATTCGTAAACATCATTAATAAGCGTTTCTAACTCGATATCCTCAATCATAATTCGTTCAAATTTTGCTCAAAATAAGCAGTAATTTATCTACATCAACGGGTTTAGAAATATATTCGTCTGCTCCCGCTTCCAAACATTTTTCTTTATCGCCTACCATCGCCTGAGCAGTTACCGCAACTACAAAAGTGGATTCTCTTGACGGAATCTTTTTTATTAACGGAATAGCTTCATAACCATCCATTTCCGGCATCATCATATCGATTAAAACACCATCTATGATTTCATCAGATTCTAATAATTTCAAAGCTTCCTCAGCACTTAAACAAGACAAACAATCGAATGACTTTGCACGTAAAGTGTTTTCTAAAGCAAAAATATTTCTAGAATCATCATCAATAATTAAGAGTCTTTTTTTATTCATTTTCGTCTTCTTTTTAAAGTTTTTTTGTCACGGTTTTTTGCCACGAATTGCACAAATTTTCACTAATTCCAAATAAAGAAATTAAATAATCAATTTGTGCAATTCACAACAAAATTCTTCCTTCTATAATCTTGTTTCTATAATCTTGCTTCTTGCTTGTATAATCTTTCCTCTACAAATAAAACTCTCTTAAATCTTATCATAAAGCCAAACTCGCAATAACGACAGCAACTGATCAATATCAACAGGTTTTGTAATATAATCTGAAGCTCCAGCTTTAATGCATTTTTCTCGATCTCCCGTCATCGCTTTTGCCGTAACAGCAATTACAGGCAGGTTTAAGAATTTAGGCATCGTTCTTATTTTTTCTGCCGTTTCATAACCGTCCATATTTGGCATCATCATATCAAGCAAAACAACATCAGTATCAGGATGTTCAGCCAATATTTTAATCGCTTCTTTACCATCAAAAGCCGTGATAACATTCATTTTAAAAACTTCTAATGCTTTTGTCAGCGAATAAATATTACGAACATCGTCGTCTACAATCAAGACTTTTTTCTCGTGTAGAATATTGTTCAGTAAATTTAGCTTTTTATAACTTTCCTTTTTGTCTTTTACGTCTTTTTTATCTTCGACTAAATGAAGGAAAAGCGAAACTTCGTCAAGCATTCTTTGGTACGAATGCGCCGTTTTTACGATAATAGAATCCGCATATTTCTTAATTTTCACCTCTTCTTTCAGCGATAAACTTTTTCCTGTAAACACAATTACCGGAAGATTCTCTAATCCAGGGCTTTTCTTCACACCTTCCAAAATCTCATAAGCGTGTTTATCCGGAATTCCCATATCGAGAATTACACAATCAATTTCGGTTTTATTTAAAGCTTCTAAACCTTGAGAAACCTCGCTTTTTATCTCCGAATTAATATTATAAGTTTCTAAGAAAAAAGCCAATGCTTTTGCATGTTTTGGATTATCTTCGATAATCAAAACCTTTTGAGCTTCTTTATTTATAATATGTTCGATTCTCAAAAACACATCCGGAATTTTGTCAAAAGCAACCGGTTTGTCTAAGAAATCTACGGCGCCTTTTAGCAAACTTTCCTGTTTCAATTTATGCGAAGACATAATATGAACCGGAATATGCTTGGTTTCGACATGATTTTTTAATTCTTCCAGAACTTCCCAACCGCTTTTTATTGGTAATTCGATATCCAATAGAACGCCAACAGGTCTATAAAGCAATGTAAAATTCAAAGCATAATCGCCTCGCACGGAAACAACGCCTTTATAACCTTTTTTTCTGGTGAAAGCCAAAAGTGATTTTGCGAAATTGATATCATCTTCAACAATCAAAATAACTTTATCACCTGCTTTAATAGAATCTCTGTCGTCTTCGATTTCATCAGGAATCGTAGCGCTTAAATACTTATTTTTAGTCGTAGGTTTTTCTTCAGCTTCAACTTCAGTAAATTCTGTTGGAGGAATTTTATCGACATTAATTTTAGTAATCGCAGATCCAAACACCGGAAGACACAATGTAAACGTACTTCCTTCTTTGACTTTACTGTGCAGAATAATTTCTCCTCTAAGCAGTTTTGCCAATTCTCTACTGATTGATAATCCTAAACCAGTTCCGCCATATTTACGTTTTGTAGAACCGTCAGCTTGTTGAAAAGCTTCGAAAACCAAAGGTTGTTTGTCTAACGGAATTCCGATTCCAGTATCTTTTACAATAAAGCAAATGATTTTATCGTCGTCAGTATTGATTTTAATTTCTAAACTTACCGTACCTTTTTCTGTGAATTTAATTGCGTTCGAAATCAGGTTTTTCAAAATTTGTTCCAAACGCATTTTGTCTGTTTTAATAACAATTGGTGCGTCTTTAGAAATAATTTCGAATGTAATTCCTTTCTCTTTTGCCACTAGATTGAACAAATTCCACAAATTATCAGTGATTTCTTTTGTAGAAACGTCAAGGAATTCAAGCTCCATTTTTCCTGCTTCAATTTTAGATAAATCCAAAATTTCATCAATTAAGCCCAATAAACTGTTTCCGGAACTCTGAATCACTTTTGCAAATTCAATTTCCTCAGCAACCATGCTTTTGTTATTATTTTCAGAAAGCAAACGGCTCAAAAGCAAAATCGAATTCAAAGGCGTTCTTAATTCATGAGACATATTCGCCAAAAACTCTGATTTGTAACGTGTCGTAAGTTCCAAAGCTTCTGATTTCTTCTGAATTTCATTGTTTTTTTCTTCCAATAAAACACTTCTTTCAGATAATTCTTCATTCGTTTGCTCCAACTCTTCTTGTTGCACTCTAAGTTCTTCTTCAGAAGCCTGAAGTTTCTCCGTTTGTGCTTCCAATTCGGCGTTAATAGCTTCCAATTCGCTATGTTGTTGCTGAAGTTCCTCAGATTGAGCTTTGGTTTCTTCTAACAATTCCATCACTCTTTTTCTGTTTTGAGTCGATTTAATCGCGATTCCGATATTGTTCGAAACCATTTTTAAAAACTCCAAATGCAACTCCGAAAAACCATAAATACTAGCCAATTCAAGTGCGCCTTCACTTCTGTTATCTATTAACGGAATTGCCACAATATGAGTTGGTTTTATTTGTCCTAAAGCATAATTTATCTGAATATCATCCGGAGATAAAGTCTTTAATTCTAATATTTTTCCGGAAGTAATCGCCTGACCAATTAATCCTTCGCCTTTTCGAATACGTTCTCTGTTTTTGCTTGGAATATAACTATATCCGCCCGAAACAAAAAGCTCGTTATCTTCAAGAATATACAAAACTCCCGCGCTGCTATTGGTATATTGACAAACAAATTCAATAACATCTTTTGATAGTATTTGCAGCGTTTTATCGCCCAACATTACTTTATTTAGACTGGCAATACCAGTTTGAAGCCATTCTTTTTGAGATAATAAATCGAAAGAGCTTTTTAACGAAACTCCCATATTATTCAGTGATTCACCAACGCTTCCCAAAGCATCAGATTTAGTATCGTCTACGCGAATGTCATAGTTTCCAGTCGAAATATTACTTGCAATACTGCTAATTACTTCGATTCTTTCTTCCGTTTCGCGATCTTTTTTCTCCAATTCACTTTGAAGTAAAGCACGTTCATTAAAATCTTTTAAAATGCGAATTAAAAAAACAATCGAAATCAAAAACGCAATAATAAAAGCAACAATAATCAAAACAATACTATACGTTCCGTAACGCTCAGAATTTTCGTTTCTTTCTTTTAAAAGGCTTTGTTCTGTGCTTTCAATTCTTCTAATATTCGCACGCAAATCATTCATCATATTTCGCCCTTCATTGAGATCAAACACAACGTTGTTCTTGCCCAATCGCTTTTTGACGATTTGATTATTCAGGTATTTAAAGAAACTGGCACGAAGTTCTTTTAGCTCTTTAAGCTCCTTTTGCTGCGATTCATTATCAACAGTAAGCTCTGTTACTTTTTCAAAATAACCGTTAGATTTTATTTCAGCATCATTGTATCTTTCTACAAATTGCTCATCTCCGGTTATTAAATAACCACGCATACTTGTTTGAGCCTCAGTAATAATCGCCGAACCTTCGTTCAGGTTATAAATCACTTCCTGAGTATGGTTTACCCAAAAATTACTGCTTAATAAGCTTTTAATGCTCAAAAAAGAAGCCGTAGAACTGATCATCAAAACCAGTAAGGAAACGGAGGAGCTTATTAATAAATTCCTTTTAAAATTACTCTTCATATATTTTTTTGTTTCAGGTGTTTTCTTGTTTTTTTTGGTATTTTGTTTCAGGTTTTCTTTGTTTCAAGTTTCAAGTTTTACACTTTGTGTTGTTTTGAAATTGTCAAATCCTGTATGTTTTTTCGCCAGAGATTACGATGATTTAAAAAAAATCTGTGTAAATCCGTTTAATCTGTTTCATCCGTGGGCTTCCTTTTATTTATTCATATTTCAAAGGCAATATTATAATAAAGCTTGCGCCCTTTCCTATTTGACTTTTTGCTGTGATTAATCCGTTATGTTTTTCGATTATTTTTTTGGCTATAGCCAGACCAATTCCCGTTCCTTCATAAGATTGACGATCGTTTAAACTCTGGAAAATGATAAATATTCGATCCAGATAAATTTCATCAAAACCAATTCCGTTATCTTTTACTATGATTCGGCAAAATTTCCCTTCCGGGGAAGTTGGACTGTCAAATGATTTATTTGAAATCAATTCAGAAGTAATTTCGATCAACGGATGTTCAGCGTTTCCGGAGAATTTCAGAGCATTTCCAATCAAATTCTGAAAAACCTGCCTCAATTGACTCGGAATACTATCTATTGTAGGCAATTCGCTGGTTTTTATCGTAGCATTTTTTCTTTCGATCAAATAATCAAAATCCGAAAGTACTTCCTGCAAAACAACATTCAGGTCCGTAACTTCAGGTTTTACCTGCGATGATAATCTCGAATATGCCAAAAGATCAGTAATTAAAGTCTGCATTCTTTCCGCAGATTTAATCGTTCGGTCAACATAATCAACCGCTTTTGCGTCATCGGCAAGATAAAGTTCTTTGATTATTTTTATAAAGATTTGAATTTTTCGGATTGGTTCATTCAAATCATGCGAAACTACCCAGGAAAATTGTTGTAGTTCATGATTTTTCATCTCTAATTCTTCGTTTTTCAAAACCAGTTCTTTGGTTCTTTCAGCGATTTTGATTTCGAGATTATCCTGAGCTTCTTTTCTAATTTTGATTTCTTTAGAAAGAAGGTCTTTTATGCCTTTTAATTCGTTTTGCTGTTCGTAAATCTTAATGAATGTCTTTACTTTCAACATCAGCAAATCAGTATCTACAGGCTTTGTAATGTATTCGACCGCACCGGTTTCATATCCCTTGAAGATGTATTTCTTTTCGATATTAAGCGCCGAAAGAAATATAACCGGAATATCTTTTGTTCGTTTGTTGCCAGACAGAATTTTTACAACCTCAAAACCATCAAGTCCAGGCATCTGAACATCCATTATGATTAAGCAATAGTTTGTTTTGAGGATTTTCTTCAGGGCTTCTTCACCCGACTCGGCAGTGTCTACATCGATATTATGCAGTTCTAACGTTTTTTTTAAGGCAATAATATTTGCCTTTATATCATCTACGATTAATACCATGCTGTTGTGGGGTAATAAAGCATTAGGGTTAAAATTATTGTTTTTTCGGAAATTATTCCTTGAAAATGTCATTTAAAAACAGCTGATCCTATTTTTAAATAACGTCGGATAAACCCTCAAATTTAGGAAAAATAATTTTAGCCCATTTTTATTCAGAATAAAAATCGTTACATAATTCCCATGTTTGAGTCTATTTTATACATTCAATTTTATTGCGATAATCTTTAATTTATATCAGTCAATATCTCTCGGAACCTTTATCTACCTTAGAATTAGATTATTCGCTAAAATTTAATATCATGAAAAAAATAAAGACATTCCCAGAACAAAAACAAGAACTTCCGGGTCATGAATATAAAATGAATCCCGAACCCGAAATTATTAGAGAAAACTACGTTGGAAGCGGAAAACTTCTGGGAAAAGTTGCTTTTATAACTGGCGGTGACAGCGGAATTGGCCGAAGTATTGCTGTACATTTTGCAAGAGAAGGTGCTAATATTGCGATTGTTTATCTAAAAGAAGACAAAGATGCCTTGAAAACAAAGGAACTTATAGAAAAAGAAGGTCAGCAATGTTTGCTAATAAGCGGCGATTTAAAAGACGAGAAATTCTGTAAAAGTGCTGTGAAAACCTGCCATTCTTTCTTTAAAAAATTAAATATTCTGGTGAATAATGCGGCGATACAATTTCCGCAAAACGAAATCGAAAAAATAACCGCTGCACAACTACATAAAACGTTCGAAACCAATATTTATCCCTATTTCTATATTACAAAAGCTGCATTGGCTTTTCTAAAAGAAGGCGATACTATTATCAATACAAGTTCGGTCACAGCGTATCGTGGCAGCGAACATCTGGCTGATTATGCAAGTACAAAAGGCGCGATTGTGAGTTTTACAAAATCATTATCTACAATGTTAGTCAAAAGGCAAATACGTGTAAATGGCGTTGCTCCCGGGCCAATATGGACACCTTTGATTGTTGCTACTTTCGATAATTTAGCAGATTTCGGAAAAAACAATCCTATGGAAAGAGCCGGTCAACCTTCAGAAGTTGCTCCAGCTTATGTGTTTCTCGCGTGCGAAGACAGTAGTTATATCACCGGACAATTTATACATATAAATGGCGGAGAATTGGTGAGTGGATGATTTTTTTGTTTCAAATTTCAGGTTTCAGGTTTCAGGTTGTTTTGCGACTGTGACTAAAAAACCTTAGAACCTCAGAATCTAAAAACCTTAGTGCCTTAAAAAAAATGAACTTCATAGATATCATCGGTCTTTTTGCAGGAACTTGCGTTACCATCTCAGTTATTCCTCAGATTTTAAAAGTCTGGAAAACCAAGAAGGTAAAGGAGATTTCGCTCAAAACATTCGGAATTCTGACTTTCGGAATCTTGATATGGATAATCTATGGCTTTTTAAAAAATGACTTGCCAATAATAATCACAAACAGCGTTTCTCTATTCTTGAATTTGATTATGATTTATTTTATTATTTACTACGAAAAAGAGTGAGCGAGAAAGGTTTTTAGATTCTAAGGTTCTGAGGTACTAAGTCGCTAAGAAACTAAGTCTTCTATCTTTGCCAAAGTTTAAAACTTTGACAAAGGTCTACGCGCAAAAAAAAGAAAAAAATCCGTTTTAAATCCGCGTCTTCGCTTTAGCGAATCCGTGTCATCCGCGTGCTAATTTCGCGTTTACAGCAAATAAAAAAAAACAGCCCGTAAAAGCTGTTTTTTTCGAAATAAAGAAGTGTATTTAATGCTTGTTAGCTAACTAATTTTTGATTGAATGGCTTATAAGATAAATGGTATTTTTCTTTGAAAATACGAGGCAAATAGTTTCGGCTAGCTAATCCCGCAGTATAAATTACTTCTGTAAGATTCATATTTGATATTCTTCTGATTTCGTTTATTGGTTTGATTGCCAAATTTAAAATTTGATCAAACGTTTTTAAGTAATTATAACTATGTTGGGCTATCTCTAAGTCTACAATTTCTTTGAGAATCAGTTTTTTGACTAAATTTCTAACGATTCCTTGTTGCGGAAGCGTTTTTAATTCTTGCCATTTTTCGGCAACTTTAAAACTTTCAGAAGCTACATAAATATAGTTTCCGGTTTCATTTGTAAACCTTTTTTTCAAATCAGTGATTAATTCCTGGTTCTCCTCTGCTCCTAAATTTTCTGTTGGAACTCCAATCAATGAAAACTGAATATGTTTGTGACTCTCAAAAGACAAAAGACTGTTTACCAATGAAGTATTATTCAAAATACCGGTTTGATTCTTTGAAAGACTCTTTTTCTCTCCATTTATACCAAAACTATGTGTCAGATTTCCTTTTTCGCAATGCGCAAAAAATATCGGCGCAGACTGAAAAGATTCTATACTTAAATTTACATCACAATTAAATATAAGATCAAAAGTCAAATGCGACATTCTGTTTTCAAAACAAACGCCTGTAATTGTTCCTTTTGCCCATTTCGACTTAATAGCCAAATTATATTCATTGTTATTGGTAGTCAATTCACCATTGAAACTATCTTTAAGATCGTTAAAAATAGCGTCAAATCCTCCTGTATTTAAGTAAAGTTTTTTCATTTTGGTTCAGTTTAAATAAAGTGGTTAGTACTTATTTACGTACAAAAAACAACTTTGGTTTTTATTGCATTTCTATAAGTCAAATTTCGTACTTATTGCAAATCAAACCCTTATACAATTTCAGAGAGATATTTCATAATTATTATTACTAATGAGATAATGTGTCAATTAGGTAATTTGATAATGTGCCAATTAGATAATTAGATAATTGTGAAATGTGATGAATTGTGAATTGTGAAATGTAAAACCTGCTAATGCGAAGAATCAAAATTTAAGCATTCAGTAAATTATCTAATTGACTAATTATCTAATTGACACATTTTTACCTTAGAACCTTAGCAACTCAGAACCTAAGAACCTCCCCAAAAAAAAGCAGCTGCTTCAGATAAATCTGAAACAACTGCTCCCCAGCAAAATAAAAAATACTTCTCTATTTTATTTTATGTAAGTTCGTTGATATCGGCGTTTTTAGCGTAATTCGCTTTTGGGATATCTTTAAAAAATTCGGCTTCTTCAAGATCTGCTGTTGGTCCGTATCCTAATAAATGCGTTCCTTTTTTTTGATCTTTCGTTTCGATGACATATAAAATCGACATATCATCCGGATCACTCATACCTTCATATCGATGATGCGCCACGATATATATTTCGTCAGGCTGATAAGCATATTTAGTTTCGGAATCTAAAAGCGATCCATCTGCAAATAAATAGTTAGTTGTATAGCCTTCGTCTTGGTACTTTTTTATATAGTCGGTTTCGTGTTTTTGCTCTCTTTTCATGATTTTATTCCGTTTAAGATTTCCTGAATCTATTGTTTATTCAAATTTCAGGATTGAATCCAAATAAAATTAACTCAATAGATTTAATTATTAGCTCATTCAAAAATTGACTGGAAATCATTAAGATATTTTACTAATTTTAACAATTCTCTAATTCCTTAGAAAGTTAGAATAGCTTATCAATACCAAAATATAACCTTAGAATGAGTACAAAAAATCAAGATTTCCTGGCAAACGGAGGCGAAATGGGCGCATTAACACGTGCAAAAGATTGGAGTAAAACTCCGGTTGGAAGTGTTGATTCCTGGCCGCAAAGCTTGCGTACAACTATGGGAATTCTTTTGAACTCAAAATTTCCGATGTTTTTATTTTGGGGACCGGATCATATTTGTTTTTATAATGATGCATATCGTCCAAGTCTTGGAAACGACGGAAAACATCCTGCAATTTTGGGTCAAAAAGGTGCCGAATTCTGGTCTGAAATCTGGGATTTTATAAAACCTTTGATCGATCAGGTTCTCACTCAAGGTGAAGCTACGTGGCATGAAGACCTACTTTTACCCATATATCGAAACGGAAAAATGGAAGATGTTTACTGGACTTTCAGTTATAGTCCGGTTAGTAATGATGAAGGAAAAATTGGCGGCGTACTTGTAATTTGCAACGAAACGACGGATAAAGTAAATATTCTAAAAAAGCTAGAAGATAGTAATGAACGTTATCGAAACAACATTCTTCAGACGCCAAATGCGATGTGCATTTTTAGAGGAAAAGATTATGTTATCGAAATTGCCAATGAATTAATGCTTGAAATCTGGGAACGCAAAATAGACGACGTAATTAATAAACCCGTTTTTGAAGCCTTACCAGAAGTCACAGGTCAAGGTTTGGAAGATATTCTGGAAAACGTTTATACAACCGGCGAGAAATTCATGGCGTACGAACTTCCTGTAAAATTAACCCGAAAAGGCAAAATCGTAAATACGTTTATCAATGTAGTTTATGAAGCTTTAAAAGAACCGGACGGAACGATTTCGGGAATTGTGGCAATTGCAAATGATGTCACGCTTCAGGTGATTTCCCGCAATGCAGTTGAAGAAAGTGAAAAACGATTTAAAGATACTGTAAAACAGCTTCCGTTAGGAATTGCGATTCTTAGAGGCGCTGATTTAGTTGTTGAAATGGCTAATGCAACATACTTGCAAATTGTAGATAAAACCGAAGAAGAGGTTTTGGACAAACCCGTTTTTACTTCTGTTCCTGAAGCCAAAGATACTGTTTATCCATTGCTATCAAAGGTTTATCAGGATGGAATTCCATATTATACTGATGAATTATTAGTTACTTTAAACCGTTATGGACGACAGGAAAATTGTTATTTTAATCTTGTTTTTCATCCGTTAAGGGAAGAAGACGGCAGCATATCCGGCGTTATAATTGTGTCGCATGAAGTCACAGAAGCTGTAAAAGCAAAATATCTCCTGACAGAAAGTGAAACTGCTTTTAGAAAACTTGTAATGGACTCTCCTATTGCGATGGCGATTTTTAGAGGCAAAGATCACACGATTGAATTGGCCAATAATACGATGATGAAAACCATCTGGCAGAAGAAGGAAAATGAAGCTATTGGTATACCATTACTTGAAGTTTTCCCGGAATTGCAAGGACAAAAATATCCAGAACTTCTTGATGAAGTTTTGTATAAAGGAAAAATTGTCAAAGAAAAAGAAGCGATTGCTTATGTTGATATCAAAGGAAAACTTCAAAAATTTTATCTTGATTATCAATACACACCATTGTTTGAAAAAGAAGGCAAAATATCTGGCATTATGGTTACCGTAAATGATGTTACAGATAAAGTCAAAGCGCGTAAAAAGGTAGAAAATGCAGAACAAAGAGCTCGTCTCGCAGCCGAAATTGCCGAAATCGCAACTTGGGATTTGAGTGTTCCAAATCAGAAATTAATATATTCTGAGAATCTACCGACTATTTTTGGTTTGGAGAAAGGTGTAAAAGTAACGCGTCCGCAGATTTTAAGCCAAGTATATCCAGAGGATCTTCCTATTTTAGAAAAAGCTTACACAAGAGCGCTTAAATCAAGTATTTACAAATACGAATGCCGTATTATCAAACCTGACGATTCTATCGCGTGGATTAGGGCGCATGGTAAAATATTTTTTGATGAAAATAAAGATCCTATCAAAATGATTGGAACCGTAATGGATATTACTGATGAAAAAGAAGGTCAGGAAATTTTAATGAAAAGTGAGCAAAAATTCAGGCTTTTGGCCGATTCTATGCCACAATTTGTCTGGACAAGCGATGCTTTGGGAAATCTGAATTACTTTAACCAATCTGTTTACAGCTTTTCAGGTTTAGACAAAGACGATATTGACAAACATGGCTGGCTGCAAATTATTCATCCTGATGATCGCGAAGAGAACGTAAATACGTGGATGGAATCTATAAAATCCGGAAATGACTTTTTGCTAGAACATCGTTTTCGTCGTTTTGATGGTGCATACAGGTGGCAATTAAGTCGCGCCATTGCTCAGAAAGATTCAGAAGGAAAGATTCAGATGTGGGTTGGTACAAGTACTGATATTCAAGATCAAAAGGATTTTACCAATCGATTGGAAAAAGAAGTTCATGAACGAACGGAACAGCTTGAAATTAAAAACAGAGATTTGATCAATATGAATATTGAACTTCAGTCTTTTGCTTATATCTCGAGTCATGATTTGCAGGAACCACTTCGAAAAATTCAGACTTTTGCCAGTAGATTGGCGGATTTAGACGAGCAAAATATTTCGGCGAATGCCAAAACTTACTTAAGCCGAATAGAATTTGCAGCAAAAAGAATGCAAACTTTGATTCAGGATTTGTTAACGTATTCAAGAACAAATTCGGCAGAAAGAGTTTTTGTGACCGTTAATCTTGATGATATTGCTGAGGAAATTACAAGCGATTTTTCAGAACGCATTGAAGAAAAAAATGCTCAAATCAATTTTCAGCCTTTGGGTGAAGTAACTGTAATTCCGTTTCAATTTAGACAATTATTACATAATTTGATCGGTAATGCGTTAAAATTCTCCCGAAAGGACATTGTGCCAGTTATAGAGATTAAAGCGGAGAGAATCAAAGGAAATAACCTAAAACAGCCTGTTGATTTTCCGGATAAGATTTATTATCATCTAAAAATTTCTGATAACGGAATTGGCTTTGATCAAGAATACAAGGAACGCATCTTTGAGGTTTTTCAACGTTTAAACACTGAAACTGAGTTTGCAGGAACTGGAATTGGTCTTGCTATCGTTAAGAAAATCGTTGAAAATCATAAAGGAATTATAACTGCAAATGGCGAAAAAGACAAAGGTGCCACTTTTGATATATACATTCCTGAATTACAGTAGTTTATTTATTCAAAAGCAATTTGTAAAATTTATTTAAACACATAGAAACATAGGTTTTTATGTTCGAAAAAGAATAACTTTAAAGAATCAAATTCTTTCACATAGCTGTTATTGTGTGTTTTAGATAAATAAAAACCTTACTTCGGATCAGTACAAAAACCTGTAGAGAAACATAAAATATTTTGTATTGAATAATCATTTTAAACGCAAAGCACGCTAAGATTTTTATCTAATTAGTATTTTTAAAAACACAAAGTTCGCAAAGCTTTGTGTTGATTTAGCTTTGCGAACTTTGTGTTTTTATAATTATTCGTTTACGACTTATAAACGAAGTCTTTTTCGCCTGGATCGAATTTATCCCAATCGATTTCAATTGCGTGTTCGATAGATTTTACGATATCTTTCATCAAAATAGGTTTTGTGATGAAGTAACTTGCGCCTAGATTTCGGCACTTTTCAATTATACTTGGCTCATTTGAAGTAGAGAAAATAATAACCGGAATCTCATTTTTTTCTTCAGAATTTTTAAGTTCGGTCAAGACATCAAAACCATTTTTACCCGGCATATTCAAATCCAGAAAGACAACGTGAGGCGTTGGCGGCGGATTGTAAATTGCATTCAATAGCTTTTCTCCCCCAGTATAAGTCTGAAGCTTTATTTTTTTTGGTAATGATTCGACGGCATCTGAAAAAATGCTCAAATCGTCTTCATCATCATCGGTGTAAAAAATAGTTAATTCAGTCATATGGTATTGTATAAATGGGGTTGAAATATTCTCCAAATATAACTATAATATTCTGTTTTAATTCGGGATGTAAGAAATTTAAATTGAAATATAGTAAGTTTTAAAGCAAATTCTATAACCAAAAAAAATATAAATACCCCAACTTTACCATTCTTAAGTTTTAAATGAAGCTAACTATTCTATAACTCAAAAGATGAGTTATTTAAGAAATTAATTTTAAACGAATAACTAACTAAAAATTATAAAGTCATGGGAGATCATAAAGACCTTACGAATGAGTTTGCTGTAGATAAAATAAAAGATCTGGCAGCAAATATAAAAACATGTATGTTTTGCACTTACAATGATTACAGATTGCTATCACGTCCAATGTCTGTTCAGAAAATTGATGATTTGGGACAGCTTTGGTTTCTATCAGACCGAAACAGCAGTCACAACGCCGAAATCACGCTGAATCCTCAGGTTGAGATTTTCTTCTCTGAGCCACACGACAAATTCCTGACGCTACACGGAACGGCAAGTATTTCGTACGATCGCGAAACAATCAAAGAATTATGGGATCCAATTGTTAAAGTCTGGATGCCTGGCGGTGAAGACGATCCAAACTTAAGTGTTATCAAAGTAGTTCCGGAAGACGGTTATTATTGGAATAATAAAAATGGGAAAATGACCGCAATTGCAAAAATGGCAATCGCTTTAGTAAGCGGTAAAACCATGGACGACGGAATTGAAGGAAACTTGAAATTGCAGAGTTAAGAGCTTAATTGCGAAGAATTGTTTAACCGCAAAGTTCGCAAAGAAAAAAACGCAAAGGTCACAAGGTTTAATTTTTTTGTGTTCTTTGCGTTTTTTTCTTTGCGAACTTTGCGGTTATTTTTTTTTACCTCATCATTTTCTGCAACTCCAAAGCATTCAGAATTCCTGCTTCACTTGCGGTATTATTAAAATATATAAACGCTGATTTTAAATTAGTTTCATTCTTTATATAAAGTAATTCTTCAAGTGAATAACTCGAGTAAAACATCTTTGGTTTTCCGTGAAGTCTAATATAAATCAACGGAAAATCTTTAAAAATTGTATCTGGTAATTGCGGGTGACTTACGCTGCAAAACGTGATATTATGCTTCAAAAAAGCATCCCAAACTTCTTGATTCCACCAACTTTCATGGCGAAATTCGACTACATTTTTGAATTTTAAGTCCAAATTGCCAATAATCTGATGGAGTTTTTCAGAACTAAAGTGATAACTCGGCGGAAGCTGAAATAAAACACATCCTAATTTCTCTTTTAAGCCTGTTTTACAAACTTTATAAAAGTCAGAAATTAGCGTTTCACAATCTGTAAATTTTCTAATATGAGTGATTTCTTTTGGTGCTTTTACCGAAAAAATAAAATTTTCCGGTGTCTTTTTGTACCAGTTTTCAAATATTTTTACCGTTGGAAACCTATAAAAGCTTCCGTTGAACTCATACGTGCTAAAGTACTGGCAATAAAACTCAAAGAACCCTGAACCAGACAAATTGTCAGGATAGAAAATTCCCTTCCAAAACCGATTATTGTAACTTGAACATCCTATTAAAACTTCATTTTTCATAAATGTAATTTTTGACAGTTAGTACAGAAAAAACTTCTGCGATTTCTCCTTCCCGTATGCTCTTTTTTCATCGGAAGATTACATCTTAAACAAGTTGTTTTTGTATAAGCCAACCAATGTTTTTTCAATTCGTGGTTTTTCTTCCAATGCAAAAATTCAAAACTATAAATCGAACATTCCTCAATAATTTGCTTTAAATCTTTCTTTGGAATTTTACCAACCAAAGATTCGGGATGAATTCTACAACGATACAAAACTTCATTTTTGATAATATTCCCTACTCCTGCAAAAATGTTCTGATCTAAAACGGCATCACAAATCATCTCATTCGAGATTTTATCCAGACTTTGTTTTGCTTTTTCAGGGCTCCAATTTTCGTTCATCACATCTTCTTCCCAATCATAAAGTGCGTTAATATCACCTTCAAGGATTTTGATTGAACAGGTATAAAAGTTAAGTTCTCCGTTCTTAAAAACCATACCGAGTCTTGGCTCAGTTTCCTTGCGCTCGTTAACGCGATAAGTGCCAAACATGAGCATATGAATTTTGACTGTAAAACCTTCGAAACATATTAAAAAATGCTTTCCCCAGGTTTTAAACTCGAGAATCGTTTTACCGCTAAGCCTTTGTATATCAATGCTGCTATTTCCGGAAACCGAAATCACTTTCTGTCCGGTAAATTGCTGCACTTCTTCTTTTAAAATCACTATTGACGGACCTTCTGGCATAATATTTTCTTTTATAAACTAAAAAAGTGCCACTTAAAGTCGCACTTTCTTAGTTGTTATTCTGTAATTAATCTGCTTCTGCAGCTTCAAGATTTACTGCGTCTACGGCAATAATGGTCAATTTTTTGTCGGCGCCTTTTTCTTCTTCAAGCGTTTGTTCTAACAAAGTGGCAACTTCGGCCCAGCCTAATGTTTCTGCAAATTGTCTTAAAGTTCCGTAAGTAGCGATTTCGTAATGTTCGATTTTTTGTGCTGCTGCGATAATACCTGCATCACGTACAACCCCAATTTCAGTTTCTTCAATAATCCCCTTGCCTTCTTCGATTAAACCTGCCATTGCATCGCATTTTTTTGCGGTTGGTTTTTGATCAATAAGTTCAAAAACTTTCTCTAATCGAATGACATGTTCTTCGGTTTCGGTCAAGTGAGCGTTTAAAGCCTCTATTAAGTCCGCTGACGTCGCATTTTTGGTCATTGTAGGGATTGCCTTCGTTAGCGCTTTTTCGGCCCAATAGATGTCTTTTAATCCATTTTCGAATAATTCGGTTAATCCGGATGCTGCATCTGATTTTGGTTTTGTTGCTCCTTTTTTTACTTCTTGTTTCGAAGTAGTTGCTTTTTTACTATCAGTAGTTTTCATGGTAATAATTTTAGATGATTAATATTTGATAAAATTACCCACTTGATTATCAGACTAGTTATATCATTATAAACTAAAATTGCATTCTAAACACCTGTATATTATACAACGACATTTTAGAATTCTGTAAGACTTTTTTTTGTTTTGTAAGATAGATTTGTATTGTTGAAAATTAAAAAAACATACTAAAATGAAATCACATACTACAGATACTATTTATCAGGAAGCGATACTTTTTTTTCATAAACAATATCAAAAAGGGCATTTAGACGTAGATACTGCAATTCTTATTGATAATGCGATTGATAATCTTCTGAAAAAAGATAGTATTACGAGAAACGAAAATATTCCGAATGAGGAACGAGTTATAGATGAAGATGATTTTATCGAAAAAACGGAGCAAGATGACAACAATCTTCCTGAACCAAACGATTTTGACGAGGAAGAACATATCGAAGACGAAGATCATTTTGATGACGATGATTTAGAAAGAAATGACAATTAGTATTTTTGAATTAGTACTATAAATACACTAAAAAGACTGTTATGTATTAACGGTCTTTTTTTATGTAGAAAACTCATCTTCAACAATTAATCATCTGTTAATTATACAATTAGAGTTTATAATTCTATAATGCAATCTTCCTGTTTCAGTATTAGATTTGTATATGTAACATTAAAACTAAATATCATGAATACTACAGATAATAAATACAGCACGATTAAAGGAAATAAAGATCCTAGAAATCAGAATCAAAATAAGGCCGATAGAAGCACTCTTATGAACGAAGAGCTATATGATATCGATGACATGAAAGAAAGCGATGACGATACCCGAGAAATCGCTGAGCGAGGTTATACAATTAGAAATGGTCACAACCCAAATAAACCAAATCCTGATCAAATTGCAGACGAAGAGGATTTAGACGATGATTTTCATTCCGAAAAAGATCTAAAACACGACAGTGACGATTTATATCTGGAAAAACTGGATTTAAGCGGCAACAACATCGCCGACGAGGTTAACGATGAATTTGATAATCCGTCAGATGTTCTAGAAGATGATTTTAACGAAACTGAGGATGATCTCGAAGACCTCGACCAGGACGATGAAGAGGAAGAAGAATATATTGAAGATGATGTTCAGGAGGAAGGAGACGCTGAGAAAGCTGAGAAAATAGATTATAGAGAATAGATGCAAGATGAAAGATGCAAGATGCAAGATGCAAGAGTCAAGATTACAGAAAATAGACTGAAGATTGAAGGAGTAATAAAGAATAATCTTTAAAAACTTTGAATTATTATTACTTTGAAACTTTGTTGCGTTAAAAAAAACCGTTAATTACTTAACGGTTTTTTTATGCGGAAATCTTTTATTTCTATGAGTGATCTTGTCATTTCGAGGAACGAGAAATCTTCGCAAGTAGATCGATAAGTAAAATCGCCAATCTTTGTAGAGTTTCTAGCGAAGATTTCTCCTCCGTCGAAATGACAAAATTGTGTGATATAGCTCCGAAGGAACAAGAAATTTTATTACCTCAGCTCTTATAAACTTTAGTCTATTTTCTATAATCTATTCTCTAAATTCTATAATCTTGCATCTTTCATCTTTCATCTTGCCTCTTTCCTCTCCTCCTAATCCCCAATAATTTCCAGAACCGGTATATCATCCATTTTTTCCAGGCGTTCTACTAGTCCAATTCTGGCTTCGGCTAATTCTGTTTCGGCTTTGCCTAATTCTTTGTACCACTCTTCTTTTCCGGTTTTTGAATTTTCGATTTTGCGCATGATTTCATAAATTTCACCTTCGGCTTCCATTACTTTTAATCTTTTGTAGTATGTGAGACTTTCGGTCATATGTGCGAGTGCAATCATAGCGGTCAAAAACGGATGATTGTTGGTTACGTTGACGTCTTTAATTTTTCCGTGTTCGAGTTCTACTTTCAATGCAAAAGCAAATTCCTCCATGTTAAAAGCTTCATATTTGCTTTTCGGATTTAAATAAGCCTTGATTGACTCGACATTATTCATTGTAGACAAATCAACGTCAGTTTCTTTTTTATCGTTCAAATCCTTATAAACCACGTTTGCAATTGCTCTTGCTTCTGCAATTGTTGGATCATTTTTAGGATTTTCGAAATCACGCGTCGACCAATCCCAGTTTTGTGGATGTACAGGTTTTAAGTATTTTTCGCAGAAATCCGTTACATCGTTTTTTAAGCTTACCATTTCATCGTCTCTTTTGATGTAAACATCCTGGTAAGCACCGCTCTTTGTTCCCATAATATTATTTTTTATTTTTTTTGAAAATGCAAACGACACATTTACCGAGATATATGTGCCGTTTTTTTACTTTTATTTTATTTGTCTGAGACTAAATGCTTTTTCTTCCGCTAATTAGTGATATAATGAATAAAACTAAGAAAATGAAGAATAAAACTTTAGCAATACTTGCTGCTCCAGCGGCAATTCCGCCAAAACCAAATATTCCGGCTATGATAGCAAGAATAATAAAGATAACTGTATAACGTAACATAAGCTTGTGATTTTAGTTGATAATGATTTTGTTTGTTACTCAAATTTCATGCTTTTTAAAGAGATGCATTAACTCAAAACATTCTATTTTTAGCGCTATTAAATCTCTTTTAAGCCAAATTGATTTGATAGTTCTGTATAAGTTCTGAAAAGGCAATTTCGCTATGCGAAAAATTAGATTTATTGCTTCGGCATTTTTTGGCGCGATCAAAATATTTCTGAATCGAACCGTCTTCATAAGTCGAAACCAATAACGGATGAACGTAATAATTGCGGCATACATTTCTGGTATTTCCCAAAGCTTCGGCCGTGGTATCAAAAGCAGACAAGATGTTCTTTTTGATTTCTTTTTCGTCAGACGTAATTCCAATTTCCATTAAAGTTTCAAAAAACACAATCGATGCTGCCCAGGTTCTAAAATCTTTGGCGCTAAAATATTCTCCCGAAATTTCATGAAGATATTCATTGACCATATGACTGTCCAAAACCTTTCTTTCTCCGTTTTTATCATAATATTTAAAAACTTCCCAACCCGGAATTTCCTCACAACGACTCACCAACTTTACCAATTGTTTATTTCGGGTTGTGATTGTGTGTTTCTTTCCTTTTTTTCCGATGAATTCAAATTTCAGAGAGTTTTTATTGATATTAATGTGACGTTTTCTTAAAGTAGAAAGTCCATATGATTTATTGTCTTTGGCATATTTCTCGTTTCCGATTCTGATATGCGTTTCTTCCATTAGCCGAATCACCAAAGCGATTACTTTTTCTTTCGACCATTCTTTTTGTTCTAAATCTTCGTCGACTTGTTTTCTGATTAAAGGCAATTTGGTTCCAAATTCTGCTATTTTATAGAATTTAGTCTGATTTCTGATCAAATTCCATTTCGGATGATATCTGTATTGTTTTCTGTTTTTATCATCTAAACCAACGGCTTGTAAATGACCGTTTGGCAAATCCGAAATCTGAACATTTACCCAAGCCGGCGGAAGTACCAAACTGCTAAAGCGTTTCAATTCGCTTTTTTGTTTAATACAGCGTCCGTTCTTTTTATACACAAAACCGTCCTCGCCTTCGCAACGTTCAATTGGTAACTTTTGATTGTTTATATACACTAAATCCAATTTATCAATCACCAAATGTGGCGTTTTGATTAGCTGATTCATTAGTTTTTCGGTTTTGGCTGCTGCATTCATGGCGCTGGATTTATTTAATTGCCACAGATTAATTAGATTTAAAAGATTATTTCCGATATTCAATTCCTCTGTTTTATCTGTGGCATATTCTAATTTTTAATTATTTCGTAAAGAATTAATTAGATTCTTCTTAGACATATACGAACGTCCCGGAATACCAACTCGTCTTGCTTGCTGATACAATTCGGCTTTTGTCCATTCATTATATGGTTTTGCATGTCCGCCTTTTACACCAGCATCTGGCGTATTGGCAATTCGAGCCGATTTTTCTTTGCTGTATCCTTTTTCTAAAAGTGCTCGATATTGTTCTTCATTTTTAATTCTTGGATCTGGCATGACTTGAAATTTTGTGATTAATAATTCTGTAAATATGGTATTCCAAAATTCGTTTATAAATAAGTGCAACTCGTTATAGAATTTCTGTAATATTTTTCATAATTAACTCTCTATCATCTTTTTAAAATTCAAACAAAAAAAAATCCCAATTCGGCAAGAATTAGGATTTCTGTATAAGAATAAGTTTTTGTCTTTTGTTCCATAGGAACATTTCATTGGTAATCAAATAAAGTAAGATATCTTTTTACGTTCCATAGGAACGTTTGGTTTTATAAACAATAATGATAAAACACATTGGATTACATACGCAATTTGTCAAACGTCCCTATTGGCAATGTCATTAAGTTAAGTTTTTAGAAATAAAATCCGTTTTTATCTGCGTTTTTACGAAGTAAATCAGTTTTATCCGCGTCAAAATTAGACACTGATTTTACTGATTCGCTAAAGCGAAAACGCTGATAAAAACGGATTTTTCTAATTACTTTCCGGATTAAACTATTAAGTAATTTTGTAGATTTCCCCTTAACTTAATGACATTGAATTATGGAACGATATTTCTCATAATAAATTTCTTTTACTACCAAAGAAATTTTCCGATGGAACAAATTATTTTTGGCTCCCAATTTTTGATTCTGAATCAGCTTTCGTGTGAAGGAAACAAATAAGCAAAAACGTCAAAATCAGCATTATTAAATTTAAAGCTACTTACTTTTTTAATTCCCATTTTTTCATGCGCTCTCAAAGAAGCTTCATTATCGCCTTTTATGAATAATACCCCTTCACGATTGGGTTCTTTCTGCAAAAGCTCTTTAAACATTAGTTGCGCCAAACCTTTTCCGCGTTGTGTATTGCTTACACAAACAGGACCATAAATATACGAATCCGGATTAGCTTTATACGAAGTAAACATTGCATCTACAATCGCTAAATTTCGTTTTTTATTCACCTCTTGCGAAGTCGTCAATAGAAATCCAACAACCTCATCATCATCAATTGCAACAATTTGTGGCATATCGCTCATCATTTCCCGAATTTGTTCCGGTGTAAGTTCTGCCGATAAACTTCCGCCTTGAGCGATTTGATTCTCTTTCTGAAGTTTTACAATTCCAGGTAAATCTGCAAGTGTTGCTGCTTTTATGATTGCATTTGATGTATTCATTACGAAGATCATTTAAGTAACTAATATAGACATTTTCAATGTCTTTTATATAAGAATCAATTAAATTAAGCTACTTTTAGTTTTTTTCTAAACCACCACTTAGACATAAAATTTGCTTCAGAAAGAAGTTTACGGTTAATCTTTTTTAAATTTATCTCATACCGTGGATAATCCATATTAGCACTTACAATTTTAGTCATACAAAAACCTTTACATAGCTTTTCACCTTCAGGTGTCCAAGCAATTGCACCAATTTTTTTAATTTTCTTGCTTTTTTTATTGTAACCATTAATTTTTGTTATTGCTGTCATTAAAAGTATTTCAACAATTCTTCCCTTATGTAGAGTATTCTCTTCTTTTGCTAACTTCTTTTTTATAGCGATTGAAAGAACAATAAGATTATAGCTACTCGCAGTATCTAACATTAAAATATCATTAGGACTTAAATTATTTTCATTTAACTCTCCTTTCATGAATTTACTATATGTTTCATCATCAACTGGTACTGCATTTATATAAGCTAATATCTTACCTGTATAAATATTTTTTACAAATGACCAGATATCTTTCTCAATTCGATACCAATTTAAAACAGTTTCTAATTCTATAGGGGAATCAGTATAATCTTCAGAATAAATAGAATGATCTATATCATTAGATTCTTTAAAAATCTTCTTTATTTCTTTTACATCAGTATCTGAACCATTAACAACTTCCAATTGATGTGGAACTTCATATAAGCGGTCTAAAGTATGCTTTTTAAAATGTGCTTTGTACTGAAAAGTACTATGTCCATATTCAGAAATAGGCACTTCCTTAATAAATGACGATTTTTGATAAATTCCATGTTTTCCACAGGCCTTTAGTTTTCCTGTAAAAACATATCCAAATTTAACTATGCTATCGTTTTCTGAAGTTTCACAAATAATACTATTTACTTGGCCTCTCAATATTAATTTAAACCAATCAAAATCTGCCGGTACAATTGAGCCATGTAAATAAATTTTGTCAAATTTTAATTCCGAATAAGTTAAAAGGGCTTTTGCCAAAATCCAACTTCCTAAGCTGTGAGCTATTATACTTGGCCTATGAAATGGTTCATCAATTTTAAGATGCATTTTTTTTACTTCCTCAAAATACCAATCTCTAAATTTTACAACATCTTTATTAATATGATAAGGAAAAATTTTTAATATTTTCATTCCATAACTATATGGTTTATGTATAACTGAAGTATTAGCATCGATAAGTGCTTGATTTAACGTTGATTGCCATTCTCCCTTTGACCAGTATCCATGAATCGACATTAAACACGAGGGTTTGTACTTTACTTTTGCCATTCTTATAATATAATTTACGTTTACTTAATTAGAAAAATATAAGTATGATTTTTAAACCATATTTTATTTTTTTTAACAAGTATACTACAAATTAAAAATTCATCTCCAAGTATTTATACCTGTTTACAAAAAACATAATATCCAAATCCTGTAACATTATCCAAAAATGCTGTAAGACATTCCTTTAAAATCTGAATAATTTTACATTATAACATTTAAACTATAAAATCATGAAAAGAATACTAATAGCCGGAAAAGCAATTTTGGGAGCAGGACTAATTATAATATTTCTGAATTCTTGCAAAAATGAAACTAAACAAGAAGATCCAAAAGAAGTTGCTGAAGACACAAACGAAGCCAAATTTGACTCTATTGCGGAGAAAAAAGATGATTCGGAGTTTTTAGTAGATATCGCAGAAGTGAATCTTGCTGAAATCGAAATCGGAAAACTGGCTCAAACAAAAAGTACCAATCCTGAGGTGAAGAAATTTGGAAAAATGCTTGTTGATGAGCATACTAAATCGGCCTCTGAAGTTAGTGCTTTAGCTAAAGCTAAAAACTTCACTTTACCAATTTCGATTACCGAAGATGGAAAAGAGGAATACAAAAAACTAAATGAAAAATCGGGTCTTGATTTTGATAAAAAGTTCGCTGACATGATGATCGACGGACACGAAAAAGCAATTAAAGAATTGCAAAAAGCAACTGAAGATGCAAAAGACCAAGACGTTAAGCTTTGGGCTTCAAATAATATAGCGCCGCTTACAGCTCATTTAGAGCATGCAAAATTGCTAAAACAAGATCTAGATAAAAAGTAGTTTTTTTAAAGGTACTGAGATACTTTTTTTAAAGGTACTGAGATACTAAGGAACTGAGGTTCTAAGGTTTTTACTTAGAAACTCGACAAAATAATCGATTGTTATTTATTTTCCAAAACCCCTCGAGAGTTGAATTGCTTGAGGGGTTTTCGTTTTTAGGGGCAAAGCGACAGAGGTTCAAAGGGACAAAGGCTGAATTCGCAATTTTGTCAAGCAGTTCCAGAGGAACAAGATATATTGTAGGGATGGATTTTAATCCATCATACGCAAAACATATACATTAAAACACACATCGAACAACAATAAAAAACACAGATTAAACATAATAAAACACAAAAAAAGACGCACTGCTGTGCGTCTCTACAAAACCTTTGTTCCTTTGTTCCTATGAACCTTTGAACCTATCAACTCAACTCCCCTGCAATCATTTTACCTTTATAAAAAACTCCTTCTCTTTTTGGCAAACGTGCTACGGTTTCGGCGGAACAACTTGCTTTTACAAGGATGAAATTAGCTTCATTATCAACTGCTGGCCATACACGGGTTCCGGCGTCATTAAGTGGCAGAATTTCATCTTTTGTAGCGATGTGCAAAGATCTGCTTAGATTATATTCGTCTGTCCAACCGTAAAGTTGTGCGCATAATTTTGCTTTTTCGAGCATATCGCAACTTCCGAAAGGTTGCCAATGATCGACAATACTATCGGTTCCAGTCATAAGTTTCACACCGTATTTTTTCAAAGTCGGAATTGGCATAACCGTTTTCCCAATCGGAATTCCTGACACTACTCCTATTCCAAGATTTCCCATTTGCTCGGCTATTTTCTCCAAATCTTTTGGATCCATTTTGGCAAGAGCAAAACCGTGACTTATATATGTTTTTCCTTGTAATTGTTTATTCTCTTCGGTCTTTTTAATCATGTATTCGATCGCGGCTTTACCAGATGGTATCGATTCATGTAAGTGTATGTCGACACCTTTATTATTATCAAGTGCAATTTGAAACATAACATCAAGCGATTTTTCCATATTTCCGTCAACATTTGTGGGATCAAGTCCGCCAATAAAGTCAATTCCCATTGTTGCAGCTTCTCTCAATAAAGGTTCCGACTTTGAATAAAGGATTCCGTGTTGCGGAAAAGCTACTATTTCCCAACCAAAACTATCTTTGTTTTTTTCTAAAGCTGCTTGTAAGTGTTCTAAACTTTTCAATCCGCTTACAGGATCTATATTACATTGACAACGCGCAAAATAACTTCCCTGACTTTGCATTAATTTAATCGCTTCTTCGGCTTTATGCTGAGAATCTGGCAATAATTGCGGAATCAATGTTTGCTCCAGCGTAATCATGTCTTTTACCGTGTAGCCTTTTCGTGGCGCGGCATTCCAAGTTCCGCTGCCATAATACGTTTTATCGATATGAATGTGCATATCACGTAATCCAGGAAGCATCAAAAATCCTTTTGCGTCGACTGTTTTTATTTTTAAAGCTGGCTTTCCTGAGGTAATACTTTTTATTTTACCATTGGCAATATGAATATTATACAAAGCTGTTTTGGTCGCTACAACTTCATTTTTTTCGTTGTATTCAAAACCGTCTTCTAATCGAACATTGATTAAAAGATATTCTTTTAAATCTCCGCCTTTATTTTCTGAAGACATCACATTTGTCATTGCGTTTGCGCCAATTCCCGAAAACAAAGCGGCTCCGGTTGCTGCGGCTCCAAGTCCTAAGAATTTCTTTCTGCTTATTTTATTTTCTTCCATAAATTGTATTTGAATTTTGCAGGTTGGTTTTATTTTAAAAAATCCTGTTAGCAATAAAAAAATTGCTTTGCAAAAATCGTATAGAATTTAAAATGAGAATGGTGATATTACGGATAAGGATGGTAAAAATTATAACTTTCCTTAAAATCTCCAGGTGATTTCCCTGCATACTTTTTAAATACTTTGCTGAAATAAGCGTTATCATTAAACCCAAGCTGATACGCTATTTCTTTTATAGACAAATCTGTACTTGTCAGTAAACGCTTGGCTTCGAGTATGGTTCTCTCTTTTATAACATCGCCAGCGGGCATTTTCAAGTATTTCTGAGAAAGGATATTAAGATAATTAGGCGTAATATTTAATTTATTCGAATAAAAGTTAACTGATGATTCCTGATTAAAATGACTGTCAAGTAATGCAATGAAATTTTTAATCACTTTTTCAGGTTTTGTAGCCGATTCATGTTCCGGAAATTGTTTTAAAAACTCCTTTTGCAGCAACTTCAATAATAAATGCAAACGAAGCAATACAATTTCTTTTGTAAGTTGATCATTTTGAGGCAATATTGATTCTATTTCCTGTAATTGATTTTTAAATTCCAAAAATTCTTCTTCATTTAAAGAAAGACAAGCCGGAACGCTTTGTTCGAAAAACGGAAACTGAATCAAATTTGGAAAAATAGTAACTATTTCGCCCGAAAGCATCAGCTGAAATCCTGTTGTATCAACATCTAAAGACCAATTATGAACTTGTCCCGGTCTGATAAAATAAACCTGATAATCGCTTACGTTATGTTTTGTAAAATCGACGTTGTGAATACCAGAACCTTTTTCTACAAAAAAAACGAGGTAGAAATCGTGTTTATGAGGCTGCTCAAATTCATTTCGTCCCTTCACGCTATGGCGAAACAAAGTAATATCTAAAGTTTCTTCTCCAAGTATATTACCAACAGATAAAGTAGGAATCGATTGTTTATTCAAAGCAAAAAAGGATTTCATTGTTCCTTTTCAAAATTAATAATTAAATGATATATGTTTTTTTAAAAGAACAAAAAAAAGGCCCGACGTTATTAAAGTCAGACCTTTTAAGTATTTATATAAAATTTTTAAAATCTCGCAAAGGCGCTAAGTCGCAAAGTTATAAAACTTAGTAACTCAGAACCTTAGTCACTTAGCTACTTAAGAGAAGCCATATCAATTACAAAACGATATTTAATATCTCCTTTAAGCAATCTTTCGTAAGCATCGTTTACTTCATTAACACCAATCAATTCGATATCTGCGGTGATATTGTGTTCAGCACAAAAATCCAGCATTTCCTGAGTTTCTGCAATTCCGCCAATAGCAGATCCGGCAAAACTTCTTCTTCCTAATATAAGACTAAATGAAGTTACGGGAAGTGGTTCCATTGGCGCACCAACCAAAGTTAGCGTTCCATCTACTTTAAGCAAATTCAAATATGAATCTATATTGTGCTCCGCAGATACACAATCTAAGATAAAGTTAAGTGTTTTGGCGTGTTTTGCCATTTGTTCAGCATCTGTAGACAAAACTACTTCATCTGCTCCAAGGCGTTTTGCATCTTCGGTTTTAGATAATGAAGTTGTGAAAACTACAACATGAGCGCCCATTGCTTTTGCCAATTTGATTCCCATATGTCCTAAACCGCCAATACCAACGATTCCGACTTTTTGTCCAGGACCAACTTTCCAGTGTTTTAATGGCGAATAAGTTGTGATTCCTGCGCAAAGTAAAGGTGCAACTCCTGCAAGATCCAGTTTATCTGAAATATGTAAAACGTAATTTTCATCAACTGTAATACTTTGAGAATATCCACCAAAAGTTTGTCCGCCTAAATGTTTGTCAGGAGAATTGAAAGTCAACGTACTTCCTTCATCACAAAACTGCTCTAAGTCATTTTTGCAATGCTCACATTCTCTACAAGAATCAACCATACAGCCAACTCCGGCAAGATCGCCAACTTTGAAATGTTTTACGTGATCTCCCACTTTTGTTACTCGTCCAACAATTTCGTGTCCCGGAACTATTGGATAAACCGTTCCATGCCACTCATTTCTGGCAGAATGTAAATCTGAATGACAGATTCCGCAATATAAAATTTCAATTTCTACATCATGCGCTAAAACTTCTCTACGTTTGATGTCTAATGTTTGTAATGGTGCTTCTGCAGCTTCTGTACCAAAGGCTTTTATGTTTTTTGTTTCCATGTTTTTGTTGTTGTTTTTTTTTAAAGGTACTGAGGTACTAAGATGCTAAGGTTCTGAGTTTTTTTTGACATAGCGACTTAAAACCTTAGAACCTTAGCAACTCAGAAACTTAGGTTATTTTCCAAAGCTAAAGTACTCTTCATCTGTAACGCTTTCCAGCCAGATTCCTTTTCCTTTATCAATTTCTGTAATGATGCTAATGTGCGAAAATCGGCTGAAAGGTGTTGCACCATACCAATGTTCTATGCCTGGTAAAATCGTAATTACCTCATCTTTATGAAGCAAACGAATAGCAGCTCCTTTTTCCTGAAAATAGCCAATTCCGTCAGTTGCGATAAACAATTGCAAACTTGCATTAATATGCCATTTGCATCTTGCACCAGGTTCGAACGAAACTTCTTTAATCATGGTATTGTCCGGATGAATATTGCTGGTTTGTTTTTTATAAGAAACATCACCAGTCATAAATGTATTTGGGACTTTGCCCTCTTCAATAGCGGAAGTATAAAGTGTTGACATAAAATTGATTTTTTGAGATTGATTTTTATTTAAAATAAGATCTAACAATACCGTTAATCATCGCTAGATCAACCAACAACACTTTAACTTTAATTATTTAAAGCTATTATATTGTTCGTCTGTTACCGGTTCAAGCCAGTCTACAATACCTTTTTCTGTATTTGTACTGATTGCGATATGCGTAAATTCACCATCTGGAGAAGCTCCGTGCCAATGTTTAATTTCGGGATGAATGTTTACAACATCACCTTCTTTTAACAATTGAATTGGTTTCCCTACTTCTTGGTAAAAGCCTGTTCCTTGAGTAACTATAAGAATTTGACCTCCGGGATGTGTATGCCAGTTGTTGCGTGCGCCGGCTTCAAAAACCACATTTCCTACGGCCGTATTTAAAATCGGATCATTTGGAACCAACATCTTCACCCATGCTTTTCCTGTAAAATAATCCGCTGAAGCTAAATCTCCTTTTGGGAAAATAGATTCATTTAATTGATTTTCTGGTTCTTTCATAATTATTTGTTTTTTAATATCAGTGCCGGAAACTAAATCAGAAAGCTAGAATGCGCTTTATAGAAGTTATATTTAGTCAGCTAAAAACCGATAAGAGGTTAATACTAATTATTTGAAGGCAAAATTACTTTAGCAACGACAATTAGAAATAACAATAATCAAACAAAAAATTAAGAATATGAAACAATTTATGTTCTTAATGATTTCGGAATTGTTCCTGTAAGTCTTTTAAAGTAATTATTAAAATAGCTTGGATATTCGAATCCAAGAGAATACCCAATGTCTGAGATACTCCAATCTGTGTGATGCAATAATGCTTTTGCTTCGCTGATAATTCTTTCGGTAATATGCGCCGTTGTTGGCTTTCCTGTGATTTCTTTTACAGAACGATTTAGATGATTCACATGAACCGCAAGGCTTTGTGCATAATCTTGTGGCGTCTTTAAAGCCAATGGTTCGTTCTTGGTTTCTATTGGAAATTGTCTTTCTAATAATTCCAAAAATAAAGAAGTGATTCGGGAAGAAGCATTTTTGTGTTTAAAGAAATTTTCTGAAGGCTGCATTTTCATCGATTCATGAATAATCAGATTGATATAATTTCGAATTAAATCATCTTTAAAAACATAATCAGTTTCCTGTTCTTCAATCATTTTCTTAAACAAAGAGTTTATAAACACTTCCTGTTCAGATGATAAAGTAAATATTGGTGTTCCTCCTATTTTAAACAAAGGAGATTCATGAAGACTTTCCGAGCGATCATTTGCTTTCAAAAATTCTTCGGTAAAAACACAGGCATAACCATTATAAGCAGGCGAAATAATCTCCCATGAATATGGAATATGCGGATTTCCGAAGAATAATATCGTTCCTTCCGTTTCTATTCCGCGATCAGCATAATGAATAAGACTTTTACTGGTATTGATACAGATTTTGTAAAAATCTCTGCGGTTATACGTCGGAATTGCGCTTACATCGTTGCTTACTTCATAAACTTTAAAACCTTTTAGCTTTAAATCTGAAGTATTAAAATCGGCTGTTTTAGAAACTATTTGATCACTCATGCCGCAAAGTTATGAAAATCAAACAAAAGTTAGGTTTCAAAAACGTTAAAGAATAGAAAAGCATTTCTTGCGATTACATAAACTGCAATTTCTCTTCTTCTAAATCCAGATAAAGCAAATGCCTGCGAATAATTTCTTCATCCAGAATTTCTTCGTGATTTTTATCCAAAAGCCAATTACGCTGATGTTCAAGTAAATTGAGATAAATAATCTTGGTTTCATCAGACATTAGAATATTATCATCCGTATTTACATGAATATCTTCCCATTTACGAGCAATTTGCTGTAAAATGGGTTGTCTTTCTAATTCGTTGCTATAAGTGTTTTTCAGATGATTTAAAGCGTGATCTGCAAGTTCTCTTTTAATCTGATTATAGATTTCGTCTTCCGGTTTTGTATAATCAGGATCTTTCATGTGGAACTTCTTAATTAAATAAGGCAATGTCAATCCCTGCAAAACCAGCGTTGTCAGGATTACTACAAACGTGATAAACAAGATTAGATTTCGTTGCGGAAACGGCGCTCCATCCAATTGTACGGGAATTGATAAGGCTGCAGCCAAAGAAACTACGCCGCGCATTCCGGTCCAGCCAATTAAAATTGGACCTCTGAATCCCGGATGTCTCGCATCGGCAACTTTTATAAAATTTCTGGCAATCAAAGTGGTAAAAACAGCAGCAAAAGCACATAAAATTCTTCCCACAATAAGCACCGCTGTAATTAATAATCCGTAACCAATTGCAGATGAAAGACTCACACCTTCTAATCCGGAAACGATCTCAGGCAAATCAAGTCCGATGAACATAAATATCAATCCATTCAATATAAAACAGAAACTTTCCCAGACATTAACGCCACGCAAACGCGAACTGCTGCTTAAAAACGAAAGTCTGAAATGTGATAATAGCAAACCTCCGCTCACAACGGCAAGAACTCCTGAACTATGAACTTCTTCGGCCGCAATGTATATGATATAAGGTGTAACGAGAGAAAGTATTATATCCGAATTTGCGTCGGTTGGTAAGTATTTATGCAATTTCATGGCAATAAAACCTATTCCAAGACCAATACCAACTCCGCCAAATAACATCCATCCGAAACTTGTAATAGCATCTTGCCAGATAAATTGCCCTGTTCCAACTGTAATCAATGCAAATCTGAAAATAATCAATGAAGAGGCGTCATTTAACAGACTTTCGCCTTCTAAAATAGAGGATAATCTTCGTGGAACTTTTACAAATTTAAGAATTGCTCCTGCGCTAACGGCATCTGGCGGAGAAATGATTCCGCCAAGCAAAAATCCTAATGCCAATGAAAATCCGGGTATAAAATGATTGGCAACCAAAGCTACAGAAAATGCTGTAAAAAACACGACCAAAAAGGCAAAACTGCAAATAATGCGTCGCCAACGCCATAATTCTTTCCATGAAATATTCCACGCAGCTTCATACAATAATGGCGGAAGAAAAATCACAAAAATAAGTTCCGGATCGATACGCAACACTGGAATTCCGGGAATAAAACTAATTGCCAATCCTCCTAAAACCAATAAAACAGGATATGCTACTTTGATTTTATTGCTCAACATTATTAATAAAAGAATAACGATGACAAGGATTAAATAAAACGGAAAATCGTTCAGCATTTGATATGACTTTTTGAGAAATAATATTGACCAAAACGATATAGAATTACGCTATCGTCTTTGAACTATCAATATTAGGAAATATTTTTATATAAAATTTCATTCAACACATAGAAACATAGATTTTTGATATACATAAAGAATACGAAAAGAAATACATTTCTTTCACATACTAAAACTCTGTGTTTTATCAATAAGTGAAACGCCTTATTTTAGCACACAAAATCTATGTTTCTATGTGTTAAAACAATTATGTTCAATATGTTGTAACTCTTTTTATAAAAAGTAAAAAGGCTATTCTTTTCCGGAAATTGTAATGATATGTGACTTCAATCCTTTCGCAGAAGCGGACAAAATAATGGGTTTATCACTATTTTCTTTCTGAATAATGACTTGCGCATAACCATTAAAAAGCTGTCTAGTCCAAGGTTTACTTGGTGTTACGACTTGAATGATTCCCGGATCTGTATTCATAACATCCCAATCTTTTATTTTTTGCAATGGTGTTGCGATAATATAGATAGAGTTTTTACCTTCTTTTAGAATATTAGAATTCAGAATATATTTTTGAGGATCTTCGGCGCTTGAATTCACTTTATTTCCGTTGATAAAAACCACAGCTTCTACTCCTATTTTCTTGTAAAAAAAGTTTACATTTTTAGTTGCCGAATAATCTTTTAATTCAAACTGACCGCGATAAATATAAGAAGGCGATTGTTTTTTATAATCTCTGTCCTTAAAAGCCGTCGTCCAATCATTATCCGAATACACAGGTAATTCTTGCGGTAAAATCGCTGTCGTTCCTTTTTGCTCTTCAAAGTTGGTTATTGGAGTAAGCAGAATTTCGTCAATGAATTGATCTTTTTCCAAAGAAGTTGGATTTCCGTTACCAACGCCTAAAATTTTTCCGCCTTTTATCGAAAATGTTACTTCATTATTTGCCGTTGGAACATGAAGTCCTTTTTTATCTGTAACTTCAACTGTTATCACAGAAACATTAGCATTTGCCGTATTTTCTTTATCTATCGAAAGTTTTATAGCTTCTGGATTTTCGGTCGTTTTCTGAATATCCGAAAGGATTTTTTTTCCGTTTTTATATCCAATTGCTTCCAAAGTTCCCGGCGTATATTTTACTTTCCATTCTAAATGTCCGTATTGCTCCATTTTCTTTTTACCCAAACTCTTTTTGTTTAGGAAAAGTTCAACTTCGTCGCAATTAGAATGTACCCAAACATCGATTTCTTGTCCTTCTTTTCCACTCCAATTCCAATGTGGCATAAGATGTAAAACGGGTTGATTTCCCCACCAGGATTTCAAATAAAATACATTGTCTTTCGGGAAACCGCAAACATCCATCATTCCAAAATAAGACGTAACCGACGGCCAGCCATAAGGAGTTGGTTCGCCACGATAATCAAAACCCGTCCAGATAAACATTCCCGCCAGATACGGACGCGTTGCATAAAATTTCCAGCCTTCTTCGATACTATAAAATGTTGGCCGAGGTTTTTTGTCATATGCACTTTGATAATGTTTGGCATCATCTGTAAAATAAACACCGCGTGTTGCAAAAGTCGAACCTTCCTCCGTTCCCATTCCCGGTTGGGATTTAAACTCGTTTCTATGTGCATCGATATCGCCATTTCCCATATAATTATAACCCATAATTTCGACAACAGATGAAATTCCGCTTCTAAAACCACTACTAATTGCAACTGTTACAGGTCTTGTAGGATCTATACTTTTTGCAAATCCCTGCATGACATTTGTAATGCGTTCTCCAACAATATTTCCTTCAATATTCCATTCTTCATTGCCCACAGACCAGCAAAATATACTTGGATGATTGCGATCGCGTTCTATCATTCGTTTTAAATCATTAAGATGATAGTCATTAATTCCCATCAAACGTGTTTCGTCAATTACCAACATTCCCAATTTATCACAAGCTTCCAGCAATTCAGGCGTTGGCGGATTATGCGAGCAACGATAGGCATTTGAACCCATTTCTTTAAGCTTTTTAATTCGGTAATATTGAAGTTCGTCTGGCAAAGCAGTTCCAATTCCGGCGTGATCCTGATGATTATTTGTTCCTTTTAATTTTAAGGCTTTTCCGTTAAGGAAAAAACCATTTTCAGGATCAAACTTAATCGTTCTAATTCCGAAAGAAGTTTCATAACGATCTACAATTTTACCTTCTTGTTTTATTTGCGTTACCAAACGATATAAATTTGGCGAATCAATATCCCATAATAATGGATTATTCACTTCTAGTTTTGAAGAATATTTAGCTGTTTTATAAAAATCCGGCGCCAAAGCATTTTGAGAAATACTCGTAACTTCTTTACCCGAAGCATCCAGAATAGTTTGGATTATTTCAACAGAACCTTTATAATTTCCTTTGTTTTCGATTGAAACTTCGGCAGTAACTTCTGCATTATTATTTTTTATTTCTGAAGTTACATAAGTTCCGTTTTGAACAACGTGCAACGGATTTGTTTTCTGTAGATAAACATGTCTGTAAATTCCCGCGCCTTCATAAAACCAGCCTTCTTCCATCGACGCATCAACGCGAACAACAATTGTATTTTGACCCCCATAATTAACATAGGAAGTAACATCATATTCAAAACCATTATAACCACTTTCGGCAGTTCCAAGGTAATAACCGTTGAAAAAGACTTTTGAATTTCTAAAAACGCCGTCAAATTTTAAAGAAATAACTTTTCCCTGATCGCTTTCGGGAATTGTGATTTTTTTTCGGTACCAACCAATACTTTTTTCAGGAAAACCTTTTCCACCAGTTTTAAATCCGTGGCTGTAACTCGCGCTTTCGCTAAAAGATTGTTCTACGATCCAATCATGCGGTAAATCGAGTATTCTCCAGGCACGATCATCAAATTGCGATGATGCAGGACCGTCACCAAAACCAGTTTTAGCCAAGTACGAAAAATAACCTTCGGCGTGACCAAAATCTTTTTGTTTATCGTATGAATGTCCCAATGAAAAACGCCATTCTTTATCGATCAAAATCAATTCTCTTTCTGATTTGTTCTGGGCAAAAGTGCAAATGGAAATCAAAAAAATAAAATACAGCAGAATTTCTTTTGGAGAATTGGTTTTCATAAATAAGGTGGTTAGTTAGTTCTGATAAAAATAGCTTTTTCGGCTTTTAAAAATTAATAGTATTTTATCAAAAGATGATCGATTTCTCTTTTAATTTCATGCTAAAAAACGGCAATTAAAATTTAGAATCATTCTATTGGCTCTGTTTTGTTAAATGATTTTCTTTTGATGTAATTTTATATTAAAATTCAAATAAAAATAAGCCAATCATGAGTGTTATTAAAGATGAAGATAAACTTCTTAGCACTATTAAACGTATTGATCAGAAGATCGACAAGATCAACGATCAAAAGATAAACGCCTTTTTCGAATCTCTTGGATTAACGGAAAGAGAAGATGTACCTAAGGATTACCTGAGTTGGGAAACGATTCTTATTGTGGTGCCGGATCGTCATATCTCGCACGAATTAAAGTATTATAAGTTTTCGATTTCAAGACTCTTTTTTGTTACCAATCCTTATGCTGATCAAATTCATATTTATGATTTTAACGAATGGAAAAACAGTACGAGAAATAAAACGCAACTCCAAATTAGAGAAATTCTCAAAACAAATTTTGGAGGCGTCAAAAAACCTCATCCTGATTCACATTAAAAAGTCCGATCTCAACAAATCGGACTTTTTTATGCTCGAATCTCAAAAATTCTTAGAAACTTTTTTTCTAGTTTTTGCCTCTTTCGCTCCGTCTTCCATCTGGAATAGAAAGCCATAAAAAGCAAAAACAAATTGACGATTGTAGACGCTCGCCGAAGTCCTTTTGCAAAAAAAAGAAAGAATATATTAATTGCAATTATAACAAGCACCGGAAAAAATCTTGCCCAAATCTCCTGAAACTTACTACTTGGCTCAACAACATAATCTACTTTAACTGTATTATTAATGTTCTTGTATTTTCCCTTTATAATATAAGGTGTTGGAGATTGTATTGAATTTATAGTCAAGTCAAAACTTTTATCATCAAAAACTCCGTAAAATGGTTTTGAAGTTCCATCAAATACAGTTAAAATAGCAAATGTGCTTAATTTTAGTTTTGGAGAACCAAATTGAGTATTGTTTTGCAATCTCGCACGGAATTCTGATAAGCTGAGTTTTGATTGCATGTAATTTGTTATTTAAATATTTTAGTATAAATATTTCTGAATTATTTTATTCAAAAAATATGTTTTAGTAAATCCCACGCTTTATTTAATCCAAAATAGAGAATTAATATCAATACTAATTTAGCAATCTTTCTTAAATCGGTTTTAAACTCTTTAGGATTATGTTTATAATCGTAATAATAAGCTACTAAGAATGGAATTAAAAAAACTGCAACAAAAAGAAAAGCTACTAGATAATCTGATTTCTCCATCCTTTTTATTTTTTATTTTGGCGATAATAAACTATTAACCAACTCATTCAATGCATTTCCATGAATATTTTTGGCAATAATAATTCCGTTTTTATCTATTAAAAAGTTTAATGGTACAGATTGAAGCATATAATCAGCAACAACCGGAGATTTCCAGTATTTTAAATCACTTACTTGTGTCCACGGAAGTTTTTGTTTTGTAATTGCACCTAACCAAAGCGGCTTTTTGGTATCCATTGAAACGCTGTAAATCGCAAATTTATCAGGATAAGTATTGTATAATTTTATTAATTCGGGATGTTCTTTAGTACATGGCCCGCACCAGGAAGCCCAAAAATCTACCAGAACTAATTCTCCTCTAAAAGAAGAAAGTACAACGTTGTTTCCTTTTGTATCGGGAAGATCAATTTCAGGCGCAATATCTCCTACTTCAACGCCAACAACCTGAGCTTTTGAGTTGGTTATAAAACAAAATAAGAATCCTAAAATGAGTAAAGTTTTTTTCATAATTGATTAAGTTTATTTAATTGGGGCGTGTTATAAATCTAGTCAAAGTTATCTCATTTTTGTCATTTCGACGAAGGAGAAATCACACCAGAAACTCCTCATAGAATATCGTCAATCTTTGTCGATCAACTTGTGTGATTTCTCCTTCGTCGAAATGACAAGTTTGTGTACATACTTTGCCAGATCAATACACGAGCAAATATATATTTTCTTTATTAAATCTTCCCTTCTTTTATTCTCTCTATCTTAAATTTTTGCTAAATATTTTTTCTTTAATTGGCATATCGGGAAAAGTCGATATATTTGCGTCATGGAAAATATAGAAATCTTTAAAGCATTATCTAATAAGTCCAGATTGCAAATGCTGGAATGGTTAAAAGAACCCGAAATAAACTTTCCGGATCAACTTCAGCATGCAGGATTTGAACACGGAGTTTGTGTAGGACAAATTCAAGCCAAAGCCGGTCTTACGCAATCAACTGTTTCTGAATACTTGTCTATTTTGCAACGTGCCGGATTTATAGAATCCAAACGCGTTGGACAATGGACCTATTATAAACGTAACGAAGGTGCCTTTGAAGCACTCAGTAAATTAATCCAATCTAATTTGTAAATTACTATGAGTACAAACAACCTGTTTTCGCCATTTAACTTAAAAACGTTAAATCTTAAAAACCGAATCGTAATGGCGCCAATGACGCGCTCATTTTCTCCAAACGGAGTTCCAACTGACGAAGTAGCTTCTTACTACCAAAAAAGAGCCGAAGGTCAAGTTGGTTTAATACTATCTGAAGGAACTGTTATCGACAGACCTTCATCTTCAAATGATGCAAACGTTCCTCACTTTTATGGAGATGAATCTCTAAAAGGATGGAAAAAAGTTATAGAGGAAGTTCACGCTGCGGGAGGTTCAATGGGACCACAAATCTGGCATATGGGAATCATGGACAATCACCATTCAGGTTGGGTTCCGCCAGTTCCTTTTGAAGGACCATCAGGATTAAACAGACCAGATTTCAGAAATGGAATAACAATGTCTGAAAAAGATATCGAAGACACTATTATTGCTTTTGGAAAAGCTGCCGCTGATGCTAAAAGATTAGGTTTTGACACGATCGAAATTCACGGTGCACACGGTTATTTAATTGACCAGTTCTTTAGAGCCGAAACTAATTTGCGTACTGATATTTATGGTGGAAAAACACTACCTGAACGTAATCGTTTTGCAATTGAAGTCGTAAAAGAAGTGAGAAAACAAGTGGGTAACGATTTTGCTGTTATCATGAGATTCTCTCAGTTCAAACCTTCTGATTATAATTATAAATTGGCTAAAAATCCACAGGAATTAGAAGCTTGGCTTACGCCTCTTGTTGATGCCGGAGTTGATATTGTACATGCTTCACAACGCAGATTCTGGGAACCTGAATTTGAAGGTTCTGACTTGAATTTTGCAGGTTGGGCTAAAAAAGTAACAGGAGCTCCAACTATTACTGTTGGTTCTGTTGGACTTTCAAGTGATTTCTTTGGTGCATTTGCCGGAGAAAGCTCTGAACCAACTTCATTAGACGAATTAAACAGACGTTTCGACAGAGGTGACTTTGATTTAGTTGCCGTTGGAAGACCTCTTTTATCTGATCCTAATTGGGTTGCAAAAATTGAAGCTGGTAGAACAGAAGAATTAAAAGGTTTTAGCAAAGAAGCTTTAGGACAATTGATTTTAGAATAAGTTTTTTTTTTAAGGTTCAAAGTTGCAAAGGTTCAGAGGGACAGAGGTTTCTCTAATTGGGCTAAATAAAAAAGGGATGAAACATTACGTTTTCATCCCTTTTTTGTCTTTGTGTTATTCCCATTCTATCGCCATTTTTTCTCCGTAGAGGCGCACAGTAGTGCGTCTACCCAATGGATATACACAAACATGCGTTATTGTAATCTTTATAATCTTTGGGTTAAACCAAAAGATGCACTGCTGTGCATCTCTACGTTAAGATTGGGATAAATAGAAAAGGGACAAAACTTTAAAAGTTTCATCCCTTTTTTGAATATCTATAACTAACAAAATTTAGAAATTCAAGATTTTTTTGAAGGTTCAGAGGTTCAAAGGGACAAAGTTTTTCCTATGAGGCTTTCCTCTTTGGACCTTTGCCCCTTTGAACCTTTGTCCCTTTTCCTAAGAAACCTTCCTTTTTTGAAATTTATTCTGAAGCCAATTGCGTACAGGTTCATCGTAGAATTTCAAACATAAATAAGCAATTACAACACTCGAAACGAAAACTCCAATTCCGACAACGTAACCGTCTTTTAGAGGGATTTTATTTTCGAATACCCAAGCGGTGTACCAATAAATTAATGGGTAATGTATAATGTAAATTGGATATGAGATATCTCCTAAAGCTTTGCATATTTTCAGCGAAAGCGGATTCTTTATTTCCCCTCCTGCTCCAATTGCAACAATTAATGGAAACAAAAGAATAATAACAACAGATTCATATAAACCGTTCATCCATAAACTGCTTTCGTCTCCAATTCTTGGAATACTGAATATTACGATAATCATAATGCTACAAATCCAGAAAGCGCCTTTTAAGTGAATTAATTTTCCTAAACGAGAAAGTAAAATTCCGGCAAAAAACGGATATAATAAACGGGTAAAACCAATATTCATTTGTTCCAGATTTAATGACCAACCGCCAATTACGTCTCCTTTTGGTCCAAAAACGGTATAATTAATCAGCATTGCTGCGAAGATTAAAACAAAGAATCCTAAAACTTTATTAGAAAATTTACGGAAAATTAATGCGTACAGAATATTAGCAATATACTCAAAGAAAAGCGACCATGCCGGTCCGTTTAGCGGATGCATTTCGCCCCACCCTCTTATTTCTAAAGAAGGCGGAATTGGCAATAATGTAAATCCAATTACCATTGTTAAGATTACTTTCCAAACTTCCATTCCTGCAATCATTGGAAAAACTGTATCTGAAGCTTGAAAATAATAGAATATCGCTCCAATGATCATTCCCATAATTACCATGGGCTGTAGACGAATTAAACGTCTTTTGTAAAATTCCCATTGACCCATTTTTCCCCAGCGATCGTCGTACGCATAAGCGACAACAAATCCTGATAAAAGGAAAAAGAAATCAACAGCAAGATAACCGTGATTCATAATTTGTTTGAAACGGCTTCCTTCATTAAAAGTCTCCAAAATGTGGAAAATAACGACTAAAAGAGCGGCTACTCCACGTAAACCGTCCAGAATTTCATAATGTTTTTTGGGTTTAATGTCCATTGAAATTGAACTCATAAAAATATTTTTTTGTGGTTAAATGGTTAGTTTTTCTAATTGTTAATTATAAATGATTAATTGTTAATTCCGATTCTTGTGGTTTTTACACTACAATTTATAATTAATAATTGATAATTAACAATCAATAATTATTATTGGTGATTTTTAAGCCACTCTAATCTGCGTTGATCCGGTAAATGTGTTACTTTGAAATTTTCGAACTTAGCTTCAAAACCTTTTCCGTCCGGAGATGCAGCCATTAAACCTACCATAACCGGCGTGTTGTCTTGCAATGGCGCATTTCTGGTTAGAATATAATTTTTATCATCATACGAAAAGAAAACTTCAACAGCATCTAATCTTCTTACGACTTTTATCCATACAAATGGTGGTGCTTTTTCAAGTGTTGTAACACTCCAATCGCTTTTATCGTGCGTTACCACAGTGCTGATATTAAATTTTCCGTCAACAAATTCAACTCCGGTTTTAATGTAATTTTTCTCGTCAATACGAAGCATTAATCCCATTTGGTCAAAACGAGCGATATAATTACCCGTTAATTTTACTTTGGCTTCAAATTCTCCACCATAAGTTGCGTAATAAAATGGTGCATCGTCAACCGTGAAACCGTAATGCGAAATACGCCAATAATCACTATTTGCAGTAACATTCATAATCAAAGCATTGTTCTTAATTTCCCATTTTTCAGGTTCATTAAACCATTGCATTTTATTTAAGGTCTGCGCCGAAAGGTTTTGTGCTAAAAACAAAACCAAAGCACTTAGCATAATTTTTTTCATATTTTTTTGTTTTTGAACCATTAAGATATTAAGTTAATTAAGTAAAATGCTTAACTTTCTTAATAAGAAAACCAATTTTAAGTTTAGTAAACACAAAGCTTAATTAACTTAATATTTTAATGGTAAAAAAGTTTAAAAAGCAAAGCTGCAACTTTTTACAATTGCAGCTTTACAACCAACCAATTTAGAAATAATAAAAACTATTTAAGTGAGAAGCCCACTTTAGATTTTATGTCTGTAGACGATGCACCAATAATTGCTTCAAAGTCTCCAGGTTCAGCAACCCAGTCGTGTTTTTTATCATCAAAAAAGCTTAAAGCTGTTTTGTCAATTGTAAAAGTTATTGTTTTTTCTTCTCCCGCTTTAAGCGAAATTTTCTCAAAACCCTTTAATTCTTTTATCGGACGTGGCAATGATGATTTTAAATCACTTATGTAAAGCTGAGCAACCTCAGAACCTTCACGTTTTCCAGTGTTTTTAACTTTCACAGAGAACGTAATCTGATCTCCAGCCGACATTTGTTTTTTATCTGCTGTTACTTTTCCGTATTCAAAAGTAGTGTAGCTTAAACCGTGTCCAAAAGAGAATAATGGTTTTGCTTTTTGTTTATCTGCCCAACGGTATCCAACAAAAATGCTTTCTTTGTAAGTTACCTCATCTCCACCAGGAAAATCTCCTAATGCGTGTGCTCCGTTATCAGATAATTTTACAGGAAAAGTAAAAGATAATTTCCCGGAAGGGTTAACATCACCAACCAAAACAGCAGCCAAAGCATTTCCAGCTTCTGTACCTAAAAACCAACCTTGTACAATGCCCGGAACTTCCTTAACCCACGGCATAGCCACAGCGTTTCCTGAGATATTTACAAAAACTATATTTTTATTTACTTTAGTCAATTCATTAATCAACTGATCCTGACCATATGAAAGTCCTAATTGCTCACGATCAAATCCTTCAGCGTCTTGTTTATCGCTTTTGTTTGTTCCTCCAATAAAAAGAACAATATCAGCATCTTTAGCTACTTTTAAAGCTTCTGCAGTCAATTCAGCAGGAGAACGTTTGTCTTCTAAACTTACTTTTGCCACTACTCCATTATAGTTACTTGTTGGATCTCCAACATAACCACGAGCGTAAACGATTTCAGCTTGATTTCCAATTCTTTTCTTTAAACCTTCAAGCGGAGTAATTTCGTATCTTGCTTTAAGCGAAGAACTTCCTCCACCAACTGTCATCATTTTAATAGCATTTTCTCCAATAACTGCAATTTTCTTAGTTTTAGAAAGATCAATTGGCAAAATATTGTTTTTGTTTTGAAGCAATACAATTCCTTCTTCAGCAATTTTTAAACCTGCCTGAGCATGTTCAGCCGTTCCAAAAGATCCAAAAGGTCTGTTTCTATCCATTGTAGTCAAGAACGATAAACGTAAAATACGACGTACTTTTTCGTCTAATTCTTTAGTTCCAATTTCACCTTTAGCAATCATAGTCGAATATGGTTTTGCTAAATAATAGTTGTCATAAGCATTGCTTGTTCCCCAAGAAAGCCCGTTTGTCCAAGAACCAAATTCCATATCCAAACCATTGTGAATCGCTTGTTTTGTATCATGAACTCCTCCCCAATCTGAAACTACAACACCTTTGAAGCCCCATTCTCCGCGAAGAATATCATTCAATAAATACTCATTATGGCAACAATGTTGTCCTTTATATCTATTATATGCTCCCATAATTGCCCACGCATCACCTTCTTGCACAGCAGCTTTAAAAGCTGGTAAATAAATCTCGTACAAAGCACGATCATCAACAATTACGTTTACAGAGTTACGACCAGTTTCCTGATTGTTTAAAGCGAAATGTTTTACACAAGCTGCAACTCCATTTGATTGTACTCCTTTAATATAAGGAACCACCATTTTTGAAGTTAGGAAAGGATCCTCTCCCATATATTCGAAGTTACGACCGTTTAATGGGCTTCTGTAGATATTAACTCCAGGTCCTAACAATACATTTTTATTACGATATCTTGCTTCTTCGCCAATTGATTTTCCGTATAAAGAAGACAATTCTTTATTCCAAGTTGCAGAAAGTGCTGTTAAAGCCGGAAATGCAATACAAGAATCATTTGTCCAACCAGCCTGATCCCATTCGTCCCATTTAACTTCCGTTCGAATTCCGTGTGGACCATCAGTCATCCAGTTTTCAGGAATTCCCAAACGTGGTACACCAGGTGAACTAAATTTTGATTGCGCATGAATCATGGCGATTTTTTCATCGGTTGTCATTTTAGAAAGCGCATCTTCTACACGTTCATTAATTGACTTTTTATCATCTAGATAAACCGGAACTTTATTCTGTGCATTTACACCGAAAGAGCCTAGCAAAAGTAAAACAACAATTGTTTTAACGTTTTTAAACATAACTATTAATTTATTAAAGCATTTAATTATTAGTAAAGGTTGCTGTTCTCGTAAACACCTTTAATAATATTGTAAAGCTAAAACGTTATAGTTCGTGTTGAATTTTTAAACGAAAAAAAGTAGTGAAATAAAAACCCAAATAACTTATTATCAATTGTTTAATAAAAAATAATAAGCAAAAAAAGTAGTGGTTTTAAAAAAAATAATTAGATTTTTAAGGTAATTAAGCCAATTTTCATGACCATTTCTTCGAAATCATTTCTTGAAACTGCCGCTTTATTTCTTGCTCTCGTGCGATAATTGTAAATTGTGCTTAAAGAGTATCTCAAAAATGCCGCAATTTTGACACTGTCTGTAATTCCAAGTCGGATTAAAGCAAAAATACGAAGCTCTGTATTTAGCAATTCTCCTTGTTTTAAAACAATCTGTTCTTCACTAATTAGCAAAGCATTAAAATCTTTTACAAAAGTTGGATATAAATTCAGGAAGATAATGTCAAAATTCTTGTACAATTCTTCCAATTCATTATCAACTAAAGTTGTTGATTTTAGAATTTTATAAATCTCATCAAATTGTTTTGCCGTAGCTTTCTTGTTTAAAATGATGCGGTAATTCTCCAGTTTATTAATATAAGTCGAACACAAATTAAAGAAATGCGCAATATACTCTTCCTTAATATGATTCGATTCTGATAATTGTGCATTACGTTCCTGCAACTGATTATTAGTTTGAGTAATATCCTGATTTAATTCGGCAAGTTTTTGACTTGTAATAAAAAGCTCTCCACGAATTCGGGACACTTTTTTCATTTGTTTGTAAACATAAATAATCGCCACAATCAAAAATGCCGTTAAAATACTAATGCACAAAAGATACATTTGCAATTGCATTTTTCTTTTGGCTTCTCTTTCTAAATAAGCGGTATTTATAATCGAATAAACTTCAGACATTTGAAGCGTTCGAAACTGTACATTACAAAACAAAGCGTCCGCAATAGCAGATTGTGTTAGTTTGTAAGCCATATCTACATCGCCAATTTCATAAAAAACGAGCGCCAATTCCTGCAAAGATGCATTGTCTTTTATAGCGTGTTTAATATCTGAAAGTGCCGAAAGTGCGTAGTATTTTTTTCGTAATTCTAATTGATGTGTAGATTCATAAATACTTCCCAAAAGATATCCAATCATTGCATATTGTGTATCGTCTTGATTTGCGGTTTCTAATAAACGCATCAATTTTTTCTGGGCAATGCCAAATTGCATATGATGAATATGACGCTGAATCAGATTGATTTTATACTTAAGCGTCTGAGGATTTAATACCGCCAATAAAGAATCACGGTACATTGCAATTTGAGTGATGTACTTTTTCTCGTAACTATTGGCTACATAATGCTCATAAAACTCCCGATAAGATTCATAATATTCCGGAAGTACTTTTTTTGACAATTGGTTTTTATTGATCGCTTTCAGAATCGCTTCTGATTCCCGATATTTTCCTGACGAAGAATAAAGTGTTGCTAATTCAAGATTTGCCAGATCTTCCAGCTCTTTATTTTGAAGTTCATTAGCAAGTTTCAGATTTTTCTTGACATAATGAATCGCCGAATCTGAATTGAATTTTAAATATTCTGTATATAATGTCTTATTGTAATTGTACTCTTGTTCCTTAGTTAAATTATCAGATTTGATTTTCTTGAAGTTCAAAATACGCTCTTCTTTTAACTGAACATAACGTTCCTTGTTTTTTAAAGCATTGTTTAACTGTGCTAAAATAGCATCTGTACTATCCAATGAATAAACAGGCAGATTGACAAGAACGATTAACAGAAATAGAAAATATTTTTTCAAGCTAAATAAAGATATTATGAGACTTACAAATATAATAAAGTCATGGTATAAAATTAAAATATTTATAAAGTCTGATCATTTTATAAAATATTAAAAAACATAACAAAATTTTGAAATGAGAACCATTATAAAAAAGCATTTTTCAGGCAATCGTGAGAATGTTTTTATAATTTTGTTTAGACTATTCTTTTATCTAATCTAAACAATAAACACTTATGCCACACTTTGTTATTGATTGCTCTGAAAATGTTATCCGAATAAAATCTGCAGACGATATCATGCAGGAAGTTTATAATTCGGCATTATCGACAGGCCTTTTTCCTGCTTCTGAAATCAAGGTTCGTATTAATCCTTTTGCATATTATAATAATGGAAATTCCTTAGAAGATTTTATTCACGTTTTCGCATACATTATGGAAGGCCGAAATACAGATCAAAAGGTCAATTTATCAAACGCAATTGTATCAAAACTAAATGCCATTATTCCCGAAGTTCCAATTATTTCAATTAATATTAGCGACTTCGAAAAAGCGAGTTATTTTAATAAAAATATGCTGTAGTTATAATTTTATTTATTAGTGATATAAAAATAATTATATCATTAATAGTTTTGATATGACAAGACTACGAAAACCTTTGTCAAAGTTTCAAACTTTGACAAAGATCGTTGCAACTTTTAAATGAACTTATATCACTTATATGGTTTAAAATTTAAAAAAAACTAAACCGCAATTGGTGCCGCCAAACAACTCTCAGGAATATCAAATGCATTTACTAACGAAACTGCATCTGGTCGAATATCCCAACAAAGCTGATTAACGATTTTACGGATTGCTTTAGTTTTTACCGCTTCCATATATCCGTCTTCAAGATACCAAGCTTTGTTTTTTTCTAATTGCGAAAGCGCGTATAAATGATTCAGTTTTATCAATATTTCTTTTGTCTTTTGATCTTCGACTGTTTTTATTGCCAATTGAAATTGTTCCAAAACTACCCTTTCAAGATAAGCCTGAGCAACATCAATCATTTGATGCTGAACAACATTAAAAGCATCATAAGGTTCTAAACCGCCATCAACCAATTTTTTGATACGTCTTGCTGCCGAAGCTAGTATCGCTTTTTCACGATGAATAAATGCTTGCAAATGAAACTCTCCGTCAAGTAAATGTTCATCATCTGTTCTACGTGTTGCAATTGGGTTTTTCTCTGTAATTGCCGTTTTTGCATTTTCAAATACATAATTGATAATTCCAGCAGCACCCATTTCACCAAATGATTTTCTAAATTCAGACAAACGGTTTTTAGCTACCAATTGCATCAAAACGGTATTATCACCTTCAAAAGTGGTATAAATTTCGGTGTCATTTTTAAGCGCATCAATTCTATTTTCAGATAAATATCCTTTTCCGCCGCAAGCTTCGCGACATTCTTGCAGAATATCTCTTGTACTCCACGTCGAATATGATTTCATTCCCGCTGCGAGAGCTTCGATTTCCTGCATTTCTGCTTCGGTTCTGTTTAGAAAACGATTCGTAAGATATTGTAAAGCAAAATGAACGGCATAAGTTTTAGCCAAAGGCGGAATCAAACGACGTTGGTGCATTCTGTAATTTAAAATCGGAACTTCTGAACCTCCTTCCGGTCCAAACTGTCTTCTTTGATCGCTGTAGCGAATGGCAATCGTCAATCCTGATTTGGCTGCAGCCAAAGCTGAACGCGGAATTCCAATTCGTCCTCCAACCAAAGTGCCTAACATGGTAAAAAAACGTCGATTGTCACTTGGAATCGGACTTTCGAATTCGCCTTTATCATTAACAGAAGCAAAACGATCAAGCATATTTTCTTTCGGAATCACAACATTATCAAAACTTATGGTTCCGTTATCTACGCCGTTTAAACCCATTTTATGACCACAATCGCCAATCGTAACTCCTTTTAAAGTATTTCCGTTTGTATCACGAAGCGGAACCACAAATGCATTCACGCCATAATCATGATCGTCAATAATTAATTTCGCAAAAACAGTTGCCATTTGTCCGTGAACCGCAGCATTTCCAATATATTCTTTTTGTGCGTTCTTGTTTGGCGTGTGAATTACAAATGTCTGATCGCTATGATTGTAAGTTGCTGTGGTTTCTAAACCTTTTACGTTTGAACCGTGATGTGTTTCGGTCATCGCAAAACAACCCGGAATTTTTAACGTCCCAATATCTTTTAAGTATTTGGCATAATGTTTCTCGGTTCCTAAAGATTGAACGCTCATTCCCCAAAGTCCAAACTGAACACCAAATTTTATCACTAAACTTAAATCGTGGTAACTCAAGGTTTCCATAATCGCAAAATAATCGGCTATATTTTCTCCTCCGCCATATTGTTTTGGATATGCCATATTTCCCAAATTTTCTTCTGCCAGGATTTTACACCAATTGTAAACCGTTTGTCGGTAGACATTTATATCTGTTGAAGTTTCGTAAGCAAATTCAGGTTTTGAAATAATCGATTTGACTTTTTTAATAATCGCAGCTTCTTTTCCGTCCAGAAGTTCTGTTATTTTCTGAATATCAAAATCACTATTAGTTTGGGAATTTGCAGTAAAAGAACCTGCTTTAGTTTTGAAATTCTGAATTGCTTCTTCTCCCAAAACTCCCAAATCATTTTCTAGTTTTATAAAACTGGATTTCAGATCCGAAATATCTACGTCTTTTTCTGAAACTGCTTCTGCAATATCAAAAAGTGATTTTATGTCTGTTTTATTCTGAATGCTTTTTTCAATATCCAATTTCCATTGAGAGAGTTCATTTCGCGAAGGCGGATTTGAAATATCTACTTTCGAAAGAAGTTGTTGTTTTTCTTCGGGCGAAAGCCACGATAAATCATTGATAAATTTCTGAATTGTGGTAAACTCTTTTTGAGTCAGCAAATCATCTGACCACACTAAATAAAACAACGGAGTAAAGGCTTGGAGCTTGGTATTTTTCATATAAATAGTTCTTCAGTTTGTATTTTTGCCACCAATTAAAAGGATTAATTTTTGTTGCGAAAGATAGCCACGAATTCACGAATGATTGCGTTAATAGATTAAAAAAATTCGTGAATTCGTGGCTAAAAAAATCTGTTAAATCCCTTTAAACGGTGGCATAATTTTTTACACATTTAAATGCATAAAAAACAGGACTGAAAATACTCAATCCTGTTTACATATCCTGTTAAGATTCTGGTAATTTTAATTAAAAAGAAAAAAATGTTGCCACGAATTTCACGAATGAACACGAATTTTCCCTTTAATCTGGCGATTAAAATGCATTAGAAAAGCAATTTCTAATTCGCGAAAATTCGTGAAATTCGTGGCAAAAAAATATAAAAAAACAGGAATAAAATTAATCATTCCTGCTTTGAATATCCTAAAGGTTCTGGTAATTTAACTTCTAAACCAATAAAAAATATAAACAACCTTTCGTTATTTTAGAGCCTTTGGATATTGTAATATTCTTTGCTTAATAGCAAAAATGTGATGTGAATTAAAAACTAATACTGCAAGAAAAACGATTCCGTATGCCAGAATCTGTATTGGTCCAAATTGTTCTTTATATAAGAACATTGCTAATAGAAAAGCAATCATTGGATTAATATTTAAAAGCATTCCAACTGTTGATGAATTAATTCCCGAAAGAGCGTATAAATTAAGGAACAATGGAAAGATTGTAAACAAAATTGCGATGGTTTCGATACAGAAATAAAACTTAAATTCTGTTGGAACCGGACCGCTATAAGCCGGATAAAATGGCACTAAAAATAAAGCTGCCATTGTAATATGGAACGTTAAAACTATAAATTTATCAAAACCTTTATTAATACGCTGACTTACTAAATATGATGCATATGTAAAACCGATTATGATGCTAAAAAACATATCCATAATGTTGGCATACGATAAAAGTAAACATCCTGAAATGCTTAATCCTACAGCCATCCATTGCGTTTTGCTTAGTTTTTCATGCAAAATAAAATACGCTAATAATGTCGTTAAAATTGGGCAAACTAAATACGCCAAAGAAGTTGCTTTTACGCTAACATGATTCATTACATAAATGAATGTGAACCAGTTTGCCATTAGAAAAACGCTTCCGCCGATGTTTAGTAAAACAGTTTTCTTCTTCTCTGCTTTCGTAAATCCTTTGAAGGTTTCGATGGCTTCTTTGACTTTTTTTCGTCTGAATGTAAAAGCAATCAGCAACATTAGAATACTACAACTAAAGACACGATAAAATAAAATATCTAAAGAGGCATAATCGTGTATTGGTTTTAAAACCAAACTAAAAAATCCCCAGATTACAAAACATGTAATCGCTGCTATGTAGTATTTTGTTGTTTTCACGGAAAGCTTTTTTTAAGTGATTTTCTGATAAAACAAATTTCTAAAAAATAAAATAGCAATACAGATACAGTTTTTGTAAATTGCACCATAACAGTTTTTATTTTACGATGAAAAATTCAAATTACTTATATCTTCAGTTTGCTGACAGAATCGAAAAACAGATTAAATCCGGTGTTTTAAATGTTGGCGACAAATTGCCGTCAATACGCGAAGTTTGTGCCGAAACCGGTTACAGCATGAGCACGGTTAGTAAGGCTTATTATGAAGTCGAAAGCCGTTCTTTGATCGAATCAAGACCGCAATCTGGTTATTATGTAAGTAATACTTCGGCCAGAATAATTACTGAACCTTCGCCAAGCAGCCCAATTTTGAGATGTCAAAACGTTGACAGACAAGATTTAATCGATCAGGTTTATGGTAATATGACGGATCAGAATATTACAATGCTTTCGCTGGGATTTCCGTCTAATGAATTGCTGCCAATCGCCAAATTAAACAAAGGAATGGTTCAGGCAATGCGACAACTCCCAAATAGTGGAACGAGTTATGAGGAGGTAAAAGGTAATCCGAATTTAAGGCGAGAAATTGCCCGATGGTCATTTACTTGGGGCGGGTCTCTAACGGAGGAAGATATTATAACAATGCCGGGATGCACGAGCGCAATTTCGCATTGTTTGATGACGCTGACTAAACCGGGAGATACTATTATTACTGAAAGTCCGGCGTATTTCGGGATTTTACAATTGGCTAAATCGCTTGGTTTGTACATCATGGAATTGCCTACAAATATGACAACGGGAATTGAACTTGATGCGTTGAAAAAAGCGCTTTCGTCTAAGAAAGTGAAGCTTTGTTTATTGATGAGCAATTTTAGTAATCCGTCTGGAAGTATGATGCCAAATGAGCATAAAATCGAAGTTGTCAGATTAATGGAATTTTACAATATTCCTTTAATCGAAGATGATATTCACGGCGATTTGTACTTTGGCTCAAGCCGACCAACGAATTGTAAAACGTATGACGAAAGCGGAATCGTACTTTGCTGTAGTTCGGTTTCTAAAACTCTGGCTCCGGGATATCGTGTGGGGTGGGTTTCGCCGGGGAAATTTAAAAAGGAGATATTAAGAAACAAAATATATCACACGCTCTCCTCGCCTACTATTACGCATCAGGTTGTGGGAGATTTTCTTAAAAACGGGCGTTATGAAAACCATCTTAGAAAAATACGCACAATCCTGAATCAGAATTGTAATAATTATATCAATACAGTTTTGGAATCTTTCCCGACTGGAACAAAAGTAAGTCAGCCTCAAGGTGGATTTTTTCTTTGGCTTGAACTTGATAAAAGCTTTGATACGGCGGGATTTTATCATTTGGCAATGAAACATAATATTAGTATTGCGCCCGGAAGGATTTTCTCTTTGCAAGATCAGTTTTCTAATTGCATGCGATTGAGTTTTGGTTTGCCGTGGACAAATGAATTGCGTCAATCAATACAAACGCTGGGAAGATTAGCGGGGAAATAACGTTCATTATAACTTTGGATTTTTTGCACGCAGATTTTAAAAGGATTTAAACCGATTTATGCAGATTATTATCTCAAAATAAATCTGCTATAAACTGCGTGAAACACAATATTGTCATTTCGACGGAGGAGAAATCGCACTAGAAATTCTGCAAAGAAAATCGTCAATCTTTGTCGAGTTACGCGTGTGATTTCTCCTCCGTCGAAATGACAAAACTTTGCGAGCTTAATTTAACGGCATTCAATTTCGTCAAAATAACCCCAAAACATTATAAAAAACAAAAGACAACACCTATAAAGATGTTGTCTCACTAACAAATTAAAACCAATATTAATTTATAAAACGAAGTAAGCGTCGTTTTCCGCTTTTTTAGGCTCTGGTTTCAGATTAAATTCTTTGATGATATCAAATTCGCTTTGAAACTCGTTTAGCATTTGCATTAAGTTTTTTTCAATTGTATTCGAAATCGCTGTAACTGGCGTATCTGTTGGTCTGTTTTCGAAAGGATCTTGCAAATGAATTGCCATTCTTTCGATCAAAAAGAAAGTTCCTCCAATCATTGTAATCAACGGAACTGCAAACCAGCTCAACAAACTAATCAAACCAAAAGGCAATAAAAGAATGAATAAATACAATGTCATTCTGATATACAAGCTATAAGTCGTTGGAAAAATCGTGTTTTTAATACGCTCACATTTTCCCATTGCGTCACATAATCTTGTCAAAGTACCGTCAATTTCTACTTGCTGATACATATTAAGACGTTTGTCTTTTTTGGCAATTCTTAAATCTCTTGCATGAAGCAACAATATCGCATTTGGAATATTTTGGTGATTTTTTACAAAATTCAATTCTTCCTCGCTAACAAATTCTTTGATAGGTTTTATGGCGTCTTTATTTCGTAAAGCTTGCCCAAGACTATAACACCACGCAATTTGTCTCTTCGTGAAATTCTCTTTAAACTCATTTGCTTCTACAGAAAAATCAGGGTCTTTATAAAAAGTCAGCATTTGTCTTACCAAAGTTCTGGATTCGTTTACAATTGAACCCCAAATAATCCTTGCTTCCCACCATCTGTCATATGCCTGATTTGATTTGAAAGCTAATAATAAAGAGATAATTGTACCTACCATTGTTGGAACCGCGATTGGAATTTCGACTGCTACGTTGATGAAATAATGGTGAAAAATTTCAAACAAAATCGTATAAGTCATAACCAAGGCTAACTCTAACTTGATTTTTCCCAGTACATATCGCATTGGTATTCTTTTCTTTAATAACATATTTTCCGTTTTTTAATTAAAACTATATTTTAAAAGAAGATTCAGTTTTAAACCAACTCTTCGTATAATGAAAGCACCGGAAGTCCGAGTTTTTCATTAATATTTTCTTTTTTTGTTTTCTTAAATTTGATTTTCTCGCCTTTGCGTGTTTCTACTAACAAGTCGATGTCGTATTTAGAAATTGCTTCGGATAAATAAGGGGCGAAATTTTCGTAATTATCATCAAAATTGGCTGTTTGACTTACAATTTCATAAGAGAAATTTTCATTCAGAAATTGTTGAACATCCTTAACGTGCATATTTGCATTTCCGTTTTCGATATAAAGTGCTTTATTGAAATCGTTTTTAGCCTGTTCAAGTCCTAAATGTAAAATTGGACATTTTTGGTTTCCGGCTAATTGAATCAAATATTGATGAATACGTTTTGTTTCTTGTTTATAAGAATGTGTCAGAATTACCAATTTTACAGAGAAAACCTCGATTATGCGTTTAAAAATTGGTGACGAAAGTCCGTATTGATTGTGTACTTTAATTTTGCAGTTTGGCGTGTGCTCAATAATATATCTGCAAGTTTCCAGAACTTCTTCCTGACTTGTAGTAAGTCCAGTTCTCATTTCGCGTAAAAAATGCGAAGACGAAAAAGCGTCCGGAGTTTCAGAAACCATCATTAAAATGATTTCACAGTTTGATTCTTTTGCTTGGTTAACTGCAGATTTTACAGCACAAATAGTATCATCTTTTAAAGTGGTTGGTATAAGAAAATTTTTCATATGTATAATCTTTTAGTTTATACATACAAAATAACTCCACGCAAATTAGAAGGGTCTTAATCTAATATTAGATTTTCCTAAGATTCAACATTAGAATTTTTAATGTTGTTTTTCTTGATGTTTAATTTATTGAAGACAATCGTAACAATTGTACCTTTATTTTGTTCTGATTGTACCTGAATTTCACCGTCATGCATGCGGATAATTTTTGAAGCCAAAGGAAGTCCTAAACCATAACCGATATATTTGGCAGCAATTTTTCCTCGAAAGAAAGGTTCATACAAATGCGGAATATCTTCTGGCGGAATTCCGATTCCGATATCATTGATCGAAATTTTGATCCATTCCTGATTAGCAGAAAGCGTAACGAAAACTTCATTATTATCCGAATATTTAACTCCGTTCGTAATAATATTGTTTATCGCCAATTCCAGAAGCGGTTTATTACAAGGAATTAAAAACAAATTAGAATCTTTTGGTGCAAAATTAAGCTTGATACTCACGCGATTATCCGGATAAATTTTATCCAAATCCGATTTTACATCCATTAATAATTCGTCAATTCTCGCAATATCCAAGACTTGTTTCTTTCCATCATAACCCGTTTGAGTAAGTTTTAGCAAACTTTCGGTTAAGTTTCCTAATCTCGAAGCCTGATTGTAAATATTCTCTAAAGATTGAATGTATTCCGGAACTTCTCTTTCTTTCAAAAGCATAATTTCCGACTCGGCGATAATCGTTGTTATTGGCGTTTTTAATTCATGAGAAGCATTATTGATAAAATTCGCCTGAATCTCAAAAGAGGTTTCCAAACGATCCAACATATCATTAAAAGTCTCTGTAAGATCTGATATTTCGTCTGAGTTTTTGACTTCCGGTAATCTGTTGTGTAAGTTTGAAGCACTAATTCTATTAACTTCTCTGGTAATTCTTGCAACAGGATTAATAACACGTTTGGCTAGAAAACGCCCTAAAAAGAAGGCCAGAAACACAAATCCTATTCCTCCAAAAAGCATAATTTTTACGATATAAATTGTCGTTGTTGGACCTCGACGATCACGCGCGCCTACAATTACAATATATCGCTGATTATTCTCTGTAAAAACTTGTCCTAAATAATACTTATTATTTACTTCATAATAATCTTCACCGGTTTTTAGAATATTGGTATAAAACTCATTCGGAAGATTCAGTTTTGTATTATAATCAAAACTATTGGCGCTGTTTATTTTCAACACAAATTCTTCTTCCTCAATAAGTTCCTCTAATCCGTTTTTCTTCAGATTTTTGTAATACTTTATTTTTTCAGGATCTTTTTGAAAATGAATTGAAGCCACAATTTTAGCTCTGTCTTCCAGTCGTTTTAAGAAATGATAGCGATTATTTTCGCGAAACAAAACAAAAACGATGATACACAATAATAGTGTACTAAAGGTCGAAAGTGCTACATATGTAAAAGTTATTTTTTTTCTTACATCCATTTTATGGCTTTAAAATATAACCTAAACCTTTCATGGTATGAATAAGTTTAGTCGAATAAGGCTTATCTATTTTCTTTCTTAAATACGTAATATAAACGTCGACAACATTGGTATTCATGTCAAAATTAATATCCCAAACATTGTCCAAAATCTGATCGCGAGACACAATTCTACCCGTGTTTTTAGCCAAATAATACAGTAATTTGAACTCTTTTGCGGTTAAAATAATCGATTCTCCGTCTCTTTTTACAGATTTGGCTTTTCCGTTTATTTCTAAATCGCTGATTACAATAGTATCAACTTTTTCGGTATCCTGATTTGCTCTTCTGTTTAAGGCATTTACTCTTGCATCAAGTTCTCCAAATTTAAATGGTTTTACCAAATAATCATCGGCACCGGCATTTAATCCCGTTACGATATTCTCTGAAGTTCCAAGCGCTGTTAAAAGCAAAACGGGAACAAAATTCTTGCTGGCACGCAATCTTCTACAAATTTCGATTCCGTTGATATCCGGTAACATTACGTCGAGAATTACAACATCAAAATTGTAATTATGAATCATTTCAAGAGCTGTTTTACCATCAAGAGCAACGCTTACTTCATTGTTGTTTTCGGCAAAACCTTTTCGTAAAATCGACAAAAGATTTGGTTCATCTTCGACTATAAGTAATTTCATCTTAATTTGTGTATGGTTAACAAAAATAAGAATTGAGTTTAAAATAAGCCTCAGAATATTTTAATAATTATGATTTAATTGTGAAGCGTGCAACTTTTGTGTCTTAAAAAAAAGTGTCAACAATAGTCTATATCTCAAAAAGTTTCTCCGGCATTTAGATAAAATCCTTTAGAATTATTTCCCCACGCATAATCAACAATAAGATTGGTTCTAGTTTTTTTATCAATTAAAATACGCAAACCAACGCCCGCAGCAGGCTGAATAGAACTAAAAAGCGCTGTATTTGTGTCGCTATTGCTTGCGGTTACAAAATTGGTAAAAACGACTCCGCTAAATATTTGATTGCAAGTAATTGGAAATCTGAATTCTGTAGAAAGATAAACCAATCCGTTTCCTCTAAACAATCCTTGTGTGTATCCTTCTCCGCTCCTGCTTCGCTGATCCCAACCAATTGCGGGCAAATTCAAATACGGAACTTTTCCTCTGGTTACAAATTGTCCATAGGTCCAGACTCCTAAAATATATCCTTTGTTCTTGCTCGAAAGAGGAAAAAACCCTCTATATTCTGCGTATAAAACATTACTATATTCCTGGTTATGAAACAAAACCGGATTAAAGCGATAATTGATATTAGCAAACCATCCATGTGTCGAATTTACCTGATTGTCTCTTGAATCGTGAACTAAATTAAGGCTCATTCCACTCAAAAAGTACTCTAAATTATTGAATCCATATTTTTGACTATAGTTATAATGATATGTAAATTGTCCGTTTTCGACATCTAAATCTTCATCTTCTATATTCGAATACCAATCCAAATTTATTCCGCCACCAACATAAAAATTCTTAGCAACTTCAAACGAAACGGTTTGATGAAACTTGAAATAATTATAATCCATAGGTTCTGCAATAGAATCGATACTAAATCCTGCTTTTTTGCTGTGATGCGGAATTATATCTGTTCCTAATCCGTAATTGGGCTGCGAAAAAATATACAATCTGTAATCTCCGCTTAAAAAAATCCTATTATTTCTTAGTAATATATTGTTCTTGACATTTACAAGCCATTGTTTTTTGGTTGTATAAGTTATGCCTAAATTGGCGATTGAATATTTGTCTGCTTCTTGTTTTCCTTTAAAGGTATATTGCGCAACGGCTCCAAAAAAGAATCCCGTTGCAGGCTGAGAACCAATAGCAGGAATTATTAAGAAAAAATCGTTTTTTGTGGGTTTAACAACATAAGCAGAATCTTTCTTTTTGAAGATTTCTAATATTGTTTTTGGAGGGCAAATTTCCGGATTAGTGGTTTCGGTTTGTGCGATCGAATGAAATGAAATAAAAAAGAGTAACCCTAAGATTTTATATTGATAATGGAAGTAAATATTTTTTAAAGATTTTATCATTTTAAAATTTCATTTTCTAAATAACATTCAATCCTTATGTAAATATATAGCTAATTTTCAATATTTTACACAACAATTCTTATTAAGAATAATGAGATAAGTAATTATTTCAAATATAGTTGAAGGTGTAAAATCACAAAGTTTTTGTCATTTCGAGCGAAGGGAGAAATCACACACGTAAATCGACGAAGATTGGTGACTTTGATTTTTATGGCACGCGGATGACGGGGATTCGCTATCGCGAAAACGCAGATTTACGCTGGTTTTACATGCATTTTTGTCATTTCGACGGAGGAGAAATCTCCACGAGAAGCTCGACAAAGATTAGATTCTCGTTGCGGAGTTACTTGCGAAGATTTCTCCTCCGTCGAAATGACAAACTATACGAAAATATTCTTATGAAAATGATTGACCTAGCCCCGATAGTCCCGAAGTGTCGGGATTAGCTCCTGAAAAAGATAGAAATCGAAATGACAAAAATGCGAACAAAATCCGTATAAATCCGCGTTTTCGCGATAGCGAATCAGTCCCATCCGCGTGCCATAAAAACAACATTATTAATAAAAAAAGCCGTCAATTTACTGACGGCTTGTTATTATATTTTTTATATCAAAACTTACTTTGTGATAAATTTTGGATGAATTAAATTATCCAAAGAATAAATTTCATCCCATTTTTCCTGAGTAATTAATTTTCTTTCGATCACAACAATTTCATGAACGCTTTTATTCATTTTTAAAGCTTCTCCGGCAATACTTGCGCTTTCTTCGTAACCCAAAATTGGATTAAGTTGCGTCACGATTCCAATGCTATTCATCACCATATTATAACAATGATCAACATTTGCAGTAATTCCAACGATACATTTATCGATTAAAGTTTGAATTGCATTCGAAAGATAATCCAGCGATGTAAACATTGCAAAAGCAATAACCGGTTCCATTACATTTAGTTGTAATTGTCCCGCTTCTGCTGCCATTGTAACCGTTAAATCCTGCCCAATTACATAAAAACAAGTCTGATTTACAACTTCTGGAATCACAGGATTTACTTTGCCCGGCATAATCGAAGATCCAGGCTGACGTGCCGGTAAATTGATTTCGTTAAAACCTGTTCTTGGTCCTGAACTCAACAATCTTAAATCATTGCAGATTTTAGAAATTTTTACCGCCGTTCTTTTAAGTGTTCCCATAATTTGAACGTAAGCTCCGGTATCTACTGTTGCTTCGATTAAATCTGGTGAAAGTGTCAACGGAATTCCAACTTCTTTGGCCAAATAATTCACGCAGATTTCCGGATATCCTTCTGGCGCATTTACTCTTGTGCCTATTGCTGTTGCTCCCATATTGATTTCTAAAACCAAACTTTGAGCTTCTTTTAATCTTCTAACGTCTTCGTCAATTGTAGTTGCGTACGATTTGAATTCTTGTCCTAAAGTCATTGGAACGGCGTCTTGCAATTGCGTTCTTCCCATTTTCAGGACGCTTTTAAACTCTTCGCCTTTTGCTGCAAAAGCTACTTCTAAACCTTCTAAAGTTTTAATGAAGCTTTCCATTTTTAAATAAAGAGCAATTCTAAACGCTGATGGATAAGCATCATTTGTAGATTGTGAACAGTTTACATGATTATTGGGATGTAGAAAATTATATTCTCCTTTTTTATGTCCAAGATATTCTAAACCTATGTTTGCGATTACCTCATTTGCATTCATATTTACAGATGTTCCCGCTCCGCCCTGAATTAAATCGCTTACAAATTCCTGATCAAATTTACCTGCAATTACCTGATCGCTTCCGTAGCAAATCGCTTCGGCAATTTTTGCGTCAAGTGCGCCACAATCTTTATTGGCAAGAGCTGCGGCTTTTTTTACATAACCTAAAGCTTTGATAAATAAGGGCTCTTTTGAAATTGGAATTCCTGTAATATTAAAATTTTCTACAGCTCTAAAAGTTTGGATACCATAATACAGATGATCCGGAATGTCTAATTCTCCTAAAAAATCATGCTCTTTTCTTGTTGATCCCATATGATATAAATTGTTTCGTTTTTACTTTAAAAATCAGCGTAAAGCTACATCAAATTAGAACTACAATAAAATATTGAATCTTAAAAAAATCATAGAATTTTCAGTTATTTAATTAAATATATAAAAAACCAATATTCAAATGATCACAAAATCTTAAATCATTATGAATGTCATTATTACAAAAATACAACGCTCTGAAAAACATTGAATTGATTTTCAGCTCTGTTTTTCTAAAAAAAACGCTTTTAGAATAATGCTTAAAATTAGTATCTTTCGGACTCTAATTAAGATTAAAAAACAGCATTGAAAAAAGAGTCCGAATATTTCCTTGATAAAGAATACAATACCAAAACTTATGGTAAAGACGATCTTAATTTTAAGGATTTTGAATGTTGTGTTTTTAATAATTGTAATTTTTCTGCCTGTACTTTTTTAGCGGTTACTTTTATTGATTGCGTTTTTAATGATTGCATTTTTAATGAATCAAAAATTAATTATGTTGCTTTTAGAACGGCAACTTTTAACCGTTGCGAAATTAAAGAAGTGAATTTTGCTATGTGTGATAAACTTATTTTTGAAATTCACTTTCACGATTGCATTCTGGATTTTTCAAAGTTTTATACTTTAAAAATAAAAGGCACCACATTTACCAATTGCAGCTTGATTGCTGTAGATTTTATGGCAACTGATCTTACAAGTGTTCTGTTTGATAATTGCGATTTATACAGATCAGAGTTTGACAAAGCCATCGCCAATAAAGCCGATTTTAAAACGAGTTACAATTATACTATTGATCCTTCAAAAACTAAATTGAAGAAAGCTGTTTTTGCTTTGAAAGAGTTGAAAGGATTGCTGTTTAAGCATGATATTATTGTGAGTTAAATAAAAAAAGCCAATATAAAATTGGCTTAGATGATTTACTATATCTTTCTTATTAGAAAATTACTCGGCAATAATAGCTACTTTAATTTTATACTTTCGGCGATTTTTTTGTACTCATTAAAATGAGTATATTTTTTTGATATGTCGGTTCCTAAAAATTGAATTATACCTTTTGGTGTTTGTTTTATATACTGATACATTTTTAGTTCTTTTCCTTCGAAAATTCCAGACATTTCTACCTTTATAATTTCATCTGCGCCTTCTTTATATTTTTTTTCAGAGATCACCTTTATTTTAACATTTTTCTATTTATAAATATTATTTCCATATTTATATATCAATTTATCACTGTAAGTTTTCAAATCAAAATCATTAAGATTATTAGGTAAAACTCCAATTAAAAAATTGTTTATGTAGATCCCATTACCAACTAATTTCTCTTTACCAATAGTATATGTCCCAAAATTACCCATGACATCTAATAATTCAAATTCTGATTTTTTTAAATCAACATCATAAAGTAAATTATCATTAATATTTACTTTTATATTCTTATCATAATATGTACTTAAAACTAAATCTGTTATTTCCTTCCTTTCTTTTTCATCATTTGGAAAAACTCACATAACTAAAACTGAAAAAGAAGTATCTCCAAAGGCAAGAATTATTTGCTCTGAATCATTATTTTGAGGAGCAAGAACAAAATAAGCATCATAAAGTCCTAATTTTAATTCTTTCTTTATTCTTGTTCTTCCGCCTTGTTTTTCCAGCTCATCAATTTTATTACTTATTTTAGTAACAGCTTTATGATAGTCCTGGTTTGGAATTTCAATAACTTGAAAATAATTTTTAGGATCTTTTTGAAATCTTTTTAACTCATTATAATATATATAATCTTTAGATTCATTTATTAATATTTTTGTGCCTTTTACATTTACTTTATTTTCAATGTTTGAAACTTTAATCTGATCGGGAATATTTATTGATTGTGCCGAGCTTTCACAACTATAAATTGAAATTATAAACAAAAATACTATTACGATATATCTCATTGCTTTATTATATTATACTTAACAAAGATAAATTAATATTGATGTGAAATTAAATTATCAATTTTATTTAAATCAAAAATTCTGACAAAACTCTCCACACTATTTAAAATATATAATCAGTTTTTACGACTACTATTTTGCAAAATAAATTCAAAAAGACTTAAGTTTTTAACTTCATTTAACATATTTTTGCAACCATAAAATCCAATTTACAAACAAAATGGCAGAATTAGAAGTAATTAAACATACCAAAAAAATGCATGAAGTAGCAACAAGCAAAAAACATAGTTTTGTAGAAAAAGTAAAAGAAATTGGTTTAGAGATTTTCATTATCGTTTTTGCAGTTTCCTTATCGATTTGGCTTCACGGATGGAGCGAACACAGACACGAGCAAGATCAGGTTAAAAAGTTTTTACTTGGATTAAAGTCTGATATTCAAAGTGATGTTAATGACAGTAAAACTATTATCAAACAATATCAGGAATTTGGAAAACTATATACTTCTCTAAGTAAATTGGATAAAAACAAACCTTTTGATAAGGATAGCTTAAAAAAGCAACTTCCTCTTATTAATATGAATGTTTATTTAAGACCTAATATTTACAGATTTAACGGTTTTGTCTCTTCAGGAAGAATTGGGAATATTGAGAATGATTCTCTTTCCTTAAATATTCTGAAATTCTACCAACAAACACTTTCAGAAGTAAATTCGTCTGAGTCTGGCTGGATGTCAAACCAAAATAAATTAGAGCGTTATCTTGAAGACAATCTTACTAATCCTGAAAGTATTGAAGATAATTGGAGAGTTTTAAGCACTCCAAAAGGAAAAGAATTATCAAAGAATTTAATTCCGTGGAATCAGATTTACGAACGATACAATAATTTGATTAAATCCGGAGAAACTATCATTAAACAAATTGATGAGGAATATGATTTAAAGAAGTAATACAGAAGAAACTAAATACAAAAAAGACCTGATTTCAATTAACTAAGAAATCAGGTCTTTTTTATTGTACTTTGTTAAGTATTCTGTATAAAATAACAAACCGTTTTTGCGTCTGGTTCAATAAAAATATATAGATTTCCATCCTCCCAAAAATTCATTTTCGAAAATAATTTTTGTTCATACTTATCTTCCGCTACTACATTTGTGTATTTTGTTGGCACATCATTCCAACTTGTTAATTGACAAACAAATTTCATTTTCTTATTTGTTTTCGGACAAACTGGAATATTTTGTTCTTGATCCCAATGTGGTTTTCCCGCAATTCCCTTAATATCAAATTCATTATCTTCAGTAACACCATCAAATTCACTTAGAGAAAACTTTTGAGCTTCATAGACTACTTTCGAATTTAAGTCTAAAGTTCTATAAGCACTTCCTATTTCTGATGTGTTTTTTGGATAAATTAGTTTTGGTTCATTTGGATTTTCATAATCAAGAAATACCAGCTCAATATCTAAATATATCGGACAAATTAAATTTAGTTTAAAAGGCAACCAATTAAATACTTCATCCTTATTATCTATGAATCCTAAATATTGAAAATTTGACTTAAACTCGTTCTCTGGTATTACAAATTCAGTTGGTAAATCACCACCTAATTGATGTTTCCCATTTTCATCCCATATAAATTCGTAGCTTTTTGTCTTATTTAAAAGGCTTTTAATAAAGTTCATTTTTTGGATAATTAATAGTTTATACAATCTAATTACAATGGTTTCTTCATCACATAATCTTCCATCAAATAACCTTTTCCGATTTCAATGTTTACTTCATCGATAACTTCAAAACCTATTTTCTTGTAGAATCCTAATGCCGAATTAAAGCGATTTACATTTAAAGATAAAGCGGTTGAATCATTTTCTGAAGCTAATTTCCCGATTTCATCAATAACTTTTTTACCAATTCCTTTTCCTTGGGTTTCCGGCAAAAGATAGATTTTATGAATTTTTGTTATTGCTTCTCCGTTATAATTATGTTCAATCCCGATGAAACCTATATTAGTTTCACCTTCGTAAATCATATAAAATAATTGCTCTCTTTTATTGTATTGCTCCGTTAAAGCTTCATCAGAATAAAAAAGATCCAACATATAATCCAATTGTTCTTTTGATAAAATTTCACCATAAGTAATTGGCCATGTAATATGTACTATAGTCTGAATTTGCTTTATGTCGCCTATAGCTGCTTCTAAAATTGTGATCATATTGTATTTTAAATGCTGTTTATTATTTAGTAAATATTTGATTTTCCTGTTCGCTTACTCTTATAAAAGTGGTGCGTTTGGTTAATTCTTTCAATCTTGAAGCGCCTACATACGTACAAGTGCTTCTTAAACCTCCCAAAATATCCAATATTGTATTTATGACTTTTCCTTTGAAAGGTACCTGAACCGTTTTTCCTTCGCTTGCTCTATATTCTGCAACACCGCCAACATGTTTATCCATTGCTGTTGTAGAACTCATTCCGTAAAACTGTTTGAATTTTTCGCCGTTTATTTCAATCAATTCACCTCCGCTTTCTGTATGTCCGGCAAGCATTCCGCCTAACATTACAAAATCTGAACCTGCACCAAAAGCTTTTGCTACATCTCCCGGAGTGCTGCAACCGCCATCGCTGATTATGTGTCCGCCTAAACCGTGAGCGGCATCGGCACATTCGATAATAGCTGAAAGCTGCGGATATCCAACTCCTGTTTTTACCCGAGTTGTACAAACCGAACCCGGCCCAATTCCGACTTTTACAATATCGGCTCCAGCCAATAATAATTCTTCGACCATTTCGCCAGTCACAACATTTCCGGCAATAATAACTTTGTCAGGATATTGTTTTCGGGTTTGCTTTAAAAACTGCACAAAATGCTCTGAATATCCATTGGCTACATCTATACAAATAAATTTAAGCAACGGATTTGCGGTTATAATTTGACCGATTTTTTCGAAATCTTCTTTTCCGGTTCCGGTGCTTATTGCAATATAATTGTAGAAATCCTGTGTTACTTTTTGCAAGAAGTTATTCCATTCTTCTAGTGAATAATGTTTGTGAATGGCCGTAAAAAGTTTTTCTTTAGCGAGAACTTCTGCCATTTCAAAAGTTCCTACAGTATCCATATTGGCTGCCATAATTGGAATTCCTGTCCAGATTGTGGTACTGTGCAAAAATTTAAAATTTCGTTCTAGTGAGACTTCGGATCTACTTTTGAGCGTTGATCTTTTTGGTCTAATCATCACATCTTTAAACCCTAATTTCAGATCAGTTTCTATTCTCATGGTTTTAAATTTTCTGTTACTCTCAAAGATATAAATTTTGAAAATGACGTTTTTAAGATCAATAGAAAACTAATTATTCATTTATCAACAATCAAACTTAATTATTGATTGTTGATTGTTGATTGTGAAACTTTGCGTTTAATTTTTGACGCGGATGATGCGGATTCGCTATCGCGAAGACGCGGATTTAAAACGGATTTTTTTTATTGAAGATGTTCTTGTTGGAACGCGTTTCGACTTCGCTCAACGTGACAAACGTGAAACCTGAAACAGACAAAAACCTGAAACAAAAAAACTATCCGTGAATTGTTTCGCCTTTTCCGTAGTTTGTGATTATTGATTCTTCGTAGGCAAGCCATTCTCTCCAGCGTTTTTCTACGTCGATTCCTACTCCGTATTTTCTGGCGTATGTAATGAATGTTGTGTAATGCCCTGCTTCGCTTTCCATTAATTCTCTGTAGAAAACTGCTAATTCTTCGTCTTGGATATTTTCTGATAAAACTTTGAAACGCTCGCAGCTTCTTGCTTCAATCATTGCCGAGAATAATAATCTTTCTACTAAACCTGAAACTCTGCTTCCGTCTCCGCTTTTCTTCATATATAAATAAAGTTCATTTACATAATCGTCTTTGCGCTCGCGTCCTAGTTTTAATCCTCTTTTGATAATGATATTATGAACTTGCTCAAAATGATCAATTTCTTCTTTGGCTAAAGCCAATAAATCTTTGACCAAATCCTGATGTTCTGAATTATTCGTAATAATCGTTATTGCGTTTGTTGCTGCTTTTTGCTCGCACCAAGCGTGATCTGTCAAGATTTCTTCAATATTTTTTTCTACAATATTTACCCATCTTGGGTCTGTTGGTAATTGTAATCTTAATACGCCCATTTCTTATAAGTCTTAAAGTTGTAAAGTCGAAAGTTGTAAAGTCAAAAAAAAGTCGAAGATCAAAACTAAAATAGAATTTTACATTCCATTTCAAGACTTTCAACCTTCGACTTTAAGACTTTATGACTGATTTTTAATATACGAAAATTGGTCTTTCGCTCATCATTTCGTTTACTTCGTTTGCTACTTCTTCGATAACTGCTTCATTTGTGTGGTCAGCAAGTACTTTATCGATTAGCGCTACGATAGTTTCCATATCTTCTTCAACTAAACCACGAGTTGTGATTGCAGCTGTTCCAACACGAATTCCAGAAGTTACAAATGGTGATTTATCATCAAATGGAACCATGTTTTTATTTACTGTGATTTCTGCTTTTACTAATGCATTTTCTGCTTCTTTACCAGAAATGTTTTTATTTCTTAAGTCAATAAGCATCATGTGGTTATCAGTTCCGCCAGAAATAATTTTGTATCCTCTTTTTACAAAAGCATCTGCCATTGCATTTGCATTTTTTTGCAATTGCATTGCATATGTAAAGAACTCATCTTTAAGAGCTTCACCAAAAGCAACAGCTTTAGCAGCGATAATGTGCATTAATGGTCCACCTTGATTTCCAGGGAAAACAGCAAGATCTAATAATGAAGACATCATTCTGATTTCTCCTTTTGGAGTTTTTAATCCTTGTGGATTTTCGAAATCTTTCCCCATTAAAATCAAACCTCCACGTGGTCCACGTAATGTTTTGTGAGTTGTTGTAGAAACAATATGACAATGTGGAATTGGGTCATTCATCAATCCTTTTGCAATAAGACCTGCAGGGTGAGAAATATCAGCAAATAAGATTGCTCCTACGCTGTCAGCAATTACTCTGAAACGCTCAAAATCCATATCACGAGAATAAGCCGAAGCTCCTGCGATGATTAATTTTGGTTGCTCTTTAGTAGCAATTTCCTGAATTTTATCATAGTCCAAACGACCAGTTTCAGCATCTACACCGTAAAAAACAGGTTTGTATAAACGACCTGAAAAGTTAACCGGAGATCCGTGAGTTAAGTGACCACCGTGAGATAAATCAAAACCTAAAATAGTATCACCAGGATTTAAACATGCGTGGTAAACTGCAGTGTTTGCCTGAGATCCTGAGTGAGGCTGTACGTTTGCATATTCAGCTCCAAATAATTCTTTAGCTCTGTCAATTGCAATTTGCTCAATAACGTCAACTACTTCGCAACCGCCGTAGTATCTTTTGCCAGGATATCCTTCTGCATATTTATTAGTTAAAACAGAACCAGCTGCTTCCATTACCTCATCACTTACAAAATTCTCTGAAGCGATAAGTTCTAATCCGTGAATTTGTCTGTCTTGTTCCTCTAGTATAAGGTCAAAAATTTGTTCGTCGCGTTGCATTTTTTCGTTTTTCGTTAATTTCCTGCAAAAATACAAAAAAACGTTTGTCAAACTGTTAGATTATGATATATTTGACATAGAATTTTTCAACAAATAATTAACATTCACATGCCAATAACCGCCAACGATACCAAAAGAAAATCATGGTTAGAAGTACCAGAAAATAGTGACTTCCCTATTCAAAATATTCCTTTCGGTGTATTTCTTACTAAAGAAAATGTCGTTACAGTAGGAACGCGAATTGGCGATTATGCCATAGATTTAGGGGCTTTACAACAATTAAGCTATTTTGAAGGAATAGATTTAACCGATGATATGTTCATGCAGGACACGCTAAATGATTTTATTTCTGACGGAAAAAAAACATGGCGTCTCGTTCGAAATCGTATCGCTGATATATTCGACGAAAACAATCCACAACTAAGAGATTCAACAAAAGATCGCGATATTGTTATTTTTAAAATTGACGATGTCGAGATGCAATTGCCTGTTTTAATTGGTGATTACACTGATTTTTACTCTAGTAAAGAGCACGCGACTAATGTAGGAAAAATGTTTCGCGACCCAGAAAATGCTTTATTACCAAACTGGCTACATATTCCGGTAGGATATCACGGTAGAAGCTCTACAATTGTTCCATCTGGAATTCCGGTTCACAGACCAATGGGGCAAACTTTACCAAATGGGGAAAAATTACCCGTTTTTGGTGCTTCACGTTTAGTAGATTTTGAACTTGAAACTGCTTTTATTACTACTGATGTAAACGTAATGGGAGAAAATATCCCTACTTATGAAGCCGAAGATTATATTTTCGGAATGGTTTTATTGAATGACTGGAGCGCGCGTGATATTCAGAAATGGGAATATGTGCCTCTTGGACCATTCTTAGCCAAAAACTTCGCAACATCAATTTCTCCTTGGATTGTAACAATGGATGCTTTGGAACCTTTTAGAACTAAAGGTCCTAAACAAGATCCAACGCCGCTTCCTTATTTACAAACAAAAGGAAAAAAAGCATTCGATATTCATTTAGAAGTTTCAATACAACCGGAAAATCAAGAGGAAACTATTGTTTCTAAATCGAATTTCAAATATTTGTATTGGTCAATGGCACAGCAATTGGCGCATCATACTTCAAACGGATGTCGTGTAAATTCTGGTGACATGATGGGTTCAGGAACAATTTCTGGTCCAACTCCTAATAGTTTTGGTTCTATGTTAGAATTGACTTGGGGCGGAAAAAACCCTATTAAGTTAAAAGATGGCAGCGAACGTAAATTTATCGAAGATAATGATACTGTTATTATTAGAGGTTTCTGCGAAAGCAATGAAGTTCGTATTGGTTTTGGAGAAGTTTCAAGCCAATTATTAGCTCCATTTGTGAGAGCTTGAAGAGAAGATAAAATATCTGAAGAGATATAGAGTATATAAAACCTTGGTTATCGCCAAGGTTTTTTTATGTCTTTTTGCCACAGATTAAGTGGATTAAAATGATTTTTTCTCGTTTTGTGTTTGTTTCTCTCGCAGATTTTGCAGATTAAGCAGATTTATTTTGAGTTTTTGAATCTCGCAAAGACGCAGAGTCGCAAAGTTTTATTTGAATTGCCTCCAGCTTTAGCTGGAGTTATTATATGCTAATTGAAAAAGGCTTTAGCCGAAATAAGAATTTGGCTAAAGCCCTTTATATATTGGCTTTACTTTAACCTCCAGCTAAAGCTGGAGGCTATTCAAAAAATTATTATTAAAAAAAACTTTGCGCCTTTGCGAGATTAAAAATAAAAACCTGCGAAAATCCGTTTAATCTGTATAATCCGTGGCTAATATTAAGCAGGAATCTGTTGGCTTAAACAATGTAAAGTTCCGAATCCCCAGATAAAATCGATACAACTAATTCCGATTACTTCTCTGTCAGGGAAACACTCTGATAATATATTTAGCGCAACTCTGTCATTGCTATCGTTAAAAGTTGGCACTAAAACACAATTATTCAAAATTAAGAAGTTCGCATAACTTGCCGGTAATCTTAAATCTTCAAAATCTACACGTTTTGGCATTGGTAATGCAACAATTATTGGAGATTTTCCGTCTTCAAGTTTTGCATTTTGTAAACGCTTCAAATTATCTTGCAATGGTTTGTAATTTGAGTCGTTTTTATCTGTTTCTACAATTGTTACAATCGTATCTTCGTTTACAAATCGGCATAAATCATCGATGTGACCGTGTGTATCATCTCCTTCTATTCCGTCTCCAAGCCAGATTACGTTTGTAACTCCCAAGTATTCTTTAAAAACAGCTTCGTAATCTTCTTTTGTAAAGTTTTTATTTCGAACCTGAATTGAAGGATGCATCAAACATTCTTCAGAAGTTAATAAAGTTCCTCTTCCGTTTACATCAATTGCACCGCCTTCAACGATAACCGGTTTTCCTTTGTACATTACTTGTGTTAAAGGAACATCGATAAAATCAGCTATTTTACCCGGAACAAATTTATCTAACTGATAGTTTTTATATTTTGCCCAACCGTTAAAATTGAAGTTTAAAGCTTCTCTTTTCGAACCATTTTTTACAATAATTGGCCCGGAATCACGCATCCAGCTTCTGTTGGTTTTATGAATAATAAAAGAAACATTTACAATATTTATACGCGCTCTTTCAAGCATTTCGGCAACTTTTTCTTTTAATTTTTCATCGGCTACGACCAAAAAAACAGTTTCAAAAGTGGCTACTTTTTTAATAAATTCTACAAAAGCCCATTGAACTGCTTCGTATTTTCCTGGCCAGTCGTTACCATTATGTGGAAAACACAATACGATTCCTTGTTGTTTCTCCCATTCTGCTGGAAATCTTCTATTATTTGACATAAAGAGGTTCTAAAATTTAAAAGTGTACAAAGATAAGCATTCGGGAGGATTATAAAATAGTCCAATGAAATCAAATTGGATTTATGCCAAAATATCTGATAAAAATTAAGTTAAAGATTAAATAATGAAGGCTTAATATAGGACGGAGTTCTGCTAATTAAATTTGGCAAAACTAAAAAAAACACTAAATGAAAAAACTAAGCATCACATTACTAGCAGCTTTATCTATTATGGTAAGTTGTAATAATGATGAAAATTCAAAAAACGAACCAGAAATTGGAAGCAACGAAAATCCTGCAACTTTTAAAGAAATCGGTTCTATTACAATTGGTGGCGAAGGAGCTGCAGAAATCTCTGCTTATGACGAAAAAACAAAAAAACTTTTTACAGTAAATAATAGTGGAACGAACCAAATCGATGTAATTGATTTATCTGATCCTACGAAACCAACTAAAATTGGTAAAATAGATTTAACTCCATATGAAGGCGCTTCAAATAGTGTTTCTGTTTTTGACGGAAAACTTGCTGTAGCTTTAGAATCAACGGTTAACAAACAAGGAAACGGAAAAGTTGTTGTTTTTAATACCAGTGATTTAAGCCTTATCAAACAAATTACAGTTGGCGCATTACCTGATATGATTACTTTTTCGCCTGACGGAAAATTTATAATGACTGCTAATGAAGGAGAACCAAGTACAGATTATTTGCAAGATCCAAACGGAAGTATTTCTATAATTGAAGTTGCAAATGGTTATGCCGTTACGACTTTAAATTTTGAATCTTTTAGCGCTCAGGCAACAACTTTACAAAAAGATGGTTTCAGAATTTCAAAATATGCAAAGAGTTTTGCTCAGGATATCGAACCTGAATATGTAACTATTTCTGATGATTCTAAAACTGCTTGGGTTACTTTGCAAGAAAATAATGGTGTTGCAAAAGTAGATTTGACTTCTAAAACTATTACTGCAATTTACCCTTTAGGCTTTAAAGATTTCAATACTGCTGCTAATGCGATTGATGTAAGTGATAAAGATGATAAAATAGCTTTTAATCCGTGGAAAGTTAAAGGTATGTATATGCCTGACGGAATTAGCCATTTTACTGCAAATGATACTCCATATTTTGTTACTGCTAACGAAGGTGACGCAAGAGAATATACTGCATATTCAGATATTAAAAGAATGAAAGACATGAAGTTAGACGCTACTGTTTTTCCTGATGCTGCAACTTTAAAACTAGAGCCAAACTTAGGAAGACTTAATCTTATTACTGATATGGGAGATTCTGACGGTGATGGAGATCTAGATGAATTAGTAGCTTTTGGTGCTCGTTCTTTTTCTATTTGGAATGGAAATACTGGTAAAATTGTTTTTGACAGTAAAAATGATGTAGACAAAAAGACTCAGGAATTAGGAACTTATGATGACAAACGTAGTGATGATAAAGGTTCTGAGCCAGAAGCTGTAGTTGCCGTTAAAATGGGAACTCAAAATATTCTGTTTGTTGGTTTAGAAAGATCGGACGCTTTTATGACTTATGATGTAACAAGTCCTGCTTCTCCACAATATTTACAAACTGTAAAAACTGGTGATGCTCCGGAAGGAATTCTTTTTATTCCGGCTTCTAAAAGTCCAACGAAAAGAAGTTTATTAGTGGTTAGCAGTGAAGGCGACGGAACAATCAAAATTTTTCAGCCGGATTTAAAATAATTTTCACATTCATAATTACAAAAAAGGGTAAAACATTAGTTTTATCCTTTTTTTTTCGTCTTTTATTGTGCTTATTTTAACTTATTTACATAATTAAAAGCCAAAAGATGGGAATTATGTAAGAGCCTATAGAACGCATTCTAAAATGTGTCGCATAATTTTGTCATGAGTTTAAAATAAAAACCGAATTAAATATTAGATATCATGAAAAAGAAATTAGCTTCCGTATCCCTCGTATTACTATCCTTTGCAGCAAATGCACAAAATATGGCTACTACCTCAAATCAACCTTCAATTGACGCTCCTGCCTACAATAGATGGTCTATCGAATTAAATGGTGGTGTAAACAAACCCGTTAGAGCAATGACTCCTGGTTATTCTAGCGAAACCCTTGGTCTTTTTCACACAGATTTAGGTGTGAGATATATGTTTAATCCAAAATTTGGATTGAAATTGGATGTTGGTTATGATCAACTTCAGGAACGCAATGACACGCCTGAGTTCGATAGCAAATACTACAGAGCAAGTTTACAAGGGGTTGTTAACCTTGGTAGAGCGTTGAACTTTGAAACATGGACGAACACTTTTGGTTTATTAGCGCATGGTGGTTTTGGTGTTTCGCAATTGAGTAACGACGACGGTTTTGACGGAAAAGACTACATGGCTCACGGAATCATGGGATTAACAGGACAAGTTAGATTAAGCAATAGAGTGGCTTTAACCGGAGATTTAACGGGAATTATTAACGGAAGACAAAACCATAACTTTGACGGACATGGAGTTCCTACTAATACTTCATTAGAAGGTGTATTATTAAACGCTTCTGTTGGTTTGACTTTCTACTTAGGTAAAAATGAAAAACATGCTGATTGGTATTCAGAAGAGAATGAAAGATTAAATAAATTGGAAGACAGAGTTACTACAATTGAAACAAATCTAATTGATACTGACAAAGATGGTGTTGCTGATTTGTATGATTTAGAACCAAATACTATTTCTGGAGTTGCTGTTAATACAAAAGGACAATCTATTGATACGAATCAAAATGGGGTTCCGGATGAATTAGAAAGTTACTTAGATAAAACTTATGCTAAAAAAAGCGGCGAAGGCGCGACAAACAATACTGTTGAAGAATTGATTAACGGCGGGTATGTAAATGTTTATTTTGATTTTAATTCTTCAAAACCAACGAATGCTTCGTTATCCGGTGTTGATTTCTTAGTGAAATACTTGAAAAATAATCCTGGTAAAACTGCAGATATTATTGGTTATGCTGACGAAATTGGAAATTCTAGTTACAATACTGAATTATCAAGAAAAAGAGCTGAAGCTGTGAAAAAAGTAGCAACAAATGCTGGAATTGATGCTTCAAGATTGAATGTAATTGCGAATGGTGAAGACACTTCTGTGAATAAAAATTCTAAAGAAGCGCGTCAAATCGTGAGAAGAGTTACTTTCCAAGTAAAATAATCTTAATTATATATTGTTAAAAATCCGCTTCGGAATATTCTGAAGCGGATTTTTTTTGCTTTTAAGAAAAATAAAAAAGGACGAAATATTAACTTCGTCCTTTTTGTATCTATAAATTGACTTAATTAGTCTATTGCTCTTTTTGTAATATCTCCAAAAGCATCGATTCTTCTGTCTCTGAAAAATGGCCAATTTTGACGCACATTTTCTTGTAAATCCAAATCAACTTCAGCAATTAGAATTTCTTCCTGATCGTGAGAAGCCTGAGCTAAAATTTCACCTTGCGGACCTGCAATAAACGAAGCTCCCCAAAACTGAATTCCTTCTGTTCCTTCAATATATTTTTCTAAACCAATTCTGTTTGCAGCGGCAACAAAAACTCCATTTGCAACAGCGTGACCTTTCATAACGTTCATCCACGCGCCATATTGGTTTTCTCCGTATTGTTCTTTTTCTTTTGGATGCCAACCAATTGCTGTTGGATAAAACAATACTTCGGCACCTTTTAAAGCCGTAATACGAGCTGCTTCAGGATACCATTGATCCCAACAAATTAAAGTTCCAATTTTTCCTTTTTTAGTTTCAATTGCCTGAAATCCTAAATCTCCCGGAGTAAAGTAGAATTTTTCGTAGAAATGTGGATCATCCGGAATATGCATTTTACGGTATAAACCAGCTTCTGTTCCATCAGTATCAATAATGTATGCACTATTGTGATAGATTCCAGCCATTCTTTTTTCGAAAAAAGGAACAATAATTACTACTCCTAATTCTTTTGCCAAAGCACTAAAAGCAACAAACGAAGTACTGTAAAGTGGTTCTGCTAAAGCAAAATTATCTACATCTTCACTTTGACAAAAATAATGACTGCTATATAATTCTGGAAGTAAGATAACTTCTGCACCTTTATTGGCAGCATCTTTTACCCAACTAATACATTTTTTTAGATTATTTTCGGCAACATCATTTAGATTTAACTGAATAACGGCGATTTTATATTTTCTTTTCGGCATGACATAAAATTTAGAGTGCAAAAATAGTAATTTTTAGAAGGATTTCAAAACACGTTTCCTCAGGAGCTTCTGAAGTTTTATTACCAAACTCCACATAATCGTTTTTCTAATAAAAAATTAAAAATTACCAATCTTCCGATTCTCTCACTAAATCTTCATCCGAAATTATTTCTCCATTTTTAATTTGATTTTCAGCACGAACAATGTCTTTTTTATAAGTCGCAATATCTATTGGTATTCCCGTAATTGTAAAACCCGCAATATCACTATTCAAAAATTGATTATTATGTTTATGATTGGCTTCTTTCATGTGTATGTGTTTTTAAAAGAGAAGTTGAACTTATTTTAAATTTGCAAATTCCTCTAATTTTAAATTTACTTTTTCAAGAATGTCTTCAAGTTCATGAAATTCAGTTTTGAAAATAAACCCTAAATGATAATTCATATTTTCCTCTGGAATTGGATATTGAAAATTAATTTTAGAAAACTCATCTCTTTCCGTTTTTGCGTACCATTTATCAAATAGTTTTTTTCTAAAATCTTGTTTAAGATCGACACTATCACAAACATAATATAATATTAGCTCAGGATTTTTATGTAGAAAATCATTTATAATAGCTGTAATTGTTATTTCTATTTCGGGATCATTAAAAAATTTCTGATTATTGGTTTCTCCAAAATCTACAGAATATAAATTTTCAAAAAAGACATTATCAAAATTCATTTTCCGAAAGGTTACAAAATATCTTAAACCATATTTTGTACTAAAATAAAAAAGAGGGTCACGACCCTCTTTTAAAATATATTGATACATAAAGAAATAACTTTACTTTTTTAATCTTGATATAACTTCTTTACGATGTTCTTCTTTTAAATCTACCAATTTCTTCAAAACAGAAACTGTTTTAGCATTTGGTTTTATGATTATAGTTTTTTGCATGGCTGTTTTTGAATTATAATGCAAATGTAAGAATAAAAACTCATATCTATTTCATATCAATTAAATTATAAAATATAAAAAACTATAATTCTTACAATTATCTTCAAATAAAAAAAACCATCTTACATCAATTTAAAAAATTTAAATATCTGTAAAATGGTTTCTAACCTAAAAATTTATCGACTAAAAAAGAATTAATCTATAACTACTTTTTGAGTTATGAATTCAGTTGCTGATTTTTGGAATTTAAATTCGAAAGTTCCTTTTGCAGTTGCTTTAAATTTGTAAACCGCTTTTTGAGGTTGTGGAGTTTGTAATGTACAAACTTCTGCTGGATATTTAACTTCAACTCCAAATCCTTTTACTGCACCAATTGACACTTCTGTAAATTTGCTAAATACACCACAAGCAGTTTCAGGAGTATAAGTTACCTCAAAGCTTAGTTCGTCATTTACTTTTCCTGTTGTTGGTCCTGTAACTGCAGATGCAAAAGAAATTTTTGTAGTTGGTGCCGGTGGAGTCTTGTCATCGTCGTTACTGCATGAAGTAAATGCCATTCCTAAAAATAATACTACTAAAACTGATTTAAGTTTAAAATTTTTCATATAAAATTATAATTAATTGTTAATTACTATGAAGATGCAGATAGGTTGCTTTGGTTGCTTTGCCCAAATGTTAAAAAAACAACAGAAACAATTAAACCATTGTAAATCAAAAGATTATTTGTTTAAAAAATTTTACGCAACTACAGTTATTTCTTATGAAAAATAAAAATTCTCGTATAGCCCCGGTAGAAACGGCATCCTTTTTTTTCGCTTTTTTACGGAAAAAAAGATATAGTGGATGACGGGACCAGTGGTCTTTTGTAACTGATTATTTTGCTCCAAAAAAAAACACCACTCTTTCGAATGGTGTTTCTTGATAATTTATAATGAGCTTACTCTGCTGAAGCTTTCTTTGGAAGTATCTTTTTGATAAGATTTACGATTGCCAAAACCACAAGTCCTAAAGCAAGACCAATCACAAATTCTTTTATAATTGAAGGTAACGGCAATTGCGGAACGTAATGATGGAAAAACGGAATGTAATGCACGAATATTCCACCAGCAACCAAAAGCAATGCGATTGTACCAATAACGGTCAAACTTTTAATCACTAATGGAAGCGCTTTAACCAATATGTTTCCGATAAATTTTAATACACTTTTATCTTTTTTGCTGATTTGGATTAGTTTAAATCCAGCTTCGTCCATTCTCACGATAAGTGCAACGATTCCATAAACTCCAATTGTTGCAATTACGGCAATTATTGAAACTACTACGATTTGTTGCGCAATTGGTTTGCCAATTACGGTTCCAAGGGCGATAATTACGATTTCTACAGAAAGGATAAAATCAGTTACGATTGCTGATTTTACTTTTCCTTTTTCAGCCTCGAGAATTTGTTCTTCAGTTAAAACTTCATCAGTAATTCCTTCTGACTTTTCGTGTTCGTGTGGGAATACAAATTCGTAGATTTTTTCTGCTCCTTCATAAGCCAGAAAAAGTCCACCAAGTACTAAGATTACAATGATTGCAATAGGGAAAAATGCACTTAATAAAAACGCGATCGGCAAAATGATTACTTTATTAAGAAGTGAACCTTTGCTGATTGCCCATAATACCGGAAGTTCTCTGGATGAGGCAAATCCTGAAGCTTTTTCAGCATTTACTGCTAAATCATCTCCCAAAATACCTGCTGTTTTTTTTGCTGCAACTTTACTCATTACTGCAACATCATCCATAATTGCTGCGATATCGTCTAATAGTACGAAAAAACCTGATGCCATTATACTTTTTTAATTTTAAAAAACTTCGTAATTAACTGACTTTTAGTATTCAGTATAATTCGTTAGTTTGGTTATTTATTAATGCTAATCTAAGGCTTTTTTGTTGATTTTTCTAACTAAAAATTAACTGCATTGTCCTAAAAGCACCCAAATAATTATGAAAACTAAAATAGTTCCAAAACATCCTCCGCCTAATTTCTTGGCGCCGTAACCTGCTATTAATCCTCTAAAAATATTGTTCATCGTTTTGTAATTAAGGTTATATTTCTTTTGATTGATCGTTAAATCAGTATTGTAAAGGTCAAGACTTTATTTGGGATTATTTTATATTACTTTTAAAAAAAGTTATATTATTTCCGATTTTTAGATCGCTTTTAAGCATAAAAAAACACCATTCGCCGCAACGAATGGTGTTTTTATTAGATTATAAAGACGCATATATCACGTCTAAACATTAAATTATTTCTCTATATGAGTTTGGTTTCTAAAAACCAATTGTCCATCAAAAGCATCAATCAAAATTATGCTGTCTGTAGTGATGTTTCCTGCCAAAATCTCTTTCGACAATTGATTCAAAACTTCTCTTTGAACCACACGTTTTACAGGTCTTGCACCAAATTGCGGATCATAACCTTTGCCTGATAAATACTTGATCGCTTCTGGTGTAGCATCCATTGTAATACCTTGTAAGGCTAACATTTTTGTAACGCTCTTAAGTTGTAAACTCACAATTCTAGAGATATTATCGACCGTTAAAGGCGTAAACATCACAATCTCGTCGATACGGTTTATAAATTCCGGACGTACAGTTTGTTTCAATAATCCCAAAACTTCTACTTTTGCAGATTCAGTTACAGATTCGATACTTCCTTTAAAATTCTCAAATTTCTCTTGTATAATCTGACTTCCCATATTGGATGTCATGATGATAATTGTATTCTTGAAATCGGCCAAACGACCTTTGTTGTCTGTCAAACGTCCTTCGTCCAAAACTTGCAATAAAATATTGAATGTATCCGGATGCGCTTTTTCGATCTCGTCTAATAAAATTACAGAATACGGTTTTCTACGCACAGCTTCAGTCAATTGACCACCTTCGTCATAACCAACATATCCTGGAGGCGCACCAACCAAACGGCTCACACTGTGACGTTCCTGATATTCACTCATGTCGATACGCGTCATTGCATTTTCGTCATCAAAAAGATATTCTGCCAAAGCTTTTGCAAGCTCCGTTTTACCAACTCCCGTTGTTCCTAAAAACAAGAAAGTTCCAACTGGTTTTTTCAAATCCTGCAAACCTGCACGACTTCTACGAACGGCATCACTCACAGCTTCAATTGCTTCTTCCTGCCCTACTACACGTTTGTGTAATTCGTCTTCAAGATGCAAAAGTTTTTCTCTTTCTGTCTGAAGCATTTTCATCACTGGAATTCCGGTCCATTTTGCTACAACTTCTGCAATATCTTCACGCGTTACTTCTTCTTTAATCAAAGAATTACCGGATTGATATTCTTGCAATTGTTTCTGTAAAACGTCCAGACGTTCTTGCGCTTCTTTTATTTTTCCGTAACGAATTTCAGCTACTTTTCCATAATCTCCGTCACGTTCTGCGCGTTCTGCTTCGTATTTAAAATCTTCAATTTCTAATTTTACAGCCTGAATTCCGTCAACAACATCTTTTTCAGATTTCCATTTAGCATAGATTTCGTTGCGTTCTTCTTTAAGATTCGCCAAATCCATGCGAAGGATTTTCAGTTTACTTTCTTCTTTTTCACGTTTAATGGCTTCGATCTCAATTTCTAACTGCATGATTTTACGATCCAAAACATCCAACTCTTCAGGTTTTGAATTGATTTCCATACGCAGTTTCGAAGCTGCTTCGTCCATCAAATCGATGGCTTTATCCGGTAAAAAACGATTCGTAATATAACGTTGCGAAAGCTCAACTGCTGCAATAATTGCCTCATCTTTTATCTGAACTTTATGATGCGTTTCATACTTTTCTTTGATTCCACGTAAAATAGAAATTGCACTTTCTGTATCCGGTTCATCAATTAAAACTTTCTGGAAACGACGCTCTAAGGCTTTATCTTTCTCAAAATATTTTTGATATTCATCTAAAGTCGTTGCTCCAATCGCTCTCAATTCACCACGAGCCAAAGCCGGTTTCAGGATATTTGCCGCATCCATTGCGCCTTCACCTCCACCTGCACCAACAAGTGTATGAATCTCATCAATAAAAAGAACAATATCACCTTCGGCAGCTGTAACTTCTTTTACAACTGATTTTAAACGTTCTTCAAATTCTCCTTTGAACTTTGCACCCGCAATAAGTGCTCCCATATCAAGTGAGAAAACGATTTTATCTTTTAAGTTTTCAGGCACATCGCCATCAACAATTCTATGAGCTAAACCTTCGGCAATTGCTGTTTTACCAACTCCCGGTTCTCCCACTAACATTGGATTGTTTTTTGTTCTACGCGTTAAAATCTGAAGTACACGACGGATTTCTTCGTCACGACCAATAACTGGATCTAGTTTTCCGGTACGTGCTAATTCATTTAAGTTTTTAGCGTATTTATTTAAGGAATTATAAGTTTCTTCAGCTGAAGCCGATGTTACTCTTTCTCCTTTACGAAGTTCTTCGATAGCAGCTTTAAGCCCTTTTCCTGTAACTCCCTGATCTTTTAAAATTTGTGAAACTTTACTTTTTGAATCGAAAATTGCCAAAATTAAATGTTCGATAGAAACATATTCATCGTTCATTTTCTGAGCAATAATCTCAGCTTCATTCAGCATTTTGTTTGCGTCTCTGGAAAGCATAATATCTCCTCCTGAAACTTTAGGAAAACTCTGAATTGTACTGTCTAATATTTGTAAAAACAACGGAACATTAACATTCAGCTTTTTCAAAATAAACGGCGCTACATTTTCATCTACTTCAAAAATAGCTTTAAAAATGTGTTCGTTTTCTATCTGTTGCTGTCCGTTGCGTTGGGCCAATTGCTGTGATAGCTGAATGGCTTCCTGCGACTTAATTGTAAATTTATTTATGTTCATATGTATGTGATTTATGATTGATTTTACTTATAAATTTCGATACCATTAAAATTACAATTTATTGGATTAAATTTTTAACTTTAAATGATATAACTTTGCTTCAGATCTTTCAAAATATATTCCATACTAAAAATACAGACAAAATGTCGCTAAAAATCAGTTTTTAAACCATTTTTAACGTCAAAAAGTCATAAAACACGCCAAAATATGAGTTTTTTAAATTCAATCTTCGGAAATTCAGAGAATACAGATTCTCCAAAAAGCAATGTAAACTGGACAGAATTAAATGATTTAGCTCAATTATCAGAAATTGAAGCTTTATCTAATGAAAAGCCTGTTGTAATTTTCAAACACAGTACAAGATGCAGTATTAGTCGAATGGCTTTGAAACAATTCGAACGTGAATTTGATTTGAATGAAACTGTAGATGCTTACTTTTTAGATTTAATTGCGCATCGTGATGTCTCTAATGAGATTGCTAACAGATTCAATGTTTATCACGAATCTCCACAACTTATTCTAATCAAAAACGGAAAGGCTGTTTACGATGTTTCGCACAGCGATATTGATGCAATTGCTTTGAAAGAAAAAGTTTAAAAACATTAAAGTTTTTTCTTTTTACCATTAAGCTATTAAGAAAAATAAAGCTAAGCTCTTAATTATAAACGCTTTTAATATAAAAAGTGAGATGTAAATTCATTTACATCTCACTTTTCTATTTTTATAATTAATAATCAATCATCAACAATTAACAATTAACTAGAAAGTTCCTTCTGAACCACCTCCACTAAAACCTCCACCTCCAAATTCCATTGGGGATTCTGATTTTACTTCTGGTTTTAAACCAACTGTTGAAGCGACGATTAAAGCTTCAGCATTTAGAAATGCATTCGAACTATTGATTCTGTCCGGTTTAAAAGTCAAACCACTTTCTTTACTTTTTAAATTTCTAATAGAAAAATAAGCGATTGCAAACAAAACCAATCCGCCTAAAGTCAACGCTACTTCTATTGGTAAAACCGAATAATAGAATCTGATTGTGTAAATTGAAAATCCAATTGCCAGAAAACTAATCCAAAGCATGATTCTGTCTTTTGTTTTTAAGGCTTGCGCCAAATAAACAATCGGAACGATAAAAGTGAATGTATAAAAGAATATGGCAAACGGAATATCCTTTCCGGGAAGTATTTCATTTCCTAAAAGCATTACAGAAAGTTCTCTAACTACGAGATAATTACAAGAAAGATAAAACAATACTAAGCAGAAACTATTAGCAAGCAAAAGCCCATTATAGTAATACCTTTCCTTGAGATTATTAATTCCTTTTTTAGTTAAAAAGTAAAATGCAGCAGAAACTATCATTGCGACAAATGGCAAAATAGTTTTTCCGACAGAACCAAATTCAAATAAGCCATAAAATAAAATAGCCGAAGAAGCTAAACAAAAAACAAGTAAAGACAATAGATGTAAATATCTTCTATACACTACGAAAGAAGCAATTGCAACAAATATGGCAATTATTAATTCGTATCCTTCTGTAGTGATAGCAATAGCAAAACCAACATTTAAAAGTGCTCCCAAACAAAAAGCATCTTCTAAACCGTGTCCATAATATTTTTGATTGGCTAACAATTCTGCACCAACAAAACCAACAATAGCAAAAATATAACAACAAACATTGAAAAAGGATTGTTCACCAATAAGACCTAATAACGAAATTGCGCCACATATCGATAAATACAAAAACGCTCCCAACAAAAAGAATCCTAATCGAACCAAAATATTACTATTTCCCTTAAAATCCGGAAGTTCTTTTTTGATTAAATCTCTTTGTTCTTTACTTATAAAACCAGCTTCTTTTAAAGAATTCGCTTCTTCAAGCAAAGCCAAATCATCTAAAAATTGTTTCTCGTATACTATCATTTTGCAATTTCTTTATTGAAGTTTTTAATAAGTTTAATAAATACGACTATTGAGCCAATGAAATAAACCGGAAGAATTAAAATAAATAACTCCCAAATTTCTGAAAAATCAATATGCTCAAAAACTCGGAATAAGAAAATATTAAAGCCTATATAAGCATAGACAATCATAAAAACATATAACGAAATCGCCTTAAGATTATGACTTACTTTATAAAAATAATACGATGAACCCGCCAGAATAAAAGCAAAAATCAACCAAATGCCTTCGCTGTAATAATCGACTAAACTATTGATCGACGCAATGCTTATAATGTGCAAAGCAAATGTTAGATAAATAATCGTAAAATGAGTTTTTAACTGAATCCTTGTGCTGTAAACTGTCCATAAAATAAGTAAAACTCCAAGTATTATTGCAGAATAACTTAAAGTTGGATCTGCATAAAAATTTGTATTATTTAATAAATCCTGAGGCGTTACCGAAAGTCCAACATAAGCAGCCAAACCAGTAATTGCGATAGTTAAAACACTTTTATTATCGAAATAATAAGCACAAAAGAAACTGACAACCGTTGGAATTAAAGTTGCTAATCCGTAATGTGTTCCGAAAGGTTTATACTGAAATTGCAAATAACCTATAAAAATACAAGTCAGAATATTAGCCAATAAAACTAAATATTCCAAAACAGGATGTTCAAAAGTAGTTTCGGATTTCTGGAAGCCTTTTGCGTTTTTAAAACAGTAATAAAAACAAACCACAATGACAATTAATAATAACGAAAGTATGGCGATATGACCAATACTATCGATGTTTTCATAAATCAAAATTCCGATTCCTGATGTAAATAACAAGACCGATAAATAGAGAAAAAACTTTAATTCGGCGTTTAGCGAAAAAATATTCAGATTACGATAGGAACTTATTTCCTGATACTGATTCTCCGTTATTAGATTTCTATCCAAAAGCGCTTTAGTGGCTTGGTCGTCAAACTTATTCATAGTTACTTTATAAAAGTGCAAATCAAAAATAGTGTTTTTTATCATCGATAAATTTTAATTTGTAAATAAAAACTTGCTTGAGATGAATGAAAAAAATTAAAAATATAAAATTAATACCCGTAATTTTTAAAGATAATTTACCAAAATCCAAAAAATGTATTTTAAACATTTAAAATTAAACTTTATTAATTAATTTCGAACAATCGATTACAATAGACCCCAAATCTACTTTTATTAAACTAAAAATTAATTAACTTAAAAATGAAAAGAAATCTACTTCTGGTACTATTTTTACTGAGCTTATCAGTTTCTTCACAAAATTATTACATGACTGCACCTGAAGGATTTGGTGCCTCAGCAACCGGTGGCGGAACTTCAACTCCTGTAACTGTTTCTAATTATTCTGATTTAGTAGCAAAACTTAAATTGACTACTAAACAAGTAATCCTGATCTCTGGAACTATAAACTTCAGTTATACCAGTTTACTCGTTAATGATAAAACGATTATTGGATTACCCGGAGCAAGATTAATAAATACAGATCAAACTGCTGCCGGATCCGGAATTCTTAATTTAAAACCCGGATCAAATAATATTATTATAAGAAACCTGATTTTTGAAGGTCCGGGAGCTTATGATGTTGATGGCCATGATAATTTTACATCAGAAGCTACGAATATTTGGGTAGATCATTGTGAATTTCAAGACGGAATGGATGGTAATTTCGACAATAAAGGAGCAGCCGATAATGTTACTATTTCCTGGTGTAAATTTACTTATCTAAAAGCTCCTAAAGCCGGTGGTTCCGGTGGCGCAGATGATCATAGATTTTCAGATTTGGTAGGTTCTTCAAAAACCGATGCTCCTTCTGACGGTCATTATAGCATTACTTTTAAAAACTGTTATTGGGCCGAAGGTTGTAGAGAGCGTATGCCACGTGGAAGAAATGCCGAACTTCATATTCTAAATTGTTATTATAATACGTCTGTATCTGGCTCATTAGGAATTGGTTTAGGCGGAGGAAATAACAATACAACTTGTTATGTTGAAGGCACCGATTTTTCTAAAATTGGTACTGTATTCAAAAATTACATCAGCACTGATGGAGGAACGGTTGGAGTTACTTTTTCGGACTGTCTTAAAGCACCGGAAGCTTATGGAGATGCTGTTAACAAACCTTCATATGCATATTCCAGTTTTCCGGCTACAGAAGTTGCTAACTATTTATCGAATACTTCATGTGGCGCAGGTGCAACTCTTCAGGTTAATGCTGATGGAAAAATAAGCTCGGCTTGCACTTTTTTAGGAATTAGCGATAAAGCAATTGACCTGGATCTTAAATATTATCCAACGCTTATTGATAGTTTATTAAATATCAAATTTTCTAACAGTGAAAACGGAACCGCTTTTATTAGTATATTTTCTTCAAATGGTTCTAAAGTCTACTCCAATTCAAAAAACATTTCATCTGACGAAAATTTAGAATTAAATGTCGGAAATCTTGCTGAAGGAACTTATATCTGCAAAATTCAGATTGAAAACAGAATTAAAACATTTAAGGTTGTAAAAAAATAATTCCAAAATAAAAAACCGATTTGTATCTGATACAAATCGGTTTTTTATTTAGAAACAAAAGTAAATTTGCTTAAAAAGCTGCTTTCATTTTATCTTTAATAGCGTCCAGACATAAATTATTGATACTGCCTTCGTGCGTGTGTTTTGTTTCTTTTGGCGATTGATAAGTTCCTGCTTCCAATTGTTCTGCAACAGCTTTGTATGCATCTCTAAAAGGCATTCCTGCAACAACCATTTCGTTTAAAGTATCTACTGTAAACAAATAATCGTATTTTTTATCTTTTAAAATGTTGTCTTTTACTGTAATATCTTTTACCGAGAAAATCGCAATATCCAAACATGCTTTTAGATTTTGAAGCGCAGGAAATAATCCTTCTTTCAAAAGCTGTAAATCTCTGTGATAACCGCTTGGTAGATTATTAGTAATTAAAGTTATTTCGTATGGAAGTGCCTGAATCTTGTTGCATTTTCCTCTGATTAATTCAAATACATCTGGATTTTTCTTGTGTGGCATAATACTAGAACCTGTTGTAAGATGCGCCGGAAGACCAATAAAATCAAAATTTTGGCTCATGTACAAACAAACGTCCATGGCGAATTTTGATAAAGTTCCTGCAACACTTGCCATTGCAAATGCAACAGTTTTCTCTGCTTTTCCGCGGCTCATTTGTGCTGCAACAGCATTGAATTTCAAAGTTTCAAATCCTAATTCCTGCGTTGTAAATGTTCTGTTGATTGGGAACGAACTTCCGTAACCTGCAGCAGATCCTAATGGGTTCTGATCTACAATTTTTGAAGCTGCATTTAACATTGTAACATCGTCAATAAAACTTTCGGCGTAAGCAGAAAACCACATTCCGAATGAAGATGGCATAGCGATTTGCAAATGTGTATATCCTGGCAATAAAACATTTTGGTGTTTTTCTGCCGATTCCATTAACAAATCGAACAACGTTTTTACTTGTTCTTTTAAGGCTTTTAATTCGTCTTTCAAATATAAATGAACATCAACTAAAACCTGATCGTTACGAGAACGCGCCGTATGGATTTTCTTTCCGGCATCGCCTAATTTTACGGTCAATAAATATTCTATTTTGGAATGTACGTCTTCAAAACTGTCTTCGATTTCGAAGTTTCCTTTTTCAACGTCAGCAATGATTTCGTTTAAGGCATCAACTAAAGAAGTTGTTTCTTCTTCAGTTAATAAACCAATTTGACCCAACATTTTTGCATGTGCAATAGAACCTAAAGCATCGTATTTTGCAAGAACCAAATCTAGTTCACGATCGTTTCCTACTGTGAAATGCTCGATTTGTTTGTCTGTTGGTATTCCTTTTTCCCAAAGTTTCATAGGTGATATTTTTAGAAACCCGACAGGTTTTAAAAACTGTCGGGTTTAATTCGATTCAATTATAATTTAAAGAAATCAGTTAGTATTTTGATATACAAGTCGATTCCTTCTTCGATTTCATTGATAAAAATAAATTCGTCTGCTGAATGTGAACGCAAAGTTTCGCCTGGACCAAGTTTTAAAGACTGACAACTCAAAACAGATTGATCTGAAAGTGTTGGCGATCCGTAAGTTGTTCTTCCTAAAGCGATTCCGGCTTGCACCAAACCATGCTCAACCGGAATTGATGATGCGTTTAAATGCATTGATCTTGGCGTAACTTCGGCATTTACGTTTGCTTTTACTACATCCAGAATTTCAGTATTTGTATAACGATCTGTTACACGAATATCAACGACTAAATCACATTCTGACGGCACAACATTATGCTGTTTTCCGGCACTGATTTGTGTTACGGTCATTTTTACAGGACCTAAAACATCAGAGATTTTATCGAATTTATAGTTTTTAAACCATTCCATTACAGGAATTGATTTGTAAATTGAATTATCATCGTTTTGATGTGCAGCGTGACTTGCGGTTCCTTTTACTTTTACGTCAAGAACTAACAAACCTTTCTCTGCAACAGCTAATTGCATTAAAGTTGGTTCACCAACAATTGCGCAATCTAATTCTGGCAAATGCTGTAAAACGCTGTTTAAACCATTTTTTCCGCTGCTTTCTTCTTCTGCCGAAGCTACGATTACTATGTTATGAGACAGATTTTGATTCTCATAAAAATGCACAAAAGTTGCCAATAACGAAACCAGACATCCTCCGGCATCATTGCTTCCTAAACCGAATAATTTGCCGTCTTTTTCAATGGCTTTAAACGGATCGTTTGTGTAAGCTTGGTTTGGTTTTACGGTATCGTGATGTGAATTCAGTAAAAGTGTCGGTTTGTTTTCGTCGAAATATTTATTGAAAGCCCACACATTGTTATTTTCTCTTTTAAAAGGAATTTCGTTTTGATTGAACCAATTTTCTATTAAAAGTGCTGTTTGATCTTCTTCACTTGAAAATGAAGGCGTTTCGATAAGACTTTTTAATAAACTAATTGCTTCCTGAGTAAGCGTTTCTATATTTTTCATTTTTTAATAGGTTCTGAGGGACTAAGATTCTGAGGTTCTAAGTTTTTAAGCAATGACTTTACTAAATCTTAGCCAGAAAATTAATTGGCGCAAATTTCTTAAATTAAAATTTAAAAGTACTGCGCAGTTGTGCTTTTTTGCTACTAATTACACCAATTTTCATAAATTATCTTTTTGTTAAAGATTTAAAATCAAAATAAACTTTTTAATGTACGGCTAAAATTATTTTCTCTTTTAAAAGAAAAAATTAGAGTCAATTCATAACAACATCTTTTATAATGTAATCGTGGTATGTAAAACGTCTGGATTTTGAAGCATTTTATGATGTCCAATTTTAATTTTCTGAACGCCTCTTGATAAACTGTTGAAGCAATTGTCCAGCTTTGGAATCATTCCGGAATGGATTACTTTTTCTTCTTTTAGTTTATTGTATAACTCTTCGTTGATTTCTGTTATTACAGACGAATCATCTTCTGAATCTTGCAAAACTCCTTGTTTTTCAAAACAATAAGTAAGCGTAACGTCAAAAACTTCAGACAATGCAATTGATAATTCGCTTGCAATTGTATCAGCATTTGTGTTTAATAATTGTCCGTTTTTATCGTGTGTGATGGCGCAGAAAACAGGAACAATTCCTGTTTCTAATAAAGTTGCCAATAACTTGGTATTAACCTGTTTTACGTCCCCTACAAATCCGTAATCTATTGTTGGATGATTTCGTTTTACTGACTGAATCAAATTTCCGTCAGCTCCCGAAAAACCAATTGCATTATTGTCTTTGGCTTGTAATTGCGCTACAATATGTTTGTTGATTTGTCCGGCGTAAATCATCACGACAACATCGAGCATTGGCGCATCGGTGATTCGGCGTCCGTCGATCATTTGCGGAACCAAACCTATACTTTGTGCCATTTTTGTAGCCGATTTTCCTCCGCCATGAACTAAAACTTTATGTCCTTCGATTTTAGAAAAATCGGTTAAGAATTGTTCTAATTCGGTTGGATTGTCGATAATGTTTCCACCAATTTTTATTAAAGTAACTTTTTTCATGAGGTTCAAAGGTTCAAAGGTTCAGAGGAACAAAGGGACAAAGTTTAGATTCAGCACGTAAAAAACCTCTGAACCTTTGCAACTTTGTGCCTTTGTACCTTTATTTTAACTTCTTAAGAATCTTTTGTAAAACTAATTGTGCCGAATAAGTTCTGTTATTCGCTTGCTGAATTACGATTGAATTTTCGCTATCGATTACTTCATCACTTACAATTACGTTACGACGAACTGGAAGACAATGCATGAATTTTCCGTTATTGGTTAATGCCATTTTTTCTGCTGTAACAGTCCAATTTGGATCTATGTTGGTTACTTTTCCGTAATCGTTGAAGTTACTCCAGTTTTTTACGTAAACGAAATCGGCATTTTCGAAAGCTTTGTTTTGATCGTATTCGATTTTACAATCTTTCGTGATTTCGGGACTTAGCTCGTAACCTTCAGGATGTGTGATTACAAAATCCATATCTTTTTGCATTTGCATCATTTCTACGAATGAATTGGCAACGGCTTGTGGTAATGCTTTTGGATGCGGCGCCCAAGACAAAACTACTTTTGGTTTGTGTTTTGTTTTGTATTCTTCCATTGTAATGGCGTCTGCCAAAGATTGCATTGGATGACGAACCGCGCTTTCCATGTTTACGATTGGTACAGTTGCGTGTTTCAAGAATCCTGAGATTACTGTTTCGGCATAATCTTTTTCTTTATCAACTAAACCTGCAAAAGCACGAATGGCGATAATATCACAATATTGAGAAACTACTTCCGCTGCTTCTTTAATGTGTTCCGAAGCGCCTGAATTCATAATTGCTCCATCTTCGAATTCTAATGTCCAGCCTTCGTTGGTAAAATTCATTACCATAACGTTCATTCCTAAGTTTATAGCGGCTTTTTGAGTACTCAAACGCGTTCTTAAACTCGGGTTGAAAAATAACATTCCTAAGGTTTTATTTTTTCCTAATTCTTGATTTTTAAGCGGATTCTTTTTGATTTTTAATGCGCTTTTTACCCATTTTGATAATGAGTCTATATCTTTTATTGAAATATAATTCATGTCTTTTTATTGTATTGTGTATTTAGACGCGGATTAAACTGATTCGCTAAAGCGAAAACGCGGATAAAAACTGATTCTTTTTTTACTTTCTTACTTTTCTACTATTTTCGAAAACTTTCCGTCTAAATTCCGGTTTCTTTCCAAAATTCAACAGCAATCCTACTTCGCAGTTTGTACCTCTTAAATAATTTAATATTTGGTTTTCAAAAGCAGGACTAATACTTTCTGCTGCTTTTAATTCGAGAATAACTAAATTTTCAACAACTAAATCTGAATAGTATTCTCCAACTTCGATTCCTTTATAATAAACTTCTATTTTCCTTTGGGCTTCAACATTTAAACCTATACTTTTTAATTCCAGATAAAGTGAGTTTAAATAAACTCTTTCTAAAAATCCATATCCTAATTCATTATATACTTCATAAAAAGTTTTAATAATGATATCGGTCAATTCTTCATGTAATAATTCCATAACTTTAAAAATTTGAATGAAATATACTACTTAAAAATTAAAGATAAATACAAAAATCCGTTTTTATCCGCGTCTTCGCTTTAGCGAATCCGTATTATCCGCGTTATAATTAAACGATTTTAGTAAAAGAAATTTCGCCTTCTAATGCTTTTAAAATAAAATTATCATTTAATCCGTTGACGATCCAGGTTTCGATGTTGGCAGCTTTTGCGATTCCGGCAGCTTCAATTTTTGATTGCATTCCGCCTGTTCCGTGTGATGATTTTGATTCGCCGATTTCTTTTTCTAATACTTTCAGATCTTTTACTAATTGAATCGTTTCAGGATTTTCATCGTGAATGGAATCTTTAGTATAAATTCCGTTTGTGTTAGTGGCAATAATCAGAATATCAACATTTAAAAGAACAGCGGTTAAAGCAGCTAATTTATCATTATCTCCAAACCGAATCTCATCCGTGGCAACGGTATCATTTTCATTGATTATCGGAATGTAATTGTTCTCGACCAAAACGTTTATCGTATTGACAATATTTACTTTGGATTGTTCTTTTTCAAAATCTGAATAAGACAATAAACATTGTGATGTCAATAATCCTAAATCGCTAAAATTCTCATGGAAAATCCGCATTAAATGTGGCTGTCCAATTGAAGCTAAAGCTTGTTTTAATGCAATTTCTTTTCCTTTACTTTCGAGTTTTACAAATTGTTTGGCGGCTGCAATGGCTCCGGAACTTACGATTACAAATTCGTAATCTTTGTTTAAAGCGGCAATTTGCATACCTATATCTTCGATCTTTCCCCGCGAAATATGATTGGTTTCTTTGGTTAAAGTATTACTTCCTATTTTTAATAAAATCCGCTTTTTTCCCATTGTTGTCGTTTTAACCGCAGTTTTTTTTTAACCGCAAAGTCCGCAAGGTTTTTTATTCTGTTTGTGTTTACAAACGGTAAGTTCGCAAAGCTTTGTCTACAATTAAATTCTAATTATCTAATTGACACATTATCTAATTATCTCAATTACCTAATTTGTCCTTCTCCGTAAACGTACCATTTATTGGTTACGAGATGTTGAAGTCCAATTGGTCCTCTTTGATGCAATTTATCTGTGCTTATCGCTAATTCTCCGCCTAAACCAAATTGTCCTCCGTCTGTGAAACGGGTTGAGGCATTTTGATAAACGGCTGCTGTATCAACGGCATCCATAAATTCTTGCGCTGCTTTGTCATCTCTTGTAATAATTACTGCCGAATGTCCGCCACAATATTTATTGATTTTTTCAATTGCATTTTCTTCAGAATCAATGGTTCCAATTACGATTTTATAATCTAAAAACTCTTCGTACCAAATATCTTCGTTTTGAAGTGTTTCTGTGTCTTCAAAGCTTTTTAAAGATTCATCAACGATTACTTCTACATTAGATTCTTTTAAAGTCTCAATTAAAATAGCTGTAAAACCTTCAAAATTTGGTAATTTAGAATCTATTAAAACCTTGTCAACTGCATTACAAGCCGAGATTTTAGAGGTCTTAGCATTCAAAATTATTTTTAAAGCCAAATCTGTATCTGCTTTTTCATGAACGTAAACAAAATTGTTTCCGCGTCCGCTTACAATTACGGGACAAGTGGCGTGGGCTTTTACAAACTCAATTAGTTTTTCTCCTCCTCTCGGAACAATTAAATCTACTTTTTGAGTTGGTTTTTCTAAGAAAGCCTGAGTTTCTGTTCGATTATAATTCAAATATTCTACCCAATCTTTCGAAATTCCGTTTTCTGCTAAAGCCTGATGCCATAAATCAACAATTTTCAAGTTCGATTTTAAAGCTTCTTTTCCTCCTTTTAATAAAATCTTATTTCCGGATTTAAAGGCAATTCCTCCCGCTTCGATTGTAACATCGGGACGAGATTCATAAATGATTAAAATCGTACCAAAAGCCGCAGTTTTATTAATGACTTTTATTCCATTATCATGAACAAAATGAAAACGTTCTACTCCAACCGGATCTTCCTGAGAAGCTAGTTGATTCAAAGACAAAATCATCTCGTCGACTTTTTTATCATCTACTTTTAGGCGTTCTTCCATCGCTAAATCTGAGCCGTCGTATGCCAATAAATCTTCCTGATTGGTTAAGATAATCTGACTCCGCTTCTGCTCGACCAGTTTTGCCATAGAGCGCAAAACCAGATTGCGTTTTTCAATTGATAATGGATTCATTTTTTATAGTTGGTTGGTTGTTTTTTGGTTGTTTTTTGGTTGTTTTCAAAGTCAAACTTTGTGTTTTAAACCCGACAGGTTTTAAAAACCTGTCGGGTTTAACTTTGAGAGTATTAGTTTTTTAATTCTTCCAAACTTTCTTTTAAAGCTTTTACAAACGTATCAATATCAGCTTTTTTTACTGTTAATGGCGGTAAAATTCTTAGCAGATTTTTGTTGTTTGCACTTCCTGTAAAAATGTGTTTTTCGATGATAAGCTTTTTTCTTAAAGCTGCAACGTCAAAATCAAATTCTACTCCAAGCATTAATCCTTTTCCTTTTACTTGTTTGATTCCGGGAACTTCTTTAATTTTTTCTAAGAAATATTCATAAACTTCATTTACATTTTTCTGTAAATCCAGTTTTTCAATTACGTCAAGAACCGCAATTCCGGCTGCACAAGATAAATGGCTTCCGCCGAAAGTTGTTCCTAATAATCCGAAACTTGCTTCAAATTTTGGAGAAATTAAAATCGCTCCAACCGGAAATCCGTTCCCCATTCCTTTTGCAACTGAAATAATATCAGCGTTAATTCCGTGATGTTGGAATGCGAAAAATTTTCCGCTTCTTCCGTATCCTGATTGTACTTCGTCTAAAATTAAAACAACATCGTGTTTTTTACATGTTTTTTCTAAAGCCTGAAAAAATTCTGTTGTTCCTTGATCTAAACCTCCAACTCCTTGAATTCCTTCGATAATTACTGCTGTAACATCTCCTTTTTCAAGTTCTGCTTCAACTAATTCGATTTGGTTTAAAGGTAAAAAAGTAACGACTTGTTGTGCATTAATTGGCGCTACAATTTTTTTGTTATCTGTAACGGCAACAGCTGCAGAAGTTCTTCCGTGGAAAGAATTATCAAAAGCTACAACTCTTGATTTTCCGTTATGGAAAGAAGCTAATTTTAATGCATTTTCGTTTGCTTCAGCTCCAGAACTGCATAAAAATAATTCGTAATCTTCTAAACCGGAAAGTTTACCTAATTTCTGAGCTAATTCTACCTGCAAAGGATTCTGAATTGCATTCGAATAAAATCCTAAATGATCTAATTGATTTTTTAGTTTTGCAACATAATCAGGTTGCGTATGGCCAATTGAAATTACACCATGTCCGCTATATAAGTCTAAATATTCCACTCCGTTATTATCTGTAATTGTGCAATCTAGCGCCTTTACAGGAGTTATATCATAAAGTGGGTATACGTTAAATAAATTCATTTTTCTTGTTGTTTAATTGTTTAACCGTTCATTTGTTTAATCGATTAACCGAATAAACGATTAACCGTTTTGACAACAATTTAAAATCCGCTTGGTTTTAAATGTAAACCTGTAGTTTCTTCTAATCCGAACATTAAATTCATGTTTTGAATCGCTTGTCCTGAAGCACCTTTGATTAAATTGTCAATGATTGAAGTGATTAAAATCCGGTTTCCTTTTTTCAATAAACTGATAATACATTTATTAGTTTGAACGACTTGTTTCATATTGATATTTGTCGTTGTAACGGTTACAAAAGGTTCATTTTTATAGAAATCTTCGTATTTGGCAACTAAATCTTCTAAGCTTTCTTCGGAAGTTGTATATAATGTTGCAAAAATTCCTCTTGTAAAATCTCCTCTATTCGGAACAAAAATTAATTCATCTGAATAATCCGCTTGCAATTGATTCACGCTTTGGTTGATTTCTCCCAAATGTTGGTGTTCAAAAGCTTTATAATGCGACATATTATTGTTTCTCCAACTAAAATGTGAAGTTTCAGCAAGACTTACGCCCGCGCCTGTACTTCCGGTTGTTGCATTAATATGAACGTCAGATTTTAATAGATTATTTTTTGCTAAAGGCAATAAAGCCAATTGAATCGCTGTCGCAAAACAACCTGGATTTGCGATAAAATTTGCTTTTTTAATTTCAGTTTTATTCAATTCGGGTAAACCATAAATGAATTCTTTTCCTTCGAAATTAGCATCTTTAGTTAATCTAAAATCATTTCCTAAATCAATGATTTTGGTATGACTTGCAAACTTGTTTTCTTCCAAAAATGAAATAGATTTTCCGTGACCTAAACATAAAAAAACCACATTTACGTCAGGATTTACAACATCAGTAAAATTCATTTCAATATCTCCCATCAAATCGTGGTGCGCCACAGAAAGCGGTTTACCAGAATTGGTCGTGCTGTAAACAAAATCGATGTTTACATTGGGATGATACATCAAGATTCTGATAAGTTCTCCAGCTGTGTAGCCCGAACCACCAATTATTCCAACATTAATCATGCTTTTAGTTTTTTAGATTTCAAAATACCCCTTATTCTTTTTTTTAATTTTTAACAATAGTAAATTTAATAGATACCAGTTTTATTGAATTTACCTTTCCTATATTAATATCAAAAGCCTCTTCAACATCAAAACTTTCTGTAAAGCTAGAATTTGCATCAATTTCGATATAAGGTGGAAGTTTTTTGATAGGAGTTAATATTAATCCATCATAATCCATCGTAATGTTAGAAAATCCTTTTATAGCAACATTGTTAGGGTTCGTATATTTTATATTATATCTAAGCCTATGTGAATTATTACCTGTTTCAGGTATATATTCGAACAATAAAACTTCATGAGAGACAGCTTTCAGATTTTCTTTTTCAGCCGTCACATCATTATTATCACTTGAACATCCAAAAAAAATTAGAAGTAATGGAATTAAAAAAAATACTTTCGTCTTCATAAATTTATTTTTGAATAATTCATCACGCTTAATCATGAGTTAAATGGTTTACTGATGAAAATATATTTTGTGCATTTCCAAGAATTTTGATAAATCCTTTTGCATCGTCAGATGTCCATGCATTGTTCATTTCTCCGTATTGACCAAAACCTGTGTTCATCAAATCGTTTTTAGATTCGATTCCGTCAAGCGAAAAATGATATGGTTTTAATGAAACCGTTACGGTTCCGTTTACTGTTTTTTGTGTGTCTTGCAAGAAAGTTTCAATATTTCTCATTACAGGATCTAAAAACTGACCTTCGTGAAATAACATTCCGTACCAGTTTCCTAATTGTTCTTTCCAGTATTGTTGCCATTTACCAAGTGTATGTTTCTCTAATAAATGGTGCGCTTTAATAATGATTAATGGCGCCGCAGCTTCAAAACCAACTCTTCCTTTGATTCCTATAATTGTATCTCCAACGTGAATATCTCTACCAATTGCGTAAGCATTTGCCAGTTTTTCAAGTTTTACAATATTATTTTCCGGAGCATCTTTTTTACCATTTAATGCTACTAATTCTCCTTGTTCAAAATGCAAAGTCACTTTTTCTTCTCCTTCTTTTTGCAATTGAGACGGATATGCTTCACTTGGTAACGGTTGACTTGAAGTTAAAGTTTCTTTTCCTCCAACGCTTGTTCCCCAAAGTCCTTTATTGATAGAATATTGTGCTTTTTCCCAAGAATAATGTACTCCGTTTTGGGCCAAATAATCTACTTCTTCTTGTCTTGAAAGTTTTAAATCTCTAATTGGTGTAATAATTTCAATTTCCGGAGCGATGGTTTGGAAAATTAAATCAAAACGAATCTGATCATTTCCTGCGCCTGTACTTCCGTGTGCAATTGCGCTTGCTCCAACTTTTTTAGCATATTTTATAGCTTCAATTGCTTGGAAAACACGTTCTGCACTTACTGATAATGGATATGTATTGTTTTTTAATACGTTTCCAAAAATCAAATATTTTATAGCTTTATCATAATATTTATCAATGATAGTTAAGTTGGCGTGTTGTGCGCTTCCTAATTCGTAAGCTCTTTTTTCAATTGCTGATAATTCTTCAGCATCAAATCCTCCTGTATCTACAAGTACGGTGTGAACTTCGTATCCTTTTTCATTTTTTAAATATTTCAAACAATACGAGGTATCTAATCCTCCACTATAAGCTAATACAACTTTTTTCATTTTTTATAATTTAGGCTAATACTTTCGTATGTAGCAAGTTTGAGATTTCTTTTTTAATTTATTCTTAGGTTAAAAAGATAAACGACAATAGTTTATTTAAGAATAAAGCTTGTTTTATTTTCTTTAATCTGCTTAAAACGGCTTCGTTAAAAGGATGTCTTGGCGGATCTTTTTGTTTTTCTTTTGGGTCGTATAACATTCCGGTGCAAAGACACATTTTGTTTTCTTTGCTTTTTAAAATTTCATAATTGGTACAGGTTTTACAGCCAGACCAGAAACTTGGATCTGTTGTAAGTTCAGAGAAAGGCACGGGTTTGTAACCAAGATCAGAGTTGATTTTCATTACAGCCAAACCGGTCGTAATTCCAAATATTTTAGCGTCTGGATATCTTTTTAGAGAATAGTCAAAAACCTTTGATTTGATCTTTTTTGCCAAGCCCAAACTTCTATAATCCGGATGTACAATTAAGCCAGAATGCGCCACGAACTTGCCGTGTTGCCAACTTTCGATATAACAAAAACCTGCAAATTTTCCATCTGCTAAAGCAATCATTGCATCACCGCTCGACATTTTTTTCTGAATGTATTCAGGAGTTCTTTTAGCAATCCCTGTACCTCTTAATAAGGCAGATGATTCTATTGTATCGCAAATTTCCTGTGCGAATTTGAAGTGTTCTTCCTGAGTAACAACAATAGAGATTTTCATTTCAATAGTTGAAGTTAGAGTTAAAAATTAAAACGTATTGTTTAGTTTGAAATCCTGAATTCAATCCAATAAAAATAGACAAAAAAAAAGTAACATCCTCAAAATCAAAAACTTGACTAAGAAAATTCAAAAAATAATATATACTTTTAGGATATGTTTGTCCAATGGACAAATTATTTGATTTCAAAATGAAAAATGAATATAAATAAATACGCGGCGAAAAACTCTGTGAATACTATAGAGATAGTATCCGTACTTCGGGAGAAGTTACAGGTGAGTTTGTCCGTGACAAAGAAGTTATATGTAAACTTATTTTATTCATTGGTGCAAAAGTACACTATTTTTTAATTCTCAAAACAAAAAATTAAAATTCTAACATTTTTTTAATGTAATGTTATTTTTTTATAAGGCGCTAAGGTTCTGAGATACTGAGGTTCTGAGGTTTTCTTTTTTTTATTTTAAAATTATAAAAAGCTGATTTTAATTTTACCAAAGAGGTTTTTCTCAAAGTCTGTCATTTCGACGAAGGAGAAATCACACTAGAAACTTCGCAATCAAATTCGCCAATCTTTGTCGATTTACGTGTGTGATTTCTCCTTCGTCGAAATGACAAAACATCAACTATACAGTAACTTTAAACAAAACAAAAACCCGATAGTTACAGAATAACTATCGGGTTTTAAACATATTAGTTTGTATATTTCTAATTCTTATTTTGTAAACGGAATCGATTGTCCGCTTCCTAAAATTATCATATCAAATCCTGTTTTTGCTTCATTAAATTTAAATTTTAATCCAGCTCCAGTTGATTCAAATGTATCTTTTTCGTTCTCTACCGGTGTTACAGAAAACTTTGGATAGTTTGTAATCTCAGCATTTAATGTGCTGTTTTTTTCTGTAAATTCAATTTTAAGCGGTGCTTTAGTTGTTGAATATACTCCTAAATAACCGTCTAAAATTACATCTTTTTCTATTGTACTTTTTCCGGCTGTCCAAACGTTATTTCCCTCATTATTATCAGGAAAAACATGGTCAGGATCAAGTGTTATGCTTTGAATTTCTTCGGTTGAATCATGTTTGAATGACCAAACATTGTTACGTTGCCATACTTCTACAGGAACAGTAACTCTTGAAACTTTACCACTTTTTGTTTTAACATCTACAACGATTGGCATTGGCATTTTATCGAAATTTTCAACTGTAATTACAACTCCTTTTGAAGGATCGTTTTTTACATATTTAATTGAATTTATACCTTGGTCAAAACGCCAGTTGTTAACATACCAGCTTCTCCAGAACCAGCTTAAGTCTTCACCTGCAACATTTTCCATAGATCTGAAAAAGTCATCCGGTTGTGGATGTTTGTAAGCCCAACGCTCTACATAAGTACGGAAAGCGGTATCAAAACGCTCTTTTCCTAATATTTGTTCTCTTAAGATTATTAATCCTGAACTTGGCTTGAAATAACATAACATACCAATATTTGCTTCCTTCATATTATCAGGAGAACTCATGATAGTTTCTAAATCAGGTCTTGTAAAAGGCTCCGCTTCTTTGTGCAAATCTGATGGCGGATCGTTATATTCACCTTTGTTAAATTCGGCAGTACTTAATGAATTTATAAAAGTATTAAAACCTTCATCCATCCAGGCAAACAATCTCTCGTTTGAACCTACAATCATAGGAAACCAAATGTGTCCAAATTCGTGATCTGTAACTCCCCATAAATCTTTTCCTTTAGATTCCCATCCGCAAAAAACAATTCCAGGATATTCCATTCCACCTTCATTTCCTGCTACGTTTGTTGCTACAGGATAAGGATATTCAAACCATCTTTTAGAATAGTTTTCAATCGCTGCTTTTACGTATTCAGTTGAACGACCGTAACCGTCACGTCCATCACTTTCTACAGGATAAGCTGATAATGCCAATGCTTTTTTACCACTTGGTAAGTTAATTTTGGCTCCATCTAAAATAAAAGCCGGAGATGATGCCCAAGAAAAATCACGTGCATTTTTTATTTGATAATGCCATGTTTTTACAGCCGTTGCATTTGTAGTCGCAGTTGCAGCAACTTCAGAAGCAGAACGAATCGTAACTGTTTTATCGCTTAAAGAAGCTTCTTTGTAACGTTTAAATTGTTCAGCAGGCAATACTTCTGCACCATTTAATAGCTCTCCAGAACCTACAACATAATGATTTGCAGGAGTTGTAATTTTTACATCAAAATCTCCGTATTCCAAGTAAAACTCAGAAGCACCTAAATAAGGAGCAGTATTCCAACCTCTTACATCATCATACACACACATACGCGGGTACCATTGTGCAATTGTGAAAATTTTACCGTTTTTAGTTTCTAAAACTCCCATTCTGTCAGATCCTTCAAAAGGAGCGATGAACGAAAATTCGATTTTGATTTTTACAGAACCTCCTTTTGAAGCTAATTCTTCAGGAAGAAAAATTTGCATTCTGGTATCTGTAATTACATATTTTGCATCAACTTCTGTCTTTTTCTTTCCAACAGAAATTACTTTTACTGATTTTATCTTATTTCCTCCGTCAAAAACCTGACCTTGAGCTCCGTTACGACTTCCTGTTAAAGGCACAACAGCATTTCCTCTTGAATCTCCTTTGAATAAGTTTTGATCTAAATACATCCAAACAAATGACAATTTATCCGGACTATTATTAGTATATGTAACTTCGTCTGTACCAATAATTTCGTTTGTAGTTCCGTTTAGCTTTGCTGTAATCTGATAATCAGCTCTGTTTTGCCAATACTCAACTCCTGGCTGACCGCTTGCAGAGCGCGTTGGCGTACCATTTTTAGTGTAAAAATTTGGTGCAAACGCATCATGATAATTATAATTATTAACTGGATTTACTGCTGTCCCGACAGGCGTTTGTTGCGCCCAAACAGAAGAAATTCCAACAAAGAAAGCCATGGTTAAAAGGCCTTTAAAGGAATGCTTTTTCATATTTTTTAGCTGTTTATGTAGCAAATTAATGAAAAAAAAAGCTATTTACAGAGAAAACCTAAAAGATAAATTTAATTTTAGCAAAAATTTATCAAAAAAATATTTTGAGGCTTTTTCTTAGAAAAATAAAATTTATCAAATACATTTACATTCCTTATAAAATTAATTCACTTCAACTACAAAAAATTGAATACAACTATTTCAAATTCACAGATAAGCGCTTCTATTAAACATGCGGGAGCAGAATTATTTTCATTAAAAAACAATCAGAATAAAGAATTTATCTGGGAAGGTAATCCTGATTTCTGGGGAAAACACTCGCCTGTTCTTTTTCCGATTGTAGGAACTTTAAAAAACAACACTTATACTATTAATGGAACTGAATATCAATTACCAAGACACGGTTTTGCTCGTGATATGGATTTTCAATTGATCGAAAAAACTGAAAATAGTGCTGTTTTTTCATTAAAATATAATGAAGAAACACTGAAAAAATATCCTTTTTCATTTGAATTACAACTTATCTATACACTTCATGAATCTACATTAAATATTGAATACAAAGTAATTAATGAAGGGGAATCTAAAATGCCTTTTTCTATAGGAGCTCACCCTGCAATAGCATTACCTGAAGCTTTTGAAAATTATACTCTTGATTTTGAAAAAAATGAAGTTTTGAAATATTATATTTTAGAGAATGATTTAATCTCAAATAAAACAGAAATTTTAGAAAGCACCAATAGTTTAGTTCCTTTAAATTATAAATTATTTGAGAACGATGCGTTGATTTTCAAAACATTAAAGTCAAATTCGCTTACAATTCTTGAAAACTCAAAACCTTATATAAAGGTTGCTTTTGAAGATTTTCCTAGTTTAGGAATCTGGACCAAAGAAAATGCTCCATTTATATGTATTGAGCCTTGGCTTGGATATTCAGACACTGCTGAAAACTCTGGCGATTTATTTGAAAAAGAAGGAATTTTAGTTTTGGATGCCAATCAAACTTTCCAAGCAAAATTTAGTTTACAAATATTATAAATAGTAAAGAAATGCTAGAATTTAATTTTAATCCGTTTCCGGTTATAGAAACGGAGCGTTTAATATTAAGAAGGGTTACAAATGATGATGCACATGATATTTTCATATTGCGTTCGAATCCCGAAACAATGAAATTCATCCCAAGGCCTTTATTGAAAAGTGCTGAAGATGCTCTTGTACTTATTGCAGAGATTGAAGGTAAAATAAATACAAATGTTGGGATCAATTGGGCAATTACACTAAAAGACAGTCCTAAACTACTTGGCATAATTGGCTATTACAGAATGCAACCTGAAAATTATCGTGCTGAAATTGGATATATTTTGTTACCTGAATTTCACGGAAAAGGAATAATTCCTGAAGCTGTAAACCGATTAATTAAATTTGGTTTTGAAGATTTAAAATTACATTCGATAGAAGCTGTTATTGATCCTGAGAATTTTGCCTCTGAAAAAGTACTGCAAAAATGCGGTTTTGTAAAAGAAGCTCATTTTAAAGAATCTGACTTTTATGAAGGTCGTTTTTACGATAAGGTAATTTACTCATTATTAGAAAAGTAATTTCAACAACCGTTTTTTACAGAAAAAACTTCATTAAAAAAGAGAACAACAAGCAATAGTAAGTATTCTTATGCGTTATATTTGCACCCGAAATAATTAATGCAATCCGCATTTGTTTATAAAATATCTTATGAAAAAATTATTAATACTTCTTGTTCTTTTCTTTACAATACAATCACAAAGTCAAACTTTTATTAAATTTAATGCAGCAACAGCTTTAGTAGGTATTCCAAATGTTGGTGTAGAAACTAGTATTGGAGAGAAAACTACTTTTAGTTTTGACGTAATGGCTTCTTTTTGGAAATCCTTTAATGGACATAATCCAATGGAATTTTATACGTTCACTGCGGAAGTTCGTTACCATTTTAAAGAAAAATATAATGGATTTTACGTAGGTGCTCACGCTGGTCCGGATATTTATCAATTACAAAAATGGAATTACTGGGATACCAATTTATACGAACAAGGTTTTGGTTATAGATTAGGTGCAACTATTGGATACAATATCAAATTAAGCGATAAATTTATATTAGATATTTTTGCAGGTGGTGGATGGCATCAAGGTTTTTACCACGGTTATTATAATGATGGAACTCCTGGAAGATATGAAAAAGCTCCAAACTGGAACAAAAGTGGCGAATGGCTTCCGTACCGTGGCGGTGTTATGATTTCTTATAAATTGTAATTATTTCGTAAACTTAGGTAGTGATTTTACATATAAATCTTCTACTTTTTTACGAGCCCAATCTGTTTTTCTTAAGAAAGTTAAACTTGATTTAATACTAGGATTTGACAAGAAGCATTTTACAGGAATTAATTCTCCTAATGTGTCAAAGCCGTAATGATCAACTAATGATTCTAAAATTTTTTGAAGTGTAATTCCGTGTAAAGGATCTTTAGATTGATTCTGCATTTTATACTTTTTAAATAATAATAATAATAATAATAAAAAGAGCGTGCTTTAAAAAAGTACGCTCTTTATTTTTTACAAAACTAGTAAATTGAAATCTAAATCAATTAAATCTTTAATTATCTTTAGACATATCAAAGTTTTCCAATTTTGTTTACATTTGTACTTATGTTAAAAACAGTCAATATACTTAATAAAAGAGCTCGATTTGATTATGAGATAATCGACACTTATACTGCCGGAATTGTTTTATCCGGAACTGAAATTAAATCAATACGCTTAGGAAAAGCTAATATTACCGAAAGTTTCTGCGAATTTAGTAATCTCGAACTTTTTGCTATAAATACCTATATAGAAGAATATTCTTTTGGAAATCAATTTAACCATAAATCCAGAAGCGAGAGAAAATTACTTTTGAATAAAAAAGAACTAAAAACGCTTCATAAAAATGTACAAGCAAAAGGACTTACAATAGTTCCTTTAAAATTGTTTACGAATGAAAAAGGATTGGCAAAATTGCAAATTGGTCTTTGTAAAGGAAAGAAAAATTACGACAAACGTGAATCTCTTAAAGAACAGGACACTAAACGTGATTTAGATCGAATAAAAAAAGCTTATAACTAAAAGTTATTTTTACCAGAACTAGTATTCTTTATCATTTTATACGTATTTTTACTACAATAATTCTAAAAAAATGTAATATGAAGAAGTACTTATTTTTATTGATTACTGTTTTTGCACTTTCAAGTTGTGGTAGCAATACTTCTATCGTCAATAGTTGGAGAGATCCTAAAATAACTGTTGCTCAAGAGAATTTCAAAAAAGTATTGGTTGTTGTTTTGGTAAAAGATGAAGCTTCAAGAAGAGTTGCAGAGAATAGAATTGCAGCAAGTAATCCAATTTTCAAAACTTCTTATCAATACCTAAACGAAACAGTCAAAGATCTTACCAAAGAACAAAAATTAAAAATCTTACAAGACGAGAATTTTGACGGAGTAATTACAATGCGATTAGTAAGTGCTGACAAAGAAACTACTTATGTTCCCGGAACTTATACCGGAATGTATTATGGTGGATTTGACGGAATGTACACCGGAATGTATGGCTATGGTTTTGGAAATTGGTACGGAATGTACTCTCCTAACTTCTACGATCCGGGATATTATCAGGAAACAACTTCGTATATGGTCGAAACAAATATTTTTTCATTAAAAGAAAATAAACTAATCTGGACAGGAACTACAAAATCAGATTACGTTACTGATTTAGGTCAAACTGTTGATGCAATTATGCAAACAGTTGTAAAAGAAATGAGAAAAGACGGGTCACTTCCTCCTAAATAAAAACATTATTAAAAGCAATAGTTGTCTATTGCTTTTTTAATTCAAATAAAAATGACTAAATTTGTCAAGACAATACAAATCATATAAAAATGAAAACACTTCTTAAAAATGCGAGAGAACAAAAAGGATTAAAGACTCGAGAAGTGGCACAATTAGTTGGCATTGATCAGGCTTTGATAAGTAAATTTGAATCAGGGACGAGAAAACCAACTAAAGATCAAATTTCTAAACTTGCTCAACTTTTAGAAATCGATTATGAAACTTTAATGATCGCATGGCTTAAAGAAAAAATTCTGTATGAAATTGGAGATGATGAATTTGCTTTAAAAGCTTTAATACTAGCCGAACAAGAAATAAAATATAACAAAACAGTTTCGAAATTAAAGATTTCCAATACTTTAGAAAAACTTTTAAATGAGATCGATCTTTTAAAAGAGAAACTAGATAGTTATCGTCAATATGATAGCTTTAGAATCACTCAGGCTTTAGAGTTAGAATATACTTTTGAAAGTAATCGTATTGAAGGTAACACAATGACACTTCGCGAAACAGATATGGTTATTAATGAAGGTTTGACTATTTCGGGAAAAAGTATGCGCGAGCATTTAGAAGCTATTAATCATCAAGAAGCTATTGGTTTTATTAAAGATTTGATGCAAAGAAATGCTTCCCTAAACGAACGTGATCTTTTATCGATTCACAATTTAATTTTACGCGGAATAATTCCTGAAGACGCAGGACGTTATAGAAAAGTCCAGGTTATGATAAAAGGAAGTACACATATGCCGCCACAACCTTTTATGGTTGCAAAAGAAATGGAAGATTATTTTATTTGGTACGAAATCAACAAGAACAAATTACATCCAATCATTCTTGCTGCCGAAATGCATGAGAGATTAGTCACAATTCATCCTTTTATTGATGGAAACGGGCGAACTTCTCGTCTTGTCATGAATTTAATCCTATTACAAAAAGGATATATCATTGCTAATATAAAAGGAGATTATGATAGTCGTATGCAATACTACCAAAGTCTTGAAATTGCCCAAACCAAGAATAACAAAGAAGACTTTTTACTTTTTATTGCTCAAATTGAAAAAGAAAATCTAGAACGATATATTAGTATTATTGGTCAATAAAAAAAGCCCAACTAAATTGGGCTTTTCTCTTAATTTTTATCTTCTAATAAAGGAACAAATCTAAATTCTCCAAACTCATGTTTTTCGAATTGTGTTTCATTTTTTCGAATCAATAATGTCATAATCTGAACATCTTCGCCTAACGGAATTACTAATCTTCCTCCTATTTTTAACTGCGCCATTAATGGCTGCGGAATAAACGGAGCGCCCGCCGTTACAATAATACTATCAAACGGTGCATAACTTGGCAATCCTTTGTATCCGTCACCAAATGATAAATGTTTAGGACGAATATTTAATTTTGGAAATAAATTTGAAGTCGTTTTAAACAACTCATTCTGTCTTTCCACGCTATATACCTTAGCGCCCAACATACATAAAACTGCAGTTTGGTAACCGGAGCCAGTTCCTATTTCAAGGATTTTGTGTTCTTTTTTTACTTCTAACAATTGAGATTGAAAAGCAACAGTGTAAGGTTGCGAAATAGTTTGCCCCGCTCCTATAGGAAAAGCCTTATCCTGATAAGCGTAATCTTCAAAACTAGAATTTAAAAAAAGATGTCTTGGGATTTTTTTTATCGCATCCAAAACCGCTTTATCAGTAATTCCTTTTTGTTCTAAAGTGCTTACTAATTGATTACGAAGTCCTTGATGTTTGGCAGTGTCTTTCAAAATGGGTAGGTTTTATTTTTGCAAAAATAGGAAACAAAACAGTAAATCAAATATTGATTTTTAATTATTAAATTCCTAAATCTTTATTGCATTAACTTTCACTTTCGACAAATAAATTATATTTTTGTTTAAAATACATTCTCATGTTAAAAGTAGGAGTTTTAGGTGCAGGTCATCTAGGTAAAATACATTTACGCTTATTACAACAATCTGACAAATACGAATTAGTTGGATTTTACGACGAAAATCAAGAAAATGCCGAAAGAATTTCAAAAGAATTCGGTTATAAAAACTTCAGTACTATTGCAAAATTAATCCACGCTGTGGATGTAATCGATATTGTTACACCAACACTTTCTCATTACAAATGTGCAAAAGTGGCGATCAAATCAGGTAAACATATCTTTATAGAAAAACCAATTGCCAATACTGTAGACGAAGCTGAAGAAATTATCGCTTTGGCAAAAGAATACAATGTAAAAGGTCAGGTTGGTCATGTTGAGCGATTTAATCCAGCGTTTATTGCTACAAAAAACATGATCGAAAATCCAATGTTTATAGAAACGCATCGTTTGGCCGAATTTAATCCGCGTGGTACAGATGTTCCTGTAGTTCTTGATTTAATGATTCATGATATTGATGCTATTTTGAGTGTTGTTCATTCAAAAGTAAAAGATATCCACGCAAGTGGAGTTTCTGTAATCAGTGATACTCCGGATATTGCCAATGCAAGAATTGAATTCGAAAATGGTTGCGTTGCCAATTTAACAGCAAGCAGAATTTCGATGAAAAACATGCGTAAAACACGTTTTTTTCAAAGAGATGCCTACATTTCAGTTGATTTTCTAGAAAAAAGATGTGAAGTCGTTCGTATGAAAGATGCTCCTGAAGTTCCCGGAGATTTTGATATGATTCTGCAAAATGCCGAAGGTGTAAAAAAACAAATCTATTTTACTAATCCTGACGTTGAACAAAACAATGCAATTCTGGACGAATTAGAGTCTTTTGCAAATGCAATAAAAACTGATACTACGCCAGTTGTAACTCTTGAACAAGCAACAGATGCTTTAAGAGTAGCGTATCAGATTATTGATTGTTTCGAAAAATAGATGGAATCTATACTAAAGATCAAGTATAAGAATCAAAAGCAATATTTTGAAATTTTAGATAAAGAAATTATAGTTGATTTGAATACTTCAAAACATAAATTGAAGTATTCTATTCCTTTTGAGGAAATAAAAAAATCCAGTTATATTCAAAAAAACAGAGAAAATAAATTCTTAATGATTTTATACTTCTCTATTTTTTTAAATGTTTTACTAGTTTTAAGCTTGATAATGGTAACAAATAATGCTTCTCCATTATCACTCCAGGCACTATGTTTAGGTTTAATCACTCCTTTTGTTCTTATAGCTAAAAATATTTCAGAAGGACATGATGAACTACATTTAGAGGCGGGGAAACATTTGTATTTTATTTACACAAAAAAAAATGCAATAGAAGTTGATCAATTTGTAGATTCAATTTATCAAAAACAAATCAACTACTTTAGAACAAAATATTTCCTTATAGATCCAATATTACCATATCATACACAACACGAAAGATATATCTGGTTGTATACCAATAAATATATTAACGATAATGAATACGAAATAATAAAAGAAGATTTAGACAAATACTTCAATTTTAATACTAATATATAAAATGAAAACTATAGCTGTAATTGGTGCAGGAACAATGGGTAACGGAATTGCTCATACATTTGCACAAAGTGGTTTTACTGTAAAACTTATCGATGTTTCTGAGAAATCATTAGACAAAGGAATGGCGACTATTGCTGCCAATTTAGATCGAATGCTTTCGAAAGGAACAATTACTCAAGAAGAAGTTGCAAAAACGATTACCAATATTATTACCTATACAGATATTAAAGATGGTGTTGTTGGTGTAGATTTAGTAGTTGAAGCAGCTACCGAAAACGTAGAATTAAAACTGAACATTTTCAAACAATTAAACGAAGCTTGTTCTCACAATACAATTCTGGCAACTAATACTTCTTCGATTTCAATTACACAAATCGGATCTGTTGTTGCACATCCTGAGCGTGTTATTGGTATGCACTTTATGAATCCGGTGCCAATTATGAAATTAATCGAAATCATTCGTGGATACAATACCAGCGATGAAGTGACTAAAATCATCATGGATTTATCTGAAAAATTAGGCAAAACTCCTGTTGAAGTAAACGATTATCCTGGTTTTGTGGCAAACAGAATTTTAATGCCAATGCTAAACGAAGCAATCGAAACCTTATATAATAAAGTTGCAGGTGTTTACGAAATTGACACCGTAATGAAATTAGGAATGGGACATCCAATGGGACCGCTTCAATTAGCTGATTTTATTGGTCTTGACGTTTGTCTTGCTATTTTGAATGTTATGTACGAAGGTTTCAAAAATCCTAAATACGCTCCTTGCCCATTATTAGTAAATATGGTTAGAGCCGGAAAACTTGGAGTAAAATCTGGTGAAGGTTTTTATGACTATAGCGAAAGTAAAAAAGCTGAGAAAATCTCAAAACAGTTTATTTAAAATAAAGTTTTAAAATTTATGAGGAATCTATTTTTAATTTTTGCCCATTTTGTAATCACAATTTGTATTTCTCAAAACTTAAAAATAGATTCTAATAAACAATTTACCATTAATCAAATCGATAGCATTTCTGCAAAAAATGGACATGGCTTCATTTCAGATGGTGTCATAAGAATTGAAACTGAGACTGAAGTAGACAAAATTAAAACAAAGTTTCTTAGCGCAAGAGGTGGATATTCATATAGCTTTTATCTTCACCATTTCAATGAAGAGAATTATAATTTACTTTCGAATATCGAAAAAAGAAAATATAATTTTGAGAAATACAGCAATTTAATAAAAGGTCAATATCATGAAAGTATTCATTATTTAAATTCGTATTCAGACAATATTACTGGAGAATTTTACTATTTTGATACAAAACTTTTCTATGTGAAAATTAAAATCATACGAACTGAAAATAATAAAAAAGATATTTCAGAAACCTATAATTATAGTATTGCCGAATTAAACAATTTGAAAGAAACACAAACTCTTTCTTCATTTGAACTTAAAAGTTGGGTAGCTACAAAAAATGATCAAATAATTAAGTATTATAATCAATAATGAGTGCAATAACGCAAAATTTGCTTCAAATAAAAAACAATTTACCTGAACACGTAACTTTGGTTACGGTTTCTAAGACAAAACCTGTTCCGGATTTGATGGAAGCATACGAAGCTGGTCAACGTATTTTTGGAGAAAACAAAATCCAGGAAATGGCTGATAAGCACGAACAAATGCCTAAAGATATTCAATGGCACATGATTGGTCACGTGCAATCGAATAAAGTCAAATTTATGGCACCATTTGTGAGCTTGATTCATGGAGTTGACAGCTTAAAATTATTACAGGAAATCAATAAACAAGCTTTAAAAAACAATAGAATAATCGATTGTTTGCTTCAAATATATATTGCTGAAGAAGAATCTAAATTTGGTTTAGACGAAAATGAATTAAATGAATTATTATCTTCGGCAGAGTTCAAAGAAATGAAAAACATTCGTATCTTAGGATTAATGGGAATGGCAACCTTTACAGAAGATCAAAACCAAATTAAAAAAGAATTTACACATTTAAAGTCTATTTTTGATTCGATTAAAGAAAAAGAAGGAATGCAAAACATCTCTACAATTTCAATGGGAATGTCCGGCGATTATAAGCTTGCAATAGAATGCGGAAGCACAATGGTTCGCATTGGAAGCAGCATTTTTGGAGGACGTTAATCTAATTGTAGATTAAAGATTGTAGATTTTAAATGAATACTAAAAACTGAGACTGAATACTGAATTTGTACGCAATACTAGACATAGAAACCACTGGAGGTCAGTTTAATGAAGAAGGAATTACTGAAATCGCCATTTATAAATTTGATGGTCATGAAGTAGTTGACCAATTCATTAGCCTTGTTAATCCCGAAATTCCGATTCAGCCTTTTGTGGTGAAATTAACCGGAATCAATAATGCTATGTTGCGCTCAGCTCCAAAGTTTTTTGAAGTTGCCAAAAGAATCATCGAAATAACTTCAGATTGTATTATTGTCGCACACAATGCCTCATTTGATTATAGAATCTTACGTACCGAATTCAGACGTTTAGGTTATGATTTCGAAGCCAGAACACTTTGTACTGTTGAACTTGCCAAAAAATTAATTCCGGATCAGCCTTCTTATAGTTTAGGAAAACTCGTTCGTGCACTTGGAATTCCAATGGCCGACAGACATCGTGCAAGCGGAGACGCAATGGCAACTACCAAGTTGTTTAAAATGCTTCTCGAAAAAGACTTGGAAAAAACAATCGTAAAAGATTTTATAAAACTCGAAGTCGAAAAAGGAATTGCTCCAAAATTGATGGATCTTTTAGCGCAAATGCCTGCAAAAACTGGCGTTTATTACATTTATAATGAAGGTGGAAGCCTTATCTATATCGGCAAAAGCCAAAATATCAAAAAGAGAATCAATCAGCATTTTACCGGAATCACAACTAAAAGTAAAAAAATTCAAGCTGAAGTTTTCACCATAACTTATGATGAAACCGGAAGCGAATTAATCGCACTTTTAAAAGAAAGTGAAGAAGTAAAAATAAATCGTCCAAGACATAATCGCTCTCAAAGAAAAACGGTTTTTCTATATGCATTATATGCTGAGAAAGATGCAAACGGTTATATGAATCTTAAACTTGAAAAAGCAGATGGACGTAAAAAAGAAATCACATCATTTGCTACTTTACAAGAAGGAAAAAATGCACTTTTCAGATTCACATCGAAATATCATTTGTGCCAAAAACTTACCGGATTGTACCAAACCAAAAAAGAGTGTTTTCAATATAAGATAAAAGAATGCGATGGCGCTTGTATTGGCGAAGTTAGTCCAGAAGAATATAACATTCGTGTTCAGCAATTTATATCAGAAAATAGCTTTGAAAACAAAAGTATGATTCTACTTGACAGAGGTAGAAACGTGAATGAAAGAAGTGCTGTATTAATCGAAAACGGAACTTATAAAGGTTACGCTTATTACGACCTCAATTATCAAATTACCAATATTGAGATTCTAAAAAACATTTTAATCCCGATGCAGCATAATCGAGATGTAAAAAATATTATTCAAAACTACATCCGAAAAAGCAAATCGCTTAAAATTCTTCATTTTTAACACAACAAAACTTTCATTATCTTAGCCGATATGAAAAAAGTAAAATCAAAATACGACCTTTTTAGACAAAAGACTCAAATAATCCTTTACGGTAGCAACACCTTTTTAGGGCGTTTGTTCGATCTGGTACTTTTAGGTCTTATTCTTTTAAGCGTACTTCTGGTAATGATGGATACCGTCGAAGGCATCAATCAAAAATACCACCAACAACTTCTTGTTTGTGAATGGATTATTACTATTTTCTTTACCATAGAATTTATTTTACGCATTATTTCGATACAAAAACCCATTAAATATGTTTTTAGTTTCTACGGAATCATCGATTTAATGGCCATATTACCCATGTATTTATCCATATTTTTTCCTGCGACAAATGTTTTAACCATCGTTAGAATCCTGCGTTTCTTCCGATTGTTTAAAATTTTACACATTCCTCAGATCTCTCAACAATCCTTGCAACTCCGTGAAGCCATGCAAGCCAGTAAAGAAAAAATTCTGGTATTTATATACTTCGTCCTCATCAGCGCCGTAATTATCGGCTCATTAATGTACGTTGTCGAAGGCAAAGAAAGTGGTTTTACCAGCATTCCTGTCGGGATTTATTGGGCAATTATAACCCTAACAACCGTTGGTTATGGCGACATTTCGCCGGCATCACCATTAGGTCAGTTTTTAGCATCGCTAGTTATGATTATGGGATATGGAGTTATTGCCGTACCAACCGGAATCGTAACTGCCGAATTTGCAAAAAGCAGCTTAAGAAATAATGCTGTTAGCACAAAAAAAACATGTCAAAATTGTAATGCACAGGTACATTTTGATAGCGCAAAATATTGCCATGAATGCGGAATCGAGTTACCAAATAATTAATTTAATGAGCTATTTCCAGCTGTACATTCCAACTCCTCCTTATCTTTGTTGTTTTTTTAAGGCATAAAAAGAGCTTCTAAAGTCGCTTTTTTATCCCAAAAAAACTAACAAATATAAGTCCGGGGTTTCCATTACCATCTGGGCTAAAAAATATGAAATACTTAATAACCATCGTCGGACCAACAGCAATAGGAAAAACAGCCTTAAGTATTGCTTTGGCACAACATTTTAAATGCGAAATAATATCTTGCGACAGCCGTCAGTTCTTTAAAGAAATAACAATTGGCACAGCGGTTCCCAATCAGGAAGAACTACAAGCAGCAAAACATCACTTTATTCAAAACAAATCAATTTTCGAAAATTATACCGTTGGCGATTACGAAAAAGAAGCACTTATTAAACTAGAAGAATTATTCCAAAATAATGATTTTGCCATTCTTATTGGTGGTTCAGGATTATATGTTGATGCAATTTTAAAAGGTTTCGATGAATTCCCGGAAATTGATCCAGCAATACGTTCTCAGGTAAATTCTAATTACGACAACTTCGGAATTGAATATCTACAAGAACAATTACAGCTTTTAGATCCTGATTATTATCAAAAAATAACAGAAGAAAATTCGCAAACACTTCAAAATCCACAACGAATGATGCGTTTTGTAGAAGTTTGCATCGGAAGTCAAAAACCATATTCATCATTTCTAAATCAGAAGAAAAACAACCGAAATTTCGCTCCTATTTTAATTGGTTTAGATGCCGAAAGATCTACGATTTACAATAGAATCAACCAACGAGTTGACATCATGATAAACGAAGGTTTATTGCAGGAAGCAGAAGCTTTATATCCTAATAAAGCGTTAAATGCGTTACAAACTGTCGGTTATAGAGAATTATTTAGTTATTTTGACGGAGATTTCACGCTGCCATTTGCCATCGAAGAAATCAAAAAAAATACCAGACGTTTCTCAAAAAGACAACTTACCTGGTTTAAACGGAATGAAAACACAAAATGGTTTGATTACGCCACAGATAGAAAAGAAATTATAAATTATATAGAAAATCAACTAAAGTAAAATCTATTTTCTTTTCTCTTTCTTCTATTATCAGATAGAAAAATCTAAAACCAACAATCTAAATTCAAAATTACAAATGCCTATATCGCCAAATTTCACATCGGTTTTAAGCAAAGACTGGGAAATCAATTTTACACAATGTACCCCAAATGGTTTTTTAAAATACACCGATTTATGTAATATTCTACAACTAACTGCTGCAGCACATTCAGAAGTTGGAGGTATTAGTTTTTTTGATATGCAGGAATTTCACCAAGCTTGGGTTTTAAGCAGAATGCGTGTCGAAATTTCGTCCTTACCAAAATGGCAAGATGTTGTAACCGTAAAAACATGGATTAATAGTTTAGAAAATTCTCGTTCTGTTCGTGCTCTTGAAATGTATGTAAATGGCAAAAAAATAGTAGGCTGCGAAACCTATTGGGCAGTATTTAATACACAAGCGCGTCGTCCAGAACCATTGGCTTTGCCATATGAACATTTCGAATTATTTCCGGACAATAGAGCAACAACTGAAGGTTTTTCTAAAATAAATATCAATCACGAAAAAGGAGCTATTTTTGAAAAAACAGTTTATTTATCAGATTTAGATATTGTAAATCACGTAAATAACGTCAAATATTTAGAATGGTGTTTAGATCATGTAGATGAAAAACGAATTTTAAAACAAGAAGTAAAAAGTTTTGAAATGAATTTCATGAAAGAACTTTCACTAAAAGATAACGTAGTAATTCACGAAAGTGAAGATGACAATCATACAACAGCAACATTCAGTATTACAAAAAACGAGAAAACGTGTTTTGCATTAGAATTGCATTGGAAATAAATTGTCCGCAGATTTAACGGATTGAACGGATTTTCGCGGATTATTTCATTTTTAATTCGGCAAAAAGCAATACATTTCAAATGTAAATTTGTATAGTCCCTACGGGGCAAATATTCGCTTTATTGACGATATCTCTACCAAGATGTAATCTCTACGAGATATTCCTTCAAATAATTTAAACATAAAATACTTCTTTAGGAGTTAAATATCGGTAAAAAACAAAAATAGCCTTCCTTAAAATTGTCCCGTAGGGACAACACTAAATTATATTAAATAAAAAAAAACGATGCAACTCAAATAGAATTGCATCGTTTTTTTTTTAAAATCAAAAATCATTTTGACTTCTTTTTTGAATCTTTTTTCGATTTCTTTGACTTCTTTTTATTTTCAATTAAATCAATTTTTCCTTTAATTCTCTTCTCTACATCAGTAATATCAGAATCAAAAGCAAATTGCAAAAAATGAAGTTTAGCATTTTTAATTTCCTTCAATGCATTTTTAAATTCATGTTGAGCTTCATAAAGTATTGCTTTCTTGACATAAATTTCAGATTTATTAATTCCTTTTATAGTCAAAGCAAAATCAATTAATTTTTGAGCTTCTTCATAATCTTCGTTCAAAATCAAAGTCTGTAAATAGTGCGGATAAACTTCAAGAGCATGAATATTAATCGCTAAAGCTTCCTGAAAATACTGCTTTGCCTCTTCATAATTCCATAATTGCTCTGCCTGAATTCTACCATACAAACACAAAACCATAGTATTTTTGGCATCATATGAAAAAGCATAATCTAATGATTCAATAGTTTCCTCAAGCGAATACGGGTAATTATCCAAAGCCTGAAAAAGGTATTTATCAATTGTTTTCATTTCGTAAATCGGTTTTTAATTTCTGACGAGTTCCTTTGTAACTTTTCTCCACTTTATTCTTTTTGAAATCAGTTCCGGTAAAAACTCTAACAGGATTTCCTCGCTGAATATTCAGTTGATTTTCCCATTGTTTTCCAACGTGATTTTTAAGCTGTTGCAAAGTTTCGTCTTCTAGTTTTTTTAATAATCTTTCTGTTGCCAGTTTTTTGTTTTGATGTTGTGATCGGCTGTCCATCGACACAACGGCAATTCCAGTTGGAATATGAGTCGCTCGAATAGCCGAACTCACTTTATTAACGTGTTGTCCGCCAGCACCCGAACTTCGCATTGCTTGGTATTGAATATCATTTTCTGAAATCGACGCATTCTTTTGTAGTTCAATCTCAAAAATGCCAATAAACCAGTTTTTACGCTTATGCATTTTCCTAAACTGACTTTGGCCAATCCACTGAATAGTTCCAATCCATGAATTTGCAAATGTTTCAGCATTTTTTCCTTTTATAGAAATAGTTGCCGTTTCAACTGTTCCGTTTTCTTCACCAACTTCTCTTTGAAGCAAAATAGTTTCTAACTGTTGTTCTTGTGCTTCGTCCAAAACTTTTTTAAGCACTTGGGCGACAACCCAAGTGCATTCTGCAGGTCCGCGACCTGCTGTTATCTGAATAATTTTTTCCATTTTTTAATTTCTTATCGGTCCATTCTAACGATTTTCGGAGTAAAAGTTCCCAGAACTTCCACCAAGTCCGTTTGATTTCCCATTACTTTTGTAATGTCTTTGTAAGCCATTGGCGCTTCATCAATGTTTCCGCCAATTAAAGTTACGTCGTTAGCTTTCAATACTTTTTTAATTTCACTTTGTGTGAAATTAGCTTTGCATTTAGCGCGTGAAAATAACCTTCCGGCTCCATGTGAAGCCGAGTTTAAACTCTCTGCATTTCCTTTGCCTTTTACAATATATCCCGGAGCAGTCATCGATCCAGGAATAATCCCCAATTGACCTTCTGCAGCAGGAGTTGCACCTTTTCTATGCACAATACATTCTTTTCCATTTACCATTTCTTTCCAGGCAAAATTGTGATGATTTTCAATCGTAACCACAACTCTTTTCCCAATTGCTTTAGCGATTCGTCTATGAATATCGTCGTGACAGGCTTTTGCGTATTCTCCGGCTAAATTCATTGCCAACCAATATTCCTGACCATCGTGTGTATTCAAATCCAACCATGCCAAATGCTGTACATTTTTTGGTAACGGACATTGTTTAGCGGCCAAATACGTGTAATGTTTCGCAATGTTTGCGCCTAAGCCACGAGAACCGCTATGTGATAAAACAGCAAAATATTCTCCTGCGCCAAGTTTCCATTCATTCTCTGGATTATCAATTTTGGCAATTCCAAATTCTACAAAATGATTTCCTCCGCCAGAACTTCCTAATTGCTTATAAGCTTTTGGTAAAAGATTCTTTAGTAATGGAATATCCTGAAATTCGCTTTTGTAAAAAACTTCATGATCCGCTTTTGTAGCGTGTGTTTCATTCATTCCAAACTTGGTATTGTCTTTTAAAATTGCCTGCAATTGATGCTCTTTTCCTTTGAAATAAGAAGCCGGTAAATCAAAAATTGACAAACTCATTCGGCAGCCAATATCAACACCAACTCCGTATGGAATAACTGCATTATCTGTTGCTAAAACTCCACCAATTGGCAATCCATAACCTGAATGCGCGTCTGGCATTAATGCTCCCGCAACTGAAATTGGCAATTTTAAAGAATCATACAACTGAAACTTAGCTTGCTGATCGATTTCATTCTCTCCAAAAATGGTAAAAGGAACTCTTGTTGTCTTCAACTGATGCATTCTTACATGAACGGGATTTACCAAACCTTCGGCTACTTTTCCCCAAGTTCCGTGTCCTTCAAATTTTTCAGGATGAAGTAAAACTTCTTTTGCTTCTGTCAGAATGGATTCCTTTTTTTCTCTTTTTCTATATCTGTTTATTTGCCCTAAAGCTATATTTATTGAATTATTTTTTGGAAAGCCTAACTTAATCAGGTCTTTTCCGGATAATTTATTTCCCATGATTTATATCATTTCGTCTACATATTGTTGATACAATATATGCAGACTTTTATTTTTAATTGGGTTTATCTCTCGTGGGTTTTCATTTTGATAATACCTCCAACGATAAGAAAAACCATCTACTAATTTGTTTATTCTATGTCGTAAATTAAGATTCGTAATATAATTGTCAAGAAGCTGAATTTCACTTTCTAAATCTGCATCAACCATTTTAGTATGCGTTATCATGTACGGTTTAACGCGAAATACATAACGCCATGGCTCATTAAATATATAATGAATTTTATAGCGTTTACAATTAGGACACCATCGTTCCCTTTTATAAAAATGCATTTTCTCTTTTTCAGTTAATGTTAGTTTTGAACTTCTCCATTCTGATTCAGAAAACTCTTTTATTGTTTGGAGTTTTTCGACATATACATGTTTTCTTTTCTTCTTTTTCCTTTTCTTAAAAGATTTTTCGGAAGAATATTGCCATGTATTTATCTTCTCCAGTAATGTTTTATAAAATGAAGCTTCGTTTGATCTTACTATATCTTCTCTAAGCACAAAGCTCCGTTCCCAACCTTTTTGATAAGGTGTTGCTAAAGGAATCAATGGTAAACTTTGTCGTTTTTTCCAGAGTTCAACTTCAAATTTTCTTGATTGAATTAATTGTTTTTCAAAATCTTCTTTTACTAATCTTTTCTTTGTTCTTTTATTTTTAAAGCGAGAGCACAAAGCATACTCCTCTGCTGTATAATTTTCCATAAAAAATTATAGTGCATTAAATTAATAGCCAAAACAGGCTTTAACATTTTATCCTTTTGGGACAAATAATAAAATCGATTATTCGGGAAAATTTGAAGTGTCTAGAATAAAAAAAGCCCGAAACTATATGTCTTCGGGCTTTTTTATATATCTAAAAATGAATTTCTAAGATTGAAATAAGCCACGAAGAAGTGCTGCACCAAATCCGTTTGGTGTGAAGCTCTGAGATGTCAATGTAAGTACAAACATTTTTCTTCGTTTTTAAAGGGTTATTAATTTTTTCGTCTGCAAATATTCAGAATACTTTTTTAATTTTCCAAATAATAATAGAGAAAATTCGTGTAAAAAATATTTATTCATTTTTATGGTTCTAAAAATATAGGATTATCTAACTGAAAACTAAAGCCATAGCCCTGATAGAAGCGGTATCCTTTTTAGGGCTTTTTTGCCCGAAAAAGATATAGCGGATAGCAGGAAATAGCTCCAAATTATATGAAAAGCTAATATTTTAAAATTAAAAGTCTAATTTTTTATCCCGAAGCTTCGGGACCAAATTCCATTCTTTTCGCTGGATTTGTCATTTCTGTAAAGATTGCGTATAATAGTAATCTGAAAAAATATAAGCATAAAAAAAGCTCTGATTTCTCAGAGCTTTAATATTTTTTGTTTGGTGAATTTTTTGTTATTCTGTTATTCTGTAACTTTACTTTTAACAACTAATCTAAATCCTTCTCCGTGAATGTTAAGGATCTCAACATCTTCGTCTGCTTTTAGGTATTTTCTAAGTTTAGCGATGTAAACGTCCATACTTCTTGAAGTAAAGTAGTTGTCATCTCTCCAGATTTTTGTTAATGCTAGTTCTCTTGGCATTAAATCATTTTCGTGAAGAATTAACATTTTAAGTAATTCATTCTCTTTTGGAGATAATTTTATTGGTTCTTCATTTTCGAATGTTAAGAATCTAAGTTTAGAATTTAGGTGGAATTTACCAATATTAAACTCAAATTGAACTTGTTCTGCTTTTGTATCAGCAGATTTTCTTTGAATGATTGCTTTGATTTTCATCAATAAAACTTCTGAATCAAAAGGTTTATTTAAGTAATCATCAGCTCCGGCTTTATATCCTTTTAGCACATCTTCTTTCATAGATTTTGCCGTTAAAAAGATAATTGGCACTTCGCTATTTTTCTCTCTAATTTCTTTGGCTAAAGTATAACCATCTTTATAAGGCATCATTACGTCAAGAATACACAAATCATATACATCTTTCTTGAACTTCTCGAAACCTTCCATACCGTTTTTAGCTAAAGTAACTTCAAAGTCATTTAACATTAGATAATCTTTAAGAACTGCCCCAAAATTAAGGTCATCTTCTACTAAAAGTATTCTTTTGTTATTATTTTCCATATTTTAATTTATTAATGGTATTTTTATTATAAAGGTGCTACCTTTTCCTTTTTCGCTTTCAACATATACTTGTCCATTATGATCTTCTACGATTCTTTTTACATAAGCAAGACCTAAACCGTGTCCTTTTACATTATGTAAATCTCCAGTATGTTCTCTATAAAACTTTTCAAAAACTCGTTTCTGAGCTATCTTACTCATACCAAGACCATTATCTTTTACTTTTATCAGAATCATGTCTTTTACATTTTCTGTAAAAATTTCAATTTCAGGGGCATCCGGTGAATATTTTATAGCGTTTTCTAAAATATTTACCAATACGTTTGTAAAATGCACTTCGTTAATCAAACACGTTGTTCTTGCTGCATTAAAGTGTTTTACAACTGTACCTTGTCTGTCTTCCAAAATTAAGTTTACGTGCTCAATTGCATCATCAATGATATCATGAATTACAGTTGGTTCTTTTGTTATATCAAGTTCTCTTTTTTCTAATTTAGAGATACGAAGAACGTTTTCAACCTGAGCATGCATTCTTTTATTTTCGTCCCGAATCATTTGAAGATAGCGATAAACTTTCTCTTTATCTTCAATAATCTTAGGATTTCTAATTGCATCGAGTGCTAAATTTATTGTTGCAATTGGAGTTTTAAACTCATGCGTCATATTATTAATAAAATCGGTCTTGATTTCAGAAATATGTTTTTGACGTATCAATTGGTTCAATGCACTTGTATAAGCAACTATTATAATCAATGTAAATATTATCGATAGTATAGTGATACTCAACAATTCAGAAAGTAAAAATTTCTTTTTATGAGGAAACGTTATATACAATTCATATCTACTGCTTCCTTCATTATCAGTGAATATCGGTACATGATAACTAGCATCTTTATCATAATGAAATCCATCTGACTTTATTTTTGTCGATAAACCACTATTAAGAACTCCGAATTCAAATTTGGTTTTTACACCATATTCTTCTAATTCTTTCTTTAGAAGGTTTTGCAATTTAATCTTAGAAATTCTTTCGTCGATTGGTAATGCATCTGCAAAATCCTTTATCGAAATTTCCATTTGAACTTTATTCAAAAGATCTAAACTTCCCGACTTTTCAATTTTAAGATCCGGAATTAAACTTTGTCCTAAAGTACTATTATCAATATTGTTATTATTGTTATAAACTTCAGTTACTCTTTTCGAACTAAAATTTTTAAATCTTTCGCTACTAAACTTTTTATTGAAAAGTGAACCACTTATATCATAATCCTCGGATGTAAGTGTGTTAGAATAAACGATCGTTTTATTTGTCTTGGTATTTCTTTGTACATATAGTACTTCAAGTAAATCTTCTTTCTTGGGAATTTTACCAGTACTGTCTTTTAAACGATTCCATTTATCATAAAAACTATACTCTTCTTGCTGCTCAAGTTTATCAGCAACATTACCGATTACTTGGGTAACGTGGTATTTAAATTGTTCGTCATTGTTTTTGAACGAAGAATTGAACCAATATACTTGAACCAGAATAATCCCTATTAAGGACAAACTCATAAGTAAAACAAGTATTCTAAAAAATAATTTATTCATCGAAACAAAATTAATATTTTAACAATATACTAAATAATACATTAACCAAATATTAACATTTAAGACTGATTTTGTTTTATATTTAAAATTTTAAGAATTTTAACAACTTCTTCTTTAGCAATTTTAAGATTACTGTTATTAATTACAAAATTGCTTAAGGAAATTCGTTTTTCGTCATTCCACTGCATTTTTATCCTGCTTAAAACCTGTTCTCGTATGGTATTATCTCGCTTTAGAACTCTTTCAATTCTAATTTCTTCCGGGGCAGTAACTGTTACAATAACATCGCAATCTTTATAACGACCACTTTCAAACAAAATTGCGGCTTCGTACACCACATATTGATATTTTTTATGTTCTGATAACCAAATTTCAAAATCACTCTTCACAGCCGGATGAACAATAGCATTTAATTTTGCTAATTGATCTGCATTATTAAAAACAATTTCAGCCAGTTTTGCTCTGTTTAAAACATCATTTTCAAAAAGTGTTTCTCCAAATGTTGCCTTTATTTCATTGACAATACTTTGAGATTGCATTACTTTTTTGGCCTCATCATCAGCAATGTAAACCGGAACTCCCATTTCTGCAAAATAGTTTGCAATAGTTGTTTTACCACTTCCTATTCCGCCTGTTAAGCCTATAACTTTTGTCATACTATACCTTAAAAAACATACGAGGAAAGGCCTCTTGTGGTTTTTTCTTTAAAAGAATAATTTTTATAAATGATTCTAAAAATCCCGTTCCATAACCATAAAATTGTTTCCAAACTGCAATTACAGAAAGATATCCAATTTTGATGCTTTTATTTTGAATACTTGCTATAAGAAAAACCATACCGAAATATACAAAATATAATTGTAATAATATATCAAAATTGAAAATTAATAGTAAAAAAGCTAATAATAATCCGAGGATAAAAAACGTCGGAAAAAAGAAAGTTAATTTATTATGTTCCGGATACCAACTATTAAGAATAGGTCTGGCAATTCCAAATTTATGTACTTGAATTGAGAATTTCTCCCAGTCAATTCTTCGTTTATGATAAACGTAAGCTTCTGAAAACAATCTGGTTTCAAATCCTAAATTCCATAATCGAATTGATAAATCCGGATCTTCTCCCGGATGAATATTTCCAAATCCTTTTGAAGCTTCAAACGCCTTTTTTGAAATTCCCATATTGAAACTTCTTGGCTGAAACTTATTAATTTTTTCAGAACCACCACGAATTCCTCCAGTTGTCACGAAGGACGTCATTGCAAAATTAATCGCTTTCTGAATACTCGAAAAACTATCCAATGCTCTGTCCGGACCTCCAAAACAATCAACATATTCCTGATCTAAGGCTTTTCTAACTTCTGTTAAATAATTAGACGGAATAATACAATCTGAGTCAAAAATGATAAAGTAATCTCCTCTCGCCTTTTGCATCCCAAAGTTTCTGGAATCTCCTGGTCCTGAATTTTCCTTGAAATAATATGAAATATTCAATTTTCCCTGATATGTCATCACAACGTCTTTGCATGGAATTGATGATCCATCTTCGACTAGAACAATTTCAAAAGCTTCATTATAATCAGATTTTGAGAGACTTTCTAAAAGTTCATCTACTTCATCTGGACGATTATACACGGGTATAATTAAAGAAAAAATCATAATGGGATGTGCGTATTAAAGTGGAAATATTTTAAAATTAAAAATTTTAACAAAGATATGTTATATTCATAAAAAAACCATTCGCTGTGACGAATGGTTTTCATTTATAAGGGTATTTTTTTTTGTATTTATTTGATACTTTCAATATTTACAACTTCATTTGCTTCTGCTGCATAATCAACCCCTGCAAATTCAAATCCAAAAAGATTCAAGAAATCATTTCTGTATCCTGCTAAATCACCAATAGCTGGTAATGTTTCAGTTGTAGCTTCTAACCAAAGTTTAGCCACTTTTTCCTGAACATCATCACGCATTTCCCAATCGTCAATTCTAATTCTGCCTTTTTCATCAACAGGAACTTCTGATCCATTGTACAATCTGTCTTGGAATAAACGCTGAATCTGCTCGATACAACCTTCGTGAATTCCTTCTTCTTTCATGATTTTATACAAAAGAGAAATATATAAAGGAATTACCGGAATCGCAGAACTTGCTTGTGTAACTAATGCTTTGTTTACAGAAACATAAGCTTTTCCTCCAATAGACTCTAAACTATCTGTGATAGAGAATGCTGTAGCTTCTAAATGATCTTTTGCTTGACCAATTGTACCTTTACGGTAAACTGCTTCTGTCAATGATGGCCCGATATAAGAATAAGCAACTGTTGTAGCTCCGTCTGCCAATAAATTTTCTGCTTTTAAAGCATCAATCCACATTGCCCAGTCTTCACCGCCCATTACAGCAACTGTATTTTCAATATCTTCTTCATTTGCCGGAGCAATAGAAACTTCAGAAACTTTTCCGGTATGAAAATCTACTGTTTTATTTGTAAAAGTTTGTCCGATTGGTTTTAAAACTGAACGGTGCAAAACTCCTGTTACAGGATGTTGACGCACTGGAGAAGCTAAACTGTAAATTACAAGATCAACTTGTCCTAAATCCGCTTTAATTAAATCTAAAGTTTGTCTTTTTATTTCGTTTGAAAAAGCATCTCCGTTGATACTTTTTGCATATAGACCTGCTTTGTGAGCTTCTGTTTCAAAAGCTGCAGAATTATACCATCCTGGTGAAGCTGTTTTACCTTCAACTGGTGGTTTTTCAAAGAAAACTCCAATTGTTGCAGCATCAGATCCAAAAGCGCTTGTAATTCTTGAAGCTAAACCAAATCCTGTAGAAGCTCCGATAACTAATACTTTCTTTGCTCCGGCAATTGGACCTTTTGATTTTATATATTCTATTTGATTTTTAACATTTTGCTCGGCTCCTTTTGGGTGAGATGTCAAGCAAATAAATCCTCTCATTCTAGGTTCTATAATCATTTTTTTCCTTTTTATTCGCAATTGGGTAATTCTTTCTTTATTAAAGATAGTTCACCTAATTTACGTTTGTTTAATTAGCTTTAAGATGACAAATATAAATTATTTCTTTAGTTCAACAAGGCTTTAGCATGATTTAAAGCCGAATCTGAAACGACTGCTCCTGATAACATTTGAGCAATTTCGGTAACTCTTTCTTCCTGAGACAAAAGTTTCAACTCTGATTGTGTATCGTCGTCAACTGTAGATTTCGAAACTTTAAAGTGCGAATCTCCTTTTGCTGCTATTTGAGGTAAATGTGTAATGGCGAAGATTTGCATTTTCCCACTCATTTCTTTCATTATCTCTCCCATTCTAATAGCAATTTCTCCTGAAACTCCTGTATCAATTTCATCAAAAATCAAGGTTGGTAATTTTGAATATTGTGCCAAAATCGCTTTGACAGCCAACATTATACGAGACATTTCTCCTCCTGAAGCTACTTTTTTCAATAATCCAAAATCAGTTCCTTTATTGGCAGAGAATAAAAATTGCAATTCGTCTTTTCCATTATTGAAATAGGTTTCAGAAGGCAATAATTCCATATTGAAACGAACATTTGGCATTCCTAAAGTTTCCAGTATTGAAACTAATTGATTCGATAAAACCGGAATTGCATTTATTCTTTCCTGATGAATTGTAGCTGAAAAAGTATCTAATTCTGAAGTTTTTTGCTCTATCGATTTTGATAAAACTGTTATTTCTTCTTCAATATTATCCAATTCTAAAACTTTATTTTCTAAGTCTGCCTGAATTTGTAATAATTCGTCTACAGTTTTAACCTGATGTTTTTTCTGTAAATTGTAAATCAATTGCAATTTCTGACTTACTAATTCTAATTGCGCCGGATCATTTAATAATTTCTCTGATGCATTTTGCAATTCTCTCGAAACATCATCAACTTCAATTGCGACACTTGTTATTCTTTCGAATAAACTTTGATATTCCGGCGAAAATAAAGCGATTTTTTGCAAAGAAGCTTTAATTTCATTTAGATTATGAAAAACACCAAATTGTTCTTCATTAGCAATTACCAATGATTTATCAATTGATTCTTTAATAATTTCAACATTATTTAGTTTCTCATAATCAGCTTCCAACTCTTCTTGTTCGCCTGATTTCAATTTAGCAACAACCAATTCATTCAATAAAAAAGTATTGTATTCCAATTCTTTTCCTGAATCACTTTGTTTTTTCAACAAAGCATTTAGTTTGCTTTTATCTGTTTTATATTCTTTCAGTAACTTTTGGTACGACAATATGGTTTCTCCATTATTTGCAATTGCATCAATAATTTTAAACTGAACACTTTCGTCTGATAATTCCTGAGTTTGCTGTTGCGAATGTATATCAATCAAAAACAAACTTAAATCTTGTAGTTCCTGAAGATTTACGGGACTATCATTTATAAATGCACGAGATTTTCCTGAAGGTAATATTTCGCGTCTAATAATAGTTTCATCTTCGTAATCAAGATCGTTACTTTCAAAAAATTCTTTTAGATTGTATTTAGAAATCTCAAAATGTGCTTCGATTACACATTTTTCTTCTTTGTTTTTTAACGAAGTAAGATCGGCTCTTTTTCCTAAAACAAGTCCAATTGCACCTAATATAATTGATTTCCCCGCACCTGTTTCACCTGTAATTATAGAAAAACCTTTTGAAAAGTCAATGGCAAGTTTTTCAATTAGAGCATAATTTTTAATTGACAGCGAAGTAATCATAGAGAAAATTTGTAAATATAAAAGTTAATGATGGGGTGAAATTAAATAATTAAAATTTAATTTGCGACCATTTTGTAGAATTCAATGGCGAGACTTTATTCAAAACGTCTGTCAAATCTGTAACAGGAATATTTGGACCTCCTGAAAATATAGAAACGATTTCATCTGATTTTGCATCGAAAAATACTCTCGTCAAAAAAGCATTGGGTTTTACAGTACTAAATCGACCAATGATAAGGAGTGCATCTTTTATTTTTTCTTTTGATGCTTTCAAATCCTGACTCATCAAATCTAAACCTGTATGATAAGCATACGTGACCTGACGCAAATCACTATACATTGGAGAAATCATATCGTTTATTAAATAGTAACGATTCTGAATTCCATCAGCTTGACTCCAGCCTTTAGAACCTCCTTGTTGGGCAACATTTGCGATATTCTGAGCGGTTTCAAGATATTGATTTCCAGCTCCCATTTGAAAAGTATCTGCATCCATTCCCAAAATCAAATAACTGTAAAAAGAAATCACAGAAACAAGATTCGAATCAAATGTTGTAGGATTAAACAACAATGGTTCATATTCTGTATACCTGAAACTGAAATCTTTATCGTTATAATTTAAAACCGGAGATGAATAGGTCGAATTAAAAATCAAGCGAGATGATTGCACCTGGATTGTTCCTGTAAATTGATCTGAACTATTAGAAGACAATGTAATATACATCGAACAATTGATTCGTTCGTTTTGTTTCAGAACTGATCCCGTCCAATCTGTTTTATTCACGAACTCAGCCAAAGAAGTCTGAAGCGTTTTAAAAACCTGCTGATTAGGATTTGGTAATCTTTCTGTGTTAATAGTTACAGTACAATTTAGCTGTTGTGCCTGCGTAAAGCCAAAAATAAAGAAAACTAAAAATGTAACTATTTTATTCATACGAAAGTTAATTTGGGTTCAATTACAAAAGTAATACTATTCTTGCTTTTAATTCGTATTTTAACTCTTTATGATTTCACAAAATGCGAAACAACTTTGTTTAAAATATCAACAGCTACAAATTCTTTTGATTTCAATTCCATTGGTTCGATTTTAAAATCTTTATCAATAAAGGTAACTTTATTGGTTTCTTTTTTAAAACCGGCTCCTTCATCTTGTAAGGAATTTAAAACAATCAAATCTAAGTTTTTTTTCTGAATTTTCAACTTAGCATTTTCAATTTCATTTTCAGTCTCTAAAGCAAAACCTATTAAAAATTGATTTTTTTTGATTGCACCCAATGATGCCAAGATATCTTTTGTCTTTTCTAATTCGATCGTAAAATCATTAGCTGCTTTTTTAATCTTTTGCAAAGCCACAACTTTAGGTTTGTAATCTGCAACGGCTGCTGCCGCAATTGCTACATCAACATCGTTAAAATGTAAATGACAAGCATCATACATATCTTGCGCTGAAACTACATTGATAACTTCAACCAGATTATTTTTAGCCTTAAAATGTGTTGGTCCAGCTACTAAAATCACTTGTGCTCCTAAATTAGCTGCTTCATTTGCAATATCAAACCCCATTTTTCCTGAAGAATGATTTCCTATAAAACGTACAGGATCTATCGCTTCGTATGTTGGTCCGGCAGTAATTAGTATTTTTTTTCCTTTAAGAGGCAATTTACTTTCTAAATCAGCTTCAAGAAAAGCAATAATATTCTCTGGTTCTGCCATTCGGCCTTCTCCAGATAAACCGCTTGCTAATTCTCCGTTTTCAGCAGGAATCATTATGTTACCGAATTGCTTTAAAGCAGCAAAGCTGGATAAAGTAGACGGATGTTTATACATATCCAAATCCATTGCCGGAGCAAAGTAAACTGGACATTTTGCCGATAAATAAGTTGCAATTAAAAGATTATCACAGTTTCCCGTAGTCATTTTCGACAATGTATTTGCTGTTGCGGGAGCAATTAACATTAAATCGGCCCAAAGTGCCAAATCAACATGATTGTTCCAAACTGCATCTTCATCATCCTGATTAAAGAAACTGGAATGTACAGGATTTTTTGATAACGTAGATAACGTAAGTGGAGTTACAAAATCCTTAGAAGCAGGTGTCATTATCACTTGGACATGTGCACCTGCTTTTATAAAAAGTCGTACTAATGAAGCTGTTTTATAGGCTGCGATTCCACCAGAAACTCCCAGTAAAATCTTTTTCCCGTTTAAAACTGACATTTATACTATATTATTTTATTATTTGTTTGAACCTCTGTGGTAAGTTTTACCATCTAACCATTCTTGTACTGCTAAAGCGTGTGGTTTAGGTAATTTTTCGTAAAATTTAGAAACTTCAATTTGCTCTTTATTTTCAAAAACTTCTTCAAGACTGTCATTGTAAGTAGCAAACTCTTCTAATTTTTCAGTTAATTCTTTTTTAATTTCAGAATTAATTTGATTTGCTCTTTTAGCCATAATGGTAATTGCTTCATACACATTTCCTGTTGGCTCTTCAATAACTGTTTTATTGTAAGTTATTGTATTTACAGGAGCATTCGTCTTTTTTAAATCCATGACTTTATTTTATTTTAGTAAATTTTTGTAAATCAGTTTCAACTCTAGCATTCATTTCGTCTGCTTTCACTTTGTATTTTGTAGCGCTGTTGAACTTTATTAAGTTATTATAAGCTGCTTTTGCAACGTTTAAACGTTCTTCCATTTTTGAAGGAACACTATTTATTGCCAATTGGTATGCTGAATCATATTTATAGAACAACGCATCTTCTTTGAATGGTGTTCCTGGAAAATCAGCGATAAAATTATCAAACGCAATTAATGCTGATTTATAATCTGAAATTGTATTGTATCCTTTAGCATTTTCGTATGCTTTTTTCTCTAATTTACCGTTCAAAATTTTAACAGCTTCATTTGCCTGAGCAATGTATTCAGAGTTTGGATAGTTATCAATAAATGCTTGTAATTTCTCTAAAGCTTTTACTGTATCTGTTTGATCTAAACTATATACAGGAGCTAATTTTGAGTAACTAAAAGCGCCAAGAAAAGCTGCTTCCTGAACTTTCTCACTACGAGGATATCCTGAAACAAAGCTTTCAAACTGGTAACCAGCTAAATAATATTGTTTTGTCTTATAATAAGACTGAGAAAACATATAAAATAATTTCTCCGCCTGAGGCTTACCTCTATATGTAGGTGCTAATTGCTCAAAAAGACGAATTGCTTTTGAATATTTTCCTGCATCATACATCTTTGTTGCTATATCAAACTTTGCCGCAACATCTTCATTTTTCAATGCTTTTTGGTAATCACTACAAGAACAAAAAAGGACAACAACAATTAATAGAGATACTATTTTTTTCATTTTCTTACTTTTATTATGATTTCTTAGACAATTATGCCAAAGCAAAATCACACCGAAGTTCCGGTGGCAAATTTAGTTATTAATTTAGCTACTACAAAATATTTTTTGGTATATTAAAATACCGGTAATCTGACTCTTATTTAATGCTTTTTTTAACAAATTCATTCAATCTGTTTGCCAGAGATTCGTCTACGGTTACTAATGGCAAACGTACAACATTCTCAGCAATACCAAGGGCTTGAAAGATTTGTTTGATTCCGGCAGGATTTCCCTGCTCAAAAATCATATCAATACAATCTGATAAAAAGTATTGTGTTTTAAATGCTTCATTTACTTTTCTGTTCAATCCTAAACGGATCATTTCTGAAAATTCTTTCGGAAAACCTTGTCCAATTACAGAAATTACTCCTGCTCCACCAGCTAAAACAATTGGCAATGCAATCATATCATCTCCTGAAATTACAAGAAAGTCTTTTGGTGCATTTTTTATCAATTGCATAGCCTGAGCTAAATCTCCTGCAGCTTCTTTTATTGCTACAATATTAGTGAATTCTTTTGCCAAACGCACTACTGTTGCGGGCAACATATTACTTGATGTTCTTCCCGGAACATTATATAAAATCACCGGAATTGGCGATGCTTCTGCAATTGCTTTAAAATGCTGATAAATTCCTTCTTGTGTTGGCTTATTATAATAAGGAGAAACAGAAAGAATCGCATCAAATGCTGAAAAATCTCCTGTTTTTAATTCTTCTACAATTTGCATTGTATTATTTCCTCCAACTCCAAGAACTAAAGGCAATCTTCCTTTATTGACATCGATTACTGTTTTTATAACCAATTCTTTTTCGGATTGTGTTAAGGTAGCATTTTCTGCTGTTGTTCCCATAACTACAAGATATTCAACTCCTCCATCGATCGAAAAATTAACGATGCGCTGTAAAGCTTCGATGTCTACTGAAAAGTCTTTTTTAAATGGAGTTACAAGCGCAACACCAGTTCCTATTAATGATTGCATATTCTAATTTATATTCTAATTTATATTTTATTTTATACTCTTTAAATACTTAAACAATTCTGTTACGAAAAGTTTGTAATCCTCTATAGCAGTATTCATCATCCAACGGTTTAAGCTTTTATCGATTGATGAAAATCCTACTTTAAATTTAGCTTTCGATTTACTGGTTATCATCATCAAAATCACTTTTTCGATATTATAATAACTAATCAAAAGATCAAATTCTGTATCTATAAACTCATTTAGAAAATCTTCTGTAATCTCTGCATTCCATTTGATATGTTTTTTACCAAAAGTAGGCTTCGAATACGTTTCTTTCTCCTTAAATTTATCTCTGTACGCAACAACTTTTATACTCTCAGGCGATATTCCCTGTAGTTTTAATTCGTTTATTAACTCTTGCGAATGACTAAAATCACTCTCATCGATCAATAAACCAATTGTTTGCACATTACTTGTAAAGACTTCGTTTTTGACATTATGCAGGTTATTTTTTAATGATTTTTTTACAAAAATTTCCTTTATATAATTTAAAAACATAGTACTTTTACCAGATTACAAAATTAATTATTTAAGTCGCATTTAAGATGGTAAAACTAAAAAAGTATAACGGATTTTTGAAACTTTTTGTTATATTCTTAACACTTTTTTTTATATTTTCCTGTAGTCAGAAAAATTATAATTTAACGAAGATAGAGGGAAAACAGCTTCCAATTACAGAAAAGGGTGCAGAAACTCCTGAAATTGAAAAATTTATAAAGCCATATCGCGATCATATCAACAAAGACCTGGACAGCGTGCTTGCATATTGTCCTGAAACTCTTGATAAAAGTACGGGAAAATGGCAAACAAGTATCGGAAGTTTATTAGCCGATGTTTGTGTAGAACGTGGAAATCTTGTTTTTAAAGCTCGCGAGAAAAAGAGCATTGATTTGTGTTTATTAAATCATGGTGGAATCCGTGCTATTTTACCTAAAGGTAATGTAACTACAAGAACGGCTTTTGAGATTATGCCTTTTGAAAACAATCTTGTTGTTGTTGCTTTAAAAGGACAACAAATTCTGGATATCGCTGCTTATATTATTAAGGAGAAAAAACCTCAGCCTTTATCAGGAATGACTTTTACGATTGCAAAAGATAATACTGCAAAAAATATTTTAATTCAGGGAAAACCTCTTGATCTTAATACCATCTATTATGTAGCTACAAATGATTATTTGGCAAATGGTGGTGATAGTATGACTTTCTTTGCTAAAGGTGTTCAGAAATTTGATTTGAATTACAAACTGAGAGATGTATTGATTGATTATTTCAAAGAAGTTGATACTATTCCGATAGCAAAAAATATTCGAATTACAGAAGAATAAAAAGTTCGACACGAATTTACACGAATTCTGATTATTATAAATTCGTGATAATAGTGACAAAGAAAAAACATTAGCAAATTATATTACAGTTTTCGTAAAAAAATATATAAAATGAAAAGAAGAGAATTTATCGAAAAAACAGCCGCAAGTACTGCCTTATTAAGTTTAGGTTTGTCATTAAGCAGTTTTGAAACTAACGATATAAAACACTTAACGATTCTTCATACTAATGATGTTCACAGCCACATTGATCCTTTTCCGGCTGATGATCCTCGTAATCCTAATAAAGGCGGTGTTTCAAGAAGAGCGGCTCTTATAGAAACTATTCGTAAAGAAAATCCAAATGTGCTTTTATTAGACGCCGGAGATATTTTTCAGGGAACTCCATATTTTAATTACTATGGTGGTGAACTTGAATTTAAGTTAATGAGTATGATGAAATACGACGCATCTACTATTGGAAATCACGATTTCGACAATGGTCTTGATGGTTTGCATGCTCAAATGCCTCATGCTACTTTTGAATTTATCAACTCTAATTATGACTTTAAAAATACGGTCATGAACGGTCTTGTAAAACCTTATAAAATCTTCCACAAAAACGGAATTAAAGTTGGTGTTTTTGGTGTAGGAATTGAACTTGCCGGTTTGGTTGATAAACAAATGTACAAGGAAACTGTTTATAATGATCCTGTAGAAATTGCTCAGGATATGACGCAATTACTAAAAAAACAAGAAAAATGTGATTTGGTAATTTGTCTTTCGCATTTAGGTTATAAATATAAAGATGATGAATCTAAAATTTCTGATTTAAAATTTGCTGCACAAACTCAGGATATTGACTTGATTATTGGTGGACATACGCACACTTTCTTAGACAAACCAACTGTTGTAAAAAATAAAGCGCAACAAGATGTTTTGGTTAATCAAGTTGGTTGCTACGGAATTAATTTAGGAAGAATAGATTTTTATTTTGATAAAGATAAAGCACATACTAATCAGGGAAGATCAATTGTTGTATAATATTCTCTTTTGAACTTTTGCTTTTTCAAGAAAATATTCGACCATAAAAAAGTATCCCAGAATTTGTGTTACATCACGAATTAAAACTAAAACTACGGAATAAGAAAAGTACTCATTGAAGATATAAAAGATATCTGAGAATATATAACTAATTGCCATTAGCGACATTAACAATGCCAGATGTGTGCCTTTTGTTATATAACTTATAAAGGAGAAGCAGCTTAAAACGCTGAGAACGATTCCGTAGAAAGTATAAATAATATTGAATTTTTTCATGCTGTCGAGTTGTAAACTCAACACTGAAACAAGTAAATAAACAATAAAAATAACGACGATAGAGATTGGCAAAATATCTTTTTTTGCCAATTTTATCCGTTCGTGTTCCCGCATAAAAAGTTTCACTATCAAAAGATAAACTACTAAGAAACTTATTACTCCTCCAATTTCGGAAACCTCGATAGCCATTAAATCGAATACCTGACCTATAAAGCAAAACAGAAAGATTAAACCTTCTGTTTTTCCTATTTTGAATTCGCTGCTAATTAAGTAATAAATAAAAATTGACGGAAGTACGATTGCTTTGGCGTAAACCCCCAAGAAATCTTGTCCCGTCCAATCGAAGATGATTGTAAACAGTAATGCCAGAAAGAATAAAATCAACGATGGTTTATTCGCTTTCATTTAGTTTGTTTATAAAATCTTGCTCTGATAGTATTGGGATATTTAATTTACTTGCTTTTTCTAATTTTGCGGGTCCCATATTATCTCCTGCAACTACAAAATCAGTTTTAGCAGAAATTGAACTTCCTACTTTCCCGCCATTATCTTCAATTGTTTTCTTTAATTCATCTCTTGAGAATTGGGCAAAGACTCCAGAAACTACAAATGTTTTTCCGATGAATTTCTCGGTCGCATTTGGATTTATTTTTTCTACAATTTCAAATTGAACTCCATGATTTTTCAAACGTTCAATTATTGTTTTGTTTTCTTCGTTTTCAAAAAACTCAATTACGCTTTTGGCAATTCGTTCGCCAATTTCATCTACCAGAATCAAATCCATTAGAGAAGCTTTACTTAATGCGTCAATGTTTTTGTAATGTTTGGCTAATTTTTTAGCTACGGTTTCTCCAACAAAACGAATTCCTAATGCAAATAAAACACTTTCGAAAGGAATCTCTTTTGATTTTTCAACACCTTTTACCAAATTTTCAGCTGATTTTTGCGCCATTCTTTCCAGGTGCAAAATGTCTTCGACTTTTAATTCGTATAAATCGGCATAATTGTGAACTAGATCATTTTTAAAAAGCAACGCAACTGTTTCTCCTCCAAGTCCTTCAATATCCATTGCTTTTCTTGAAATATAATGCTGAATACGTCCAATAATTTGTGGAGCACATCCGTAAAAATTGGGGCAATAATGATTTGCTTCGCCTTCATTTCTTTCCAATTCAGTTTTACATTCCGGACAATGTGTGATATATTGTGTTACTTCTGAGTTTTCTGGTCTTTGCGATAAATCTACTGCAATAATCTTAGGAATAATTTCACCTCCTTTTTCAACAAAAACGGTATCATTTATTCTTATATCCAATTTCTCAATTTGATCTGCATTGTGCAAAGAAGCTCTTTTTACAATAGTTCCAGCCAATTGCACCGGTTCTAAATTTGCGACCGGAGTAATTGCTCCAGTACGACCAACTTGATATGAAATTGATTTTAATTTAGTCGAAACTTGCTCTGACTTAAATTTATATGCAATTGCCCAACGTGGTGATTTTGCTGTATATCCTAATTCTTCCTGATGCTGAATGCTGTTTACTTTTATAACAACTCCATCTGTTTCATAAGGCAAATTATGGCGGTGAACATCCCAATAATCGATGAAGTCAAAAACTTCTTGCATATTATTGACTAGTTTTGCTTCGTTTGGGACTTTAAATCCCCATTTTCTAGCGGATTCTAATCCTTCATATTGTGTAGAAAATGGCAAATTATTTCCGGTTACAAAATACAATAAACATTCTAATGGTCGTTTTGCAACCTCAGCACTGTCTTGTAATTTTAAACTTCCGGAAGCTGTATTTCTTGGATTTGAATAAGGTGTTTCTCCTATTTCAATTAGTTCCTGATTCATTTTTTCGAAACCTGCAAATGGCAGAATAATTTCGCCACGAATATCAAATCTCTCCGGAAAATTACCTTTTAACTGTAAAGGAACTGATTTTATGGTTTTGATATTATTAGTTACTTCGTCTCCCTGAAAACCGTCTCCGCGTGTTAAAGCCTGAACTAATTTTCCGTTTTCGTAGGTTATACTTATTGATGCTCCATCATATTTCAACTCGCATGTATATTGCAAATTGACGTTTCCTAAAACTTTTTGGATTCGGGTTTCCCAGTCTAATAAATCTTCTTTAGAATAAGAATTGTCCAGCGAATACATTCTGGATTGATGCGCAATGGTCTTAAAATTCTTTGTAACGGTTCCTCCTACTCGCTGTGTTGGCGAGTTCTCATCAAAAAATTCCGGATGTTTATTTTCTAAATCTTGTAATTCTTTTAGTTTAATATCAAATTCATAATCAGAAATTGTGGCGTTATCTAACACATAATAGTTGTGATTGTGCTGATTAAGTTCGTTTCGTAAAGCCTGGATTGTTTCTTGAATATTCATATGATAATAAAATGGTGCTGGTTGTAATTTAGAATAATTGAATATCAAAATTAGGATTTTTTTTTGTTCAAAAACAGTAAAAACCTAAAGTTTTATAAAATCAAAAATCAAGCTGCAAAACGATGCAGCCTGATTTTCTTCTTGTCCATTATTCTTAAAAAAGAATTAATAAAAACCAACTTCCAAATGGTTTCTGCGTTTTATATTTTAGCACTGATAATCAGATTATTAGACTACAAATATAGAACTATTTCTGGATAATAATGAAGTCTGAGCGTCTGTTTACTAAATGTTCGGCTTCGGTACATTTTACGCCATTTTTACATTTATTAATTATTCGGGTTTCACCATAACCTATCGCGCTTTCTATTCTTGAAGGATCGATATCCTGCGAAACGATATAATCGCGAGTCGATTTGGCTCTGTTATCAGACAATTTTAAATTATAAGAGTCTTTCCCGCGAGAATCTGTGTGTGATTCTATCTTGATTCTGATGTTTGGAAATTTCTTCATGATAAAAACCACTTTCGTCAATTCTTCAATTGCCAATGGCGTAATATCAAACTTATCATAATCAAAATAAATTGGGTTAACATCCACTTTTTCAACTCCTTTTTTCTTAACTACTAAATCATCGTAATTGCTAAGTTCGAAGTTTACATCTTTAATTTCGCCTTCATTTTCCAGCGTAGTTTCAACGGTTTTTTCGTCGCTGCTATAATTTGGCTTAGCCGCAATCATTTTAACTACTTTTCCGCAAGGCACTACGACTGCGTATTTACCCTCATAATTGGTTTTTGTTTCTCCAAGAATCTCACTATAAGAGTTGTACGCCATAATGGAAACATCTGTAAGTGGCAATTTTGATTTTCTGTCAAATGCCATTCCTGAAATGCTTTGATTACAAACCGGTTTCCCTTTTGTGAAAGAATAGATGTCATCGTCTCCTTTACCTTCGGCTCTGTTTGAGGAAACATAACCATAACTGTCTGTTTTATCAATTACAAAAGCAAAATCGTCTTTGTTACTATTTATTGGACCTCCTAAATTTTTTGGAGTTGTAAAAGTTCCATCTGCTAAAAAATTGCTTTCATAAACATCTAAATCTCCCCATCCGTAATGTCCATCTGAAGAAAAATAAAGTACTCCGTTTCGGTAAAAAGGAAAAACTTCATTACCAATTGTATTAATTTTTGGTCCCAAATTTACCGGGGAACTCATTGTGCCGTCATTGGCGATTTTTACATAATACAAATCTGTTTCACCATAACCTCCCGGCATATCTGATGCAAAGAAAAGATATACTCCATCGTCGCTCAAAGAAGGATGACCAACTGAATAATCATCACTGTCAAAGAAAACTTTCTGCGGATTATCTAACTTATTATCTACTACAACGCCTTTTATGATCTGAAAATTATTGACTTTGTCCTGATCAATAACCAATTTATTTTTCTTCACAATATTGGTAGAATAATAAATTGTTTTTCCGCTGGCATCAAAACTCGCAGTTGCTTCATGATACTTGGTCATAATATTTGGAAGAAATACTGTTTCGTTAAACAAGCTTCCATCTGCAGGATTTCTTTCGGCTACATACAAACTTAGAAACGGCTGATTGTTCCAACTGTAAAGCTTCTCACCGAATTTTGTTGTGTCTCTGGCAGATGTAAATACTATTTTGTCTCCATAAAAAGCAGCTCCAAAATCAGATTTACTGGTATTAATATCTAAATTTTTTATGGTGTAAAGAGATTTTGTTTTTGCGAGACTATCCATTTGTGCTTTTTGGGCAACATAACGATTGATCTCTTTTTTATCTCCTTTTTTATTCAGATATTCTTTTGTGATTTTATCTGCTTCATCATAATCCATAACTGCTTTCATGGTTTGAATGTAACGCAAATAGTAAATGTCGGTTAAATTGTTGCCTTGTACTTCGTATAATTTTCTATACCATTTTAATGCATTTCTGGCATCTGAAATAAAATAATACGAGTCGGCAGCATTCTTTATCGTTTGAGCGGATGGATTTTTTATGTTTTGTAGAATTTCCTCATATGCTTTTGAAGCATCCAGATAGGAATAATCTCTAAACAAGGCATCCGCTTTCTTTAAATTCGTCTGAGCAAAACCTAATGTAAAACTCAATACGAAACTTAGGATATATATTTTTTTCATAGGTTGTACTTTTAGAAGAATCGAGGAGATTTAATTTTGCTTTCACCTTTATTGAACTGATACTTCAAGATGAATTCGTGTGTTCCATCATTGTATTTGTTCAATTGACTTACAGTATAATCAAAAGCATATCCTAAATAGAAGCTTTTTGATATTTGAAAACCTGCCAGAATACTTACTGAATCGTCTGTTCTGTAAGAAGCTCCTATTACAAATTTTTCTGCAATCATAAAATTCGCCGAAATATCAGCAGAAAGTGGAGCTCCACTAACTGCCTTTACTAAAAATGCCGGTTTAAATTTCAAATTTGGATTCAAATCAAAAACATAACCTCCCATTAAATAATAATGTAACCGATCGTAATTAATAGATTCCTGAACGTCGTCATAGTAATCACTTTGGATAAAACTTGGAATTGAAAATCCTAAATACCATTTATTAGTATAATAGTAAACTCCTGCTCCAACGGCTATTTTTGCTTGATTATCAATATTTTGATTTAGCAAAACATCATTATTATCATAATATCTCCCTTTTGACCAATCTATGTTCAGCATTCTCATACCTGCTTTTAACCCGAAGGCTAGTCTTTTTTCGTAACCAAGTGGTATTGAATAAGAGAAGTTTCCGTCAAGATACAATTCGTTTGATGGACCAATTTTGTCATTAACGACGCTTAATCCCAAACCAATTTTCTCGTTTCGAAGCGGTGACTGAATGGAGAATGATTGCGTTTCTGGTGCTCCAGAAATACCAACCCATTGTGAACGGTGCAAAAGTGTAGCTTCCAATGCTCCCGTAGACCCAGCATAAGCTGGATTTACGGCCATTGTGTTATACATATACTGTGTGTATTCAGGATCCTGTTGCGCACTGGCGCAAACCGTGATAAAAGAACATATCAAAATAAAATATGTTTCTAATGATTTTATATATAGTTTCATAACGATACTTATTTAGTTTAATTAATTAGATGATTAATAGCACGCTTATCTCATTATAGATAACCATCCTTTTTTAACCGTTCCATCTCCAATGGTTATCACATAAAAATAAGTACCTGTTGGCAACATATCTCCTCTATTAACAACTCCTGATACATTGGCAGTTCCGTCCCAATCATTTTCATAATGTTGTTTACTATATACTAATGAACCGTATCTGTTAAATACTTTCAACTCGTTATTTGGATGTGTTTCGATACAATCAATTCTAAAGAGGTCATTTGATCCATCATTATTTGGAGTGAACTCGTTATAAACTGTCAAACAAATTGGTTCTACCGAAGCGGAAGCCGAGTTATTTGATGCATCAACATCTAATGGAGTTGAAATTTCGACAGTGGCAACATTTGTATAAGTACCGCTTGGTAAAACTTCGGCGGTAATTGTAAGTACAACACTTTGTCCTGAATTCAAATTTGGAATTGTCCATAATCCTGTTTTTGGATCATATGTTCCTAATGTTGCATTAGAACTTACTAAATTATATCCACTTGGTAATAAATCACTAACTATCGTATTGATAAAACTACCTTCCCCAACATTGTTTACTGTAACGGTAAATGTTACTACCTCACCAAAATTTGGTGTTGGATTGCTAACTGTGTTGGTTATAGTTATATCTGAACATGTGGCAACTGTAACATTTAGTGATTTTGTTGTTGTATCACCGCAGTTATTTATATAAGTTACCTCAACTTTGCCCGGTCCGATATCTGACCATGAAACTGTTACAGATCCATCTGCTGTTCCTCCGCCTGAAACTATTGTTCCGTTAGTAATTGACCATACATAATTTGATTTTCCGTTTGCTATAGAATAAGTAACTCCTTTGAAAACACATGGTGTATCGTCTGTAGTTGCTATTTGTACTAAAGCATCGTTTTCAAACTTAACAGTAACTCCTAATCTCGTAGCGCTCTCACAACCATTTGTTGTATTGCTTAAAGCACTTGCATAATAGGTAGCTGCTATCAATGGTGTGTTTGCTGCTAAAGGTGTTCCGCCTGTTGCAGTTGTATACCAGACAACGTTAGGTTCGTTTACCAGAATGTTGGCTATAGTTGGCAATGCTGATAAACAGAATGTTTGTGTTGCATTTGGTGTTGTAATAACACCTGGTGTATTTACTTTTACTACAACTGCTAATCTAACAGGATTTTCACAACCTGTAGCACTTGAAACAACTCCGTAATATGTTCCTGAAGCTAAAGCGGTCGTTGCAGGAATTGCTGTTCCGCCTGTTGCTGTACTGTACCAAATTACGTTTGCTTCGTTTACCTGAATATCAGAAACTTTTGGTGTATTTGTTGAACAAAAGTCTTGTGAAGCATCTGTAGTTGTTGGCGTAGGACTTGGTCCTGAAACCGTAACAGTAACTTTCAAACGAGTTGTGCTTTCGCATCCTGAAATCGGATCTTTTATATTTCCATAATAAACTCCAGTTGTTAAAGCTGTTGTTGATGCGATTGCTGTTCCGCCTGTTAAAGCTGTATACCAAACTACATTAGGTTCGTTTACCTGAATGCTTGCAAATGTTGGTGTACTTACTGTACAGAAACTTTGAGCTGCATTAGTTGTTGTTGGATTTACTGTGTTTCCAATAGTAATCGTAACTTTTAATCTTGTGTTACTTTCACAACCCGTTGCCGGATCTTTTATGGCTCCAAAATAATCTCCATTTGCTAATGCTGTTGTTGGTGCGATTGCTGTTCCGCCTTTTAATGTGGCGTACCAAACTACGTTAGCTTCATTTACTTTAATATTAGAAACTTTAGGAGAATCACCTGAACAGAAAACCTGAGTTGCTGCTGTTGTTGTAGGTGTTCCAGGATCTTTTATACTAACTGCTACCAGTAAACGAACTGAGCTTTCACAACCTGTAGTTGCATCTTTTAGTGTTGCATAATAATTTCCATTTGCCAATGCTGTTGTTGGAGCAATTGTTGTTCCGCCTGTTGCTGCATTGTACCAAACGACATTACTTTGGTTCACCTGAATATTTGCTACTGTTGGCGCATTTACTAAACAGAAATCTTGTGTTGTATCTGTTGTAGTTGGTGTAGCAGGATTTGTTACACTTACTGCGACTTGTAATCTTAATGCACTTTGACAAGTAGTTGCAGGATCTGAAATCGATGCGAAATAATTTCCTGTTGCTAAAGCTGTTGTTGGTGCAATTGGTGTTCCGCCTGTTGCTGTAGCATACCAAACTATAGTTCCTGTTGTTGGTGTATTAACTTGGATATTAGCTACAGTTGGAGCATTTACTAAACAGAAATCTTGTGTTGTATCTGTTGTAGTTGGTGTTCCCGGATCAGTTACTTTAATCGTAATCGCTAATCTAACTTTACTTTCACAAGTTGTTGTTGGATTTTTGATTGCTGCATAATAAGTTCCTGTTGTCAATGCTGTAGTTGATGGAATCGCTGTTCCGCCTGTCGCTGCACTGTACCAAACTATATTTGCTGCAACTGCAGGACTTACGTCGATTGTCGCAAAAGTCGGAGCATTTACTAAACAGAAATTCTGAGCTGTTTTTGTAATTACTGGTGTTCCAGGATCTGTTACGCTAATTGCAATCGCCAATCTAACTTTACTTTCACAAGTAGTTGTTGGATTTTTGATTGCTGCATAATAAGTTCCTGTTGTCAATGCTGTAGTTGGAGCAATTGCTGTTCCGCCTGTTGCTGCAGCATACCAAACAATATTTGTCGCCGGACTTACGTCGATTGTGGCAAATGTTGGATTGTTGATCGAACAGAAATTCTGAGTTGTTTTTGTAATTACTGGTGTTCCAGGATCTGTTACATTAATCGTGATTGCCAATCTAACTTTACTTTCACAAGTTGTTGTTGGATTTTTAATCGATGCATAATAAGTTCCTGTTGTCAATGCTGTAGTTGGAGCAATTGCTGTTCCGCCTGTCGCTGCACTGTACCAAACAATATTTGCTGCAACTGCTGGACTTACGTCTATACTTGCAAATGTTGGATTATTTATCAAACAGAAATCCTGTGTTGTTTTTGTAATTACAGGTGTTCCAGGATCTGTTACGCTGATATTAATCGCTAATCTAACTTTACTTTCGCAAGTTGTTGTTGGATTTTTGATCGATGCGTAATAAGTTCCTGTTGTCAATGCTGTAGTTGGAGCAATTGCTGTTCCGCCTGTTGCTGCATCATACCAAACAATATTTGTCGCTGGACTTACGTCGATTGTCGCAAATGTTGGATTGTTGATCAAACAGAAATTCTGAGTTGTTTTGGTAATTACTGGTGTTCCAGGATCGGTTACGCTAATTGTGATTGCCAATCTAACTTTACTTTCACAAGTTGTTGTTGGATTTTTGATCGATGCGTAATAAGTTCCTGTTGTCAATGCTGTAGTTGGAGCAATTGCTGTTCCGCCTGTTGCTGCAGCATACCAAACAATATTTGCTGCAACTGCTGGAGTTACATCTATAGTTGCAAATGTTGGATTGTTTATTAAACAGAAATCCTGTGTTGTTTTGGTAATTACTGGTGTTCCAGGATCAGTTACGCTAATTGCAATCGCCAATCTAACTTTACTCTCACAAGTAGTTGTTGGATTTTTGATCGATGCATAATAAGTTCCTGTTGTCAATGCTGTGGTTGGAGCAATTGCTGTTCCGCCCGTTACTGCGCTGTACCAAACAATACTTCCTGTTGTTGGTGTATTAACTTGAATATTAGCTACAGTTGGAGCATTTACCAAACAGAAATCTTGTGTTGTATCTGTTGTAGTTGGTGTTCCAGGATCAGTCACATTAATTGTGATCGCTAATCTAACTTTGCTTTCACAAGTTGTTGTTGGATTTTTAAGCGATGCATAATAAGTTCCTGTTGTCAATGCTGTAGTTGGAGCAATTGCTGTTCCGCCTGTTGCTGCACTGTACCAAACAATATTTGCCGCAACTGCTGGACTTACGTCGATTGTTGCAAATGTTGGATTGTTGATCAAACAGAAATCCTGTGTTGTTTTGGTAATTACTGGTGTTCCAGGATCTGTTACGCTAATTGTGATTGCTAATCTAACTTTACTTTCACAAGTTGTTGTTGGATTTTTGATCGATGCGTAATAGGTTCCTGTTGTCAATGCTGTTGTAGACGGAATCGCTGTTCCGCCTGTTGCTGCAGCATACCAAACAATATTTGCTGCAACTGCTGGACTTACGTCGATTGTCGCAAATGTTGGATTATTGATCAAACAGAAATTCTGTGTTGTTTTAGTAATTATTGGTGTTCCAGGATCAGTTACGCTAATATTAATCGCCAATCTAACTTTACTTTCACAAGTCGTTGTTGGATTTTTGATTGATGCGTAATAAGTTCCTGTTGTCAATGCTGTAGTTGGAGCAATTGCTGTTCCTCCTGTCGCTGCACTGTACCAAACAATATTTGCTGCAACTGCTGGACTTACGTCGATAGTAGCAAATGTTGGATTGTTGATCAAACAGAAATTCTGTGTTGTTTTAGTAATTACTGGTGTTCCAGGATCAGTTACATTAATTGTGATTGCCAATCTAACTTTACTTTCACAAGTTGTTGTTGGATTTTTAATCGCTGCGTAATACGTTCCTGTTGTCAATGCTGTAGTTGGAGCAATCGCTGTTCCACCTGTTGCTGCACTGTACCAAACAATATTTGCCGCAACTGCTGGACTTACATCTATAGTTGCAAATGTTGGATTGTTTATCAAACAGAAATCCTGTGTTGTTTTTGTAATTACTGGTGTTCCAGGATCAGTCACGCTAATTGTGATTGCCAATCTAACTTTACTTTCACAAGTTGTTGTTGGATTTTTGATCGATGCGTAATAAGTTCCTGTTGTCAATGCTGTTGTAGATGGAATCGCTGTTCCGCCTGTTGCTGCAGCATACCAAACAATATTTGCTGCAACTGCTGGAGTTACATCTATACTTGCAAATGTTGGATTGTTGATCGAACAGAAAGCTTGAGTTGTTTTTGTAATTACTGGTGTTCCTGGATCAGTTACGCTGATATTAATCGCTAATCTAACTTTACTCTCACAAGTAGTTGTCGGATTTTTAATCGATGCGTAATAAGTTCCTGTTGTCAATGCTGTTGTAGGTGGAATCGCTGTTCCGCCTGTTGATGCAGCATACCAAACAATATTTGCTGCAACTGCTGGACTTACGTCGATTGTCGCAAATGTTGGATTGTTGATCAAACAGAAATTCTGAGTGGTTTTTGTGATTACTGGCGTTCCAGGATCAGTCACATTAATTGTGATTGCCAATCTAACTTTACTCTCACAAGTAGTTGTTGGATTTTTAATCGCTGCGTAGTAAGTTCCTGTTGTCAATGCTGTTATAGATGGAATCGCTGTTCCGCCTGTTGCTGCATTGAACCAAATAATATTTGTCGCCGGACTTACGTCGATCGTAGCAAATGTTGGATTGTTGATCAAACAGAAATCCTGAGTTGTTTTGGTAATTACTGGTGTTCCAGGATCAGTTATATTAATTGTGATTGCCAATCTAACTTTACTCTCACAAGTTGTTGTTGGATTTTTGATCGACGCATAATATGTTCCTGTTGTCAATGCTGTTGTAGATGGAATTGCTGTTCCGCCTGTTGCTGCATTGAACCAAATAATATTTGCTGCAACTGCTGGAGTTACATCTATAGTCGCAAATGTTGGTGCATTTACTAAACAGAAATCCTGAGTTGTTTTAGTAATTATTGGTGTTCCTGGATCGGTTACGCTAATTGTGATCGCTAATCTAACTTTACTTTCACAAGTTGTTGTTGGATTTTTGATTGATGCGTAATAAGTTCCTGTTGTCAATGCTGTTGTAGATGGAATCGCTGTTCCGCCTGTTGGTGCAGCATACCAAACAATATTTGCTGCAACTGCTGGACTCACATCTATAGTTGCAAAAGTTGGATTGTTGATCAAACAGAAAGCTTGAGTTGTTTTTGTAATTACTGGTGTGCCAGGATCCGTTACATTAATTGTGATCGCTAATCTAACTTTACTTTCGCAAGTAGTTGTTGGATTTTTAATCGCTGCGTAATAAGTTCCTGTTGTCAATGCTGTAGTTGGAGCAATCGCTGTTCCACCTGTTGCTGCACTAAACCAAATAATATTTGTCGCCGGACTTACGTCGATTGTCGCAAATGTTGGATTATTTATTAAACAGAAATCCTGTGTTGTTTTTGTAATTATTGGCGTTCCAGGATCGGTTACATTAATTGTGATTGCTAATCTAACTTTACTTTCACAAGTAGTGGTTGGATTTTTGATCGACGCATAATATGTTCCTGTTGTCAATGCTGTAGTTGGAGCAATTGCTGTTCCGCCTGTTGATGCACTAAACCAAATAATATTTGTCGCCGGACTTACGTCGATTGTCGCAAATGTTGGATTATTTACTAAACAGAAATCCTGAGTTGTTTTAGTAATTATTGGTGTTCCTGGATCTGTCACTGTTACAGTTACTAATAATCTAGCTGAACTTTCGCAACCAGTCGCTGGATTTTTAATCGCTCCATAATAAGGACCAGTTACTAAGGCAGTTGTTGTTGCCAATGCTGTTCCTCCTGATGATGCAGTATACCAAACCACATCTGCTTCATTAACCTGAAGACTTGCAACTGTTGGATTGTTTATTAAACAGAAATCCTGAGTTGTATCATTAGTTGTTGGTGTAGCAGGATCGTTAACAATTACGGTTGCTGTTTTAAGCTCTCCGTTTTTGTTAGGACATGTAGTACTACTTGAAACAGCTACATAATAAGTAATAGGACTCATAGCAGTTGTTAAACCTGAAGCTGTTAAAACTCCGGTACCGCTAATAGTGTATGTTACTCCGCCAATTACTCCATTTGTGATAGGCTGTGTTTTATTGGCATCTAAAAACCATGAGAATACAGGACTTGTCAAAGTAGTTGTTGGTGTCAATACAGCATCTGTATCGTGACAAATTGTAATATTGTCTACCACAATATCAGTTACAAGAGAAGTTGGTAAAATTGTGAATGTTACTAATTTTCTATCTGCTACAGCAGTTTCACAAAATTCATCTGAACTAAGTCCTACATAATAAGTATAAGTTCCAGGAACTAATCCTGTCAATACTAATTTAGAAGTAGTTTCTCCCGCAACGGCCACACTTGTTGTTCCGTTAAATTTGTACCAGTGATATACCGGATTAGTAACTGTTGGTGTGGCAGCTAAAACCGCATCTAATGTTACTTTTCCATCTTCAGCACAAATTATAGTACCATTTCCTCCGTTTATTGTCACATTTGCTATTTTAGCAGCTGGAGTTGTTGCTCTCACTACTACAGTAACTTCACCTCTTTCTAAGGCTGGACAACCGTAACGAATTGGCTGAACATAATATTTATATGTACCTGCAGCTAAATTTGCAGGAAGTGTAAACGTTTGACCCGTAGCTACAGAGTTTCCTCCTGTTGGAGAATCATACCAAACGTAGTTCGCACAAGCTTTTGGTGGAACCGTGAGCGTTATATCAGCTCCGGGACAGACTGTGATTTTATTATCAGGATCACCTCCTATGACTTCGGTATTGGTTACACGATCGATCGTATGAACTCTAAGCTGATCTAAAACACTGGCAACTCCTCCAAATGTAATAGTAACTTTATCATATGGCTGAGTTTGAGGCGCAACGATTGTCATCGCCATTGTATCTCCCGAAAGTAATTTTAAAGTCAATAAACTGCTTGTGTTTTGTATTGGCGCACCAACCGCAATATTTCCTGAATAAAGCTGAATCGTGAATCCAGTAAGCAAATTAAGATTTAAAATTGTTCCCGGTTTAGAAATTGTAATTCTTAAACTATCACCAACCATAGATGGTGTTCTGAATTTAGTAGTAAGTTCAGCGGCAGCAAGTACTCCTGCTCCACTAAACATTGTGGCATAAGTAGCAACATCACCATCGGCAACGTTCCAGGCGTTAGAAACACCAACAGTCGATGTTAATGCTCCAATTCCTAAATCTCTTACTCCAAAGAAAATATCTTCTATATCACCTTTTCCACAAGCAATTTGAGTTACTTGTTTACTATAGTGAGCATCATAAACATTGATATTTTGGGCAAGACTAAGCACAGATCCCAATTGAACTCTAATACCATCATAATCCTGAGGTCCAGAAGTATTAGAAGGAACAAATGTATATTCGAATGAATTTTGACCTGGCAATAAGTTTAATAATGAACCTGATGCTGATTGTAAAGGTCCAATATCAATAGGATTATTAGAACCATCACGTTTTGTTCCTACTACAGAAATGCTTTGTCCAACTGCAACTGCACTATTGGCTAAGCCTAATTTTACTGTTACAGGAGTTCCTTTAGCAATAGTTGTTGGCCATTGTAAATTTTGCCAAGTAGTTCCAATACCTAAAAGTCCTAAACCAGTAGTTATAGTCGAGAATGTACTTGGATCGCCATCAACCGCCTGAGGTCCGCTTGTTACACCACCAGTTAGAATAGATCCTGATAATTCTGTCGTAGCATATACTCTTTCGAATAAAGGATCACAATCTACCGGATCAATAACACTAACAGTTACTGTCTGGCTAGTTGTACAAGATGCAGCGCTAGTTGCAATTACTGTATAAGTATAAACACCTACAGTATTAAGAATTCCTGTATTGTTCGAAGGTAAAACATTACCTTGAGGATCATACCAGGTAATTGTTCCGTTTGATGTTGCAGCCAATGCTAATGAAGATCCTTTTGTAATTACAATAGAACTTGTTACCCCAGTTAATGTTGGCAACGGATTTACTGTCACTACAACCGGTAACTTCACAGATGGACAAGCAGAACCTACCGTTTGAGCCTGAATTGAATAAGTTCCGCTAAGCGTAATATTCGACGCAGCTAGATCTGTTATTGGATTATTTGAAGGATCAAAGAAAGTATAAGTTGTATTTCCTGATGTATCAAAATTTGTGATCGCATCTTTTAGATTTACTTTCGCACAACGAACAAAAGGAGTTTGAACTGTTAAAGCAGAACCTGTAGGATAGTTTACAACAACCGCTTTTAATGTTCCGTTTACGTTCTCACAAGTTCCTCCGTTAAGAACAGAAACATAATAAGTATAAGGAGCATTAGCAGCAATAAGTCCGCTAATTGTTAGAGCATCAGTTGTACCATCTTTTACATAAGTTACACCCGCTACAGTTCCCGTAGTAATCTCTGTTGTTTTATTTTGATCAGTATAGTATTTAAATTTAGCTCCAGCTAAAGCTGATGTTGGAGCCAATACAACACCTCCCGCACAAGAAGCAGTCAAAGGAGTTGTAATTATAATATCTGCATCAGTTGGAATAGGTAAAACATTTACCGTAACAGGCTGACGAACACTATTAATACAAGTTCCGCCGTTACGCGTTCCTTCTAAATAATAAGTTGTAGTAGTCGTTAATGGAAGAGTTGGACTAACAGCCACAATATTTCCACCTGTAGGAGCATCGTACCATGTAAATACTTCATTTCCTGTAGACGAAGCTGCTAATGTTGCAGTTTGTCCTGCACAAATTGGCGCTGTTGCCCCGGTTATTGTAGCATTTGGAAATCTATAAGAAGCTCCATAAACATTTAAAGTAGTTAATAAGCCAACTAAAGCTCCTAATCTAATGTCGACTCTATCAAATGCAGCATTTGTAGGGAAACTAACTTTGAATCTGTTTCCTGATAAAACCTGCAAATTCAATAGACTATTGTTTACTGGCAGTCTAAGAAGATTTTCGACCCCACCATTAGAAGTTCCTATACTTACAGATCCTAACAATGACAGATCAGCAAGACCTCCGGGTAATTCTAATTCGACATCAATAATATCTCCCGCTTGACCAGGTGTCACAAAATTTAGTTCTTGTTGAATGTATGAATTAAGTACTCCCGCAGTTATCGTCAAAGAAGCAAAATTATTTGGGTTTCCATCAACAGAATTAGGTCCGTTAATTCCATTACATAAAACACATAATAAACCAGGGTCAACAGTTATTGCTTGTGTACTTGGTTGTAAACAAGTACTAACTCCATTCGTTATCAATACATTAATCGCAGCTCTTGAAGTACTTTTACAATCTCCTAAAGTACTTACCGCTTCAACATAAAATGTTGTATTAGCAGTCAAAACCGGAGTAGTATAATTATTACTTCCTGAACCTTGTAAAAGCGTTCCTCCTGTTGGAGCACTATACCACATATAGGTAACACCCGCAGTAGGCGTAACAGACAACATCGCACTCTGACCTGACTGAATAACAACACTTGAATTCGCAGGAACAGGCACCGAAGGTCTTGGATTTACATTTACAATAGCTGGTGTACGCGTTGGACTTATACAACTTCCAATTACAGCTTCAACATGATAAGTTGTTGTAGCTGTTAAAGCCGGCGTTGCAAAAGCAGTTCCCGTAAACACCAAGTTTCCACCCGCAGCTGCATCATACCAATTATAAGTAGTGCCCACAACCGGAGATTGAATCGTTATTGTTGTTGATTCTCCACTACATAAATTCAAAGGAGAAGCAGTAACTGTTCCGGGAGCTATAGGATTATTTACTGTAACCAGAACAGGATTTCTTTCACTATTCACACAACCATTACGCGTAAGCTCTACATAATAAGTTGTATTTGCAGTTAATGCCGGAGTTGTATAAGCTGCAGTACTAACCAAAAGATTTCCTCCGGTTAAAGCATCATACCATTTTATAGTTTCTCCCAAAGCTGTTGAAGCCGTTAAATTTGCAGTCTGTGTGCCGCAAATTGGTGTAGCGTTACCAGTTATAGCTGGCGCTTTATATCTGTAAGTTGCCTGATAAATATCTAAATTTGTCAAAGCACTTACCAAACCACCCAATCTTATTTCGACACGATCAAAATTTGCACCCGCAACAACACTAGCTCTAAAGCGATTTCCTGATATTAATTGCAAAGTCACTAAAGCATTATTATTAGTAGAAACTCTGTCATTATTATAAGTTGCTCCATTATAAGTTGCTAAACTAACAGCTCCTAATAATGAAAGATCGGCAATACCGCCTGGCAATGCCAATTCAACATCTACGATATCTCCCGCTTTACCAGGATTATTAAATTGTAATGTTTGTTGAATCCATCCGTTTAGCAAACCAATCGGAAGAGTAAGTCTTGCAGCCGTAGCGCTATTTCCATCTACAGAATTGTTTTGATTTGAAGAAACACAAAGCAAACAAAGTCCGTTTTGAGTTGTCTGCTGACTATTAGCTTCCAAACAACCTCCTAACGCAACCGGTAAAACTGTCACCGTCACAGGTACTCTCGTAACGCTAACACAAGCGCCAATAGTACTGCGTGATTCAACATAATATATTTTAGTAGCAGTTAAAATTGGAGTTGTAAAAGTATTAGAATCTCCTAATAATTTTATTCCTCCCGTAGGTACATCGTACCAATCCAGAGCAACATTAGCTTCAGCTGTAGAAGCGCTCAAAGTTGCATTTTGTCCGGATAATATCGTTACACTTTGTGTCAATACCGTTGCAAGCGCCGGAACCGGAGTTGAATTCACAGTAACCTGAGTACGTGCAGATTTACAAGTACCAATCGATGCTTCTACATAAAAATTAGTAGCGCCAGTTGGTACAGTTGGAGTATAAGAAGTTCCTGTTGCCAATGCTACACCTCCAGTTGATGCACTAAACCAGGAATATATTGTTCCCGGCACCGGACTTATAACTGATAGTGTAGTTGCCTGGGTTGCCCCCGAAGAACAAATCGTCGTTCCGGTAGTACTAATCGTTGGTAGTATAGGATTAATAACATTTATAGTAACAGGTAAACGTTCACTACTTTCACAACCCGACGCTCTCGAAGTACTTACATAATAAGTAGTTGTCGCTGTTAAGTTTGGAGTAGTAAATGTACCTATAGTCGAAAGTGCCGTAGTTGATGTTGGAGAATCATACCACGCAACAGTTGTTCCTGCAGCAGGAGTTGCTGTAAGTAATACAGATTGACCATAACATACAGATTGTGTCTCACCTCCCGTAATAGTTGGTTTTGCAAATTGAAGTCGCACATCATAAATCCTTAAATTTACTAATGCAGATAAAAGCCCACCAGATTGAATTTGAATACGATCTGCATCTGCCGGTAATGTATATTTTATTACCGCCGAATTTGTAGCTGATAATAATTGCAGATTTAACAGTGGATTGTTCATAGTAACCTGACCACCCACAAGAGCCGCACCGTTTTTGGCCTGAATTGTTGCATTTGCTAACACATCAACATCCAACAATCCGTTGCCTTCACCAAAATATATTACTATTTGGTCACCTGCTTTTGCAGTCTGACTAAAATGTAATGTTTCCTGAGCAAAACATGCCAAACCGAGCACGTTTGAGATCGTCGAATAAGTTGTCATGCTCGAATCCCATGCATTATCCGGATTCGTTACACTCATTCCTACACATAAAAGACCGCCAGTACTATTCGTCTGAGAATCTGGTCTACAAAAAGTTTGTGCGAAGTTTTTATTGCAAAAAAGCAATAAAAACAACAAACCAAATAATCTCTTCTTTACGATGAGATCATAGAAAGTAAATTTTTTTTTCATAATTTGGAAGATTAGAAAATGGACAATAAAATACCTCTTGCGATAAGCACGTATGCTTAGGCAATTCAAAAAAACGTTAAAACTCAAATTAGTTAAACCACAACTTAAAACCCTGACAAGTAGGGTAATAAATTAAATTCCGTAATAAAAAATCATGTTGTATTGAGTATACCGAAGTATACTAAGGAGCTATTTCTATTTATAATAAACAGATAATAACTCGAAACTTTTGAGGAATACTGATCTGAATCAGGCTTCCAAGAGGAGTGATTTGTTGCAGGTTTAATTTTCATAAAAGAAAATTTACGTTTAGATAGAACTGAGGGAGATTCTATTAAAATATATAGTATGATTCAATATTTATAGAAAGTTGATTACTCTGTCTATAAACTTTGTCTATTTAGAATAAATTCTAAAAATTGAATACATTATTTTTCAATTGAAGTATTTTATAGTTTAAAAAATTTAAACACAATAATACTATTCATTAACTGGAACACACACTGGGTTTAGGAAATGAAAAAATCTTAAAATGAAAAGGTTTTTGAAAATAACTTACTATAGAAGTAAAATCAAGTTTGGGAATAAACTTAATCTTATTCCAAAGAATAAAAAATAAAGCTAAAATAATATGGATACCTAATGCAAACTTGATGAAGAAAGTAATTGTCAATTCCATAAGCAAACTAATTAAATTATTAGTAAAATTTTCAACTTTAAATTTCTCGGCAAAAACAATTAAACTGCAATTTGTATTAGTCTATAAAAAGTAATCAAATAACTTCGCTTTTGTTGTTTTTGAAAAAGTACAAAAAAACATTTTGTTTAACTTTCTTATCCTAAAATTAAAAAAAACAATCTTACAAAACAAGCGTAAAATTCCTATATTTTAAATTTTAACAAAAATGCCTATTCGACAAAAACATCAAAATATCAGATAAACCAACAGTTTTAAGGCAATAATGACCATTAGCATTATCTCAGAAAAAATCATAATATTTCATAATATTCCAACAAAGTAAAAAAAAACTTACTTTTTAAAACTCGTAATCGATTGAAATTGAAGCAAGAAAGCTTAATTGAAAAGTAAAACTTACATTTTTATATACAAATGTGAATTTCTTAAACAATTCAAAAAAAACAGGTATAAATACGGGGTAAAAAAAATACAAAAGTCTAAACAAAAGTTAAAAACATAAAAAAAAGGTAAACAATTTAATATCAATCATTTACCTTTTTAAAAATCTTTTAACTAAAATTAAGACTCAATAATAGTATTAATTTGAGTAAATAATTGTCCATCACTTAAAAATGCTCCTTGCTGAATCAATTCAAAAATAGATGCATTTCTATCTTCTGTAAATACTTTTTTCCCAACCTTCATTTCGATGTTTTCAGTAAACATATTATCACTCAGCCATTGCAAACCATCTTTCGTCAGAAAATCTGTTTCAGGAACCAATGATTTCAACACTATTGACTGAACATGCTCCTCAAAACATTGAAACAAAAAGATATGATTTTTAGAAAAATGCTCTAAAAATTCAGCTCTTGACAAAACACCTTCCCAAATTAAATCTGAAAAAACATCTAACTCCTGTTCCGCAACTTCCGGTTTATTTAATTTAAGAGAATCCCACTCTGCTTTATCAATTGCCTGAGTAGCTAAAAAGCTAGCGAATTCTGCGTGCAATTCATCAAATTGCTCTTTTGTTAATCTTGCGTATTTCATTGTTTATTTTTACGTTTAAACACTCTTAAAAAAGCTTAGATAAAATTTTATTATCCAAAAAAAAGCCCTCGCAAATGCGAGGGCAAATTTATAACTTTTTTTGCTTTACTAAAAAATGTATCTGATACCAAATTGAGCTTGCCATCTTGATGTTAAACTCGCATCATAACTAAAAGTTTTAGTTTGCGTATTATTAAACGTATAAGTCGGAGTATTTCCAACAACCGTCACACCAATTGGCTGAACACTCGTTGGCACCTGAACAACTCCCCAATCTGAATTTAATAAATTTCCAAAATTCAAGACATCGATACTAAACTGAATCGTATTTTTTTTCTCTGACGCCGATGAAACTCTAAAATTATAATCTTGCATAAGCTTAAGATCGCATCTTCCTCTCCAAGGCGATATAGCACCGTAACGATCCGCATATTGCCCTCTTCTGTTCTTCATATAATCATCTTGCGAAATAAATTTATCAAATGCCTCGCCTTGTCCTGGCGCACTAAAATTCATTAAAGCAATTTCGGCAGTTGTCGGAATATAAATCAAATCGTTTACAGCAGAACCATCACCATTAATATCACCGCCATAAGTATAATTAAAACGTCCGCCTTGAGCATATTCAAAGAAAGCCGAAACAGTTGTCGCCCACTTATCTCTTCCGTATTTCCATTTTTTAGAACCTACACCAATAAAACGATGATTATCTCCATATTTAGAATTCGAAAGAACAGCATTATTCACATTTCCTAAAGCTGGATTGAAAGCAAAAGCATCACCAGTAATTTCAGCTTCAATCGAGTTTACATCTTTTGATTTTAAATAATTATAAGCAATACTTGCATACAAACCATTTTCAAAATTCTTCTGCACTTTAACCGTTGCATTAAAAGCACTTCCTTTATTCGAATTCGTCATTACATAAGCATTATTTGCGCCATGATCTGCCGCAACATAAATCGCTCTGTTATCAACACCAGCCAAAGTTCCTGTTGGAGGTTTTAATCCCCAGTTTTGAACCTGTACCGCATTAATATCTTTATTATAAGACAAATCAAGCGTCACAATATAATTGCTTTTAAATCTGTGATCAAAACCTAAACTAGATCTCCAAACTTGTGGCCATTTATAATCCGGATCCATAATTTGCAAAAAGCTGTCATCCGCACCACTTACCTGATTTCCTAACCAAACAAAAGGAATTCTTCCGGTAAAGATTCCTGTTCCTCCACGAAGCTGAGAAGTCGCATCACCTTTTACATCCCAGTTGAAACCAATTCTAGGCGACCACAAAATCCTGTCACTTGGCAAATCTGTAGAAATCAATTTAACAGCCTGACCCGTTTGCGGATCATAATAATCAATATCATTATTTCTACCCGCGCCTCCATTATCAGTATCAATATACTTCTGAATCAAATCGGCGGTATTAAAATATAATGGTTTGTCAATTCTTAAACCAACAGATAATTTGAAATTATCACTGACACTAAAATCATCTTGTGTATAAAATGCCAATTGTCCCACATTTAATTCTGCCAGTTTCCATCCTCCATCAGTCCCAACTTCAAACTGACTTTTAGTATTAAAAACATCTTGCGCATGTTGAAAATTTTGCCTCAAAGAACTAGACGCTAATGGTAAAGCCGCATCTGCTAAAAAATCTGTCACACTTGCATACGGTCTAAAAGTACCATAATAAGGAACCGGATCTGTAGCTCCTCTGAATTTATCATAACCTGCTAAATTAAATGAGTTTTTAAATCCAAATTTCTCAAAAGAAGTTCCAAAAGTAAAAGCATGTTTTCCAACCGTATAAGTAAGATTATCTGTAATTTGGATCACCTTTTGATCTAATGTATTATTGATCGAAAATGGTTCATGTCCGGCAATAATATAATTAGAACCTCCTCCATCCTGAATGGTAATTACTGGCGCAGGAACCGAAAACGGAACTCTATAATCATTAAAATGAGAATATCCAGCTTGTAACTTATTCGAAACGCTTTCGCTGAATTTTGAATTTAACTCCGCTAAAAATGAACTTAAATTATTATTGATTTGATATCCAGAATTTTGAAATTGCAAAATCGAAGCATTTGGTCCTCTAAAACCAAGCGCCGTTGGATGCGCAGTCTTATCCTTTGAAGCATCAAGAAAATTATAAATAACCGCCAATTTATGATTATCATTAATATTCCAATCGACTTTAATAATACCTTTATTTGAGTTCGATTCATGAATAAAACCCTGATAAGCTCCAGTGTCATATCCTAACCCCTTCAAAGCATTCGAAACCGCAATCAAATCAGATTCCATAACTCTGGATTCATTAATTCCCGTAACACCATCATTATTATTAGCTACGAAATTAGATCCTAAATCACTTCTTCTGTCGATTTCAAAATTTCCAAAAATGAATAATTTATCTTTAATAATTGGTGCACCCAAACTAAAACCTGCCTGAGTTTGTTCTAATGTTGGTACAAATATCTTTTCTCCTTTAATTTTATTTCCAGTCAAATCCTGATCTCTGTAAAATACATAAGCAGTACCATGAAACTCATTTGTTCCTGATTTTGTAACCGCATTTACAGAAGCTCCAGTAAAACCAGACAAGGTAACATCGTAAGGCGCAGTTGCAACCTGAATTTGCTCGATTGCATCTAATGATATTGGTTGAGCGCCAGTTTGTCCGCCCGGAGTTGCAGCGTCTAATCCAAAAGGATTATTAAAAACCGCTCCATTCAAAGAATAATTATTATACTGATCATTTCTTCCTCCAAAAGAACCTCCACTCGCAGTTGGTTCTAAACGGGTAAAATCCTCAGCCGATCTCGAAATAGTTGGCAATGCCGTTAATTCTCGTCTTCCAATTGTAGTTTCGGCTCCAGTCTTTCCACTTTTAAAAACCTTGTCTTTAGAAACAATTTTCACTTCTTCTAAAGTCTGACTTGCATCTTCTAACTGAACCGCAAGATTAAAAGGCTTTCCTAAATCAAGATTGATATCAGTATATTCCTGGTTCTGAAACCCTACAAAAGTCACCGTAATTTTATACGGACCTCCAATTCTCATATTCAAAATACTGAATCTTCCATCTTCATTGGAAACAGCTGAATATTTAGTTCCTGTTGGGGTATGAACTGCCAAAATAGAAGCGCCCGGTAAAAGCTCATTTGATGAACTCTTTACAATACCCTTAATACTCGAAGTCGTTGTTTGCCCTGTAACGACCGTTAATGCAAACAAACACAATAATAATGCAAGGTTTTTTCTCATTTTGCTGATTTTGAATTAGTTGGTAAACTCAAAATTAGACAAAAAAAAACCACTCCTAAGAGTGGTTTTTATATTTTATTAACAAGAAGTTAACAAAATGTTATTTTTCAGCGATAATCTCGTATGGTAAGTCAACGATAACATCTCTGTGTAAACGGATGCTAGCAGAATATTTTCCTGTACGTTTTACGATACCACTAGTGATGAATTTTCTATCAATAGCGTTACCTGATTTCTCTAAAGCTTCAGCAATGTCGATGTTTGTGATAGAACCAAAAAGTTTCTCTCCACCAGCTTTTGCAGTAAGTTTAATTTCAAGAGCTTTAAGTGTTTCAGCTAATGCTTTAGCATCAGCAACAACTTTAGCTTCTTTATGTGCTCTTTGTTTTAGGTTTTCAGCTAAAACTTTTTTAGCAGAAGGAGTTGCTAAAGCAGCAAAACCTTGAGGAATTAAAAAGTTACGACCGTAACCAGGTTTTACAGATACTACATCATCTTTAAATCCTAAGTTTTGTACGTCTTGTTTTAAAATAAGTTCCATGTTGTTGTCCTTATATTTTAGAAGTTAGGTTCTGATTTAACAGAAACCAGCGACTAGAGTTTTTAATTATTTTAATAAATCGGCCACGTATGGCATTAAAGCTAAGTGACGAGCTCTTTTTACAGCTACAGAAACTTTTCTTTGGTATTTTAATGAAGTTCCAGTTAAACGACGAGGAAGAATTTTTCCTTGCTCATTAACGAATTTCAATAAGAAATCAGCATCTTTATAATCGATATATTTGATTCCTGATTTTTTGAAACGACAGTACTTTTTAGTTTTGTTAGTTTCAATGTTTAAAGGCGTTAAATATCTGATATCTCCGTCTTTTTTTCCTTTTGCAGATTGCTCAATTGTAGACATAATAATTACGCTTTAGTAGATTTTAATTTAGCTCTTCTTCTCTCCGCCCATGAAATAGCATGTTTATCTAAACTTACAGTTAAGAAACGCATAACTCTTTCGTCACGTCTAAATTCAGTTTCAAAAGCAATAAGAACTTCTCCTGCTACTTTGAATTCGAATAAATGGTAAAAACCACTTTTTTTGTTTTGGATTTCGTAAGCCATTTTTTTCAGACCCCAATCCTCTTTCGATACCATTTCAGCTCCTCTACTAGTAAGAAATTCTTCAAATTTCGTTACTGTTTCCTTCACCTGAACCTCAGATAAAACGGGATTTAAAATGAAAACAGTTTCATAATGATTCATAAATACAATATTTATTTGTTAAAATTGGGTGCAAAAGTAACCATTAAATTTAAATATACAACACTTTTTTACTTTTATTCGTCGTAATGCAAAAAATACACGCTCACTCTAGTTTTTTTTACAAAAAAATAATACATTTACTACTGCTATCCTGAATTTATTCTAAATTTAAATGTTATGAAACTAAACTGTGTTGTTGTAGATGATAGTTCTATACAGAGGACAATTATTGCAAAATTAGTTAATAATCACCCAGGTTTGCACTTAATCGGGGACTTTTCTAATGCAATAGAAGCAAAAAGTTGTATCTCTCTAAATAATATCGATTTAATATTTCTTGATATTGAAATGCCTGTTATTAACGGTTTTGACTTCCTTGACGGATTAAAATCAAAACCTCAAATTATATTTATCACTTCTAAAGCCGAGTATGCTTTAAAAGCTTTTGATTATGATGCTACCGATTATCTGCAAAAACCTATTGCCGTAGATCGTTTTAATGCTTCTGTAAAAAGAGCAATAGACATGCATTTACTTAAAAAAGAGGTAAAAGAAGAAGAAGGCGAACATATTTTCATCAAAAGTAACCTTAAAAAACTTAAAATTTTCACAGCAAAAATCAAATGGATTGAAGCTTTTGGAGATTATGTAAGAGTGGTTACAGAAGACGACAGCAATCTGGTACTTTCTACAATGAAATCTTTTGAAAACGATCTTTCAAAAGACAAATTTATACGCGTACACAAGTCCTACATTATCAATATTGATAAAGTAGAACGCTTTAACAGTAAATTTGCTGAAATTGGTATTACCAAAATTCCGCTTAGCCGAAACAAAAAAGAAGATTTAGTAAAAGCATTGTCAACATCGTCATGATTTAATAAAAATCGACATTCGCAATTACCTTTATAGCTCTGTATTGAGCAACAGCCTCAAAACTATTCAACATTTTCTGAATAGTTTTTTTTGTACCTGCTAACGGCATATTCTGCGGAATCTTAATCAGAATGGTTCTGATGTATTCATTTCTGATTCTGCTAATTGCAGGTTCTTCAGGTCCTAAAACCGGAATCCCTAAATTCTGACTCAAAACCTGGTACAACCACATTGAACCTTCTTTAAGTTTTTCAAATTCTCTGTGTTTCAAAGTCAGTTTTATGATTCTGAAATAAGGCGGATATCTATAGATTTGACGGTCATACAATTGCTCCTTATACATACCTATATAATTATGCATCGTAACTTGCTGAATTGTATTATGATTTGGATTATAAGTCTGAATTACAACTTTCCCTTGTTTTTCTGACCTTCCAGCTCTTCCGGCAACTTGTGTCATCATCTGAAAACTACGCTCAAAAGCCCTAAAATCCGGATGATGCAGCATATTATCGGCATTCATGATTCCAACTAAGCTTACATTATCAAAATCCAAACCTTTGGCAAGCATTTGCGTTCCGACCAAAATATCAATTTCACGGTTTTTAAAAGAATCAATAATCTTCTCAAAACCATATTTTCCACGAGTTGTATCCTGATCCATTCTTCCGGTTTTAGCTTTCGGAAAAAGAGACATTAATTCCTGCTCGATTTGTTCTGTACCAAAACCTTTTGTAGTCAAATCAATACTCGAACAACTATGACAATGCGTAGGTTTTGCAATCGAATAACCACAATAATGGCAACGCAATTGATTTTTATGTTTATGAAAAGTCAAACTCACATCACATTGCTGACAATGCGGAACGTGACCACAAGTCATACATTCTATTATTAGTGAATATCCACGTCTGTTTTGAAACAAAATCACTTGTTCACCCAAAGACAAAGCTTCTGTAATTTCTTCTATTAAAACATCACTAAAATGTCCGGTCATTCGTTTTCTGAAATGTTTGTCTTTCAAATCAACCAAAACAATATCCGGCATTCGAACATTATTATAACGCTCAGTAAGCGTCACCAAACCGTATTTATCTGTTTGTGTATTAAAATAAGTTTCAATACTTGGCGTTGCAGATCCCAAAAGGACTTTTGCATTATGAAAATTAGCCAAAACAATAGCCGCATCACGCGCATGATAACGTGGCGCAGGATCTGTTTGCTTAAAAGTCTGTTCGTGTTCTTCGTCAACAATCAACAATCCTAAATTATTGAATGGCAAAAACAAAGCCGACCTCGCTCCTATTACAATCTGAGCTTTTTCTGAATTTTCGAGCGTTTGTTTCCAAACCTCTACTCTTTCATTATTACTATATTTAGAATGAAAAACCGCAACTTTATCTCCAAAATGAAGTCGCAAACGCGAAACCAATTGTGTCGTTAAAGCAATTTCTGGCAACAAATACAAAACCTGTTTTCCGGTTGCTAAATATTCCTCAATTAACTTGATATAAATTTCTGTTTTTCCGCTTGACGTAACGCCATGAAGCAAACAAACTTCTTTTTCTAAAAGACTATTTTTAATTGCTGTAAAAGCATTTTCCTGAGCTTCACTTAAAAGTAATTGTTTATCCGAAGCTTCACCTGTAAAAGAAACACGATCTTGTTGCAAAAGATATTCTTCAAAAATTTCTTTGTCAATCAGAGCTTTTACAGTCGTCGCAGTTGCATTTGAAACCTCAACAAGTTTTTTTACCGTAATAGGTTTCTTTTCAGAAGCCATAATTTGAAAATATGCTAAAACAATTTCTTTTTGTTTATTAGCACTTTTCAGTACTTCCAGCAATTCTCCAAGACCATTATCGGATTCGTATTTTGCATGCAATTTCACATACCGAACCAACTTAGGTTTATAACCTTCTTTAATTTCTTCTTCTAAAACAATGATATCTTTAGCAATCATTTTTTGAAGCGTCGGAAGAATATTTTTCTTATTTAATATCGAAATAATCTCCTGAACCTTAAGAGAGCTTTGATGTTGTAGAGCTTCGTAAACCAAAAATTCCTCATCAGAAAGTTCATTTTCATTTACAACAACATCAACTTTATGCGAAATAACCGTTTCACTTTCCAATAATAATCCACTTGGGAAAGCGCCACGATATACATCGCCAATTCCGCACATATAATAATTTGCGACCCAAAGCCAGTGTTTAATCTGAGTTTCGGTTGCAATAGGTTTTTCGTCCAGTATTTGATGAATTTCTTTAGCATCATATAAACTCGGTTCATTTTGATGCATATCAATCACCAATGCCGTGTATATTTTACTTTTTCCAAAAGGTACCGCAACGCGCATTCCTTTTTTAATGAAATGAAATTCAGCCTCAGAAATACGATAAGTAAAAGTTTTGGCTAGAGAAAGTGGTAAAACGACTTCAACAAAAAACATGGAAATGATAGTATAAGATTTGAAAGATTATTTTTTATCTGAAGTTTTTGCAGTATTATATTCCTTAACCAATTTCAGTGTATGTTTTAAAGAATTTAGATCTTTATAATCATCATGTCCCGTAATAATATATTTAGGATTTTTAAATTTCGACTGCACTTTTGCTATTGATTTCTCCCATTCTTTTACATCAGAATCGCCAAGATATCCTAAATCTGTTGCTTCGATACTTTTGACAAAACAACCGCCATAAAGTACTTTTTCTTTATTAAACCAAACTACAATATTATCAGACGCATGACCTTTTCCAGGATAATAAACTTCAAAAGTATGTTGTCCAACCGTAAATGTTGTGTCATTTGGAATTACAAATTCGGCTCTTGGTTCTTTATTTTTTTCAAGAATCTGATCTGTTAATTTTATAGTATAAGTTTTGATTCCTTTTTTACCATAAAACCCCAAACCTCCAGCTCTGTCTTCATGAGAATGCGTCGCAAAACACATCACAACTTCCTTATGATGTTTTGCTTTTATACTATCTAATAAAGGCTGAAATTGTGTTTTATCCCAAGGCGCATCAAACAAAACAACTCCCTTATTTGTAACCAGATACAAGGCATTTGCAGAAATCAATGTTCCTTTATAATCATGAAACGTCTTATAAACATAAAAGTCACCCGTAAGATGACTTATTTGTAATGGCGAATTCTTAGACTGAGCAAAACTATTGGTTAGTATTGCCAGAAATAAAATTATCGATGCTAATTTTCGCATTTTTATTTTCAAAAAAAATTAATTTTTCACTCTTGTCCAGTATTGTGTTCTTCCCATAATAGAAATTCCAACATACCCGCGAAGTTTAAGTTTATCAGCAGATTCTAAAGCAATATAACATTTGTATTTTTTTCCGTTTGTAGGATCTAAAATCGTTCCTCCGCTATATTCGTCACCGTCTTTTTTAAGTCCGTTAATAATTACTAACCCTAAAATTGGTTTGTTTTTATCAGCACCATCACATTTAACGCAAGCATCTTTTTTATGATCAGCACGAAGTATTTCTACAACCTTACCATAAAGTTTTCCAGATTTCTCATAAATCTCTACAACTGATTTTGCTTCACCTGTTTCATCATCAATTGTTTTCCATTTTCCAATAACGCTTTGGGCTTGAATTGTACCTAAGGTTAAAAAGAAAACACCAATTGTTAACATCCAATTTTTCATATTATTTATTTTTTTTTTGTTTTAATTTTCTGATAGAGGCATTCAATTCAAATCCCAAAAGCAGAATCATACAGTTTATCCAAATATAAAACATTAGAATCAATAATGTACCAATTGAACCATAAAGTTCGTTGTATTTTGAGAATTTTATAACCCAAATCCCAAAAAAGAACGAAGATATAACAATTAATATGGTTGTAAAAACAGATCCAATGCTTATAAAAGGTACTTTATTATACTGTTTTGTACCATAACGCAATAATATTGAAGATGTTATCAAAATCATCAAAACAACAAACAAATATCGTCCCAAAATAATCAGCGGAATTCGATCACTTAACACATCCTGAATGATTGTTTTTTGAATAAATACCTCAAAAACGACAATTGTTGCCACCGTTATAAACAATATAATTGTCATAACAAGCGATATTGCAAGCGCTACTAAATATTGACTAAACCAACCTCGTTTGTCAAAAACGTGTTTCGAAGATTCAAAACCACTTAGAATTCCGTTAATACCATTTGCCATCAAAAAAATAGAAAGCAAAAATCCTGACGACAACAATCCCGAATGACTATTATTTAAAATATCACTGATAATTTTACTGATTGCATCATATGTATTTGGCGGAACTCCCTGTTGCACAAATTGCAAAAAATCCTGCTGAAATCCTTCAATCGGAATAAACGGAATTAAGTTCAGAATAAACAGCGCAAAAGGAAACAAAGCCATAAAAAAGCTAAAAGAAACGGCACTCGCATGATACGAAAATGCACCGTCAATGATACCAATAGTATACATTTCGAGTAAATCGTACAACGAAAAACCTTCCAGCCAAGGCAGTTTTATTCTTTTTAAAAACCGGACTAAATGACGTACTACAGGAATTTTTTCAATCCGGTCTTCTATCTCTTGAGACATATTTATAATTTTAGATTTTTGAGTTCAGATTTTAGATTTACAAACTCATAACTTTCAACTCACAATTAACAATTAAAAATTAATTTAAAAAGCTTTCAGACTCAAATCCATGTTGTAAACTGAATGCGTCAATGCTCCGGACGAAATATAATTTACGCCACATAAAGCATATTCACGAATCGTTTTTTCGTTGATATTTCCAGAAGATTCTGTTTGGCATTTTTTACCAATTAACGCAACAGCTGTTTTAGTATCTTCATAATTAAAGTTATCGATCAAAATTCTGTGAACGCCGTCACTTAAAAGAATCTCGCGAATTTCATCCAGATTTCTAGCCTCAACAATAATCTTCAAATCCAGATTATTTCCTGCCAAATACTCTTTGGTTTTCTTAATTGCAAGCGTAATTCCGCCCGCAAAATCAATATGATTATCCTTAAGCATCACCATATCATAAAGTGCAAAACGATGATTTTCTCCACCTCCTATTTTTACAGCCCATTTTTCAGCAGCTCTGAAATTTGGAGTTGTTTTACGAGTATCTAATATTTTAGCTCCGGTTCCTTCTAAAAGCCGTACATATTGAGCTGTTTTTGTTGCAATTGCAGACATACGTTGCATCGTGTTCAAAACCACTCTTTCTGACTTCAAAATAGACTGAGAACTTCCTGAAACTTCAAAAACCACATCACCATATTCTACATGCGTTCCATCTTCAATAAAAGTCTTGATTTTTAATCTTGGATCTACAAATTCAAAAATCTTTTTTGCCAGTGCAACACCAGCAATAACTCCCTGATCTTTCACCAATAATTTAGCTTGTCCGTGCGCCGTTTCCGGAATACACGCCAATGAACTATAATCTCCCGTGCCTACATCTTCGCGAATTGCATTACTAATCAATAGTTCTAATTCTGTTTGAAATTGTACTTCGCTAATCATTTTTCTTAAATTTTATAAGATGCTAAAGTAGGACATATTTTGTGCATTTGAAAGTTAAACGACTGCCAAAAATTTATAAACATCAAAATATCTGAAAATATTTGGAAGAAAAGTATTAAAATTATCTAACACATAGAAACATAGCTTTTGATTGCATAAAAAGGTGTTTCACTCAATTCAAATTCATCCCGATACTTCGGGAATATCTATGTGATAAAATCTTGATTTTTTAAAACCATCTACAATTTATCCTTTATATTCTATGTATCTATGCGTTAAAATTTGATTTTAAATCTCTCCATTTTATTCAGAAACATTAAATATCTTTGAAGTTCATTCAAACAAAATCATGGGATTAATTAAAGATATTTACTCGGTTACATTTTACGAAAAATTTGGTCAGGCTGTTGCCGAAGTGCATCCAACATTCGACAAACAAAAATTTATCGAAACCATTTATGAAGGCGATTTTGCCCAAAAAGAATGGAAAGATCGCATGAAACATACTACTGTTGTTTTGCATCAATTTATGCCTGAAAATTTTCCCGAAGCCGTAGCTTTAATTGATAAAATCATCAATAATCTCAAGAAAAACAATTTCACTGAGGGAAATCTGGCTTTCATATTTTTTGCCGATTATATCGAAATATACGGTTTAGACGATTTCAAAACTTCGACGAAAGCCTTTGTTTCCATAACTCAATTTATAAGCTGCGAATTTGCCGTTCGTCCTTTCGTTTTAAAATACAAACAAGAAATGATTGACGAAATGATCAAATGGTCGCTACATGAAAATTATCACGTTCGCCGATTGTCAAGCGAAGGAAGCCGTCCGAGATTACCGTGGGCAATGGCGATTCCGTATTTAAAGAAAGATCCAACTTCTATACTTCCCATTTTAGAAAACCTAAAAAATGATCCTTCCGAATATGTTCGCCGAAGCGTTGCCAATAACCTAAATGATATCACAAAAGATAATCCGCAAATTGTACTTGAAATCGCCAGTAAATGGAAAGGTTTCAGCAAAGAAACTGACGGAATTATAAAACACGGCTGCCGAACTTTATTAAAACAAGGACATCCGGAAGTTCTAAGTCATTATGGTTTAGAAAGTACTAATATCGAACTTTCTTCTTTCGAAATTAAAACGCCTATCGTAAAAATTGGAGATTATCTGCAGTTTCAATTTCACTTAAATAATAAAAATGAAGAAGCTAAAACTGTTCGTTTAGAATACGCCGTTCATTACAAAAAATCAAAAGGACATTTGGCTAAAAAAGTCTTCAAAATTAGTGAAAAAATTTACCAGCCAAATCAATTAATTAAAGTCGATCGAAATCAATCTTTCAAACTAATTACAACGCGTGTTTTTCATACTGGAATGCATCAATTGTCGATTATCATAAACGGAACAGAAAGTGAAGTTTTGGAATTTGAATTGATAGATTAAATACTAATTTCACTAATTATCACAAATTAGTTGTCTCATTTTTGTCATTTAAATTTCTGCAATAAAAGCTTTTTTAGGAGCTAATCCCACTATCCATTACAATCTTTTATGGCGAACCCCGCCATAAAAGGATTTTCACTTCTATTGGGGCTATGGCTTTCAGTTTTATCAGGAATTATGATTTCAAACAAATAACAAAGTAAATCTCCACCAAAATTAAACCCGACAGGTTTTTAAAAACCTGTCGGGTTTGACGTAGATTATGTTTAACAAAGATCCAGAACTTAAAAGAAATAAAAAGCAAGAATAAAAAAATCCGTATAAATCCGCGTTTTCACTTTAGCGAATCCGTGTCATCCGCGTTCATTCTTATCGATTTGCTTTGTAGATCTGCTCCGCCAAAATGATAAAAAAACCAAATTGTTATATTTAAATGATGAATTTGAATTATTCCACATTTTCCTTACTTTTATAAATAATACTAAAAACAAGTTTTCTTAATCTAAATTAAGTTACAGATTTCTATCACAACTGTAATTTTGTTTTCAAATCAAATCAAAATAACCATGTCAAATATCAGTTTAATTATCGAAGAACGTGCTGCCAACATTGGCAATTTTATGGTAGGCAGATTATTGCCATTCCGCGAAAAAAGAGCTGTTGGACCTTTCGTTTTCATCGATCATATGGGACCGGCACATTTAAGTGATCACGAAAATATGGATGTTCCGCCGCATCCACATATCGGACTTTCAACACTGACTTTTTTGTTTGAAGGAAGCATTATGCACCGCGATAGTTTAGGTACCGAATTAGAAATAAAACCTGGCGCCGTAAACTGGATGACTGCCGGAAAAGGAATTGTACATTCTGAAAGAACGCCTGAATATTTAAGACATTCGGATAAAATGCTTCACGGATTGCAAATTTGGGTTGCGTTACCGAAAGAACTGGAACAAATGGATCCGAATTTTGCACATGTCGAAGCAGATGACATTCCGGCTTGGGAAGAAGATGGAGTTTCCTATAAATTAATTGCCGGAGAAGCATTCGGAAAAAAATCACCGGTTCCTGTTTATAGTCCGTTATATTTTATAGAAATAAAAAGCACCGAAGCTAAAAAAATCAATATTGGTAAAGACTTATTTGGCGAAAGCGGTTTGTATATTCTTGAAGGAAGTATTAAAAGCGGCGAACACGTTTATGAGCCGAAACAGATTCTTATTACAAACGACAGTACTTTGTGTGAGTTCGAATTAGCCGAAAATTCCACCGTTTATATCTTTGGAGGAACACCGTTTCCGGAAGAACATTTTATCTTTTGGAATTTCGTTTCCTCAGATAAAGAACTACTTGAAAAAGCTAAAAAAGACTGGACCGAACAAACTTTCCCGAAAGTTCCGGGCGAAACTGAATTTGTGCCTTTACCTCAACCTAGAATTAAATAAATATGGACACAATATCAGCGAAAATAGATACTCGTTTGTATCGAACGGAAATAACATCAGCAAGCGAAAATGTTTTGATCTCCGATGAACCTCAGGAATTAGGAGGTAAAAATCTAGGATTAAATCCAACCGAACTTTTGGCAGCATCATTGGCTTCGTGCACCGTAATTACGTTAAGAATGTACATAAATCGTAAACAATGGGACGTATCAGAAATAAATGTAAAAATTGATTTTGAAAGAGATTCTGAACGAAGTGTGTCTGTATTCACCCGAAAAATCGAAGTAATTGGTGAAGTCGACGAAACACAAAGACAACGATTAGAAACCATTGCCAATAGCTGCCCAATTCATAAAACGCTTACACATTCAATCGAAATTAAAACTACATTAATATAATTATTCATGGAAATTCAACAAACAAACGATACAAGAAGAGGCTATTTTGAAGCCATAGAAGACGGAAAAGAAGCTGGAAAAATGACATATACTTGGGCTGGAGATTCAAAATTTATCATCGATCACACCGAAGTTAGTCCTGATTTTAACGGAAAAGGTGTTGGTAAAAAACTGGTTATGGCAGCCGTAGATTACGCCAGAGCTAACAATGTAAAAATTATTCCGCTTTGTCCTTTTGCAAAAAGCGTTTTTGATAAAACAGAAGAAATTCGAGATGTACTTTCTTAAAGGTACTGAGGTTCTGAGTTACTAAGATTCTAAGATTTTTTTTAAACCGCAAAGCGCGCAAAGAATTACGCAAAGTTCGCAAAGTTTTTTAGACAAAGCTTTGCGAACTTTGCGTTTGTATTAAGTCTGGCAGATAAAAAAACTTGCGTTCTTTGCGGTTAAATCTCAACATCAAAAAATTGAATTTTCAAATCTCCTCAAAAACTCTTATATTTGCATGTAATTTAAACTTAGAGTATGACGAGGATAATTACACTTTTCTGTATTTTCATAGCACAAATCGGCTTTTCTCAAACGGCTGAAAATTATTTACAAAAGATCAGAAATAACGAAGCTCTCTTAACAGCTTTCTTTCAACAAATGCCAAAAGGCGGCGATTTACACCATCATTTTTCAGGATCCGTTTATGCAGAACCTCTTTTGGAAAGAGCAATTGCAGAAGATTTTTATTTGAATTTAGAAACGATGGCAGTTTCTAAAACAAAACCTGCAACTGGCAATTGGGAAACATTTTCTTCTCTTAAAAACAACGGAAAACTAGAACAATACGAGCAACAAGTAATGCAAACCTGGTCTGTTAAAGATTATAATGGTTCTGTACCTTCTGACGATTTGTTTTTTGACTCTTTTATGAAATTCGAAACTACAATTCAAGGTCATTTTGCCGAAGGAATGTTAGAATTAAAAAAACGTGCCCTTGCTGAAAATGTAAGTTATATCGAAACTCAATTATCAACGATTCCGTGTGATATGAATGTTTCTGACTTATCAGATTTCAACACTAAATTACGTCAGGCAGCAAGTCAGAAAGATGAAAAAGCAGTTCTAAAACTTTTAGACGAATTGCATAAATCTCTTCAGCAAAAAGATGCCAAAAAATATGCTGCAGATTTCAATACTAATTTCATAGCAAAACTTCATAAAGATTTAAAAATTGACGATGACCGTTTTACAATGCGTTATCAAAATTTTGTACTTCGTTTTATGGATCCGGTCGATTTATTCAAAAATCTGACAATCGCTTTTATCTCGGCAAACGACAGTAAATTGGTTGCGGGTGTAAACATTGTTTCTCCGGAACACGGCGAAAACTCTATGAAAGATTATTGGTTACATATGGTGATGTTTAAATACTGTCATTCTAAATATCCAGACGTAAAATATACGCTTCACGCGGGAGAATTAACTTTAGGATTAGTTCAGCCAGAAGATTTAACATGGCATATAAACGATGCGATCCATATTGCCGGAGCAAACAGAATTGGTCACGGAGTTGATATCGCTTACGAAGCAAATTCATACGATTTGTTGCGTTATATGGCAAAAAATAACATTCCGATTGAGATTAATTTGACGAGTAATGAATTCATTTTGAAAGTAAAAGAAAACAGACATCCGTTTACGCTTTACAAAGAATTTAATGTTCCAATTGTAATCAGTACAGACGACGCCGGAATCTTAAGAACAAATATGACGGAACAATATGTTTTATTAGCAAAAAGATATCCTGATGTTTCGTATGCAATCATAAAACAATATGTTTACAACAGTATCAATTATAGTTTTATTCAGGATGCATCAGTAAAAAAACAATTAGTGAAGGATTTGGATGCAAGATTTAAAACTTTTGAAGATAAATTTTCTAAGAACTAAAAATGTCGAATCTTTGCGAAAATTGCACGCAGATCTAAACTGATTTGAACAGATTAACACAGATTTTTTGTTTGTGAATACCTAAAATAAAATCTGCCTAATCTGCTAAATCTGCGAGAAAAAAATTATCTCACGCAGATTTAACAGATCGAGCAGATAAAAAAATAATAATTTATATGATCCTAGAAGCCGCATTTCTTTATGTAAAACCAAATTTAGCAACTCAATTTGAAGCTGATTTTGCAAAAGCAAGTCAATATATTTCGTCGATTGATGGTTATTTAGGGCATCGTTTAGAGAAATGCCTTGAAGTCGAAAACAAGTATCTTTTATTGGTAGATTGGAATACACTTGAAGATCATACCGTAGGTTTTAGAACTTCTGAAGCTTATCTGGAATGGAAAAAGATGTTGCATCATTATTATGAACCGTTTCCTGTTGTAGAACATTTTGAGACTGTTTTTATAAATAAAAAATAGCCCGCAGATTATACGGATTAAACGGATGAACACAGATTTTAATAATTTTTAATTTGTGCAATTCGTGGCAAAAAAACAAACAAATGAATATCAAACTTATCGCCATTGGCAAAACAGATAATAAATCGCTTCAAACTTTGATTGACGATTATACCAAACGTTTGTCGTTTTACATCAAATTTGATTTGGAGATTATTCCGGATATCAAAAACGTAAAGAATTTATCTGAAAGTCAGCAAAAAGAAAAAGAAGGCGAATTGATTCTCTCTAAATTAACACCAACAGATCAATTGATTTTATTGGATGAAAATGGGAAAAACTTCTCCAGCGTTGGCTTTTCTGAAGAATTACAAAAGAAAATGAACTCCGGAATCAAAACACTTGTTTTCGTAATTGGCGGTCCTTACGGATTCTCAGATACGGTTTACAGCAAAGCGCAAGGAAAAATTTCGCTTTCGCTAATGACGTTTTCACACCAAATGGTTCGGTTATTTTTTATCGAACAATTGTATCGCGGTTTTACGATTTTAAGGAATGAACCTTATCATCATCAATAATGTTTAATCGTTTATTTGTGGAATTGGTTAATCGGAAATTATCTAAAAAATGAATTCTACTGGAAGTTTATCAAGATCGTGAGATACATATTTTTGCAGTAAAATTTTATTCTGAATATATTCTTCGTAACTCATATCCTCATCAAATAAAAATACCACATTTGGTACTTTTTCAAATTTTAAACTATAAAAATGCTGTAATATTTCTGTTTTCTTTATTTCCTTATTTCCCATCAAAACATATTCTTTTCCTTTTCTAAAATAAAAGACAAAATTTTCTCTACTCGGTTTTTGCATTTTATAATACACTTTCGTGAAAGGTAAAAAAGCCATATTCTTTCCGATAGAATCTGCGTAGGAATAGTAGTTTTCAGCTTTTTCGTTTTTGTGTGCTTTTTCAGCTCGCTTTTTTTCCTGAAGTTTTATTACTTCCGGAATTACTAATCTTAAAGGCAAACGTTTGTCTATATTGAAAATCCAATTGGTCGAAATAATACTATTTTTTCTGTTTACATCGGCAATCGTATCCTTCCCTTCCGTTTTAAAGAAAATGTAAATTGGTGAATGATCTTGTACATCTTTCACAATAGAAACATTCGATTTTGGAAGTAAAACGTCTTTTTTTTCTTCGCATGAAAAAAGAAGAAACAAACAGATTAAGCTAAAGTATTTCATATTCATATTTTATTAGATCCTACATAAAGCGTTCCGCAGGAACAAATCATATTGTAGGGATGGATTTCAATCCGTCCTTCACAACAAAAATCGACAACGATTATCTTGTGATTACGGAGTTTCTTGCGAAGATTTCTCTTTCGTCGAAATAACAAACTACGCGATTTCTTAATATTAAAAACTCATTTTCTCAAACAAAGTAACACATTCCATCGCTTCTTTTACATCATGAACACGAAGGATTTTTGCGCCTTTTGTCAAAGCGATTGTATTTAGAAACGTTGTTCCGTTTAAAGCTTCTTGGGCTGTATTATTCAACGTTTTATAAATCATAGATTTTCTGGAAACTCCGGCTAAAACTGGTAATTCCAATAAATTAAAAAGTTCCATTTTTTGCAAAACTTCATAATTTTGATCTGTTGTTTTTGCAAATCCAAAACCTGGATCTAGAATCAAATCGTTAATACCGAGACTTCTCGCCTTTTTTACTTTCTCAGAAAAATAGAAAAGAATTTCTTTTACAATATCATCATATTCCGTGAGACTTTGCATCGTTTGCGGATTTCCGCGCATGTGCATCATGATATACGGAACATTATATTTGGCAATAACCTCAAACATTTTATCGTCTAATTCTCCCGCTGCAATATCATTTATAATCGCTGCGCCACTTTCTATACTCGCTTTTGCAACTTCGGCTCTAAAAGTATCAATCGATAATAAAGTTTCTGGAAAATGCTTTAGAATCAATTCAATTGCCGGAACAATTCGATCAATCTCTTCTTGTTCAGTAACAAACTCGGCACTTGGTTTACTCGAATAAGCACCAATATCAATAAATGTAGCGCCTTCAGACAGCATTTTTTCTACTTGAGAAATAATTTCATCTTCGTTTTTATATTTTCCGCCATCAAAGAAAGAATTGGGCGTAACATTTAAAATCCCCATTACTTTAGGAATCGATAAATCTATAAGTTGGCCTTTACAGTTAATTAGCATATGTTTTGTTATTTTTGTTTCAGGTTTCAGGTTAACGTAGATTGCGCAAGCACTTGAACTTGAAACAAAGAAAACCTGAAACTTGAAACTTTTTGCAGTTTCTAGTTGTTGGCATTAACAATTTGTTTAGAAAAAACTTGAAACAAAGAAAACCCGAAACTTGAAACTCGTTAATTTTATCCTTATTTTTGAAGAAATTTTAGCAAATATACAGCAATAAATGAAGAATACTTCCCTTGAATATGATAATGTAATTACGGTTTGCCGGACTTTATTTATCAACAAAATGAAAGATTATGGTAGTGCGTGGCGTATTTTAAGACTGCCATCATTGACGGATCAAATTTTTATAAAAGCACAACGAATCAGAAGTCTTCAGGAAAATGAAGTCCGCAAAGTTGATGAAGATGAAAAAGGAGAATTCATTGCGATCATCAATTATTCAATTATGGCTTTGATTCAGTTAGAATTAGGCGTTGTTGATCAGCCGGATTTGGATATTGAAAAAGCAACGGAATTATATGATGCTAAAATTAAATTAACCAAAGAGTTAATGGAAGCCAAAAATCACGATTATGGCGAAGCTTGGCGCGATATGCGCGTAAGTTCATTAACTGATTTGATTCTGCAAAAATTACTTCGCGTAAAGCAAATTGAGGATAATAAAGGTAAAACTTTAGTTTCTGAAGGTATTGACGCCAATTATCAGGATATGATCAATTACTCTGTTTTTGCTTTAATATTGAATCCGTTAAAATAATATTCCGCCACGAATTACACCAATTTTCGCGAATTAATTATCGCAAATTAGAGTCATTCATGGCAAATAAAAACATTTTAAAATAACTTCCATGAAAAACATCATTACTCAATTCTCCCGATTATTTGTCGGCGTTCTTTTTATAATTTCAGGATTAATTAAACTAAATGATCCGGTTGGTTTCTCTTATAAATTAGCCGAATATTTTAGCGAACCGGTTTTTAATATGCCATTTTTAGAGCCATTAGCTTTAGGTTTAGCAATCTTTTTAGTAATTCTGGAAGTAGTTTTGGGTGTAATGCTTTTAGTAGGTTACAAATCTAAACTTACGATTTGGGCTTTATTATTATTGATTGTTTTCTTCACATTCCTTACTTTCTACTCTGCTTATTTTGATGTAGTTAAAGATTGTGGTTGTTTCGGAGATGCTTTACATTTAACTCCTTGGCAATCGTTTACAAAAGATATTGTTTTATTATTCTTTATTGTGATTTTATTCATCAATAAAAAGCTGGTAAAACCTTTATTCCCAAAAATGGCAACTAATTTAGTTACACTTCTTGCTATAATTTTATGTGTATTTATGGCAGTTTGGGTATTGAATCATAATCCTATAAAAGATTTCCGTCCTTATAAAGTTGGAACAAACATCGAGAAAGGAATGGAAATTCCGGAAGGCGCTCCAAAATCTGTAGTTGAAATGATTTTTATCTACAAAGTAAATGGCGTTGATAAAGAATTTACCGAAAAAGATCTGGCAAATATCCCTGAAGGAGCAACATTTGTTGATCGTAAAGACAAAGTAATTACTGAAGGTTATATTCCGCCAATTCACGATTTTACGATGGTAAAAGAAGATTCTGATTATAAAGCAGAATTATTAAAAGAGCCTAAATTACTAGTTTACGTTACTTATGATTTAGCTTTGTCAAATCCTGACGGAATGAAAAAATTACAAGGTTTAACCAAAGATGCTAAAGCAAAAGGATACAAAGTAATTGCAATGACAGCTTCAGGAGCCGATGAAATTGCAAAAGCTAAAAAACAATATGGCTTATTAGATGTTGACTTTTATTTCTGCGATGCTACAGCTTTAAAAACTGTCGAAAGAGCAAATCCAAGTGTTGTTGTAATACACAAAGGAACCATTGTTCAAAAAGTACACTATAATGATATTGACGATTTAAAATTATCTGATGTGTCATATGATCTTTAAAAAATAACATCATAATATTCAAAAAAAGCTACAATTATTTTGTAGCTTTTTTTTTACTTAAATTTCATACTTTTGCGATTGAAATAGAAAGAATGAAACATCCAAAATATGATCTTTATAGAAATACTAAAACAACTATTTTTGAATTTAAAAGCATTGGTACAAATGGAGAAATAACGAAAGTCATAATTTTTAATGCAACTCAATCTAAAGACATTTATAATTTAGCATTTGGAGATTTGATTTATAATGAAGTTCAGAAAAGATATATTTTGGATGATTCAGTAATTACAGATAATGGAGACAGAAATATAATTTTAGCAACTGTTGCAAAATCAGTTTATATTTTTACAGAAAAATATCCTGAAAAGATGGTCTTTTTTAAAGGCAGTACACTTGGAAGAACACGTTTATACAGAAGTGCAATCTCAATTAATTTAGAAGAATTATCCGAGACTTTTACTATCTTTGGAGCAATAAAGAATGAGTTTGGAAATATTATTAGTGTTCCTTTCAAACCAAATGCTGATGTTTTAGGTTTTATTATAAAAAGAAAAGAATTATGAAAACGATAGTAAAGAAAATTTCAACTGAAAATAAAAATGCTTCTGTTAATTCTAAAGTAAAGATTGATAAAAAACTCGACGATTTAAAATTTATAGAATCAAACAAGCAAGAAGAAGTTAATAAACTTACTTTTAATTTGAATATATAATTTGAACTACAATATACTCTACAATAAAAAGTCCTTTCACAAATTGGGCTTTTTTTTTTATAAAAATAAACCAATCTATGAATCAATTATTAAAACTATTCTTTGCTTTTTCACTAACTCTACTTAGCACTTTTGCAGGTTTTAGCCAAAGTAAAACTCCAAACAAAGACCAACGTTATATTTACTTCCTACACAATAAATTTGTTGAAGAAAATGCTTTAAATGCTGCGCATCCGGAATATGGAAAAGCAGAATACAACGAGATTTTAGCTTCATTTAGAAAAGATAATTTTATTGTGTTTAGCGAAATCAGGAAGAAAAACACAAATGCATACGACTACGCTGAAAAAATAACAAAGCAAATAAAAAAACAGCTTAAAAATGAAGTTCCGCCAAATAAAATCACGGTAATTGGAACTTCAAAAGGCGGTTATATAGCACAATATGTTTCAACATTTTTAGCAAATCCTGATGTGAATTTTGTCTTTATTGGATGTTATATGGATACAGATATACAAGAAATTCCGGATATTAATTACTGTGGAAACATCTTGACAATTTATGAGAAATCGGATATTTATGGTGTTGATGCTACTAAAAGAAAAGAAACTTCGAAACTTAAAATAAATCATTTTAAACAAATTGAATTAAACACCAATTTAAAACATGGCTTTTTATACAAAGCTGCAGATAATTGGATTGTACCATGTAAAAAATGGGCAAATGGAAATTATGATTTGAATTAAATTTTCTAAGATAAACTCAAAAAAAAAAGCCTTCAAAATATTCTGAATTTAGAATATATTGAAGGCTTTTTTGATGCAAATCAGACGTTTTTTCTCCTTCAAAATGATTTTTTTCTTTAAAAAAGTGTTTCTTTTTTAACCTTTATAAAAGTTGTTTTTGAAAAATCAGTAAAAAATGAAGTTTTCTAAACGTACTATTACGATTTCAGAACTATTTTTTTAACCGAATTTTTCCCTTTTGTGATAAAATAAACGACTCTTCAAATTTTGTTAATCTCCATTTGGCTTTCGATTTGTTTGTTTAACTTTGTTCGGAACCTTAATTTATGAAATTGCTCTGATTTGAATTTGCAGATTCAGTTCAGAAAAGACAATTCATAATATTTAAAAACTATAATTATAATATGAAACAAATAGCTTTAGTTGTTATTGCATTTATTACTTTTTCATGTTCACAGGCTCAGAAAACAAGTTTTTCTAAAGAAGCTTTGTCTGAAAAATTATTAACCGTTGATGGAGGTCAGACTTCTTTCAAAAACATTTTAAAAAAATACAAAGGTAAAACTTTGGTAATCGAGGTTTGGGCTTCATGGTGTGGCGATTGTGTAAAAGCAATGCCAAAAGTAAAAGAATTACAAGCCAACAATCCTGATGTTTCTTACTTATTCCTTTCTGCTGATAAAACAGCTGATAAATGGAAAGCAGGAATCGAAAAACACGAATTAAAAGGCGATCATTTCATGATGAATGACGGTATGAAAGGTGTTTTTGGAAAGGCAATTGATTTAGATTGGATTCCAAGATATATCATTGTAGACAAAAAAGGAAAAATTGTATTGTACCGTGCCATTGAAACTGATTTTGATAAAATCAATGAAACTTTAAAAGGTTTAAAATAATTTTCAATAAAAATATCAATGTCAAAAATCAATATCAATTTTTGACTTTACTTCAATAAAACAAAAAAAATAAAAACTACCAAAATGAGAAAAAAGATTGTTGCAGGAAACTGGAAAATGCATAAAAACGCAGCTCAAACTGAAGAATTATTAAGCGAATTAATTACTAAAATACCAGCACAAACTACTGCTCAGGTAATTGTTGCTCCAACATTTGTAAACTTACAAGCAGCTGTTGCTAAAGTAAAAAACACAACTATTGGTGTTGCTGCTCAAAACGTTCACCAAGCTGAAGGTGGAGCTTTTACAGGAGAAATTTCTGCTGATATGTTAACTAGCATTGGTGTAAACACCGTAATTCTTGGTCACTCTGAGCGTCGTGCTATTTTTCACGAAACTGACGCTTTAATCGCAAGTAAAGTTGATACTGCATTAAAACATGACTTAACTGTAATTTTCTGTTTTGGAGAAGAATTAAAAGATCGTCAATCAGGAAATCACTTTAATATTGTTGAAAACCAATTGCGTGACGGATTATTCCAAATTTCAAAAGAATCTTGGTCTAAAATTGTTTTAGCTTACGAGCCTGTTTGGGCTATTGGAACTGGAGAAACTGCTTCACCGGAACAAGCTCAGGAAATGCATGAATTCATCAGAGAAGTTGTTCGTAAAACTTACGGAGCTGAAATCGCTGACGAAGTTTCTATCTTATACGGTGGTTCTGTAAAACCAGACAACGCTAAAGAAATCTTCGGTAAACCAGACGTAGATGGTGGTTTAATTGGTGGTGCAGCTTTAAAAGCAGATGACTTTTTAGCAATTGTTACTGCTATCTAAGAAACATCTAACAATAGATAAAATAATAAAAGCGTTCGCATCAGCGAACGTTTTTTTTTTACCATATAAGTGATGTAAGTTCATTTAAAGTTTTGCGCAAAGTCAAGCTTAAATTTTCTTATATAACTTATATGGTGAAAAAATCTAATTTATAAATTCTCTTAATAAAGGGCAATTGTACTTTCTGAAATTTGGTGTGTTTTTGTAAACCGAATAGAAATTCACCAACTCCTTCCCTGCTTTAAACGGATTCTTAGCTTCATCTTCGGCAGAAATGATATTTGCATAATGATTATAATAGTTACATTCGAAAATCATTAAGCTTGCCAATGCTTTTTCGTTATTATTCTTAGACATTTTCAAAGCTTTCTCGTAATACATTTTAGCCATTGTTAAGCTGTAATAATTGCCTTTCTGATATGTTTTTTCATTGTCCGAATTATCTCCATAAACATAATCAACATACGATTCGCCAGAAGTCCAATCGTAAGCAACCATCATCCAGGAATTTCCCAAATACGAAACATTAAAATAAGCATGTGCCAATTGTAAATTACTAGTTGCTGTATTTTGTTTCTTTAACTGAATTAGTTTGGCTATAAAATCAGCTTTATTAAAATGATAATCGAATTTTCTTTCTTTTTCATTTTGCAAAATTTTGGGCGTAAATGGGTTTTCGTTTAAATAATCTTTATACGCATAATTTATATCCCAAAAGTCTTTTGGCATCGATGAAAAGGTTTCATAAGCCAATTCCAGATTATTATTTCTAAAAGCAATTGTTCCTTTTAGATCTTTATAATAATTTATATTTGGCGAAATCGTTCCGGAACAAATGTATTTCTCAAAAGATGTTTTATTTTCCTTTTGCTGTAAAGCGATTAAACGATCTAAATCTTCGACAGTTGCAGTTCTGTCAAAATAACCAATATAACTATACAAATAAGGATTATTATACGCGGAATATTCTCCTTCGTTTTTAAGATCTGATTTCATCATTAATAATCCTGCTGTAACGCGATCGTCTTTTTTAGCAAAATCTGCGCTTGCAATTCGGTATAAACTATAAAGATTTTTAAATAATCCATAATCTGTTTCAACCAGATTTTCGATAGAATCAAAATATTTAAAGAGTTGATTTTGAACTTTCTCACTTTTTAAATCGTCTTGCTTTAAAGAAACCAAAGCCAATTGAATGTTCTTTTGCATTTGTATCGATGCATTAGCTTTATCGGTAATCATATTGGTATATTTTTTTCCCAACTCAATATCATCATCCATAAAACAAAGTTGTGCAATTGCAGATGTGATATACTCTTTTTGCTCGCCTGAAGTTTGTTCTCTTATCGAAATTAAAAAGTATTCTAATGCTCTTAAATGCAAGATATCTTTATTTAAGTTTTCCTCTTTGGCTTTAGCATAATCATCATACCAATTTACGCCGTCAAACACAACCGAAGGACTTCCGTTATTGGAATATTGTGGCGTAAAAATCCAATCTTCGAGTTTATTAATTTCTCTCCCTATCAAAAAACTCAAATTAATACTATTCGGACTTAGTTTGTAAACTTCTTCGATTGTTTTCAAATCCGGTGCAGGATTATGGAAACTTTCAATCGAAAGCATCACGCTTCGTTCTTCGTCATTTTGAGCCAAAGCCAAAGTTTGTTCCGTTAATTTCCAGTTATAATGTTGTAAAACGGCAAAGGATTTTTCTTCACATGAAGCGAAAACTTTACTCAATAAATAATTCTGCAAAGGAAAATCTTCAACACATAAAGCTTTATAATACAAAGCCCAAGGTTGCAAAATGGTATTTTTATTATCCGAAAAATAAGTGTCGTACAAACGGATAACTTCATTTTTATCCTGTGCGTAAAAACTATATCTTAAGATTAAAAATGCATAACGTTCTTTCAAGAAAGAATCTTTCGCTGAATTAATTTTCTTCTCAAAATCATTTACATCGGCAAGTTTGTGATCTTTACTTCCGTAGCCTAATTGTCCCCAAGATTCCCATTTTACATCTGTATTACTATTGTATTCGAGTTTTTTAGCAAATAAAATATAGTTTAGAAAAGCTTTGTTTTTCGATAATAATAAAGCCTCAATAAAGGTATTATTTCCGAATACTTTATTTAATGATTTAGATTCAAAAGCATTTTCAAATTGTTCAGAATCTGTTTCGTACAAAATAGTATGGACATCTTTTGGATCGACTTTATTTCCTAATTTTTTCTTCCATTCTAAACAATTCAATTCCTGATCGACACCCGAAACTGCATTGGTCGAATAGTAATAATTGGCCGAATAATAAAACGGTGTCAACTTAAAAAAACCTTCTCTTTGCGCTTTAAACAATACCAATCGACTTATTTCAGGCGACACACTCCAACCGCAGGCAAAAGAAACCTGAATGCTAAAAACTAAAAGTAAACTACTAAAAACTCTCATAATAGCTGGATATTTTTTGGGTTCCATAATCGTTTATGTATTTTTTATCGAAAGAGAAAAACGTCACTTTGGTCTGATTATCAATTTTGATTTTACTTTTTACTATCGAAATCATTTTCTCAAGTTCATCTTCAGAAATTTTCTCGATTCTAATTTCGTCTCCGTTTCGCAAATAAGTTTGTCCCACCAAAATATCATCTTGCAAAACATATTTTGTGTTTGATACTTTCTTTAATTTAAGAGAATCATTTCGTAATTGATCATAATCTGATAAAATCCCTTTAAATTGATTTCCTCTAAAAACAACCGCCCAACTATACAATGGCAAAGCAATGTCTAATTTTAATTTATATTGATTGTGGGTAATATATTGCGCCAATTCTTCGCTTGTTCCAATGGAATTTTTGGTGCTAAAATCATCTGGTTTTGCCAAATTATAGCACATTAATAAACCTTTATCTACTGGAGGAATTCCAGCTTTTGAAGCATATTTATATTGCCAAAGTCTTATTGTAGAAGAAATCTGAGCATTTGGAAATCCTTTTTTGATTTGTTTCAGTAAGTAAAAGTAATTGCCTTTTGATTTTTCGGACCAATCACAATCGATTAGAATTTCTTTAAAATCAACATTTAGCTTTACTAATTCAATCGATTTTACAGAATCATAATTGATGCGTTTATAGTTTTCTTGTTTGTAATAATCTTTTGGATAAACAATTTCATTGGCGATTTTATCGGCTTTAGCTTCGTTTATATTTACACCAATTTTGGCAACACGTTTCGCAATTCTAATCGCCAAACTATCCAATTGCTTTTTAGAAGCTTGCAAAACAACTTCATTCGTAATAAAAATACTTGGTGTAATTTCAGGATTACTTTCGATAAGACTTGTGCTTCTGATTGTTGCAACGGGCAAAGGTTCTTTGGCATACGGATTCCAATCAACATCAAAAAAACGTACGTACATATGCTGTACTTTCAAATCTTTAAATAGAGAATCATCTTGATTTTCAAAATTAAAATCGGTTTTCCAATAACAAAACGATCTGACTATTTCGTGTTCTTTCTCACAAGTTGCTCCATTAAGTACCACAAAGAGCAAAATAAAAATGATATTCTTCATATTTTAAAAATCCTTACAAATTCTAATCAAAATTAACACTAATATATGTAAGGATATGGATTATTTATGAACAACTTCTCTTTTCTATTCTTACCTTTGCAAAAATTTTTTTTATGTCAAATATATATTTAGGATACCATTTTACGATTGAACCGAAAGAACCGGGTTCAGAAATTTTAATTGCTGAATTAGGCGAAAAAGCGTTTGAAACTTTTACAGAAACAGAAACTGGAATTTCTGCTTTTGTGAAGAAAGATTTATGGGACGAAAATATTCTTGATGACATTTATATCTTAGAATCTGATGAGTTTAAAATTGAATATACAATTGAAGAAATCGATCAGGTAAACTGGAATGAGGAATGGGAAAAGAATTTTGAAGCAATTGATGTTGACGGAAAATGTCATGTTCGCGCTCCTTTTCACGAAAAAACTGATGCTGAATTTGATATCGTAATCGAACCAAAAATGAGTTTTGGAACTGGTCATCACGAAACGACTCACATGATGATTCAGCATTTATTAGAAATTGATGTCAAAGGTTTAAAAACTTTAGACATGGGTTGCGGAACTGCAATTTTGGCTATTCTTGCCGAAATGAAAGGCGCTCAGCCAACCGATGCTATTGATATTGACAACTGGTGTTATTTGAATTCTATCGAAAATGCTGAACGCAATAATTGCAAACATATCACCGTTTATGAAGGCGATGCAGCTTTATTAGCAGGAAAAAAATATGATTTAATCATTGCTAACATCAACCGAAATATCTTATTGAATGATATGCAAAGTTATGTTGATTGCTTAAATAAAGGCGGCATTATATTGTTTAGCGGTTTCTATGTAGAAGACATTCCATTTATTGATGCTTCATGCACGGAAAAAGGCTTAACATATGTTAAAAAATTTGAAAGAAACAACTGGGTTTCATTAAAATACGTAAATTAGATAGTTGATTATCTATTTATTATACAGCTCATAGATAAAGAATTAGAATGATTTTGTTTCACGCGGATTCAACAGATTAGAGCAGATTTGGTTAGATTTTATTAAAATTAATTTGCTATAATCTGCTTAAATATTTTTAAATCTACGCGAAATTTAGATAAAAAAAATCTTTGTAAATCTTTTAATCTGTGGCGAGAAAATTAGTAATTACATCAGTACAAAAACCTTAAAAAATGAGTACTAAAGAAAAAGTAAGAGAGAGAGTCCGCGAAAAGGAAGCTACGGCTTTCAATAACGAAATCATTGTTTATAACGACGATGTAAACACTTTTGATCACGTAATTGACACATTAATGCGCGTTTGCAGCCATACGGCAGAACAAGCAGAACAATGTTCCTTAATTGTACATTACAACGGAAAATGCACCGTAAAGACTGGTCCAATTGACAAATTAAAACCGCAATGCACCCAACTTTTAGAAGCCGGATTAAGCGCTGAAATTGTTTAATTGCAAATAATTTAAAAAACATTCTATTTTATTCTATATTTGGATAAAATAGAATGTTTTTTTTATGGAAGAATACGGAAAGATATTGATTATCGCCATGCCGATTTTTTTAGTATTAATTATAATCGAAAAGGCATACGGCATTTATAAAAAAGACGACACTGCGCCTTTAATAGACAGCGTGTCGAGCATTAGCTCTGGAATTACCAATTCTGTAAAGGATGTTTTGGGATTAAGCCTGACATTTATCTCTTATGAATGGTTGGTTTCTAAATTAGCAATCTACCATCTCGAAGCTAATGTTCTCTCCTACTGCATCGCTTTTTTCGTCATTGATTTTTATGGATATTGGAGCCACAGATTGGCGCATCAAATCAATTTTCTCTGGAACAAACATGCTATTCACCATAGCAGCGAAGAGTTTAATCTTGCGTGCGCTTTGCGACAACCTATTGCAAGTTTAGTAAATCTATTTACTTTTTTATTGATTCCAGCAGCTTTAATTGGCGTTCCTGCATCGGTTATTGCGATTACTTTGCCATTGCATTTATTTCTTCAATTTTGGTATCATACCAAGCATATTAAGAAAATGGGATTTGTGGAGAACATTCTCGTTACACCTTCACATCACCGCGTTCATCATGCGATAAATCCTGAATATTTAGACAAAAATCATTCGCAGATATTTATTTTCTGGGACAAACTTTTTGGTACTTTTCAAGCTGAATTAGAAGATGTTCCGCCTGTTTTTGGAATCACAAGACCGGCACAAACCTGGAATCCAATCCGAATTAATTTTCAGCATCTTAGCTTGTTAATCAAAGATGCCTGGAGAGCAGAAAACTGGAAAGACAAACTCACAATTTGGTTTAAACCAACTGGATGGCGTCCGGAAAATTTTGAAGAAAAATATCCTGTAAATAAAATCGAAAATGTTTTTGATTTCGATAAATACGGTACACAAAATTCTCAAAAACTGATTTATTGGTCTGTTATACAGGTTTTAATTACGCTTTTGTTTGTGAGTTATCTATTTGATAATATTGCAAAAATTGGTTTACCAAATATCTTTCTTTATGGCTTTTTTATTCTCTTAACTATTTACAGTTATACAGAGTTAATGGATAAAAGTAAATATGCTCCTTTTTGGGAAGCTTTGCGTTTGGCTGTTGCAATTGGAATTATATCTTATTATGGCGATTGGTTTGGTTTAAATAACACCTTGGCAATTGGAAATTATATCATTTTGACCTATTTAAGTTTATCGTTACTAACTGCGATTTACTTTGTAAAAATAGATTTTAGAACTAACCAACTTCAACCAATCAATTCATAAACCGCTTATGAGAAATTCTACATTTTTTAAAATCTATATTGCATTTAGTGCTTTCTATTTGCTTGTATTATTTTTAGGATATGAAAGCTTAAATCTGTTTTTAAAGCCACTTTTGATTCCGTTATTAGGTTTTGGTGTTTATTTTTATCGAAAGTTCCCTTCCAAAAACACATTGCTAACCGCTTTACTATTTTCATGGATTGGCGATGTAATTTTGCTTTTTACTGATATTGCTGAGATCTATTTTATTCTTGGATTAGTTGCTTTTCTGATTTCTCATATTACATATTGTATCCTTTTTAACAAACAAATTAAAGGTACAATCAAAAAAAACATTGCTGTTTTTGGCATCGGAAGTATTTTAATCGCTTGTTATCTCGTTGGAATGCTTTCTGTTTTATTGCCAACTTTAGGCGATTTAAAAATTCCTGTAACGATATATGCTTCTGTAATTTCGATCATGCTTTTGTTTGCATTTAATGGCTTTTTAGTCTGGAAAAAACCCGGGAACTCTTATGTTTTTCTAGGTGCAATTGTATTTGTTCTTTCTGATAGTATTTTGGCCGTAAATAAATTTTATACTCCAATCGAGAAAAGTTCTTTTTTTATTATGCTAACGTATCTTGTGGCACAATATCTGATTGTGGTTGGTATATTAAAACTGAATCCTAAAAAAGTAGAATAGCTCACGGATTTAACTGATAAAACGGATTTGCACTGATTAAATTAATCTCTTTATCCTGATGTGGCAAAATAATTTGTAGATGTTGCTGATTAAATGGATTTGCGTTATTTTTTTGCACGCAGATTCTGCAGATTTAGCAGATTTTTTCTAAGCATTTTTATTTTTTTGATCTGTTCTAAAACCAATTTACTTTTATATTTGTACGACCAATACCATAACCCATGAAAAAAATAGTCCTTTTTGTCGTTTTACTCCTTACTACTGTTTCTTGTGTGAGTACAAGATCTACTTTGAAAAATGTAGACGATAATGCGCCAGATTTAGTTCTGAAAAAAGACAATACTTTTATCATTACTCTTTTTAGTAAAGACAAAAAATACGGTTATGATCCTGATTATCCCGTTAATATTTTCTACAGAAATACAGCCGATGAAGCTTTGAATGAAACTCGTTTTTTAAATGCTCTTTGCGGTCCAAATGGTGAAAAAATAACCTATAAAAGATTAGAAACCTGTTGTCCTTTTCCAACTAAAAGAAGCAATATGGGCGCTGGTTTTTTAAATGTTTATGAGTTAAGATGGGAAGGTCAAAAGAAACCTGTTACGCTTTATTTGAATATTTACGAAAAAGGAATTTTAATGGTTCCGATGGGATTAGGTTTAAAGAAAGAATAGTTTTTTTATATCTAAGAATAATATTTAATAAATAGCGATCCAGAAATGTTCGGAATATCTCCATTAATTTTAATCATTTTACCCTTAGTTTTTCAAATTATATTTGGTCGAAAAGCAATTGCTGAATCTATTACATTAGAATTTGGAACTGTTTCTATGATCAGCATTATTTTGCAAATTGCATTAACAATTATTGCATTTATTATTGCTTCAAATAACTTTCAAGAACAGCTTCAAGGTCAACAATACAGATGCGGAATGGGTTTTATTGGAATTTTTATGCTTTCTTTCCTTTTTTCAATAATCCTTGTAATTGTTATAATTGTACAGTATTATATTAAAAAATCTTATGAGGAATAAATGATTTTTAAAAACTATTGCTAGCGCGAGGAAATTCTTGTGCATATATCAAAAGAAAAGCGTTTAAGAAAACACAAAAAAACAAGCTAAACCTGATAAATATCATGGGTTTACTTTTTGTAATATCTTAACATTGCTCTTTCTTAAAACATATATATGGATATAAAAAAATTGCTCAATAAATCCTATGATTCCACTAACGTCTTAGCCCTGATAGAAGCGGAAATCCTTTTTTGAGAAAGCCTATTTTTTCTGGCTTTTGCAGAGCGACCGGAGGAAGCTCCTGCAAGTGCCAAGAAAAAAAGGGTTTAGAGAAAAAGATTGCAGTGGATAGCAGGAATTGCTTCTTAAAAAAAACTTAAATCTTAATCTGCTATTCATAAATCATAACTACCTTTGCACTGTCAAAAAATCATATTATGAACATACAACATATTCCTCAAATTAAGCATACTGATAGCGGAAACTTCTTTTTATTGGCGGGACCTTGCGCTATTGAAGGAGAAGAAATGGCTCTCAGAATTGCTGAAAAATTAGTTGGTATTACCGACAAACTTCAGATTCCTTATGTATTTAAAGGATCGTTTAAAAAAGCCAACCGTTCTAGAATTGATAGTTTTTCTGGAATTGGTGACGAAAAAGCATTAAAAATTTTAAGAAAAGTTTCTGAAACTTTTCACGTTCCAACTGTAACAGATATTCATACTAATGAAGATGCTGAAATGGCTGCACAATACGTTGATGTATTGCAAATTCCTGCTTTCCTTGTTCGTCAGACTGACCTTGTTGTGGCGGCTGCAAATACTGGAAAAGTGGTAAACTTGAAAAAAGGACAATTTATGAGTCCGGAAAGCATGAAACACGCGGTTCAAAAAGTATTAGATTGTCATAATGAGAATGTTATGGTTACGGATCGTGGTACTATGTTTGGTTACCAGGACATGATTGTTGATTTTAGAGGAATTCCTACTATGCAACAATATGCTTCTACAGTTCTTGATGTTACGCACTCGTTGCAACAACCTAACCAAACTGCAGGTGTTACGGGCGGAAGACCTGATATGATCGAAACTGTTGCCAAAGCAGGAATTGCTGTTGGTGTTGACGGTATTTTTATCGAAACTCATTTTGACCCTGCTAATGCAAAAAGTGATGGCGCTAACATGCTTCATTTAGACTATTTTGAAGGCCTAATGACCAAGTTGGTTGCTATCAGAAAAACAGTTAACTCATTTTAAATTTAATACATTACGTTCATTGAAAACTAAATTTTTATTTTTCGCCTTATTGTGTTTTTCATTAAACACTTTTGCGCAAGAACAAATCGCTGTAGAAAGATACACAGCACATAATAAAGGAAAATTCTTCGTGTCTTGGGGAGGAAACAGAGATAGTTATACTAAATCTGATGTGAATTTCAGAGGTAAGGATTACAACTTTACGGTTGCGGATATGAAAGCTCATGATAAACCAAAAGGATATCATATTGATTATGTAAATCCGGCAAACATGACGATTCCGCAAACTAACTTTAGAATGGGATATTTCATTAACGACCACTACAGTGTTTCGATTGGTTGGGATCACATGAAATATGTGATGACTCAAAATCAAACGGCTAATGTTACTGGTTATATTAATTTACCTGCTGATCAGGCTGGATCTATTTACAACGGAGTTTACAATAATACTCCTGTAGATATGTCTCAAGGTGGTGCTATTGAAGGTGGGTATCCAAAAGGTGATACTAATCCAAATGGTACTGCATTTTTAATGTACGAACATACAGATGGTTTGAACTATATCAATACTGAAGTTTCCAGACATGACGATATTTCGAAATTGTTTGGTTTACCAAATACAGATAAAGTTCAGATTAACTTAACAGAAGGTTTAGGTGCGGGACTTTTATACCCAAAAACAAATACAACTTTATTAGGAATGGAACGTCACGATGATTTTCACATTTCTGGCTACGGTTTATCTGCAAAAGCGGGAATTAACTTTACTTTCTTCAAATATTTCTATTTGCAAGGTGAGTTAAAAGGTGGTTATATCAACATGCAGGATATTAGAACTACAACAAGCAATGAAGACAAAGCTTCACAGGATTTCTTCTTTTTCCAAAGAATTATCGCTGTTGGTGGAATTTTCAGAATCTAATATTTCTTAAAAATACTTTTAAAAATAGCTATCATTTATTTGGTAGCTATTTTTTTTATGTTTTACTTTGTAATTCAAAGTTCTTTTGAATTGTGTTAAATTATTTAAAAAAGATAATTGACATAAAGCGTAATAAAGTACTTTTAGAATTCAAAAAAAAAGACATGAAAAAACAAAAATATCTGTTTCTGGGAATTACATTTCTGCTAAGTTTTGGTCTTGCATTATTTGTTGCAATGTCTGTTTTTCCGAATAATCCGTTTTCGAAAACGAAGAAGGAAAAAACAGAAAATGCCGCAGAAACTAAACTTAAAGATGGTGATATTATTTTTCAAACTTCACAATCTCCTCAATGTGAAGCGGTAAGAATTGCGACTAATTCAAAATTTTCTCATTGTGGTATTATCTACAATATAGACGGAAAATGGTTTGTTTTTGAAGCTGTTCAACCAGTAAAACTGACTCCATTTGACGAATGGATTCAGCACGGAAAAGACAATAAATATGTTGTAAAACGATTAAAAAATGCTGATCAGGTTTTGACTCCGATTGTTGTGCAAAAGATGCAAAATTACAGCCAACAGTTTGATGGAAAACAATATGACTCTTATTTTGAATGGACTGATACAAGAATATATTGTTCTGAATTGGTTTGGAAAATATATAAAAATGCTGCAGGTATTGAACTTTCAAAACTAAGAGAATTGAAAGATTTTAATTTAACTGACGCTCGAGTTCAAAAAATATTAAAGGAAAGATATGGCAATGATATTCCGCTAGATGAAAAAGTGGTTGCTCCTGTTGATCTTGCAGATTCGGATTTATTAAAAACTATTATAGACAACTATTAAGTTACTAAGAATTATCAAAAAAGCTAATTCAGAATGATTGGCTTTTTTATTTATTATTTTACTTTGAATTTCAAAGAACTTTTAATTTTAACTATATGAAAGATATTCTTGTAGAAAAGATGTATGAATGGACTAGAAAACCGTATCAAAAATATTTCAAGAAAAATACTCCTTGGGAAATTGATCAATCTGAATTGTGTCAATATCCTAAAGAAAGTTTAGGATTTGGTTTAGGTACTTTTCTGGCTAAAAATCATTTTGATATTCAGCCAAAACTCGAAGATCATGATATTATTCATGTTCTGACTAATACGGGAGTTTCTGTCACTGAGGAAATTGGAATGCAATATTATCTTTTAGGAAACGGCAAAAAAAGCATGTATCTATTTGTTGTTATACTTTCCGGTACTCCGTTTTATCCTAATCAATTCTCTTATTTTTTACAACAATATAAAAGAGGAAAGCAAGCGCTTCCGTTTTACTATCTGGATTTTTCAAAAATGTTATTTACTCCAATTCACTCTATTCAGGAAACCTTTAAAATTTAAACTTATGAAAACTATTATCGAAGAACCTTTTGAAGAAAAAAACGCCACTCCTTTAGCAGTTGGAACTCTTGTCATCAGTACAATTCTATTTATACTTTATATCGCTTCAAACGAAAGCCCGAATATTTTGGTTATAGCATGGCCTTTTGCATTTTCGGCAATAATGGTCAATTTAATCATGTTCATTCATTTGGTTGACAATTTTATAAAACGACCGAATCAAAGAAAATATATCCTCAATAAAATACTGATTTTGGTGGTCAATATTCCTATTGTGTATTTATACTATAATATTGTAACAAAAATGTAGCATAAAAAAAGCCCTTCGATTTCTCGAAGGACTTTAATATTTTATAACCTTATTTGATTAGTTCGCTGTTGGAAGAGTAATTCCGTTTTGATCCATTAAATAAATCAATGAAGTCATTGTTGCTGCTCCAAGTTCTAATTCTCTTTTGTTTATTGCATCAAACTTGTCATTTGCTGCGTGGTGATAATCAAAATAACGTTGTGAATCTGGTTTTAAACCTGCTTTAACAATCGCCTTAGAAGTTAGATGACTAATATCTGAACCTGCGTGACCTATTGTAAAACTATGCACTAAATAAGGCTCAAAAAGAGGTGCAAAATCTTTTATTTTTTTATAATTCGTATCATCAGCTTCTATAGAAAATCCTCTTGGACTAAATCCTCCTGAATCACTTTCTAAAGCAAAAATATGATTCTCCTTTTTCTCCTTAGAAACTTCTTCATATTTAGCTCCACCTTTTCCACCATTTTCTTCATTCATAAATAATACAACACGAATTGTATTTTTAGGCTTGTAGTTTAGGTTTTTAAGAATGCGGATTACTTCCATACTTTGCACTACTCCTGCTCCATCGTCGTGAGAACCATCGGCTAAATCCCAAGAATCTAAATGTCCTCCAACAACCATAATATTAGATGGATTAACTGATCCTGTTAATTCTCCAATTACGTTATAAGACAATGCATCTGGTAAAGTCTCGCAAGATTGTTTAAAATAAAATTTTAAAGTTGGGTTAACTTTCAATAATTTACTCAACAATTCTGCTCCATTTGTACTAATAGCAGCAGTTGGAATATATTGCTCTTTTGGTAAATCACCGTAGCTCTGTGCTCCCGTATGAGGAAAATCGTCTAAACGTAAATTCATCGAACGAACAATTGATCCAACAGCACCAAATTTAGCAGCTTCTTTTGCTCCTGCAAATCTTTGATCAACGCAAGCTCCATAAGAAACAAAAGTCTCAATATTTTCAGGATTCATTGGTCTGTTAAAAAACACAATTTTACCTTTTACTTTATCTCCTAAAGCTTTTAATTCATCGATACCTTGTACTTCTACAATTTCTGCAGTAAGTCCTGTTTTTGGTGTTGCAACAGATCCGCCTAAAGCGCAAATTGGTACAACAGTTTTTTCTTTTCCATTTAAGATATATGCCGTTTCTTTTTCGCCACGAACCCAATGCGGAACCATAACTTCTTGTAAATATACTTTGTCAAGTCCAAGGGTTTCTAATTGTCTTTTCGTGTACTGAACTGCTTCTTCGGCACTTGAAGAACCTGATAAACGACTACCAATATCGTTAGACAAATATTCTAACCAAGTGTAGCATTTTGCTTCGGTTAAAGCTTTTTTATAGAATAATTTAATGTTTTTTTCATCGTTTGATTGTGCAAATGATGTCAATCCGTTTAAGACCAAAACAGTCAAAAGAATCGTTTTTTTCATGGTTTTTATAGCATTTTGGGTTGTAAGACAAAGGAACAAAATTCTTTAGAACTGCGACAGATTTTTCTGCACCTTTTTCTTAAAATAAAACCATAAATTATTTTACTTCTTTTAGTTTGTTTTTTTCTCCAATTCCATTTTCATTAAAAGCTTCTATTGTAAAATAATATTTAGTGCCTTTGTCTAAACCTCTAAAATCATAAGAACTTTCATCATACACCATAATACTGTTGTACAATTTGTCAGGGCTTATTCCGTAATAAATATTATAACCAATTGCATCAGCTTGCTTTTTCCATGTAATCATTGCGTTTCGAGAATCTTTTGTATTTCGATCAACTTTAAAATTCGAAACTGGTTTTGGTTTTTCTGACAATCCATTTCCAAAAACTCTAAAATCTGAAATCGCAAATAATCCCGAAGCATTGTGAATATTGACCATTTTGATATAACGCGCTTTTATTGCTTTTGTTAATTCAACATAATCATGCGGAACATCTTTTGCATTTTGAGATTTGTCAACAACCAATGTCCAATTTACAGCATCGTCAGACATGAATATTTTATACTGATAATAAATATCCATTGCCTTATTATACTGCGTTGCTTTATGATCTGCATAATTAATCTGCAGCGCATTTATTTGCATTTGTCGGCCTAAATCAAGTTGCAGCCATTCGCCAGGTTTATCTGTTTTTGCCGACCAATAAGTCTGAATATTTTCATCGGTTAGATTATTAGCTCCGTAACAAAATTTCTCATATACTTTTTTACCGCCATTATCCATTCTATGAGTTTCTACTTCCATACATTCTTCTGAAGAAGAAACTATTACTGGCTTTTTATACGAAAGTAACATCCATCCTGAAGAAGCTCCTTTTTCCTGATTGCGTTCTGCAGTTGGAAGCACGATTGGGAAATCTCCATAAGAAGTTATAGAATACATGACATCGTCTTTATCAAATCCAGCAGGAAACATATCGATACGACGTTCAAAACGGTCTTTTATTGAGATTTTACAGGTTCCGGTGTTCCAGTAATTTCCGTAATTATCTGCAAAAGTATTTCCGTGTCCGGCTCCAATTACAAAACCTCCGGGTTTATAAGACATTGGATTGTGTTTTTGATACACAAAAGGCCCTAACGGATTATCTCCCACATGAACACCATTTGCATAACCTTTGAACTCTGTTGCCGGAGCTCCATATTGCATGTAATATTTTCCGTTATGTTTGGTCATCCAGGCTCCTTCAATAAAATTTCCCCAAGGCGCAGGCTCCATATCATTATTTGGTCCAAAACGTTCCCAACCGTGATTTGCAGGATCTAAAATAGCCACTTCTTTTACTTGACCGTAAACTTTTTGAATATCTTCAACTTCAGTTGCTTTATATAATTCTGCATAATCTGCTTGATTTCCTTTTGGCAGCCATGTATTATAATCAACTTCTACACCTACAAGTGGCAATTTTCCACTTGATCCGTAGTACATATATACTTTTTTATCATCATCCTGAAAAATCGCAGGATCCCAAGTTGGCAACATTGCTTTGTCTACGTGACGTGTCCATCTTCCTGATTTTGGATCTGCTGTTTTCCAAATTGGATGATCTCTTTTCCAGGTTGAACCAACATAAAATAACGTGTCATTTACAACCCATGCAGCCGGAGCACATTGATCATCGTCGCCCGGTTGTCTTTGGAAACTTCCGTAAACAAAATTCCAGTCTGACATATCTTTACTCCAGAAAAAACCTGCCTGATTCGTCGCAAATAAATAATATTCGCCTTTATAAGTAATAATTACCGGATCTGCACTTGAACGACGCGATTCAGGAATTCCGTTATGATTATGGGTTGTGTAATTGTATCCAATATTAATTGGATTACAATATGTTGTTGCGGGTTTGTTTGGGTCAAACCATTCTGTTTTACCAGGAATGGTATTCTGCGCTATGACATTGGTATTAAAACCAATAATCATTAGCAAAACAGGTATTAAATATAGTTTTCTCATAATCTTGTTTTTTGTAAAAAGAGGTTAATTCTTTTTATTTAATCTTTCCTTAAGTAATTCCGGTTCATTGGTTGTGATGTAATCAAATTTATTTCCGATAATCCAATCCATAACCTCAGCATCATTTACTGTCCAGACATTTAGTGTAATCTTGTTGTCTTTTGCTTCTTTTATCCATTCCGGGTGCTTTTGAAAAACAGAATAATGGTAATCTATTCCAGAAATATTATCTTTTTTGACTTCGGCTGGAGACTTATTTCCTTCGAGATATTGCAATCCTGCTTTTGGATCTAATTGCTGAATTTGCTTCAGAATTTCGTAGTCAAAACTTATGTAACACGTTATTTTATCTGCTTTAAGTTTTTTAATTGTTTCAACTGTTTTTATTGCAGTTTCCTTTCCTCTTTCTTTATTTATTTCCGATGGTTTTACTTCACAGACTAATAGTGTTTGTTTATTGTTTCTTTTACCTTCTTTAATATATTCATATAAAGTTGGCAACTTCTCTCCGTTCGAAAGTTTAAACTTTATAAGATCAGCATAATTTGTCTCTTCGATCAGTAATTTATTATAATGTGCATCGTGATTGATTACAAGAGAATCATCGGCTGTTCTCCAAACATCAAATTCAGAACCTGCAAGTTTTAAATCAATAGCGTGTCTAAGAGAAGCGATTGAGTTTTCTGGAAAATTATTCTTTTTCCATGCTCCTCGATGTGCTACAATAGCATTTTTACTGACATTACAAGATGAAAAAACAACCATCATCGACATTAAAAAAAGTGTCTTAGAAATTTTACTTTTATTCATTAGATAGAAATTTAATTTATATTTTTTATAAAACTAAAGACTAAAAAAAAGCCCTTCGTCAACCAAATACGAAGGGCTAATTACAATAAATAAACCAACTATTTAGCTAATTCAAAACTAACTTTCTTGTCGGCATTTGAATTTCCACCAACGAAAATATCAAACTGTCCAGGTTCTGCTACGAATTGTAAATCAGAATTATAAAATTTTAAATCTTCAACTGTGATATCGAAAGTCACGGTTTGTTTTTCACCTTTTTTAAGTGTAATTTTTTGGAAATTTTTCAATTCTCTAACTGGTCTTGTTACTGAACCTACTAAATCTCTAATGTATAATTGAACGGTTTCTTTTCCGTCATAGTTTCCTGTGTTTGCAACATCAACAGTTACTTTTAATTTTCCGTTGAAATTCATTTTATCAGATGAAATTTTCAAGTTTGAATATTCAAAAGAAGTATAACTTAATCCGAAACCAAATGGGAATAATGGCTCGTTTCTTTCGTCGATATAGTTAGATCTGAATTTTTCGAATTTACCCTCTGTATTAGAAAGTGGTCTTCCTGTATTTTTGTGTGCGTAATAAATTGGCAATTGTCCAACGCTTCTTGGGAAAGTTGAAGTCAATTTTCCAGAAGGATTTACATCTCCAAATAAAACATCAGCAATAGAATAACCTGCCTCAGAACCTGCAAACCAAACATTTAAAATTGCCGGAACAGTTTCGTTTTCTTCTTTAATAACTAACGGACGACCGTCAAATAATACTAAAACAACTGGTTTTCCTGTTTTCAATAATGCGTTTAATAAATCTTTTTGCGCTTGTGGAATTTCTAAATTCGTACGGCTGCTTGATTCTCCACTCATTTCTGCAGATTCTCCAAGTGCAGCAACAATTACATCTGATTGATTGGCTACTTTTAAAGCTTCTGCCAATAATTCTTCTTTTGAACGACCATCACGGTGTAACGTTTTACCAAACATTGTTGCGTTTGTTTCAAAAGTTTCATCGTAATCTAAATTGCTACCTTTTGCATATAATACTTTTGCAGAAGGCCCCGCTACTTCTTTGATTCCTGCTAATAATGATATAGCATTTTCCATTTTTGTAGCTACGCTCCAAGTTCCCGGCATGTTTTCTTTGGCATCAGCCAATGGTCCGATTAAAGCAATAGTTCCAGATTTTTTAAGAGGCAATACCTGACCTTGATTTTTTAATAAAACCAATGATTGTGCAGAGATTGATCTTGCTTCTTTTCTGCTGCTTGCTGTAAAGATTTCCGTTTTTGCTCTGTTAGCATCACAATATTTATATGGATCACTAAACAATCCTAAATCATATTTTGCTTCAAGAATAAGTTTTACTGCATTATCGATTGTTTCAATTGTTACTTTTTTCTCCTCTAATGATTTTTTCAAAGTTCCTAAGAAACCTTCTCCAACCATATCCATTTCTACACCTGCATTAAGTGATAAAGCAGAAACAGCTTGTAAATCACCCATTCCGTGCTCGATCATTTCTGGAATTCCAGTAAAGTCTGTTACAACAAAACCTTTGAAGCCCCATTGTTTTCTTAAAACATCTGTCATTAACCATTTGTTTCCTGTTGCAGGAATTCCGTCAATTTCATTAAAAGAAGCCATTACAGAACCTACACCAGCATCAACAGCCGCTTTGTAAGGAGGAAAATAATCGTTAAACATTCTAATATGACTCATGTCAACAGTGTTGTAATCACGTCCTGCTTCTGGCGCACCATAAAGAGCAAAATGTTTTACACATGCCATGATAGAATTATTTTTAGAAAGATCGTGTTGTTGGTAACCGTTTACCATTGCTTTTGCAATTTGGCTTCCTAAATATGGATCTTCACCTGAACCTTCAGAAACTCTTCCCCAACGAGGATCACGAGAAACGTCAACCATTGGAGAGAATGTCCAGTTAATACCGTCAGCACTTGCTTCCTGAGCCGCAATTTGAGCACTTCTTTCGATTAAGCCCATATCCCAAGTACAAGATAATCCTAACGGAATTGGGAATGTTGTTTCGTAACCGTGAATTACGTCCATACCAAAAATCAATGGAATTTTTAAACGGCTTTTTTCAACAGCAATCTTTTGTACTTCTCTAATTTTTTGAACAGATTTAATATTGAATAAACCTCCTACTTTACCTTCAGCAATTTTTTTAGCCACATCAGAACTGTTTGCTTGTCCTGTAGTAATATCTCCAGAAGTTGGTAAATTAAGCTGCCCTAATTTTTCGTCTAATGTCATTTTTGACAATAGTTCAGCTACAAACTCTGATTTTGGTTTAATTTTTACTGTATTTTTAGTGGTCTTTTTTTGAGCGTAACCCAAAACAGCACATCCTAAAAAAAGTAAGACTAATTTGTTTTTCATTCTATTATATTTATTTGTTCGTATTTGTTTTTATCTGTTTAAACATCCACTCATAAATTTCGGGATTGTCATAAACTCGTGTCCAACTATCGTGACCTGCATCATCAAAAATGGTCAATTGAACATCCTTGGCATTGCATTTTTTTAACTCTTTGTAGATTGTTATTGCGTAATCTACTTTTACTACATCGTCTAATAATCCATGAAAAATCCTCGTTGGAATATTAGCAATCTTACAAGCACTCTCTAACTCTATCAAATCAACAAAACCTGAAATTGGTACTATTGCCGCAAATTTATCCGGATATGATAATGCCAGATTCCACGCGGCCCAACCTCCGGAACTTAACCCGGTTACGTATATTCTGTTGGAATCAATTTTATTCTCTTTTTGAATTTTTAAAATCAATTCATTAATAGATTCTATATCCCAATTTTCATCTGATTTACATTGCGGAGCCAAAACATAAGCATCTAATGAATGTGTTTTTAAATATTTTAAAGGCCCATTGATTTTAACTTTTTCAATATCTGTACCTTTTTCACCATCTCCCGAAATAAAAACTATTAATGGCTTATTCTCTTTTGTATTGGCGGGTTTGTGTAATGCATAACCTAATTCATGTTTTACCATTACTACCGTTTTTATTGTTCCCGTTGATTCGCTTTGCGCAAAACCCAACACAGAAAATAATAGCGTAATTAATGCAAATTTATATCTCATCTTAAATTCCATATTTCCCTGAATGGAAACCTAATTTTGTTAATCCTTGCTTTACTTCAGGCGCATTCATGAATAATTTCCATAATAAACCAGTTCTGTAATTTTCGATCATAACTACTTCTGGTCCTTGATCAATTGCCAGATAACGTTTTGCTACCCAATTATTCTGCAAGCTTAAGGCATCGTAAAATCCTGCTTCTCCCCAAGTTTCTTTTTTATGATTTTCGTATAAATTTCTAATCACTGCCATTGATTCTTTTGGCGTGTAAGCAATAGAACTGATTGCAGCGGTTGGCGACATAACACCTTGATCGTTGCTTGGCATGTGTGCATTATATCCTATCGATCCATCAGGATTTCTTGAATAAGATGCCGTTAATCCCCAATAATCAGCGCTGTAACCGTTTTTAGAATTTTGAACGCAGTATTCGTAATTGATTTTTGTTTGGTTAACATTCAAATCCCAATAGTTCGCATATTTATCGCTTAATTGATTTGGATCTAGTCCAACGTAAGAATAATGTGCCCAGAATAATGGTCCGCCAAATTCTTCTGCTCCATTATGTTTTAAAATCAACGGAATATCATATTTCTTTTTATCCGAAACAATTCCGCCACTTCTCGCCCAACCTTCATGATATACTTTTGCATCAATTGAATGTGTTGGTGACGATGCAGCCATTACATAAGTAATTAAACATTCGTTGTATCCTTCAAGCGGAAAATTCATTTGCCAATCGTATGTTGGTGACCAATGCCAGTACAATACATTTTTATTGTTTGTGAACCATTGCCATTCAACACCTTTCCAAAGTGCATCATATTTTTGAGCGACTGCTTTTTCTTTTTCTGAGCCTTCTTTTAGATATTCGCGAACAGTAATCATTCCTGCAACCAAAAATGATGTTTCGACTAAGTCTCCACCATTATCCTTGGTTCCAAAAGGCTTTACTTTTCCGGTATTTCCGTCTATCCAATGTGACCATGCTCCATGAAAACGATCTGCTTTGCCTAAAAAATCTGCAATTTTGTTTAGTCTTTCAACTCCTTGTTCTTTTGTAATATATCCTTGAGACATTCCGGAAACGATTGCCATTAAGCCAAAACCAGAACCTCCGGTTGTAACAATATTAGCATCATTATCAGGATAATTTCCATCAGGATGAAAACGTTCTCTGGCTAATCCTGAATTTGGTTCAGCATAATCCCAGAAGTATTTAAAAGTCTGTTTTTGAACAGTAGCTAAAAGTTGTTCATCTGTTAATTTTACAACAACTGCATTTTCTCCTTCTTTCTCTTTTGATTTATCAGAATTAGATCCGCAACCAAAAAATGTAAAAACTAATAATAAAACTGAAATTCTAACCATTATAAAAAATTTAAAAACCATTAATAAAAATCACTCCTTTCTAAGTTTTGAAAGGAGTGATTTTGAAATTTTAATTAGTAACCAGGGTTTTGAGTTGCTAAACCTCCAGATTGTATTATGAATGAGGCAGGAATTGGGAACAATTCATTTTTACCTTCTGTAAATACTTTTCCATCTGCTGCAAAAGCCGCTTTTGCCTGACCCGTTCTAACTAAGTCAAAGAATCTGTCAAATTCAAAAGCTAATTCAACTCTTCTTTCTTTCCAAATTGCTGTTCTAACAGCCGTTTGAGAAGTTGCAGGAGTATCTCCTAAACCAGCTCTATGTCTAATTTGATTTAATAAAGGAATCGCATCAGATGTTTGACCTAATTCATTCAAAGCTTCAGCTTTCATCAACAATACTTCTCCGTATCTTAAATAAGTAATATTTGCATCAGTTTCCCACGCATCAGTATATTTTGAAGAATAAGCTTTAAGATTATACATTGCATTCTCTACTGTTGCAGGAACTACTCTGCCATCATATAAGGTTGAACCTCTAAAAATAATAGTAGCATTTTTTCTAACATCTCCTGCTTCATAAGCATTTAATAAACTTTGAGATGGTGTATTGAATCCCCATCCCCATCCACCGGTACCACGAGCACCCTGAACGTTTGAATATCCTCCAATTCCTTTTATAGGAACAGAACCAACTCCGTTAATTTCAAAAATAGATTCAACACCATTTTCTCCTTCTACTCTAAACATTTTACCATAATCCGGAGCAATTGCGTAACCAGTAACCAAATTACAGTTGTCTACTACTTTTTGCCAGTTTTTTTGGTACAAATTAACTTTCGCTAATAATGCATAAGCTGCTCCTTTTGAAGCTCTTGCTTTCTCATCAGCAGCATAGGCTGATTTAACTGGTAATACAGCAATTGCTTCATTTAAATCTTTCTCGATAAAAGCATATACTTCAGCAGCAGTTTTACGAGTTAATAACATGTTTTTATCTTCAAGTGAAGATGGATTTGGTAAGTGATCTACAATTGGAACACCTCCATAACATTTTACTAAAGTAAAGTACATGAAAGCTCTTAAGAACTTAGCTTCTGCCATTAATCTTTCTCTTAAAGCAGGATTTGCTTTATCTAATTTTGGAATAATGTTTAATGCCTGATTACATCTGTTTATTCCATCGTATTGAGCTGTAAAAGTACTTTCTGCAGATGGATTTGATGAATTATAAGTTAAGGCATCTAAAACATCTTTATCTGTACCTGTATCTCCTGGAGATGATCCTTTGTCAGCATCATCAGAAGTTATACTTGCCAATCCAATCCAACCAAATACACTCATATCCCATTCTAAAAACTTACTATAAATAGAAGTTACAAATGTTGCTGCACCAGCATCACTGTTAAATAATTCTATGTCGTTTGTAGAAATAGACTCTGTTTGATTGACATCTAAAAAGTCGTCTGCACATCCAGTAAAAAAGAATGCTGATAGTACAAACATTGATATATATATCTTTTTCATAATATTAAAATTTTAAATTAGCACCAACAACGAAAGATCTTAAAGTAGGATAAGCATCAAGCTCAACACCTTGAGTTCCGTAAGGATTACCATCTCCATTTAACTCAGGAGAAAATCCAGAGAATTTTTGAGTTATAAATGGATTAATTGCGTTTACATAAATTCTGCAATAGTTAATAAAACTTAAATCAGTTAAAGGAAGTTTATATCCTAAAGTGATATTGTTTATTCTAAAGAAATCTCCTGATTCTAAGTAATAAGTTGATGCTACAGGAACCTCATTAAATGGAGCAGGATTAGTTCCTGTTGTATTTGCCGGAGTCCAATAATTATTTGTTAAAGATGCTTCAATGTTTTCACCAGAAAAACGTTGTGCTTTTTTACCATTATAAACTTTAGCTCCACCAGTACCGTATCCGTCAACTGAGAAATCGATATTTTTGTAGTTTAAACCTAACGTAACACCGTAATTTGCTTTTGGCAAAATTGAACCTACGTATTTTCTGTCTTTAGTAAGATCTAATACATCTTGAGTAACTTTTGCCCCTGCTGCATTGTAATACAACATTTTTCCATTTGCAGGATCGATTCCAGCATATTCATATATGTAAAAACTACCTAATGGCTGACCAACTGAAGTTTTGTCAAGAATTTTGGTATTTTGACCATTTCCTAAATTTCCACCAATAATTGGAGAAATGTCTAAATCTTTTAATCCGGCAAGTTCATTTTTGTTGTGAGAGAAATTACCTCCAACCCAGTAACTCAAATTGTCTGTAATTTTATCATCCCAACGTAAAGAAATTTCATAACCTTTGTTAGAAACTTCTCCTACGTGTGCTGGAGTTGCCAAAGTAATTCCAGAAGTTACATAAGGTTTTGTATTTAAAATTACATTGTTTGTATTTTTATCATAGTAATCAAAAGATCCTTTTAATCTACTGTTTAGTAATTCAAAATCAACACCTACAGAAGCTTCTTCAGTAACTTCCCAAGATAAACTTGGATCAATTTGAGAAGAAATTGTAGTTCCTTCGTAAAGAATAGAACCTCCTAAATAACTATTAAGTCCTGAGTTGTAAGCCTGATTATTTAATGGAACGTTTTGATTTCCTAATTTACCCCAGCTACCTCTTAATTTAATTAAATTAATTTCTTTAACATCAGCTAAGAAGCTTTCTTTTGTCAAAATCCAACCTATACCAAAAGATGGAAAAGTTCCCCAACGATAATCTTTATTAAAATTTGAAGATCCGTCACGTCTAACGGTACCTGTAAACAAGTATTTGTCCATTAATTTATATTGGAAACGACCAAAATAAGAAGCTAATCTGCTTTCATTATACACTACATTGTATAAATTCACAACGTTTCCAGCATAATCTACTCCTTTACCGTCTGTAGAATTATAAAGAGCCCAGTAATTAGAATTTGGATTTACATTTTTTCTTACTACTGATAATGTTTCTCTTGGTCCTTTTACAGAAACCTCCATACCTGCAGTTACCTCAACATCATGAATACCAGCAAAAACTTTATTATAAGTAAAATAATTAGATAAGTTCCAGTTGAAATATTGTTCTCTTCCTTTTGTCAATAAATTGGTATTTGAAGTCGCAGGATAATTAGATGCCACACGAGTTGGATCTGCTGCTAGCCAAATATTCTTAGTATCTTCATAATTATACTGTTTCCAAGTATAAAATTCTCCATTAAATTGTGAAGTAAATTTTAATCCTTTGATTATTTCGTAATCTAATTTTAAACCACCTTGTAATGTTACACTACGTTGTTGTTCATTGTAGAAATCAAGTTGAGCGACAGGATTTCCAACATTATTAAACGCACCTTTTTCACCAGTTGGACCAGCAACATTATCAGAGTTTCTAAAAGAAACACCGTATTGTCCTGTAGAGAAATAAACCGGTACAATTGGAGCTTGTTTGTAAGCATTTGTAAAAGCACTTAAAGGCTTTGGAGCAGAATTCGTTGATGTAAAGCTAAAGTTTTGGTTTAAAGTAACTTTTTTAGAAATTTTATATTCATTATTATTTCTAAAACTTGTACGGCTATAATTTAATCCGTTCAAAATCGCTTTTTCTTCATAATTTCCGGCACTGAAAAAATATTTCACATTTTCAGAAGCTCCAGAAACAGAAACGTTGTTTTGAGTATAAGAACCAGTTCTTGTTATTTCGTCAAGCCAATTTGTATTATAAGGTTGGTTTGCAGCAAAATAATTAGCAGTTGTTGGCGCAGCATTTGTATAAGCAACGTATTGATCGCTGTTTGCCATTTTAACCTTTTTAAGAGGATTTCTAACACCTGCAAAACTTTCTACTTCAACAGACACTTTATCACCTTTACCTTTTTTAGTTGTAATAATGATAACTCCATTTGCTGCTCTTGTACCGTAAATCGCTAAAGATGAAGCATCTTTAAGAATTTCATACGAAGTAATATCATTCGTATTGATGTTATTGATGTTTTCCGTTGGCATTCCATCAACAATATACAAAGGATTTCTACCTCCTAATGCAGTACCTAAACCTCTAATAACAACCGAAGGAGTACTACCTGGAACATCAGATGCAATAACCTGAACACCAGCCGCTTTACCTTGAATAGCTTGAGAAGCATTTAATACTTTTGTTTTTGTAATATCTTCAGCTTTTAAAGATGTGATTGCTGAAGTATTATCAATTTTCTTTCTTGTTCCGTATCCAATTACTACGACATCTTTTAAAACAGTATCTCCTGCTTCTTTTAATGTAATCGTCATTGGTGCGGTAGTTGCAGGTACTGATTGAGAATCAAAACCTAACATTGAGATCTTTAAAATCTCACCTTCTTTGGCGTTTATTGTAAAATTTCCGTCGAAATCAGCATCAGCAGAAGTTCTGGAATTTGAAGCAGAAATAATTGCTCCAGGAACTCCCATTCCACTACTGTCTACTACTTTTCCTTTAATTGCTTGTCCTGACATATAAGCAGGAAGCAGCAAGAGCGCTAAAAAGCTAAAAATAAAATTTTTCATACAGTTCGTAATCGTTTAAGTTAGTCCGACCAAATTAAACAATTACAACGTTGTAGTACATCAAAAGCACTACAACATAGATACATCATTATGTTAATTTTTAAACATAAATAATTAAAAATCAAGCATCTAAATGTTAATTTTATTTCGTTAACAAAACCTTATGATGTAGTAATGATGTATTAGAATTATATAAAAAAAGAGATGCAAAAATATAATATCTTTAAAAATAAAATACAAATCTTACAGACTTAATAAAAATTTTGAGAGGTTTTCATCTTGCGTAAGGTTTAATTTCTTTCTTAAGCGATATCTGTGCAATTCTACACCTCTAAAAGAGATGTTCATCATAGGCGCAATTTCCTTTGATGAAAGGTTCATTTTAAGATAAACACACAACTTAATATCTTTTGGAGTAAGATTTGGAAATTTCTTAGAAAGGTTAATGATAAACTCATTGTGAATTTGATTCAGATTTGTTTCAAAAGTTTCCCATTCGTGTTTATTGACTTCATTAATCTTAATAGCTTTTTTGATTTCGCTTTTAAGTTTATTAAAATCTTTTTCTGAATCAAGAATGCTTTGAATATTTTCGATCATTTCACTTTGTTTTGCAATAGACAAAGATTTACCCGCAACTTCAGAAGATTTTGTTTGCAATTCAAGTTCCAGAATGTGTTTTTCATATTCCTGAACATTCAGTTCATTTTCTGCTTTCAATTCCATTTCCAGAATTTCTCTTTGATGCTTTAATTCTTCAGCCTGCAATTTTAATTTTTGCATGTATCGAAATTTATTCCATTTATAATAGAAAAATAAAATTGCTCCAATTGCTAATAAATACAAGAAAATCATCCAAATTGAAAAATACCAAGGTTCAGCAACTTTAAAATCAAAATTTGCAACCTTTTCATAATTGGCTCCATTGTGATTAAATATAGTTATCGAATGATAACCGCTGCTTAAATTATTCAATACAATTAATCCGTCTAAAACCGGAAGATAATCTTTACTATTATTAAGTTTATAAAATAAATTAGGTTTACTGGCTCCGTAAATTCCTGAAATCACATTAATCTTTAATTCTGTATTGAACTTGATTTTTGAATCTTGCTCAACTAAATTTTCTTCATTGAATGCTTCTACTTTAACGTCTGAATTTTGATGATTTTCATATTTCAGCGGAAGCGAAATAAAACCATCATCAAGATTCAATAAATAATGATTCTGAGTTTTAAAAATTCTAAGATTATCATTGATCAGTTTTCCTTTATAATATTTCTGTTGAATAATATTCCATAGAAATTTATTTCCATCAGCATAAATATGATACAAAATACCATTTTGAAGAACCATAAAATGATCTTCGTCAATTGATACAACGTCACTAATATTTTTGAAATTAGAATTAAACAATTTGTTTTCTTCCAATTTATTACTGAGTGAATTATAAGTATACCAAATATTATTTATAAGGAAAAGAATCTCACTTCGGAATTCAAAAATTTTAACTCCAAAATCATTTTTTATTTTACTTTGCTGCGTAACGTTTTCTACTTTTTTAGTTTTGTAATCGTCATCATATAAAACACGATACAATCCGCGATAATTATCTGCCGCCCAAATTTCATTCTTTCTATTCTGAGCTACATATTTTATAGGTTTCGAAAGATCTTTAATAGCTTTACTCTGCGTTAGATTTGCTGGATTATCATACAACAAAACTCCGTCATAAGTAGACTGAAAGTAAGTATCATTAATACTGCTTTTTGATAAATTCCAACCGCCGCTTTTATTATTTATTTTGACTAAAGAACCATTGTCATAAGAAAATGTTCCATCGTTATGACCAATAATATATTTATTGTCAATTTTTGTAATATTCCAGGCTTGACCCTGAGTATTGGGCAACATATTAAATTTTCCGGCATAAAACTCATAAATACCATGATTGGAAGCAATCAAATATCCTTTATTTGTAGTTGCAACAGAATATACAGAACCTAAAATCCCTGAATTATCGTAGAAAAATGATATTGGCGAATTCACCTCAACATGAGCAATTCCGTTGTCTAATCCTAACCATAAATCATTCTCTTTATCAAAACCAATGCTCAAAACAGAGTTGTTCATCAACACATTGTTTCGATCGATATTCTTATAAGTATTTGTATTAAAATCGTATATAAAAACACCTCTGTTTCCTGTTCCTACAACTAATTTATTGTTTTTAATAAATTTTGCGACATTAATTGTAGCAGCTTTAAAAGTTTCATTTAAAGGATTATTCCAAGGTTGCAAACTTCCGTTTTCCAGAATAAAAATTCCTTTTTTCTGGGTAAAAACATAAGTTTTACCTTGATACTTTTCGATGGCGTGAACTACTGTCTTTTTTAAAACATCCCAACCTTTTGGATTTGAAATTCGCGAACCATTCATTTTAAAAATTCCCCTTGCAACAGAAGCAACATAAAGATTGTTGTCTACAACAAAACAATAGGAAATTAAAAAAGGGAATCTGATTTTTTTGATCTGTTTTCCATCATAGATAAAAACATCATTGAAAGATTGAAAATATAAAGAACCATTAAATCTGAAAATTTTCCAGATTTCTTCGTTGTCTTTTTCATCAAACAAACGCAGGTTTTTGGTAATAGAAACGTAATGCATTTTACCATCTTTTCTATACCAATATCCAAATTCTTTATAAGAACCTGAATAAATTTTATCGCCTTCGATCAAAATAGATCTGATAATGGTTTTATTTGGCAACGAATATTTTTCCCAAAGTACACCATCATATCGCAGTAAATAATGGTTATTGGCAAAATACATGGCGTTATCTTTTCCCTGAACGACATTCCAAATTTGGTTATCACCCTGGTAATCTGATTTATTATAATTTTCTACGAAAGGAAGTAATTCTTGTGCTTGTATTTGAAAAGCAATGAAAAAGAAGAATAATGTTTTTATAAGTATCGATTTCAAAATATGATATTTTATATTCAAAGATACTCACAAATATTTAATTTTCAGGTCTAAAAAAAGCTCCACGATTGTGGAGCTTTTTTATAATTTAAATGTGAAATTTTAATCGTGAAGTAAATGATAAACCTGATTTGCAATTTCGTATTCCTCATCTGTTGGAACTACCAAAACTTTTGTTTTTGAACTCGGTAAATTAATTTCTCTGATTTCTTTTGAACGAATCTGATTTTTATCCTGATCCAGTTCTATTCCAAAATAATCCATATCTGCACAAATTAATTTACGCATATGCGAAGAATTTTCTCCAATTCCGGCAGTAAAAACAATCGCATCCAGTCCATTTAAAGCAGCAGTATAAGAACCTATGAATTTCTTGATACGATACGCGTTCATAAATAAAGCCAATTGGCAATCTTTATTTCCTTTTTCGGCTTCTGACTCAATATCACGTAAATCGCTATAACCTGTAAGCCCAAGCATACCGCTTTGTTTCAATAAAATCGAATTTACTTCGTCTGGTGTATATCCTAAATTTTTAATCATATAAAATACCACAGACTGATCGATATCGCCACAACGTGTTCCCATAATTAAACCGTTAGAAGGCGAAAATCCCATTGTAGTATCAATACATTTTCCGTTTTTAATCGCAGCCATACTGCAGCCATTACCTAAGTGAATGGTTATTATTTTAGAATTGTTTTCTAAAAAGTCAATTGCTTTTTCAGAAACATATTTGTGACTTGTACCATGAAAACCATAAACACGTACTTTATTCTCTGTCAGAAGATAATTTGGAATAGCATATTTATAAGCTACTTCGGGCATTGTTTGGTGAAAAGCGGTATCAAAAACAGCAATTTGCTCTGCCGAGCTAAAGATTTCTTCAGCGACATTAATTCCTTCTAAATTCGCAGGATTATGCAATGGCGCCAATTCAAAAAGCTGCTTGATTTTTGCCTTTACTTTATCGTCAATTTTTACCGTATCACTAAAATCGCTTCCTCCGTGAACAACGCGATGACCAACTGCTCCAATTTCTGAAGTTGATTTTATAACGCCTTTTTCAGCATCCAAAAGCATATTAGCTACTTTTTGCAAACCTACTTTATGGTTCGAAATTGGCAATGTTTCTTCTATTGTGTTTAAGGCACTTTTGAATGTTACATTTGAAGTTTCTAATCCAATTCTATCAATCATACCAGTACAAATCACTTCGTTTGTTGGCATAACCATTAATTGATATTTTATAGATGAACTTCCTGAGTTTATAATTAATATTTTCATTACTTTTTTATAGTTGCTAAGGTTCTGAGTTCCTAAGTTTCTAAGCTTTTTTAGCTCAATATTTTTAATTTTTAATTCCAGATTTTTAATTGATTACAAGCCTTGCGCCTGAATCGCCGTAATGACAACCGTATTTATAATATCGTCTACAGTACAACCACGGCTCAAATCGTTTACAGGCTTGTTTAAACCTTGCAACATTGGACCAATTGCTAATGCTCCAGTTTCTCTTTGAACGGCTTTATACGTGTTATTTCCTGTATTTAAATCCGGAAAAATAAGTACACTCGCCTGCCCTGCTACTTCAGAATCCGGCATTTTGCTTTTTCCTACGGCACGATCGACTGCTGCATCATACTGAATTGGACCTTCAATTTTTAAGTCCGGACGTTTTTGTTTTACAATTTCTGTTGCAGCTCTTACCTTATCAACCTCATCTCCTTTTCCTGAAGATCCTGACGAATAAGAAAGCATTGCAATTTTAGGTTCAATTCCAAAAGCTGAACTCGATTCTGCAGATGAAATTGCGATTTCTGCCAATTGTTCTGCTGTTGGATTTGGATTAATAGCACAATCACCAAAAACGGAAACTCTGTCTTCTAAACACATAAAAAATACAGATGAAACTACCGAAGAATTTGGCTTGGTTTTAATGAATTGCAAAGCCGGTAAAATCGTGTGTTGTGTAGTATGTGCGGCACCTGAAACCATTCCGTCGGCGTGACCTTTGTAAACCATCATAGTTCCAAAATACGACACGTCTTCCATTAAATCTCTTGCCATTGTGATACTCACATTTTTGGCTTTTCGAAGTTCATAATACGTATTTGCATAATCTTCGTAAAGTGGAGATTCTATAGGATTGATAATATTTACTTTCGAAAAATCAAATGTAATTCCAAGTTCTGCAACTTTACTTTCGATTTGTTTTTTATCTCCAATAATCGAAATATCAACCACATCCATATCTAATAATCTTGAAGCGGCAATGATAATTCTTTCATCATTTCCTTCAGGTAAAACAATATGTTTACGATGTTGTTTCGCTCTTTTTACCATATTGTACTGGAACATTTTTGGTGTCATTCCTTCCGGTACAAAAGTGATTAATCTTTCAGATAACGCTTCAACTTCTACATACTTTTCAAAAGTAGTTATTGAAGTTTCTATTTTATGAGTGTTATTTGCGTAGATTTCTGATCGTATAGAACCTATTTTGTTCGTAATATGATACGTTCCTCCATCAACAGCAATAATTGGTACAATTGCCGAAAGTCCTTCAATAAGCTTTAGAATACTTTCTTCAGGAACAATATTTCCTGTTAGAATAATTCCTGAAATAGTTGGGTAATTAGCCGATTCATTGGCTTGCAAAGCGCCCAAAATAATATCTGAACGATCTCCGGGAGTAATTACCAAAGCATTGTCATGCAAATGAACCAAGTAATTATGCAATTGCATGGCGCCAACACTAAAATGCCCAATTTCATTATTCAAATAATTACCTCCAAACAATACTTTTGCATCAAGCTGATTGACAATCTCCTGCATTGTTGGGTTATTTAAACTTGAAATCAACGGAATTGTGTTGATCAAAACATTAGCAGGCAAACTTTTCTGCAATCCTTGCGTTACCAATTCTATGTTTTCAAACTGAACTTTATTTGCAATTACAGATAGAACTTCAACTTCTTTTACTTTAAAAGAGTCGTAAACTAAGTAAAGACTATCAACTAATTCTTCTAAAGTTTTTCCGATTCCTGAACCTATAATTATTGTTGGAATTCCGAGATTTTTTGCAATTAAAACATTCAAATCTAATTCAATAGAAGTTCCTTCGCCCGTAAAACTTGTTCCTTCAACTAAAACGAAATCAAAGCGTTCTTCGAGCTTTTTATACTTCTCAATAATTAAATCCAGAACCTCTCCTATTTTACCTTTATTCTTCTTTTTAATCAGTTTGCTTTTGGTAATCGCATAAGCATCTTCAAACTTAATATCAAGATTAAAATGCGATAAAACAGTTTCGATATGATTGTCTAATTCTCCATCGATAAAATCTTCTACAATGGGTCTAAAATAACCTACTTTGGCTGTTTTACCAATCAAAATACTCATTAAACCAAGTGTAATAATTGATTTTCCGCTATTTTGATCACTTGTAGCTATATATATTGCTTTACTCATAATTTATATTTTAAAACTTTTCAAGTCTTTAACTGTGTAATAAAAACGCTAAAACCAACGTCTTTTTTTGAAATAAATAATCAAGGCTATAACCAATAAAAACATGGCTCCCATGACAATAAAATAGCCGTTTTTTGCTCGTAGTTCCGGCATGTATTCAAAATTCATTCCGTAGACTCCAACAATAAAAGTAAGCGGAATAAAAATGGCCGAAATAATCGTCAGGGTTTTCATAATCTCATTCATTTTTCGGCTTTGTTCCGAGAAATAAAAGTTTGAAGCACTTTCTAACGAACTCATATCCGATTCGATTTGCTCTAGCAATTCAAGGCTTTTTTGATGCAATCTGATAAAGAAACTAAAAGTCTCTTTTTGGATTCCATTATAAGTATCGTCGTCTTTAATCGTTTTTAAATAATATAAAGAATCACGAAGCGGAACAATAGAACGTTTTAGAAAATTAAAATTATCACGATGATTTTCAATCTTTTCCAAAATAACCGGATCTGCACCTTTCTTTGTTAAATTGATTAGTTCTTCGATTTTATCTTCTTCATCTTCAATCGTAATATAGAAATTCTCCATTACGGCATCAAGCAATAAATAGAGTAAATAATCGACCTTTTTAGTTCTCACAATTCCCGCATGTGTGCGAAGTCGTTCGCGAATATGAGTAAAGAAATCACTTCGTTTTTCCTGAAAAGAAATTAAAATTCCGTCTTTCAGAATAAAACTTATTTGCTCAACGCTAATATTATCCGAATATTCAGAAGGCAAAAGTGATTTTATATTAAAGAATAAGATATCTTTTTGTTCTTCAAGCTTGGTTCTTTTCGCAGTATTTAAAATATCTGCCAATAAAAAATCATCCAGCTTAAAATGTGTGCCAATAGTTTTTAGTAAATCTATATTATTTAATCCGTGAACATTGAGCCAATTATTTTTATTATAATCAATACAGGTATTTAATGCCAGAACCGTAAACTTATCATATTCAACAACATCGTTATCATCGTATACAAAAAGCTGCATCTCTGTCTGATGCTCTTTATGCGATCCTGTATACTCTAAAGTGATATGCTGAAGCTTGCGTCCCTTCTTGTATTTTATCTTTCTCATTCAATAATATTTTCAATAGTAATATTACGAAAAAGAATCTGAATGGGAAATGACATTTATCATTTTGACAGGAATCTATTGTCGCGTAATTTTAAATAATCATTACTTTTATAAACAGCAATTTGTTTTAGAATACATTTAAACAGCATAAAATAAAATGACGAACAAAATAAAAATCTCAATTCCAGAACCTTGTCATGAAAACTGGTATGAAATGTCTCCAACAGAAAAAGGTAAATTTTGTAGCAGTTGCCAAAAAAATGTAATTGATTTTACAAAATCCTCGGATAGGGAAATTATTTTAGCCTATAAAAAAGAGGAAAAACTGTGCGGCAGATTTAGAATATCGCAATTAGATCGTGAAATGATTATTCCTAAAGAAAAAAAATCAATCTGGATTATTGCAGCGGCTTCGCTCATTGCATTTCTTGGTTTAGGAAACCAAATAGCAAAAGCACAAGGCAAAATAAAAATAGAGCAAACAGATAAAAAGCAACTTAGTGATTCTGTAAACGTTAAATCTAATGGTAAAATCAGATATTCAGGGGTTGTTTATGATGAAAAGAACAATCCTTTACCTGGTGCATTTGTCTCAATTAAAAACACAAAAAACGGAATTTCAACAGACATTGACGGAAAGTTTTCAATAGAAGCGGATAAACGCGATGTATTAAGAGTTTTATTTGTAGGCTATAAAGAAGTTGAAATTCATTTGAAAAAAAATCTAAATCTAACCATCAAAATGAAAATTGACGAAGTAGAATTACAAGGTTTCTCAATTATAAGAGATCCAGAAGATGATTAAACATAATTTTACTAATTATAAAGTACAAAAAAACCGAGCCATTTCTGACTCGGTTTTTCCTTATTTATGATCTTCAAAAGATCCCGATAAAAATCGGGATAAGCGATTCACATTCCGATAAATCGGAAGTTCTCTGCTTATTTTACTTCTTCGAATTCAACGTCTTCAACATTGTCACCTTGCGATTGCTCTTGTTGTGGAGCTGCTTGTTGACCTTCACCACCTTGAGCGTACATTGCTTCTGTAGCTACTTTCCAAGCTGCATTTACATTGTCTAATCCTTTTTGGATTGCTTCAAGATCTTGAGATTGGTGAGCAAATCTTAATTCAGTTAAAGCAAATTCGATAGCTGTTTTTTGATCGTCTGTTAATTTACTTCCCAATTCTTTCAATTGACTTTCAGTCTGGAAAATAGTACTATCAGCTTCGTTCAATTTCTCAGCTCTTTCTTTTGCAATTTTATCAGCATCAGCATTAGCTTCAGCATCTTGTTTCATTTTTTCGATTTCTTCAGCTGTTAATCCAGAAGAAGCTTCGATACGGATATCGTGAGATTTTCCAGTTCCTTTATCAGTAGCAGTAACTTTGATGATACCATTAGCATCAATATCAAAAGTAACCTCGATTTGAGGAACTCCTCTTGGTGCTGGTGGAATACCATCTAAGTGGAAACGACCAATAGTTTTGTTATCAGCAGCCATTGCTCTAGCTCCTTGCAATACGTGAAGCTCAACAGATGGCTGAGAATCAGAAGCAGTAGAGAATACTTGAGATTTTTTAGTTGGAATAGTTGTATTAGACTCAATTAATGTAGTCATAACACCACCCATAGTTTCGATACCTAAAGAAAGAGGTGTTACGTCAAGTAACAATACATCTTTTACATCTCCAGATAAAACTCCACCTTGAATAGCTGCTCCAATAGCAACAACCTCATCAGGGTTAACACCTTTAGACGCTTTTTTACCAAAGAATTTTTCAACTTCGTCAGCAATTCTTGGCATACGAGTAGAACCTCCAACAAGAATAACTTCGTCAATATCAGATGTAGATAAACCTGCATCTTTTAATGCTTTAGCAACTGGCTCCATAGAACGTTTTACTAAAGAATCAGATAATTGCTCAAATTTAGCTCTAGATAATTTTTTCACTAAGTGTTTTGGTCCAGAAGCAGTAGCAGTTACGTAAGGTAAGTTGATTTCAGTTTCAGCAGAAGATGATAATTCAATCTTAGCTTTCTCTGCAGCCTCTTTCAAACGTTGTAATGACATTGGATCTAAACGTAAATCAATACCTTCTTCAGTTTTGAATTCGTCAGCTAACCAGTCAATAATAACTTGGTCAAAATCATCACCACCTAAGTGAGTATCACCATTTGTAGACAATACTTCAAATACACCATCTCCTAATTCAAGAACAGAGATATCAAAAGTACCTCCACCTAAATCGTAAACAGCAATTTTTTGATCAGTTCCTTTTTTATCTAATCCGTAAGCAAGTGCAGCAGCAGTTGGCTCATTGATGATACGCATAACTTTAAGACCAGCAATTTCTCCAGCTTCTTTAGTAGCTTGACGTTGTGCATCGTTAAAGTAAGCAGGAACAGTAATAACCGCTTCAGTTACAGTTTGACCTAAATAGTCTTCAGCAGTTTTTTTCATTTTTTGAAGAGTCATTGCTGACAATTCTTGAGCAGTGTATAAACGACCGTCAATATCCACACGTGGAGTATTGTTGTCACCTTTTACAACACTGTAAGGAACTCTTTTTGCCTCTTCTTGAGTTTCAGCAAAAGTGTGTCCCATAAAACGTTTAATAGAAGCAATCGTTTTTGTAGGATTCGTTACCGCTTGTCTTTTTGCAGGATCTCCCACTTTAATTTCTCCACCTTCAACAAAAGCGATGATAGATGGCGTTGTTCTTTTTCCTTCTGCGTTAGGAATAACAACTGCTTCGTTACCTTCCATTACAGAAACACAAGAGTTCGTCGTACCTAAGTCAATTCCGATTATTTTACCCATTTTTTATATATTTAATTTTTGATATACATTTTATAACTCAGGTGGCATAAGTCAATCTTTGTGCCAATATAAAAAACCAAAGTAAATTGTCAGTTTTAATATTGGCACGACAATAATCATCTGACAACATGACATTTTTCAAACCTGACAATCGTGGCATATCAGTACTTTACGTGTCATTATTAGGAGCTGTTTCCTGCTATCCACTATATCTTTTATGCCGAACCCCGGCAAAAAAGGATGTCGCTCCTATCAGGGCTAGAGCAATTATTTCCAAAAGAAAATCATCTTAATCTACTCCTTTAATGACTTTCAATGCTTTCAACTAAAACCCGAAATACCTATATTAGCTTCTTCAAAATCTATTTTAATGGAAAACTACAGCATCATTATTTTTATACTCGCCATTGTCATCGGACTTTCAGCCTTTACAGATGTTATAAAACTACCACAACCAATTCTGCTCGTTATAGTAGGAATTGCAATTGGCTTTATTCCAACAATGAACGAGATCGAAATTAATCCTGAAATCATATTTCTGCTCTTTCTGCCACCATTATTATATGATGCCTCGTTTAATATTTCTCCAAAAGATTTTAGAACCAATATCAATACTATTGGTACATTAGCAATAACATTAGTTTTTCTCACCACATTTTGGATTGCCGTAGTCGCACATTACATGATCCCGAATATAACCTGGCCATTAGCATTTTTACTCGGAGCAATCCTGTCAGCAACCGATGCTGTTGCCGCAATAAACATCACAAAAGGACTTGGAATATCACATAAAACCATAACCATACTTGAGGGCGAAAGTTTAATTAACGATGCCTCAGCATTAGTAGCCTATCGATTTGCCGTTGCAGCCGTTATGGGATCAGCATTTATAATCTGGAAAGCAACCCTGCAATTTATCCTTTTATTAGGAGGCGGATTCCTCGTAGGTTTTGTAATGGCAAAAATTCTGGCTTTCATACTAAGCAAAGTCCACAAAAAGAATCCAGAAGTTACCATCAGTTTCATGCTCTTAATGCCTTTTGTCACCTATCTTATTGCCGAAGAATTGCATGTTTCCGGAGTAATTGCAGTAGTTATTTTAGGTCTCGCAATTGCACGTTTCAGTAAAAAAATATTCCCCGAAAGCCTCAAAAATCACTCCCGAAGCCTTTGGGACATTATCATATTTCTACTAAACGGATTAATCTTTATTCTCATCGGACTTAATTTTCGTTATATCCTAAAAGGTATCGAAAACGACATGATATTGCCGTATATCGGATATGCATTCATTATCACAATTGTCGCTTTATTGATTAGAATGGTCAGAATATTTCTTCAGAAAATCAATCTTCAAAAAGCCTTTAAAAGCACACGAAATAAAGGGAAAAGAAAAGTCACCGAAGATGCTCTTTTAGACTTCAATAACAGCGTCATTCTAAGTTGGTCCGGAATGCGCGGAATCGTTTCTCTCGCAATTGCTATTGGTATCCCAAAACAACTCGAAGACGGAACTCCTTTTCCCGAACGAACCGTAATTATTTTCATCTCGGTTGCCGTTGTACTACTGACACTTATTGGTCAAGGATTAACGCTGCCTTGGATTGTCAAAAAATTAAGTGCCCGAGAAAATAATTAGAAGCTATTTCCTGCTGTCCTTCCAATCTTTTGTTCCGAACACCGGAACAAAAGGATTTTCCCTCCCATCAGGGCTAGGATATACGTTTTTTATAAAAAAATTCAATTTCAACAAAACCACTAATATCAAGCCTTCACAAACTTTTTAAACAAAAAATAAAAATATTTTCAAAAAAAGATAAAAATTTTGTCCAATTCCGGAAGTTCGATTGTTATTCCATTATAACAACATTTATAAACATTAAATTTAAACAAAATGGAAAATCGAATTAACATTCACGTAAAAGGACAAGAAGCAATCAAAACACTTTATCCAGTTGGCGGATACTTGAAAAAATCTCCATTGGAGCAATCACTTATAGAATTAGTTCTTTTTAGAGTTTCACAAATCAACAAATGTGCTTATTGTCTTGATATGCATTATAAAGATGCACGTCACAAAGGCGAAACCGAACAACGTTTATACGGATTAAGCGCCTGGAGAGAAACCTCATATTACACAAACCGTGAAAGAGCAGCATTTGCATGGGCAGAAGCTTTAACAGCATGCGACGTTACAGATTCAGTTTACAACGAAACCGCAAAAGAATTTTCAGAACAAGAATTAATTGATTTAACTTTAGCTATCACAAACATCAATACCTGGAACCGAATTAACCTTGCATTTCCTAACGAACCTGGAACTTACAAAGTGGGTTTATTTGGTTAATTAAAGCTTTATTGATCGATTTTTCAGATTCATTATATATATAAAATCAATCTGAAAAATCGATTTAAAAACATCAAAAGAAAAATTTATAACATTCAAAAAATAATATCATGAACGAATTTTTATTGATATTTCGTAGAGATTATATCACAAAAGAAACACAGCCTTCGCCACAAGAATTGCAAGATTCGCTTAAATTATGGCAAGATTGGCTAGGCGGAATTGCAGCACAAGACAAACTAGCAAGACCTTTGCAGCGTTGGGATGGCGAAGGAAAAATAGTAACCACAAACAAAAGCGTAATCAACGGACCTTATGCCGAAATCAAAGAAGCAATTGGCGGATTAATTATCATCAAAGCCGCAGATTATGACGAAGCCGTAACAATTGCAAACGGATGTCCAATCTTAGAATTAGGCGGAAATGTAGAAATACGCATGGCAGTTACAGCATAATAAATAATTATTTTTCAACACATAGAAACATAGACTTTTTTAGCAAAAAAATAAGGCGTTTCACTTATTTGAAATACACAAAGTTCGCTATGTGCAAGAAATGAATTTCTTTTTTATTTTCTTTTTCACACATAAAATCTATGTTTCTATGTGTTTAAATTAAGCTTTTATAAATTACATCTAACAGTTTACTTTTCACAAAAAGTATCGCATAGAATCATGGAAGAAAGCCAGCTTTTACCCAATTTATTCAGAACAGAGTACCGAAAAATAGTTTCGGTGCTCTGTTATTTATTTGGAATCGATAATATCGAAATTGCCGAAGACATTACAAGCGACACATTTCTCGCTGCAACAGAATTATGGAGTTTAAAAGGAATTCCCGAAAATCCAACAGCGTGGCTTTATACCGTGGCTAAAAACAAAACCAAAAATTACCTCAAACGAAATGCTGTTTTTGAGCAAAAGCTTTCCGTAGAAATAAAACATACCACAAATAAATCTGAAGAAATTGAAATCGACTTGTCAAACAAAAATATAAATGACAGTCAATTAGCGATGATATTTACGGTTTGCAATCCTGAAAATTCAGGTGAAGCACAAATTGCATTAGCATTAAATTTATTATGCGGATTTGGAATTCAGGAAATTGCCGATGCTTTTTTAACCAATAAAGAAGTTATTTATAAAAGAATCAATCGTGCCAAAGAAAAACTCAAAGAAGCCAACATTAAGATTGAACAACCAACAGTTTCGGAAATCAATAATAGATTAGAAACCGTTCTGACAACTTTATATTTACTGTTTTCCGAAGGTTATTATTCTACATCGCAAAACACTATTCTGCGAAAAGATCTTTGCGCAGAAGCCATGCGTTTGACTTTTTTATTGATCGAAAATCCAACAACCAACTTACCTTCCGTAAATGCTTTGCTTTCTCTAATGTGTTTTCACAGTTCCAGATTTGACGCCAGAACAAATGAAGATGGCGAAACAATTTTGTATCAAGATCAGGATGAAACGCTTTGGAATCAGGAATTAATCGAAAAAGGACAACATTATTTAGTTAAAGCTTCTACAGGAAACCATCTTTCAAAATACCATCTTGAAGCAGGAATTGCTTATTGGCACACACAAAAAGAAGACACACCAGAAAAATGGCAAAACATATTACAACTCTACAATCGCCTTCTTATTTTAGAATACTCGCCTATCGCAGCTTTAAACAGAACTTTTGCCCTTGCCAAAACCAATGGAAAACAAGAAGCTATTATCGAAGCCGAAAAACTAAATCTGACCAATAATCCTTTTTATTACTCTTTATTAGGCAATCTTTATACTAATATTGACAATAAAAAAGCCATAGAAAATTTTGAAAAAGCATTACAAATCACCAATTCTTCTGCTGACAAAGTAACAATAATCAAAAATATAAATGCAATTAAATAGTGTTGATTTTAATCCATGAAGCGATCATCTTTGTCAAATTTTCTACCAACATCCATCCTTTACGATGCATATTAAACATCCCAAAAAATACTCCGTTAGGAGTTACAGGTCGGTAAAAAACAAATCGGTAGACACAAAAATAATATTGTCCCGTAGGGACTACACAAATTAACGCGGTGAATATAAATTTTTTAATCAGGAGCTATTTCCTGCTGTCCGCTGTATCTTTTGTGCCGAACCCCGGCAAAAAAGGATGCTGCTTTCATCAGGGCTAGGACATTCGTTTTCATGAGAAAATCTATTATTACAAATAATATTAAAATTTAATCTATATTCGTCAACCAAAACCATAAACCCAAAACCATGAACCAAGAACTAGAAAGCCAATTTGACCAATTTGACAAACCTGAAATTATTAGAAGACAACTTCTCCCGTGGTGGATTAAGACATTCTGTTGGATTTTTATGATAATGGGCGTTGTTGGTTTCGCAACAATACCTTTTAGTTTTTTTACATCAAACGTAAACCTGTCAATTTATGGTTTTAGCAGCAATACAGCACTCTCAGGAATTGGGATTTTCATTATCGCCATTATAACATTTAAAGCATATGTTGGTTATTCCCTTTGGTTCGAAAAAGAAAATGCCATATCACTAGCTAAAATTGACGCAATACTTGGAGTTGTAATTTGCATCGCTTCCATGTTTATACTTCCGTTTATTAACGACGTAAACGGACATTTTTCTTTGCGATTAGAACTTGCATTATTAATTCCATATTATTTAAAAATCAACAAAATTGAATACGAATGGGATAATTTGGAAAGTATATAATTATCCTAAAAGAGATAAAAATTTACTATGCACGAATAATACTTTTTGCTTTTCTGCTATCAATTTGCTTTTTTATTTGTAATTTCGGTTTTCTGAAAATGATTGTTTTTATGAAATAATATTCAATATAAAAACATTCAGAATAAAATTAAAATACAAGTATAAAATGGCTTCATTTATTAAAGAAATTTCATTTCGCTGGTCAGATCTTGACCCAAATTTTCACGTTCGTCATAGTGCTTATTACGATTTTGGTGCGCAACATCGTATCGAAATCCTCGAAGAACTTGGTTTGACTTTAAGAGTAATGCAAACACAAGGTTTTGGTCCTGTTTTATTTAGAGAAGAATGCATCTTTAGAAAAGAACTAAAACTTTCAGATAAAATATTCCTTCATACAAAAACTTCAAAAATGAAACCAGATGCTTCGCGTTGGTCAATCATTCACGAATTTAGAAGAGAAGACGATACACTTTGTGCAGTAATTACAGTTGATGGCGCATGGATGGATACCAAACTACGCAAATTAGCATCTCCAACACCAGAAATTGCAATTGAAGCTTTGAGCATATTCCCAAAAAGTGATGATTTTGTTGGATTATAAAAACAAACTTCATTTTTCATAACTTTATAAAATCCAAAAAACTATAATTTTAAATATATGTTTTTTGGATTTTTTAAATTCAAAACTCATGATCGATTTCCTAAAAGACTTTAGAATAATTATCGTTATTGCTACAATTGCACTTGTAACAATCGTTCTTGGCGCTGTTACAGACAAAGTACTTCGTTATTTTTTGTATCGAAAATTATCCGATAAAGAATATGATGCGACAGGATTTAGATTTTTAAAGCATTTGATTATAACCGTAATTTACATTTTAGGATTTGCCTTTGCCTTAATACAAATCCCCGAATTCAAAATTATCGGACATTCCTTTTTAGCAGGTGCCGGCGTTATTTCGTTAGTCGCAGGTTTAGCTTCTCAACAAGCTTTGAGTAATATCGTTAGCGGAATATTTCTGGTTATTTTTAAACCTTTCCGAATAAACGATAAAATCACAATCAATAATTTTATCGGCACAGTAGAAGATATTAATTTGAGACAAGTCGTTTTGAAAGATGCCGAAAATAACCGAATTATAATCCCAAATTCCGTAATAAGCAATCAGATTATTGTAAACACGAATATGCACGATACTAAATGCTGCAAAATCATCGAAATTGGAATTGGTTATGAATCCAATGTCGAAAAAGCATTAGAAATCATGCAAGATGAAATTGCCAAACATCCGCTTTTTATCGACACCAGAACCGCCGAAAATAAAAAGCAAAAAACACCTTTGGTCGTGGCAAGAGTTGTTGCACTCGCAGATTCAAGCGTAAACTTAAAAGCTTGGGCTTGGGCCAAAAACTCAACAGATGGTTTTGTGATGTATTGCGATTTATTACAAAGTATAAAAAAACGTTTTGACGAAGCTAAAATCGATATTCCATATCCACAAAGAGTAATAACGATTAAAAAAGACAAAGAATAAAACTATTCAAAAGAATAGAAAACACATTAAATCGATTTAATCTCGCCAAGTTTTTTTGTTTCACGCAGATTTAAAAAAATTTAAGCAGATAGATTTTTTCAAAATAAATCTGCCATAATCTGTAAAATCTGCGTGAAACTTTTTCAATTCTATACATCGAATTTTATAATCTAAAAAAATCCGCCAAAACCCGCTTAATCAGTAAAATCCGTGGGCAATCAATTTATTGAAATTTCAAACCAAAATTCACTTTATCAAAAGTAGTACTGCAAGAAACTGCAAACCTGCCAATATCAAGAGTTCCAAAAATACCACCGACTCCATGTCCGGAATAAAATCCGCCAGTCGAAAATCGATCAACTTGATATTTTAAAGCAATATCATTGACTCTACTGCTCAATTGCCCAAAAGCAATTATATGTGGAATAATTTCGTAACTCGCAAAAACTTTCGGAACCAGTTTTTTATAGTAATCAAAACTCTCATCCGTTTCATAATCAACAATTGAAGAATGCAAATTCTCTAAACTTGCGCCTACAAAAGTATTTTCACCAAAATTATACGAAACACTAAATCCTGTAAAAGTTCCTTGATAATCACTTCTAGAATCAACATAACCAATTGCAATTGTCGCTCTGAACTTATCGCAGATTTTTCCAATATAACCAATATAAGTTCGGTCAATCTCAGATTTATCAATTCCGGCACCAAAAATAATATCATCATCACACATATCAAATGCATACTGAAAATAAGACGAATATTCATCTTTATTGGCGGCAACAACGCTCCTCCCTTTATCAAGATCGATATTAGGAGATATTAAAGTAGAATTTATTACTGCGAAATCAAATGTATTGACTTCCTGAGCAAATATAGGCGTTGTGAGTAAGAGTAAAAGTATAGTTTTTTTCATAATACCAGTTTTAGCATACAACATTCTTACTCTAATTTACAGACTATTTTCCTGTTAATAAAAGAAGTTCTTTGAAGTACAGCATTACTCGTTAAAATGCAATATTTTCACAATCAGTGTCTTACGGGACATTAAATTTACAAAATATAATGCTCTATTCGCTAAAAATTCAATAATAATTAATTACAAACAGTTCTAAAATCTCTTCTTTTTAGATTTTCTGATAACTTTAAGACTCTATTTTTTGCATTTAAAGATGCTTAACGGTAATTTTATAATCCTGTAAATTCAAAATCTGCCCGAAAATGAAAATTATAAAATTAATATTCCTATTATTTCCTGTTTTCTGTTTTTCGCAAGAAGTAAAAATCAAAGCATTAGATATTAATCTAAGTAATTACGAATATCCATTTCCTGTAAAGTTCATAGAATTGAGCAATCAGCGCCAATATCTAAAAATGGCTTATATGGATATTATTCCGCCGAATTACAACAACAAAAATATTGTTTTGCTTCACGGTAAAAATTTCAACGGAGCTTATTGGGAAACCACTATAAAAGCATTAAGTGCCGAAGGATTTCGAGTTATAGTTCCGGATCAAATAGGATTTGGAAAATCGTCAAAACCGGATAATTTTCAATACACATTTCAGCAACTTGCAGAAAACACTAAGAAATTATTAGATCATTTAGGAATCGAAAAAACAACCATTCTCGGTCATTCTATGGGCGGAATGTTAGCAACCAGATTTGCCTTAATGTATCCTGAAACTACCGAAAAATTAGTACTCGAAAATCCAATTGGTCTTGAAGACTGGAAACTTGTTGTTCCCTACAAACCTGTCGATTGGTGGTATGAATCTGAATTAAAACAAAACTATCAGAACATAAAAACTTATCAGATGACCAATTATTATGATGGAAAATGGAATGCTGATTTCCAAAAATGGGCTGAACTTGGCGCTGGCTGGACAACTGCTCCTGATTATGATCGCGTTGCCTGGAACTCCGCACTTTTGTATGATATGATTTTTACACAACCTGTTTTATATGAATTTAAAAACATAAAAAGTCCAACACTTTTAATCATCGGAACGAGAGATAAAACGGCTTTAGGAAAACCATTGGTTTCTGAAGAAGTTCGAAAAACAATGGGGAATTATTTAGAGCTAGGCAAAAAGACACAAAAAGCAATTCCGAATTCAAAATTAGTAGAAGTTCCAAATACCGGACATTTGCCACATATTGAATCTTTCGATCAATTTATAAAACCATTAATTGTATTTTTGAAATAAACAATAAGAGTTTCCGCCACGAATTCACGAATTTCATTGCTAAATTATTTAAAAATAATTCGTGAATTCGTGGCGGAAACTTCAATATAACTAATCTAAAACTAAAATATATGTTTACACTAGAACAAATCAAAGAAGCGCATTCGAAAGTACAAAGCGGTGCAGATTTTCCAAATTATATACAAGACCTAATTATTTTAGGCGTTAAAGGTTACGACACATTTGTAAATAATGGTAATGTCGAATATTATGGCGTAAATAATTATACGGTTTCAGCAGAGGAAAGATATCCGGAAATTGAGGTTGCTTCTCTTGCCAATAAAGAACGTTTTATCGAATTTTTGGTAATGCACCAAAGCGGTCAAACGGATTATCTTGCTTTCTGCAATCATGCTGCGCAATGTGGTATTGCAAAATGGAGAGTTGATATTATCGAAATGACATGTACATATTATGACAAATCCGGAAATGAAATTTTGATCGAGAAAATTCCTGATTAATCAAAAATTAACTAACCAACCAAACTATATTGAATGACCATTTTTAATAACAAAGCTTGTATTCTAATTGTAAAGAGTCTCTTGATAATACTTTTTTTAGGTTGTTTTGCTGGATATTCTCAGCAGAAAAAAAGCAAATCAAAATTTAAAGTAATTGCTTTTTATACTGCGAAAAATGATCAGGCACATATAAGTTTTGTTCATGAAGCTAATAAATATTTTCCAAAAGTTGCTGAAGAAAATCATTTTGAATATGATTCTACCAACAATTGGGACAATTTAAACGCTAAATTCCTGGCAAAATATCAAGTTGTTTTATTTCTGGATACAAGACCTGAAACGCCAAGTCAGCGAGAAGCTTTTCATAAATACATGGAAAATGGCGGAGGTTTTATAGGATTTCATTTTTCGGCTTTTGCATTAAACGATTCTGATTATCCTCAAAACTGGAATTGGTATCACAATACTTTTTTAGGTTCCGGCGAATACGGAAGCAATACCTGGCGACCAACATCGGCAGTTTTGCGAGTAGAAAATCAACATCCGGTTACGAAAAATATTCCAAAGACATTTTCATCAGCGCCAAACGAATGGTACAGATGGACTAACGATCTTACCAAAAATCCGGACATTAAAATTCTTTTGGCAATTGACGAAAGCAGTTTCCCACTTGGAACCGGACCAAAAGCGCATGAAATCTGGCATAGCGGTTATTATCCTGTCGTTTGGACCAATAAAAACTACAAAATGCTGTATGTAAATATGGGTCATAATGATATTGATTATGAACACGGAACGAACAAAACACTTTCGTATACATTTGAAAACAAAGTAGAAAGCCAATTAATTTTGAATACATTGCTTTGGTTAGGAAATTCTAAAAAATAAAATTATTTAAGATGTCAAAACTTTCTCCAATTATAAATCCTGAAGAACTTTTAAAACTAAAAGATACTTCTGAGTTTGTTTTTATTGATGCCAGAGCCGGAATCAATGCCGAAGAAAATTACAAAAACGAACATTTGAAAGGCGCTCGATATATCGATTTAAATCGGGATTTAGCATCAGTAGAAACTGATCCTGCAAATGGAGGAAGACATCCTTTGCCTTCTTTCGAAAAATTTTCTCAAGTACTTTCAAAACTCGGAATTTCGCCTTCTAGTTTTGTTATTATTTATGATGATAAAAACGGATCAAATGCCGCAGCAAGATTTTGGTGGATGTTGAAAGCAATTGGTCACGAAAAAGTTCAGGTTTTAAACGGAGGTTTACAAGCAGCAATAAAAGCAGATTATCCGACAAGTTCAGAAACTGAGATTTTTGATGCAAATGAAAATTACCCAATATCAGAATGGAAATTACTTCTAGCCGATATCGATGAAGTCGAAAAAGCCCGAAATAACGATCAAAATATTGTAATTGATGTTAGAGATAAAAATCGTTTTGATGGTTTAATAGAACCTTTGGATTTAATTGCCGGACATATTCCTGGTGCGATAAATGTTCCGTTTAGCGAAAATTTAAATGAAGAAGGATTTTACAAATCACCTGAAGTTTTAGCAGAGAAATATTCCGCAATTATAAACGACAAAAATCCTGAAAATATAATTGTTCATTGCGGTTCCGGAGTTACTGCTTGCCATACTTTATTAGCAATGGATTATGCTGGAATTTCGATTCCAAAACTTTATGTAGGTTCCTGGAGCGAATGGTCACGAAACGATCGCGAAATGTTCACAAAAGAGAAAAATTAAACACATAAAAACATAGATTTTATATGTGTAAAAAAGAATAAAAAAAACCTGTTTCTAACACATACAACAGTTTAAAATAAAATACAAAATGCAGCATTGGGATATACTTTTATCGAATCACGTAAATAAAAAAGCTTTTATTGATACTTTACTTTCTGGCGAAGCCAAAGGTGAATTAGCCGTTTTTAACAACCAAAAAGGAATTCTGTTTTCAGATATTGCCATTGAAAAATTCATCGAAAAAGAGTATCAATATGACACTATCGAAGCTTCTCCGGAATCACACAGACAATTGAGAACTTTCTCGTCTGGCGAGCGTAAAAAAGAGTTTCTGAAATATTGTATCAATCAAAATCCTGATTTCATAATTTTCGATAATCCGTTTGATCATTTAGATCAGGCTTCGAGAGTTGTTTTGGCACAATCACTGGAAAAACTAACAGATACTATTGCGATTATTCAATTACTTAATCGTGTTGTTGATGTTTTAGAATTTGTTCCGAATAAAGCACAAATCAAAGACAATTCCTTCGAATTACATCCTCTTTTAAAAACCGAAAATCATTTTAAAACCTTAAATACAGCCGCAATTCCAAAAGCGATTGAACCACATTCCTTTCACGAAAGTGTACTAATCAAAATGAACAATGTTTCTGTAAGTTATGACGATCGTAAAATTGTAGATCAAATTTCGTGGACAATAAAACAAGGCGAATTCTGGCAATTAATTGGTCCAAATGGTTCAGGAAAAAGTACAATTCTATCATTAATTACGGGAGATAATCCAAAAGGATTTGGTCAGGATTTATTTTTATTCGGAAGAAAAAAAGGAACTGGAGAAAGCGTTTGGGATATCAAAAAACAAATTGGAATCTTCACCACTTCTATGACTGATTTGTTTCAGAAAGGACACACTTTAGAACAAATGATTCTATCGGGATTCTTTGATTCCATTGGATTATATAACGAGCCAACCACTTTACAAAAGCAAAATGTAGCGCAATGGCTTGAAGTTGTTGAAATGACAAGTTTAAGAAAAAAACGTTTTATAGATCTCTCAATTGGTCAGCAAAGAGTTGCGCTGATTGTTCGTGCCGTTTTAAAACATCCGCCATTATTAATTTTGGACGAACCTGTAGAAGGTCTGGACGACGAAAATGTAGATCTGGTAATTCAGCTTATAAATACCATTAAACAAGAAACAAACGTTAGTATTTTGTACGTTTCACATCGTATAGAATCCGGGCTTGCTCCTACTTCGGTTTTTGAACTTTTACCAAATCCAACAGGATCAATTGGTAAAATAAAATACCACTCTGAGTTAAATTAAAACACAAAAATGAAAATTAAACATATCGTATTATTAGCATTATCACTAATAATCACTTCGTGTTCCGGCACAATTTCAACAGCGAAAAAAGAATACAAAATCACCAAAGCTTCTCAATTCAAATCACATTGCAATTTAAATGAATGGTTTCTGCAAAAAGATACACTAATTGGACATGGAGTACCGATGCACTGGGGAGTAATGGAATTAAAAAAACGACTCCCTAAAAATTATGAAATCGATTTTAAAGTCAACATGACTGAAGAATCTCTATTTGAGGTTATGCTTAATATTAACAAGAACAAATACATTAGAGCCTATTTGTATCAAATCGACCAAAATATTGTAATTGGAGACGGAACATACAATAAAAACAGCGACGAATACGGCAAACGCGGCGGGCCAACTTTGTTTAAAAAGACCATGAAATTAGAAAACAACAAATGGTATTCCATCAAAATCAGAGTCACAAACAATCAATTATACTTTTCAGTCGATAACGAAACGTTCTTAGAATGTAACCTTGAAAAAAGCAATCTAAGCCAACAAGGAAAACTAGGTTTCTTAACCAACGGAGAAACAAAAGTTATTGATTTAACTATTAAAACTCTTCAATAAAAATATGTCTCCCAAGGTTAAAACCTCGGGACATAATCCAAACATGATAAAAACAAAAAAAGCTCCAAAGGAGCTTTTTAAAATTATATAAAACGATAAGAAATTATCTAATTTTCTAATTGACAAATTATCTAATTAATTCTCATCATCTTCCATATTATGCGACTTTCCATAATTGCGCCATTTCTCGATACAATCCTGAAAATCCTGAGGTAACTCAGTATCAAAACGCATCATTTCGCCCGTTACAGGATGCACAAAACCAAGCGTTTTAGCATGCAAAGCCTGACGTGGCAAAGCTTTAAAACAATTGTCTATAAACTGTTTGTATTTTGTAAACGTCGTTCCTTTTAAGATTAAATGTCCACCGTAACGTTCGTCATTAAACAACGGATGACCAATATGCTTCATGTGCGCACGAATCTGGTGCGTTCTTCCCGTTTCTAATTTACAAGAAATCAAAGTCACATAACCAAAACGTTCCAAAACTTTATAATGAGTAATTGCAGGTTTCCCGATTTCTGGATCAGCAAAAACCGCCATTTGCATACGATCTTTTAAGTGTCTTGCAAGATTTCCTTCAATCGTTCCTTCTTCTTCAGCAACATTTCCCCAAACAAGAGCAATATACTCACGTTCAGAAGTTTTAGCTTCAAATTGTTTTGCTAAATGTGTCATTGCAGCTTCCGTTTTAGCAACCACCAAAAGTCCGGACGTATCCTTATCAATTCGGTGAACCAAACCTGGGCGTTCGCTGCTATTCATTGGCAAATTATCAAAATGATGCGCCAATGCATTTACCAAAGTTCCTGTATAATTTCCGTGACCAGGATGTACAACCATTCCCGGCTCTTTATTAATCAGCAACAAAGCATCATCTTCATAGACAATATTCAACGGAATATCTTCTGGAAGAATATGATTTTCAAACGGAGGATGCGACAACATAACTGTCACCACATCAAATGGTTTAACCTTATAATTTGACTTTACCGGAATATCATTTACGAAGATATTCCCTTCAGTTGCAGCGTTCTGGATTTTGTTACGCGTTGCATTCTGAATCAAATTCATTAAATATTTGTCAATACGCAAAAGCGCTTGACCTTTAGGGACTTCAAATCTAAAATGTTCGAATAATTCGTCTTCCAGATCTAAATTTTCAATATTATTGTTCATCTTTTGGGGTTTCCGTAGTTGGCGCAGCTAAACTATCTGTGGCCTGACTTTCATCTACATAAGATGCTTTTCCGTCTCCTAAAACCAAGTCGATTTTAGAAGCCTTCAGCACGCGATCTCCTACTTTTAAGTTTCTACCTTTATAACGCATCTCCAAAACCATATCTTTTCCAAGATTCGGAATATAAGTAATCGTTCCTTCCTCAAGCCCTAAAGCTTTCAAAGTTGGAACCGCTTCACGGTATGTTTTTTCGATTAAATCAGGAATTTTAACAGATGAGAATCCTGATGCATTAATTTTAATATATATTTTTCTTCCTACTTTTACCATTGTTCCCGGCAACGGATCTTGCTCAACAACACTGTATTTAGGAAATTCACTTCGGTAATCAACACTATCCAAAAGCACATAATCAAGGTCCAAATCGTCTAATTTTGCCTCAACTTGTTCCTCAGTCAATTTAGTTAAATTCGGAACGGCAATTTCATGACCGTGATCAGTTGTAAAAGTCAACCAATGCATAAACAAATAACCTAAAACGGCAATTATAGCAGCCGCACTTAATACTTGCACAAAAAATACTCGGCTAGTTAAATACTTACGTAAACTCATAAATTTATTTTTATTAGAGGCAAAGATAAAGCTATTTCGTTTCAAAAAAAATGATAATTTTGTTTTAAACAAGAAAGTGTTGCAATTGCAATCCTGATTGAAGTCGAAGGATAATTTTCAGGAGCTGTTTCCTGCTGTCCACTGTATCTTTTTATTTTTAAAGAAAAAATAAAAAGGATGCCGCTTCCATCAGGGCTAGGGCTTTAGGTTTCATAAGAACTATTTTCTTTTTTATAAAACACCGTTTTGTCAGACTGAGCGTAGTCGAAGTCCGCAAGGTGATTCAGCAAACGTGACTTCGACTCCGCTCAGTCTGACAAAAAAGAGAACAAGATGACAAAAAACCTGAAACCTGAAACAAAAAAAACGATTTAAACAAATACACAAATACACGATTAAACAATCAAACAAATAAACGATTAAACATCAAATCAATGAAAAACATAGCCATCATCATGGGCGGATATTCAAGTGAATATAAAATTTCTCTTATTTCAGGAAACGTCGTTCACCAATATCTTGACAAAACAAAATACAACGGATTCCGCATTCATATCTTTAAAGAAAAATGGGTTTATGTAGATCAAAATGATGCAGAATTTCCAATTGATAAAAATGATTTTTCTGTGACGGTAAACGGAGAAAAAATCACTTTCGATTGTGTTTTCAATGCCATTCACGGAACTCCTGGAGAAGATGGTTTAATGCAAGCTTATTTTGAATTATTAGGTATTCCTCAATCATCTTGCGATTATTATCAAGCAGCATTGACATTCAACAAACGTGATTTATTATCGGTTTTAAAACCATACGGAATCAAAACGGCAATTTCTTATTACTTAAACAAAGGTGACGTTATCAATACTGCCGAAATCGTTAAAAAAGTAGGTTTGCCATGTTTCGTAAAACCAAACAAAGCCGGATCAAGCTTTGGAATCTCAAAAGTAAAAACTGAAGCAGAATTGCCAATCGCAATTGAAGTTGCTTATAAAGAAGATAACGAAATCATCATTGAAAGTTTCCTTGACGGAACTGAAGTTTCTGTTGGAGTAATTAATTACAAAGGCGAAATCAAAGTTTTACCAATCACCGAAATTGTTTCAGACAATGATTTCTTTGATTACGAAGCGAAATACGAAGGAAAATCACAAGAAATTACACCAGCAAGAATTTCTGACGAACTGACTCAAAAAGTAAGTGAAACTGCAAAAAGAGCCTACGAAGTTTTAAAAATGAAAGGTTTCTCAAGAAGCGAATTCATCATCGTAAACAACGAACCGCACATGTTGGAAATGAATACAATTCCGGGATTAACAACCGAAAGTCTGATTCCGCAACAAGCGCACGCGGCCGGAATATCTCTGGAAGATTTATTCACAAACGCGATTGAGTTGGCTTTGGCCTAGTTACTAAGATACTGAGGTGCTAAGATTCTGAGATTTTAGCACCTTATTTTTTGAGAAAAATTTAAATAATAAAAATTGTCGTTCCGAGTTTCAGAATCTAAAAAAACTTAGAATCTTAGTATCTCAGAACCTCAGAATCTTTAATAGAAATGCGAAAAGCCATATTTCCAGGATCATTTGACCCAATTACTTTAGGTCACGAAGATATTATCAAAAGAGGAATTTCACTTTTTGATGAAATCGTAATTGCAATTGGTGTCAATGCCGAAAAAAAATACATGTTTTCCTTAGAAGAAAGAAAGCGTTTTATTGAAGAAACCTTCAAAGACGAACCAAAAATTTCGGTTATCACTTATGAAGGTTTGACAATAGATTTGGCAAAAAAACTAAAAGCCAACTTCATTTTAAGAGGTTTACGCAATCCCGCAGATTTCGAATTCGAAAAAGCAATTGCCCATACTAACAGAAAACTTTCGAAAATTGAAACTGTATTTTTATTAACTGCAGCAAAAACTTCATACATAAGTTCAAGCATAGTTCGTGATGTATTACGAAATGGCGGTGAATATGAAATGTTGGTTCCTGATGCGGTTAGGGTGAAGAAGTAAACAACAAATTCATTTTACAACATCAATTAACTACCTTTGTCTTAAATGAATAAAAATCTTTATATAATCGCAGGTTGTAACGGAGCTGGGAAAACTACTGCTTCTTTTACAATTTTACCAGAAATTCTAAATTGTAAAGAATTTGTAAATGCTGATGAAATAGCAAAAGGTTTGTCTCCTTTTCAACCTGAAAGAGTTTCATTTGAAGCAGGAAGAATAATGCTCAATAGAATAAATGAACTTTTTATTTTGAATGAAGATTTTGCTTTTGAAACTACTTTAGCAACTAAAAGCTACAAATCAAAAGTAATTAAAGCACAAAAAAAGGATTACACAGTCACTCTTCTTTTCTTTTGGTTACAAAACGTTGATTTAGCAATTGAAAGAGTCAAAACAAGAGTTTCTGAAGGTGGTCATAATATCGAAAAAGATGTTATTCGCAGAAGATACAGAAATGGAATAAAAAACTTATTTGAAATTTATCTTTCAATAGTTGATGAAGCAATGATTTTTGATAATTCGGCTGGAAAACCCGAATTGATTGCCGAAAAAACTTTGGACACTGACCTGAATATTTTAAATGATGTAAAATTCAATATACTAAAACAATATTATCATGAAAACGCATAAAAGAACAGAAAACCAAACAAAAATTTTGGAAGGAATGGACAAAGTTTATGATAAATTAATCGATTTCAAAAAGAAAATGAATAGCGAATTAGTTATTCTTAAGGACGGCAAAATAGTCCGAATAAAGCCTTAACAAGTATTACTTTTTTTTCTATTATTGCCCAAAACATAAACTTGCAAGCGAAGCAAATTATAAGTAATTTCGCATTTTTAAATAAACAATCATAATGAGCATCGAAAGAGAATTAAACAAACGTAGCGGATCTAAATGCGAACTTTGTGGAGCTGAGGAAAACCTAAAAGTATATCAGGTATTACCAACTCAAAAAGGCGGACTTGACGAAAGTATAATGGCGTGCAGTACTTGTATTGACCAAATTGAAAACCCGGACAATGTCGATTTAAATCACTGGAGATGTCTTAATGACAGCATGTGGAATGAGAATGTAGCCGTACAAGTTGTCGCATGGAGAAGGTTAAGCCGTATGCGTGCTGCAGGATGGCCTCAGGAATTACTTGACATGATGTATTTAGACGAAGATACTCTGGCATGGGCACAAGCAACTGGCGAAGGCGAAGATGATGAAAACAAAATCATTCACCGTGACAGTAACGGAGTAATTTTAGAACACGGAGATTCTGTAGTTTTAATCAAAGATTTAAAAGTAAAAGGTTCCAGTATGGTTGCCAAACAAGGAACTGCTGTGCGTAACATTCGTTTAGACCACGAAAACGCTGAATATATTGAAGGAAAAGTAGACGGTCAGCAAATTGTGATTATCACGCAATATGTCAAAAAGATTTAATCTTTTTTTAGGTTCTAAGTTACTAAGATTCTAAGCTACTAAGTTTTTATAATCTTTGTCAAAGATCAAAAACTTGAAACAAAGAAAACCTGAAACTTGAAACAAAATTTTCAAACTTGAAACAAAACAAAAAAGGCTATTCAAAATCTGAATAGCCTTTTTTTATATCTTAAGTTTCATTAAATAAGGTTTTAAACTTGAAACAAATAAAACCTGAAACTAAAATTTATTTTTGGAATAATTTATTGATCTGATCTTTTACAAATGGCTCAGAAACACTGCTTGTTGCAGAAGAAGCATCTTTAGATCCAACCATAAACTGAACTGTAGCTTTCTCAGGAATAACACTTCCTGTGTAGTGCAACCAAATATAATTATTAGGTAATTCTAATTTGATATCGTATAATGGATTTGCAGTAAAACCATTTACAATAATGTTATAAAGATTAGTATAATCATTATTAACATTTTTAAATGTAAACTTTCTCAAAGAAGAAGATTCATCATCATTTTGAATACTTGTGTAGTATACAGTATACTCATCTCCAATTTTCTGAATATAGTTGTTATTTACTTTTCCTAATTTTTCAACTGGTACAGTTTCAATAACTTTAATTTGTGCAAAAGACACAACACTAAACAACAAAATAGCAATCGTAATAATTCTTTTCATAATTAATTTGGGGTTTATTATTTACCACCACAAGAAACGTAGAATTTATGATAAATTAAAACCTTAATCATTAATTTATCAACATTCAATTAATATTGTTGTTTAAAATTAGCCTAAGCACAACACTACAAACAAACAAAATACTGAAATTCAACAAATTAAACAACATTTAACTCATCAAACCGAATACAATAAAGACTTAAATTTGGGATTGAAAAAATGTAAAAACGTATCGAAATTAACGAAATTTTACTACAAATCTCCCTTCTAAATTCTATCAAAGTTTACAATTTTGACAAAAAAGTCCGTACAAAACGATAAACCAGAGAGAACCTGAAACAAAAAACTATCTTTCCTCCTCTTTCTTCACCACTTTTCTGGCAACTTCGATTTTGAATTTCTTGCCTTTCATTTTTTCGTCTTTGATATTTTTAAGCAAGTCTTTTACCTTATTGAATCTTACAGCGGCAAACGAAATAAAATCTTTTACTTCGATTAAACCTAAATCACCTTTCTCCAATTTTCCTTTTTGAGAAAAGAAACCAACAATATCAATTTTGTTCAGTTTTGTTTTCTTTCCACCACTAATATATATAGTTTGATATTCTGGTGGCTTTGGTAAAGTTGTAGCATTATCAACTTTTAGAACTTCCATTCCGTAGTCAATATAATCCAGTTTTTTTTCACTTTCGTGAATGATAATATAAGCAGTTCCAGAAGCTTGCATACGAGCTGTACGACCATTACGATGCGTAAATTCGTCTTCTTTTAGAGGCAAATGATAATGAATAACGTGTTTCATTTCCGGAATATCCAATCCACGAGCCGCCAAATCAGTTGTGATTAAGTAACTCATACTTCCGTTTCTAAACTGAATCAAAGCACGCTCACGCTCATCCTGATCCATTCCGCCATGATAATAGGTTGCGTAAATTCCTTTTTCGTTTAAAGTATCACTAATTCTTTCTGCAGCATCACGATGATTACAAAAGATAATAGCCGATTGTGATTTCAACGAACAAATCAAATTGAATAAACTTTCCAATTTATCCTTGCTTGGAGAAACAACCATTTTCATCGAAAGATTTGCTTTTTCTTCTTCCTCAGGAATAAAATCCAAAACAGTAGGATTAACAACTCTTGTGTATCTTGGAATTTCAATATCTGAAGTTGCCGAAACTAAAACGCGTTTGTTCAGCTTCGTTAATTTTCCAATGATATAAGACATTTGCTCATGAAAACCCAATTGCAATGACTTATCAAATTCATCCAGAATCAAAGTCTGAATTTTATCTGTGCGAAAAGTATCTCTGTCAATATGATCTGCAATTCTTCCAGGAGTTCCAATTAAAACCGCAGGCGGATTACTCAAATTCTTGATTTCAGTATCAATAGAGTGACCTCCGTAGCAAATATTTACTTTGTATTGCGTTCCCATTTTTTTCCAAACCTGCTCAATTTGCAAACCTAATTCGCGCGAAGGCACTAAAATTAAACATTGAACCGAAAGAATCTCAGGTTGTAATAATTCTAAAACAGGCAGTAAAAAAGCCAATGTTTTTCCTGATCCTGTTGGAGAAAGCAGCAAAACATTGTTATCGTTTAAAATAGCATCTTGCGCTACTTCTTGCATTTCGTTTAGGCTCTCAATTCCTAAATTCGAAAGTATGTTATTGGAATGGTGTTTTTTATTCATTTTGCAAAAGTAGTCAAAATACTGATTGTTTCAGGTTTTGTTTGTTTCAGGTTTCACGTTGAAATGAGAATAGAGCAACTTTGACATTTTAACGCAAAGCTCGCAAAGGTTTTTTTATTTTTGATTGTGTTGAAAAACGCAAAGCCCGCAAAGCTATTTTTATATACTTTGCGAACTTTGCGTAAATCTTTGTGCACTTTGCGGTAAAAACCTCAATACATTATTATTCTACTTCCTTTAAAATCAATTTAAATTCAGCTATTTCAGATTCTGTCAGCGGTTTTAACGGACTTCGCAAAAAACCTCCCTTTATTCCCTGAATTTCTAAACCGGCTTTAATCGCTCTTGGTAAACCTTTATTTACGATAAACTTTAAAAGGTTCAATTGTTTATAAAATACCTTTTGAGCTTCATCCAAATCATTGTTTTGAATTGCGTCATATAAATCTAAATTCAGCTTGGGAATTAAATTTGGAGCTGCCGTACACCAACCAGAAGCTCCCGCAGAAAATGCAGCCAATGCCAGCGGATTTGAACCGTTATAAAATGCTACATCATCGCCCAATTCTCTTCTTAAATAATGCATTCTTTGTACATCTCCCGTACTTTCTTTGATCATCGTTATATTCGGAATTTCCAAAAGTCGTTTTAATAAAGCCGGCGACATATCTACTCCGCCAGTTGCAGGATTATTATACGCCATTATAGGAATCGAAATTTGATTGGCAACAGCAGTAAAATGTGCTACAATTTCGTCATCAGTCAGTTTCCAGTAACTCATCGGGATAATCATTACGGCATTTGCACCCGCTTTTTCTGCAAATTTTGCGTGATAAATTGTTTTCTCCGTTGTTAAATTGGAGACACCAACCAAAACCGGAACTCTGCCTTTAACCTGATCGATTGTTGCTATTATTATCGCTTCTTTTTCTTCGTCTGTTAAATAAGGCATTACGCCCGTACTTCCTAATGGCGCAACGGCATGAGAACCGGAAACAATCAATCTTTCTAATAATGTTTTGTACAATTCGATATCGACTTTTTCGTCTTTATCAAATGGCGTTATAGGATAAGCAATAATGCCTTTAAATAGGTTATTTTTCATTTTGTTTCCAGTTTAAATTAAAGATCTCTACCTTCTTCTTCTCGCAATGCAACGCCCAAATTTTGAAGCTGAGGTGCATTTTCGCAAGCAATATATTTAGCCGATTCTGAACTGCTTAAATTCTGATGTCTGTGCCATGCCCAACTCGGAATATAAACTGCGTCACCTGCCTTCCACTCTACTTTTATATCTTCAATTTCGGTATAACCATGTCCTTCAATGACATAAATAACGGTTTCATAAGTATGACGATGTTTATTTGTCAATTGATCCGGTAATAAACCGCCAATAGTCATACTCACATTTTTACTTGGAAGATCAACGAAGAAAACCGGATGTTTTCGCTCTGTCGAAAATTGATTGTGTTCTCCGGCTTGTTCCACATTTTTGTGAATTAGCTTTTCCGGCATTACAAAAGTTGGTCGGGCAAAAGTTTCATGAAAGTCTTTTGATGAAAATTGTTTTTTAGTTTCCATAAGTTTTATAAATTTTAATTTTCTGCAGTATTGCTCTCCAAAATTATTTTAACTTTGGACTACTCAACTAACACAGTTTTCATATAAATAAATAGTCCAGATGTTAAGACCTTGGAAATTAGAGATTCAATTAAATACCAATTCTGATAAAGCAATTTATCTGCAAATTGCTGACGCCATTATTGACGCTATCAAAACCGGAATGCTCAACAGCGGAAACGCTTTGCCCGGAAGCCGACAACTTGCAGAATTATTAAAAGTAAATCGAAACACCGTTATTGAAGCGCTCGATGTTCTCATCGCCGAAGGTTGGCTAATAACAATGGAAAGAAAAGGAACTTTCGTAGCCGACATTTTACCAATTGCCACAAAAAGCATAAAACAGCAACAAAAAACAAATAATACCAAAGAAGAACCAAAACCATTAATTGTTTTTGATGACGGAATTCCAGACAGCCGAATTGCTCCTATGAATGAATTGGCAAGAGCTTACAGACAGATTTTTAATCGGAAATCACGTTGGCAAATTATGGGTTATAGTACTGAATTTGGAAATTTGGAATTCAGAAAAGCCATTGTTCAAATGCTGAATTTTAAAAGAGGAATGAATATTACTCCAGACGAAATTTGCATTACACGCGGGAGTCAAATGGCAATGTATTTGACCGCAAGTTGTTTATTATCGAAAGGCGATTATGTAATGATTGAAAATCCTGGATATAAACCGGCTTGGGAAACTTTTGAAAATGCAGGCGCAAAATTACTTCCTGTAAATGTTGATAAAGATGGTTTGTTGATAGATGAAGTTGAGGAATATTTGAAGAAATTCAATAATATAAAAGCCATTTATGTAACGCCGCATCATCAATTTCCAACGACTGTCACACTCAGTTTAAAAAGAAGATTGAAACTTATAGAATTGTCCAATCAATATGGTTTCACGATTATTGAAGATGATTATGATAATGAATTTCATTTTGGGCAACGACCAATTTTACCTATTTCGAGTTACAGCAATGCCAAGAACACTGTTTATATTGGAACTTTAAGCAAAATCGTTGCGCCAGCTTTACGAATTGGATATTTGGTCAGTAATTCCGAAACTATTTTGAAAGTTGGTAAACACAGAAAAATGATCGATGTACAAGGCGACAATATTATGGAAGAAGCCGTTTTGCAACTCATAAACGAAGGCGAAATAAAAAGACATCTCAAAAGAACGACGCTTATTTATAAAGCCAAACGAGATTATTTTGAAACAATTTGTACTAAATATCTAAAAGACAAAACCACTTTTATAAAACCTGAAGGCGGTTTGGCTTTTTGGATTGTTCCAAATTCAGATATAGATATTTTTGAAATTGCCGATAAACTTCTCCTAAAAGGAATAAAGATAATGACACCGGAAAAATTTAGTTTTAATCAACCAATATCAGGATTCAGACTTGGTTATGCTTCTCTGACTGAAAAACAAATCGAAGAAGGAATTATTGAACTTGGTAAATATTTGTGATGGATAATTTGTTTTAGGTTTTCTTTGTTTGAAGTTGAAATGCGAGTAGAGCAACTTTGAATTTTTACCGCAAAGGGGCAAAGTTTTTACGCAAAGTTCGCAAAGCTATATTCACAAAGCTTTGCGAACTTTGCGTTTATAAGCACAATCAACAGCAAAAAAACTTTGCCCCTTTGCGGTAAAATCTACGCACAAAGTATTATCGCATTTCAAGCTGTAACTAAATTTTCTATATTTGATTCTTCTATTAAAAAACCCAAACCATGAGACTTTTCACAATTGTCATTTCACTTTTTACGATAACCCTTTTCGCTCAAAACAATAAAAAATACGATACTTTTTTTGAAAAAGGAAACGGAAACCAATCCGCTTCGTATGAAGAAACTATCAAGTATTATAAACTTTTAGCCAATGATTTTCCGACGATTCAAATCAAGGAAATGGGTTTAACAGATTCCGGTGAACCTTTGCATATGGTGGTTTATAATCCCGAAAAGGAGTTTGATTTCGATAAAATTCAGAAAAATAAAGCAGTACTTTTTATCAATAACGGAATCCACGCCGGAGAGCCTGACGGAATCGACGCTACAATGCAATTCTACAGAGATCTCGCAATTGGAAAACTAAAAGTGCCAAAAAACACCGTTTTAGTAACTATTCCGGTTTACAATATTGGCGGAGCTTTAAATCGAAATTCGACTACGAGAGCAAATCAGGATGGTCCGGAAGTTTACGGTTTTAGAGGAAATGCCAGAAATTATGATTTGAATCGCGATTTGATGAAATCGGACACTCGAAATACAAAGAGTTTTGTCGAGATTTTTCAGAAAATAAATCCTGATGTTTTTATTGACAATCACGTTAGTAACGGATCTGATTATCAATACAAACTGACGTATATTATGACACAACATAATAAATTAGGAACCGTTTTGGGAGATTTTATGAATACCGAAATGATGCCGGCTTTGGTCAAAGATTTACAACAAAAGAAAATCGAAACTACGCCTTATGTAGATTCTTTTAAAGATACTCCAGACAAAGGTTTTGGGCAATTTGTAGACAGTCCAAGATATACAACAGGATATACTTCGTTGTTTAACACGATTGGTTTTGTGGTTGAAACCCATATGCTAAAAAAATATGCCGAACGTGTAAAAATGACTTACGAATACACAAAATCGACTTTGGATTTTACGGACGCTAATTATCAGAAAATCAAAGAACTTCGAGTTAAAAATCTGGAACAATATCAGCCTAAAAAGTCTTATACTTTAAAATGGGAATTGGACAGCACAAAAGCTACTAAATTTACATTTCTTGGATATGAAGCCGGATACAAAAAAAGCGACGCCACGACAGGAAACCGTTTGTATTATGACCGAAGCAAACCGTATAAAAAAGACGTTCCTTATATCAAAGAATTCAAATCGCAAAAAGAGGTTGTTATTCCGTCCGCTTATATCATTCCGCGTGGTTATTGGAATATTATTGACCTTTTGAAGAATAATAACATCGCTTATTCTCAACTTAAAAATGATACTATTATCGAAGTTGAAAGCTATAAAATCCGTGATTACAAAACAGTTCCAAATGCTTACGAAGGACATTATTTGCATTATAATACCAATATAAATTCTAAAATTGTAAAATTGGCTTTTGCCAAAGGTGATTATCTGGTTTCAACAAATCAAAAAGGAGTAAAATACTTAGTTGAAGCTTTTGAACCTGAAGGTGTTGATTCTTTCTTTAACTGGAATTTCTTCGATCCTATTTTACAGCAAAAAGAGCATTATTCTGAGTATATTTTTGAAGATACAGCCGCAAAACTTCTTAAAGAAAATCCAACTTTAACAGCCGAATTAGAATCAAAAAAACAATCTGATGCTGAATTTGCTAAAAATGCTCCAGCACAATTAGATTGGATTTACAAACATTCGGTTTATTATGAAAAGGCGCATTTGCAATATCCTATTTATCGTGTTTTGTAAATAGGAATAATTTAACCGCAAAGTTCGCTAAGTTTTTTTATTTTGATTGAGTTGAAAAACGCTAAGATCGCAAAGCTATACGTCTAGATCTTTGTCAAAGTTTTGAACTTTGACAAAGATTAAGTTTACTATTCCTTTACGTCTTCACGTAATATTGTGTTAGTTAAATCATTTACATTTGAAAACGTAATTAATCGCAAAGCTGTACGGTAAAATCTTTGTCAAAGTTTTGAACTTTGACAAAGATCGATAACGCAACGAAATAGTTAATTACATTCAGAAAAACTATCACTAATTAAAACATACTAAAATGGGGATTTTTGACTTCTTAAAGAAAAATAAAAAAGCTGAAATAATTGATAATAAAATACTTGAGACTGAAGAAAATCCAGTTTCTACAATTAAACACAGCGGAAAGTCTCTGAATGAAATATATGCTGAGAAACTAAATAATGTAAGTATCGAAAACTCCGATAAAATCTTTGATTTTATCAAAATTTACAGTGAATATATCGTTCGGTTTATGGGAATGCAAATACAGAATAATTATTCTCCAATTGCAGCTTATGAAAAAACAGATGGCCAAATAATAGGTTATCTCTATATCGCAAAAGATATGAGCTACAATCGTTCAATTGAAGAAGTGATTTCGGATATGGAAATTGAATTTGAAAAAAGACTCAGCGAAAAAACAATAAAATCTTATACCATCTATTACCATTCCAGGTTTAAGGATAATAATGACCATGAAATTGCGAAGAAAAATGGTGACTTTAATGCAATTTCTATAAAATATAAAACATCAGATTTGAGTGGATTTCTAGGTTTGAGATATTCATTTGAAGATGATCATATTGTTTTTCAAGGTATTTCCGGTTTTTCGCCAGAACAAAATAACTTCATTTTAAATACGCAATTAAAAGAAGATAAAGATTATTTTCAAGAGAGAGTAACGATCGAATCACCAATTACTGAAAATGAAATTGGTTTAAAAATAAAAAAAGTCAATAATGGAAATGTTGGCGATATGTGGGCAGGAATTTTTGGTTTTGACCGATTAAGCGAGGAAGACGGTAAAAATTTCCTTATTCATAATGCTGCGTATGTTTTTATTCAGGAAACAGTAAAATCAAACGATGAGGTTTTAATTTCAGAGATTAACTTCGACAATATTATCTTTAGAGGTGTCAAAACAACTAATGATGAAACCCGTACAACGTATCCTTTACTTAAAACTGATATTTTTATAGATGTTGAAAATAAGCAAATTAACGAATGGGAAAATATAAATAATCTTGAAGCGGTTATCACAGGAAATGGAAGAGATACTTTTGGACTGACTTATTTTGCGACAGATTACGCTCTAAATAAAGAAAAATACAAAACCAATAAAAAACTAAACATTGAGTTGAGCGGGCTAATTTATCATTTAGAGATTTCTATTATTTCAGAATCAAATACTCCGGATGGTCCAAATTTTAGCGAAAACTTCACGATGTATATGCCCAATAAGGAACTGTCTGAATTTGGTTGTTTCGATTTTATAGGTGTACTCGAAGACTTTAGAGAAATTGAGGTAATGGATAATAGAAAATATGAAGGTTTTATTTTGAAAGTAAGACTAATAACTAACGAAGATTATCCTGATTTCTTTACAATTGAAATGTTTGTAAATAAACAAAATATGAATTTTGAAAATCTTACAATTGGAATGCAATTAACAGGATTATTTCAATTGCAAGGACAAATTAAGGAATAAAAATCAGGTTTAATTTCTAGTTAGTTATGGATACTTCTTTTTATCTTGAAAATTTTCAAAAAATAGTTGATCAGCTTGATTCAAAATTATTGAGTACAAAATCAATTGAAGTTTCAATTGGGGTTTATTTGGATTCTGTTTTTATAAAACTGTATAAAAAGTCTTGGGCAAGTAATTCTCAGGAACCATTAACTGCCGAATCACGAATTTTCTTTTCGGTTTGGGTAAATGATTCGACTTTGCAAAAGCAAAAAATCATGTACAATATTCATGCTTTAAAACTTAGAAAACTCAGCGGTTATAAAATACAAAGCCGAAAATTTGCTGAGGTATTTAGAGAAAGTTTTAAAGATTATGAAAACAACTGGCAAAATGTTAGCGTAAATCATGGTCCTTTGACTTTAATGGAAGGCTGGATAAAATTTGACTTAGAAAATCTGCAGGAAGAAGTTTTAAAACTTGCTAATAACTTTTTAGAAGTCCAACATTTAGTTGATGATACTCTTGATAAATTTAAATAAAAAATTAACAGCAAATAATCAGGTAAATAACGCTCAATAATACCATAAATTAAAAATGATTTCAAGCATAATTACAACTATTCTTTTCATGTTTTCATTTCTAATTTTTAGTAGATACCTGATACACTTATATTATAAAAGCCGACGCAAACTTCTTTTTAATCAAATTGGCGGTAAAGATTTTATCGAAATTAAAAATATTCCAACCGAAATTTACAGTAAAACTAAGACTTCTTTTAGCTGGAAAGATTACACTTCTAATATAATTCTCCTTGATGATGCATTATTAATATTGTTGAGAAACTCTATTTTAAATGGTTTAATCACTCAAAACCAATCTATAATTCAGATTTCTAAAACCGAAAACAATAGAAAACAACCCGGAGTAGAAAGAGTTTATTTTATCGAAAAAAAAGAATTCCGTGGAAATAAAATTTGTTTCCATTCTTCGCAAAAAGTTATTGTGACTGCCAAAATTGAAATTACTTTAAATTTTAAGGGAAATATTGAACAACTCGATAACGTAAAAAAATACGTTGATTAACAATTCCATCAAACGAAATATAAATAATGAAATACAAGCTTTTTCTTGATGAACTTAATTAACCGCAAGGCTCGCAAAGTTTTATTGCTTTTGATTGAGTTGAAAAACACAAAGATCGCAAAGCTTTACGTAAAGAACTTTGTCAAAGTTTTAAACTTTGACAAAGTTGAAATATTAACAATTATCGTCTAACGAAACATAAATAATGAAATACAAGCTTTTTCTTGATGATATTAGAGATGTAAAAATGGTTTACAAAAACTTAACTGACGATGATTTTGTTATAGTTCGGAATTTTGATGATTTTAAAAAAGTTATACTCGAAAACGGACTTCCTGAATTGATTAGTTTTGACAATGATTTAGGATTAGATGAAAATGATAATATTGCCGAAGATGGTTACGCCGCAGCAAAATGGCTGGTTTATGAATCTGGACTTGATTTAGAAAATCTAAAATTCAATGTTCACTCTGCAAATCCTGTTGCAGCGCGCCAAATTCAAAGTTTACTGGATAATTATATCAAGCATTTGAAAAGTTTAAATGATTAAATAACAACTCTTAATATGAATTTATTTAAATGGATTATAGTTTTTATTTTATTCTCATCTTGTAAAAATAATGATGAAAAAAAACTTCTTTATTCCGAATTAGACAATTACAATAAAGATCTAAAAACAATAATTAAATCACAAGAAAGTTACTTTGTCAGTCTATCACTTGAAAATAGTTTTTACAAAAAAAGATATGATAGTTTAAATAAAATAGAATTAAAACTTGAAGATTATTTTCAAAGAAACAGATATAAAGATCGTCATAAATTGATAGCAATCAGAGACACATTCAATAATAAGTTTAAACTGAATCTTAAACTGATACTTCCTTCTAATTATAAAAATATAAGTGATAGTGTTTTTAATAAACTTATTGAGACAGAATTTCTAAAAATGAGATTAGAATTTCAAAGTAGATATATGTTTTTTCATGGAGATAATTTCAAATAACTAAATCAATCGTAGTAAAAAAAATAGCCTAAAGCGCGACATTAAAACAAACAAAGGTCTCACAAATATTATCAATAAATTTAAACCGAACTTAATGAAACAACTTCTAGCAATTGTAATTGTATTCCTCTTCATTGCATGTAATTCAAAAAGCAACAAGAATTCTGAAACACTAAAATCTGAGAAACTACCTCCGAAAGTTGCACAAACTGATACTACAAAAATTTATCCGACGGAAAAAGCAACGGAAAAATTTGACACATTGATTACCAACAAAAATATTAAAATTTCTATTGTTCGCAGAGATCTGGACAGTTATGTTTTGCACGATTCTTGGGCTTCTGACAAAAAATATACTGACAAATATAGAAATGCAGAAATCGCGTTGACGATAACCCAAAATGAAAAAATAGTATTAGATACAGTTTTTAAAAAAGAACAATTTGCCAAATCTCTTGGAAACGATTTTTTAAAAATAGCGATTTTTCATAATTATTGGTTTAAAAATATTGACGAAAAAGGAATTGAATTTTTCGGAGTAATTACAGAACCTGAAACTGATAACACTTTAGATTTTAATCATTTTTATAATTTTAAAACTAAAAAATTAGAATTTGCTATCGCTAAACAAGAGGAAGAATAAGATATTTATTATCCTTTTTGATTAAGTAGCTAGCGCGAGTATTGGATTTAGTAAACGCTAAGATCACAAAGTTGTTCGTAGAACCTTTGTCAAAGTTCGAAACTTTGACAAAGGTCTAATCTCATTTACAGAATCTTACTCATATTATGGATTTCCATAATATTACTTTATTTTTAGGTTTTACATTTGAAATAATAAAATCTTATTTAATAAAAGTGCAAAAAAAATGATAAACCCTAAAGATATTTTAGTCCTAACCACTTCAGCAACTGATGGTTTAAAAATAAAAAAATATTTAAAACCAGTTTCTTCTCACATTGTTGCAGGAACTAATTTATTCAGTGACTTTTTAGGTGGATTAACAGATGTTTTTGGAGGTCGATCAAATTCTTATCAAAAACAATTATCTTCTCTCTATAATGAAGCAATAGAAAAAATAAAACAAAGTGCACATGAGATTGGTGCTAATTGTGTTATTGGACTTAGTATTGATATGGATGAAATTTCTGGAAAAGGTAAATCAATGTTTATGTTAACTGCTGTAGGAACTGCAGTCATAATTGAAAAAGATAATCCATCAAATCTTTCAACAACTCAAGATAAGCTTGAAAATGTTGGTGTCGAGAGAATAAATAATTTAAGACAAAGAAAGGATATTATTGAAAAAACCAAAAATAAAGATCTAACATACTACAATGATGAAATCTGGAATTTTATAACATTAAATCAAGTTGATGAAGTATTTCCATATATATTAAAAAATTACGCGAATGAAATAGAAAGCTTTCAATCAAGCTTTGATCTAAACCATATCTTCAACAAAAGTTTCTTAAGCTATCTTGATTCTTTAGAAGAAAATAAAAAAATAGCGCTAATTTACAATTCAATAGAAACAGAAACAAGTAATAGAATCGCAGTATATTTATCTAAAATAATTAAAGAGTTAAATTTATTGGATTTTGAAAAAAACATGAACTTACTTAAAAATTCTGATTTCAAAAAACAAAAAATTGGCTTAAAAATCGCCACTTATGACAAACCATTTTATAGTAAAAATGATATTGAAAGTTTAAATCAAACCAAAAGTTTTATTACTACTAATTTTCTTGAAAGGGGTTCATTTTCCACAAAAAAACAATTATTATCTTCTAAAGAAAAAGAGGTTTGGAATTGTGAATGCGGAAACAACTCCAATGAAATAGGAGAATATTGTGGAAGTTGTAACAATGATATTTTTGGATTTAAGGAAATTGAAATGAAGCCAACAGAAATTGTAAAGTATATCGAACAAAAAATCGAATTAATAAATGAGTATATTGAATAAACAACCAGAGAACTTGGTAATAAATCACTCATAAAAAACTAAAATTTAAAAAATAACTACATGGCTATAAATTACATTATTTCGGGCACAATTAATAACAATACTCAAGATTTTTTATTAATTATTGATGCAGTAGATACTCCAAACGGTAAAACTTTATATACAACAAATCTACATACGATTGAGTTATACAGAGGAAATTCTCAAAAACCATTTCATATTAATAATATATTGTCAAGAGAACTTATTGATAAACAAGAAGAGCTCCCATCATTTCTTGATTGTTTAATAGAAATCGAAAAATTTAATATTTCTAGTAATATAAAATTTAAGTTGGGCACTTATTTTGATTCTACACCTTCACGAGAGATATATTTTGAACTTAAGCACTTTATTAATACAAACTCAACAAAGATACCTTAATATCAATCGTCACGAGCGGAACGCTCGCGCTAGCGGCGAGAAATTTATAATGTTAAAGCATAAATCTCTCACAAAATCTTAAAATCGCAAAGATTTTGTCATTTCGAGGAACGAGAAATCTTCGTGAGAAGCTCGACAAAGCTTGGATTCTCGTTGCGGAGTTACTTGTGGAGATTTCTCGTTCCTCGAAATGACAAGATTGTGTTTAACTTTTATATATAATTTTTATTTCTAAAAGCTCAACTTAGTGACACTAAACTCTTGCTAAACAAACAACACAAAAAAAGCCTAATGAATATAATTTCATTAGGCTTTTTTTTAATTGTAAAAAGAATAAAATTATTTATCCTTTAATATATTTTGTAAAAACTCAACTTTGTCTTTTTCAGATTGAAGTAAACGTTCGTAAAGTTTTTTGTTTTCTTCTACTGATTCCATTAACTTATCTAATGGATTGAAAGTATATACTGGTCCATGCGAAAATGCTCCATTAGTTCCGCTATTATCATAGAAATTATTAAAATAATTAATTGCAGCTTCGTCTGAAAAGTTTTTAAGAGCTTCAACACTTACTCCTAAAGCTTTTGCGATATCAATAAGTCTTTCATCATCTATGGTATCACTGTTTTCTATAGCAGATATAGTCTGTTGACTAATTCCTAAAGCTTGCGCCAAAGCTTCTTGCTTCATGTCACGAAGTTCACGAATTCGGCTAATTTTTCGCCCTATATGGTTTGATTTTGTAAGTGTGCTCATAATTCAAAGATAATATTAAGGGTAATAACAAACAATATATAAAAAACATATTTTGCGATGTACGATACAAGCAAAATGATTTGTGGCGCAATAATTTATTACGTATTGTATGCTAAACAAAAGTACGTTTTTTGTGATATGAAATACTTAAAATAAAATTATACCACAATTTGTTCTTTTGAATATGCTTAGAAAACGCTGAGATCAGAAAGTTGTGAGAATCTTTGTCAAGGTTTTAAACTTTGAAAAAGTCAAAACTGAATTTTATCAAAATTTGATTTCGTTATTGGCTATTTTCGTCTTTTATGCCTTTTAGTAATGCATAAATTGCCATTGCGTGTCCTTGTCCTAGTTCAAAATCTGTTTTGAGCCAATTGACGATATCTCCTGCTTTTACTTCGGGTTTGAGTTTTCCGTCTTGTGTAAAGTTTTTTTGTTCTGCAAGTGCTCTAAATTCGGCGGGACCTTTGCCGGTTTTTTCTTTTATGGTTTTTAAATATCCTTGAAATGACATAAATATTTATTTAGTTGGTTAATCTATACAAACGAAAATACAATTAAATTTTAAAACTTACTAAGATTATTCTTATTTTTTTACGACAAAGTGTAGCTTGCGTGAGGGATAGAAGCTTGCTACCGAAGTAGCGTGTATAGCCCGACAGCAATTAAGAAAAGGCCTAATGTGCGCAAAGTTTATTAGGCCTTTTTTTAATTGGTGGCACGCCCAAATTATACTTAAAATGAGTTTCTGAAAAGTAAAAAACCTCGTAATCTAAATGATTACGAGGTTTTTTATTTATAAAGAGAAAGTGGTTTTTATTGCCCTCCAACTCCTACTAATGTTGGGTATTTGCCTGCTGTAAATATCCAATTTGCAGCTGTCCAGGTATTGCTATATGGAGTTCCTGATTTCATTTGAGCCGTTGTTTTTCCAACTGCTTCTCCTCCATCGTCCGATGTTGTTTGTCCTGTGGTTTGAATATCCCAAAAGCAATTTGGTGCTGAACTCCAGTTAAAATTTAAACCAACTAATCCGCCGCCAACTTCTACTTTTCCAGTTGCGTAACAGTTAAGTAATTCGCTGGCGTTCTTACCAATAAGTGCTCCACCGTTTTTGTATGGTCCGGTTACAGATCCTGTAGCGTAGCAATTTTCGACTGCGCAAAGGTAATTGTAGCCTACTAAACCTCCAACAAATGAATCTTTTCCTGAGACATTTACGGTACTATAACTGTTTAAAAGTTTACCCGGTTTTCCGTTCGCATCATTGTTGATTCCAACTAAACCTCCTACGTGTTTCTGAACTGAAAGTCCTGTAGAAGTAACTGTTCCGGTAGAATAACAATGAGAAATTGTTCCGCCTACGTTATTGGCAACCAACGCGCCTACGTTTCCGCTACCTTGAATATTTACAGCTGTTAATCCTAGATTTTTCACTACTCCTTTAGCGCCTAAAGTCGAAATAAATGCAACATCGTCATGACTGGTTCTTTTGATAGTCAAGTTTTTGATTACGTGATTATTTCCGTCTAAAGTTCCTCTGAAACTTTCGAAATCTCCAATTGGCATCCAACCTTGAGTCGCATAATCCGGAGCCAATATTTCTGTACCGTTAACGGCTGGCATCGTAATGTCATTCATCACTTTAAAGTTTGCCAAAAGATTATTATCTACCGTAAGAAGATGCGCTGGATTATAGATTCCGTATGGGTTTGCGTCTTTGTCGTAAGCTGGTATTTTGATAATATATGACTTTTTTGTTTTTCCGTCACCGGCAGTTACGGTAAAACTAAATCCTGTTGTATGATAGTCACTTTCTTCGTTTTCTCCAGATTGTGTGATTTCGGCTCCCGGAGGCAAAATTGGAAATCCTGTAACAAAATCAAGACCAGCCGGAGCATTATAGATTGTGTTTGTTCCTTCTTTTAGTCCTGAAAGTTCCCAATAGGCTTCGTCATTAGAACCTTCAAAAGTAAAACCTAATATATCTGCCGAATTTGGTGGTGTTATTGTGTAATTTTGTTTGGTTCCGTCTTCTGCCGTAACGGTATAAGTGATGACTTTGCTAAAATTATTTTTGGTTGTACCACTTACCTGAACAACATCGGCTATGGTAACTTTGGTTCCTGTTGTGGTAAATGTAGCTGCCAGATTAGTCAAATCTGTTCCGCCAGGAAACGTAAGCGAAATAGTATGTGCACTTTCATCAATCGTACCTTTTACTACAGGATTTACAAAAGAAAAAGAGGTAATTGCTTTGGCACTGCTTAATGGTTTTACTACGCCTTCGTCAATCCCTTCATTTGAGCATGAATAACCTACTACAAGTAATAATGCCAACATGCCTACATATTTGAAAAATGGCATTGCGGCAAATTTTAATTTTTTAATCATTCTTTTAGTTTTTTATTTGATAATTTATGGAAAATGAGAACTGAATGCGGTTCAGTTTGCTCTAAAAGTTTAATTTTTTATTTCTTTAAGATGAATTCATGCGGTTTCTTTGGTTATTGGTTAGTTAGTTTGTTTTTAAAGTGAAATTCTTATAAAAAATAATACTTAATCTTTGAGACATGTTTACACAAAGAACTTAATTAGTATAAAAACATCAGAAATGTTACAAAAAATATGTAAAATTATTCTGTAATCTATGATTAAATGTCAACTTATTCTTAACGATGAAATTCCAGTACTTTATAACACAAAAAAAAGCCTAATAACACAATGTTTATTAGGCTTTTTTCAAATTATAACGCGCTCTACATTAGCTTCAAAGCTTTTCTTTCTTCTTTCTTCTTGCTTCTACTAGTCACTACTCTACTTTAATTTCGTTCTCTTCTTCAAACAATAATTTGATGTTTTCATACGAGTTTTTAAGTGCTTCTTTAATTTGTTCGGGATTTAGCCAAGCTACTTTTTCGATTCCTTCATTGGCTTGACCAACTGGAGTTCCTTCAAAATCTGAAAACATTTCGAACCAATGTGTGATCTTCAATTTGTATTTACCGTTACGTTTAAAAACGTGATATGTTTTTTGAAGTTTATTGGTAATTCTTAATTGGTTTACGCCGGTTTCTTCTTCGACTTCGCGCATTGCTGTGGCTTCAATCTCTTCACCTTTCTCGATTCCGCCTTTTGGTAAGTCCCATTTTCCGTTTCTGAAGATAAATAAAACCTCGCCTTTTTTATTGTACACAAAGCCTCCACCCGCTTTCTGTACAGGAATTTTAGCTTTTAATGTTTTCATTATTTCCTTTTCGTCAGGATGATATAAGTAAGCCTTTTGAATTTTATTTTGAAATATTTTCACTATAAGCTGCTCGATATCAATACTCTCTAATAGGAATAATTGAAAATTAGTCTCTCTTGAGATTTCATTTGTCAAAAAAAGTGGTTTGTCGTTCACAAAAACTTTATACATTTGTACTATGATTTTTAATAAAGATACTGCCGAAAAAACAGCCGAATTGCTTTTGCAAATAAATGCAATTAAATTGAATCCCGAAAATCCTTTTACATGGGCTTCTGGTTGGAAATCTCCTATTTACTGCGATAATAGGTTAATTCTTTCATTTCCTATCATCCGAAACTACGTTCGTGATGAGTTTGCGAAAAATATTGAAAAACAATTTGGGAAACCAGATGTCATTGCCGGTGTTGCTACAGGCGCCATTGGTATTGGAATTCTTGTTGCCGAAAGCCTTGGATTGCCATTTGTATATGTGCGTCCGGAAGCTAAAAAACACGGAAGACAGAACCAAGTTGAAGGTTTTTTACAAAAAGGTCAAAATGTTGTTGTCGTTGAAGATTTAATCAGCACAGGAAACAGCAGTTTAATGGCCGTGGAAGCTTTACGTAACGAAGGTGCTAATATAAAAGGTATGGCAGCGATTTTTACGTATGGTTTTAATGTTGCTGAAGAAAACTTTAAAAATGCTAATATCGATTTGTATACTTTAAGTAATTACGAAAACTTATTGGAATTAGCGGTTCAAAAACAATACATTACCGAAGAACAACAATCGACTTTACAAGAATGGAATGCAATTCCATCGACTTGGGGACAAGAGGAATAATTTTAGATTGCTGATTTTAGATTTTAGATTGCTAAAATTGATTTTCAAGATAAAGCTTTGTGAACTTTGTGTTCTATAAAATTTACAACATAAAAAAACCTTGCGCACTTTGCGGTAAAAAAATAAATAAAAAATAAAATATGAACTTAGAAAGTCCAAAAGTTACTGTTCAGAAATCAGCTCAAGATTTATTTGATTTATTGACTGATGTTAAGAATTTTGAAAAATTAATGCCGGATAATATTGCTAAATTTGAAGTAACAGGCGAAGATGCTTTTATTTTTGGATTGAAAGGTATGCCGGAAATAAAACTAAAAATGAAGGAAAAAGTAGCACCAAACAAAATTGTTCTTGGAGCTGCAAGTGATAAACTTCCATTTACTTTGGTTTCAAACATTGATAGTGTTTCTGATACTGAAAGTGCTGTACAACTTCAATTCGAAGGAGAATTTAATGCTATGATGGCGATGATGATCAAAGGACCAATTAGCAAATTCATCGAAACATTAGCAACTAATATGACAAAATTATAATTGTTAATTATTGATTGTTAATTATTAATTTTCGAATTATATAAAATTTAAAAAGCCTGATTTTACGATCAGGCTTTTTTTGTGATCTTAAAATAAGAAGAAACAAAACTCTGTGTTTTGCGAAATCAAAAAAAGACGCACTGCTGTGCGCCTCTACATAAAACCTTTGAACCTTTGAACCTTAAAAAAAACACTTCATCCTCAAAAAACTACAGTTCAGAACTATTAATTATTTCAACCTAAATTATTGACCGAAGTTTGATCCATCAACTAACAAAAACCAAGTTATGGAAGCAACTATCAAGATTTTAATTTACATTCATGCCTTCTTTGGCGGAATTGGACTTATCACAGGAATTGGAAGTATTATGGTCAAAAAAGGTGGAGTATTACACCAAAGAATGGGTAAACTATTTTCTATAGGAATGGTTACAAGTTCTCTAATTTCTATTCCGATTTGCTGGATGCCAAATCATCAGAATATCTTTTTATTTCTAATTGGATTGTTTACCATTTATCTGGTTATCTCCGGAAATAGAGCGTTAAGTTTTAAACGTAAATTAAAAGCTGATTTTGTAGATAAATTAATTTCCGGAAGTATGTTATTCTTTTCTGTAATAATGATTTCTATTGGAATATATTGCCAATTGAATGCTATTGAAAATGGTATTTTGTTTACTTTCTTTGGTGGTTTTGGGTTCTATATGACGGTTAAAGATTTTATTTTCTTCAAAAACCTTTCTGTATCAAACAAAAACTGGCTTTCTAAACACATCGGAAAAATGATTGGAGCTTTAATTGCCTCTGTAACCGCATTTATCGTTGCCGGAATTGGAATTGGAAATATAATCGCCTGGATGACGCCTTCAATATTAGGGACTTTCTATATTATTTATTGGAATAGAAAAATAGCGCCAAAACCAGTAAAAGTAGTTGAGGTTTAGAGAAATTGCCCACGGATTTGGCAGGTTAAACGGATTTATGCTGATTATTTTTTAATCATTTTAATCCATGTTATCTGTGGCAAAAAAACAAGTTAGACGCACTACAGTGCGTCTCTACGTTAAAAAAAACGTTAGAACCTTCTTCAATAAAATTTTGTTTCTCGCAGATTTTGCAGATTGAGCAGATTTATGCTCCATTTTTAACTCTAAATAATCCTTTTTAATCTATGGAAAAAAATAGGTTAACATAAGTTAGGCGTACTACAGTGCGCTTCTACCTTAAACCTTTGCACCTTTGCAACTCAGAACCTTTGTCCCTCTTTTAATAAAGCATCTGAACTTCTTTAATGTCGAATTCTGAAATCGAATCATCTTCAAGCAAAATTTGAATCTTTCCAACGGGAGAAACGCCTTGAATAATTCCCATAAAATTCTGTCCTGAAGATTGAGGATCAAGATTTTTGAAAGGCATTGGAACACCTTTTCTAAATAAAGTATCAAAATAAGTTGTCCAGAAATCATCTGAATTAGTATTCCATAATTCGATTTTTTCTTTCATTTTTTCGATAATTAAAACTGGTAAAGCATCTTTATCAAAAGAATGTCCGGCGATAACTGCCAAGGAAGAAGCATTTGGCAATTGATCAAAATTAGTTTGATTGACATTTAGTCCTAATCCGACAACTGACACGATCCTGCCATCGCTTTTTATGGTATTTTCTATTAGTATGCCACCAATTTTTTTATTGTATGACATAATGTCGTTCGGCCATTTTATACTTAAATCAGAAATATTTAACGTTTTTAAGACCTCAATTACAGCTAATGAAACTACTATACTCAGGTTAAAAAATTGTTCATTATTATATAAAAAATCCTTAACCAAGGCACTCATAATTAAGTTTTTACCTGATTCCGACTGCCACTTTGCTCCCATCTGTCCTTTTCCTTTTGTCTGATTTTCAGCCGTTACGACAGTGAAATTATCAAGCTCATCTTGGCTTGACAATGATTTTAAGAAATCATTTGTTGAATCTATGGCATCGAGTTTGATTAGTTTCATTTAAGTAATTTAAATAACTTAATTTAATATTTTGTTAAGGTTCAAAAATAATCACAAAATTTGGTAACTTTACAAATTCATATAAAATAATTCATGGCGAAAAAGACTATTAATAATGATGTTCTATTGGCGAACATAATCAAAGGGATTGAAGAAGTAAAAGGAAATGATATCGATATTCTTGACTTAAGAGAAATAGACACGGCTGTTTGTGACTATTTTGTAATTTGCAACGGAAGCTCTAATACCCAAGTTAACGCCATTGTAAACTCAATTCAAAAAACAGTATCCAAAGATTTAAAAGACAAACCTTGGCACGTAGAAGGAACCGATAATGCAGAATGGGTTCTAATGGATTATGTGCATATCGTGGTACATGTTTTCCAGAAACACATTCGTGAATACTATAATATCGAAAGCCTTTGGGGTGACGCCAAAATAACTACAATCGAAAACAAATACTAAAGAAAATTTTTTCTAATGGCTAAAGATAATAATCCAAATCCGAGTAAATTTAAAATAAGTCCTTGGTTAATATATACCGCAATACTTTTAGTTTTTTTATTTATAAGTTTTGCAACCGGTGGATCTAACTTAAGCGAGCCTGCTCAATTAACTTCTTCTAAATTCAATGTATTATTAGAAAAAGGAGAAATTGAAAAAGTTAACGTTTATAATAAAGCTGAAGCTGAAGTATACTTGACGCAAGCGGCTCTTAAAGATGCTGCTAACAAAAAAGTAGCTAAAGATATTTTTGAAAGACCTAACAAAGGTCCTCACTATACTTTAGAAATTGGTAACGATCAGATTTTTCAAACTAAATTAGAAAAAGCAGTTGCCGAAAAGAAACTGAAAGATTATAATTTCTTGCAAAAAAATAATTGGACTGATATTCTAATCAGCTTACTTCCTATCATCATTATTATTGGTGTATGGATTTTCATTATGCGTAAAATGTCAGGTGGCGCAGGTGGCGGTGGCGGACAAATTTTCAACATTGGAAAATCTAAAGCTAAATTATTTGACGAGAAAACTGATATCAAAACTACATTTAAAGATGTTGCAGGTTTAGAAGGTGCTAAAGAAGAAATACAAGAAATTGTAGAATTCTTGAAAAACCCTGAAAAATACACCAATCTTGGAGGTAAAATTCCAAAAGGAGCTTTACTTGTAGGACCTCCGGGAACTGGTAAAACTTTGCTTGCAAAAGCGGTTGCCGGTGAAGCTCAGGTTCCTTTCTTCTCATTGTCAGGTTCTGATTTCGTAGAAATGTTTGTAGGTGTTGGTGCTTCACGTGTTCGTGATTTATTTAAACAAGCAAAAGAAAAATCTCCTGCTATTATCTTTATCGACGAAATCGATGCTGTTGGTAGAGCAAGAGGAAAAAGCAATATGTCAGGCGGAAACGACGAGAGAGAAAATACATTGAACCAATTACTAACAGAAATGGACGGTTTTGGTACAAACTCAAACGTAATTGTTTTGGCTGCAACAAACAGAGCTGATGTTCTTGATAAAGCTTTAATGCGTGCTGGACGTTTTGACAGACAAATTTTTGTTGACTTACCAGACATTCGCGAAAGAGCAGAAATCTTTGCAGTACACTTAGCGCCTATCAAAAAAGTTGAAGGTCTTGACCTTGATTTCTTAGCAAAACAAACTCCGGGATTCTCTGGTGCTGATATTGCAAACGTTTGTAACGAAGCTGCATTAATCGCTGCCCGTAATAACAAAACTGCAGTTGATAAACAAGATTTCCTTGACGCTGTTGACAGAATTATTGGTGGTCTTGAAAAGAAAAATAAAATTATTACTCCAGAAGAGAAAAGAGCAATCGCAATTCACGAAGCTGGTCACGCAACAGTAAGCTGGATGTTAGAACATGCTGCACCACTTATTAAAGTAACTATTGTGCCTCGTGGACAAAGTTTAGGAGCTGCTTGGTACTTACCAGAAGAAAGACAAATCGTGAGAACAGACCAAATGTTAGACGAAATGTGCGCAACAATGGGTGGAAGAGCTGCTGAAAAAGTAACTTTTGACAGAATTTCGACTGGTGCATTGAGCGATTTAGAAAAAGTTACACGTCAGGCGCGTGCAATGGTAACTATTTACGGTTTGAATGATAAAATTGGAAATGTTACTTATTACGATTCAACAGGACAAAGTGAATACAACTTCTCTAAACCTTATTCTGATGAAACTGCAAAAATAATTGATAAAGAAATTTCAGAATTAATTGAAGGTCAATATCAAAGAGCAATTCAAATTTTAGAAGAAAACAAAGACAAGTTAAATCAGCTTGCTGATATATTAATTGAAAAAGAAGTTATTTTTAAAGATGACTTAGAAACAATTTTCGGAAAACGTACTTTTGATAAAAATTTAGAAGAAGTGGTTTCGTAAATTATTCAGAAATATGCAATATTTTTTAAAATCTTAATTCAAAATAGCCTTTTGAATTAAGATTTTTTTATCTTTGAACGTTTTCAATTAACATGTAAAGTATTTCATATAAAAATGAATTTTTTCAAAAAAATATTTGGTTCAAGTGATGCCGCTTCCGACGAAGAGAATGAAAGCGAATATGCAGGCAATTCCATTCAGGATAGCCATTTGTCTATAGACGAAAGGTTCATTTTCAATTTTAAGAAAAACGGAGGAAAGTTTTTGTATTGTGAAAACAAACAAGAAGTAGCAGAACAATTTGAAAATATTTTAGAAGAAAACGATTGGTTCGAAAATGAAGTTCTTTGTTATGAACCAGGTCTTTTTCATTTATTAGATGAAAACAAGTTACTTTATATTGCACCAACAAGACCAAAATTCCTTTTGGCAAGCTGCGAAAATCTAATTGCTGATGAAGGTTCTATTTTGTTCTCTTCAAAACAAATCAGACAAAACAAACCAAACGAATTACCTGCAAATATTGTAATTATTGCTACAACAAGTCAGATCCTTTCTATAAAAAGTGATGGTTTAAGTGCCATTAAACGTAAATACGAAAGAGATTATCCTACTAACATTACCACAATAAAATATTTCGAAAAAGCGAAAGAAGAGGATTTTACACAATACGGAAGTGTTGCCAAGAATCTTTATTTATTGCTCTTAGAAGATCTTTAAGATGAATGAAACACTCAAGAGAACCATTTCTGGTGCTGTTTATATCGCTTTATTACTAACTTCTATTCTGTTTTCAACAGAGAGTTTTATCATTCTTTTTGGTATTTTTCTAATTATTGCAACTTATGAATTTTGCAATTTAGTTAATATCAATAAAGTTATTTCTATTCTATTTGTTACGCTGTTTTACTCTACGGTTTCTTTAATTAGTTTTTATAGAACCGAAACGGAGAATTACATCAACAAATTTCTAAAAGATAATATCCAAATTACAGTTGATACAGATAAATTATTTTCTGTTTTACTTATAATCACTCTGATTGTCTCTATAAAATGTATTTTCTTTTTATTTGATGATACTCAAAGTATTAGTAAAGCTTCAAAATACATTTATTTGATTGGGTATATTATGCTGCCTTTTCTTTTTATCACAAAAATTTCTTTCGGAATTAAAGATTATAATCCAAAAATTATTATTGGTTTATTTGTCTTAATCTGGACCAACGATACTTTTGCCTATCTGGTTGGGAAATCTATGGGTAAACACAAATTATTTGAACGTATTTCTCCTAAAAAAACAATAGAAGGTTTTCTTGGCGGAGTTGTTTTTGCTGCTTTTGCCGGTTTTTTAATATCAAAATTATACATACAGCCTAAACCTGAATTTAGCAATAAATCTATCTTAATCTGGATGATAATTGCTTTAATTGTTAGCATTTTTGGAACTATTGGAGATTTGATCGAATCAAAATTCAAAAGAGTTGCAGGTGTAAAAGACAGTGGCTCGATAATGCCTGGCCACGGAGGTGTATTAGATCGACTAGATAGTGTTATATTTGTAGCACCAATTATATTTTTATTTTATCAAATTTTATATTATGTTTCATAAAGAAGGAGGACCATCCATTTTATTAGGTACTGTATTTGCTGTTGCCGTAATTTTGCTTGCTGAAAAATTTATTGATATCAGTTGGTTAAGAATACTAGTGCAACTAGCAGGTTTATTGGTTTTGATTATTATTTTACAATTCTTTAGAAATCCTAAAAGAATTGCAATCAGAAACAGCGATCATATTCTTGCTCCTGTTGACGGAAAAGTTGTGGTTATCGAAGAAGTTTATGAAGGTGAATTCTTCAAAGACAAACGTTTACAAGTTTCTATTTTCATGTCGCCAATTAACGTACACGTTACACGTTATGCTATGGACGGTATTATAAAATTTAGTAAATACCACCCTGGTAAGTTTTTAGTTGCATGGCATCCAAAAGCAAGCGAGGAAAACGAAAGAACAACTGTTGTAATTGAAAACGAAACTTTCGGACAGATTCTATACAGACAAATTGCAGGTGCTTTGGCACGTAGAATTGTAAATTATGCACAAGAAGGAATGCAGGTTGTTCAGGGAACTGATGCCGGTTTCATTAAATTTGGTTCAAGAGTAGATTTATTTTTACCTTTAGGTACTCCAATTAATGTAGTATTAAACCAAAAAGCAATTGGAGGAAAAACCATTATTGCTACAAAAGCTTAAATGACCGAAAAAGATTTAGATACTCGTTTTTCAGAGGCTGTAGAAACTGCTTTAAAAATGACTCAGGCCTCGCTGCCACAAGATGTGCAGCTAAGGCTTTATGCTTATTACAAACAGGCAACTTTTGGATCAGCTGTTTACAATCAATCTGAGAATTTTGATTTACGTGATGCTTTCAAAACAAATGCTTGGATGCAAATAAGTCGTATATCAATCGATGAGGCTAAAGAATGCTACATAGAAATTATTAATTCATTAATATCAAAATAACTAACATTATGGAGAAAAACATTACTCGTTTTGGGATTCTAGCTTCATTTTTATTATTATTTTCTTGTAATGATAATAATAAGCTAACTGAAGTTGTAGAAGTTCCTTTGCCTACAAAAGAAGAAAAAATAACGATTGGATCTCCAAATGATGTAAAAGCAGATCCGGGATCTTTTGAATTAACAAAACTTCCTTTTTCTTATGATGGATTGGCGCCGGCAATAAGAACGCTCACTATGGAAACGCATTATTCAAAGCATTATTTAACGTATACGAATAATCTAAATAAGGAGATTTTAAATACTGAATTTGAAAACTTGCCAATTGAAGATATCTTAAAAAAAATGGATCTCAACAATGCAAAACTTCGTCAAAATGCTGGTGGATATTACAATCACACTTTGTATTTTAATATTCTGACTCCAAAAGAGACAACTCCAAAAGATACTTTGGTTGGTTCTATAAATAAAGAATTTGGTTCATTTAGCAACCTTACAAATCAGTTTAAAGGTCAGGCAACAAAGCAATTTGGTTCTGGCTGGGTTTGGTTAGTAGTTGACAGATACGGAAAACTACAAGTAACGACGACTGATAATCAAGATAATCCGTTAATGAAAAATGCTTTGATTCCCGGAACTCCTATTTTAGGAATTGATTTATGGGAACATGCTTATTACTTGGATTACCAAAACAGAAAAGGAAGTTATATTGATGCTTTTTATCAACATATAAATTGGGAAAAAGTAAACGAAAACTACATAGAGGCTTTAAAGAAAGTCAAAAAAGTATAAAAACAAAAAAAAGCTGATACAATAAGTATCAGCTTTTTTTTGATTCCATAGAACTGCCCTATTTCTATTAAGACTTCAGAAGAAGAATAAAACCTTTTATTTTCTAATTGCAAATATCAAAATAAACGTACTCCTAAACTTTTATTCCTTCAAAAAATATCTGATAAAAATCACTTATTATCAGTGTGCTTTTCCATATCTTACACTTCGCAAAATAGCAATTTAGTTTACATTCTAAATATAAGTTATATCACCCAATCGTATAAGAATGTAATTCAGAATAAATATAACTGATGTTATAGAACTGAAACAATGACTATATCGACTTTGATAATTACTAAAAGAATATCCCCTTGAAAATTAAAACCATATTTTGTTGTTTGATATTTATATCACTACTTTCTTGTAATAAAAAAGAAAAAAAATCTTTAAATAATAATTCGGCAACTCGTCAGTTTGGTAAAAGTCAAGAACCTAAAAATGACAATCCGGATTATAAATTAGTTTGGAATTCTTATAAATCATTAGACTTAAAATATTCTTTAGAACAATTAGACAATACAAAGGGCTTATCTAATAGTTCGATCAACGCTATATTTCAAGATTCTGAAAACTTGCTTTGGATAGGAACCTGGGATGGTTTAAATCGATATGATGGAAATAACTTTGAAATTTTCAGACCTGAATTAAACAACAAAAATAGTCTGAGTAATCAGGTAATTCTCAAAATTGATGAGGATAACGTGGGAAGGATTTGGATATTAACCATACACGGAATTAATCGGTATGATAAAAAAACAGGTGTTTTTCAGCATTATTATTTTTCAAGAGAAAACATTCCGCCATTATCGGAATCTGAATTTAATATGGCTCTTGATTCTTCTAAAAAAGTATTTTGTGCTGTAAAAGATTGGGGAATTGGTTATTTTGATGGGAATGTTTTTCAGTTATTAAACACTGAAAAGCTTTCAAAAAAAGCGGTAAAAAAAATGGAATTTACTTTAAACGGTGAATTACTGGTGTTGTTTGAAGATAATAAACTCTATTCGTTATCCTTTAAAAATAAGCTAAACGAGAAACCTATTATTTCTAAAATAGAATTGATATCGGATAACATTCGAACATTCGGAATTGTTTCGAAAGAAAAAATATGTACCGTATCTGTAACCGGAAATGCTAATTTGTATTCTTTTGCTACCAAAGAGAATATTTTACTTGCCAAAAAAGATATTGAAAATAGTATTGGTAATATTCCTGAAGGGCTTGTTGTTTCGAGTAAAACAGGCTATTTTATTATTGATACAAATGGTATTATAATCAATCACGATTGGCTAAAATATCTGAACAATCAAAAAACTACAACTTTAATTAGAGGAAATGAAAATATTCTCTGGGCAGGAACAGACGGCGACGGAATTATTAAAATGTATCCGCTCAAAAAATCGTTTAATCTTATTGCAAAATCTCAGGTTCCGGAATTAGATGGAGCGATTGTGAGAACGTTTCTACAAGTTGATAAAAACTCTTTTTTGGTGGGTACAAAAGGAAAGGGTTTATTCCGTTTTTCTTCAAGCTTTTATCTAAATCCCGAAAAACCGCTGGAATATAAAAACTATAACGAGAATAATAGTTCCATTAATAATGCCGTATTTTCTTTATGTAAAGGACAAAACGACTTAATTTTTATTGGAACTGATGGTGAAGGAATTTCAATTTTCGATCTAAAAAAATCTAAATTAATTAATTGGACCAATATTCCAGGTAATAAAGAGTGCGATTACTTTAAATCTATTTACTCAATATATCAGGACGAAGATGGGTTTATTTGGCTTGGCACTAACGGATACGGAATGATTCGCTGCAAGATCGAACGGTCTGGAGAAAACCTGAAGATCACTAATTTTAAGCGATATCTTGCCAGCAACAATAAAACAAGTGCTTTGAGTAGCAATATTGTTTTTTCTATAATCCCTAAAGACAAAAAACAGCTTTGGATTGGAACCCGATTAGGCGGTTTAAATTTATTCGATAAAAAATCAGAACATTTTACCGTTTATAAAAACAATCCTGATGACGCTACAAGTTTATCTAATAATGATATTTTGTGTTTGCAAACTGATCCCAAAAACAGACTTTGGATAGGAACCAGTTTTGGTCTTAATTTATTAAATCCTGTAAAAAAGGACGCAAAAGCAATCTTTAAAAACTTCACTGTAAAAGATGGACTTCCGAATAATACTATTCACGGAATTGTTGTCGATAAAAAAAACAATCTTTGGTTAAGTACCAATTTCGGCTTGTCTAATTTTAATCCTTATCGATTAAAATTTACCAATTACACTAAAAATGAAGGCTTACAAAATAATGAATTTGCAGACGGTGCCTTTTATCAGGACTTAAACTCTGAATTTATTTTTATGGGAGGAATTAAAGGTTTTAATTATTTTCTACCTCAAAAAATAAAAGAATCCAGTATAATTCCGGATCTTTTTATTGATAAAATTAGTGGTCAAAATCAACCTATTCCGTATTATCAAGGATTGGTTATCACGCCTGATTCAAATACTCATCCATCAATTGTTTTAGACCATAATCAAAACTTTTTTGATATTGAACTTACTGCTTTAACTTATATCAATACTGAAAAATGTCAATATGCTTATCAGTTAATGAATTTTGATAAAAACTGGAATACGATTAATAACCGCCGAATTATTTCTTTTACAAATGTGCCTAAAGGAAACTATTCTTTATGGATAAAATGGTCAAATAGTGATGGTGTTTGGAGTAAACCGGTTCATGCTATTGATATTTGCGTTAAACCAATATTCTGGCAATCAAATCTTGCTTTTATAATCTATTCTTTGTTGTTTTTGGCTTTTATTTTATTTGTACTTAGTTATTACAAAAAACGTCAATCATTGACCCAAAATATTCTTTTCAGACAAAGAGAAAAAGAACTTCACGAAAACAGACTTACGTTTTTTACTGATATTGCTCACGAATTTCAAACGCCGCTAACGTTAATTGTTGGACCTATTCAAAAACTTTCGGAAGCTACAAATCTCAACGAAAAAAATCAGAAATTCATACAAATGATTCAACGAAATTCTTCGCGTTTATTGTTCTTAACGCAGCAATTACTTGAATTTAGAAAAGCAGAATATGACTATTTGGAAGTAACGGTGAAGAAATTTGATTTGGTAAACCTAATCGAACAAATTGCCGAATTATTTGATGAATGGGCTTTAGAGAAAAACATTCAATACAACCTCAGCATCCCTCCTACTTTACCAGGATGGTTTGACAAAGATAAGATTGAAAAAATAGTATTTAATGTAATGTCAAATGCTTTTAAATATACTCCTGTAAATGGACAAATAGATCTTAAATTTTATATTCAGGATAATGATTCTAAAAAGCTAAACATAACAATCACAAATACAGGAAAAGGAATTCCGAAAGAAGAATTAGATTCGTTGTTTACTCAATTTTTCTTAGCCGATACAAATACTAAAGAAACTGATAACAATATGTTTAGAACCGGTATTGGTCTTGCATATGTAAAAAAATTAGTTGGTGTATTAAAAGGCGAAATACAAGTTACAAGTACTCTTAATAAAGAAACGACCTTTACAATCTTATTACCTTGCCATGAAGAAGCTTTTAGCCAAAAGGAATTAGATACAGCAATAAGCCCTATTTTAATATCACAACATTTAAAAAATATTTTAGAAGAGAATCCTATTAAACTCGAAGACACTCCAAATAAAATTTTGTCGCTCGAAGAACTTACAGACAATCGAAAAGTAATACTAATAGTCGAAGATGAAAAAGATATTCATGTACTTCTTGACGAATTACTTAGCGAAAAATATAAACTTTTACTGGCTTACAATGGACTTGAAGCTTTAAAAATTATTGAAGATGTTCTTCCGGATATTATCATAAGCGATGTAATGATGCCTTTTATGGACGGCGTTGAGTTTTGCAAAAAAATTAAAACAAATCTTAAAACCTGTCATATTCCTTTTATTATGCTAACAGCAAAAGACTCTGTTGTGCATAGAATCGAAGGAATAGAGAGTGGTGCGAATTCCTATATTCCAAAACCATTTTATCCGGATCATTTACTTATAAGAATACAAAAGCTATTAGAAGAAAAAGAATTGATTTCAAGATATTTTAAACAAGATACACTTACCGAAAATCTACCCAATCTGAACATCAATAACGAGGAAAAAGATTTTATAAAAAAAGTTATTGAACTTATTCGCAATAATATCGATAATGAAAATCTACAAAGTTTATTTATCGAAAAAGAATTAGGGATTAGTAATTCACAATTGTATCGAAAAACCAAACAACTTTTTGGTTTTACACCGGGTGATTTAATTCGTACCATTCGATTGAAATATGCTGCCGAATTGTTAAGAAAAAATAAATTGACAGTATCTGAAGTATGTTATCAATCTGGCTTTAATAATCGCTCTTATTTTTATCGTGAGTTTAAAAAACTATACGATTTAACACCCAAAAACTATCAGCTCAAATATATCAAAGAGCTAATAAATCACTAAATAACTGATTTACAACTACAAAAATAGCAGTGTACACTTTTGAAGAAATAGTGTACACGATTTGCTGTACCCTCAAACTAATTTTATAAACGATAATTAATTCAAACGTTATCGTAAAACCACAAAACAGAATTAACCTTAAAAAAAACCACAAAAAAACTAATCTAACTAGTAATTCAATTAACACTTCCTTATGATGATTCAAAAAATTATATTCAAATTATTCCTATTCGGAACGATTATGCTGGGCAGCATTATACAGGCCCAAACTATTAAAGGTACAGTCTCAGATGTCGACGGAGTTATGCCACAAGTAAATGTGAACGAAAAAGGGACTTCAAATTATTCGACAACTGATTTTGACGGTAATTATAGCATTAAAACCACAACTTCAAATGCTGTATTGATTTTCAGTTATATTGGATACCAAACTCTGGAAGTATCTACAGCTGGCAAAAAAGAACTAAATGTTACTCTTAAAACAGATACTAATACTTTGAACGAAGTTGTTATCGTAGGATATACAAGCGAAAAAAAATCTGCAATAACAGGTGCAGTTGCCACACTAAATATGACTGAATTATCCAAAACAAAAGTAGCCGATGTTGGTCAGGCGCTGCAAGGTCAAGTTGCCGGTGTTTCGGTTTCGGCAAATACTGGCGCGCCCGGAGATGGACTTAAAATACGTATTCGAGGCGAAGGAACGCTAGGAAACAATGAAGTTTTGTATGTTGTAGATGGTGTTGCCACACGCGATATTTCTTTCTTGAATATGTCTGATGTAAAATCAATGACGGTTTTAAAAGATGCTGCTGCAACCGCTATTTATGGTTCAAGATCTGCAGGAGGTGTCGTAATTCTAACTACCAAAAGTGGTCTAAAAGGAAAATCGAATATCGATGTCGAGTATTATTCAGGAACCAACTTTGCGACAAACTTGCCTAAAATGCTAAATGCAAATCAGTATTTAACAGTAATGGATCAGGCTTGGCATAACTCAAACAATAATCCCGCAAATGCTTTAAGTCCATATAGTATTGACAGAACTAATGGAAAAGTTAACGGAATACCGTTGTCTGACACAAATTGGTTAAAACAATTATTTGGAGCAGGAAAAACAGACAATATACAGCTTTCGTTTAGCGGAGGTTCAGAAAAAACACAGTACTTAATATCTGGTGGTTATTTTGGACAAAACGGTATTGTTGTGGGAGATAAAGACACTTATCAGCGTATTAATTTTAGAGCAAATATTAATACGGAAGTTACTGATCGTTTTAAAGTTGGAACAAACTTTCAAATTACAAACAGTAAACAGGATAAAATGTCTTCAAGCGGAGACGCTCCGGGAGTGATTAGACACGCTTTATTACGTCCTTCTGTGTTGGGAGTTTATAAGGATGTAAATGATCCAACATATAAAGCAAATAATCCTTATACAGATCTTCCTTTCTACATAAACAACAATCCTAATGGAGGTTGGAGCCGTAATTATGAATTAACGTCAAATCCTATTGCAATAGTTAATTATACAGATGATGTAAGATCTCTATTTAAAACGTTTGGAAATGTCTACGGAGAATATACTTTCTTAGCTGATAAATCATTGAAATTCAGAAGTAATTTTGGCGCAGAAATCACTTTTGACCACAATAAAGCTTTTGGAGAAAATTTTGGCGATGACAACGACAATGATCCAAACGAATTATATCCGGGTCAAGGCAGACAAAACAAGCCTTCAAACTTAAACGAAAACCGCGGAGAAGCAACAACTTTTACTTTTACAAATACACTAAACTATACTAAAACCCTTGCAGAGAAACATAGCATTAATGCGTTATTAGGAGAAGAAACGGTTAACTACAATCAATCTGCTGTAGGCGGAAGCAGAACAAATTACAATAATACAACTGATCCTTTCCGTTATCTTGATTACGGAAGCGATACTGATAAAAACAGTTCGGGATCTGCTCAAATGTGGAATCTAATTTCATTCTTTGGTTCTGCAAATTATGGATATAACAATAAATATTTTGTTTCAGGGACTGTAAGAGCAGACGGTTCGTCTCGTTTTGGACCAAATAACAAATGGGGATTTTTTCCTTCGGTTTCTGGAGGCTGGTTAATGTCTAAAGAAAAATTCATGGAAAACACAAAATGGATTTCTAACTTAAAATGGAGAGCCAGTTGGGGTCAATCCGGTAATCAGGAAATCCCTAATAATGCTTATGAAACTCTTGTTACCGAAACTGGAGGAATCATAAAAGTAATTCGTTATGGTAATCCGGATTTAAAATGGGAAACGACGACGCAAACTAACTTTGGTCTTGATTTAGGCGTTTTCGAAAACAAACTGACTTTCACTGTTGATTATTTTGATAAAACTACCAATGATATTTTATTAGCTGTTGGATTACCATCAGCAACTGTTGGTCAAATCAATTCAACATATGTTAATGCAGGAGTTGTAAGCAATAAAGGGTTTGAATTTGGAGCTAATTTTCAAAACAATGATCACGAATTTAAATACGGAATCAGCGGAAATATTGCAACTCTAAAAAACAATGTTGAAAAACTGCAACAATATGTTACCGAGATTCCCGACAATAAAACACATACTAAAACAGTTGTTGGACAACCTATAAGCTCTTATTACGGATTAAAATTTGATGGCATTTATCAAAATCAGGCAGAAATAAATTCTACGCTGTACTCCAATACAAACGGAGTAAAACCGGGCGATATTAAATTTAAAGACTTAAACGGAGACGGACAAATCGACGCCAATGACAGATCTTTTATAGGAAGTCCAATTCCGAAAATAACATACGGTTTTTCGTTTAATGCTGAATATAACAGATTTGATATGTCGTTTCTTTTTCAAGGAGTTTCAGGCGTAGATCGATACAATGATTTAAAACAAATTTTAGATTATGACAGCCGTCCTTTCAATTCAACAACCGCAGTATTAAACGCTTGGAATGGAGAAGGCACAAGTAATACAATTCCCCGAAATACAATGAATGATAATGGTGGAAGTCAAGTTTCAAGTGTATTTGTTGAAGATGCGTCTTATTTAAGGTTAAAAAATCTTGAAATTGGATACACATTAGACCCTAAAATAATTGGTGACAGATATTTAAGATTATATATATCTGGTCAAAACCTATTGACTTTTACAAAATATACAGGTTTAGATCCGGAATCAACTTCTTTAATAGATCAGGGAACTTACCCGCAATCTACTTCAATACTAATGGGATTAAAATTCAAAATTTAATAAACTAACCATGAAAAACATATATATAACAACCATTATAATTACGCTACTTACATTCACAAGCTGTCAGGATGAATTAACTACAGATCCTGTAGGCGGACAAACTTTTGAACAGGCAAATTCTAAACCAACATTAAAATCTATAGAAACATCCGTAACCTCGTCTTACGATATGTTATCCAATAAGTTAAATCAATTGGCAACTTGGGACTGGAATGCAGGTTTAGTGTTTCAAAATGATATTATAATAGAAGATATTGCATCTGATGATATGGAAAAAAAATGGTCGCCTGATGGAGATCAGCCATGGATGGATGAAATCAACAATTTTACTTTTACTTCTACGAACGGAGGTCCAAACGGATTATGGAAATACAATTATGAAGGCATAATAAGAACAAACATTGCTCTGGGATTTCTATTAAACCCAGATATTGAATCTATTACAGGAATAACCACCGAAAGAAAAAATCAATTATTAGGTGAAACTTATTTTTTACGCTCTTATTATTATTTTTCACTGGTAACTAATTTTGGTGATGTACCTTTAATTCTGTCTTCAATAAAAACGTATCAGGAAGCTTTTGATAAAGCGGTAAGAGCTCCTAAAGAAGAAGTATGGAAACAAATTAAAATCGATTTGGAAACAGCAAAAACATTGCTGCCAAATTCAAAATATTCATCTGATAAAGAGCCTTGGAGAGTTTCAAAAGGAGCAGTTATTGCACTTCTTGCAAAAACTGCTCTGTATAACAAGGATTGGACAAGCGTAATAACTTTAGTATCAGAATTGCAGACAACCGGTTTTTATAATTTAGATACCAATTATTTTGATAACTTTAATATGAATACGGAATATGCAGACAACGAAGTTATTTTTTCTTACAACCACGTTAAACAAGCTGATCCAAGACGAGGAAATGGAATTTGTGCTCCTCTGGGATGGGGATTTTTTGCACCAAGTACTGATTTTTTAGCATCATTTGAGCCAAATGACCCAAGAAAATTATATACCGTAAATGCTCCGGAACAATGGGTTAATAAACTTTTAGGAACCACAAACGGAGGGAATAAAGGCGATGATGACGCACCAAACAATAAAGTATTGATTCGTTATGCCGATGTTTTACTTTGGAAAGCAGAAGCACTTAATGAAACTGACAATTATTCAGAAGCAATTAGCATTATCAATCAAATTAGAGCAAGAGCCAGAAATACAGTAACAACAGTTACAGTTAAAGGTCAAGATCCTAATTTTCCGGATGATCCAACCAAAACAATTATAATTAGTTCTGTTGGACCTCCGCCACCTGCCGGAACATTGCCGGACAGACCAATTTCTGGAGATAAAACAGTTGTAAAAGGATGGTTAATCTCAGAAAGAAGAGCCGAACTTGGTTTTGAAAGCCATAGAATGGGTGATTTGAAAAGATGGGGAATTGCGAAACAAGTAATGACTGCGCATGGAAAAAATTTCTTAGACAAACATATGCTCTATCCAATACCGCAATCAGAAATAGATGCTTCTGCGGGGCTTTTAACTCAAAACCCCGGATATTAATTTTTTAAAATATTAGACCTAACAGGTTTTAAAAACCTGTTAGGTTTCGATTCACAATAATATAGAACTAAAAATCATGAAAGATATAGCAAAACGTTTTACAGAAAACCCGTTATTATCACCTACAGATATACCTGCAAGCAGAGAAGGATTAGAAATTACGTGTTTATTGAATCCGGGCGTATTTCAATACCAAAATAAAACCTGGTTAGTTGTTCGCGTGGCAGAAAGGCCAAAACAGAAAGAAAATTTAATTTCATTCCCAATCTTAACAGAAACTGGTGAGATTACAATTATCGAAATTCCGAAAAATGATCCTGATTTAATTGCAACAGATGCACGAGTAATTAATTATAAAGGAAATGATTATTTAACTACACTATCACATTTGCGTTTACTATGCAGCGAAAACGGTCGTGATTTTTATGAGCCTGAAAATTATCCTTCCTTAGTTGGAGAAGGTATTTTGGAAACATTCGGGATAGAAGATTGTCGTGTTTCCTTAATCGAAGGAACTTATTATTTGACCTTTACCTCAGTTTCAGATAATGGCGTTGGTGTAGGTTTACGTACCACAACAGATTGGAAAAATTTCCAGAAACACGGCATGATATTACCCGCACATAATAAAGATTGTGCCATTTTTGAAGAAAAAATAAACGGATTATTTTATGCTTTACATCGTCCGAGCAGCGTAGATATTGGAGGAAATTATATCTGGATTGCTTCATCTCCGGATGGTATTCACTGGGGAAATCATCATTGTATACTTAAAACACGAAAAGGGCTTTGGGACAGTAAAAGAATTGGTGCCGGAGCTTCGCCTATCAAAACAGATAAAGGCTGGCTGGAAATATATCACGGAGCCAATGAAAATCACCAATATTGTTTAGGAGCATTTTTAATGGATTTAAACGATCCGACAAAAGTAATCGCAAGAACCGAAGAACCAATTATGATCCCCACAACAAGTTATGAACTAAGCGGATTTTTTGGAAACGTAGTATTTACAAATGGTCATATTATTGAACCTGACGGCGATACTGTTACGATCTATTATGGTGCTTCGGACGAATTTGTATGCGGAGCACAATTTTCGATCAAAGAGATTCTTTTACTTCTAAAAAACAACTAATGTTTAAAAAACTTATATCAGAAATTGATCATTTTAAAAGCCAAACCCATAATTTTCGTATACTAATATTCACAAATCTGGTCTATGCATTGGTATTGCCTGTAATCGATATTTTTGTTGCCGCCTATATTATGAGGAATTCAAATGATACCTCAAAAGTTGTCATTTATCAATTGGCAATTTATACCGGAATTCCGCTTACCTTTTTGTTAAATGGATTCTTATTGAAACATCTAAACATCAAAAAGTTATATTCAATTGGAATGATGCTTAGCGGTGTTTCAATGATAATCATGATGTCTTTAAAAACACTTGATCTTACCGGAATTGGTATCGCAGGTATTACTATGGGGCTTTCATTTGGTTTGTATTGGGCAAATAGAGATTATCTTGCTTTGGCAATTACAAACGATGAAAACCGAAATTATTATTACGGTTTAGAAACCTTTATTTATACCATAATTGCTATTGCAATCCCAGCAACAATTGGTTGGTTTATACAATCAAAAACAGGCGAAGGTGAAAAACATGAAGCTTACGTAATCATTACAGGAATAGTTTTTCTGATTACAATCGCCGCTTCAATAGTTTGTTACAGAGGTAAATTTGAAAATCCGACACAAAAAAAGTACATCTTTTTCAAATTTCATCCCTTATGGTATAAACTATTATCGCTTGCTACATTCAAGGGTTTAGCTCAAGGATTTCTAGTCACAGCTCCCGCAATGCTTATTTTTAAAATATTAGGAGAAGAAGGTGCATTAGGAAAAGCACAATCCATAGGTGCAATACTGGCGGCCATCATCATTTATTTTATCGGACGTTTTTCAAAACCATCAGATCGAATCAAAATCTTTTCGGCAGGACTGATTCTATTTGCTTTAGGAGCTTGCATTAACGGATTATTCTTTGATAAAACCGGTGTAATTCTCTTTTTATTATTGCTCCTTATTGCAAAACCTTTGATGGATTTAGCCTACTTCCCTATTCAGCTAAAAGTAATTGATATTGTATCCCGCATCGAAAAAAGAGGTGAGTTTACCTATATCTTAAATCATGAAGCAGGTTTATATATTGGAAGACTTTTTGGAGCCGGAACTTTCCTAACCTTATATTATGTAGTTTCAGAAGATTTTGCTTTAAGATACGCCATCGGAATCATCGCGCTATTACAATTGTGCTCGATTTTTATCAGTAAAAAAATTATAAAACAAGGACTGGAACTTTCTCCGGAAATTGAACCAAACAAAAAAGTATTAGAAAAAGTAGCCGTAGATCTGCTTTAAAATAAAAACATAAAATGAATACATTTATAAAAATTACCCTCTGTTGTTTGTTCACTTTAAGCCTGACAGCTCAGGTAAAACAACAAAAAATTCCTCGTGTAGATCAAATGCCAAATCTACCACAACCATTAAAAATAATTGATTATAAAAAACTGGCTTTAGATTTTGATAAAACCGTTTATGATTTTAATGCCAAAGGAAAATTTTGGCCAATGGTTTGGATGGATGACACCCAGAAAAACTTCCCGCAAAAAGTTGTAGGATTATATACGGCTGTGGCCGATGTAAGGCAAGGACCTGATCATAACAACGGAATGTTTCATGAAGCGCTTGCAACAATGGGAGCAACTTTAGGCGCAACTTTGGTTGGAATCGACAAAAACCAACCAAACTTAAACTACGTTGGAATGCTTAAAAATTATTTCAACAAAGAAACCAACTGGAATATTATGATGAATAATACCTGTCCTGAAGTTGCACTTTTGGGTGGCGGTTACGGTCGTGATTGGTGGTATGATGTATATCCGAATCTATTATTCTTTGCTGTTTATGATAAATATCCTAACGAACCTGGTTTTACAGAAATCGCTAAAAGTATTGCAGATAAGTTTTATGAAGCCGATGTAATTTTAAATGGGAATTATGAATATTCTTATTTTGATTACAACAAAATGACGCCAATGACAAATCATATTTGTGCACAACCTGACGCAGCAGCAGGACACGCTTGGGTTTTGTATATGGCGTATAAAAAGTTTGGAGATGCCAAATATTTAAAAGGAGCAAAAAGTGCTTTAGCAGCTTTAGAATCACAATCAAAAAATCCAACTTATGAAGTTTTAATGCCTTTTGGAGCTTATTTAGCCGCCAGAATTAATGCCGAAAATGGAACAAAATACAACACCAATAAAATGCTTGACTGGACATTTGACGGAACACCAATCTGTCGTGAAGGTTGGGGAGCTTTAGTTGGAAACTGGAACGGAATTGATATTTCAGGAACTTTTGGAAGTACAGTTGATCACGGCGGATACGGATTTTTAATGAATACCTACGATGCTGCCTGGCCATTAGTACCAATGGTGAGATACGATCAATCGTATGCAACCGCAATTGGAAAATGGATGTTGAACGCTGCAAATGCTTCACGCTTTTTTTATCCGCAATATATGCCAAAAGAACATCAAACTATTCCAGAACTTGCCGAAGTTACCAAAGGAGTAATTGGCTACGAAGGAATTATCAAGCAATCAAGTTATAAAGAATATGAAAACTTAAAAGGTCCCGTAGCACAAGGCGATGGTCCGCTTTGGGTATTAGGCGAAAATCCAAAAGAATCTCAATTCAGCGTTTACGGAAGTGGTCATGTTGGTATCTTCGGAAGCATTATTCAGGCAACAAACGTAACAGGAATATTGCAACTTGATTTATTAGCAACAGATTTCTATCATGATAAAGCTTATCCAACATACTTATATTATAATCCATATACGACAAGTAAAACTGTTACTATAAAAACTGAAAAGGGCAAAAAAGTAGATTTATACAATACCCTTTCCGGAACTTTTATAGCAAGAAATGTTTCTTCTTCCTCTAAAGTAAAAATTGATCCATTAAATGCAGCAATAATTGTAGTTGTTCCGTCAAGCGGAAAAATAACATATGAAGGCGAAAAAATGCTAGTTGATGGTATTATCATAGATTATAAATCACAAGAAAAAAAGTAGTTTATTTCTAAATTCTCATACAAAAACGCAGAGTCGCGAAGTCAGGTTTTATAAACTTTTTTCTTTGCGCCTCTGCGTCTTTGTGCAAATAAACAATGCTATTATAACTTAACAAGACAATAAGTATTATGAAATATAAGCTATTCAATTGTGCCGTATTTTTTCTGCTAATGCTAAATATAAACACAACGAATGCTCAAAAAACAGCAGACCAAAAATGGTGGAAAGAAGCAGTTTTTTATCAAATCTATATGCCCAGTTATGCTGATAGTAATGGCGACGGGTATGGAGATTTTAAAGGAATGACTCAAAAACTGGATTACTTACAAAATCTGGGTATAAAAGGTATTTGGCTTACTCCTTTTCTCAAATCTCCAAAAGTAGATAACGGTTATGATGTTGCTGATTATTATAAAGTTGATCCTACTTACGGAAATAAAGCTGACTTTGATACTTTCCTGAACGAAGCTCATAAACGAGGCATTAAAGTAATTATAGATATGGTTTTTAATCATACTTCTACAGATAGTAAATGGTTTCAGGAATCCAGAAAATCAAAAGACAATCCGTATCGTGATTATTATATATGGAAAGAGAAACCTAACAATTGGGAATCTTTTTTTGGAGGAACGGCATGGGAAAAAGACAATCTAACGAATCAATATTATTATCATAAGTTTGATAAAAGAATGGTCGATCTTAATTGGTCAAATCCAAAAGTAGTTACTGAAATTCAGAATGTTTTGCGTTTTTGGCTCGATGCCGGTGTTGATGGTTTTCGATTGGATGTAATTAACTTTTTGACCACCAACGGAATCACACAGGATAATCCGATGAAAGACGGAAAACAAGATCACATTAATGATATTGATCAGGAAGGTGTGAAAAATGCCATGCAAATTATAAAATCGACCGTTAACGAATATGACAATCGCTTTATTGTAGGCGAAATAGGAAGTGATAAAATCGAAGTTTTAAAACAATATCAATCACAGGATTTATTAGATGTTGTTTTTAATTTCAACTTTGGAAGTATAAAAGAATTTTCGACACAACGTATTTTTGATGAATTGCAAAGTATGGAGAAAAACATGAGCAATTATCCAACTTTGTTTTTCGGAAGTCACGATATGCCAAGAATGATCGATCGATTAGCAAATGGTAATGTAGATAAAGCGACAGCATTGACCGCTTTGATACTTACCGCAAAAGGAGTTCCGTTTATTTATTATGGCGAAGAGATTGCAATGCATAATATTATAGCCAAAAACATTGACGAAATGGTCGATATTCAAGGAAGAACACATTATAAATTGGCAATCGAAAAAGGCAAAAATGATACAGAAGCACTTCTGGAAGGCAATGAACATAATCGTGATAAATCACGCAGCCCAATGCAATGGAACACAAATTCTTTTGCAGGATTTTCAAAAGAAAAAACGTGGATCAAAATTAATTCCGATTATAAAAAAACAAATGTTGCCGTTTTAGAAAACCAAAAAAATTCCATTCTTAACAGTTATAAAAAACTTATCGCTTTAAGAAATAAGGAAAAAGTTTTGCAATATGGAACTTATGAAAATCTTGAAGCTTCAAAAGATCAAATTTCATTTACAAGATCTTTCGAAGGAGAAAAAATTACGGTTATAATCAACTTTGGTTTAAAAAAGGAAATACAAATACCAAAGAATTCTAAAATATTAATGGGAAGTAAAACTCTAAAATCAAATAGTTTTATTGTTTACAAAAACTAGTTTTTTGAAATCTTTTTAAAACTAGAATTCACAAAGCAAACCCGACAGGTTTTAAAAATCTGTCGGGTTTATTAAATACACACTTTAAAACTATTTTATAAAACTATTTTACTTCATAAATAAATGATTCCGAAGGCGCTATTTCAACGATAACAGTTCCTTCTCCATTTTTTACAACCAAAACATTCTTCTTATTCGAATACAATTGATCTGTAAGCACATATTCGCCATCTTTTAAATTCCATTTTAGAATAACATCAGATGGAATTTTCAAATTAAACGTACTTGTTTTTTCAGAAGAAAAATTAGCAACAATTATCAATTTTTGGCTTTCTGACCAACGAACATAAGAATAAATTGATTCATCATATCCTTGATTATTCTGGCGGTTTATAGATTGAATCTCTTGAAAATCTCCCATTAAAGCCGAACTATTAATCGAAAAATTCAGCAATCTTTTATAAAAATCGCGAAGACTTTTTTCCGAATCAGATAATTTTCCACCATCAAATTTTCCTTCGTTCATCCAGCGCTGGTGATTTGGAACTCCGATATAATCGAAAATAGAAGTTCTCGAATGTGTTCCAAAACCTGCATTTTCATTTCCAGCCTCGCCTACTTCCTGTCCAAAATAAACCATTGTTGGCGAAGTACTAATTGTTGTTGAAACCACCATTAATGGTTTTCCTCTTTCCGGAGTTCCCGCAAATTCAGGACTTGCCAAACGTTGTTCGTCGTGATTGTCTAAAAAATGAAGCATATGATGTTCAATATCAGACACTCTTTTTTGAATATCAGACAATCCATCAGGATTCGATTTTCCGCGAATAATATCTTTCAGTTTATCATACGTTTCAACTTTATCATACAAATAATCCATTTTTCCTAAACGGATATAATTGCGATATTCATTCGGATTATAAACTTCTGCCAATAAAAAAGCATTTGGATTTTTCATTTTGATAGCAGAATTCATATAACTCCAAAATTCATAAGGAACCATTTCGGCCATATCATAACGGAAACCATCAACTCCTTTTGCCGTCCAATACAAAGCAATAGATTTAAACTTTTTCCAGGAATCCGGAACGTCTTTATCCTGCCAAAAAGCAAAATGTTCTTGATACGATTTTTGATCAAATCCGGTCGGAAGTTCAGGAAAATCTTTAGAACCATCTGGGCGAATTCCATAATTTACTTTTACTGTTTCGTACCAATCATTTTGGTCTGGTTTTACTTTTCGGGAACCATTTCCTGTCCATTTTGCAGGATTTTCATCAAAATAGCCATCAATCATTGGATTTTTTTCTCCGTTTAACGGAATATCTCCATCGGGAATTTCAAAATGAACCTTCGGAATATAATAGAAGTTGTTATTTCTGTCGTATTCAACATTTACATTATCATTGGCACCAAAATCTTTTACACCTTCAGGATTATTTTTTCCTTCATATTTACGAGCAATATGATTTGGTACAATATCAATAATTAGTTTTAAACCAGCTTTGTGAGTTCTGGCAATTAGAGCTTCAAATTCTTGCAATCTGTTCGCAGGATTTACAGCCAAATCTGGATTTACATTATAATAATCTTTTACGGCATAAGGCGATCCTGCACGACCTTTTACTACTTCGGGATCATCATTAGAGATTCCGTAAGCCGTATAATCCCGAACCAAAGCATGATGCGGAACTCCGGTATACCAAATATAAGTAACACCTAAATCTTTAATTTCATGAAGCGCTTTGTCTGTAAAATCATTAAATTTCCCTACACCATTTTCTTCAATTGTTCCCCAGGGTTTATTGTTTGTGTTTTTATTTCCAAACAAACGTGTAAAAACTTGATAAACCACAATTTTCTTCTCAGCAGGAACTTCTTCTTTGGTAGTATTCATTTTTAAATCTTTTGTTTTACATGCTGAAAACAGCATTGTTACAGCCATTCCTGTAACTACAATTCTTTTACTTATCATATCTTTTTATAATCTCAACTTTTGGTCTAGTTAGTAAATCTGGTATTTTAAACCATTTTCTAAATTTAAACTAAATTTTAAAACTCAGAAGAAACTCTATCTGATTTCAATCCCAAAACCGAAACTACAACGAAATAGTTCTGCTTTTTGTTGGTAACTAAAAGAAGGTACAGAGATTCTGAGTGGCAAAGGTTCAAAGGTTTTTTGAAATGAATTAAAGATTTTAAAATCTAAAAACACATAGTAACCGCATAAGTTTATTTTTGTGCCATTAGGCACTAAATATTGGTAGTAAATGAATTCAGAATTGATTTTACGTGCCGTAGGTACGTGACATTTATCGATTTGTTGCGTACCTAACGGCACGCTTGGGTAATCATTGTAATTTTTACTACCAATATTTAGTGCCTAACGGCACAATTCAAGCTACAATTTAAACTCCTACGTATTCTCTATCTACAAACCTTTTTTGAATCTTTGACTTTGAACCTACAACTCTATGTTAGACGCACTTCTGTGCGTCTCTACGATAAAAATTCCCTATAAAATTCATTTACAAAAAACGCCAACAAACCTTTGTACCTTTGCCACTCTGAACCTTTGCATCTAAAATCTATAATTTAATCCTAATAACATTATAAGGTTGTAACCTTTTTCATAAATTTGACAAAAAATTAATCAATTGAAGAAATCACTCTTTTTCATATCCTATTGTTTGCTTTTGTTAAGCGTACAATCCATTTTTGCACAAGCGCCAAAGCCAAAAACAATTAATATTGAGAATTCTGACCTCGTAGAAGTGAATCAGGTTTTAGTGCCAGATGGAATTTTGCTTACCGGAAATGTAAAAGTAAATCATGATGGTGTTGTCCTGACTTGTAATAAAGCCTATTTTTTTCAAAAAGAAAACTACATCAAAGCTTTCGGAAATGTACAATTAGTGCAAGGTGATACTTTGTTTTTAAATAGTAAATATGCAGAATACAGCGGAAACTTAAAAAAAGCTTTCGCAACCGGTGACGCCGTTATGAGTTCGCCTGATGCTACTTTACAAACCGATACGATTAATTTTGACCGAAATGTTCAGCAGGTTTTTTACAATACAAAAGGTACAATCGTCAACAAAGACAATACTTTAGTAAGTAAATCAGGAAGATATTATGTTTCAGAAAAGAAATTTCAATTCTTAACCGAAGTTACTATTACAAATCCTAAATATGTAATAAAATCTAATCACTTAGATTATTACAGTAATTCTGGACATACCTATTTATTTGGACCATCGACAATTACCAGTAAAACCAATTATATTTATACAGAAAAAGGGTTTTATGATACCAAGAAAAATCTCGCCCACTTTTTGCGGAAATCCTATATAAAATATGATGACAGGCTCATTGAAGGCGATAGTTTGTATTATAATCGAAATATTGAATTTGCATCGGCAACGCGAAATGTAAAAATTACAGATTCCATAAATCGCGGAATTGTAAAAGGTCATTATGCCGAGATTTATAAGCTAAAAGATTCCATGTTTGTAACCAAAAGAGCGGTTGCAATTAATCTTGTCGAAAATGACTCCGTTTACATTCACGGAAAAAAATTAATGGTAACCGGCAAAGAAGGAGAACGTATTATTAGAGCTTATAACAATGTTCGTTTTTTCAAAATCGACATGAGCGGAAAATGTGATTCTTTGCACTCAGATACTAAAATTGCCTTGACAAAACTAATTGGAAGCCCAATTTTATGGAACGGTGAAAACCAAATTACCGGCGAAGTTATCCATTTAATTGGTGACCAGAATACCCGAAAATTAGATTCTATGAAAGTCCTCAATAACACCTTTCTCGTCTCGAAGGACACACTCGGAACCGGATATAATCAAGTCAAGGGAATCAATTTATTCGGAAAATTTAAAGACGGAAAACTCCATGATGTAGATGTTATCAAAAATACTGAAGTCATTTATTTCATGCGAAATGATCAACACGAACTTATTGGAATCAATAAAAATGTAAGTAGTAAAATTAATTTACTTCTGGAGAATAATGCTGTAGAAACTATTAGCTTTTTTAATAAAGTCGATGGCGATATTTACCCCGAAGCCGACTTGCCCGAAAATGCTCGTAAATTAAGAGGTTTAGTCTGGCGTGGCGATGAACGAATAAAGTCGAAAGACGATATTTTTACCGCAGAAGACAATGAACTCAACGACAAATTAATACAAGAAGGAAAAGATCAAGAAGCTAAGGATAAAGACACTCCGATGAAAGTCAGGAAAGAAACCTTAGATTACGACAAGAAGAAACCGGCTGCAAAAGCAGCAGCAAAACCTTCGGCGAAAACTTCGGCAAAAGTCAAACTTCAAGCGGTGAAATAATTATCAGTTATTAATATTCAGTCGCAGTTTTCAGTTTAGAAAGCTTTGTGTTCTTTGCATTTTAATAATATAAACTTGATTGCAGCTTTGCAAACTTTGCGTAAATCTTTGCGATCTTTGCGGTTAAATTTTAGTCAAAGTCTAAGTTTACAACCTGAAACAAAAAAAACTCAGAACCTAAGAAGCTAAGCAACTTAGAACCTTAAAAAAATGAATCCAGATTTTATAAAATATCAAGCGCAAACTTCTCCTTATCCTTTAGGAATGGAAGTTTCGCATGCCATAGGCTCATACATTTACGATACAAACGATAAAAAATATTTAGATTTCGTAGCCGGAGTTTCGGCTTGCACGCTTGGACATCAACATCCAAGAGTCAATCAAGCCATAAAAGATCAGTTAGACAAATATTCGCACGTCATGGTTTATGGCGAATATTCGCAAAGTCCGGCCGTTCAATATTGCAAATTACTAGCTTCACTCCTACCGGAATCTTTAAATAAAACCTATTTAGTAAATTCAGGTACAGAAGCGATTGAAGGCGCCTTAAAATTAGCAAAACGAATAACAGGCCGTAGTCAGCTTATTTCGTGTCATAACGCTTATCACGGCAACACAATGGGTTCTATGAGTGTTATGGGATTCGAAGAACGCAAACAAGCCTTTCGTCCTTTGCTTCCGGATGTTGATTTTATCACGTTCAATAACGAAGCCGATTTAGAAAAAATAACCACCAGAACAGCCGCAATACTTTTAGAAACTATTCAGGGAGGCGCAGGATTTATTCAGCCTCACGATAATTTTTTACAAAAAGTTCGCAAACGTTGTGACGAAGTTGGAGCGATGATGATTGTCGACGAAATTCAGCCTGGATTTGGAAGAACCGGAAAACTTTTTGGCTTCCAAAACTACGATGTTATTCCCGATATTGTCGTTATGGGAAAAGGAATGGGTGGCGGAATGCCGGTTGGTGCTTTTACAGCTTCGGCAGAAAAAATGGATCTTTTAACCGAAAATCCTAAACTAGGACACATTACGACTTTTGGAGGTCATCCTGTCATTGCGTCAGCATGTCTGGCTACTTTGCAGGAATTAACTGAAACAAACCTTATGACAGAGGCTTTAGAGAAGGAAAAACTCTTCAGATCGCTTTTGGTACATCCTTTGATAAAGGAAGTTAGAGGAAAAGGATTAATGCTCGCAGCAATGACTGAAACAGCCGAAATAACCAACGAAGTTATTTTGAACTGTCAGGACAAAGGACTCATTTTATTCTGGTTGCTATTCGAAGGATGCGCCATTAGAATAACACCACCATTAACCATTTCTGAAGAAGAAATAAAAGAAGGTTGTGCCATAATCCTGAGTGTTATGGATGAAATCTTGAAAAAAGGGCAAAAAGCATAATTTGGAGCTATTTCCTGCTATCCGCTTTATCTTTAGTTTTTTAAAGAAAAAAACTAAAGGATATCGCTTCTATCAGGGCTAGGACTCTCGGTTAAAAATAAAATATAATAATAACTAATAATCTCTTTTAAAATAAGAAGATTATGACTAAAAACAGAATAGGAATTCTGTCCATATTGTTAATTAAATTGTTCAAAACAATTAATTTCCTTTCCCCACAACAATAATATGGTTGCCTAAATTTATAACAGGCTAATTTCAAATAAACAAAGTATGCAATTAAGCAACGAAGAAGAAGATTATAACCTATCCTTATCCAAATTTGAGTCTATGTTAAAAACTAACAAAGTACTCTTTTTTGATTCTGAAGAATTTGAAGAAATCATTCTTCATTATTTAGATATAGGTAAGGCTAATTTAGCAAAAAAGGCCTTGAAACTTGCATTAGACCAACACCCAAAATCTACGGGCTTAAAATTAGTACAAGTAGAAATGTTGGTTTACGACGACAAACTGGAAATCGCCGAGAAACTCCTGAACGAGTTATATGCAATCGAACCTAATAACGAGGAAATTTACATCCAAAAAGCCAATATTTGTTCTAAAAGAGATCAACACGAAAAAGCGGTAGAATTGCTTAAAATTGCCTTGCAATATACAGACGACTACGCTGATGTGTACAACTTGATTGGAATGGAATATCTGTTTATGGATAACCTTGAGATGGCAAAAGACAGTTTTATAAAATGTCTTGAAGAAGATTTAGAAGATCAATCTGCTTTGTATAATGTGGTTTATTGTTTTGAATTTTTAGATCAAAATCAGGAAGCCATTCTATATCTTAACGATTATATCAATAAAAACCCATATAGCGAAATCGCCTGGCATCAGCTTGGACGTTTGCATTATGGCGTAAAAGAATACGAAAATGCGATTCGCGCTTTTGACTATGCAACACTTATTGACGATGAATTTTTGGGCGCTTTCATGGAAAAAGCAAAAGCCTATGAACGTCTTAAAAAATACAGTGAAGCAATCGAAAGCTACAACAGAACTATCGAGTTAGACGATGCAACTTCTTATGCGCTATTGCGTATTGGAAAATGCTACGAAAAACTAGGTAATTCGGCGAAAGCATTACAATATTACAACCAAACTGTACACGAAGATCCGCTTTTAGACAAAGGATGGATTGCAATTACTGACTTTCATGTTCGTCAAAAAAACTTTCAAAAAGCATTATTTTTTGTGAATAAAGCTTTAGCAATCGACAATCAAAATCGTTTGTACTGGAAACGTTATGCGACGATCAATAAACAAATGAACTTTTTTGAAGAAGCTGAATTTGGATACAGAAAAGCGGTAGAATTTGGAGATTATGCATTAGATACCTGGTTATTCTGGGTTGACATACTTCAGTTTTTAGGTGAATTCGAAAGTGCCATTCAAACCTTATTGCAAGCAACGGAATATTTTCCTGAAGAAAACGAAATCGAATATCGTTTAGCAGGATTGTATTTTATGATTCAGGACAATACAAAAGCAAAATTTCATTTAAGCAATGGTTTGCGTTTGAACTTTGAAAACTACATTTTAATCGAAGATTTATTTCCGGTAGTCTGGTCAAAAAAAATGGTGAAAAATTACATTGAAAAACATAGAAAAGAATAATGATTGATATTTTAAGAAGACGTTTTGGCTTGTTGGGCCGTAATATTAGTTACTCATTTTCAAAAGGATATTTTACAGAAAAATTCAGCGATGAAGTTTTTGCCGGCAACAGCTACGAAAACTTCGATATATCTGAAATTAATTATTTCACTGAATTAGTAAAAAACAATCCCGATTTAAAAGGATTAAATGTTACGATACCATACAAAGAACAAGTTATTCCGTTCTTGCATAAATTATCAAAAAAAGCGGCTTTAATTGGTGCTGTAAACACTATTAAATTCACCAAAAACGGAGAATTAAAAGGTTACAACACTGATTATTATGGTTTCAAAAAATCATTAAAACCATTATTAGAACCGCATCACAAAAAAGCCCTAATTCTGGGAACTGGCGGCGCATCAAAAGGTGTTGCATTTGCTCTTGACGAATTAGATATTCCGTATACTTTTGTTTCCAGAGAATCAAAGGAAAATATCATTGATTACAGTTTAATTAATGCTACTACTTTTGATAATTTTCAAATTATAATCAATTGTACTCCGGTAGGAACAAGTCCTAATATTGAAGCTTGTCCAGATCTTCCGTATGAGTTTTTTACAGAGAAACATATTGCTTACGATTTGATATACAATCCGGAAGAAACTCAGTTTTTAAAAAATGCCAAAGAAAAAGGCGCAACAATAAAAAATGGTTATGATATGCTAATTTTTCAAGCAGAAAAAGCTTGGAAAATCTGGAATAAATAAAAACATACTTACAAAATGAAACGGTAGAATTCTTTTCGTAACTTAGTCTATTCATTAATAGATAGTTATGAAAAAATTTCTACCTTTTTTTTTACTCATTTTTCCATTTTACAATTCAATTCTTGCTCAGGATACTATTAATGAGCAGAAAGAAAACATTTATGAAGAAGCGCGTTATCATTATTATCTAAAAACAATATTACTTTTTAATGAGTATTTAGATACTGAAACGGGCTCATTTAATACTACACAACTTCGTTTCTTACATCCTATTGCTAATAAAGCGTGGAACTTGCGAGTCGATCTTCCTTTAGTTTCTACAAATACTAGCTCTATAAATAAAACCGGTATTGGCGATATTGGCGTTGGAATTAGCTATATACCCTATTTGAAACATAATAAAGATGGAGTTGCTTTTCGCGCCAGAATAATCTCAAACTCTGCCGTTGATCCGGCTCTTGGATCAGGCAAATGGGTCTTTGCTCCGGCTATTTTCTACGGAAAATATATAAAGAAAAATCATATTTTATGGATTGCTTCTTTAGAAAACCAAATGAGTTTTGCAGGATCTGACAATAGAAGTGATATCAATCTTACTGCATTCGAAAATTACTTTATGTTTATACTTGGAAAAAACTGGATTGCTGCCGATGTTGCTTTTAGATACAACAACACCAATAAAGGTTATCCGAATAATGCTTTTGTAGAATTTGGCAGAAGGATTACTAAAAACGACATGGCTTACATACATCCAAGTGTAGCTTTTGGCAGCCATAAAACTTATAATTATGGTATCGAAGTTGGAATGCTAATTTTATTTTAATCCGCTTCAAACTCTTAGAAAATCTCGTCAAATAGAATTTTTCAAAATCCTGACTATTGAAAAAAAACTACTCATTTTGATTTAAAATAGAGACTTCCCACAAATTTCCTTAAAAGTGTATAAATTACCCATTTAATTAAACTTCAAAAAAAATAGCAAAAAAACCGATATCACATTCCTAAATTACTTCATTAAATAGGAATTTCATCGTAAAATCACGTATAAACAAACGATTTATTTTGTATTTAGAAACTCCTTTACTATCTTTCGCTCTGTTTACAATAAAAACCTTATACATTTAAAATGTTAGAAGAAAAGAATGATAACCTGCAAGAAGCAGACGGAAAATTAGAAATCGAGATTAACGATTCTACACAAGATAATGCAATTGAAACTACTGGTTCTGAAGCAGCAACTGAAGATACAATTCCTAATGAAGAAGTTGTAGCAGAAAATACGGTTGAAGCTGAATCTACAGAAACAGAGCATCAAACAGCATTAGATGCTATAACAAATTCGAATGCCGAAGAAAGTGAAGATGAAACGCTAAAAGAGCGCCATGATATTCCTATGCAGGATTATAATACTTTCTCTCTTGACGCACTTGTTGATGAATTGAAAAAATTGATCAACGATGATAAAGTGATGTCTGTAAAAGAGCATATCGAAGAAATTAAGAAAGCATTTTTACTACAATATAACCATCTTATAGAGGAGAAAAAAGAAGAATTCAACGCTTCTAAAGAAGATCCTAACGAAGAATTTGAATATCATTCTCCATTAAAATCTAAATTCGATGAATATTATAATGTTTTTAGAGAAAAAAGAAATGCTCACTTTAAACATTTACAAACAAACCTTAAATCTAATTTAGATAATCGACTTGCAATAGTTGAGGAACTAAAAGAGCTTATAAATCCGCAGGAAAACATTAAAGATACACTTAAACATTTTAATGATTTAAGAGAAAGATGGAAAAATGCCGGAGCAATTCCAAAAGACAAATACAATCACGTTTGGAATAATTACCACTTTCACGTAGAGAATTTTTATGATTATCTGCATTTAGACCGTGAAGCAAGAGACTTAGATTTCAAATACAATCTGGAGCAAAAGCAAAAAATTATTGCACGCGTTGAAGAATTAGTAAACGAAACTGATATCAGCAAAGCATTCCGTGAATTACAAGACTTACACAGAATCTGGAAAGAAGATATTGGTCCGGTTTCAAAAGAACACCGTGATAGTATCTGGAATAAATTCAGTGAACTGACTAAGAAAATTCATGACAAAAGAGAAATTTTATTCGAAAGCCAAAGAGCAAACGAACAACAAAATCTTGAAGTTAAGAAAGAAATCATTGGAAAAATTGAGGTTTTAGGAACTGAAAAAGTAAATTCTCACTCACAATGGTTAGTACAAATTCAGAAAGTAGAAGCACTTAGAAATGAGTTTTTTGCTGCAGGAAAAGTACCATCAGAAGTAAATGAAGAAACTTGGGCTGCATTTAAAACTGCCGTTAGAAATTTTAATTCTTTTAAAAATTCATTTTACAAGGACATTAAAAAAGACCAAAACGACAATTTAAACAAAAAAATGGCTCTTGTAGCAAAAGCTAAAGAACTACAAGAAAGTACAGATTTTGGCGCTACAACTCCTGTAATGAAACAAATTCAGGAAGAGTGGAAACAAATTGGTCACGTTCCTAAAAAATATTCAGATAAAATCTGGAAAGAATTTAAAGACGCTTGTAATCATTATTTTGATAAATTAAAAGAGCACAAATCAGAAGAAAACGTTGATGAAGTTGCTGCTTTTGACAATAAAAAAGCTTACTTAGATATTCTAAGAGCTTACCAACTTACTGGTGATCACAAAACTGATTTAGACGCTATAAAAGCACACATCGAAATCTGGAAAGGTTACGGAAAAGTTCCTTTTGCAAGACGTCACATCGAAGGAAAATTCAATAAAATCCTTGATGCTCTTTTTGAAAAATTAAGTTTGAGTAAAAAAGAAACTGAAATGATGCGTTTTGCTAACAGAATTGACTCTTTATCTGACAGCAATGACACACGTAAATTAGACAACGAGAAGATATTCTTAATGCGCAAAATTGAAGAAGTTCAAAATGAAATCTTCCAATTAGAGAATAATATTCAGTTCTTTACGAATACAAAAAATGCGAAAAAAGAAAACTCAATTGTTCTTGAAGTTCGCAAAAACATCGCTATCCACAAAGAAAGCCTTGAAGTTTGGAAAGACAAATTGAAACAATTACGTAATCTGGGACAAGAATAAGGTTCTAAGTTTCTACAATAAATAAAAAAAGGTGTAATGAAAATATTCATTGCACCTTTTTTTGTTGGGGTCATTTTACCGCAAAGATGCAAAGGTTTTATGAAAAGAATACCTAACTCATTTTTTCGCGCAAAGTCGCAAAGACGCAAAGTTTTATTTTTCTCCGCGTCTTTGCGTCTTTGCGCGAGATAAAACAAACAACTTTGCGTAAAACCTTTGCGCCTTTGTGGTAAAATCCACTCCAACATTTACCTAATCCCAACCCCAAACTTAACATTCTAATTAAATTTCATAAAACTATTCTTTAAAATATTGATTATATTTGAGAATCAAAAGATTATAAACCTAAAATAGTATAAAATGAAATTTACAAGAAAAGCAAATGCCAACTGGAAAGGAACCGGTATGGAAGGAACAGGAACTATAAGTACACAAAGTACAACATTAGATAATGCACAATTATCATTTAAAACAAGATTTGCAGACGGAGTAGGAACAAATCCAGAAGAACTTGTTGCAGCAGCGCATTCCGGCTGTTTTACGATGCAATTAAGTTTTTTATTGAACGAAGGAGGTTTTACTGCAGATGATTTAAATACAGAAGCGACTGTAACTTTTGAAGACGGAACAATTACATTAATTCATTTGGACTTAAAAGGAAAAGTTCCTGGAATTTCTGCTGAAGAATTTGAAAAGACAGCTGCAAAAGCAAAAGAAATCTGTCCAATCTCAAAACTTTTGAATACAACAATTACTTTATCAGTTACTTTAGTTTAGTCAATACAGTAATTTTTAAACAAAAAAATATCCCGCTTTTGGCGGGATATTTTTTTTATAATAATAAGAATTAAAATTCTTTAGTTCATTGTAGCTTTTAATGCTTTTGCTTCAGCAGTCATTTCTAAAGCTTTGTAAACTCCTAATAATGTTTTAGAAACATCTTCGTTTTTAGGATCTAATTCGTTTGCTTTTTTAAGGTAAGGAATAACTCCTCTAAAAACGTTTTCTCTTTGTGCTTTCAACACATCGTAACGTTTCATATCTTTTGCAGAAGTTCCCAATTTATTCATTTCATCAATGATTGGTTTCTCAGCTTCTAATTTTAATGCTGCAAGGTTAAGGTAAGCATTAGTATAGCTTGGATTGATTTCAATAGCTTTCAAGTAATATTTCTCAGCGTCAGCGCTATTTTTTGCATTACCACTGATTACACCTAAATTAAAAACAAGATCAGCATTGTTTGGTTCTTTTTCTAAAGCTTGAGTAACTAATGTTTTATAAGTTTCATAGTCTTTAGTTTCAAGATATAAGTTAGCTTCTGAAAGAATCAAAGAAGAATCATCTGGATTTGCTTTTCTTGCATCAGCAATCGCTTTTTTAGCATCTTCAGTACGTCCTTTTTGAACTAAAATCAAAGCTAAATTTTTGTAGATCTCACCTCTTTTAGAAGGAATAGCTTCTGTTTTTGGTTTTTCGTGAGTTCCCAATTTTACAGCTAAATCTCTTTCTTTTGCAGTATTAAAACCATCTTCACTTCCTGAAGCTTTATTTACAGCTGTGTAAGCAGTTCCTTTTCCTGAATAGTTCAGTTTTTTCAATTCTTCATACATTGGTAAAGCGCTGTCATAATCCTGAGCGTTTACTGCTGTTGAAGCTGCATAATATAAATTGATTGTATCTTTTTTGTCTAACAAATAAGCATCATACAATTTTTTTGCACCTTCTTTAACTTTTTTATTTTGCGTATCAGCAATAGCTGAGTTAATTAACTTTCCTTTAATTTCAGTAATTGAAGCAGCAGCCTGAACTGAATACTTTTGTTTTCCTGAAGTTTTTTCGATTTCAATTAACTTTTTATAGCTTTCAGCTGCAAGAGATAAGTTTGTACCTTCTTCAACTTTTTTGTTAGCTAAATCTAAATAAGCATTTCCTTGTACAAAATAGTATTGCGCTTGTTCAACATCTTTGGCATTTACTACCAAGTTTTCAGCGTCTTTCAATATTGTAATTGCTCCTTGAGCATCGCCGCCTTTTAACGCTTTTTCAGCACTCTTAATTTGATCTTTTTGAGCAAAAGTAGCTACCGAAATCAATAATGCTGATGCTAGTATTACATACTTACTTTTCATAATATTCAATTTGTGTATTTAATTTTAATTATTCCTGGGTTAAATTTATTATTCTTCAGATTCTTCTTCTTCAGAGTCGTCTTCGTCTTCTATTTCTTCTTCAGAATCATCGTCGTCGTCATCTTCTACAGTTCCGTCATCTTCAAGAACTTCTAAATCAGGCTTAACTCTTTCGATAGCAGATTCAATAACATTACCATCTTCGTCAACAACAACTTCTGCAACATCATCTTTCATAACTTTTGTTACAGCAGCGATAGAATCTTTACCTTTTAGGTTAATTAATCGAACTCCTTGCGTTGCACGACCCATTACACGTAAATCTTCAATTGCCATTCTAATTGTTAATCCTGATTTGTTGATAATCATTAAATCATCGGCATCAGTTACATTACTAATAGAAATTAATTTTCCTGTTTTCTCCGTGATATTAAGTGTTTTTACACCTTTACCTCCACGGTTTGTAATTCTGTACACATCTTCTCCATCGTCATCAACTAATTTAGTACGTTTACCGTATCCATTTTCAGTTACAACCAAAATCTGTGTATCGTTTACATTCTCTTTATCAACAGTAACCATACCAATTACTTCATCAGTATCGTCTTTTAAAGTAATTCCACGAACTCCAGAAGCCGTTCTTCCCATTGGACGTGTTTTAGTTTCTTCAAAACGAACTAATTTACCAGACTTAACAGCCAGGATAATTTGGCTTTCTCCGTTAGTTAATTTCGCTTCAAGTAACTCATCACCTTCTTTAATTGTAATTGCAGCAACACCATTTACTCTTGGTTTAGAATATTTCTCTAAAGAAGTTTTCTTAACCTGACCTTGTTTCGTTACCATTACAAGATTATGACTGTTGATATAATCCTTGTCTTTTAAATCTTGTGTACAAATGAAAGCTTTTACTTTATCATCACTTTCAATATTTACTAAATTCTGAATTGCTCTACCTTTTGCAGTTTTGCTTCCTTCAGGAATTTCATAAACACGCATCCAGAAACATTTTCCTTTTTGCGTAAAGAACATCATATATTGGTGATTGGTTGCAACGAACATATGCTCAAGGAAATCCTGATCTCTTGTTCCTGCACTTTTTTGTCCAACTCCACCTCTATTTTGAGTTTTGTATTCTGTTAAGTTTGTACGTTTGATATAACCAGCGTGCGAAATTGTAATAACTACATTTTCATCCGCAATTAAATCTTCGATACTTACATCTCCACCAGAATATTCAATAGTAGAACGACGTTCATCTCCGTATTTCTCACGGATTTCTTCAAGTTCTTCTTTAATTAAGTTTGTTCTTAAATCTACATCTGCCAATAATGCTTTCAAATGTTCGATCAACTTCATTAATTCATCAAATTCAGCTCTTAACTTGTCTTGTTCCAGACCTGTTAACTGACGCAAACGCATCTCAACAATTGCACGAGCCTGAATGTCTGACAAATTAAATCTTTCGATTAATTTCTCACGAGCTTCTTCAGTATTTTTAGAACCTCTGATGATTGCAATTACTTCATCAATATTATCAGAAGCAATAATTAAACCTTCTAAAATGTGAGCTCTTTCTTCAGCTTTACGCAATTCAAAACGAGTTCTACGAACTACTACATCATGACGGTGCTCAATAAAATAGTGAATCATATCTTTTAGATTCAACATTTGCGGGCGACCTTTTACTAATGCAATATTGTTTACACTAAAAGAAGATTGTAATGATGTAAACTTATATAAGGTATTCAAAACTACGTTTGGCGTAGCATCACGTTTAAGGATATAAACGATACGCATACCGTTTCTATCAGATTCGTCACGAATATTCGCAATACCTTCAATTTTTTTATCGTTAACTAAATCAGCCGTACGTTTGATCATTTCGGCTTTGTTAACCTGATATGGAATCTCAGTAACAATGATACATTCTCTTCCGTCAACTTCTTCAAAACCAACTTTAGCACGCATTACAATACGTCCTCTACCAGTTTTAAAAGCTTCACGAACACCTTCATAACCATATATTACACCACCAGTTGGAAAATCCGGCGCTTTAATATGTGTCATTAATTCATCAACTTCAATATCGTTATTATCCAGGTACGCTAAAGTACCGTTGATAACTTCAGTTAAATTGTGTGGAGGCATATTTGTTGCCATACCAACTGCAATACCTGTTGCTCCGTTTACTAATAAAGTAGGAACTCTTGTAGGCATTACTTTTGGCTCATATAATGTATCGTCAAAGTTCAATTGAAAGTCAACTGTTTCTTTTTCGATATCTGCCATAATATCTTCAGAGATTTTACGCATTCTGGCCTCAGTATAACGCATTGCTGCAGGACTGTCACCATCGACAGATCCAAAGTTACCCTGACCGTCCACTAATAAATATCGCATACTCCATTCCTGAGCCATACGTACCATTGCATCATAAACAGAGGTATCTCCGTGTGGGTGATACTTACCAAGAACCTCCCCTACGATTCTCGCAGATTTTTTGTGGGCAGATCTTGAGGTTACTCCTAAATCATACATTCCGTAAAGAACTCTTCGATGCACTGGTTTCAAGCCATCTCTAACATCAGGAAGCGCTCTCGATACGATTACTGACATCGAATAATCGATGTAAGCTGATTTCATTTCATCTTCTATGTTAATAGGAATTAACTTTTCTCCTTCAGACATAAGTTGTTATGTTTAAATAATTATATTAGTTTCAAAGCGTGCCAAGATACGTTTTTTTGGAATTTTTTCAGCTATTTACTTACACTTATTTCAATGATTTATTAACAACTTTATTTTAGCTTTTAGTTAATAAATTAAGCGTATTTTAACGCTTTTATTGTTATTTTTTTTGTCTCTTAGCTGTCAGGAGATCTGAAGGGTACGGTTTTTGTTTTTCAAACTGTAATTCACTAAATTTACAATACCAATTATATATTATGGATGATAATTTTTCACCAAGAGTAAAAGATGTTATTACATACAGTAAAGAAGAAGCCCTTCGTTTAGGACACGACTTTATTGGTACTGAACATCTAATGCTAGGCATTTTAAGGGATGGAAACGGAAAAGCTATTCATATACTTAATAACCTAGCAGTCGATTTAGACCATTTACGCAGGAAGGTAGAAATACTGAGTCCAGCCAACCAGAGCGTTGAAGTAAATGCCGAAAAGAAAAACCTTCATCTTACCCGACAGGCAGAAAGAGCCCTGAAGACCACTTTTCTTGAAGCTAAAGTATTTCAAAGCTCGTCGATTAGCACAGCTCATTTGCTTCTATGCATCTTACGAAACGAAAACGATCCAACAACCAAGCTGTTGAATAAACTAAAAATAGATTATGACATAGCTAAAGAACAATATTTAAATATGACTCCAAACGAAGAAGAATTCTTAGAAAACTTGCCAAGAAACGAATCGTATAATGACGATTCAGGACAAGATGACAGTCTTAAAGAAAGTAGTTTTAACAATCCCGCCAATAAGTCAAACAAAAAATCTAAAACTCCGGTGTTAGATAATTTTGGGAGAGATTTAACAGAAATGGCTGAGGAAGGAAAACTAGATCCGGTTGTAGGACGCGAAAAAGAAATTGAACGTGTTTCGCAAATCTTAAGCCGTAGAAAAAAGAACAACCCACTTCTTATTGGAGAACCTGGAGTTGGTAAATCTGCTATTGCAGAAGGACTGGCGCTACGTATCATTCAAAAGAAAGTATCTCGTATTCTTTTTCACAAACGTGTAGTAACTCTTGATTTGGCAAGTTTAGTTGCCGGAACAAAATACCGCGGTCAGTTTGAAGAAAGAATGAAAGCCGTGATGAACGAGCTGGAGAAAAATGATGACATTATTCTTTTCATTGACGAAATTCACACTATCGTAGGCGCTGGTGGAGCAACAGGATCTCTTGATGCTTCAAACATGTTCAAACCTGCTTTAGCAAGAGGCGAAATTCAATGTATTGGTGCAACTACTCTTGATGAGTACAGACAATATATTGAGAAAGATGGTGCCCTTGAAAGACGTTTTCAAAAAGTAATTGTTGAACCAACTTCTGTGGAAGAAACGATTGCAATTTTGAACAATGTAAAAGACAAATACGAAGATCACCACAATGTAACTTATACTCAGGAAGCAATTGAAGCTTGTGTTAAATTAACAAACAGATATATGTCTGAGCGTTTCTTACCAGACAAAGCTATTGATGCTCTTGACGAAGCCGGATCTCGCGTGCACATTACTAACATTGATGTTCCAAAACAAATTCTTGATTTAGAACGTCAGTTAGAAGAAGTTCGTGAAATGAAGAATATGGTAGTTAAAAAACAAAAATACGAAGAGGCTGCCAAACTTCGCGATGATGAAAAACGCATCGAAAAAGATCTTGCGGTTGCTCAAGAACAATGGGAAGAAGATTCTAAAAATAACAGAATTGAAGTTACAGAAGATAATGTAGCCGATGTTGTTTCGATGATGACTGGAATTCCTGTAAACAGAATTGCACAAACAGAAAGCAACAAACTAGCTAAATTACCTGAATTAATTCAGAATAAAGTAATTGGTCAAAACGAAGCTGTTCTTAAAATTGCACGCTCTATTCAACGTAACAGAGCCGGACTTAAAGATCCTAACAAACCAATTGGTTCGTTCATTTTCTTAGGTCAGACTGGAGTTGGTAAAACACAATTGGCAAAAGTTCTTGCAAAAGAATTATTCGATTCAGAAGATGCGTTAGTTCGTATTGACATGAGTGAATACATGGAGAAATTTGCGATCTCGCGTTTAGTTGGAGCGCCTCCGGGATACGTAGGATATGAAGAAGGTGGACAATTGACTGAAAAAGTTCGTAGAAAACCATATTGTGTTGTTCTTTTAGACGAGATCGAAAAAGCGCATCCGGATGTATTCAATATGATGCTTCAGGTTCTTGATGATGGATATTTGACAGATAGTTTAGGTCGCAAAATCGACTTTAAAAACACAATCATTATCATGACTTCTAACGTTGGAGCACGTCAATTAAAAGATTTTGGACAAGGTGTAGGATTCGGAACTGCTGCAAAAGTGGCTCAAGCCGATGAAAACTCAAAAAGCATTATCGAAAATGCATTGAAAAAAACTTTCGCACCAGAATTCTTAAACAGAATTGATGACGTAATCGTATTCAACGCATTAGAAAAAGGCGACATTGATTTAATTATCGATATTGAACTTGCAAAACTTTATTCTCGTATTGCTGAATTAGGTTACAAGCTAAATCTTACCGACAAAGCAAAAGCATTTATTGCAGAAAAAGGCTTTGACAGACAATTTGGAGCAAGACCTCTAAAAAGAGCAATTCAGAAATATGTTGAAGATTTGTTAGCAGAAGAAATCATAACTTCAAAAATACATTCAGGTGACGAAATCTTAATGGATTTAAAAGATGATTCTCAAGAACTTTCAGTAGAAATACACAAAGCTGAAGAACCAACAAATCAATAAGATAGTTAAGTTTTATAACAGAAATAACAAACCCGTTACGTTTTCATAACATAACGGGTATTTTTTTTAGATAATTTACTATCTTTAGTAAAAGCAAATAGCTATTTTTGGCTATTAAATTCTATAATAAAAAATTACGTATGCTTCAAAACAAAGTCATTTTAGGTAGCGAAGAATGGTGCTCATTTCCAGAACTAGGAATTCCAACGATCAAGGCTCGTGTGGACTCTGGTGCCAAAACTTCGGCAATGCACGCCATAAACATAGCTCCTTTTATTAAAAATGATACCAATTGGGTAAAATTTGATATTAATCCTATTCAGAATAACATCAAAACCATTATTCATTGTGAAGCTCCGCTGGTTGATAAACGAATTGTAAAAAGTTCAAGCGGATTCAGAGAACATCGTTATGTTATTCAAACTCACATTAAACTTGGCGATATCAAATGGCCAATAGAAATGACTTTGACTAACAGAGATTCAATGGGTTTCCGTATGCTTTTAGGCCGTGAAGCCATGAGCGGACGTGTTTTGGTTGATCCCGAAGAAAAATATTTATTAGGTCAGCCAACTCCAGAATCTCTAAAAGAATTATACCAAAACTCTGAAAAAGCAACTTCTGGATTGCGAATTGGTCTTCTTGCCAGTAATCCTGAATTATACAGCAATAAAAGAATCATGGAAGCGGGCGAAATGCGCGGTCATGAAATGCATTTCTTAAACATCAAGGAATGTTATATGAAACTTGACGCAAAGACACCAGAAATTCATTATCGTGGCGGAAAAATACTAAATCAATTCGATGCTATTATTCCTAGAATTCGTCCAAGTATTACTTTTTACGGTTGTGCTTTAACGCGTCAGTTTGAAGCTTTGAAGGTTTTTGTTTTAAATTCGGCTACAGCCATTACACAATCACGAGATAAATTATATTCGCTTCAATTACTTTTGAATAGCGGAATCGACATCCCGACAACTGGTTTTGCCAATTCTCCTTTGGATACTGACAATTTGATTAAAATGGTTGGAGGTTCGCCTTTAATCGTAAAATTATTAGAAGGAACTCAAGGAAAAGGCGTTGTTCTTGCAGAAACTAAAAAAGCAGCAGAAAGTGTTATTAATGCTTTCAAAAGCTTAAATGCAAATATATTAGTTCAGGAATTCATTAAAGAAGCCAACGGAAAAGACATTCGTTGTTTTGTAATCGATGGAAAAGTTGTCGCAGCAATTCAGCGTGAAGCAATGCCAGGCGAATTTAGAGCTAATATTCACCTTGGCGGAACTGCTTCTGTTATAAAAGTTACTCCCGAAGAGAAAAAGATCGCGATTAAAGCCGCAAAAGCAATGGATTTAAAAGTTGCCGGCGTTGATATTATTCGTTCTTCAAAAGGACCATTATTACTTGAAGTAAACTCTTCTCCGGGTCTTGAAGGAATCGAAGGTGCAACAAACAAAGATATTGCCGGAGAAATGATCAGAGCAATCGAAAAGAACTTTAAGCTTATATAAAAACTAAAAACAAGTTCATCCGAACTTAATAACATATAATTAATTTAGCAGCTTTGTCAAAGTTTAAAACTTTGACAAAGCTTTTTTTAAACTTAAATCCTAAAAAAAAAAAAAAAAATGGCACTATATCCTTATCTGGACATTATTTTAAGAAGTCTCGCTGTCTATTTTTTCATGACAATTGCTTTGCGAATTTTCGGCAAAAAAGAACTTTCGCAATTAAATACTGCCGATATTATTCTGATTTTATTAATTAGTAATTCCGTTCAAAATGCAATGGTTGGCCCAGACACGAGTCTTTCAGGAGGATTAATTGCTGCTTTGGCTTTATTCATAATTAATTACATCATCAAAAAACTGACGCATAAATACAAAATTCTAAACAATTTACTTTTAGACAAACCTGAGATTTTAATCCATGACGGAAAGCTTGATTTTTCAGCATTAAGTAAATTAGATATCTCACATGATGAATTAAAAGAAGCAATGCGAGAACACGGAATTGAATTTTTCGCAGATGTAAAGCTCGCCATGTTAGAAATTGATGGTTCAATAAGCATCATTTCAGAAGATAAAAAGAATCTAAAACAAACGCATTACAAACGAAAACACAATCGCAAGAATTTACAAAAACAATCTTAAATAAAAAATTCCAATAGAATAACGCTCAGAGCTGAAATGGATCAATATAAAAACTTGTGGAGCTATAAAAATTAAAGATGGATTTTACCGCAAAGTTTGCAAAGTTTTTTTATACATATCGGTATCGGATTTTATAAAACACAAAGTTCGCAAAGCTAAATCAACACAAAGCTTTGCGAACTTTGTGTTTTTAAACATACTACTAGATAAAAATCTTAGCGTGCTTTGCGTTTAAAATGATTAGCCTACACAAAATATCTTATGTTTCTCCACAGGTTCTTGCTTTGATCCGTTGGAATTTATTCATAAAAAAAAAGCTGATTTCAAATTGAAATCAGCTTTTTTTTTATGTTGACAAAATGCGATTTTAGATCTCACATTTCACAATAATCATTTTATTAAATAAATACACTTAAGATAAAGTAAACCAATCCTGCTAAAATAGCTGAAATAGGAATAGTCAAAATCCAAGCCCAAATCAAACTTACGGTTACTCCCCAACGAACTGCAGATACACGTTTTGTTAATCCAACCCCGATGATAGAACCTGTAATTGTATGCGTTGTACTTACCGGAATTTTTAAGTGCTCAGTAAAGTAAAGCGTCAAAGCTCCAGCAGTTTCAGCAGCTACACCTTCAAACGAAGTTACTTTTGTGATTTTAGAACCCATTGTTTTCACAATTTTCCAACCACCACTCAAAGTTCCTGCAGCAATAGCAGAATAACATGCTAATGGAATCCAACCTGGCATTACTCCTTTTACACCCAAATCATCATTTGGCAAAACAACATCTAACCAAGAATCCATATGAACACCCGGATTTGTATTGATATAAACCGCTACAGCAGCAGCAATAATACCCATTACTTTTTGAGAATCATTCCCTCCGTGTCCTAAACTAAAGGCAGCAGAAGACAATAATTGCATTTTCTTTAAAGCAGCATCAGCCTGGTGAAGGTTCAAACTACTGAATATTAAACAAAAAGCACTTACTGTTAAGATAATAAAAGCAACTAAAAACCATTTAATATTGTGCGGATCAAAAGCTACACTCCAAAAATGAGATTCAAAACGAGGCTTTTCAATATCAGCATAAGGAACCATTAAACTACTAACAACCCAAACGGTAGCAATCATTAAAGCTACAGTGAAAATTTTAGGTCCAATAATTTTACGAGAAGCGTTTAGCAACCAAATCGAAATTAAATAAGAAGCTAATGCTCCCAATAATGGCGCTAAAACAATGAAAGCAATAATGATAATAACCCCTGACGGCATTCCGCCATCTTTTCCGGCCTTATACCAACTTACGATTTGATACCAATAATGAGTAGCTCCATCTTCGCCAACATAACCAGAAAAACCATGTACAGCGATTGCGTGAGCAACTGCAGCTCCGGCAAAACCACCAATTAATGTATGTGATGAACTTGAAGGTATTCCTAACCACCAAGTCAATAAATTCCAACAAATCGCTGCAATAACCCCAGCCAGAATAACAACAAGGTTAATCTCCATAGTGTGGGCTGTTTTCGCAACAGTATCCGCAACACCAAATCCAAAAACCCAGTAAGCCAGAAAGTTAAAAAATGCTGCCCAAAGAACGGCCTGAAAAGGCGTTAAAACCTTTGTAGCAACAACGGTAGCTATAGCATTTGCCGCATCATGAAAACCATTGATGTAATCAAAAATTAAAGCTAATACTATAATAATTATAAGTAGCGTCATAAAATTATAACTTCAGAATGAAATAAATTGAATTTAAGAATGTTTTACAGAAATAGATTCTAGTATGTTCGCAACACTCTTACATTTGTCTGTTGCTGATTCTAAAACAGATAACACTTCTTTATATTTAATAATATTTTTAGCGTCTGTTTCGTTTTCAAAAATTTCAAAAACTGCTTTGTTATAAACGTTATCAGACTTGTTTTCAAGTTTATTAATTCTTGCACAAGCTTCTTTAATAATGTTCATGTTTTTTAAGTTGCTCAACTCTTTTACAGCACTGTCAATGTTTTGACAAGCTTCAAGGTTGATTTCTGTCATCTTTCTGATAGATTTTGTAATCTTATCAACTTGATACAATCTCATTCTGCTTGCTGCACCGTGAAGGTAATCAGCAACGTTATCAATTGAAGTAATTAATGTATGAATATCCTCTCTATCAAATGGAGTAATGAAGTTTCTGCTCAATTCAAGATTGGTCTGACGTGTAATGTCTTCTCCTTTTTGCTCTAACTCATCAATCTTTTGAAAAAGAACTTCTCTTTCTTTCAATGGAAGGTTTACAGCTTCGTGTAAATTAGACGCTAATTCAATTAAATTGCTTGAAGCCTCTTCAAAAAGTGGAAAGAATTTCTTGTCTTTCGGAACTAAAAATTGGAAAATACTGTTTATTGACATTTTTTTATTTTTGATAGTGCAAAATTACTTCAATATTATTTTGCCATGTTAAGCCATTGTTAACAAATCGTTTTCAATTTGGAAACTATTCAAGAACGCAACGGTTTTTTCGATGTCATAATGTAAGATTCTATCCTCTTTTACCAACGGCACAACCTCTCTGTAACTGCTCAAAAACATCTCGATAAAATCGCTCGATTTCAAAGGTTCTCTATAAGCAATCGCCTGAGAAGCATTCATCAATTCGATTGCCAAAATACGCTCTAAATTATCCATAACACGCAAAGCTTTTGTAGCTCCGTTTGCTCCCATACTTACGTGATCTTCTTGCCCATTGCTCGAAACAATACTATCTATACTTGACGGAGTTGCCAATTGTTTGTTTTGACTTGCAATACTTGCCGCCGTATATTGCGGAATCATAAATCCTGAATTCAATCCCGGATTATCAACCAAAAATGCCGGAAGATTACGTAAACCAGAAATCAATTGATACGTTCTTCTTTCAGAAATACTACCTAATTCCGCCAAAGCAATTGCCATAAAATCTAAGGCTAAAGCCAAAGGTTGTCCGTGGAAATTTCCGCCAGAGATAATTTGATCTGATTCAATAAATATATTTGGATTATCTGTAACCGAATTAATTTCGGTTTTAAATACTTTTCGAACATAATCAATCGCATCTTTTGAAGCTCCGTGAACCTGAGGAATACAACGGAAAGAATACGGATCCTGAACATGTTTTTTCTCTTGTACAATGATTTCGCTTCCTTCAAGAAACTCATTGACACGTTGAGCGGTAACAATTTGACCTTTATGAGGACGTATAAAATGAATCAATTCGTTGAAAGGCTCGATTCTTCCATCAAAACCTTCTAAAGAAATTGTTCCGATTAAATCTGCTAAATAAGAATATTTATAAGCTTTCAATAAAATATGAGCTCCATAAGCACTCATAAACTGAGTTCCGTTTAATAAAGCCAAACCTTCTTTTGACTGTAAAATGATTGGTTCCCATTTAAAATGTTTTAAAACTTCGGCAGAAGCTACTTTTTTACCTTCAAAAAGCACTTCTCCTTCTCCTAATAATGGTAAAGATAAATGTGCCAATGGCGCCAAATCTCCCGAAGCTCCAAGTGAACCTTGAGTATAAATTATAGGTAGAATATCATTATTATAGAAATCAACCAAACGCTGTAATGTTTGCAATTGAATTCCTGAATGACCGTAGCTTAAAGATTGTATTTTAAGCAACAACATCATTTTCACAATCTCAGCCGGAACTTCTTCACCAGTTCCACATGCGTGTGATTTTACTAGATTTTCCTGAAGTTTAGACAAATTCTCATTTGAAATTTTCACACTATAAAGTGATCCAAAACCAGTATTTATACCATAAATAGGTTCAGAATGCGATGCCATTTTTTTATCTAAATAATCGCGGCATTTTTGCACATTTACTTTAGCTTCTTCTGATAATTCAAGTGTTTTTTGATTAACAATAATTTCTTGTAAAGCTTCTAAACCTAAAGTTTCAGTACTTATATAATGGATTTCATTCATGATGTTTATAATTTTAGACCCCAAAATTCAACAAATCAATATTAAAAAGCAACATTTGTTCATAATAATTAAAATTAGACTGATTCATTTTCTTCACTTTTATCTATTTCACAATACTAATCACACAAAATCAACTCCTTATTTGGGTTTAGGAATTTAAACTATCAGAATTTCGCATCAAAAGCCAAAAAACTCAATCCCTACTTACCATATAGATTAAATTGCTTTTATTTTGGAATATTTTTATTAAAAATCAGACCATTAACTATTACCAAACCCAACAAAAACAAGCTTAAATATACGAATACATCAATTTATCATATTCTATCCTGACAAAAGCTCAATATTAATTTGATGAGATTTGAATTATTAAAATATTCGTAAAAAGACATTTAGAGTTTTTAACTTTTATAAAAAACTGTACTTTTGAAAAATCAAAATGAAAAGTAACAGCGCAAAATATCAATCTACAATGACAACTCAAACTAGAGTTGCAATTGCTGCTACAACTATTTCTACTACAACAACTACTACCCCTTAGGGGTATACATTTTACATATAATCCAGGTTATCTATACTTTTCTCTTGAAAGAAGAAAGGCAATGGGTACATAAAAAACATTTACAAAGAAAAAAAATAGTCGCAGTTTTCAGTTTCAGTTCACAGTTGATAACCTTTGAACCTTTGTTACTCAAAATCTTTGCACCTTACTAAAAAACATCAAAATGAAAGTATTAAAATTTGGCGGAACTTCGGTTGCCAATGCTCAAAATATAAAATTAGTTCTCGAAATAATTAAACAAAATTCTAAACAAGACAAACTGGCAATTGTTGTTTCGGCATTAAGCAAAGTCACTGATTTACTGCAATTAGCAGCATCAAAAGCAGCTGCAAACGACGAAACTTTTAGAGATATCGTTGTCGAAATTGAGAAAAAACATCTTGATACCTTAAAAGAATTAATTCCGGTAAGCGAGCAAAGCAGCTTGTTAAGTCACGTAAAAAGAATCATCAATCATTTAGAAACTTTATTGGATGGATGTTTTTTATTAGGCGAATTATCTCCAAGAACTGCTGACACAATTTTGAGTTTTGGAGAATTATTATCGTCTTACATAATCGCTCAGGCATATCAGCAAATTGACAAAGATGTCGTTTACAAAGACAGCCGCGAACTGATTAAAACCGATAATAACTTTAGCAAAGCGGTTGTAAACTTTGAAGTTTCAAACCAATTAATTCAGGAATATTTTGGCGGAAATCATACGCAAATCAATATTCTGCCTGGTTTTATCTCGCAAACTCTTGACGGAATCACTACAACTTTAGGCCGTGGAGGTTCTGATTATACTGCCGCAATTATTGCCGGAGCGCTTAATGCATCTCAATTAGAAATTTGGACTGATGTAAACGGAATGTTCACAGCAAATCCAAAAATCGTAAAACAAGCGCAACCAATTTCAAACATATCTTATCAGGAAGCAATGGAATTGTCGCATTTTGGTGCAAAAGTGTTGTATCCGCCAACGATTCAGCCTGTTTTAAGAAAAAATATTCCAATTTTAATCAAAAATACTTTTGAACCGGAAGCTGTAGGAACTTTAATTTCTAATCAGGTTTCATCAAAAGATACAGTTGTAAAAGGAATTAGTCATATCGATAATATATCGCTTGTAACTCTTGAAGGCCCGGGAATGATTGGAGTTTCGGGTTCATCAAAACGTTTATTCGAAGTATTATCTCAGGAAAAAATCAACGTAATTTTTATTACTCAGGCTTCTTCTGAACATTCGATTTGTATCGGAATTTTAAATTCAGATGCTGAAAATGCCGAAGCAGCAATTAACAGAGCTTTTGAAGTTGAGATTTTACAAAACAAAATCGATCCTTGTATCGTAGAAAAAGATCTTTGCATTATTGCTTTGGTTGGTGAAAACATGAAAAATCACCAAGGTTTAAGCGGAAGAATGTTCAGTACTTTAGGAAAAAATAACGTAAACATTCGTGCCATTGCGCAAGGTGCTTCTGAGCGTAATATTTCGACTGTAATCAACGAAAGAGACGTTAAAAAAGCATTGAACACTTTGCACGAAAACTTCTTTGAAGAAAACACAAAACAGCTGAATTTATTTGTAATGGGAGTTGGAAATGTGGGTGAAAAATTCATCGAACAAATTCACAATCAAAGAAAGTTCTTAAAAGATAATCTAAAGATAAATGTTCGCGTAATTGCCTTATCAAACTCAAGAAAAATGCTTTTTGACGAAGACGGAATTTCTTTAAAAGAATGGCAATCAGATTTAGCAAAAGGAGAAGAAGCTATTCCAACAGAATTTATCGCCCGAGCGAAAGAACTGAATTTACGTAACAGTATTTTTGTTGATATTACAGCAAATGCAAGCGTTTCTGAAATGTATGAGAAGTTCTTAAAAGAAAGTATTGCCGTTGTAACTTGTAATAAAATTGCTTGTTCATCTGCTTATGACAATTATAAAAAATTAAAAAGTTTATCACGCCAATATAACGCTCCGTTTTTGTTTGAAACGAATGTTGGTGCGGGATTACCAATTATCGATACTGTAAAAAACTTAATTGCTTCGGGCGATAAAGTGCATAAAATTCAGGCCGTTTTATCAGGAAGTTTGAACTTCATTTTCAACAATTTCAACAAGAACAATTCTTTTCATGATGTTGTAAAAGAAGCCGGAGTTCAGGGTTTCACAGAACCAGATCCAAAAATTGACTTAAGCGGAATCGACGTTGCTCGTAAAATCCTGATTCTTATTCGCGAAAGCGGTTATGAAATGGATATTGACGCCATTGCAAACGAATCATTCCTGCCTGCAGATTGTTTGGCAACAACAAATAACGAAGACTTTTTTGCTTCCTTAATTAAACATGCTCCACATTTCGAGAAAATCTATGAAGAAGCATTAGCCAAAGATTCTCGTTTGAAATATGTAGCACAATTCGAAAACGGAAAAGCAAGCGTTGGTCTTCAATTCATTCCAAAAGATCATCCTTTTTACAATCTGGAAGGAAAAGACAATATCGTACTTTTCTACACAGATCGTTACGTAGATCAGCCTTTATTAATAAAAGGCGCCGGAGCCGGAGCAGCAGTTACAGCGTCTGGAATTTTTGCGGATGTAATTAGAATAGGTAATAATTAGAGGTACTAAGGTTCTAAGTTGCTAAGGTTCTGAGTTTTTTTAAAACTAATCTTAGCAACTTAGAATCTCAGAACCTTAGAAACTAAAAATATAAAGTTGCAAAAGAAGCCTTAGGGACTTAGCAACTTAGAACCTCAGAACCTTAAAAATGGAAATAAAACTATTTTGTCCCGCTACAATTGCAAATCTTTCGTGCGGATTTGACGTACTTGGACTTTGCTTAGACAATGCGGGCGATGAAATGATTGTTCGAAAAGTAGATCAAAAAGGAATTCGGATTACAAAAATTGTGGGTGCCGATTTACCTTTAGAAACCGAGAAAAATGTTTCGGGAGTTGCGGCTCTTGCAATGTTAGAAGCTTACGAAAGAGATTTTGAAGCCATAACTTTTGGATTTGAAATCGAAATCTACAAAAACATCAAAGCCGGAAGCGGAATTGGAAGCAGCGCTGCAAGTTCTGCCGGAGCCGTTTTTGGAATTAATGAATTATTAGGAAAACCTTATTCCCGCAAAGATTTGGTTCAATTTGCGATGCAAGGCGAAAAATTAGCCAGCGGAAACGCTCATGCTGACAACGTTGCTCCTGCCCTTTTAGGCGGTTTTACGTTGGTAAGAAGTTATGCTCCGCTTGATATTATCAGAATTGATAGTCCGGAGGAATTGTTCGCAACGGTGGTTCATCCGCAAATTGAACTGAAAACTTCGGATGCACGTTCGGTATTAAAACAAAATGTTTCCCTGAAAAGCGCCATTATGCAATGGGGAAATGTGGGCGGATTAATTGCCGGATTATACACAAAAGATTACGATTTGATTGGAAGATCTCTTCATGATGAAATCGTTGAACCGCTAAGAAGCGTTTTGATTCCAGGTTTTGATTTAATCAAACAAACGGCACTTGAAAACGGTGCTTTAGGCTCTGGAATCTCAGGTTCTGGTCCGTCGATTTTTGCTTTAAGCAGAGGAAAAAATACCGCAGACAAAATCGCAAAAGCCATGAGCGAGGTTTACGAAAACATGAATTTGCCGTATGAAATTCACGTTTCGAAAATTAATCCGGATGGAGTTAGGATATTGTAAGGTGGTGAGAATTAAGAATTAAAAATTTAGAATTAAAAATCATGTGCTGCTTGTCAGGCTGAGCGAAGTCGAAGTCCACGTAAAGTATAGACGCAAACAAAAAACATAACGTTTGTCATTCCGAGGAACGAGGAATCTCCGCAAGTAACTCCGTAACGTGAGTCAATCTTTGTCGAGCTTCTCGCGGAGATTCCTCGTTCCTCGGAATGACAAAAAAACCGAATAATAATAATAATAATAATAATAATAATAATAATAATAATTGAATTTTAAAAACCACAAAGCTTTGCGATCTCTGCGTTTTCAAAAGAAACAATTTCCTTGCGCTCTTTGCGGTTAAAATAAAATCCAAAATAAAACAACCAATAAAAAGCAATAAGCTTAAAAGCATTAGGAAAAAAGCCTAAAGCATATAGCTTAAAGCCTAAAGCAATAAAAAAAATGAAATACTATAGTTTAAACCATAATGCACCCGAGGTTTCCTTTAAAGAAGCCGTAATACAAGGATTAGCGAGTGATAAAGGATTGTATTTTCCTCAAAATATTACGCCATTAAATCCTGCGTTTTTTAATGTAATCGAAAATTTAAGCAATCAGGATATTGCTTTTGATGTTATTCAGCAATTTGTGGGTGACGAAATTCCTGAGGCAAATTTAAGAGAGATTATTGCTGAGACTTTATGTTTTGATTTTCCGGTTGTGAAAGTTGAAGAAGGCATTTATTCCTTAGAATTATTTCACGGACCAACAATGGCTTTCAAAGATGTTGGAGCGCGATTTATGTCACGTTGTCTGGCGTATTTTAATAAAGACAAAAAAGACAGCAAAAATACTGTTTTGGTAGCAACTTCGGGAGATACAGGCGGTGCTGTTGCAAGCGGATTTCTTGGCGTTGACGGCGTTGATGTTGTGATTTTATATCCGTCAGGAAAAGTGAGCGATATTCAGGAAAAACAATTAACGACTTTAGGGCAAAACATTAAAGCACTTGAAGTTGATGGCGTTTTTGATGATTGTCAGGATATGGTAAAAAAAGCATTTTTGGATGAAACTTTGGCACATAAAAACCTGACTTCGGCAAATTCTATAAATATTGCGCGTTGGTTGCCACAAATGTTCTATTTTTTCTTTGCTTACAAAGCTTTGAAAAGCCAAAACAAACCATTGGTTTTCTCTTGCCCGAGTGGGAATTTCGGAAATATTTGTGCCGGAATTATGGCAAAGAAATTAGGTTTGCCAATCGAACATTTTGTAGCTTCTACAAACGTAAACGATACTGTACCAAGATTCTTAGAAAGCGGAAAATACGATCCAAAACCTTCTAAAGCAACAATTTCTAACGCAATGGACGTTGGAAATCCAAGTAACTTTATTAGAATTCAGGAATTATATAATAACGATTTAAAAGCTTTCGAAAAAGACTTTTCTTCTTATAGTTATACTGACGAAGAAACGCTTGTTGCCTTAAAAAACATCTACAAAGTCGACGGTTACATTGCAGAACCACACGGCGCAGTTGGTTATTTAGGTTTAAAGAAAGAATTACAAAAACACGAAAACGCAATTGGTGTTTTCTTAGAAACTGCACATCCTATCAAATTTCTAGACGTTGTTGAACCTGCTTTAGGAATTACACTTCCGATTCCAGAACAAATTAAAAGTGTTATTAATGAAGAAAAAGTTAGTGTGAAGATTAAAACTTATGAGGAATTGAAGGACTTCTTGGGCTAAAAAATTAATTTATCATCACATATAAAACGGCTGAGACTTATTTCAGTCGTTTTGTTTTTTGAGTCAGTCCTTAACTGTCTAAAGTATTTTTTAAATTTATTTTCTTCCAAAAAAATAATTATTCAATATCAAGTTTAAAAATCTAGTAAGAAAAAACCATATATTTGAAAAGCAAGAAAACGAAGTAAAGTTTCGCTTATCTACCCGATCTTAGGTGTACATCCGAAGGTTTGTTTCGCATATAAATGAGTTAGGCGCCTTCATTGCCGTAGAAAAAAAAGATAAAAATCTAAATTTATATATTTTAAACTAATATTAAACTTATGGGAACATTTGACACTATGCAAGTTTGTCTTAATGGTCATCAAATTACTGATACATATTACAGATATCCGCAACATAGAAAGAAACATTGTCCAAATTGCGGTGCAAAAACAATTCATCAATGCCCAAAATGCAATTCTTTAATTAAGGGTAATTATCATGTAGAAAATTTCATTGATTTGAGCGGACGAAAAACCCCAGTTCCAAAAGTATGTGAAGATTGTGGTGTAAATTTCCCTTGGAACAACAAAAAAATTCAACTTCCAAAAGTACTAAGTTCCATTATCGTTTTATATAAACAAGCTGTTGATAATGTTCCCATACTGAAATATTCATGGGTCATTGTAGCTACAATTTGCCTTTTAGCATTAGCAGGCTATTTCAAATTGAATAATAGTGATGTATTTGTGTATCCGTTTTTCGTACTTGTAATTTCTTTTTTCGCTTTCGTTTTCTCTTTATTGCTAAAAACTGAAGATAGATTTATTAAAATTATTTTATATATTTTTATCACATGCTTAATAATCACAATTGCAACTGCTGTTTTAGGTTTTGCAAGTTATATTCTATTTAAAGAACCTGTTTTCTATGAACGTTTGTTTCCGAAAAACTAAATCAAAATAATATATTAATATTAAATATCTTGAAAACCATTAATTGGCACATAGCCTAACCTCCATTACAATCGATTTGCGGACTTAAGGGAATTATCGTATTTTCATCATATTTTCGTTAAGCAAAAAACACTCATTTACAAAACCGCAAACAGCCGGTAGCACCAGAACGTTACCTACAATATCTAAAAACATTCATGAACGAATTTCGTAAATTTAAAGAATTAATTTTTGGAAGCGATTATGCGCATTACAGAAATAATCTGAGAGAAAATTTTACTGGAATAGAAAATTATTGCAAAGCAAATGGCATTGCGAAAAATCAACATGAATGGTTATCTCATCGAATAAATTTGATGGAATTTAAAGACATTGAAAATGACATTCTTGAGCTTATAAAGTTAGATTATGTAAGGGCAAACGATTTTGAATTTCAAGTTAAGCCTATAATTAAAAATGCAACAGATTTCCTTCGTAATGATCTACTCGACGAAAAAAATGAGCATACATTTAAAAATAATCAAACTCGAGCACTACTGTATATAATAGAACAAGTTCGAAATAATTTAACTCATGACGGAAAAGTAGAATTGGAAAATAATCAGTTTCAACGAAATGAAGATTTAATAAAATGTTGTTCGAGAATTTTGGAGTTTACGGTTCAAAATTTAGAATAATAGAACATAAAAAAGAGGAGAAATTTTTATTTCTCCTCTTTTTTAATTTACTTTTTGTATGGTTTACCCTGTATGGCATCCCAATTTGTAAATTCAACTGCCACAAATCTTTCAACAGTAGCTCCGAATTTTTTTGCGCTATTCTCTAAATCTGTCTTTGCCTGAGTAGTGGTCGCTTCATTCTTCCAAAGTGTAGTATTTGGAAGTGTGTAAGTTACTCCGTCAGATGACCAGCTATCCATATAGCCAAGTTTTTTCATTTCATCCTTAACCTGAATGTGCTTGGATGGGTGCAAGCTATCTTCTTGCAAATCATAAGTAATTAATATCTGTGCCATAGGCTAACTGCACCTGATTTTATGGTGCGTGATTCATAAAGCATATTTTATACCCATTGTATTTTTATGACATTTTTTCATAATATTAACATTGTAAAGCGAACAAAACAAGCCATTATGTCCGAAATTTGTATTTTTTGTCAAATATTACAAACGATATTGCAGTTAACAATGGTTTTGCTCCCCGATAGCGCGAGCGTCTCGCTCGTGAACACAAAGAAATTCAAAACCCAATTGGAACGTTCACGAGCGAGACGCTCGCGCCAGCAATTGAACAAAAACAAAAAAGAGATCTTAAAATTAAGATCTCTTTTTTATTTAATATATATCTAAGAACGTTATTTCCCGTTCAATAACTTCTCCAAATATTCAACTTTATCTTTTTCAGCTTGCACCAAACGTTCGTAAAGTTCAACTACTTTATCTAAAGGATTAAAAGTACAATTAAAATTACCTGTCGTAGTCGAAAGCGTACCATTATCTTGAATGGTATTTCCAATAATATTAAAAACCGCTTCTTCCGAAAAGCTCTTAATTGCTTCAGCAGAAACTCCAAGAACTTTTGCTATCTCAATTAATCGTTGTTCTTCTACAGTTTCGCTGTTTTCAATAGCCGAAATCGTCTGCTGACTTATTCCTAAAGCTTGTGCCAGAGCTTCCTGTTTCATATCTTTAAGCTCTCTGATACGGCTTATATTTCTGCCGATATGTTTTGGTTTTATTGCTGTACTCATAATTCAAAGATATTTAAAATTCTTGAACGAAAATAAATTTAGGTAAAAAACAAACTGTTTTTGTAAGATACTCTTTTCATAATTTATATAAATTGAGAAATTCGGCTTTAGCCAAAAAACACCAAAAATTATCCTAAAGTCATTTTCTAATGCAATTCTTTTTCTTCAGCTAAAGCTCAATGTCATTAAGTTAAGCTTTAAAAAGTAAATTTATTGCAAATTAAATCCGTTTTTATCCGCGTCAAAATTAGACGCTGATTTTACTGATTCGCTAAAGCGAAAACGCTGATAAAAACGGATTTTCCTATATTGTTTTAGCCAAATTACTACAAATTCACACAGATAATATTCCTTAAATATTATTGCGGTTTTACGGCTTCCCGTAAAAAAATAATGAAAATAAAATTGACATTTGTACACTATAAATCAAGATTGAGAATTACTCTGAAATCAAGAAAAAACCAAAATCCAAAAACTACAAATGAAGAAAATTATTCTAAAAACACTTCTTGCTTTTACAACGCTATTATTTGTTAATTGCCAAAGTAACGAAGATACTGCCTCGGCGCAAGTAATTGATCCTAGATTGCCAAATCAGGAAGTTTTTAAACCAGCGATACAATTAGTTCCAAAAACACAAGCGGCAAAAAGTACCGGAAAATATGCTCCGACAACTAAACATCTTGTTAAAATGTATAGTTTTAGATTGTCCAAAGATCAGGCAGGAAATGACGTTCAAACTAACATTACTGATAATCGTTATTCTTATGATTCAAAAGGTCGTCTGAATTCGGTAGACAGATATAGAAATAATCAGTTGTACAAAAACATTACGAAGTTTAATTTTAATGATGCAAATCAGGTAACAAGTACTTATTATGCTGATATTGTAGCAGAAATTAATAGCGGAGGATTTATTTCGAAAGTAACCGGAAGCGACGGAACTGTAACTGATATTTTCTATGATGAAATTGGACGTGATATCAAAGAAGTTGCAAACGGAACTTATTTTCAGGAAATTGAAAAACTGGAAGATAACGGCGAATACTCTTATACTGAAGTTGAAAATCCGTTAACGGCAACTTATTTATATACTTATGAAGGGAATAAAGTTTTCGTTAATATCGTTCAGACTGAAAAGAATTACGGAACTCTAAAACCAGGAACTACAACTAGTGAATATGAGTATAAAGACAAGATCACAAATATAACTTATGAGCTTACAGTAGATTATACAAAAGCGGGAATTTATTCTAGTGAACCAATCTTTAGATGTTATATTTATGATTGGATGCACATTGTAGATTGGAAATTTAAAGCTGTATCTAATGGCGTAACCGAATATGAGCAAAGATACGACTACGAATATGTTTATGATGCAGATGGTTATTTAACCGAATCTAAACGTACAACAACTAATATCGCTAATCCGCTTGCAACGCCATATGTATTAAAAACTTTATATACTTACGAATAACAAATTATACAAAAGCTACAAACTCAAAACTTGTAGCTTTTTTGGTTAAATAATAACAATTTGTTCCATCGGAACATCTCATCGGTAGAAAAGATAGATCGTGAAAAATATCGTCCTGTAAGGACGTTTGACAAATTGTGTATTTAATCTGTATGTTTTTACCGATGAGATGTTCCGATGGAACAAAAAAGTATAAAAAAAGGTGTCTTAAATAATGAAATTGATTTGTTTGCTAACAGACAACCTGATAAGATATGGTCAACAACAATTTGTTCCATCGGAACATCTCATCGGTAGAAAAAAAAATAGATCGTGAAAAACATCGTCCTGTAAGGACGTTTGACAAATTGTGTGTCTAATCTGTATGTTTTTACCGATGAGATGTTCCGATGGAACAGAAAAGCATAAAAAAAGGTGTCTTAAATAGAAAATGATTTGTTTTTCTAACAAACAACCTGATAAGATATTGTCATCAACAATTTGTTCCATCGGAACATCTCATCGGTAGAAAAAAAAATAGATCGTGAAAAACATCGTCTTGTAAGGACGTTTGACAAATTGTGTGTCTAATCTGTATGTTTTTACCGATGAGATGTTCCGATGGAACAAAAAATTATAAAAACGAATCAGCATAAATTCTATTACTTTTACATTTAATACTTAATCATAAAACACCAAACCTCTTTTACAAAAAATGAAAAACAAGTTATCTTTTCTTCCAATTGCCTTACTCCTATTTTTTGTATCAAATCAGAGTATTTTTGCTCAAAAAGATAATTATAGCGCCAAAATAGACAGCTTGATTAAAACAACTTCGGTTCGACCTTTTAACGGAACAATCTTAGTTTCTCAAAAAGGAAAAACCAAATATTCTAAAGCTTACGGTTATTCTGATTTTGCAAAAAAAACACCTCTGAAATTAGATGATCCTTTTGTTATTTTATCTAATAGTAAGCAAATTACGGCTGTTTTAATTCTTCAGGAAGTCGAAAAAGGGAAAATTGTTTTGATTACTCCGATAAAAAAATATTTACCAAACTTAAAACAACCCTGGACAAGTACTGTAACGGTCGAAAATTTATTAAATCATACTTCGGGCATTGTTGATCTTGAGAAACCAACGATTTTTGCTGCCGGAACTCAATTTAAATACTCTGATTTAAATTATATTTTATTAGCTCAAATTATAGAAAGGGTAACCAACAAAACATACGAAACTGTTGTAACCGAATTGTTCAAGAAGAACTATATGAGAGATAGTTTTTTTCCGAATGACTCTAACAAAGATGAAGTTGTAAACGGTCGTCAATTTTCTAAAGACAATACAACCAAAGAAATAAAAGGTGTTATAGTTCCCAAAGAGAGAATTCCTGCTGCAGGACTTGTCAGCACTGTCGAAGACTTAGCTATTTGGAATAATTTGTTGCATAATGGCAAACTTTTGAACGTGGGAACTTATGGCCGAATGACTACTTATACAATTACAAATCAACATTCGGTTTTTGGCGATAAAGAAATTGGTTATGGATATGGAATTCGAATCAACGATGAATCAAAAATTAAAGAATTTGGTCATACCGGAATTGTTCCAGATCAAGGTTTTACATCGGTAAATTTATATTATCCAAAAACCCAAACAAGTATTATTGTTCTCGAAAACCAAGCTTTTGACAATTTAGATATCGCTTATTATTTCGAATCTGAAATTCGAAAAATAGTGTTGAATAGTGGTTTGTTGGATTAAAGATTGGAATTAATTTGTTTAGTCAATATGAATTCAAATAAAAATAATTAACCTTTGAATTAAAACCTATATTTGCTCAAAAAAGAAAGAATTATATTACTTTATTAAAAACAATTATGATAAGAAGGAATTTCATTAAAACAACATTACTCTTTGTTACATCTGCACAATTGTTTCCGAATATAATACTTAATTCGACTTCGCTAATCAGAAGTAATTTCAAATATATCTATACCAATTCTAAGCTTAAAAATCAGTTCTTTTTGTTTTTGAAAAACGTATTTAATTTATATCCGGAAACAGAATTCCATAAATTAATTTATGACAATACGATTTCAAAAACTACAGATAAAGAAATTTATATTGCAACACAATCAAAACTAGACGACATTACGCCCATTTTATCAGGCGTTCGATATCAACTTCCGGCTTTGATGCATCAAAAAAATGAAATGTCTATAGAAACCGTTGCTTTACTTGGCGAAGGAACTTCTTATAATGGCTATTTAGAAATTGGTTCTTCGGGCAGATATTTGGATTATCTTGAAGAAAGTATTTCCATTAAAGGAAAAAGATATTATGCTGACGGCCGAAAACCAAAATATTCCTTTACAGAAATGGTCGAACGCGGTCAAATTGCCGTTGGCGCAGAATATATTCAGTTTACCAATTACGAAACCAAATTTGCAGATCATGTACCGCACAATAGTTTAGATCTTGTAACTGTATATATTGGTTTTCATCATTGTCCAATAGATTTGCGAACGCAATACATTTCGTCGATCAGAGATACAATGCGAGTTGGCGGAAAACTTATTTTAAGAGATCATAATTGCGATACCGAAGATCAAAAAGTATTAGTTGCGCTTGCTCACGACGTTTTTAATTTGGGCGTAAATGAGACTTGGGAATACAATGCCAAAGAGATCAGAAACTTTTATTCGCTAGATTTTATTTGTGATTTTGTCGAAAAAATTGGATTCAAATTCACCAAAAAAACATTGTATCAAAAAGGAGATCCTACCAAAAATGCTTTAATGGTTTTTACAAAAATATAATTATTTTTCTACACCTTTTTATGAAGAAAATCTACCGCTTTATTCGATTTATATGTAATTATTTGCTAAAAATAATAAAACTGATTTGGTCTGGAATTAAAAAAGCCATTCGGTTTATTAATAGAAAAAAGCGCAGATCGATTCCGTTTTATGGTTTTATTTTATTCGTTTTATACATTTTCCTGTTGATTGAATTTTCGGGAGATTCAAATTTCAATACCGTTATTAAGGATAAAACGCTGAATGATATTACGCAAATAAATCCTATTCAGGCAAATAAAATTATCAGACCAGAAACCGAAAATGAAATTATCGATGCCATAAAAAGTACTACAGGACCAATTTCTATAGGCGGAGGAAAATACAGTATGGGCGGACAAACTGCTTTTGAAAACAGTTTGCATATCGATATGAGATCTTTCAATAAAATTGTAAAGATTGATACAACCAAAAAAGAAATTACGGTACAAGCAGGAATTCGCTGGAGAGACATTCAAAAAGTAATCGATCCGCTGAATTTGTCTATAAAAATAATGCAAACCTATTCTAATTTTACCGTTGGCGGCGCTATATCTGTAAATTGTCACGGAAGATATATTGGTCATGGTCCGATTATTTCGTCGGTTTTAGAATTAAAAATAATTACGGCAAATGGTGATATTATAATTGCCAATCGAGAAGTAAATCAAGAGGTTTTTAATGCCGCAATTGGCGGTTATGGCGGAATTGGTGTTATTGCCGAAGCTACTTTAAAACTGGTTGATAATGAAAAAGTAGAAAGATTTCATCAGGTAATGGATATCGAAGATTACAAAGTTTATTTCGATAAAAACATTCGGAATAATACCAATGTAGTTTTTCAAAATGGTAATTTATATCCGCCGAAATACGATAAAATAATGAGTATTTCATGGGAAAAAACTACAAAACCATTAACTGATAAAGAACGATTAATACCGGAAGATGAAAATTATTTACTGGAATCAAGAGTTTCGGGAATGGTTTCCTGGGGAAATTCCGGAAAATGGATTCGGGAATATACGATTGATCCTTTGTTTTATTTTCCCGAAATAGTACGATGGAGAAATAAGGAAGCAAGTTATGATGTAAAGGAATTAGAACCTGCTTCTCGCGAAAAAGAAACCTACGTCTTGCAAGAATACTTTATTCCGGTTGAAAATATAAAGTCGTTTATCCCGAAAATGAGTGCTATTTTTCAAAATAACAAAGTAAATGTTATCAACGTTTCGGTAAGACATGCTTTGCCGGATCATGAAAGTTATCTTTCGTGGGCAAACAAAGAGGTTTTTGCTTTTGTGATTTATTATAAACAAGGAACTGATCAGGAAGCAAAAGACAATGTCAAGAAATGGACTCTTGAAATGACTGACGCTATTTTGAGCGAAAACGGAACGTGGTATCTTCCCTATCAGCCTCATGCGACTATTGAACAGTTTCAAAAAGGATATCCAAATAGTACAAAATATTTTGAAGTAAAAAACAAACTCGATCCGGATCAGCGCTTTACAAACAAATTGCTGGACAAGTATAATCCTTATCGAAAAAACAATCTCTCGATTGAAAAAAAGAAGATAAAAGAATATTTCAGAGCCGAAGAACAAACAATTCTCACGGTTCCGGAATGGTATTTAGTTTATAATCCGAAAGAATATGCTGATTATCTAAAAAGCGGTAAAAATCCGTCTGATTTTCCATTCTATAAATCAATTGATGAATATTGGAAACTTTATGATCGTTCGCTGAAATTAACTTCAGAAGCTTATCCGGAAAACAGTGAATACAAAACAATGCTGCAAGTAATTGGCGCAAGTATGACAATGGAATACGGCGCAAAAATCATTTATGAAAATACAATAGGACGTTTCTTTTCGCTATTTGCCGAAGAACAAATATCAAAACAAGAAGAAACAATAATCGAAGCTCAAAGCGCTTACAGTGATTTTATATATCAAACTGCTTGGTATGAATTTAATTTTTTAGATTGGATCAAAAAAGTGTGGACTGTCTCTGATAATTCAAATTGCAGTACTTTAAGAAAATGGGAAAGAACGGTATTATTTACTTTTGAATTTTCGTTTAAAGCTTTTTATTCGCAACTTATTCAATGGGCAGCGCAATCGACATACGAAACTCCTTCAAATGTTATTTATTTAATAATCTCGAATACAGATTCTATTAAAGAAAATAAAGACTTGAAAATCATTAAAAAAGGAGGTGACAAAATGATTATTGCCGTGACGCGATGGGGAGCTTTTACATCTGAAATGATTAAACTTTCGAATCAGGATGTAAAAATTTATGAAATTTCCGGAAATGATGAAATTGCAGTTTCGACAATAATGGACAATTCGAAAGATATAAAGCTGGCAGACACAAAATTATTGTATCAATCCAAAATTGTTACTAATGATAAATTAAAAAGAAATGTTTACTTTTTACCTGTCGATAAATTATTGCCTTTTATCAAGAAAGCAAGAAACGAAAGCATTACAATTGAACACGTTTATGATTATTAAAATAATTTAAAACTATGGAGAAGTTTTTTCTGGTAATATTAATCATTCAAATGCTATGTTATGGATTGGTTGATCATTTTAAAATCAAATATGGTCGTCTCATAATTCTATCAATATTTCTATCACTTTTTTTAATTGTCTTTCCTATTTATTTTGGAGTTGATGATGAACCTAAAGATTCTTTATATTGCTTTTATAATGCATTTGGTTACTTTGAAATTTATTGGAATATTGGAATAACAGTAGTTTTGTTAACTCATTTTACTTATTGTTATTTACTAAATCGAAAAGCAAGAAAATAATTAAACGATTTTGGCTAAAGCCATTCCGCAAATAATATATTTAGCTCTTCCAGCTAAAGCAGGAGACAATTCAAACTTTAAAATTATAACTATAAAGCTATGCTAAAAAAAATCATTTTCTTATCACTAATCATTTTGACATCTTGTCGGGATAATGAAACTAATGTCCGAAATTCTGAAGAACCAAAAGCATTCGAAGAAAAAAGTATTGATATCGGAAGATTTAGAAAAGGCAATGATTTGGTCGAAGACTTGTATCAGGAACTTGTAGAGAAATCTCCAGAATTGACATCTTTAGAAAACGAGTTAAGTCAATTAAATACAAGAGATACAGTAAACGTTTTTTATAATTATAATCAAAAATCTAATGATTACTACAGAGACGCAAAAAACCAAATAAATAGTATAACGGATAGCGTAATGAAACAGAAGATTTTAAATTTAATTACGAAAAGTAACGATAAATATGTCTCTCAAAAAGCTGATCTGAAAAATTTAATGAATACTATCAATGAAAAACGAAACGAGATAAATAATTATCATAGTGCTTTGAAAATTATTTTAACTATTCCGCTTATTGAGGAATATCAAAAACAACATCTGCCAGATAAATCTCCTTATGAAAAAGTAATTAAAAAAGAAGATCTATTATTTGAAAAAATAAAAAACATTACTCCAAAATATTAATTAGAAAAAAAGATAAAAAACGTAAAAAAAGTACTCGATGAATTCTTTCAGTTATCTTAAGATTATTGCCGTAATTACAGTTTTTGTCTTACTGCTTCTGATCTTTTTTCTATTAACTGTAAAGACAAAAAACAAGATTCCCAATAGACTTTTTGCAACTTATTTAATAATCAACGGAATTGATATTAGCGGATTTTTTCTTGCCGATAAAATTACTTCTTACTATCCGAATTTAGAAATTTTCAGATGGACGCTTTGCTTATTAAGTATTCCGTTATTCTATCTTTATGTGCAAGCGATTTGCTACAATGATTTTCGTTTAAAACGGAAACATTTATTGCATTTTGTTCTATTTATCCTTTTTAATTTGGTTTTAATACCTCGTATTTATCTGGGAAATGATACTGCTAAAAAGTACTTTTTTAAGCATCATTTTGAAACCGGAGAAATGATGCTTTTTCAATCCATAATCGAATTACAGTATTTAGGATATATAATTGCCGTTTTTATAATTCTAAAGAAATACAAAAGTATCTACTTAGAAAATTATACTAATTCTAATACTTCTGTTTATAAATGGTTGTTTCAAATGACCACGATTTTTGTGATTGCGCATTACTTTGACACACTCAAAAATTTATTGAGATATACTAATTATCATGAGTTTTTAGTCGTCATCAACGAGTTTGCAGGTATTATTGCATTGGCTATAACTTGCTGGTTTATTTTGAAAGCATTAAATAATCCTGACCTTTTTAAAAGTATAGATTCTAAAAGCAAGAATAAGTCGAAAACGGTGGCTTTAACCGATCTTGAAAACCGACAGATAATGTCTCAAATCGAATCGTTAAAAGAACATATGAATACAGCAAAACCTTATCTTAATCCTTCGCTTACGATTCAGGAATTGGCAAATCAAATTAATGTTCCGGTTAGTGAATTATCGGTTTTAATTAACGTGCATCTCAACCAGCACTTTTTTGATTTTATCAATCAATACCGAATCGAAGAAGCAATGGAAATTCTAAAAAACCATCCCAAAAAAGACTTCACCATTTTGCAAACCTTAGATAAAGTTGGTTTCAATTCTAAATCTTCTTTTAATACTGCTTTTAAAAAGCATACTTCGCTAACTCCAACAGAATACAGAAAATCTTCATTATTATAGAATTATATTAAGAGTGATTATTTCTCAGAAAAAGTCGAACCATTTAATTTAAAATAAATGGTTCGACTTTTTTTTGTCGGTCGTTTTTAGAAAATAAGTATTCCACATTTGCATGAAATTAAAAAACATACGCAATAATGCAAAAATGGGAAAAGCTGAAAACCAAGTTTAGAGTAAGCAAAAATTCAATCATGAAATCAATCAAAATAATTCTTATCGTACTGCTTTTTGGTAATAAAATAGACGTTTCTGCACAAGACACAATTCGGCTAAAACCTTACATCGAAAACATGAAAACTATTGACGTTTTTATAAAAGGAAAAAAATATAATTTTCTATTCGATACAGGAGGTGCACAAACTATTATTTCTCCCGAAATCGCTCAAATCACAAACAAAAAAATATACGGAAGCGTTACAGGTTTTAGAATGGATGGCGAAATCATCAAAGCTCAAAAATGCGATAGTATTTCGCTTAAAATAGGTTCTGCAACTTTATTTCATTCAACTGTTAGTGTTTGGGATATCATGAGTATTTTACCCAAAGACTGGCCAAAAATTGATGGTGTTATTTCTCTAAAATCATTCGAAAATAAAATTCTGACTCTTGATCTTTCTAAGAACATTTTTATAATTGAGAATACAATTTCGGCAAAAAAACAAATGAAAGGAAAACATCTTATCAAAAGTCGTTTTGCAAATGGTCTTGATGGATCAGAATTAAATATCTTTATCGGAATACCAAAAAATAATTCGATTTATTGGTTTTTATTTGATTCCGGAAACAGCGGACCTTTCTTGCTTTCGAATGAAAGTAGTATCACTTGGGGATTACAAACTGATATAAATGAGGCAAATACTATTGAAACAGAATTTAATATTGGCAAAAACAAACTGAAAATAAAACCATTCTCAAGGAAAATAATTTATGATGGCGTTTTAAACGTCGAATCCATAAGTGAATATACTTTTACTATTGATTTAATAAATAAAGAGGTTTGGATTAATTAATCGAAAAGCAAAAAAATAATTAACAGATTTTGGATAAAGCCGTTCCCTAAATAGTATAATTTTGTTTCTCCAGTTAATGCAAAAAACTATTCAAATTAAAAAATAAAAATACAGCATTGTATACCATGATTATAAAAGCAACATTACAAGATATTCCGTCATTAAATCTATTAATTAATTCAGCTTACAGAGGCGAAACTTCTAAAAAAGGCTGGACGACTGAAGCCAATTTATTAGAAGGAAAAAGAACAAACGAAGAAGAATTGACAGAAACAATTCTTGATCCTAAAAATACTATTCTAAAATACACCGAAAACAATCAAATTATTGGATCGGTTTTATTGGTCGAAAAAGAAAATCAATTGTATTTGGGAATGTTAACTGTTTCTCCTGAATTACAAAATAGCGGAATTGGTAAAAAGATGTTGGCTGAAGCCGAAAATCATGCTAAATCTTTAGGATTATCTAGTATTATTATGACGGTAATTTCGGTTCGTGAAGAGCTTATTGCTTGGTACAAACGTCACGGGTATGTTGATACTGGCAAAAGAGAAGCTTTTCCTGAAAGTGAAATTCATGTTACGATTTCTGAAAAACCTTTGGAGTTTATTTATTTTGAAAAGAAAATTTAAGTTTTTTTTACCATATAAGTGATATAAGTTCATTTAAAAGCAGGGTAAAAAGATGTATCAAGGAACTTGAAGTCATATTAAAATATTCAATAAATGAACATAAGCCTTTTTCCTAAAAAAGATTGTAAAGCCTCTATTTGGAGTGGCGGATTGACATATGAATATATGATATATCCGAGAACAGCAAACTATGCCGATAGAGATTTTGTATTCAGAATAAGCAGTGCTACAATTGAGGAAGTCCCTTCTAAGTTTACGAAATTTAAAGGTTATTACCGATATTTGGTTATGCTTGATGATTCTTTACATGTTGAGATAAACAATGAAGAAAAGATATATGAGAAATACGAAATCATGGAATTTAATTCGGATGATGAAGTGACTTCTTCTACAAAAGGTATTGATTTTAATTGGATCATTTCTGAAAAAATACGCCATCACAAACTGAAAATAACAAATAGTAATCAGGATTTTAATACTGAAATAATAATTCTATTTTCTTTGGATACAACCGTTATTAAAATTAATGAGCAGTCATATGATCTGGAACCTTATGATTTATTAGTCATTGAAAATCCAGAAAAGGAAAATGTAATGCTTCATTTTTCTAATGAATGCCTCACTGGAATATTGGATTTTTAATCCGATTCTTTGAAGTTTTTTGTTTCAGGTTTCAGGTTTAACCGCAAAGTTCGCAAGGGTTTACGCAAAGTTCACAAGTTTTTTTTAATCTCGCAAAGTCGCAGAGTCGCAAAGTTTATTTCTTATATTTCTTTGCATCTTCGCGACTTCGCGACTTCGCGACTTTGCGAGATTTTTTAATAATAACCAAGACGCACTGCTGTGCGCCTCTACAGAAAACCTTAGAACCTTAGCTACTCAGAACCTCAGCACCTTCTCTTAATCTTTGACAAAAACTCGTGCGAAACGCCAAGGTAAGACGACAAATTTCTGTTATTGATTTTATCTGCTTTTTGAGAATATCTCTCTATAAACTCCAGATATCTTTGCTTCGAAGTTTTGTTTAATACGTCTAAAAGTCTTTGCTGAATGGCAATATTGGCTTTTTCGACCATAAGAATGTGAAACTGAATCAGCTTGGGTACTTGCTCAAACAAGAGCGCTTTATTGGCTTTGCTAATCACTAAAATTTCGCTTTCTTCAATTGCCTTGATGTTGTAGGTTGTAGGCTTTTGATGATAGAAACTTTCGAGATCGCACATCCATTCATTTTCGAAAGAGAAAAAAATAACACTTTCGTTACCATTATCATTCAAAATGTAGGTTTTAAAAGCTCCTTTCAGAATAAATCCTTCATAGGAACTATTAGAATTCTGAATCTGAAGAAACTCGTTCTTTTTGAGTTTTATAAACTCCGTTTTCTCAAGTACTAATTTCCATTCTTCGTCTGTTAGTGGTATTTTACGTTCAATGTTTAATCTTAGGGCTTTGTACATGTTTTTTATTTTATTCTTACTCAGGGGCGTAAGTAGGTGAATGAATCAAAAATAATGTAATCGATTGCGCAAAAATATAGTTTTTTGTAATGTAATTGGTGTTAAATATACATTTAACAGTAAAATATTTTCAAAACATTGAACTTGTTCAACTTTTTTCAATCTAATTATAAGCAGATTTGCACTCTTAACTTTTTGTAACCAAACTTAATATTATGAAATCCAAATCTACAATTTCAGTGTTTTTACTAACACTAATTTTCGGTTTTACAGCTTGTAATACCGACGAAACTGCAACTATTGAAAACGGTAAAAATGCTGTTATCGAAACTTCTACAACTGCTCAAAGCGGTTTAACTGCAAAAGTTGGAAACTGCGCTCAGGTTCCGGGTTGGGCTTCTCAAAATGGAAGTACAACTGGTGGTGGAACTTCACCAGAAACTGTCGTGAACACTTACGCACTACTTAAATCGGCTATAGAAAATAGTGCGGTAAAAGTGATTAAAGTAACCGGTACAATTACCGTTACAACAAGATTATCATTGCAAGACCAAAGTGGAAAAACCATTTATGGCGCAAGCGGAGCAAAACTTGTTTCTACGAATCAGACTAAAGATGGTTCTGGTATTATCAACATCAAAAGATGTACGAATTTAATCATCAGAAATTTAATTTTTGAAGGTCCTGGCGCGTACGATACTGACGGTTGGGACAATGCAATTCTTGACGATTGCCAAAACGTTTGGGTTGATCACTGCGAATTCAGAGATGGTGTTGACGGAAACTTTGACATCAAAAACAAATCAGATTATGTGACGGTTTCTTATTGCAAATTCGGTTATTTGAAAGCGCCTAAAGCTGGAGGTCCAGGAGGTTCTGACGATCACAGATATTCAAATTTAATTGGTTCAAGCGATGGTGCAACTGCCGATCGTGGAAAATTGAGAATTACTTTTGCTCGTTGTTGGTGGGCGCAAGGTTGTAAAGAAAGAATGCCTAGAGTTCGTTTTGGAAAAGTACATTTGATCAACAATTACTTTAATAGTACTGTGAGCAATAAATGTATTGCTGCAGGTTTTGAAGCTAGTCTTCGCGTAGAAAACAATGTATTTGAAGGTGTTAAGACTCCAATAGATTTAATGACTGGTTATACTGCCGTTACCGCAGTTGGAAACTCATTTGTAAATACTACCGGAAATACTCTTGGAAGTAATACTGCTTTTACTCCGCCTTATTCTATTATAACACTTGCTGCTTCGGCTGTTAAAGCTGATGTTACTGGAGGCGCCGGTGCTACATTTACAGGAAATACCTGTGGATCTTTTTAATAAAAATTGAGTTAGTTTTTTTTTATTTAAACCATATAAGTTATTTAAGTTAATTTAAGTCTGAGGCTTATGATTTCTTGAATTACTTATATGGTTATTTTTTTACTAAACCATTTTACCCCAAAGCTTTTTATATTGAAGTGAAATAGTCGCGCAAAGACGCAAAGTTTTTTAAATCGTTAGGTTAGACGCACTGCTGTGCGCCTCTACAGAGAAATCTTTGTCCCTTTGTTCCTCTGCACCTTTGAACCTCTTTTTAAAGCACTAATTCTTCAAATAATCTTTGAATCGTTTTTTCTAAATCCTGAGAAAATCCTGAATGTGGTCTTGAAGTCTGAATTGCTGAGCTTCTAATAGCTGTTAACCAACGAAAACGTTCCGGAATTTCCATTTCGCCAATTGGACCGCCATCTTTGGCTCCACTTGCAATTTTTTCTAATGCTGTTATATTGCAATGCAATTGTTCGATATCAAAATCGTTTGATAATGCTTCGATTTTTGTATCGTTTATGTGGTGTAATACTTTTATAAATTTGGCTTTTTTGCAAAACAAAATGATTCCGATATTTAGGAATTCTTCTCGCTCCACTCTGGGTACTACGCGAATTACGGCATACTCATATAAGTGACTATCTTGCATTTTGGGCTTGATTTACAAAGATTTCTGAATTGTTTAATCTCGTTTGCAGAAACTGTAGGTATACGTTTCGCAAAGCTTCGGGTGTTTCATCAGTGTCTTCCCATTGCAGCCATTCTTCCGGAATTGTATTTACAATATCTACCAGAATTTCCGGTGTTAAAAGCGCTTTATATTCAGCGTCAACTTCTTTTAAAAGTGTGGCTTGTGGTAATAAAACGTGGTCTTTTATCAATGCAAACGGACTCTTAGCATGTTGTTCCCAATTGTTCCAGGAATGATGAAAATATAAACATGCGCCATGATCAATCAGCCATAATTCTTTGTGCCAAATCAACATATTGGTGTTTCTAAACGTACGATCTACATTGGTAATATAAGCGTCAAGCCAAACAATTTGCGATGCTAATTTGGCATCAACTGTTGTTACAACGGGATCGAATGTAATGGCGCCTGACAAAAAATGAAGTGCCAAATTTAGTCCCTGACTTCCTTGTAGTAAATCCTGAATTTCTTCGTCTCCTTCGCTTCTTCCAAAGGCTTCGTCGAGATTTGCAAAGACTAATTCCGGTAGTTGTAATTTTAAGGCTTTGGCAATTTGTCCACCAACTAATTCGGCGATTAGGGCTTTTACGCCATGACCGGCTCCTTTGAATTTTAGGACGTATTTAAAATCGTCATCGGCTTCTGCCAAAGCGGGTAAGGAACCGCCTTCACGCAAAGGTGTAATGTAACGGGTGACATTTACGGTTCTTAGATCGAAATTGTTTTTCATATATACAAACTTACGATTTTGTTTATTTAACCGCAAAGTTCGCAAAGTTTTACGCAAAGAGTGCGAAGAATAATATATATATCTTAAGCTTTTTTGGCGTGTAATAAGTACGCAGATGAAACTGATTCGCTAAAGCGAAGACGCGGATTAATGCGGATTTTTTTTTAGTTGTGTTTTTTTATTATCCTGAGGAACGAGAGATCATACTAGAAACTCGAAAAAGATTGGCGATTTAGTTTGTCATTTCGAGGAACGAGAAATGACAAAACATTGTGTAAACTTTAGTCTATGGACAAAGTGAGTAACCTGAAACAAAGAAAACCTCAAACCTGAAACAAATTATCCAATTTTCTAATTATCTAATTGACACATTTTCTAATTCAAGAAAAGCTTTCCCTAAATTCTCGATAATATCTGAGGCTATAAACGATTGATAGCCTGTTTTTGGCAAAGCGATATCAGCGGTTGATCCGTGGAGAAAGACGCCTAGTTTTGCGGCATATTTGGGTTCGTAACCTTGGGCGAGTAAACTTGTGATGATTCCGGTTAGGGTGTCGCCGCTTCCTGCGGTTGCTAATGCGGCGTTTCCTGTGGTGTTTTCGTAGATTTCGGTTTTATTGATGATGTAGGTTGGCGCGCCTTTCATGACGATTATGACTTTGTATTTTTCTGAAAAGGCAATTGTTTTTTGAAACTTCTCTGATTCTGAATTCCACTTTCCTATTAGGCGTTCCAGTTCTTTTGGATGTGGTGTTAGTATTGTATTTTCGGGAACTAGTTCTAGCCAGGATTGGTTTTGTGCCAAGATATTCAAGGCATCGGCATCGAGAACTAATGGTGTGTTGTTGATTCTTAAAAATTCGAATAGTGCTTTTTGTGTGCCTAACTCCTGCCCGATTCCTGGACCAATTCCGATTGCTTGTGGTTGTATGGGAAAGTGAATATTGGTGATAAAATTGGCGTTTTCATCGGTTACAACCATGACTTCGGGAATTGAGATTTGAAGGATTTGATAACCGCATTTTGGTGTGAAAGTTGTTACAAGTCCGCAGCCTGATTTTAAGCAGGATTTTGAGGCTAAAACTGCTGCTCCAATTTTGCCGTAGCTTCCGGCAATAATCACTGCATGCCCTTGAAGTCCTTTATGTGTGAGAGGATTTACGGGTTTGTAGAATTTTAGAATGTCTTCTTTTGTGATTAGAAATGGATCTTTCATTGGGCTTTTTTATGTATTGTATTGATGTTTTTTTTGTATTGGGGTTATTTATGACGCGGATAAAACGGATTTACTTCGTAAAGACGCGGATAAAAACTGATTTTTGATTCGTGAAATGTTTTGTTTTTTGGATTTATTTTAATGATAAAAATTTGGATTATTAAAGTTACATAAAAAATTGATGAAGAGAGTGTTTCTTATTGCCTGAATGTCCTAGCCCTGATTGAATTGAAAAGCCCGGAGTAAAAAAAGCAAAAGTTTCTTGTTCTAAAAAAGCGACCAACGGAAGCTCTTTTTGGAACTTTAGAAACTTTGCTTTTTTTATGAGGACTTGTAACGGAAAGCAGGAAATAGCTCCTAATCTTTACGAAATTTATAATTTAGTGTGCTTCATTTTGATATTTTTTGAATAAATTTGCGACACAATTTTTTAAAACAACACAATGAAAAATACTGCGCTTACGCACATACACGAGGGTTTGGGAGCGAAAATGCTACCTTTTGCCGGTTACAATATGCCTATTACATACGAGGGTGTGAATGCTGAACACGAGACGGTTCGAAACAGTGTGGGGGTCTTTGACGTTTCGCATATGGGAGAATTTTTGTTGACTGGACCAAATGCTTTGGCTTTGATTCAGAAGGTGACTTCAAATGATGCATCGACTTTGACGATTGGAAGAGCGCAATATTCTTGCTTGCCTAACAATGAAGGCGGAATCGTGGATGATTTGATTGTTTATAAAATGAAAGAGGAACAGTATTTACTGGTTGTAAATGCTTCGAATATCGATAAAGACTGGAACTGGATTTCTTCGCACAATGATTTGGGTGTTGATATGAAAAACCTTTCGGATGATTATTCGTTATTGGCAATTCAAGGGCCAAAAGCGGTTGAAGCTATGCAGGCTTTATCGTCTATCGATTTGGCTGCAATACCTTATTATCATTTTGAAGTTGGTGATTTTGCAGGAATAGAACATGTAATCATCTCGGCTACAGGATATACTGGTTCTGGAGGTTTTGAAATTTATTGCAAAAACAGTGAAGCTGAACAAGTTTGGAACAAGGTTTTTGAAGCTGGTGCAGCTTTCGGAATCAAACCTATTGGATTAGCTGCACGTGATACTTTGCGTCTTGAAATGGGTTTCTGTTTGTACGGAAATGATATTAATGATACTACTTCTCCGCTTGAAGCAGGATTGGGATGGATTACTAAGTTTACTAAAGATTTTACCAATTCTGAAAGTTTGAAGAAACAAAAAGAAGTTGGTGTTACTAAAAAACTGGTTGCTTTTGAAATGCAAGAGCGTGCGGTGCCAAGACACGATTATGAAATTGTTGATGCTTCTGGCGAAGTAATTGGTATTGTGACTTCTGGAACTATGTCGCCTTCTATGAATAAAGGTATTGGTTTGGGATATGTTACAGTAAATAATAGTGCTGTTGATAGCGATATCTTTATCAGAATTAGAAAAAATGATGTTGCTGCAAAAGTGGTTAAATTACCTTTTTATAAGAAATAGTTTTTTTTAAGACATACATAAATAAGAGTGCATTACTTAATTGTAATGCATTTTTTTTTTGCCACGAATTCACGAATTATTGTTTATCATGCACTTACAATAATTCATGAATTCGTGTTTTTTTTTCTGGCTTTATATTTTAAAAACTTAATTTGAATGTGTTAAAATAAATTGCTTTGCTGTAAGAAATTTTAGAAAATAATATAACCTTTTCTGAAAAATTAAATGTAACTTTAGTCTAAACGATAGATGTTCTATTTATGAAAAAAATTTGGCTGGTATTTTTGTTGACTACTACTGTTCTATTTAGTCAAAATAGCGCTGAAACGTGCGAATTAGTAAACAAAATAAACGCTCTTATTCAGGCAGAACATATCAGACCGAAACCTGTTGACGATAGTTTATCTATTTATGTTTTTGATAATCTTATCAATGGCTTAGATCCTTCACGAAACATTTTCTACAAGAGTGAATACGACGAAATGGCGGATAAATACCGACTTAATTTAGACGATTTAATCCTGAGCGACGATTGTAGTTTTCTGGCGGATATTACGGCTAAATACAAAAATGGTCTTTTGAGAACTAAAGCTGTTTTAGAAAAAATTCAGGCGGGACCAATTGATTATTCTAAGAAAGATACGATCAGGTTTTATAAAAAATCATTTCCGTTTTATCTCAAAAAAGAAGATTTAGAGAAGGTTTGGCTTAAAAAACTTCGTTATCAAATTCTGGATGAAATCTCTGAAACGAGCGAGAACCTGGATTCGATTAAAGCCAATTTTAAATCAATTGAACTTACTGCCAGAAAAATGATTCTGACGAATGAAATCTGCAGAATTAATACGCTTCTTGAAACTAAACTGAAACAGGAAGAGAATTTCTACAATTTCTTCTGTACTTATTTTGATCCGCATACGGCTTATTTTAGTGATGATTCTAAAACGAGTTTTGTCGCTTCATTGTCCAAAGAGCATTTGTCGCTGGGAATGACGGTGAATCTTAACGAAAAAAATGAAATTATTGTTGAAGAAATCGATCCAAATGGTCCTGCTTACAAAACGGGACAAATAAAAAAAGGCGATCAGATTGTTTCGATTTCGAATCAAAAAGACACTTTGCAGGTTTCCTGTGCTTCATTAGAATCTATTTCGACGATGATTTTATCTGAATCGAATAAAAGTATTACGCTTACGCTAAAGCGAAATGCCGGTAAAAGCTTTGATGTTTATATCGAAAAGCAAGTGATGAAAGACGAAGAAAATTCGGTTTTTAGTTTTATTGTTGGAAAAGAAAGTAAAATTGGATACATCAAGATTCCGAGTTTTTATGCAGATTTAGACGGAACGAGTCGAAAAGGTTGTGCCGATGATGTTGCGCGCGAAGTGATAAAACTTGAAAGAGATAATATAAAAGGTCTTGTAATTGATTTGATCGATAATGGTGGAGGATCTATGGAAGAAGCTATAAAAATGGCGGGAATGTTTATAGATTATGGTCCGCTTTCGATTGTTATAGATAATAAGGACGGAAAATCTGTGATTAATGATCCGTATAAAGGATTGATTTATAAAGGTCCAATTGTGATTTTGGTAAATAGCAATACTGCTTCGGCAAGTGAGTTTTTCTCGTCGATTTTACAAGATTATAATCGCGCATTATTGTTAGGAAGCAATACTCTTGGAAAAGCTACAATGCAGACTATTCTTTCGCTTGACGAAAGTAAAAATACTGACTTTCTAAAAATTACAATCAACAAATTCTATAGAGTTACAGGCAAAAGTCATCAATATATTGGGGTTAAACCAGACGTAATTCTTCCGGAATTCTACGAAGGTGTTTACCAAAAAGAAAGTGATTTTCCGACTGCAATTAAAAACGACAGTATTCAGCCCTTTTTAAAATACAGACCATACGTAAAGAGAAGTCTTATCGATAAACTGGCTAAAAATAGTACAGCAAGATTGGCGGATAATTACTTTTTTAATAACATCAAAAAAATCAATCTGAAAATTGATCAATTGGTAAATACTCCAAAAGCGGAGATTCCGATGACATTAGACGCGGTTTTTCAACAAAAGAAAAGCGTAAATTCGCTTTGGACTGAAATCAATACTTTTAATGACGAAAATAATCCGTTGGATGTTTACAATTCTACCGTAAATCAATTTTTATTAGGCGCTTATCCTACCGAAAAAACAATAAATCAATATCAAATCGATAATCTGAAAACCAATCCGTATCTGAATGAAGCAGTAAATGTTATTAATGAGTTTAATGCTTCGAAATAAGGTTTCAGATTTCAGGTTTTGAAATGAGAATAAAAAAATTAACCGCAAAGTGCGCAAAGATTTTTTGTTTTGGATTGTGGTTAGTAAATGCAAAGTTCGCAAAGCTTTATTTAGACATAGCTTTGCGAACTTTGCCTTTTTATGCACATTTATACACTTTATAGATGAAAAACTTTGCGTGCTTTGCGGTTAAACTCACACAAACTCACCTTATTTCAAAACGTGAAACCTGAAACCTGAAACAAAGAAAACCTGAAACTTAAAACAAATAAAAAAAGAATAGAATTGATTTTGGAAAAATAAGGAATAACCGTATTTTTGCATCACAAAATAAAAAATTAGTAATGGGAAGAGCGTTCGAATTTAGAAAAGGAAGAAAAATGAAACGTTGGTCAGCAATGGCTAAAACATTTACCCGAATTGGTAAAGATATCGTTATGGCCGTTAAAGAAGGTGGTCCTAACCCAGATGCCAATTCTAGATTAAGAGCTGTAATACAAAATGCAAAAGCCGCTAACATGCCTAAGGACAATGTGGAGCGCGCGATAAAAAATGCAAGTAATAAGGATACTGCCAATTATAAAGAAATTTTGTTTGAAGGATATGCGCCTCACGGAATTGCGATTTTAATTGAAACTGCATCTGACAACAATAATAGAACTGTAGCAAACATCAGAAGCTACTTTAACAAATGTAACGGAACAATGGGAACTCAAGGTTCTGTTGAGTTTATGTTTGATCATACTTGTAATTTTAGAATTGCAAAAGGGAATCTTGATCCTGAAGAATTAGAACTTGAACTAATTGATTTTGGTGCTGAAGAGGTTTTTGAAGACGAAGACGGAATCTTAATCTACGCTCCTTTTGGAAGCTTTGGTGCTTTGCAAAAAGAATTAGAAAACAGAGGTCTTGAAATTTTATCTTCTGGTTTTGAGCGTATTCCGCAAATCACAAAAGAACTTACTGAAGCTCAAATCGCTGACGTTGAGAAATTAATCGAAAAAATTGAAGAAGATGATGACGTTATGAACGTTTATCACACTATGAAAGAAGAATAATATTCTCTTTTTATAAACATCAAAAAGCCCTGAAAATTTTCAGGGCTTTTTTGTTTTGATGAAGTCTTTGATTGCGTTTAATTGAATTTTGTTATTCCTTTTTTTCTTCAATAAAATTGGCACGTATACCACCTAATCGATATACTTGAGTTACAACCATACTTTCAGTTTCGATAATTATATCTTGCTGAAAAACATTTCTTTTTACTGACTTCGCATCAAAAGGTATCACTTTAGACAAATGAGAATCATTGCTGACAACAGTAATCATCAATTCTTTACTGTCTTTTGAAAGTATAACAGGAATAGAAAACTCGCCTGTTTTAGGATTTACCTTAACCGGAGTTGGTTCGTTATTAATATTAAGCGTCAAATCAGGATATCTTAATTCGTCCAATGGTCTATGAGTTTCGGAATCTAATAATTTTCCTTTGACTTTTATCGAAATCAATTCCTGAACAGCTTGATTAATGGCGATTTTACCAACAAGATGATGAGTTGGTTCTACACTTATCTCGCTTTTAACCGGCTCGTTTTCTTGCGCGACAACATTTGACGTTAGTAAAACCGAAGCAGCAATTGCAGCATATTTAAGATTGTTCATTCTCGAAGTTTCATTGTATACAAATTCGTTTTCCAATTGCGTTGTTTTAACTCTTGCGCAAATGTTTTTATCTTTATTCTCCACCATAAATCTGGCGATTTCTGAATTTGTTTTTCTGCTTAAATCAATCACATTTTTAGCACATGAATCGCAAAATGAACCTTTTGAATTTGGAATCATTTTATCAAAATTTTCAGAACAAGGACTTGCTATTTCTAAGGTGAATTTCTTTTTCATACTCTGTTTTTTAAATTAAAATCATTTTGAGATGATTACTATTTATATAGAGTACATTTCGATAAAAAAGGTTGGGAAGAGAATAAAATTATTTTTTTTCTTACGATTATTCTTATTTTAATATCTTCTTAAGAGCTATAAATCAAATTAACTATTATATTTGCCGATCTCAAATCTAAATTAATTTTAAACAAAACATTTTATGCAAACATCTAAATACACCAAATTTGCTGTAATCGCCTTGGTTATTCTATTTATAGTGATTAGCGTTATTAGCTAAAAGCACTTTAAAAGCAAACAACAAAAGCTCTGGAAATTTTCAGAGCTTTTGTTGTTTGTAACGGTTTTAAACTAAATTCAGAAACTATAAAAAATCATATAAACTAGTATATTTGAGGTACTCCAAATTATAAAAACATTTTATGAAAACATTTAAGTACACCAAATTTACCGTTGCTATTATGGTAATTTTATTTGTGACTATTAGCGCAATTGGCTGCAGCACACATACACATACTGCTGGAAGTTCTGGCAAAATTCCGCCGGGACAAGCAAAAAAAATGTCCGGAAGTAAAAGCGCAAAAGCTTATGCTCCAGGACAACAAAAGAAAAAGTAATAAACACAAAAAAGTCTTCTGAATAATCTTTAGAAGGCTTTTTATCATTTTTAAATATAAAACAAACTATTTCTCACATTCGCTGAAATTTTATCTTTAATTTAAATATCTTTCTCTAATATTTTTACAAAATAAATGGAACAAGAAAAAAATCGCCTAAGAATATTCACAAACCACGAAATCATATTACGAGATTCTATTAAGTGGTATAATGCAACTTATAATACAGACTTTGTTTTTGTCGAATACATAGGTGATGAGGTCAACTTTGCGATTGTAGAATTTACTAATGCCAATTTTAATCAGGTTTTTGATTTAGGGAGAATACACGGTGGTTCAGTGGAAGCAGTTGACAAGAACATATCAAATCCCCGCTCTAGTTTTATGTAACTTTTTTTCTATAACAGTTAAATCTTACGCGGACTTTACTTGTTTCTTAATTTACAAAAAGATGAAATACAAATTTGAACAGCATAATTATTTTGATAAAAATGACAATCTTAATAAGTCAACATCACTATTAATAATTGAAGACCAAGAGAATTATGGGGAACATTTTTCTACTGAAATATTAAATTTAAAATTAGATTATTTAGAAGAAATTGTCAAATCATTAGAAAAAGTCTTATCTGGAGAATTACTGTATTATGATTTTGGGTATGAAGTCTATTCTATTGAATGTAAAAAAGAAATATCGCAAGTTATTGATACTTATAATTACTGGAAATGTATTGCCGAAATTCCTACTCAGGAAGTATATGAGTTAATGAAAGACTGGAAAGACTATTTGATTGCTAATTCTAATACAGAAAATAATAAAGCTGATGATTTAGATATTCAGTTTACTTATGATTTATTCGATGGAATAAGCTTGTTTGAAGCAACCAACTCCTATGATAATTGGCTAAGTTCCGACGATTATTCTATTTATAGTAATTCATATATAGAAGTACAGAACGAAAGAATTTACTTCATTAAAGAAAATTTAAAATCATTATCTACTTTTAGATATTTTAGCAAGCAAGAACTTGAGTTATTAACTGAAAAATACAATCTAAAGATAAAAGAAGAGAATAATGTTTTTTATGCCTACGCCGAGAATAACAATTCAAGAATATTAGAAATTTCTCAAAATGACAAATTAACCGTTATTTACTCTCTTACAGGACAATATGGTCCGGAAGGTATTTTCATTTACGGAGTTTATAAAAATTAAAGAATACCTTTTGGTTTGAAATCTTCTATCATAATTCCATAAGTTTTCCCGAGGTAAAAGGCGTCTTCTTTACTTAATTTATCCGATTCTATAGTTGCAAAAAAACTACCATCCCGATTTTCAAAAGCTACAATCTTAATATCAAGGTTATTGCTTTTATTGTATGAATCTATCAGATTTTGCAAATCTTCAGGATCATCCCAAGTAGCTATATTTATTTTCATCTTAACTACTATTTTGAATTCTATATTAGTAATCACAGAAATGAAGGTATATAAAATACAAGTTTTGTATTTTATTAAAAAAGCAGTAAGTACAAAAAAACCTTCTGAAAGGAGGGTCTTTAGAAGGTCTTTTTCACTATTCCAAAAAATTTAACTCTACTAAACAACATAAAAAACTAACTAACTATTTAAAAATTATCCTTAACCTTATTTTGAAGTGATTTTTTTAGATGGAGCATTTGTTATTTTTAGCAAATAAGTTCCTTCCGGCAAATCATTTATGTTCATCGAATTATTACCTATTATTTTTTGTCCTTGCGAGAAAACCTCAACATTTTTTGAAACTCCATTCACATCACTTGAAGCAATAATAGCATTGTTTGATGTTGCAGTTTTTGTAGCCGTTTTTCCTTTTGCAGTTGTCGTAACTTTTGCAGCTACAACTGGTTCTACAATATTTACTGTAGGTTTAGAACTATTATAAAGTTCTATAACCTGACTGTCTGTAAGCGCAACATCATATATTTTTAAATCGTCGATGTCAGCATTAATCCCAACAGTTGTATTTATTTCACCTAATCTAAAGATGTTTCCTTTAGTCGAACGACTTATTCCATTAACAGATTTAAGCAATTGTCCATTTCTAAAAATCTTCGAAACTTTACCATCGTAAGTTATCGTATAATTGTACCAAGTATCTTTTACAAGCGGCGTCGAAACAATAACATCATTTGTAGCTCCCCAACCAGCCAAACTTAAGTCTGAGTTTGATGAAGCCGTTCCTTGCTGCAATAAACCGCAATATTGTGCACTATAAGCAGTTCCATAACCCCAAATATAGTTCGCTGACGAAATATCATTTAGCTTAACCCAGATACTTACAGTTCTTGCACTATTTTCCTGAGGAAGATTATCAATTACAGCTTCAAGCGCTTTATTGCTTAGTCGCTGTGCTCCTTTTACAACTCCTGCTCTATCGTTCACGAAATTATTCGTTCCCATGAATGAAGTTGTATTGTTGGTATTATTTAAAGTACCATTGAAATTAAACTCCTGAATCGGGTTTTGTGCATTAACATTCAAATAACTTACAAACATTAATGTGAGTAGTAATTTTTTCATAATAGTAGATTTAGGGTATTAAAAAACTCTGTGTCATTTTAACAATGCTAAACTATATTATTATGCATTTGAGCGAAAATTTCTTCGATAACTAACCTAAATAATCGTTTAAATAACCAAAATCGATGATTTTAAACGCTTAATTGCATTTATTTATACCTTCACTAATACTATTAAAATAATAATTTTACTTCAATCAAAACCAAATAATCTTACATATAAATACGTTATTTACAATTAAATCAGAAAAATTAACATTCACTTAAAAACAAAAAATATCTGGATATTAAATACATACCTATTCTGTAGAAGTTCTGGAATAGTTCAAAAAAAACTCCATTCGCAGAAACGAATGGAGTTATATATTTTAGAAAACAATATTTATTATTTGTTGCTTATAAGTGGCAATTCTTAGTTTTGACCATTTGTTATTTTCAACAAATAAGTACCTTCTGGTAAGTCACTAATATTAGTGGTGTTATTTCTGATTATTTTCTTTCCTTGTGAGAAAACCTCAACTTTTTTTGCAACCACATTACCTTCAGGTGTATTTTTTAAATCTGCTGCTCCTTTTTTTACCGTTGCAACATTTTCAGCTACAACTCCTGATGGTTTCGAACTGGTGTATGACTCCATAACCTGCTCGTCTGTCATTGCAACATTATAAATCTTAAGATCGTCTATATCTGCATTAATACCAAGTGCAGTATTCATTTGTCCTAACTTAAGAATATAGCCTTTTGTTGCGCGAGCAATTGCATCTGATGATTTTAACAATTCGCCATTACGATATATTTTAGATGTAGTTCCATCATAAGTAATACTATATTGATACCAAACGCCTTTTGCAAGCGGCGTTGCAACTATTACATTATTTGTCGTTCCCCAACCTGCCAAACTTAAATCAGAAGTCGCTCCAGTTGCAGCTTGCTGTACCAAACCAAAGTATTGTCCATTTATAGGACTCCCATAACCAAAAATATAATTTACTGTAGCAATTGCATTAAATTTTATCCAAATTGAAATTGATCTTGGTTTATTATCCTGTGGAAGATCGCCAACAACCGTCTGCAAAAATTTATTTGTAAGTCTGATAGCGCCATTAGCAACTCCATTTCTGTCATTAGCGAAAGTGGAAGATCCTAAAAAAGAAATTGTTTTATCGTTATTACTTGTGTTTCCGTCGAAATTAAATTGCTGAACGGGATTTTGAGCATTCACATTAAAGAAACTTACAAACATTAATGTCAGTAATAATTTATTCATATTGACAGATTTTAGAGGCATTTAAAAAGGCATTTATTAAATAATACTACTATTATAATATATCTAGTCGAGATTTATTCAGCAATGAACTTAAATAATCAAAATTGATGCTTTAAAATTTCCGATTAAATTTGCTTATACAATTGTAAATTTTGTTAAAACTATAAATTTTATTCAACTTAACAAACGTTATTCGAATTTAAATACAGTATTCTCATAAAAATAAAATTTTGTAGCAATAAAACACAATTTTAACCACTTTTTTGTAAAAACATTTTTACAAAAAAAACTCCATTTGTCGAAACAAATGGAGTTCTATATTTTTAAAGTATTTTATTTACTACTTTACGAATTCAATTTTTTGAACTTCTTCTTCATTGATACTATCAAAGAATCCTTGTTCATTCATCCAATCATCACTAAATACTTTACTCATATAGCGTGATCCGTGATCTGGGAAGATTGCAATAATATTACTGTCTTTTGTAAACTCTCCTTCTTCTGCATATTGTCTGATCGCTTGCATTACTGCTCCAGATGTATATCCAACAAATAAACCTTCTTTTCTAGTGATCTCTCTTGCTGAGTGAGCACTTTCTTCATCGGTTACTTTCATGAATTTATCAATAATATCAAAATCCGTTGCCGATGGTATCAGGTTTTTACCTAAACCTTCTATACGGTAAGGATAAATTTCTTTGTTATCGAATTCTTTTGTTTCGTGGTATTTCTTCAATACTGATCCAAAAGCATCTACTCCTAAAATTCTAATATTTGGATTTTGCTCTTTTAAGAATTTTGCAGTTCCTGAGATAGTTCCTCCTGTTCCGCTACAAGCAACAAGGTGTGTGATTTGTCCTTTGGTTTGTTCCCAAATTTCAGGACCGGTACTGTTATAATGTGCATCAATATTTAATTGGTTAAAATACTGATTAATATAAACCGAACCTTTTGTTTCTTCGTGTAGACGTTTGGCTACGTTATAATATGATCTTTCATCATCTGCTGAAACGTGCGCCGGACAAACATATACCTTTGCTCCCAAACTTCTCAACATGTCAATCTTGTCTTTCGATGATTTTGAACTTACTGCCAAAATACAATTGTAACCTTTAATAATGCTTACCATTGCCAGACTAAAACCTGTATTACCAGATGTTGTTTCTATAATGGTGTCTCCCGGTGACAGAATTCCCTTTTTCTCGGCTTCTTCAATAATATATAACGCTATTCTATCTTTTGAGGAATGTCCTGGATTAAAAGCTTCCACCTTTGCGTAGAAATTTCCTTCTAAGTCGTCGGTAATTTTATTTAGCTTAATAAGTGGGGTGTTACCTATTAATTCTAAAACATTATTATAAGCGTTTATTTCTTCTTTCATAAAAAAATAGTTAATCAAAGGCATTTTAAAATAACCTTGATAGGTTGCAAATTTAACAAAAAATTTCTAATTAGCTTTTAATTTTTTCTAAATCTAATAAAAAACTAAATTCTTTTGCTAAGTCTTTTAAAGCCTCAAAACGTCCTGAAGCTCCGCCATGTCCAGCATCCATATTGGTATCTAAAAACAAAAGATTGTTATTTGTTTTCACATTTCTCAATTTGGCTACCCACTTGGCTGGCTCCCAATATTGTACCTGCGAATCGTGCAATCCGGTTGATACATACATATTTGGATAATTTTGCGCTTTTACATTATCGTAAGGTGAATACGATAACATATAATCATAATATTCTTTCTTGTTTGGGTTTCCCCATTCGTCGTATTCTCCAGTTGTCAACGGAATACTGTCGTCTAACATTGTTGTAATAACATCAACAAAAGGCACCTGAGCGATCACTCCGTTGTATAATTCAGGAGCTTCATTTATGATAACTCCCATTAAAAGTCCTCCTGCTGATCCTCCTTCTGCATACAAATGTTTCGAAGAAGTATATTTTTCGTTAATTACAAATTTAGAGCAATCGATGAAATCTGTAAAGGTATTTTTCTTTTTTAACAGTTTTCCGTCTTCATACCATTGTCTTCCTAAATCTTCTCCTCCTCTAATATGAGCAATTGCGTACACAAATCCGCGGTCTAACAAAGAAAGCCTCGTTGATGAAAAATAAGTATCCATTGTGATTCCGTATGAGCCATATGCGTAAAGCAATAACGGATTTTCGCCATCTTTATTTAATCCTTTGCGATAAATCATCGAAATTGGCACTTTTACTCCATCTCTGGCAGTTGCCCAAACGCGTTCTTCGACGTAATTTTCTTTATCAAATTTACCACCTAAAACCTGTTGCTCTTTTAAGATCTCTTTGGTTTTAGTTTTCATATTAAAATCAATTACAGACGATGGCGTTGCAAGAGATTGATAACTATAACGCAAAACATCTGTATCAAAATCAATATTTGAGGTCGTAAAAGCATTATATGTTTCGCTGCCAAATGGAAGATAATAATCAGGCTCACCATTCCACGGCATTATACGAATATGATTTAATCCGTTTGAGCGCTCTTCAACAACTAAATAGTTTTTAAAGATTTCGATATCTTCTAACAAAACATCTTCGCGATGCGGAATAAGATCGACCCAATTTTTCTTTCCTGTTTTATTCTCAGGCGTTTTCATCAACTTAAAGTTAGTCGCCTCATCTTTATTAGTCAGGACATAAAAAGAATCTTCAAAATGCGAAATACTATATTCTAATCCACGAACACGTTTTTGAAATACTTCAAATTCTCCATCTGGATTATCTGAATTCAAAATTCTATATTCGGTCGTCAGAGTGCTTCCTGAACTAATAACAATATATTTTCTGGATTTTTCTTTCCCTACAGAAACATTAAAAGTATCATCGGTTTCATCAAAAACCAAAGTATCATTTACTGAATCTGTGTTTAATTTATGCTTGAAAATTTTATCCGCTCTTAAAGTAACTTCGTCTTGCTTGGTGTAAAAAACCGTTTTATTATCATTTGCCCAAACAGATGCGCCTGTAGCATTTTCGATTTTATCAGACAGAATTTCTCCTGTTTCTAAGTTTTTAAACTGAATGGTATAAATTCTTCTTCCAACAATATCAACACCAAAACTGGCAAATTTGTTATCTGGACTTATACTCAATCCACCTAATTTAAAATAAGCGTGTCCTACTGACAATTCATTACAGTTGAACATAATTTCTTCTTCTGCCGAAAGGCTTCCTTTTTTTCTGGCGAAAATTGGATAATCCTTTCCGGTTTCGAAACGGGTAATATAAAAGTATCCATTATAAAAATAAGGAACTGACGAATCGTCTTCTTTGATTCTGCCTTTCATTTCTTCATACAAATCTCCCTGAAGATTTTTTGTATGCGTTGTCATGCTTTGGTAGTATGCATTTTCCTGATTTAAATAATCGATAACCTCAGGATTTTCGCGATCGTTAAGCCAAAAATAATTATCAATTCGGGCTTCTTTATGTTTTTTTAGTGTTTTTGGAATTTCTTTGGCCTTTGGAGCCATTATATCGTTTTGCATTGATTAAGCATTGGTTTGTAAATTCGGAGTTGCAAAAATACTACAATCACAATAGAACCAAATTAATTTTTTCATAAAATATTCTATTGATATAATACAGCAATATACTAATTTTGTATGAAATAATTTAAAAATCAACAAAAAATGGATTTAATGGGAATGATGGGTAAACTTAAAGAAACCCAACAAAAAATTGAAGATACAAAAAAGCGTTTAGATACAGTTTTAATTGACGAACAAAGCGCTGATGGATTATTAAAAGTAACGCTTACTGCAAATAGAAAAGTAAAAACAATCTCTATCGACGACTCTTTACTTGAAGACAAAGAACAACTGGAAGATTACTTAATCGTAACCTTAAATAAAGCTATTGAAAAAGCTACAAGTGTTAACGAAAGAGAATTGGATGCTGTTGCAAAAATGGATATGCCAATGATTCCGGGAATGGATAATTTGTTTAAATAAGGTTCAAAGGCTTAAAAAAGGTTCAAAGGGACAAAGGTTTTTCGCTTGACGCATAAATCTTGAATACTTCTCAATCAAAAAAGAAAGACGCACTAAATATAGTGCGTCTTTCTTTTTTAGCCTTTGTTCCTCTGAACCTTTGCGACTTTGGGCCTTTTTTTTAAAACCTTTGTACCTCTGAGCCTTTGCAACTTTGAACCTTCTTCCTAAAACTTCTGAAGCGTTTCAATTACATACGTATGCATTACTTCTTTATAATCTAAATGCGTCACAATTCTAAGTTTATTGTGCCCCATTGAACTTATTAAAATGTTTTTAAGTTTTAATTTTTCAATCAAAAGCTGATCGCTGTAACCTTCGGCTAGTGAGAAAATCAAAATATTGGTTTCAACTGGCTCAATATGAGATACCCAAGGTTTTGTGCTTAAAATTGCGGCAATTTCTTTAGCTCTTCTATGATCTTCTGCTAGTCTTTCGATATTATTAGCCAAAGCAAACAATCCGGCTGCAGCCAAATATCCAACTTGGCGCATTCCTCCACCAAGTATCTTTCTGATTCTCAACGCTCTGCGAATATCATCTTTAGTTCCAAGCAAAATAGAACCAATTGGAGCGCCTAATCCTTTTGACAAACAAACCGAAATAGTATCGAAAATTGCTCCAAATTCTTTCGGGTTTTGTCTCTTAGCAACCAATGCATTCCAAATTCTGGCTCCATCCAAATGAAACTTCAGATTATTGGCATCGCAAACCTTTTTTATCTCTTTTAAATCTTCTAATTCATAACAAGCTCCACCACCTTTATTTGTCGTGTTTTCTACACAAACTAAACTCGTTAACGGACTGTGGTAAAACTCAGGATCATTAATCGCTGCTGCAACCTGAGCTGCATTTATCATTCCGCGATGTCCGTCTAACAAGCAGCATGAAACGCCACTGTTAAAAGAAACTCCTCCTCCTTCATAATGATAAACGTGTGCATATTTATCGGCAATTAATTGCTCTCCTGGTTGTGTGTGTAATTTAATAGCGGTTTGGTTTGCCATAGTTCCTGACGGGAAAAAAAGTCCGGCCTCCATACCAAAAAATTCAGCAACTTTAGTCTCCAATTCAATAACTGTAGGATCTTGCCTGTATACGTCATCGCCAACATGAGCGTTAAACATATACTGCAACATTTCGTATGTTGGTTTGGTAATGGTATCGCTAATTAAATTTATTTCCATATTCTAAAAAGTGTATCTTTTTTGTGCAGCAAAATTACGTATTACTAATAGTTATTCTTGGCAAGTTTTACTAAAATTTAACTTGTGACTTACTATAAAACCAAATTAACGTAATATTTGCAAAAAACATATAAAACTAATATAATATTCTAAATCTAACTTATAATTTTAGAAACTATTTTGTTTACCAAAATAATAAATCTAGTTCACACATACACAATACTATACAGCTTCATTGTCCTTGATAATTTCATAAGCAACATATTACCTTCTGATATTCTTAAACCAAATCACTTCTACATAAGTTGAATTTGCTTATGAAAGTAACAGATTATTCATCACTTAATACTTTTGAAGATACTTTCTTCTTATGTTAAAATTTTTTCAATATTCTGAAAACTATGTCTTATTTTTGTACAACAAAATTACGTATTTACAAATCGTTCAATTTGATGAAGTTTGATCAAAATTCAGCTTTTAAATAATTACTTAATATTTACAAAAAACCTAAAAAACTACTATTAATTTATGACAACTACCGAACAAATAAAAGGTATTGTGGAGCGCCTTGGTGCGTTGAGGAGGTATCTTTGACGTTGATGCCAAGCTAATCGAAATTGCCAACGAAGAAGAAAAAACCTTCGCACCCGACTTTTGGAACAATGCAAAAGAAGCCGAAGTCATTGTAAAAAACCTTCGAAACAAGAAAAAATGGATCGAAGATTACAACAAAGCCATTGAGCTTACAGACGAATTACAACTGGCGCATGATTTTTATAAAGAAGGAGAACTTTCTTCAGAAGAATTAGACGAACATTACAAGATTACACAAACTCATATCGAAAACATTGAGTTCAAAAACATGCTTTCTGACGAAGGCGACAGTTTAAGTGCCGTAGTTCAAATTACTGCCGGCGCCGGAGGAACTGAAAGTTGTGATTGGGCGGGAATGTTGATGCGTATGTATATGATGTGGGGAGAAAGTTACGGTTACAAAATAAAAGAACTGAACTTTCAGGCTGGCGAGGTTGCCGGTATCAAAACCGTTACGCTCGAGTTTGAAGGAGATTATTCTTTTGGATATTTAAAAGGAGAAAATGGTGTACACCGTTTGGTCAGAATCTCTCCTTTTGATAGTAACGCAAAACGTCACACTTCATTTGCTTCAGTTTATGTTTATCCGCTTGTTGATGATAGTATCGAAATTGACATTAATCCTGCCGATATCGAAATCACAACTTCTCGCTCTAGTGGAGCCGGAGGACAAAACGTAAATAAGGTAGAAACAAAAGTACAATTAGTACACAAACCTACCGGAATTCAGATTCAGTGTTCTGAAACCAGATCACAACAAGACAACAGACAGCGTGCCATGCAAATGTTACGTTCTCAATTGTATGAAATCGAATTGAAAAAACAACAAGCACAACGTGCCGATATTGAAGCCGGAAAAATGAAAATTGAATGGGGTTCGCAAATACGTAATTATGTAATGCAGCCTTATAAATTAGTAAAAGACGTTCGTACCGGTTACGAAACCAGCGATGTTGATGGCGTTATGAACGGAAATATTGACCCATTCCTGAAAGCATTCCTGATGATGATGGGACAAAAAGAAGAAGAATAAATAAAGTGTCAGTATTCAGTTTTTAGTATTCAGTCAAAGTAAACCTGAAACGTGAAACCTCAAACTAAAAGAAAAAGTTATGATAAAATGGGCAGACATAATTCGTTATACAAATAAAGGAAATCCAGTTCCGGAGAAAAGAGTTGAGAAAACAACAGAAGAATGGAAACAGATCTTAACGCCTGAAGAATTTCAGGTAACACGCTTAAAAGGTACCGAAAGATCATTTAGTTCTGAACTTTGCAGTTTGTTTGATCCCGGAATCTATGAATGTAAATGTTGTGGGACTTTGCTTTTTGATGCTTCAGAAAAGTTTGAATCAGGAACAGGCTGGCCTTCTTTTACACAACCTTTAAAAGAAAATGCAATCGCTTATCATGCCGATAAATCATACGGAATGATTCGTGTTGAAGTAGTTTGCAATACTTGTGACGCACATTTAGGACATGTTTTTCCTGATGGACCTGAGCCAAGCGGTTTGCGATATTGTATTAATGCTATTTCGTTATCCAAAATAACAGAATAAATATTTTAAAAAAAAGCGATTCCTTTTATCAAAAGTGAATCGCTTTTTATTTTAATCTAAGCTTCAAAAACAATGCAAACCTATATTGCTTTTCTGCGTGGTATTAATGTCAGTGGACAAAAACTTATTAAAATGGAAATTTTAAGATCCATATTAACAGAGCTTCCCATTAAAAACATCAGCACTTATATTCAAAGTGGAAATATTATTTTTACTAGTAATCTTACTAATATTTCCGATTTAGAAAATCAGATCGCAAATAGTATCGAAAAACATTTTGGCTATCAGGTTCCTGTGTTAATTTTGACTTTGGAAGAATTACAAAAATGTGCACAACAAAATCCATATTCTGATGATAAAATAAATGATCCGACGCAGCCTTACGTTACTTTTTTATCAAAAGAACCAGCAATTACAGATCTTGACCTTTTTAAATCAATCGATTTCAAAGAAGATAAACACATAACAATCAACAAAGTAATGTATATCTTTTATCCTAATCCAACAGTAAATTCAAAACTTACAAATAGCATAATCGAGAGTAAACTGAAAGTAAAAGCAACGACCAGAAACTGGAAAACAATTAATAAATTGATAGATTTAATGTTAAATTTGTAATATTTGGAGCATTATTTTAAACACTTTTTAACAAACACAAAAAAAATATTAGGTAATTAGAATCTAATTGATTTTATTTGGCAAAAATTAACCCTAAGTCAATTAAATTTACTCAATGAAATCCTATTCAATTCAAGAAATCAATGAAGTTATAAATGGCGTAATTTACGGCAATACTTCACAAAGCATTACTGCAACAGAGCAATTAGAAAAAGCTACAACTTCAGAAATTTCATTTATAGGAAACAAAAAATACGAAAAATTTTGGTCTGCTTCAAATGCATCTATTGCAGTAGTAAACGAAGATATTTCGATAGAACCGGGAGAAAATCGCGCTTTTATAAAAGTAAAAAATGCCGATTTAGCAATGTCTCAAATTTTGGCCCTTTTTGCCCCTCCTACTCCTGTATTCCACAATGATATTCACAGAACAGCAGTTGTAGACGAAACTGCCATTATTGGCGAAGGTGCAAGAATTGGTGCTGGTTGTTATATTGGTCCAAAAGTTGAAATTGGTGCTTTTGCTACTATTTATCCAAACGTAACAATTCTGGACGAATGTACTATTGGTAAAAACACAATCATTTGGTCAGGAACAGTAGTTCGCGAACGTTGTCATATTGGTAACGATTGTATTATTCATCCAAATGCAACAATTGGAGCAGATGGTTTTGGATTTCGCCCTTGTAGCGAAAAAGGTTTGGTGAAAATTCCACAAATCGGAAATGTAATTATCGGAAACGGAGTTGAAATTGGTGCAAACACTTGTGTTGACCGTGGTAAATTTAGTTCCACCGTTCTTGGTGACGGTTGCAAAATCGACAATTTAGTACAAATTGGACATAATAGTAAATTAGGTAAATTTTGTATTATGGCCGGAAATAGTGGTTTAGCAGGTTCTGTAACTCTAGGAAATGGTGTTATTATTGGCGGAAGCGCTTCTATAAAAGATCATACCACTATTGGTGACGGAGCAATTGTTGGAGCTGGTTCAGGTGTTGTTGGTGATGTTCCTGCAGGAAAAACTATGTTGGGTTATCCAGCAGTAGAAGCTCGTGATGCTCTAAAACAATGGGCAATCTTGAAAAGAATGGTTTGCGATTCTAAAAAATAATCTAAATAACATTTATATATAAAAAACCAGAAGCTATCTTCTGGTTTTTTTATGCCTATTTCACAATTATAAAAAGGGATCAACCTGTGCAGAAACATAAAACATTTTGTATTGACTTATTATTTTAACCGCAAAGCGCGCAAAGTTTTTTTTATTACGTGGTTTTATACAAACGCAAAGTTCGCAAAGCTTTATCAACACAAAGCTTTATCAACACAAAGCTTTGCGAACTTTGCGTTTACTATGCATATTTATGGGATAAAAACCTTTGCGTGCTTTGCGGTTAAATTCATCCTTAATTTTTATAGCTCAACAGTTTTTGTATTGATTCTAAAAAAGACTATTTACAAAGCTTCACAGTTAAACCCTAATACTTTCATTAGAACAATAATCTCCTTTATAATATCATTATCCGATTCAAGTCGTAAAATACGATCACAATCTTCAAGATCAAAATTCCATTTTGTTTTTGGAAATAACCGATTCAGTTTTGGAGCAATTCTTTTCACTTTCGAAACAGAATCTACATTTGTTTTAAATACTAAAACCATCTTTTGAATTCTTTTAAGTTGATTTAATTTTCAGATTTCACTTTTATTTTGCTTAAAATTTTATGATCAATATAAAAAGTTCCAAACGGAATAATACAAGCCAAAAGCACTTTCCAGGTCGTCGTTGCAAATCTCCAATTTTGCTCTACTCCTACGCTTAAAGCATTAAAAATAAAGAGTAGAAATAAAGCGCCATGAACTGTACCAACGGGTCTTGTTAAAAATGGCATTCCAAAAATATATTTCAGCGGAACAGCTATAAATAATAATATCAATAAAGATGTTCCTTCCAGAAATCCAATAATTCGTAATCTTCCGGTATTTGTTTGCAGTAAATTTTTCATAAAATGTTATCTAAAATAAGGTCTGTTTGCTAAAGGAGAAAATGGCCACGGAATCGCGATAAAAATGATCAATAAAGCGATAAAAAACCAAAACAGCATTGTTTTAAACTTATCACTGTCATTTTGTTTTCTTTTGGCTAAAGCCGAACCAATCGTGATCAAAACAATTGCGGAAAGCATTAAAACAATATGAAGTATTCCGAAAAAAGCGGCATCGGTATTTTTAATTCCTTCTTTAAAGTTTTTCCAAAAGTATTTCACTATCGGACTTTGTACATAAATAAGAATTCCTAAAGTAAGCTGAATATGTGCGATTGTAGCAGTCCAATGTCGGACCGAATTATCAGTTTTAGTAAAAGGTCGTTTCAAGTTATAACCTTTGTAAGCTCGAAAAATGGAGTATAATAAGCTTACTAACACAAACCATCGCAAAGCAGAATGGCAAAATAAAAGTGATTGATACATTGTTTTTTGATTAAGACAATGCAAATATATTCAAAAACATACTAGTTAGTATGTTTTTGAATATAAATTTATTTCAAGCTATTTAGATAATTCCTAAACTCCTTTAAATAAACAATATAACAGGAATTACTATCCTGTAGTTTTCCAAAATTACGTATTCCCCAATAGCCAGACATGATAAAAAAAGCTACTTGTTCGCCATTCACCTCTTTTCTGACTAATCCTAAAGTTTGCGCTCTTACAATTGCTTTTTCTATTGTCATCATCCATTGGTTTACCAACTCTGACAAAGCCAGACTAAATTGATTGTTCCAAGGCGTCATTTCCTGAGTCAGATTTCCAACTGGACAACCATATTTTACTTCCAATAAAGGATCTTCAAGCAACAAATAAAAAATCATATTATAAAAATCCTCAATTGGATTTTCTGAATTTTCTATTGGTTTTATAAAGCTTCCCAACATCGTAGGTTTCAAAATCTCTTCAATAATAGCAACTCCCATTTCATCTTTTGTTTTAAAATGGTAATAAAAAGCACCTTTGGTTACTTGGGTTGTCGCAATAATTTCATCAATACTCGTGGTTTGATATCCTTTCGAATAAATCAATTCAAATGCTTTCTGGAGAATTGTAAGTCTTGTATTTGCTGCTTTTGACATAAAAGATACTAATTAGTATGAAACAACAAATTAAGATAAAAAAAACGACTTATTCTTTATTTGGCTTTCCCGCATAAATTATTCGTTTTTTTAATATCAGAAACTTACTTTTATTTCATCCGAAGAATATATTTTATGATGTCAGTTTCAATTGATTTTGTAAATTAGCCAACACTATTTTGTAAAAACATCAATATATTATGGATTTAAACTTCAATAAAAACGAAGATCACAATAAACTATTACTTTCTGAACTAAAACAAAAATTTGCCAAAGTAAAATTAGGCGGAGGTGAAAAACGCATCGAAAAGCTACATGCCGAAGGTAAAATGACTGCTCGCGAACGTATTGAGTATTTATTAGATGAAAATTCTAAAAGTATAGAAATTGGAGGTTTCGTTGGCGAAGGAATGTACGCAGAACACGGCGGATGTCCATCTGGTGGTGTTGTTATAAAAATAGGATATATAAAAGGAAAACAATGCATTGTGGTTGCTAATGATGCAACTGTAAAAGCCGGAGCGTGGTTTCCTATCACAGGAAAGAAAAACCTGCGTGCACAAGAAATTGCGATGGAAAATAGATTACCTATTATCTATTTAGTGGATAGTGCAGGCGTTTATTTACCGCTTCAGGATGAAATTTTTCCTGATAAAGAACACTTTGGACGTATTTTTAGAAATAATGCTCAAATGAGCAGTATGGGAATTACACAAATTGCGGCCGTTATGGGAAGTTGTGTTGCCGGAGGTGCTTATTTGCCAATTATGAGCGATGAAGCGCTAATTGTAGATAAAACCGGAAGTATTTTCCTTGCCGGAAGTTATTTGGTTAAAGCTGCAATTGGAGAAACAATCGATAATGAAACTTTAGGCGGTGCAACTACACATTGCGAAATTTCAGGCGTAACTGATTATAAAGCCAAAGACGACAAAGACGCTCTGGATAAAATAAAAAATATAGTTGATAAAATTGGTGATTTTGACAAAGCTGGCTATAGCCGAATAAAAGCAGAAAAACCAACGCTTGAGCCAAAAGATATTTATGGAATCTTGCCAAAAGCTAGAAACGAGCAATATGACATGATGGAAATCATCAATCGGTTGGTCGATAATTCAGAATTTGAAGCTTACAAAGATGGTTACGGTCAAACTATAATTACCGGTTATGCAAGAATTGACGGTTGGGCAGTCGGAATTGTTGCCAATCAACGAAAAGTTGTAAAAACCAAAAAAGGCGAAATGCAATTTGGTGGCGTAATCTACTCAGATAGCGCTGATAAAGCAACTCGTTTTATTGCTAATTGTAACCAAAAGAAAATTCCACTGGTTTTTCTACAAGACGTTACCGGTTTCATGGTTGGATCGAAATCTGAACAGGGCGGAATTATAAAAGACGGTGCCAAAATGGTAAATGCGGTAAGTAATTCGGTTGTACCAAAATTTACTGTAATTGTTGGAAACTCATACGGAGCAGGAAATTATGCAATGTGCGGTAAAGCTTATGATCCAAGATTAATTTTTGCGTGGCCAAGTGCAGAACTTGCTGTTATGGGCGGAACTCAGGCTGCAAAAGTTTTGGCACAAATCGAAGCTTCTTCGCTTAAAGCAAAAGGAGAAATTGTAGACGAAGCCAAAGAAACTGAGCTTTTTAATAAAATTAAAGCACGTTACGACGAGCAAACTTCACCTTATTATGCGGCTTCAAGATTGTGGACAGATGCGATTATTGATCCTTTAGATACCAGAACATGGATTTCTATGGGAATCGAAGCTGCAAACCACGCTCCTATTCAAAAACCATTTAATTTGGGCGTTATTCAAGTTTAGAATTTCGGATAATATCAAAATACGTTAAATAAAAAGTAAAAAACTTATTTTCAGGTACTTAAAAATAAATATATCATTAAAAATTAGTAACTTTATTTATAATTTTTAATCACGTAGTATCATGGAAAATGTAAAAAGTTTGAATAAATGGGCAAATGCGCACACTTATTTACCAGTAGATTTAGTACGTATTGTATTGGGTGTTTTTTTATTTATGAAAGGAGTTTCATTTGTAACAAACGTTCAATATCTGCATGATTTAATTTCTCCAATTGATAGATTCGGAGGCGGAATGTTTTTACTGCATTATATCGCGCCGGCCCACATGATTGGAGGTATTATGATTGTTTTTGGGTTACTTACAAGATGGGCAATTGCAGCTCAGCTACCAATACTTTTTGGAGCAATTCTAGTAAACTTCATGGGACATATGCACTCTGAAAACTTAATTCTGGCAATTGTGGTTTTACTAATTTGCGTATTTTTCTTGTTCTATGGAAGTGGAAAACGTTCGGCTGATTATTATTTCAAAATGCAACAATAACCTTATTTTATCCTCAATGGTACTAGTAAAATCTTGAGGATAAAATAATAACCTTACTTTTAAAGTTAATTAATTCTTTAAAATTTCTTTAATTGTCATTTATGAGTTAAATTCGCCACCATGAATTGGATTCGTAAAACCGTTATTTTTGTATCACTTGTGATCATTGCCTTCTTTGCTTGTCAAGCAAACGAATTGGCTGTGCAAAAAAGTGACTATCAAGAAACCGAAAATCAAAAAACGGATTCCAATTTCTCTATTGATTCTTCAGATTCTTTGGCTTTTATTCAGCCACAAACCAGTTATCAATTTGCAGCAAACTTAAAAACAAATCCATCTATTCTAAATAAATGGTTTGATGCTGTATTGATGGTGATTCCGCAGCACAAAGCAGTAAAATCAACATCAAACTTTGCAAATCAATTTCTGACTCAGAGCAAAAAGGTCTTACTTATGCTCTATCCTTTCCATTTTTTTTGGTAGACAAATACATGAAATTCTAATCAGAAGAGCCTATTTCTTCTAAACTAAGTAAATTATTTTCTTTCTGAAAACAATTTATCATTTCATATTATTTATCAAATTTTAAAAACAAAAATGGAAACAAGTGTAACCATAATTGGTCTCGTGATTGCTATCATTGTAGCCGTACCCGTTTATTTTTCTGCTCGATCGAGCGCTGCAAACAAAACAAAGATTTTAAACATAAAAAAGAAGTTCAATTCAACACATCCTGAAGATTTTGATTTAACAGAATCTCAAAGCAACAAAACGCTTACAATAGATCAAAAAAACAGAAGGTTTATTTTAATGAATTTTAATCCAAATCAACAAGAGTCAACTTATTTAGATTTAAAAAGTGTTTCTTCTTGTAAAATAGTTTTAACCAATGATGGAAATTCAGATACAATCTTGAAAATTGATTTTGAATTTCAGGAAAAGGAAACTTCTAAAAAAATTACAATTCCATTCTATGATTTTGACGATGATCGCATCAAACAAATAAGCGCTTATCAGGATCATATGTTTGCTAAAAAATGGCTTAAAATCATCCAAGATTCTATTTCACGTTAGTTATTTAATTCAGAAAAGAGGCTCATTATGAGTCTCTTTTTTTTGTTAATTACATGACATTTGTCATTTTATCTCTTACAGGTAAACTCTAATTTTGAAAGACACAAAATCCGTCTTTTATGAAAATCTCACTGACCCAAAAATACAATGTCCCAGGTCCCAGATATACGAGTTATCCAACGGTTCCTTATTGGAATGAAGCCTGTTTTACAACAGAAAAATGGATAGAATCTTTTCAAAAAGCATTTACAGAAAGCAATTCACAAAGCGGAATAAGTTTGTATATTCATTTACCATTCTGCGAAAGCATGTGTACTTTTTGTGGTTGCAATAAACGAATTACAAAAAATCATTCTGTAGAAGAAACTTATATAAAAGCGCTTTTAAAAGAATGGAGCTTATATTGTAAATTATTATCCGAAAAGCCAATTATAAAAGAAATACATTTAGGCGGAGGAACTCCAACTTTTTTTTCGGAAAAGAATTTAGAACATCTTATAAATGGCATTTTCAGTTTTGCCAATAAGGCCGAAAATTATGAATTCAGTTTTGAAGGTCATCCTAATAATACAACTTACGAACAACTCAAAAAATTATACGATTTAGGCTTTCGCCGAGTAAGTTTAGGTGTTCAGGATTATTCCGAAAAAGTACAGAAAGCAATACATAGAATACAACCTTTTCACAATGTTGCGAAGGTGACTTTTTGGGCCAAACAAATTGGTTATACTTCTATTGGTCATGATATTATATTTGGATTACCTTTTCAAACTATTGAAGATGTTACAGATACAATCGAAAAAACAAATTCTCTTAAACCAGATCGTCTTGCATTTTACAGTTATGCACACGTGCCTTGGATTAAAGGAAACGGACAACGTGGTTTCAATGATGAAAACCTTCCGAAAGATGCTGAAAAGAGACAATTATATGAAGTTGGAAAACAACTGCTTTCTAAAAATGGCTATGACGAAATTGGTATGGACCATTTTGCTTTAGAATCTGATAGTTTACATAAAGCGACGCAAAATAAAAAACTGCATCGAAATTTTATGGGATATAGCGCTTCAAAAACTCAATTGATGATTGGTTTAGGCGTTTCTTCTATAAGTGACAGTTGGTATAGTTTTGCTCAAAACACAAAAAATCTGGAAGATTATTATCAGTTGTTAGAATGGGACAAACTTCCAATTGTGAAAGGGCATATTTTAGATAATGAAGATTTGATTATTCGAAAACATATCTTGAACTTAACCTGCGAATTTGAAACTTCCTGGTCTAATGAATCCTTATATTTTCAAGAACTTCCGAGTGTTTTATTGGATCTAAAAGAAATAGAAAACGATCAATTAATAGTAATAGAAGAAGATAAGATTAAAATCAAGGAAGCAGGAAAACCATTCGTTCGAAATATTTGTATGGCTTTTGATTTACATCTAAAAAGAAAATCACCGGAAACTAATTTGTTTTCAATGACGGTTTAATGACAGTTAGGAGTTCCTTGTACAAACAAACTCATATTTGATGGAGAAATATAAGGAATTCCTAATCCAAGTCCTCTAAGGATAAATAATACTCCAATAATAACAGCAACGTAAGGAATTGCTTTTTGTATTTTATTTCTAAAAGGAAGTTTTATCAACGAATTTACATATACTACAATTGTCATAAGCGGCATTGTTCCCAAACCAAATAAGATCATATACAAAACTCCAAAACTAGCACTTTGCATAGCAATAGCACCAAACAAAGCTACGTAAACCATTCCGCAAGGCAAAAAGCCATTTAATAATCCAATTGTAAAAAGAGATTTATAAGTTTTCTTTTTAAATTGATTTCCCAGACTTGATTTTATTTTAGAAATGACTTTATAAACAGGTTTTGAGAAATTATACTTCGAAAAAACTTTCTCCGGAATTAAAACCACGATTATCATTGCTACGCCAATAAAAATTGACATTTTTTGCTGTAATCCTGCGAGAAAAAAACCTCTTCCTAATAAACCAAAAATCAAACCTATTGTCGCATAAGCTGTCAAACGACCTAAATGATAGGTTATAATTTGAGTTACTCGCTTAGCTTCATTTTGTCGGTCTACCGGTAACATCATAGCAATTGGACCACACATTCCTATGCAGTGCAAACTACTAATTAATCCTAATATAAAAGCTGAGTACAACATTTGCTATATATTTTTCTTTTTTGCCACAGATTAATTGGATTAAAAGTGATTGTTTTTTTATTCCAATTAAATATCAATTTATATGGTCTAGTCCCTCCAGGACATTTTTTTAATGCGAATTATTTTTTCTACCGATATACAACTCCTAACGGAGTATATTCTTCAGAGATTAAAACATTTTAAAGAATAGCTCCATTTATAAACGTTAACAAAGTATATCTCGTAGAGATAACATGTCGGCAAAAAAGAATCATATAATACTCTTTTGTCCCGTAGGAACTATATATCCCAATCCAACATTAGATACTTTTCCAAAAAAAACTGTGTGAATCAATATAATCTCTCTGTTAGAAAAACATCCTATTAATTCACATAAATCACTTCTTTCGAAAGGTATTTTGTTCCTTTATATTCCCATTCCATATTAACATCCCAACGCCCTTTAATCAACTTCTTTTGCGGAATAAGCACAGCAGAATTTGTCAAAGCTATTTGGGTATCAAAATCAAATTTCTTGTTTGAAGGTCTGTACAATAATACATTCCCTTTTACTTTATCATTTTCAAAAGTGGCAGGAAAAGCAATTTTCACACCGCTTTCAGTATAAGTTATAGAAGGTTTTTGCTGTAAATCATGAGCATTTTGAATTCGAGCCATTTCGTCCTGAAAATGAGAATCGTGTTTGTAATATTCTTCGACAACCAAGTCGTTGTCGTATTTACTATTTGATTGTACTTCAAAAACAAAATATAAAATAAAAGTCATAAACAATGCAAATGCAATGACAATTCCGGTTCCCCAATTTATTTTCATCTTAGTATGTTTTTAATTAAAACTTCTTGGTCCTAAAAAATTAGTTGCTGTAGTTTCTATCAACTCTTTCCCGTTGTAAACTCCAATTTTAACTTTGGTTTTATCACTTTCTAAAAGTGCCTGATCGATTTCTATAAACAAAGTTCCTTGTGAAATTCCTTCTTTTAAAACTTTAAAATGTTGATTACCGACATTTTTAATCGTTCCTTTTTGATCAATTAATTCAAAATGAACATCTTGATAATCTTTCATTGTTTTGTTAACAATCTTATAAGTATACACATTGCTAATTTTATCTCCTTTGTGCTGAAATAACTGTCCTGGCAAGCGTAAAACAATTGCCTGAACATCTGTTCTTAAAAATAACATTCCAATAAAAACACTTAACAAAATGAACAAAACAGCTGTGTAACCTTTCATTCTTGCTGTAAATTTGAAAGGTGCTTTTTTTACAATTTCATCTTCAGACGCATATCTGATAAGTCCTTTAGGCAAACCAACGCTTTCCATAATCGTATCGCATTCGTCAATACAAGCGGTACAATTGGTACATTCTAATTGCGTTCCGTTTCTAATATCAATTCCCATTGGGCAAACGTGTACACATTGATGACAATCAATACAATCGCCTTTTCCGGTTGTGACTCTATCTTCTTTTTTATTGAATTTTGCACGTCCGACTTCTTTTTCACCTCGTACAAAATCGTAAGCTACATTAATTGATTTATCATCTAAAAGTACACCTTGCAATCTTCCGTATGGACAAGCAATAATACAAACCTGTTCACGAAACCAAACAAAAACAAAGTAAAAGACTCCGGTAAAAATCAATAAGGCAATAAAATTACTTGCTTGTTTAACTGGTCCTTCTTCAACCATTAAAAATAATTGGTCACTCCCTACCAAATAAGCCAGAAAAACATTGGCGATACCAAATGAAATCAAGAAAAAAATGATCCATTTTACTAATCTCTTTCTAATTTTTTCTGAATTCCATTCTTGTCTTGACAATCGCAATTGAGCACCACGATCACCATCAATCCAATATTCAATTCTGCGAAAAACCATTTCGAGAAAAATCGTTTGTGGACAAATCCAACCGCAAAAAATTCTGCCAAATACAACTGTAAACAAGATAATAAATACAATACCAACAAGCATTGAAATTACAAAGAGATAAAAATCTTGCGGCCAAAATGGAAATCCAAAAATATTAAATCGACGTTCCATAACATTGAACATCATAAATTGGTTTCCATTTACTTTTATAAACGGATTTGCAACTAAAATAGCCAGCAAAACATAGCTAACTATTTTCCTGTATTCATAGAATTTACCAGACGGTTTTTTAGGGAAAATAAATTTTCGATTACCTCCTTCATCAATAGTTCCGATGGTATCTCTAAAAGCTTCGTCTGGTAAATTTGACATGATGTTGTAGTATTATTTTTTAACTTCAGTACTATCTTTTGATGTACTTGCTGCGGTATCTTTCGTTGGTGCACTTTCATCTACCCAAACTTCGCCTTCTGATTCTTTCGGGTCTTTTGGATTGCTTCCTTGTAAGGAAAGGATGTAACTCGCTACTTTTTGGATTTCCTTAGGTTTTAAGGTTCCTTTCCAGGCGATCATTCCTTTACCATCACGACCTCCATTGGTTATTGTATGAAAAAGATTTTTAATTCCTCCACCTAAAATCCAACGATCATCTGTTAAGTTTGGTCCAATTTGTCCACCAGCATCAGCACGGTGACAAGCAGCACAATTGGTTGTAAAAATTTCTTTTCCAATTGCTAGATTTTCTGGATCCGTAAGTAAAACAACCGTTTTTTCATCCATTAAATCCGGAGCTGTTTTAAGATATTCGTCTACATCTATTTTTGCCTGAGCCATTTCTTTTTTAAGCTCTGTTTCTTGATCATCTCCTCCAAAAATCTCATAACGTGCAACATAGAATACTCCGAAAATAATACAGATATAAAATAAATACACCCACCAAGGCGGTAAATTATTATCTAATTCTTTAATTCCATCATAATCATGATCCATTAACAAGTCTCCTTCTCTTTCGATCGGTGGCGTTTGAGTAAGCTTGTGCATTAAATCTTTATACCAAGTACTTTCTGTTAAGCTCAAACTATTCTCGTAATCTAGTTTTGCCTTTTCTTCTGGTGACATCAATTGATACATAACGCGATTAACGGCGCTTAATGTAATCTCGATTGCTATCAGAATAAATAAAAAGACCAACAAAAAGACAGAAACCATTGGATATTTTATAAAAGCCGGTTTATCACCTGAATCTATAAAGTATTCCATCAATCCAAAGACGATGAAGAAAATTAGCGGTACTCTTACATATACTGGGAAAAATTTTTTCATATTAAATATCTTTTGAAATTATACCATGTCCTTCATCTAAAGGTATTTCACTCATTTCCTGGATTTTTTCTTTTTTATACGAGAACACCCAAAAGCCTAAGCCAACAAAAAAGAAGAAAAATATTAAGAGAGAAAGTATCGGGTAAATTTCTATACCCGAAATAGTCTCCATATTGTGTTTTATCTGTTCAAACATAATGCTGTTATTTAGAAGTCTCTTTTACTTTTATATCAGTTCCAAGTCTTTGTATATAAGCAATCATCGCAACGATTTCTCTCTCATTCATAGGAACAAATTTTTCGCCTTTTGCAGCTGCTTTTTTCTTACTATCCTCATAACTTTTTACATAATCAGGATCGTTTTCTAAGCTTTTTTCTATTGCAAGTGCCTGAGTTCTTAATGTTTTTTGTGCATTTGTAATCTCTGCTTCTGTATAAGGAACTCCAAGTGTAACCATGGCTTGCATTTTCTTTTGAGTTAGGGAAATATCCATTGGCTCATTATCAAACAACCACTTATAACCCGGCATAATTGAACCTGCAGAAATACTTTGCGGATTCCAGAAATGATTAAAATGCCAGTTATCATTATACTTACCACCTACTCTTAACAAATCTGGACCTGTACGTTTTGATCCCCAAAGGAATGGATGATCGTACACAAACTCTCCCGCTTTTGATTGTGGTCCATAACGTTCTACTTCACTTCTAAAAGGACGTACGGACTGTGAGTGACAACCTACACAGCCTTCTCTGATATATAAATCACGACCTTCTAGTTCTAAAGGTGAATATGGTTTGACACTTGAAATTGTTGGTATATTTGATTTGACCATAATTGTTGGTACAATTTGAATAATACCACCAATTAGAATAGCTATTGTTGCCAAAATGGTCAACTGAATTGGTTTTCTTTCTAACCAGGTATGGAATTTTTCTCCACTTAATCTATTGCTGCTGATTCTTTGTAATGCTGGAGCCTGAGCTAATTCATCTTCAATCGTATCACCGGCTTTAATGGTCATTATAATATTATAAACCAGCGTTAACATACCAATTAAATACAAACTACCTCCAATTGCTCTCATCCAATACAATGGCATAATAGCAGTAACTGTCTCAAGGAAATTTCCATAAGTTAATGTACCATCTGGATTAAATTGTTTCCACATTGACGCTTGTTGAAAACCAGCAACATACATTGGTAAAGCGTATAAAATAATTCCTAAAGTCCCAATCCAGAAATGGAAATTGGCAAGTTTCTTAGAGAATAATGTACTTTTTGTCATTCTGGGAATCAACCAGTAAATGATACCAAATGACATAAACCCATTCCATGCTAATGCTCCTACGTGAACGTGTGCAATAATCCAATCTGTGTAATGCGCTATAGCATTTACATTTTTTAAAGAAAGCATTGGACCTTCAAAAGTCGCCATTCCGTAACCTGTGATTGCTACTACAAAGAATTTTAAAACTGGTTCTTCACGAACTTTATCCCACGCTCCTCTTAAAGTCAATAATCCGTTGATCATTCCTCCCCAAGACGGAGCGATTAACATTACCGAAAATGCAACTCCTAAATTCTGAGCCCAGTTTGGTAAAGCTGAGTATAATAAATGGTGTGGTCCCGCCCAGATATAAATAAATATCAAAGACCAAAAGTGAATAATTGATAAACGATACGAGTAAATAGGACGATTGGCTACTTTTGGGATAAAGTAATACATTAATCCTAAAAATGGTGTTGTTAAGAAAAACGCAACTGCATTATGTCCGTACCACCATTGCACTAATGCATCCTGAACTCCTGCATAAACAGAGTAACTTTTTAAAGCCGAAACCGGAAGTTCAATATTATTAAAGATATGTAAAACGGCAACTGTTACAAATGTTGCAAGATAAAACCAGATTGCAACATATAAATGACGCTCTCTACGACGCAACATTGTACCAATCATATTGATTCCCATTACAACCCAAATAACTGCAATAGCGATATCAATTGGCCATTCTAATTCGGCATATTCTTTTGAAGAAGTATAACCTAAAGGTAATGTTATAGCCGCTGCAACAATAATAAGTTGCCAACCCCAAAAATGTAAGTTACTTAAAAAATCACTAAACATTCTGGCTTTTAGCAATCGCTGTAGCGAATAATACATACCGGCAAAAAAGGCATTTCCGACAAAGGCAAAAATAACCGCATTGGTATGTAATGGTCTTAATCGACCGTAACTAAGCCATGAAATCCCATCTGTGATGTTGGGAAAAAGGTACATAACCGCTAAGGTTAGCCCCACTAACATACCTACTACTCCAAAAAGGATAGTGGCATAAATGAATTTTTTTACAATTTTGTTGTCGTAGTAAAACTGTTCCATTTCCATAATTATACTTGTTTTTCTTCGGTTGGTGAATTATTATTTTGCGGGGTAATTTTGGTTTCGTCGTCAAAGAGCATTCTGACTGAAGGAGTATAATCGTCATCGTATTGTCCCGATTTAACAGCGATAATAAAAGCAATAAAAAATCCAATTGCGACGAAAATACTTACTGAAATTAATAGATAAATAACACTCATACCATAAATTTATGTTAACAAAATTACTACGTTAGAGGCGGGTAAAATATGATAATTATCATACTGTAAGGAGATAAGTTAAATTTAACTAAAAATAACGTTGAATTATTTATAATCGTTTTAAATTACTGTTACTGAAATAGTTAGACATAAAAGTCACAAAACTTACAATTGTAATTGTACTTAAAGGCATAATAATTGCCGCAACCAAAGGAAGTAGATTGCCTGTTATAGCGAAAGAAAGTCCTACAACATTGTAGAGTAACGATAAAACAAAACTCATTTTTATTATTGTAATAGACTTTTGTGATAACTTAAGAAAGTAATCCAATCGTGAAAATTCACTTGCTGCCAAAATCGCGTCACAAGCGGGAGAAAACACATTCACATTTTCAGAAATAGAAATCCCCACATTACTCTGTGCCAACGCTCCGGCATCATTTAAGCCATCGCCAACCATCATTACATTTTGACCACTTTCTTGTAGTTTTTTTATAAACTCCAGTTTCTGTTCTGGTTTTTGATTAAAAATTAATTCTGTATTTTCAGGTAAAATCGCTTCCAAATTAGCACGTTCTCCATCATTATCTCCAGAAAGTACTTTTATTTGATAGTTTTTGCTTAATGTGTGGAATAATTTTTCTAAACCTTCTCGATATTGATTCTGGAATGTAAATTTCCCATAATAAGTATCATTGATTCTAATATGCAAACCTGTTTTTTCGATTTCTGAAATATCCGAAACAGGACTATCTATAAATTCTGCAGAACCAATCCTGATCATTTTATTTTCAACAGAAGCCTGAATTCCTTTTCCGGTTATCTCCTGAAAATCATCAATTATAAGTCTTTTTGATTCTGGCAGAAAATCATACAACATACGGCTTAAAGGATGATTTGAGCCACGAAGAACATTTTTAATAAGACCAAAATCTTCATCACTCAATTTATCTCCTTCATATAGAATATTTGATTTTTTATTGGTTGTAATTGTTCCTGTTTTATCAAAAACTATGGTATCAACTTTTGCTAATTGTTCAATTACCAAAGCATTTTTAAGATACATTTTTTGCTTGCCCATTATCCTCAGAATATTTCCAAAAGTAAATGGTGCTGTAAGTGCCAATGCGCAAGGACAAGCTACAATTAAAACTGCTGTGAAAACATTGAAAGCGGTATTAGCATCAATAAATATCCAATAACCAAATCCTCCAAAAGCAATTAATAATAATATAGGTGTAAAATAACGGCTAATTGCATCGGTAATCGTTTTGTGTTTTTGAAATACCTTTTTCTGAAAAATTTCATTGCTCCATAATTGCGTCAAATAGCTTTGTGAAACAGAATGTAAAACTTCCATTTCGACAACCTTGCCTATTTGTTTTCCACCTGCAAATACTTTGTCTCCGGATTTTTTTGTTATCGGAACCGCTTCTCCAGTAACGAAACTATAATCAATTTCGGCACTTTCGCTTATTAAAATACCGTCAACGGGAATTAATTCCTGATTTCTAATTAATAATCTGTTGCCTTTTAAAATATCATAAATAGGAACACTTTCTTCAGAAGCATCTGCATTAATTCTAGTAACAGCAATTGGAAAATAGGATTTGAAATCTCTCTCAAAACTTAAAAAACTATAAGTCTTTATTTGAAACATTTTTCCGAGTAACATAAAAAATACCAATCCCGTTAAACTATCAAAAAAACCTGATCCGTAATTCATAACAATGTCAAACGTACTTCGTACAAACATTACGATAATCCCTAAAGCAATTGGAATATCAATGTTTAACATTCTGGATTTTATACTTTTATAAGCAGAAACATAATAACCGCTTGCTGAATATAAAAAGCTTGGCAATGCTAAAACAAAGATCAAAATTCTAAAAAAAGGTTTGTAATTATCAAGCCAGAACTCTTTGATTTCAAAGTATTCGGGAAAAGAAAGCAACATGATGTTTCCAAAACAAAAAAAGGCAACTCCAAGTTTGTAGGTTAAACTACGATCGACGCTATTTTTTCCTGTTTCGTAATTTTCTAAACTTATATATGGTTCATAACCAATTGAACTTAATAAATTAACGATAGCTTTAAGAGAAACAAGATCTGAATTGAAAGTAATTCGGACTCTTTTTTCAGGAAAATTAACCTGAGAAGTGCTTATTCCGGATTGAATTCTATTTAGATTTTCAAGAATCCAAATACAAGAACTACAATGAATATGTGGTATATTTAAAGAAACTATTGCGGTGTTTCCTTCTTGAAATTCTAATACTTTTGATAAAATAGCTTCATTATCCAGAAAATCATATTTACCTTGTATATCTTGAGGAGTGGCTCCAGGCGATTTTTCAAAATCATAATAACAGGTTAAATCATGAAGACTAAAAATTTCATAAACGGTTTTACAGCCGTTGCAACAAAACTTTTTTTCATCAAAATTGATTTCTTCATTTTTAGGAATGATAAGTCCACAATGAAAGCAACTCTGCTCAGTCATAATTTGTTTCTTTTTTAATGTAACAAATATTCCAAATAAGAAGCGATTTTAAATATGACATTTATCATATTACAATTAAATCGAATTCTAATTTACTGAAATAAAACTGGTAAATAACAACATAGGATTTTTTATATGATTTTTCAGTAATAATGATACCTTCGAAAGCTAATAATGGTTAATTTTGCAGTAAATTTTTTTTGCTATGAATAAATGTGACCAATGTATCGTAAGACAGTTATCTTCTCTTAAAGCACTGAATAAAGACGAGGTTATAAAGTTGGCTAATAGCAAATCTACTTACACCATAAAAAAAGGAGAAGCAATTTTTGAAGAAGGTGAAGTAACAAATGGTGTCTTTTGTGTAAAAGATGGCGTTGGAAAACTTTCTAAATTAAGTGCAAACGGAAAAGACCAGATTATTAAGCTTGTAAAATCCGGCGAACTTTTAGGACAACGTTCTATGATTAGTAATGAGCCGGCAAATTTGACAGCAAAAGCTGTTGCTGATATGGAAGTTTGCTTTATTCCAAAAAGTGAAATCATACATTTCTTCAATACTAATAATCAATTCTCAATGAACCTGATGCAATCTGTTTGTGAAGATTTGAAAGAATCTGAAAACGAAAAAATTGCATTAGTTCAAAAAACCGTAAAACAACGATTAGCAGAAACTTTACTGTACTTATATGACGCGTTTGGGGAAAACACGGACAAAACTCTAAAAGTACAACTTAGCAGAGAAGAATTAGCAGGAATGATTGGAACTGCAACAGAAAGCTGCATTCGATTATTATCTGATTTTAATAAACTGGAATTGATTGAATTACTAGGAAAAAAAATAATCCTTAAAAACGTAAAGGCATTAAAAAAATTAGCTGAATAGTTTATAGTTTTTTAGCTTCGTTCCAAAAGACATCCATTTCTGCCAAAGTCATATCCATTAATGGTTTTCCTAATTCACCAGCTTTACTTTCAAGATATTGAAAACGCTTGATAAACTTTTTGTTTGTGCGTTCTAAAGCATCTTCGGGATTTACATTTAGAAATCTTGCATAATTAATCATCGAGAACAAAACATCGCCAAATTCGGCTTCGATTTTATCCTGATCACCAGATGTTACTTCGACTTGTAATTCCTCAAGTTCTTCCTGCACTTTATCCCAAACCTGATGTGGTTCTTCCCAGTCAAAACCAACTCCTTTTACTTTATCCTGAATTCGGCTTGCTTTTACTAATGCCGGTAAACTTCTTGGAACACCTTCCAAAACTGATTTTTTGCCTTCTTTTAGCTTTAGTTTTTCCCAATTTTGTTTGACTTCTTCTTCGTCTTTAACAACTGTATCGCTGTAAATATGAGGATGACGATGAATTAATTTGTCGCAGATTTCATTACAAACATCAGCAATATCAAAATCATTGGTTTCAGAACCAATTTTAGCATAAAAAACAATGTGCAGTAATAAATCACCTAACTCTTTTTTAACTTCATTTAGATCATTATCCAAAATGGCATCACCTAATTCATAAGTTTCTTCAATCGTAAGATGTCTGAGCGTTTGCAAAGTTTGCTTTTTATCCCAAGGACATTGCTCACGAAGCTCATCCATTATAATTAATAATCTTTCGAAGGCCTTAAGTTGAAGTTCTTTGCTCATTTTTTTCTATTGTTGAATCAAAATTAAATATTTTATTAATTAAATGATGTATAAAAACAAAAAAGAAGGTCTATTATGACCTTCTTTTTTGTTTAATGAAAATATTATATTGATTCCTTAATTATTCTTCCGTTTAAAGGCTGTACATTCCTAAAATTATTAATCGGCATTATCTTTCTTAAGTCTTCAATTATTTTTAAAGAAACGCCCACCGGACTTTTAAAAATATACCACTGAACTCCTTCCGTACAAGGCGGAGTAGTAAGTGAACCTGTATAGGTATAATATGCTTTATTTTCCGGCAAGACTTTATTTATATTGAAATCTTCATTTACTTTTATGCTCTCATTAACTTTTAGAGGCAAAAATTTATCAAGAAATTCAAAAGCTTCATTGATTTCTTTATCTTCCTGAGCCATAATTGCAAGTACAACATACTTTCCTTCTTTGTTCATATGAACCATATGAATAACCAATGGATATCTCACTCCTCGAATAGTATGTTCTGCAGGTTCATGAAAATGAAATTGTTTTAAATCATATTTATCGCCATCGACCATAATATAATCATCCGGTTCAAAATCAACCTGAATAGAATGTCCATTATTTATGATATCATGAATTTTTGTTTTTTGATCGTAATGAAAATCAATTGGAAGCAAAGTTTTATCCGTTTCTGTCTCCATTATATCTATTGGCGATTGTGCACTTCCTCCACAATCATTCTGATCAATTTCTGACCAATGTTCCGGTCCGGTTTCCCCTTCGTAATTCCAATGTTTTTTTTCTTCTTCTTTTGTGCTATTTTTATCTGAACATGCAACAAACATCATCAGAACTGCACCAAACAAAATTTTTGCGGTAACTCTTTTCATTTTTTTTATTTAAAATTTAATTTCCTTGATTTTCAATTAATCGTAAAAAATCAAGAATTATGTCTGAAACATGATTCTTTTTCTTTAAACTATCAATTGTAAAAAATACTTATTTTTCCTACAAAATTAAATTTTAAATTTAGTTTCACACTATCAGAAATCATAAATAAAATACAAAAAATACCTACAAAAAAAAATCCTGCTAAGAAAACATCTTAACAGGATTAATATATTTGAATGTAAAAATTTACTATTCTTCTTTTTTAGCTTTTGCTTTTTTAGCAGCTGGAGCTTTTTTTGGTTTCTCTTCAGCAACCGGAGCTTCCTCAGTAGTTTCAGCAGTAGCAGCTGGAGCTGCATCAGTAACTAAACCTTTTGCCTCAAGCGTATTGTACCAGTTTAATACTTTTTTAATATCAGAAGGATAAACTCTTTCTTCATCATAATCAGGTAAAATTTCTTTGAAATAAGCCGCTAATGTAGCATTATCTTCTTTGTGCGAAATAGCTTGACCTTTATTTTCTTTAGTTGCAATACGTTGCATAACTTCAGTTAATGGTTTTTCGCCTTCGTGTGTATAAATTGAAATTTCAGACAATAAACTTACATTACTTTTTAAGTTTACTGTGATTTTTTTTCCATCCAATAATGATTCTGCCACAAAACCTGTACGAGTTTGTACTTTCAATACATATAGACCTGGTTTCCCAGAAATGGCTAAAATTTTCTCTAAATTCATGTTTATTAAAATTAGTATTAAGAATTTGATTTATTATATTTTATTGATTCTAAATTTACTTTAGAATACTTATCTCCCCTTTTTAGCAGCAGCAAATTTCATTCTGTAATCTTGAAAAGTCTTACCTTCAGTAATATTTTTCAATTTCTTTTGAATCAAACGTTTTTTCAATGAAGAAATTTTATCCGTAAATAAAACGCCTTCGATATGATCATATTCATGCTGAATAACTCTTGCTATCAAACCATCAAAAACCTCTGTTTTCATTACAAAATCTTCTTCGCAATATTCTATCGTAACAGTTGGTTTTCTATAAACATCTTCGCGAACATCCGGAATGCTTAAACATCCTTCGTTAAAACTCCACTCCTCACCTTCTTCTTTAAGAATTTTAGCATTGATAAAAGTTTTTTTGAAACCTTTTAAATCTTCTTGCTCTTCTGATGGTAAATCCTCATCATCGCTAAAAGGAGTCGTATCAATCACAAACAAACGAATTGCCATACCTACTTGCGGTGCAGCAAGTCCAACACCATAAGCGTTGTACATGGTTTCATACATGTTTGCTATCGTTTCTTTTAAGTTTGGGTAATCTGGCGTAATTGCCTCTCCTACTTTTCTTAAAACAGGATCACCATATCCTACAATTGGTAAAATCATTTGTATTATTTTAATGTATTATCTACTGAAAAACCTAAATTTAGTCCTCCTTAATTCAGTTGGCAAAAATAGTAAAAAATAGTCAATGAATAATTTTCTACATTAGAATATATATTCTTTTTGCTTCCTGCGCAAAATCTCATCCAATATTATGCCAAAATAATTCGTACAATTCTTACCTTTGCTAGTAAACCGCAATATATGCTTGATCATATCTCGAAATTCACCAACAGTACTTCTTTCTTAAATGCCTCAAAAGTAACTATTGCTTCTGTCGTTCCTGTTTTAGTTTTAAACTTTTTTGGGCACTTCGAAATTGGCTTTACAATTGCCTTAGGTGCCTTTTATACTTATCCCAGTGATATTCCGAGTTCATTAAGTCATAAAATCAAAGGACTTATTGTGGCATCATTTATTGTGTCTGGCGTCAATTTATTAATAAATCTTGCTTATCCATATCCATTACTATTTTATCCTTTTCTGGGATTTTTACTTTTTTTATGCTCGATGATTTCAGTGTATGGACAACGTGCAACATTAGTTTCATTCTCGGCTTTATTGTCTATTTCTCTATCATTTGGGCATTTGCATGAAGGATGGCAAGCTTTTGAATATTCAGGTTTTATCTTTGTTGGTGGTATTCTATATTTGATTGTATCTCTTGTTTTCCATTTTGTACAACCTTATAAATATGTCGAATTACAAATTGCCGAAGGAATAAAATTAACTGCAAAATATTTAAAATTAAGAGGTGATTTATGGAGTCCCGAAGCTAACAGACAAGCTATCATCGAAAAACAATTGGCTGTTCAGGTTGATCTGAATCTGATTCATGAAGATTTAAGAAAAATGCTTATTGGCAATCAAAATGCATCAGCAACTACAAGTCAAAATCGTAAAATGTTGCTTGTTTTTATCACTCTTGTCGAAATTCAGGAACTTGCACTTTACACTTCATTTGACCATAGTAAGCTTCACGAAAAATTTGCCAAACATCCTGACGTTTTAAGAACGTATCAAAATGTAGCGTACAAACTGGCTTCAACTTTAAAGAAGTTATCTAAAAACGTACACCATATTGCCGTTTATGTAGATAAAAATGATTTAAAAAATGAACTTGATGCTCTTGAATTTGCCATTTTTGATTACGAAAAAACATTAGGCAAAGAAGAAGCTGCCGAAGGTGTTTTGATGCTAACTAATATGCTGAAATATGCTAAAAACCAAGTTGGGAAAATCAAAATTATTCAACGCGCTTTTTCACTTGCAATGCAATCTTTCAAGCTGAAAGACAAGGACAAAGAACTTGAAAAATTCCTGACACCACAATATTATCCATTACGTACATTAACTGAAAATTTAAGTTTTTCTTCTTCAATTTTCAGACATTCTTTACGTCTGACGATTACAATATTGATTGGTTTTTGCATGGGACAACTGTTACCATTTCAAAACGTATATTGGATTTTATTGACGATAGTCGTAATTATGCGTCCAGGTTATGGATTAACCAAAGAACGCTCTTACAATAGAATTTTCGGAACCATTCTGGGAGGATTACTAGCTTTTGGAATCGTTTCTTTTGTTCAAAACCACGTAGCACTTAGCATATTATCTATTGTTTGTATGCTTCTTGGAATTTCGTTTACACAAATCAACTATAAAACAAGTGCCACTTTTGTGACAATGTACGTTGTTTTTATATACGGAATTTTAACTCCCAATGTTGTTGAAGTTATTCAATTTAGAGTTTTAGATACAATTGCCGGAGCCGTTTTGGCCTTTATTGCGAATCAGTTTTTATGGCCTGCCTGGGAATTTATAAATACGCCTATTCATATTGAAAATACGATTCGTGCGAATAGAAATTACCTTAAAGAAATTGCTGATTTTTATAATAAAAAAGGAGAAATACCAACTTCTTACCGATTAGCCCGAAAAAATGCTTTTGTTGAAATTGGGAATTTAATGACTTCTTTTCAACGAATGATGCAGGAACCAAAATCAAAGCAAAAAACATTGCCATTGGTTAATAAATTGGTTGTTTTAAATCATTCGATATTATCAGCTTTAGCTTCATTATCGACTTACATTCAATCGCACCAAACAACATCAGCTTCAGAATCATTTAATTATATTATAAAAACGATATTATCAAATTTAGATCATTCGATTTCTATTCTAAGAAATGAAGCAATTATAACCGATACTTTTTTTGATAAGGAAGATGTCACGCTGCAATTTGAAGAACTAAAACGTGTTAATTTTAAACGTTTAGCTGCAGATGACGAACTTGACAAAGAAACACGTCAGGCTAAAATGCAGGAAGCACAAATGGTTATTGAGCAATTGATTTGGATGAGTAATCTTGCCGAAAAAATCCTGAAAATTACAGAAGAGATAAAAGCAACAAATCCAGATTAATTCATCTGGATTTGTTATTTATTATAGCACCTGAGTTTAGTAATTTCTTAATTTCAAAACTTCAGAAGTATGTTTTCTAAGTTCTGCTAAAAGCTCCGGTTTATCATTTAAAGTTTGTCCGTAAGAAGGAATCATATTTTTCATTTTTGCTTCCCATTCCGGCGTTTTAATTTGGTCTGTAAAACATCTGCTTACCAAATCAATCATAATTGCAACTGCAGTCGATGCTCCCGGAGAAGCTCCTAATAATACTGCTAAAGTTCCGTCATGCGTATTGATAACCTCAGTACCAAATTCTAAAACTCCACCTTCTTTTTCATCTTTTTTAATCACCTGAACACGTTGTCCTGCTTTTTCCAATTTCCAGTCTTTAGAACGTGCCGATGGTAAATATTCGCGTAAAGCTTTCATTCTGTCTTTTGGAGATTGACGTACTTGCTCGATTAAATATTTAGTCAATGGAATATTATGGAATCCCGCTGATAACATCGGAATTAAATTGTTTGCTTTTATAGATAATGGTAAATCTAAATAAGAACCATTTTTTAAGAAACGAGTCGAAAATCCTGCAAAAGGTCCAAAAAGCAACGCTTTTTCTCCATCAATTACACGAGTATCAATATGAGGAACAGACATTGGAGGCGCTCCAACACTTGCTTTTCCGTAAACTTTTGCCTGATGTTTAGCAATAACTTCCGGATTTGTACATTTCAACCATTGTCCGCTTACAGGGAAACCTCCGTAACCGTTTCCTTCCGGAACGTTTGCTTTTTCTAATAAAGGCAAAGAACCTCCACCAGCACCAATGAAAACAAATTTAGTATAAGCTTTTCGTTTTTGACCTGTTGCGATATCAGTTATCTTAATTCTCCACGTTTTATCTTCGCGTTGTTTTAATTTTTCAACTTCATGATTAAAATACAACTTAACACCATCAAGCTTCTCTAAATAATTAAACATGCTTCTGGTTAAAGCTCCAAAATTAACATCGGTACCAATTTCCATGTGAGTAGCAGCTAATTTCTCAGTCTCTTCTCTGCCTTCCATTACAAGTGGCATCCATTCTTTTAGTTTTTCAAAATCAGAACTAAATTCCATTTGAGAAAAAATTGGATTGCTTTGCAACGCTTCGAATCTCTTTTTAAGATACTCAACATTTTTTTCTCCCCAAACGAAACTCATGTGAGGAACACTTTTAATAAAATTATCTGGAGATGGCACTTTATTTTCCTGAACTAGATAAGACCAGAATTGGCGAGAAATCTCAAAAGATTCTGCTATACTTATTGCTTTTTTTGGATCAATACTTCCGTCAGCCTTTTCCGGAGTGTAATTTAGCTCACAGAAAGCTGAATGTCCCGTTCCTGCATTATTCCAAGCATCAGAGCTTTCGGCAGCAGCAACATCTAATCTTTCGTAAATTTCAATTTTTATGTCAGGTTGTAATTCTTTCAAAATTACTCCAAGAGTGGCACTCATAATTCCCGCTCCAATGAGTACTACTTCACTATTAGAACGTATTGTTTCGTCAGGCATAACAGTATTGTTTTTAAAGTGCAAAGGTACTTTTTATAATTGCAAAAAAAAACTAAAATTACATGATAAAAGTTATGTTTTTCTAAAAAATAAAAGACTACTGCTTTGAACGTTAAAAAAATTAAAAACGTTTTGAAGAAAGATAATCCTGAAGCATTATTGTAGCCGAAATTTCGTCAATTAATCCTTTATTTTGACGCTGCTTTTTACTCAGTCCGCTATCGATCATCGTTTGAAAAGCCATCTTTGAAGTAAATCGTTCATCTACACGAACGACTTTCATATCCGGAAAAATATTAGAAAAATGAGTCACAAAACCTTTAATGATTGAAGCACTTTGCGAAGGTTCGCCGTTCATTTGTTTAGGTTCACCAATTAAAACCGTCTCGACTTTTTCTTTAGCAAAATAATCTTTCAAAAAATCGATTACAGTCGCCGTAGGAATCGTTGTCAAACCCGAAGCTATAATTTGCATTTCGTCAGTAACGGCAATTCCGGTACGTTTTTGTCCGTAGTCTATAGAGAGAATTCTTGGCATTTTTTAATTTTTATTCAAAGATAGAAAGGAAAAATTACAAACTTAAAGAGAATCTCTATATTTTATATATTATTCATCTATAAAAAATCCGTTTTGAAAACTCAAAACGGACTTTACCCAAATTATCTGAACCTAAAAAAAATATAATTAAAATCTATCTATTAAATAACCTTCTGAAAAAACCTCTTTCCTCTTCTTCCTCCTCCTCTTCTGCTACATATTGAGAAAACTTTGCCTGACCTTTTTCGTGTTCATAAATCAACTCCTTAATATATTCGACATAACTTCTCTTTTTTTCTTCGAGAAAGCCAATCAAATATTTTTCGCTAAACTCAACTCCGCTTGCCGCTTCAATTTGCAATAACTTCTTATATAAAGGAATAATATGTTGCGTGATTACTTCTTGCGGAACAGATTGTCTTCGTCCAAAATAATTAACAATTACACCGTTTTCATCTTTAGCGATTTCAAAATCAGTGATAACCCAATAATATCTACCTGATTTGGCTAGATTTTTTACAATTGCGTGGAAATTTTTTCCAGCTTTAAGATTCTCCCAAAGCACTTTAAAAATAACTTTTGGCATATCAGGATGACGAATAATATTGTGTGGTTGTCCCATTAATTCGTAATCTTCATAACCCGAAACATCAACAAATGTCTCATTTGCATATTCAATTATGCCAAAAGCATTTGTTTTACTCATAATAACCTGAGTTTTATCCCACGAGACTTCTTTATCGATAACTGTAACTTGGTTTCTCAGCTGATTTTCTTGATTCATTTTATACTGATTAAGTGATTTGTTTTGGAATAGTATTTCATAATTCCAGTTCTAAGTTGTTCCGGAATTATGCCGCGAAATTAAAGAGAAGAAAAAAATCAAAATCTGACTTTTGTCATATTTTGATATTAAAAAAACTTTTAGAGGAACTTTTTTCAGAACTTTATGATTATAGAAAGTGATTTTTATTTATCAAATTAAAAACAAAAAGTTACATCTGTAACATTTTACAAAGGTTTTACTTTTTTGCTTTTGCTCAAATACCTTATCTTTGCCAAAAATTAAAACTTATGAATTCTTTACAAACTATAATTGAACAAGCTTGGGAAAACAGAGCTTTATTACAAGAAACTACTACAACTGATGCTATTAGAGAAGTTATCGAATTGGTTGATGCTGGAAAATTACGTTGTGCTGAACCAGTTGGAGACAAATGGCAAGTAAACGAATGGGTTAAGAAAGCAGTTGTAATGTATTTCCCAATTCAAAAAATGGAAACATGGGAATCTGGTATTTTCGAATATCACGATAAAATGTTGCTAAAAAGAGGTTATGCTGAAAAAGGAATTCGTGTAGTACCAAATGCTGTTGCACGTTACGGAGCTTATATTTCAAGCGGTGTTATTTTGATGCCAAGTTACGTAAATATTGGTGCTTATGTAGACGAAGGAACAATGGTTGACACTTGGGCTACTGTTGGTAGTTGTGCTCAAATTGGTAAAAACGTTCACTTAAGTGGTGGTGTTGGTATTGGTGGAGTTTTAGAACCATTGCAAGCTGCTCCGGTAATTATCGAAGACGGTGCTTTTATTGGTTCTCGATGTATAGTCGTAGAAGGTGTGCATGTTGGTAAAGAAGCTGTTCTTGGTGCAAACGTTTGTTTGACTGCTTCAACAAAAATTATTGATGTAACTGGTGATGAGCCTGTTGAAATGAAAGGTTTTGTTCCTGCTCGTTCAGTTGTGATTCCTGGAAGTTATACTAAAAAATTCGCTGCTGGTGAATTTCAGGTTCCATGTGCCTTAATTATTGGTACACGCAAACCATCTACAGATTTAAAAACTTCATTAAACAATGCACTTCGCGAATATGATGTTGCTGTTTAAGTTTTAGATATAAAATTCAACTCTCGAAATATCAAAGCCTTCCTGATCACAGGAAGGCTTTTTTGTTTATACGAATTAAAAAAGCCGACTTATTTTAATACAAAAATGACTTATAGGGGCAATTTTATATGTTTAAAAAGCAACTCATGCATTTTTAACACTAAAATACTGGTTATCAACATTCAACATAAAAAGCTTCAAATAACCCCTGTTTTTTTCTTATATTATTTAATTTTTTTTTTCTTTTGCAAAAAATTTCCCCTAGTTAAATAACAATTTGATAATAATAAGTAAATGGTTAATCACAAAAAAAGCGCTATAACATTTTTAAAAAATTTCCTCTTAATTATTATTATTTACACCGCATTTAGAGCCTTATTCTATTTCATGAACATAGAATTATTTGGAACATTTTCTTTTGAAACATTTATTGGCGGTTTACTTTTTGATCTTTCCGCAGTTGCTTATTTAAATACTTTTTTCATAATTGCATATCTTTTTCCGGGTAATTTCAAATACAAACCCAAATATCAAAAGACTTTAAAAATTGCCTTTTATACTGTCAATCTAATTTTTATAGCAACAAACTTTATTGACCTAATCTATTTTAGATTTACTGGCCGAAGAAGTACCTATAACATGATTACCGCAAAAGGAATGGAACACGAAGCAATTGGATTAATTCCAACTTTTCTTGTAGAGTTCTGGTATATTACCTTTATCTTTTTTGTAGTTAGTATTTTATTATGGTTTCTAATTTCTGAACCAGATAATGACATTTCAGTACAAAAATTAACCAAAAAAGATTATTACAAACAATCCGCATATCTGGTTATTTCAATTGTAATAATTTTAATTATTGGACGTGGAGGTTTACAAGAGAAACCTATTAAAATTGTAGATGCGATTCAATATGGAGCACTTCAAAATACCGGATTAGTCTTAAATACACCATTTACTATTTTAAAAACCATTTCAAAAACTGATGATATTGAAGAAACTAACTACTTCAACAAGAAAGAGTTAATCAATATTTACAATGCAAAAATTTCATTAAACCCAACTCAGGCTCCTATCAAAAAAAATGTTGTCATTATAATTTTAGAAAGCTATGGAAATGAAAATGTTGGACGTGGACAAACTCCTTTTTTAGATTCGCTTATAACAAAATCTCATTATTTTAAAAATGCCTTTGCAAACGGAAAAGTTTCAATCGATGCTGTTCCTTCTGTACTTTCGAGCATTCCGAGTTTAATGAATAATTCATTTATAACATCTAGTTTTTCATTAAATAAAGTAGACGGACTTCCTAAAATTTTAAAAGATAAAGGCTATAATACTTCCTTTTTTCATGGCGCTTTCAATGGCAGCCAAAACTTTGATCAATATACAAAAGTAACCGGTTTTGATCAGTACTTTGGTAAAGATGAATATACAGGCAAAGAATCTTTTGATGGTAAATGGGGAGTTTTTGATGAGGAATTTTTGCAATTTTTTGCTTCCAAAGTAAAAACATTCAAACAACCATTTTTCACGACATTATTTACCATTTCGTCACACACACCATATACAATTCCAGAAAGATATCAAGGAAAATTCCCAAAAGGAACTACAGAAATTCATGAAAGTGTAGCTTACACCGATTATGCTTTGCGTAAATTTTTTGATACTGCAAAAAAACAAGATTGGTACAAAAACACTCTTTTTGTTTTTACTGCAGATCACACATCAGCAGGCGGAGATAAAGATATAGACAAAACAAATATGGGAAAATTCAGAATCCCAATTTTATTCTTTGATCCTTCAAATCCTGGATTTACCGGTGTTGACGAAAAGATTTTTCAGCAAACCGATATTATGCCAAGTGTCTTAGATTATCTCAATATTAAAAGCGATATGATTAGTTTTGGGAAAAGTTATAAATCCAAACAAAATTTTGCGGTTTATTATCTTCAGGGAACTTATCATTTAGTTCAGGATGATTATTATTTAGCTTTTGCAAACAATGAAACTATTGGATTATACAACTGGAAAAAAGATGTTTTATTAAAAAGAAACTTAATGCATACAGACAAATTACAAGTAAAAAAAATGGAAACTTTCTTAAAAGCATACATTCAAACTTTTAATGGAAGAGTCATTAATAATGAACTTGTTATTTAAAGAATCTTAAAATAAAAGATTTCTAATACAAATTAAAAAAACCAAATTCGAATTGATAATTATTGGAATTTGGTTTTTTTTTGCTTCAATTTGTAATCAAACAAAATGATTCTGTTTTCTATATGAAGATACTTGTAATTCAACAAAAAATGATTGGCGACGTTTTGATTAGCAGTATAATATGCAATAATTTGCGTACTGCTTATCCAGATGCTCAAATAGATTATTTAGTTTATGCCTCGACAACTGCTGTTCTTGAAGGCAATTCAAGTATCGACAATATTATATTATTTGAAGAAAAACACAGAAAAAGCAAAAAGGAATTATTAAATCTTGGATTACAGATTCGAAAAGAAAAGTACGATTTATTAATTGACGCTTATTCTAAACTCGAAAGCTGGATTTTGGTTTTATTAAGTAATGCCAAACAAAAAATCTCGTATAAAAAACCGGGAAGAAACTTTTTATATACAGATAATGTTCCGTTTGAGCCTTTCCCAAAAACCAATTTAGGTCTTGCTATTGAAAGACGACTTTCATTATTAGAACCTTTGGATTTAAAGATAAAAACAGATCCAATTCCTAAATTATTTGTTTCTGAAAAAGAAAATCAGGAAGCGATTGCGCTTTTTGAAAAGCATAATGTTCGAAAAGACCGAAAAACGGTTATGATAAGCCTTTTAGGAAGTGAAAAATTAAAAACATATCCTTTAGAATTCATGGCAAAAGTGGTTGACTATATCGCTGATAATGCTGATGTAAATATTCTTTTCAATTACTTTCCAAAACAAATTCAAGAAGCAAAAACTGTATTTGATGCTTGTAAACCTTCGACTCAGGAAAAAATTTACTTTGATTTATTAGGAGGAGATTTGCGTTCGTTTATTGGTTTAGTAAATCAATGTGATCTTATTATTGGTAACGATGGCGGCGCTATAAATATGGCAAAAGCATTGAACAAACCCTCTTTTATTATTTTTTCTCCTTGGATCGAAAAGAAAATCTGGGCTACTTTTGAAGATGGAATTCAGCATCTTTCTGTACATCTAAATGATTATCGTTCTGATTTGTTCGAACAAAAAACAGAAAAAATGCTTAAGAAAGAATCTTTGTCTTTATATCAGGAATTTAAACCTGAATTTTTTAAGGATAAAATCGAATTGTTTTTAAAGCAAAATCTTAGCTCTTCTGCAGAATGATTTTACAAGAAAAACAACTTTTAACGGCATTGGTAATTACCTATAATGAAGAACAAAATATAAAAACTGTTCTCGATCATTTGGCTTTCGCCGATGAAATTATCGTTGTAGATTCTTTCAGCACAGACAAAACTTTTGAAATAGCAACTTCTTTCCCGAACGTAAAAACGGTTCAACGTTCTTTTGATAATTTTGCTTCTCAACGCAATTATGCTTTAAGTCTGGCGTCAAATTCATGGATACTTTTTATGGATGCTGACGAAAGACTAACACCGGAACTTCAGGAAGAAATTAGCCTTGTAATCAATAAAAAAAATAGTGATTCTGCTTATTTCATGCGTCGTAATTTCATGTTCGAAAACAAAAAATTACGCTTTAGCGGATGGCAAACAGATAAAATAATTCGTCTTTTTAAAAGAGAAAATGCCAGTTATAATATCAAAAAAATCGTTCACGAAAAATTAATCGTAAACGGAAAAACCGGAAAGCTAAAAAACAAGCTTATTCATCATTCATACTCAAATTATGAAGATTATAAGCAAAAAATGATTTTCTACGGACAATTAAAAGCGCAGGAAGAAGTATTAAAAAAAACGAGTCCTAATTACTTCCATTTTTATGTTCGTCCAGTATATCAATTTCTAAATCAATATTTAGTTCGTTTTGGTTTTCTGGATGGCAAAAGAGGCGTTATAATTTGTTATTTAAACGCCTTGAGTGTTGCGGTACGTTTTCAGGAACTTAAAAAAATCAGAGCAAAAAGCTAAGATTTTTTCCAGAATTTAAGTTTCTTTTTAAGTCTTTTCTTTTTTGCAAATCCTTCTTGAAAATCAGAAGTTGCCTGCCACATTTTTTCGAAAATTTCAGCTTCAGTTTTATCTTTATAAAACTTTGCGTATTCATTGCTCATTGTTGCAATCATTCCTTTTTGAGGCGTTAAACGGCTAAAATTATTCATACGCTGCTCAAAACTCATCGAATCATGAAAATTCATTCGGTTTAAATCAACAAGGAAAAATTCGTATTTATTTTCACTTACTTTTTTAATCAAAGTATTTCCAGGTGAATGATCCAAAAACTCCACTCCTTTTTCGTGCAAATCAAAAGTAAACTTCGTAAACTGCCTTAAAATAGCATCATGATCCGGAAAATCAGGAACTTCTACAAGTTCTCTATAAGTCAAATCGCAAGTAAGATGTTCGCTCGCATAATAACTTTTATCTAAACCAACAATCGAAAAATTTTCGCAAAAAGCAATTGGACTTGGAGTTCCAATTCCAAATTTTAATAACGCATTAGCATACTCGTAAGAGCGTCTCGCTTTTGATTTTCTAAAATATTTGTAAGCAATTTTATTAATTAAATGAGGAACTTTAAACGACTTAATATTGACTGTTTTATCATCAATCTTAAAAAGTTTAATTTGATTACGATCGCCATTACCAAAAAGAGTTCCGCTTGAATCGAAGTTTTCAATGGCTTTAAGTAATTCCTTGTGATCGGATATAAAAGAAGTATTTAGAATTATGCTCTTTTTCAATTTTTCAATTTTAATCAATTATTGCAATAAAATACAACAATCTTATTTTAGTAAATATTTAAACCATTGCCCGAAATTCTTAAAGAATAATTTCGTTTTTGGAATGTTTAAATTTTCAGATTTTTCTACAATATCTCTAATTGTCTTAATATCTTTTGTTGGAAAATAATCCAGCTTTTTCCATCTTTCCGGTTCGATATAATAGAAATCGCTATATTCTTTATAGTTATTTTCATTTACAGCAATCCACTTATTCAAGAAATCTTTATTGGTATCAGTATTATGTCCCCAGTTTTCGAATTTAAAACGTAATTCTTCTTCTGTTCGTGACAATGATTCGTGCAAAACAATATTATTGGTATAAATAACCTGTCCTTTTATTCGGCGGCCAACAACATATTGAGGATTATTTGTAGCGAAGATTGCTTTTGTTGGTTTGTCAACATATAAAATTCCTTCTGGAGTATATTTGTATAAAATAATCCAAAATGCAGCAATTTGAATTGATTTTTTCAGAGGATTCTCTAAATAAGAATCGTACTTTCTTAAATCCGAAACAAACTTCTTAAAATCAATAAAGTACTCGTCACAATCTATTTGGATTAACCAATTTCCAATACCCATTTTTTCAGAAAGCATCTTGCGCTCTCTAATTTCACATTGCATTGTTGTTAGTTCAGGAACATAGAAATCATCTTCATAAATGACTACTTTTTTGTCAACATCAAAAGCTTCAAGCCATTCAAAAAAAGAATTTTCAATAGTGAAAGTCCCTCCATTCCAGGTGTTTCTGTTTTTATCAATAGCTAAGAAAATCGTGTCTGCATCTTTGTATGTCGTTGGTAATGCATTCTTTAGCAATTCATAATCGTACGAAACCAGATAACCAACTTGTATTTTTCCTGTCATTGATGCTTTTATAAAATTTGTTGCAATTTACTAATTAATATCTATTTTTACGTCATGAAAAAGCAATATGATTATTTAATAATTGGGTCAGGACTCTTTGGAAGTGTGTTCGCCCATGAAGCAACAAAAGCAGGAAAAAAATGTCTGGTTATTGACAAAAGAGAGCATACCGGCGGAAATGTATATTGTGAAAATATTGAAGGAATTAATGTTCATAAATATGGTGCACATATATTTCATACCAACGATAAAGGATTGTGGGATTATGTAAATCAATTTGTTGAATTTAATAATTACGTCAATTCTCCATTATCATTATCAAAAGGAAAATTATACAATTTACCTTTTAACATGAATACTTTTTATCAGCTTTGGGGTACAAAAACACCTCAGGAAGCAAAAGCAAAGATTGAGGAACAAGTTGCAATGTATGGAGTCGAAAATCCTCAAAATCTGGAAGAACAAGCTTTAAGTCTTGCCGGAAAAGACATTTACGATAATTTCATTAAAGAATATACGGAAAAACAGTGGGGACGAAAAGCTACTGAATTACCGGCTTTTATTATAAAAAGACTTCCGGTTAGATTTACTTTCGATAATAATTATTTTAACGATAAATATCAGGGAATTCCAATTGGCGGGTACAATAAACTAATCGAAGGTTTACTTGAAGGAATTGAAGTCGTTACAAATACTGATTATTTTGCAGACAGAGCTAAATTTGACGCTATTGCGGATAAAATAGTTTATTCAGGAAAAATCGATGAATATTTTGATTACAAACTTGGCGTTTTAGAATACAGATCGCTTCATTTTGAAAACGAAGTTCTCGATACAGACAATTTTCAAGGAAATGCTGTCGTTAATTATAATGATGCCAGTTACAAATTTACCAGAATAATTGAGCACAAACATTTTGAATTTGGTAAACAAAGCAAAACTGTTATCACAAAGGAATATCCGCAGGAATGGAATCCATCAAACGAAGCTTTTTATCCTATAAATGATGATAAAAACCAAGCTTTGTTTGAAGAATATAAAGAACTATCTCTAAAAGAAGAAAATGTAATATTTGGAGGAAGATTATCAGAATACAAATATTATGACATGCATCAGGTAATTGCTATGGCATTAACAAGATCTAAAAAAGAATTAAACAATGACTAAAATTTTTGTAGTTACCCATAAAGAAGATCCTTTATTAGCAAATGATGTGCTTGTACCTATTCAGGTTGGGACAAACGAACCTATTACAGCAACTATATTGAGAGACAATACTCTTGATAATATTGCAGCAAAAAACGGTAATTATTGTGAATTAACAGCAGCTTATTGGATATGGAAAAACGTAAAAGATGCTGATTATGTTGGTATTTGCCATTATAGAAGATACTTGAATTTTTATAATGACTGGTATAATCTTAAACCTTCGGCACAGAAAAAAATCAAAACCGAAGATTTTAAAAATACCAAATTATACAAAACTCCTTCTGATAAATTAGAGCAAAAAATAGCGTCTGTTCTTTCAGAATATGATGTGATTATGTGCAAACCGTATACATTCAAAGACACTACTTTGACTAAAAACTATTGCGATGATCACCGTCCGGAAGATTGGGATTTGACTAAAAAGATAATTCTGGAAAAATATCCGGAATACAAAGATAGTATTGTTACATTTTTAGACGAAGGAACAACTTTTCACATTGGAAATATGATGATTTCTTCTAAAGAAAAATTTGACGCTTATTACACTTGGTTGTTTTCTATTCTTTTTGACCTTGAATCCAGAATTACGATTCCGGAAGACGCATATCAAGCCAGAATTTTTGGTTTTATTTCAGAAAGACTGATTAACCTTTATATGTATCACCACAAATTTAAAATTAAAGGAGTTCCATCTTATAAAATAATAGATTTATAGAATTCCAAACGATACAAATCATTAAAAAAGGGCAATTTTCAATTGAAAATTGCCCTTTTTATTTATAACTAAGTTTTATTATTTTTAAATCGTAAAGATTAAATCACAATAAACATATACATTTTAAATGCTTCAATTCTAAGAGATTGTCCCATTGTTCCTGCAACTTCTCCGTTATTTACACTAGGCATCCATCCAATATTTTGAACATAAACTTGATAATAAACATTAGTAGCAAAAGTACTTGGAACAAATATCTGTAAAGCTTCCATTCTTAATGATCTTCCTGTAGTTCCTACAGTTTCTCCAAAACCAACATAAGGCAACCATCCAGAATTTTGAACGTAAGCTCTTGCCTGAAAGCCATTGATATAAACTTGAGAAGTAAACTGTAACGCCTCTAATCTGGCACTATATCCAGTAGTTCCAGCTTCTTTTCCTAAATCAGTCCACATTTGCCATCCACCTTGATTACTAGTCTCTATTCCGCGATAATCTTTATAATTATAAGAACTAATATGTGCTTTATATTGAAACGTTATTGCTGCTTCAGTTTTTCCAGTCAAACTACTCTTTGCTGTTTTTGACACAGTAGAAATAAGCTTTGTTACTCCATTATTATTCTTATATTCAGAGTTTAATATCTCTATTTTTTCTAAATCATTACTTTTTCTAAAGTCAGAAATTATTTTATTATAAATTTCTGTTGGAAGTTCTTCAACAATTTTTCCATCTGTATTTCTAATAAAAAGTTCTTTTTTATTAGTGTTTGCAGTCTCATTAGAAACTACACTTTGTTCATCGTTACTACATGAAAGTAATGAACTGGCAATTAAAATACTAAGTAATAATTTTTTCATTTTTGGGTTTTAAGTTAAAATTAAACGTATAAATTCAACAACAAACATAGGAATATTTTTATGTAAATTTTATTTGCATATCTTAATATAATGATTATACTACATTTTTTTAACTTCATTACTACTAAAAAACACAAATTATTCTTACAATACCAAATATAAAATCTTAAACTTCTATTTTAGTTTATCAAAGAAACAGAAGCATTATATTTGCATTATAATTACCTATCAAAGATTTTTAAAATGAACGAAGAAATAATCAACGCTTACGAAGTCATTAAAGAAGGCGGAATCATTCTGTATCCTACTGATACCGTTTGGGGAATTGGCTGTGACGCCACAAATCCAGAAGCTGTTGCCAAAATATACAAATTGAAACAACGTGCCGAAACTCAAAGCATGATTGTATTGATGAACGGCGAAAAAATGATGTATAATGTGTTCAAAAACATTCCTGAAGTGGCGTGGCAAATTTTAGATTTATCTGAAAAACCAACCACTTTAATTTTAGACGAACCAAGAAATGTGGCCAAAAATATTATCGCTGCAGATAATTCTCTTGCCGTTCGTATCGTAAAAGAACCGTTTTGCTTTAAATTATTAGAGCGAATGAAAAAGCCTTTAGTTTCAACTTCGGCTAATATTTCAGGACAGCCTACACCTATTGCTTTCAAAGATATTAATCCCGAAATCATAAAAGGTGTTGATTATGTAGTAAAATTAAATCAGGATAGAATTGGAGGAAAACCTTCGACAATTATCAAATTGACAAATGATTCACAAGTAAAAGTAATCCGTAAATAATTGTTGATTATTAATTGTTAATGTCTTTTTTGAATTAAAAAAACTTAGCAACTTAGTTCCTTAGAAACTTAGCAACTCAAGAGAAACCTTTGAACCTTTGCAACTCTGAACCTTTGAACCTTCTTAAACAGCTTTAAGGCACTCAATCAACCAATCGATATCTTCTTTTGTGTTATAATGACTAAATGAAATTCGGAGATTTGGTAATTTTAAATCAGTCTCCGATAACATTTCTTTCAAAACATGCGATGGTTTTATACTTCCGGATTGACAGGCACTTCCTCTTGAAACCGCAATTCCTTTCATATCCAAACTAAACAAAAGCATAGAAGTTTTATCCGAAGAAAACGGAAGAATTATATTGATGATATTATAGAAATCGTCTTTTTTTCCGTTGATTCTAAAACCAGGAAAATGAATTTCTAATTGCTCAATCAAGTACATTTTTAAGTCTGTAATGTATTTTCTTTCGCTATCTAAATTTTCATACGAAAGCGATAATGCTTTTGCCATTCCGGCAATTTGATGCACAGCTTCGGTTCCTGCGCGAAGCCCTTTTTCCTGTTCTCCTCCAAAAATTAAAGGCTGTAAACCTGAATTTTTTCGAACAAAAGCAAAACCAACTCCTTTTGGACCATGAAATTTATGCGCACTTGCTACAATAAAATCTACAGAAGTCTTTTGAAGATCGATTTCTGTTTTTCCAACAGATTGCACCGTATCAGAGTGAAACAAAGCATTATATTGCTTGCAAATAACACCAACTCTGTCTAAATCTAAAATAGTTCCGGTTTCGTTGTTTACATGCATCAAACTAACAATCGTCTTTTTTTCATCAGACAATAAATTAGACAAATGAGTTAAATCGATACTTCCGTCAGGATTAATTTTGACATAATCAACCTCAATATTATAGTCAGATTGTAAAGCCAAAGTCGCGTACAATACGGCGTGATGTTCAATTTTTGTAGTAATGATTCTCTCGACTTTAAGATCTTCAACCGCAGAGCGAAGTATCCAGTTATCCGCCTCGGTTCCTCCCGAAGTAAAAATAATTTCCTGTGCAGAGCAATTTAAATGTTTGGCAATACTTTTTCTTGAAAGTTCTAAAACAGTTTTTCCATTACGTCCAAAACTATGTGTAGAAGACGGATTTCCAAAATCTTCTGTCATAACTTTAGTCATTTCCTGAATAACTTCAGGGCGCATAGCGGTTGTAGAGGCGTTGTCGAGATATACTTTTTTCATTATTGCAAAGTTAAGAAATATCAATTGTGAAATCTTAAATATCAATTGCCAAATTTTTCACTATTTTTGACCCAAATAAATTTACGATGAAAAAATATGCATGCCTTCTTTTATTTGCGCTACTTTTAAATGGTTGCGACGACGGCAATTTAACAGTTGACACTATAGATTTTGATACTGTTGCCTCAACAAACTGTGATACAACAAACACTTTACTTTATAAACTTAAAGACAGAGAGGCATTGCTACTGCAATTAGATCAAGGTAGTCTTGATAATGACCCAACACCAGCAGGTCAACCCGTAATTATCAACATAGACAACGAAGGTCAAAATCGTGTTGTTTACAGATCATATGATGGCAAAGTTGGAGTTTCTAATATTTGCGGAATTATCCCTCCAAAAACACCAAATGTTATAGAAGAATGGGTTGGAACTCAGGGAAAAATAGAAATTACGACTACACAAATTACTTCACCTCCAAGTGAAGTTGATGGCAGCACAAGAATTACAGGTTATAACCATAATATTATCTTTAGAAACATAACCTTTCTTAAACCTGCAGGACCACAAGTAGAAGAAAAATATGTTTTTGGTGATTTTAAAATTACACAAAATCCACTAAATTTAACTTTTGCCAAACCTGAAGAAGCTAAAGAATGTACAACATTCAATCAGGTCTACAACTATAACGCAGCATTCTATGTTATGCTGGAACACTTTGATCCGACTTTGTTTGTAAACGAAGCAACTCCCGCAGACAAACCTAGAATACGAGATATTACATCAACACAAAACAATGTCGTTTATCGTGCGCTTACCGGTGTTGCTTTAACTGATGCTTATTTCTGCAATGTTCCAGTTCCATCAAACCCTGCAGTAAAAGAAACCTGGAATGGTACTAATGGTACAGTTGAAGTTGCTACACAAATAACAAACAATATCGTTATGCATACTATTACACTAAGAAATGTTACACTTGTAAAAGGAAACAGCAGCTTTAAATTAGGTAATAATTTTGTCTTAGGAACTGTAACTAAATCGACAAACTAGGTATAAAAAAAGGAATTTAAACACCTATTTAATTCTTACAAAAAACGTCTGTTTTTCTAAGCTGATTTATATATAAAATCAGAAAGAAAAACAGACGTTTTTTTATGTTTTAAAATGAAATGCTTTAGATAAAAAAAGCAGTTTTATTTGTTGTTTTGTCTAAAATAAACTTCGGTTGCACCTAAACCATATTTTTGATAATTGGCATCCTGAAAATCTATTCCGTCGTAACGGCCTAATAAAAAATCAAGTTCGGCTTTCAAAATTCCTTCGCCAACACCGTGAATAAATACAATTTTAGGAATGCGATTTCTAATTGCAAATTCAATGTGTCTTTTGGCGGTTTCAGTCTGTAAAGTCAGAATATCATAATTTGACATCCCGCGTTTATTTGGAACCAATTTTTCGATGTGCAAATCAAACTCCGGAGCTGCAATTTCGCGTTTATCTTTCTTTTCTTTCACAAAACTCCTTGCTTTTGGCTCTGTTTTCTCTTTTGTAATCTCTTCTAAATTAATCCTTTTAATAGAATTCATTAAATTACTGGAATCCTGAATTTTAAGCAATTCATTGACAAAAAATGTCATCGTAAATCCATCCTCAGTTTCTATCAAAACCTCATTGTTTTTTACCGAAATCACCGTTCCGTTTATAGCTTCGTCCAGAACCGAAACCTTATCTCCTTTAGTCAACATCGTTCTCTTCTTTTTCTTGATTTTTACTCGGTGTTTTTGCGCTCAACTGCATCATTCCAAACATGAAAACTACAATTGCAATTACCGTTATATAGATATTTTTTTCGGGTGAAACTTGCTCGTATAATGCAACCGAAATAGCAAGAATCATTATTATAATTTTAATCGCTTTCATTTTTTAAAGTATAAGAGTTCAAAAGTATAAAACTTTAAAATAGCAGTTCGCTCCTTTTGAAATGTTATCAAATATTTTTTTTGTAAAATTGTAAAAAATAATCGACTTGCACTTAGAAAAATATATGATCCCTTGCTTATTCAAAACACTCTTTGGTTTCGAGTGTTTAGGATGTGGTTTTCAGCGCGCATTACTCTTACTTTTTCAAGGTGAATTTTTGGCTGCTTTCAAGATGTATCCGGCTGTCTTTACTACGCTATTATTTTTTGCTTTTGTGGCTTTATATTTTTTAGACAAATCAAGAAATTACAAAAAATTGGTTTGGAATATGGCACTCGTAAATCTCGTTTTTATGCTTGGCGGATATTACTACAAACACTTCTATCTTTAACTTTTTCTGAATCGTTGTGTTAATTTTTTCAACACATAGAAACATAGATTTTGCAAACTAAAAAAGTAGGCGTTTCAATTTTTTGTATTCTTTTTAAAATAAAATCTATCTTTCTATGTGTTAAACATTTTTTTTTACGAATGATACCCAACGATTATTTTAGTCTTTTTATTTCTTGATTTGATTCAGAATATCATTCATCATTTCGATTTGCACTTTCTGAATTTCGATTAATTCTTGTTGCTGATGCATAATCATGTGATCAATTTTATCATGAATCATTCTAATTTCCAGTTCAGATTTCAAGTTAATCATATAATCTTTTTTGGCTCTGTTCCTGTCTTTTTCTTCCTGACGATTTTGACTCATCATAATTACCGGCGCTTGCAAAGCTGCAATACAAGACAAAATTAAATTCAGTAAAATAAACGGATATGGATCAAAACCTTTATTGACTAAAATATAAACATTGGCACCAATCCAAACAATTATAAAAAGTAAAAACGAAATAATAAAAGTCCAGCTTCCGCCAAAATCTGCTACTTTATCTGCTATCTTTTGACCAAAACTTCTCGTTTCTTGTTCGTCTTCTACAATACTCACAATTGATTTATCTTCTTTTAAAGAGGCAATCACACTTTTTTCAAGATCCGAAAGTGCTCCGATTTCGGTAGACAAATAACCCGAAACATATTGCTGACGATATTCATTTAATTCCTTAACTCCAATACAATCATCGTCGCAAAAAGAAGGATGATCTTTGATAATTAATCCTAAAATGGGATCATGTATCGATTTTCCATAAATTTTCTCACTTTCCGGAAATTCAAGATTAGAAATAGCGCTCTTAAAAGTTGAATTATTTTTCATTTATATAAATTTTACTGGCTAATTTACGCATTTAACTTCTTAAGAATCATATAAAATAATCGCTTTTATTATTCTTTTTTTTATCACAAATTGAATTTACTATGCAAAATTTCTTTAGTTAATTCGTGCCCTTATTTACAAAAAACACCTTACTTTTAACGTTTTAAATTATCCACTCAATTTTACAATTGTGACTAAAGACAGTATCATACAAAATATAAAAGCTCTAAAAAGCCATTCAAACATAAATTACGGGATCAAAACCAAAACAGAAGATTTTACAGAGAAACTTTTCTATACTCTTTTTGATTCGAATGCAGCTTTAGATGAAAGCATCGACGAACTCGAAATTCGTTTTAAAGAGATTGCTGTTCTCGCTTGCAAAAAACCGGAAAACTTATGCGAATCGATTTGGGATCGCTTTCTGGAAAAATTACCAATTGTCTTAGAAAAACTAAATGAAGATGCCGCTTATATTCTGGAAAATGATCCTGCATCAAACAGTATCGACGAAGTTTATTTGGCATATCCAGGTTTTTACGCCATTGCAATTTACAGATTAAGCCACGAACTTTATAATCTGGATTTACTATTATTCTCGAGATTAATGAGCGAATATGCGCATAGAATTACCGGAACGGATATTCATGCAGGCGCCAAAATTGCTTCACCATTTTTTATTGATCACGCAACCGGAATCGTTATTGGCGAAACGAGCGTAATTAAAAAACATGTCAAAATTTATCAGGGTGTAACTTTGGGCGCATTAAGCGTAAGCAAAGAAATGAAAAATGCCAAAAGACATCCAACGGTAGAAGCGAATGTTTGCATTTATGCCAATGCAACGATTTTGGGCGGCGAAACCATAATTGGTAAAAACAGCATTGTTGGAGGAAACGCTTGGATTACCAAATCAATTCCCGAAGATTCTATCGTTCTGAATACTACTACAACTGAAGTTAAAATAAAAGAAAAGAAATAAAAATGGGTCCACAGAAATTGCTTAACCTAATTGGAAATACTCCATTGATGGAAACTGTCAATTTGGTTAAAAATAAAAACGTAAAACTTTTACTGAAGCTTGAAGGAAATAATCCTGGCGGAAGTGTAAAAGACAGAGCTGCATATAACATGATCGCTTCGGCACTTGAAAGAGGCGATATCAAAAAAGGAGATAAACTAATTGAAGCTACAAGTGGCAACACGGGAATTGCTCTGGCAATGATTGCTCAATTGTTTCAAATAGAAATAGAATTGGTTCTGCCGGAAGATTCTACAAAAGAGCGTACTCAAACAATGCGTGCTTATGGCGCTACAGTAATTTTAACGCCTGCTAGCGAAGGAATTATTGGTTCGAGGGATTATGCCGACAAAAAGGTTGCAGAAGGCGGTTATATCATGCTAAATCAGTTTGCAAATGATGACAACTGGAAAGCACATTATAAAACCACTGGTCCTGAAATCTGGAATGACACTGACGGAACGGTTACACACTTTGTTTCGGCAATGGGAACGACAGGAACAATCATTGGAACTTCGACTTATTTAAAAGAAAAAAATCCTGCAATTCAAATTGTTGGCGCGCAACCAAGTGACGGATCTCAAATCCCGGGAATCCGCAAATGGCCACAGGAATATTTACCTAAAATTTTTGATGCTTCAAAAGTTGATACCGTGATAGACGTAAGCGAAGATGATGCCAGAGAGATGACTAAAAGATTAGCACTCGAAGAAGGTGTTTTTGCCGGAATGAGCAGCGGTGGTTCAGTAGCCGTAGCCCTTAAAATTGCCGAACAATTAGAATCCGGTGTTATCGTTGCCGTTATCTGCGATCGCGGTGATCGTTATTTATCTTCGGATTTATTTGACTAGAGGAAGGGACAAAGGTTCAGAGGTTCAGAGGTACAAAGACTTTTGTAACTCTAAAAAAGACGCACTGCTGTGCGCCTCTACGAGAAAAACCTTTGCACCTTTGCACCTCTGAACCTTTTTTAAACCTTTAAAAGAAAAAAATGCTCTATAGAAAACTAGGAAAAACAAACTTCAATATATCTGAAATATCACTTGGCACTTGGCAAGTTGGCGGAAAATGGGGATCTGCGTTTGACAATAAAACCGCAGACGAACTTTTGAATACGGCAATTGACAATGGCGTCAATTTTATCGATACTGCCGATGTTTACGAAAATGGATTAAGCGAAACTGCTGTTGGAAGAGTTGTTCGTTCGCGATCTGAACGTATTTATGTTGCTACAAAATGCGGCCGACATATTAACCCGCATGTTAGTGAAGGTTATCAGCCAAAAGTACTTCAGAAATTTATTGAAGACAGTTTAAAACGAATGAAATTAGAAACGCTCGATTTGATTCAGTTGCACTGTCCTCCTACTGAAGTTTTTTATCGTCCTGAGATTTTCGAACTTTTCGACCGATTAAAAGAACAAGGTAAAATCCAGAATCTTGGTGTTAGTGTTGAGAAAGTTGAAGAAGCTTTAAAAGCAATTGAATATTCGAATGTAACAACGGTTCAGATTATTTTCAATTTATTCCGTCAGCGTCCTTCTCAATTATTTTTCTCTGAAGCCAGAAAGAAAGATATCGGAATCATTGCGAGAGTTCCTTTAGCAAGTGGACTTTTAACAGGTAAATTTGATGCGAAAACTACTTTTGACGCTCAAGATCACCGAAATTTCAATAGAAATGGTGACGCTTTTGATAAAGGCGAAACTTTTTCTGGTATCGATTATGAATTAGGTTTAAAAGCGGTAGAAAAACTAAAAGCATTATTTCCGGAAACAACAAATCTTGCTCCAATTGCGCTTCAGTGGATTTTGAGTTTTCAAGATATCAGTTGTATTATTCCAGGTGCTTCAAAAGAAAGTCACGTTTTATCGAATTTATCTCTTTATGATTTACCAAAATTAACTCCTGAGAAAATCGCAGCCATGAATGCTATTTACGAAGAATATATAAAACCTTCTGTACATCATCTATGGTAGTTCTAAGATACTGAGGTTCTGAGATACTAAGTTACTAAGTTTTAAGTCTGATTGAAAAATACCTCAGAACCTTAGAACCTTAGTATCTCAGAACCTTAAAAAAAACTATACTTCGAACTCGATTTTAAATTCGGCGCCTTTATTTTTTCCTTCGCTTGTAGCGCTTAATTTACCTTTGTTTCTTTCGATAATTTTCTTACATAAATACAATCCAATTCCGGTAGACAATTCATTTGCAGTTCCTAAACGGCTCATTTTCGTGAATTTCTTGAACAATTCATCAATCTGAGTTTTATCGAAACCAATTCCTTTATCGGCAACTGTGATAATCAAATTTGAATTTTGGATAAACATTCGAACTTTAATCTCGCTGTCAAAATAAGAGAACTTAATAGCGTTGCTTATTAAATTCACTAAAACCTGAACCAATAAACCTTCGTCGATTTTAAGTTTTGCTTCGACTAATTCTAAGCTTAAACTTAATTTAATATTTTTATCCAATAAACGTTGCTCAAGCTGTTCGTTTATAAAAGGCAAAATATTAGGGAATACAATATTCTTTGGATCATGATTTACTTTGACGATCTGATCTTGTTCTTTTAGAAGTTTTATAAAATTTTCGATGTATCGGAATTGCAAATTTGTCGACTCACAAATTAATTCTGCCAGATGTTTAATAGAATCTGATGGTTCTTCGCTCAAAATTAATTGCGCCAAACCTTGCGGATTTCCGGCAAAGTTCTTCAAATCATGAGAAAGCATATAAATCAAATCTTGTTTTTCGTTTATAAAACTTTCTGATTCATAGATTGATTCCTGAATATTACACATCAACAATCCGGCTTCATCTGAATATTCTGTTGGTAAGACAGATAATTGTCTGTTATTTCTATAATCGTCTAAAGATTTTGAAGCTAAAACAATTGGTTTAATTAACTGATTTAAAACTAAAAGCGTCACTAAAGTCGCCAATAAAGTCATTATCAAAGCAAAAATTAAAATAGAAATTGGAGAAATAGTATGGTTTGAAAAAGTCACAAAAAACAAAATGCCAATCAAGGGAATATGTATACCTATAAAAGCAACAAATAGGAATTTAAACACATAACTTTTCTTAAGAAAGCCAATTTGTGAAAGATTATGATACAACTTCATAAAAATAATAACAATACTATAAGTTAACAATGTAGCATTTGGGGTTATTGCTGTAAACAAAGTTAGTTTTTAAACTTGATAAAACTAGTAATTTGAAGAATTTGATAAAATATTTTGAAATTTAAATTTATAAAAGTTTACAAACCCTTATTTTTGCGCTATGGGAAGAAAAAATACAGACAAAGTTGTCTTTCATCAAATTCAAGTTCTTGATGCTGGAGCAAAAGGAGTATCAGTAGCTAAGGCTCCTGACGGTAAAGTAATCTTTATTCCGAATGTTGTTCCGGGTGATGTAGTTGACGTACAAACTTTCAAAAAAAGAAAAGCCTATTATGAAGGCAAAGCCGTAAAATTTCACGAATTTTCAGAACATCGTATTGAACCAATATGCGATCATTTTGGAGTTTGTGGAGGATGTAAATGGCAAAATATGAAATACAGCCAACAGTTGTATTACAAACAAAATGAAGTAAAAAACCATTTGCAACGTATAGGAAAGGTAGAACTTCCTGAATTTGAAACTATTTTAGGTTCGGAAAAACAATTTTTCTATAGAAACAAAATGGAGTTTTCGTTTTCTAACAGCCGTTGGTTAACCGAAAAAGAAATTGAAAGCACAGAAGATTTAGGAAACAGAAATGCGTTAGGATTTCACATTCCTAAAATGTGGGATAAAATTCTGGACATCAACAAATGTCATTTACAAGAAGATCCTTCAAATGCAATCAGAAATGAAATCAGAGCTTTTGCAAACGAGCATAATTTAGCTTTCTTTAATCCTAGAGAACATTCTGGATTATTGAGAACTTTGATGATTCGTACAGCTTCAACTGGCGAAATTATGGTTTTGATTCAGTTTTTCGAAAATGATAAAAAGAACCGCGAGTTGGTTTTAGATCATATTTACGAGAAATTTCCGCAAATTACTTCATTACAATATGTTGTAAATGCAAAACAAAACGATACAATCTACGATCAGGATATCAAACTATATAAAGGCAGAGATTATATTCTGGAAGAAATGGAAGGTTTAAAATTCAGCATCAATGCTAAATCTTTTTACCAAACCAACTCTGATCAAGCATACGAATTATACAAAATAACACGTGATTATGCGGGATTAACCGGAGAAGAAACTGTTTACGATTTATATACAGGAACCGGAACTATCGCGCAATTTGTTTCTAAAAAAGCAAAAAAAGTAATTGGTGTAGAAAGTGTTCCTGAAGCAATTCTGGATGCTAAAGCAAATGCTGAACGCAATAATATAACGAATTGTGAGTTTTTTGTAGGAGACATGAAAGTCGTTTTTAACGAAGCTTTTATCGCTCAACACGGAAAACCCGACGTTATTATTACAGATCCACCAAGAGACGGAATGCATAAAGACGTTATTGATCAAATCTTGAAAATTGCTCCTAAAAAAGTAGTTTATGTAAGTTGTAATTCTGCAACACAAGCACGTGATTTAGCTTTAATGGATGAGAAATACAAGGTAACACGTGTGAGACCGGTTGATATGTTTCCGCAAACGCATCACGTTGAAAATGTTGTACTTTTAGAACTTAGATAACAAAAAACTATAAATGAAAAAAATAGTCGCTTTTCTATTACTCTTTACTTTTGGCTTATCAAGCTGTGAGAAAGATGATATTTGTGATCCTAATACACCCACTACTCCCCGATTGGTAATATCATTTTTTGATAATGCCGATGCAAATTTAGCTAGAAAAGTAGTTAATTTAAAAGTAGTTGGAAAAGATAAAGAAGGAAAAGATTTGCCTACCGGAATTGTGTTTAATCCAACTAGCACAACAGATACGAAGTATTATGCAAATGGTACTTCAATTTCGATTCCGTTACAGACAAATGAAAATTCTACTACTTATAGTTTTATTTATAATGCTGCAAGTACAGATCCTACTTTGACTAATACAGATATAATAAAATTTGACTATACTCACAAAGATGTATATGTATCGAGAGCATGTGGTTTTAAAACTCTTTTTACATTAAATCCTTTTGTTACGGCACCTCCATCACAACCTTTTCTACTAGATCCGGGAACAGACGGAGCCTGGATGAGAGTAATTAATGTAGAACAATATAACATTGAATCTGAAAATGAGACACACATTAAAATATACTTTTAGTTTTTGCCTTTTGTTTTCAATGTTTTTGGTTCAGGCACAAGAAGTACCTGCTACAGCAACCAAAGAAATTGTTCAGGAAAAGCCAAAACTAAAATCAAAAACAGAACCTGCGAAACCAGCTAAACCTGCGATTCAGGAAACTAAAACCGATAGTATTCCAAAAACAGATCGTTATGGTTTGCGCGTTGGTGTTGATTTATATAAATTAACCCGCGGTTTTTATGACAAAGATTATAAAGGTGTTGAATTTGTGGGAGATTTTCGCTTGACGAAAAAATATTATCTTGCAGCTGAACTTGGTTTTGAAGATAAAACCACTGATGATGACAGATTAAACTCAACAGCAACGGGAACTTACATAAAAGGAGGTTTTGACTACAATACGTATCAAAACTGGCTTGACATGGAAAACCTTATTACAATAGGTTTACGTGGTGGTTTTAGTAGTTTTAGTCAACAATTAAATAGTTACAAAATCTACAACGCTAATCCGTATTGGGGAGAACAACCTGCGATTGTTTCCGGCGAAAAATACAACGGTTTAACAGCTGGATGGCTGGAAGTCGCATTAGGAATAAAAGCAAAAGTGTTCAACAATGTATTCGTTGGTTTTGGAGTTCAGCTAAAACTTTTGGTTATGAACAACAAACCAAGCGGTTTTGACAATCTTTACATTCCTGGTTTTAACAGAACTTATGACGGAAATTTTGGAGTAGGATTCAATTATACTGTTTCTTACTTTATACCTTTATACAAGAAAAAAGTAATTGTACCAGAAACTGTAAAAGAAATTCCTAAAAAGAAATAATTAGATTTTCTTCTAAAATAAAAAAAGCCCCAAATTTAAAATTTGGGGCTTTTTTATATGTATATAATTAATTTTCTTAAGACAATTGAAAAGCTATTGCAGCATTTGAATGTATTAAAGTAGTATCAAAAATTGGAACTGAAACATCTTCCGGTTTTATAACCAAAGGAAGTTCTGTACAACCCAGAATAATTCCTTCTGCACCATTTTCTATTAATTCATTTGAAATCCTCAGAATACGTTTTTTAGTTTCATCGGTAACAATACCTTTTCCTAACTCTTCGAAGATTGCAGTGTGAAGAAAATCTCTATCGTCACTATTTTCCGGAATAATTGCTTCAATGCCTTTATTGATTAATTTGTTTTTAAAAAAATCAAGTTCCATTGTAAACTTAGTTCCCAATAATGCTACTTTTTTAAGATTTTGCTTCTCAATTTCAATAGCAGTTTCTGTTGCGATATGAATAACAGGCAAATCAATTGCTGCTTCCAATTTATCAGCAATAAGATGCATTGTATTGGCGCATAAAACAATTGCTTCTGCTCCACCCGATTTTAAGAATTGACAACCTTTAAAAAGCATTTCAAAAGTACGATCCCAATCATTGGCATCATTATTCTTTTTGATTTCGGCATAATTGAACGAATAAATCAAACATTCTGAGAAGTTAAGTCCTCCCATTTTCTCGTTGACACCTTCATTTATAAGTTTGTAATAATCTGCTGTAGAAACCCAGCTAATTCCGCCTATAAGTCCAATTATCTTCATACAAAAATCATTTTTTTAGTTACCCTATTTCTCTAATTCCTTTTATAAAAATCCATTTCATAAACAACTTCTCGCCATCTTTGGTTCTTACCGCCTGAAATTTAGGCGAAATCAATGTCGCCACTATAAATGCCGTCACCGGAATCCAAAGACCTGTTAATTGAGTATATGTTGCAACCACGAATCTCCCTGCAATAAACAAAATTGCGAAACATCCTAATTGGTATAAAAAAGCTCTTACTTGTAGTTTTGACATTTTTTTTCTTTTTAAGGTTCAGAGTTACAAAGGTTCAAAGGAACAAAGTTTTTCGCTTTGCTCTTTTGAACCTCTTACTCTTTTATTATTCGTTAAACTGTAGATTTATCATTTTTTTCAGAATCAAAATTACGCAGTTTCAAAATCACAAGGTATTTCTCTTTGTTCCTTTGAACCTTTGCCCCTTTGTACCTTTATTCATTAACCTGAAATTTCGTTCTCTTACTACCTTCGTACATTTCGTATTTTACCAAACGTGCTTCAAGGCTTGCGTTAAAAAGTTTGATTTTTCTTGACGGTTTTAGTCCCACAAATTTCAAGGCTTCAAGATTAGCGGTAATAAACCAAGCGTTTGTTCCCGGGTAACTTTTCTTTAAAGTATCTCCAATATTTTTGTAGAATTCTTCCATATGAATATCCAAACGCTCATCATAAGGCGGATTAAAAACCATATGAAGCTTTCCTTCTACTTCTTTTTCTGTATCGAAAAAGTTGTTTTCAGAAATTGTAACATAATCCTCTAGATTGGCATTTCTAATATTATCTTTGGCTTTATTTACAGCACTTGGCGCTTTATCAAAACCTTTTATAGTATAGTGGAATTCTTTTGTTTTTTTCATCAAACTATTTACAATCTGATCGAATAAATCATTATCCCAATCTTTCCATTTTTCGAATGCAAATTCTTTTCTGTTGATATTTGCCGGAATATTACAAGCAATCATCGCAGCTTCTGCAAGGAAAGTTCCTGAACCACACATTGGATCCAAAAAGTGACTTTGTCCTTCCCAACCCGATAATAATAAGATTCCCGCAGCCAAAACTTCGTTGATTGGTGCAATATTAGTTGCCGTTCTGTAACCACGTTGATGTAATGAATTTCCTGAAGTATCTAATGCAACCGAAACCTGATCTTTGTCAATATGAATATTAATTCTCAAATCTGGAAACGCTTTATCAATACTTGGACGCTGCCCAGTTCTTTCTCTAAATTGATCTACAATTGCATCTTTACATTTTTGAGAAACAAACTCTGAGTGATTAAAATAAGTCGAATGTACCGTCGCATCAATTACAAAAGTCTGGTTTGCGTTTAATAATTTAGACCAGTTAACGCCCGAAATTCCTTTGTATAAAGCTTGTTCATTATTGGCTCTGAACGAGTAAATAGGTTTTAAAACTTTAAGAGCAGTACGCAAAGACAAATTGGCTTTATACATAAAACCTTTATCACCTTTAAAGCTCACCATTCTCACTCCTTTTTCGACATCCTGAGCGCCAAGAGCACGCAATTCATTCTCTAATATTTCTTCAAAACCAAAAAAACATTTGGCAATCATTCTAAAATTTTCTTCCATCTTTATTTTTGTATTAAAAAAAACTCCGATCGCAAACACACATCTGATTATTCAGGTATCGTCACGAAATAGTTATTTTTCGGCAAAAATACACTAAATTTGCGGTACTTTGAATTAATTGAAATAGAATAAATGTCTGAAGCACCAAACTCATCAACACCAAATCAGGAACGTAACACTCAAAACTGGTTCACATCATGGTTTGATACTCCGTATTATCACATTCTTTATAAAGACCGAAATTACAGAGAAGCGCAGATTTTTATGGATAATCTTACGCATTATCTAAACCTTCCCGAAAAAGCAAAAGTACTTGACTTAGCTTGCGGAAAAGGACGTCATTCGATTTACTTAAACCAATTAGGTTTTAACGTTTTAGGCGCTGATTTGTCTGAAAATAGTATCGCCGAAGCCAGCAAAAACAGCAACGAAACCCTGCATTTTAAAGTGCACGATATGCGCGAGCCATTCGAAGAAAAATTTGATGCTATTTTTAATTTGTTTACCAGTTTCGGATATTTCGAAAGTGATGACGACAACTTAACAACCCTAAAAGCAATCAAAGAAAGCTTGTCTGAATATGGTTTTGCCGTAATTGATTTCATGAATGTAAATCAGGTAATCGAAACTTTAGTGCCGGAAGAAGTAAAAACCGTTGAAGGAATTGATTTTAAAATTAAAAGATATGTTGAAGACGGACATATTTTTAAAGAAATAGACTTTGAAGATCAAGGCCAAACCTATCATTTTACCGAAAAAGTAAAAGCCCTGACATTAAAAGACTTTGAAGAATTAATGGCCGAAGCCGGTATTTTTCTGCTCGATATTTTTGGAGACTACAAACTAAAAAAGTTTCACAAACTAGAAAGCGAACGATTAATCATGATTTTTAAGTAACTGGTAAATCGTTAAATTGTTTAACCGTTTTACCGATTAAACAAATCAACGATTAAACAATTAAAAAACGATTAAACAATAAAAAATGAGTTATTTATTACCCTTAATTTCTGTACTTTTAGGATATATTGTGGCTTTGTTTTTAAAACCTAAAAACAAAACCAATCTAAAATTATTATTAGCATTTAGCGGTTCATTTTTACTATCGTTAACCGTAATGCATTTATTGCCGGAAGTTTACGAATCACACAATCACAATATTGGTTTATTTATTATGGCTGGAATTTTGTTCCAGATCATATTAGAATTTTTCTCAAAAGGAGCCGAACATGGGCACGTTCACGGACATGCACAAATGTCTCAAATTCCTTGGTTACTTTTTATCAGCTTGTGTATTCACGCCTTTTTAGAAGGTTTTCCCGTAAGTCATCACCACGATTTAGCAGTAGGAATTGCGATTCATCACTTGCCAATTGCCGTGATTCTAACCACTTTTTTCATCAATGCAAATCTGGACAAAAAAGCCATTTTTGTGTTCATGCTTACCTTTGCAATCATGACGCCTTTGGGCACAATTGCCTCCGAATATTTACCTTTTCTAAACGAATATTATACCCAAATAACAGCAATCGTAATTGGAATTTTATTCCATATTTCATCAACTATTATTTTTGAAAGCAGCGAAGGACATAAATTCAATATTGCCAAAGTTTCAATGATAGTTCTAGGAATTTTATTGGCATTTTTATTATAATTTGGGCGTGACCCTATCCCGATAAGAGGGCAAATTTACTTTACGGTTATTCGCCCTCTCACCGGGATACGGTCGGGCTATCCATACTACTTCGGTAGTCTACTCCTATCCCTCACGCAAAAAACAAGAACTTATCGTTAAAAAAATACCTAACAGATTGAAAAAACCTGTCAGGATACTATATAGACAAAGTAAAATTCCAGAATTATCTAATTTTCTAATTGACAAATTATCTAATTATCTAGCTCTGTTTTTCTCTTCTTCATTTCCAGAAGTACGTTGGTTAACATTGATTTTTTTGTTTCCAAAATTATAAACTACAGATACACGCGCAAATCGGTTACTTTCATTTTGGCTATAAACCTGTTTCACGCCATTTACAATCGAAACATCATCTTTTAAGTAAGACGTATTAAAAATATCATTTAATAGAAAAGCTATTTGCAATGATTTGTTTAACAGATCTTGTTTATAACCAATATTCAAACTCGACACATAACCCGTTGCATACAAACCACTTTTGTAAGGAGAAGTATAAGTAAAATCTACTTGCAATTTTGATGTTTTTCCTAATGAAAATGTATTGTTTGTAGAAAAATCGACTTCAAAACCATTTGCCGGAGTTGCATTTATATCTTTTATAAACTTAATATTAGATCCTAAAAAATAAATTGAGTTCTCGCTTTCCCACCAATCTGCAAAACTTACCGAATACGTTTCTCCAATTCCATAATTAATACCTTTAAAATAATTATCTCTCGACACAACTTGCGTAAGCGTTTCTGGATTTGCAGTAAATATTACGCCATAACCATCCGTAATTGAATTTAAGAAAAGACTTGTTCTCAATATTTTTTTATAAGAATGCACAAACTCAAAATTGTCACTAAAAGAAGGTTTCAAAAACGGATTTCCTTCAGAATAACTATTACTGCTGATATAAACTCTAAACGGATTCAATAAAGAAAAACCTGGTCTGCGGATTCTCTTTCCGTAGTTTAAGCTAAAATTATTATCTTCATTTCTCTTGTAAGAAGCATAACACGTTGGAAATAATTTAAAATAATTGTTTACCGTTTCCTGATTTAAAGTTTCCGAAAAACCATTTGTTTGTGTGTTTTCTAATCTCAATCCCAATTGAAAATCCCATTTTTCATTGATTTTTTTATTTCCGCTAATATAAACCGCCTGATTGTATTCGGTGTATTTAAATTTATTCGTTTGGTTAGGATCTAAAACCGGAGTTCCTGTAATCGTATTAAAAAATAAGACATCACTTTTACTGGTTGTAAAACTCACTTTTGCGCCATAAGATAAGTTCAACGCTTCAAGCGGATGATCCATATCTGCCTTGAAACTCAAATTATCAATATTCTGATTAGAAAAATTTCGCGCCGATTGATTTACATCAACAAAAGTTCCATCAGCATCATAATTGTTCGCAAGAAAATTTCTGTCAAATTTTGAATCATAATTAAAGTAATCCACATCAAAAGATAATTTACGATTTAGAGAATCAAGTTTAGTAATCAAATGTAGATTATAAGTTTCATTGCCTACTTTTCTGTCCAAAAAGCTTTTATTGATTATGTAACTTTCTAATTGATTTTGAGCATCATAATTATTGATTCTAATATCTGAGTCAAAATTCGGATTGCTTCTGTCTCTTAAAATTTGAAAACCAATACTTGTTCTTTCCGAAAGATCGTAATCCAAAGCCATTTTTCCAGATAAGTTTTCCTGATTATATTTTGTCGTTACATCCATTTTCGTAGGACCTTCGGCAAAATACATATCAAGCGTTTCTTTAATATTACTATAACCCGTTTTTCCGTTAATACTTGCCGAAAATCGGAACTTGTTTTTATTGTAAAAGAAATTATTTCTCAAATTATAAATCCCGTATTTGTTTTGATCGTATGAAGCTGTAGTTGTGTTTTTCCAGGAATCTCTAACTCCTTTTTTCATAATAATATTGATTAATCCGCCAGTTCCTTCAGCTTCATATTTCGAAGAAGGATTACTGATAATTTCGATATTTTTAATATCACTTGCCGAAATAGATTTCAGATAATTATTCAGTTCTTCACCCGTTAATTCGATCATTCTTCCGTCGATCATTACACGAGAAGCACCTTTTCCCAAAATATTAATAACATCATTTTGTACCGCAACTCCCGGCGCTGTATTTATCGCACTCAAAGCATCGCCTCCAACATTTGTTACATTATTTTCAAGATTATAAACCAAACGATCCGTTTTTTGTTCAATCATATTTCTTTTAGATTGAATAACAACTTCGCCCAAATTCGTCACATTTTCTTTTAAAGTAATCAAACCTAAATTGATGTCTTTTTCTATCGTAATATCTTTCTCAAATTCAGAATATCCAATCGGGTTTATTTTTACTTTACAGAATCCTTTACTTAGCATCAATTCAAAACTTCCGTCTTCTTTTGTTGTAGTTCCTGTTATAATTTTTCCTTCTTGATTTAAGATTACAACATCTGCCCAGGCAACCGGAGCTTTTTCATCAGCAATTTTTCCATTTAATTTAAAGGTTGTTTGCGCTAAACAAAAAAGAGGCAATAGTAAAAAAATAAAGAGGTTAACTTTTTTCATAATTTCTAATTTTAAACTTGTTCGATTAATTTGAAGCAAAGTTGCCTTAGAAATGTTGCGTACGCGACCGACAAAAAAAAGTCGAACCAATTTCTACTTAGGAAATTGGTTCGACTTTATTAGACATGAAGTACGACTTTTTACAAATCGCTAATTATGAAGCGTTTCGGTAAGCTGTAGGCGTTAAATTTGTATATTTTTTAAACGAAGTATTAAATGATGATTTTGAATTAAAACCTACTTCGTACAGAATTTCTAAAACTGTCAAATCACTTTTTAGAGGATTTTTTAAAATACTCATTGCTTTTTGAATACGATATTCATTTACAAAATCAAAAAAATGCTGATTTATATGATGATTAATCAAAACGGATAAATCCCGAACCGGAATTTCAATTTGATTGGAGAGTTCCTGAATCGTAAGCGATGGATCCAGAAAAGGTTCTTTTTCGATCATATATTGTTTTAGTGCCGAAATTTGCGCCGAAATTATCTCGTTTTTAGGATCGTTTATTTCGATAACATTTACTTTCGGAAGAATATCTCTCGCTAATTCCAATTTTGAATCAATTCCTCTAAAAAGTTCGGGATGATTCAAAGCTTTTAACACAAACCAACACGTTACGATTAGCGCCCAAAATTGCATGAAAACATTTGCCCAAATCCACAACGATTCAAAAGGAGTAAATCTTAAAACATTCTTAGCTATCGAGAAATAATATAAAGTAAATAATACTGCCGCGATTTGAAATAACCATTTAAAAATAGAAGTTTTAGGATTCGTATAATTTTCCTGATATATTTCTTTATATTTTTTTAAAACTGAAAATGTTGCAATACTATAAATTATGATTTGTAAGGCCAGCATAAACTGGAAACTGTAAAACTCTGGCATTTGACTTCGATGGTCATAAAATTGCATTTTATCTGCATCACTTAAAAAATAAAGTCTGAATACAAAAACGATATTTATGATTAGAAATGGAATTGCATGAACTAAATGCTTAGGTTTTAATCGAAAATCAGTAAAACAAACCGATACTATATATAGGTAGAAAACAGGAAGTGTGAAAGCACAAGTCGTCCATCTGAAAAATTCCAAATTGAAATTTGCTTTAACGAAACTCTCGCTTATAAAAATTCCGGTATTGTCAATTGCAAAAAACAGCAAGTATAAAGCAAATAATCTGTTTGCCAGTTTATTTTGGGTTTTTACAGTGACTAAAAAGAATGCCAGTAATAGTGATACAAAAACTGACATCCAGCCCATAACACTCAAAAAACTATCTATATTCATTAATTTTTTTGATTATTAAACAAATATAATATTTTAGTTCCTTTAACCCGAATTCATAAAGGCAAGTATCACAACAAAAAATGCTCTTGAAATTTTAGTATTATGAAGCGTTTCTATAAGCTGTAGGCGTGAGATTTGTGTGTTTTTTGAAGGAAGTATTGAACGATGATTTAGAATTAAAACCTACTTCGTATAAGATTTCTAAAACGGTCAGATTGTTTTTTACTGGATTCTTTAAAATACCCATCGCTTTTTGAATGCGATATTCATTTACAAAATCAAAAAAATGCTGGTTCATATGATGATTAATCAAAACGGATAAATCACGAACCGGAACATTAAATTGATTCGCCAATTCCTGAATAGTAAGCGACGGATCAAGATATGGTTCTTTCTCTGTCATATAATTTTTCAATGCTGAAATTTGAGCCGAAACAGCTTCATCCTGATTGATTTCTACTTCAATTGTCTCTTTATTTTCTATAGGCAAAAAGTCTTTTGTCAATTGCAAATTAGAATTGATTCCTCTAAAAAGCTCCGGATGATTTAGTGCTTTCATTACAAACCAGCAAATTACGCACAAAGCCATTATTACCATAAGAACATTTCCCCAAAGAAAAGCATCTCTTGAAGTTGTATAACGCATTAGATTTTTAATTGCCGTAATAGAATGCATTACTGCAAAAACACAATTCATTTGAAAAAGCCAATTATAGGTTGAAGTGCTTGGATTGGTATAATTTTCGAGATAAATTTTTCTGTATTTTTTTAAAATTATAAATATAGTCACAATATAAAACCAATACTGAAACTCAATTAGAATCTGAAAAAAAAGCACTTCAGACATTTTATTATAATTTGCTATAAACAACTCTTTTGCAATTCCGGATTCTAAATAAAATCTGGGCATGAAAACTAAATTCATTACGATAAAAGGAAGCGTATAAAGTAAATGTTTCCATTTTAATCGAAAATCTGAATAACAAGCTGCCAAAACATAAAGATAAATCAAAGGCATTTCGAGCAAACAAGTTGTAGATCTCAAAATCTCTAAATCCACAAATTGCTGAGGAAATGTGTAGTCTAAAAGTCCGCTGAAATCAATTGCCGAAAGAATAATAAAGCTGGCAAATAATCGGTTTGCCAATTTATTCTCTGTTTTTACTGTGAGTAAAAAAAGTGCCAAAAGCAGCGAAACAAAAACAGCAATGCGAGCAACGCTATCCATAAAAACTAATCTATCCATTTATCGTTTAATATTTCTCAAATATAATATTTTAGTTCTTTTAAAAAGGTTCTAAAAATTGTGATAAAAAGATTAATTTTGGGCAAGAGTAATTATACGAAAAAATGACCTTTACAAAGACCACAGAACAAGCTTCAAAATACGAACATTTAGAAAAAATGTCAGTTCATGAATTGCTTATTAATATCAACGAGGAAGACAAAACTGTTCCTGACGCTGTCCAAAAAGCGATACCACAAATTGAAACTTTAGTGGCTCAGGTTGTTGATAAATTAAAAATAGGGGGACGATTGTTTTATATCGGCGCAGGAACATCAGGGCGTTTAGGCGTTGTTGATGCATCTGAATGTCCTCCTACTTTTGGAGTTCCTTTTGACTTGGTAAACGGAATTATTGCAGGTGGCGACACTGCGATTCGCCGTGCTGTAGAAAATGCCGAAGACAATGCAACGCAAGCCTGGATTGATTTGCAAGCCAATAATATTGGTCCAAATGATGTCGTAATTGGTATTGCAGCTTCCGGAACTACACCTTATGTTATTGGTGGTTTAGAAACCTGTAATCAAAATAATATTGTTACGGGATGTATTACTAACAATGCGGGAAGTCCTTTGGCACTTACAGCAAAATTTCCAGTTGAAGTCGTTGTTGGACCTGAATTTATTACCGGAAGTTCCAGAATGAAAGCAGGAACGGCTCAAAAATTAGTTCTGAATATGATCTCAACTGCTGCAATGATTCAGCTTGGGAAAGTAAAAGGTAATAAAATGGTTGACATGCAGTTAAGCAATGTCAAATTGGTTGATAGAGGTGTAAAAATGATTATGGGAGAAATTCCGGTTTCATATGAAGAAGCTTCTGAATTATTAAAAAAATACGGCAGCGTGAGAAATGCTGTTGATAATTATAACAAATAAAAGAGGTTTTGGTGAGATGTGAGTTAACCGCAAAGAGGCAAAGGTTTTACGCAAAGTTCGCTAAGCTTATTGTTCAATCTTTGTCTAAGCACGCAAAGTCTCTCGAGCAATCTTTGTCAAAGTTTTAAACTTTGACAAAGATAAGATCGCAAAGTTTTCACTTGAAACTAAAAAAACCTGAAACTTGAAACTCTAAGAACCTGAAACCTTTCAAACAAAAAACAAAAATGGCAACAAATAAAGAATTATTAGGAAAAGGAATTAAATATTTATCAGGTTCATTGCCATTATTATTTATTGGGCCTTCGTTAATTTATAATGCTTTTATGAATCAACATACAAACTGGCATTATTTGGTTTTAGGAATCGGAATTGTGGCTTGTTTAAGCGCTATGTTTTTAATTTTCTACGGATTGAAAATTATCATGAAAGGTATATTTAATGACTAAACTTAGTCTTTTAAGTAAACCCGACCATATTTAATCCAATCTTCAAATAAAACTCTTTTTTATCCAACCTAATATGGAAAGTCTAATTCACATTCAAAAAACCTTCGAAAAAGTCGCTTATATTGACAAAAAAATAAACAATCGTGAGTTTGAAGATTGTGTTTTTAAAAACTGTGATTTATCCAATAGTAATTTTGCTTATAATACTTTTTTAGACTGTGAATTTATCGATTGCAATCTTTCGATGACAAGTTTGTTTAGCACAAGTTTGAAGAATGTTAGTTTCAAAAACTGTAAACTTCTTGGAATTGCTTTTAACGAATGTGACGATTTCTTATTTCAGGTTTATTTTGAAGAATGTACTTTGGATTATGCTATTTTTTCGAATAAAAAAATGCCGAAAACCAAGTTCATCAATTGTTCCGTAAGAGAAGTTACCTTTATAGGAACCAACTTAACGAGTTCGGTTTTTGATAATTGTAATTTAGAAGGAGCCATTTTTAATGATACTCAATTGTCGGCTGTTAATTTTAAAACTGCATACAATTACAAAATTGATCCGGAATTTAATCCGATGAAAAAAGCACAATTTTCTAATGATGGAATTGTTGGGCTTTTAGATAAATACGACATTAAAATTGTCTAAAAAACTTCAGCACTAATATTTTTTTTAAAAGTGCTATGAATTCTGTTTAGCTGTAAATTCAACGAAATTATATAAGTATGGATGCAAGTACTTCTTATTTAGAAAGCGTTAAAAAGCAATTTTTATATTATAAAATGTTAGGCGAAAAAGCTATGGATCAATTAGAACCAGAACAGCTTTTTGTAGCAATTAATGATGATACAAATAGTATTGCAACAATTATAAAGCACATTTCGGGTAATATGTTGTCGCGCTGGACAGATTTTCTAACATCTGATGGTGAAAAAGAATGGCGCAATCGTGATGCCGAATTTGAAAATGATTTACAATCAAAAGAGGAAGTTACAGAAGTTTGGAACAAAGGCTGGGATGTTTTTCTTGATGCTTTGAATAGTTTAAAACCGGAACAACTTTCTGATATTATATATATTCGTAACGAAGGTCATACGGTTATAGAAGCTATTAATCGTCAATTGGCACATTATCCTTATCATGTTGGGCAAATTGTTTTTTATGCCAAACAATTAAAAAACAGCAGTTGGGATAGTTTATCGATTCCGAAGAATAAATCAGGAAATTATAATGCTGAAAAATTTGCCAAGGAAAAAGAAATCAAGAACTTTACCGATGACGAATTGAAGAGATTGAAGTAACAATTGTTATATTTATTCGAGAACTATAATTATGAAAGACGACAAAAAAGAAACACATCATTTCTTGCCTAGCGGAGAATGGGAAGGATTTTATTGTTATTCTAATTCGCCTCACCAACACAAAATGTCGATTGAATTGAGTTTTGCAAATTCTATTATTTCCGGTTCGGGAATTGATGATGTTGCACCGTTTCGATGGAATGGTTCTTATAATTTGGAACAGTTTAAGCTTAAAATGGTCAAAACCTATTCAACGCACATTATTAATTATGCTGGAGATATTGACGAGAATGGCATTTGGGGACTTTGGGACAATCCTGAAGATTTGAGTTTTTTTGCTGATATTTCGGCAAACATTCTTCGACAAGCGCAAGCGATGGCAAAAGGAGGTTTTCATATCTGGCCTAAAGCAGTAAAAAGCGAATCTAAAGAGGAAGTTAGAGAAGAAGTAAAAGAATCTAAAAAATTAAAAGAGTTTTATATTCAGAAAATTTAAAACTTAATAAATCAAAATAACACAATTGGTGCTTGCTTAACGCAAACATTTTAGCCCCGATGGGAGGGAAAATCCTTTTGCTTTTTTCTTTAAAAAGCAAAAGATTGGAAGGAACAGCGGGAAATAGCTCCTAAAAAAACAACTTATTTAAAATGAAAAAAATAATATTCTTATTACCATTCTTGGCTTTAATATCTTGCTACGATGCAGAACACAATTGCAAGGATTTTAAAAATGGAAAGTTCAAATTTGAATTTGAAGTGAATGGTGTCAAAAAAACAACTGTTTTTGAACGTAAAGACAATATTGAAATCGAAACTTTTGACGGAAAAACTGATACTTCGACAGTGCGTTGGGTAAGTGATTGTGAATATATTTTGCAGAAGAAACATCCGAAAAATATGGCTGAGGAAAAAGCAATCAGCATGAAAATTTTAACGACTTCTAAAGATTCTTATACTTTTGAATTTGGAATGGTTGGTTCTGATCAAAAGCAGCGCGGAACGGTTCATAAAGTTGAATAAACTAGAAAAAGTCTCAAATTTGAGACTTTTTTTTTATCCCCAATTGAGAAAAAACCTTTGCATCTCTGCTCCTTTGCATCTTTGTCCCTTTTAATAAAAAACTTAGCAGTGTTTCTTTTACATTTCTATTTTAAATCTTACATTAGAACCTAAATCTAACGCATGAAAAATACAATTTCGCATAGAGTTGCTGACTTTCTAAAAGACTTTCCGCCTTTTAGTTTTTTGCATCAAAAGGACTTAGAAAAGTTATCTGAACAAATTTCTATTGTTTACAAAGACAAAGACGCCGTTATATTTGCCGAAAATGATAAAACGCATGATTCTTTTTACGTTGTTCATAAAGGTGCTGTAGCACTGAAAAAAAATCAGAAAAACAATGTTCTCGACATGTGTGATGAAGGTGATATTTTTGGATTGCGTCCGCTTTTGGCACAAGAAAATTATATCATGGAAGCTGTTGCTTATGAAGAAAGCATCTTGTACGCGATTCCTATTGCTGTTTTTAAACCTTATGCCTTAGAAAATAGAACTGTTGGTAATTTCCTTATCGAAAGTTACGCTTCAAATACTCGAAATCCATATTCTGATATTCATAAAGATAAATTGTATGGCGATGATTTGGTTCATGAACATTTGCATTCTAACAGAGATTCATTTGATTTACAGCCTATAAAATATTCGAAGAAAATTGTCACTTGCAGTCCGTCTACAACTGCCAAAGACGTTGCCAAGATCATGAATAAAAATAAGGTTGGGGCCATCTTAATTGTTGACGAAATGCTGCCAATTGGTATTATTACGGATAAAGATTTACGAAATAAAATCGTAACCGGTGATTTTTCGATCCTGACAACGGCAGAAACCATTATGACAAAACCAGTTATTACGTATCCCAAAAAAATGACGGTTACTGAAGCGCAAATGGCAATGATGAAAAGTAATATTAGCTATTTATGTCTGACAAAAGACGGAACCATAAATACTAAAGCTGTCGGGATTTTGTCTAAACATGATGTTATGGTAGCTTTGGGAAATAATCCTGCCGTTTTAATAAAGGCTTTAAAAAGAGCCAAAAAACCTAAGGAAATTAAACCTATTCGAGCCCGAATAATGCAATTGCTTCAGGGATATTTAGATCAAAACATTCCGATGACTTTGATTTCTAAAATTATAACAGAACTTAATGAAGCTTGCACTACGCGTGTTATCGAAATTTGCCTCGGAAAAATGAGTAGTCCGCCACCGGTAAAATTTGCCTGGCTGGCTCTTGGAAGTCAAGGCCGAAGCGAGCAAATGCTGCATACGGATCAGGATAATGCTATTGTGTACGAGAATGTATCTGATGTTTTTAGAGAGGAAACAAAAGTCTATTTTTCGAAATTTGCTTCTTTAGTAAACAAGGGTTTATTTGATATTGGTTACGATTATTGCCCTGCCGAAATGATGGCTTCGAATCCTAAATGGTGTATGAGTCTTGATGAATGGAAAAGCAAAGTACATCATTGGATTACAAATCCGGGGAAAAATGAAGTTTTACTATCTTTTATTTTCTTCGATTATAGTGTAACTTATGGTGATACTGAAATTACAAGTCAACTTTCTGATTATATTTTTGAGAATGTTAAAGCAAACCCTATTTTCTATGTTCATTTAGTGAGCGGCGCTTTGCAAAGTCCTTCTCCTACTGGCTTTTTCAGACAGTTTTTAGTAGAACAAGATGGTGCCAACAAAGATAATTTTGACATTAAAAGAAGAGCTTTAATGCCTCTGACTGATGCTGCTCGCGTTTTGATTCTGTCGCATTCTGTAAAAGGTATAAGTAATACTGCAGAACGTTTTGAAAAATTGGCAGAACTAGAACCTAATAATAGAGATCTGTATTTGTCTTGTTCTTATTCTTTTAAAGCTTTATTGAAGTTTAGAACTAAACAAGGACTTTTGCATAATGATTCCGGACAATTTATTGCTTTGGAATCTTTGTCTAAAATGGAAAAGATAAAACTAAAAAGAACTTTTAAAACCATAAAAGAACTTCAGGAATTGATTAGCGTAAGGTTCAATATTTCAAACGTAGTATAGATATGAGTTTATTTAGTTTTTGGAAAAAAGAAGAAGATATATTCGATGAAAATATTACAATTGAAGAAACTCGATTTGTAGTTTTAGATACTGAAACTACCGGATTTGATTACGATAATGACCGAATTTTGTGTATTGGTGCATTGGTACTTCAAAACGGGATAATCTCAATTCAGAATAGTTTTGAAGTTTATCTTGAACAAGATCATTACGATAAATCTACGGCTCAGATTCATGGTATTTTAAAGGCTTTTGTAATTCAGCGTCCTTCTGAGTTAGAAGCTTTACAGCAATTCTTAGCTTTTTTGGGAGATTCTGTAATCATTGCACATCATACTGTTTTTGATGTTACGATGATCAATAAAGCTCTCGAGAGAAATGGTTTGCCTGAATTAACCAATCAGCGTTTAGATACTGCTATTTTATACAAAAGAACCTTAATTAAATCGCATTTATTTGAGCGAAAGGATCATTATAATTTAGACGATCTTGCCGATAAATTTGATATTTCTAAAAAAGATCGACATACTGCTTTAGGTGATGCTTATATTACTGCAATTGCTTTTTTAAAAATCGTAAGCAAATTAAAAGAGAAAAAAGAGATTAATTTAAATGCTTTGTTCAAATAAAAAGCCTTTTAATTATGGCTAAAATCACTCTCTTTTGTAAATAAATAAAGTCTATTATATTTTAAGCTTTTTTGCGAAAATTTCCCAAGGGAATCTGGTTTACGATATATCTTTTTCGTGACATAATCTTCTTTTTTTAAGATGATTTTGTATGCCGAATTTGAGTTTATTCCCAAACAAAAATATCCAGTACTATCTGTTTTGGTCTTATTCCCGTTGATATCAACATCAACATTCTGAATGGGTTTCTCTGTATCATAATCATATACATGTCCATTAAAATTATGACTTTTTGTACAACTGGAAAATAGTAATATTATAAAAAGGATGTTGATTTTCATTCTTAATCTTTTATTTGCGATTTTATATTGAGCTTCTTTGTTAGAAACATCTAAAAAACAAATATAGAATTGGAATCCTCCATAATAAGTCTGCTAAAAATTATAAAAGTATAATTATAGGATTTTTAACTCTTGAGAAAAAATGTCTTGCATAAAAAAACGCTAAGAATTAATCTTAGCGTTTTCAATTTTTATGTTATTCTAAAACTAAACCAATCTGGCCGTCGTCGTCTAATTCTGTTTCAACCACATCATCTTCTGATAGTTCTGGTTTTTCAGGAATTTCCTCAACCGGTTCTTCATAAGGCAATGGTTCTAATAAATTAACTTGTTTTAATTTTTCTGCTGTCAATTGATTTCCTAATGCTTTAAATCCTTTTACGGCAATAAAATCTTCAACATCGATATGTAAGTCTTCTTTTTGAACTCCTTTTACTTTTGCAAAAACCAATTGCGCTAACGGACGATAATCTGTTGAGACAATTTCTAATTGAGAATTTGGATGATCTGTAATAAAACTTTCTTCTTTTCCTTCATTTTCTACAAGGAAACGTTTTAGGAAATAACGTTCTTTTTCTCCATCGTAATAAATTGCAGAAATTGGTTTTTTAGGTTTCCATTTTTCCAAAATAATCATATCTTCCTCAAAATGAGTCGACAATTCCGGAATAATGACTTTTAATTTTCCTGTTTGGCTAATAACTAAGATTTTATCACTTGGTTTAAATTCACCTAATAATTCACCTCTGGCATCAACATTTAAACGTTTAACGGTATCATCAAACCAAACTTTTCTTGGAAGTAAAGTAGAAATTCCTTTTTCTTTTAACTCGATTTTCTTGATTGGATATTTCGTTACCAAATTTCCTTTTGATGCACGTCCTTTAATCGCCAATTTAGCAAAATCAATATCAAATTTTAGTTTCTTAATCGTTCCTACCTGACGCAATAAGATTGTTACAACCTCAGCTTCTCCGTTTGGATTATGCGAAAAATAAACAACCTGAGAACCATTTGTTCCGTTAGTCAAATCGTAAGCTTTATCTCGAGTAACTCCCGAAACATTGAAACGTTTGATATAAGAAGGACCAGATTTACCATCACGATACATCATGTTATAAATCGTACGTTTATCGCTCTTATCAAAAACAGCAACATGTATAATATCTTTTCCGATAAATGTTTTTGCATCAACTTTTGTTATCATCAATGTTCCATCTCGTAAAAACACAATAACATCATCAATATCAGAACAATCACCTACGTATTCGTCTTTCTTTAAACTGGTTCCTACGAAACCTTCGTCACGATTTACATATAATTTTGTATTACGTAAAACTACTTTTGTAGCCTCAACGTTGTCAAAAACACGAAGTTCAGTCTGACGTTCGCGACCTTTTCCATATTTCTCTTTTAATCTAGTAAAGTACGCAATGGCAAAATCAGTAAGATTCTCCAAATTATACTCAACCTCTTTCATTTCGTCTTCTAACTTAGCAATAAAATCATCGGCTTTATCAGAGTCAAAACGCGTAATACGAATCATTGGAATTTGAGTCAATCGCTGTAAATCTTCATCAGTAATTTCTCTGACAAATGATTTTTTGAACGGCTCAAAACGGTCATATAAATATTTATAAAGAGCTTCTCTATCTGAATATAATTTGAAATCAATGTACATTTCTTCACGAATGAAGATCTTCTCTAAAGTAGAGAAATGCCATTTATTTTTTAATTCTTCTAATTGAATTTCTAATTCCTGACGAAGCAAATCAACGGTTCTGTGTGTCGAAATTTTCAACATTTCAGAAACTCCAATAAACAAAGGTTTATTATCCTCGATAACACAACCCAAAGGCGCTACAGAAGTTTCACAAGCTGTAAATGCAAACAAAGCATCGATTGTTTTGTCTGGAGAAACGCCCGGGAAAAGGTGAATTAAAATCTCAACATCTGCCGCTGTATTGTCTTCAATTTTCTTGATTTTGATTTTACCTTTATCATTGGCTTTCAAAATACTATCAATCAAAGTCGTTGTATTGGTCGAAAACGGAATTTGCGTAATCACCAAGGTATTCTTGTCAAGTTGTGCAATTTTAGCACGAACACGAACACGTCCGCCACGAAGTCCGTCATTATAATTGGACACATCGGCAATACCTTGTGTCATGAAATCAGGATATAATGTAAAGGCTTTTCCTTTTAGAATCTTGATCGAAGCGTCAATTAGCTCATTGAAGTTGTGAGGAAGAACTTTAGTCGAAAGACCAACTGCAATTCCCTCTGCTCCTTGCGCCAAAAGCAACGGAAACTTTACCGGAAGATTGTTTGGTTCTGCACGACGACCATCGTATGAAACTCCCCAATCGGTAATTTTTGGAGAATACAAAACCTCCAAAGCAAATTTAGATAAACGTGCCTCAATGTAACGAGAAGCCGCAGCTCCATCGCCTGTTAATATATTTCCCCAGTTTCCCTGGCAATCAATTAGTAAATCTTTCTGACCAATTTGTACCATAGCATCACCAATACTCGCATCTCCGTGTGGGTGATACTGCATCGTGTGTCCTACAACATTGGCAACTTTATTATAACGGCCATCATCCAACTCTTTCAAAGAGTGCATAATACGACGTTGAACCGGTTTAAAACCATCTTCGATCGCCGGAACTGCACGTTCCAGAATTACGTACGAAGCATAATCCAAAAACCAGTCTTTGTACATGCCCGTTACTTTCGTAATAACGTCTTCTCCTTCTTCTTCGGTATTTTCGTAAAAATGCTGCCCCTCAAAATGTTTAGCATCTACATCGATAATTTCATCATCATTCCCTTCTTGATTTTCATCAAGCTGATTTTCTTCTGAATTATTTTCGTCGTCGTTTGGAATTATGTTATCGTCTTCTTCGTCTTTCATTTAATTATATTCGAAATTATAATTTTAATATTTGTTTTCGATGAGTTGTTTTAAAACCTCAACGCTTGGCAAAACGGTTTTATATTTACTGGCAAAAATTTGCTCATTATTTTCTGGTAAAGTATATTTTACTACAGATTCACTTTTATTTTGGCACAGTACAATTCCAATGGTTTTGTTTTCATCTTCCAATCGCATTTCTCTGTCGTAATAATTGACATACATTTGCATTTGACCTAAATCCTGATGTTTTAACTCGCCAATTTTCAAATCTATAAGTACAAAACATCTTAAGATTCTATTATAAAAAACCAGATCAATTCTAAAATGTTTATCATCAAATGTAATTCTTTCTTGTCTTGCAACAAAAGTAAAACCATGACCTAATTTTAGTAGAAAATGCTCTAGTTTATTAATGATTTCTTGTTCTAATTGAGATTCCGAATATTGATGTAATTCCGGTAATCCTAAAAATTCAAGTATATAAGGATCTTTAATAAGATCTTTTGGTTTTTCTATTATTTGACCTTTTTCAGAAAGTTTTAAAATTCCTTCCTTATCTCTACTTAAAGCTAATCTTGTATAAAGCGCCGTATCAAATTGACGTTTTAACTCTCTAACACTCCAATTATGTTTTTCAGATTCGATTTTGTAAAAACGTCTTTCCTTTTCATCATCAATTCGCATTAAAAAAATATAATGACTGAAAGTCAGCTTAAAAAATGAAGACAAAGTTTGATAATCTAGTCTCTCAAAAAGCGCAGACAGTGTCTGCGCTTTTTGAGATTTGAATTCCGCAGTCAGTGACTGCGCTTTTTGAATTTGTAAAATCCTAGTCAGTGACTCAGATTTTGAATAAGTCATATAGAACTGTCTTATTTGTTCTAGATTTCTAAGAGAAAATCCTTTCCCAAACTCCCTTGTTAATTCCTTTGAAAGGCTTTTTAATAACTGCTTTCCATACTCTGCCCTATCATTCCCATTTTGTTCTTCTTCAACAATAATTCTTCCAATTTCAAAATAAGTAATTGTCATTGTTGAATTTACGGTACGCAAAACCTGTTGTCGGGCATTTTGCAATAACTCCGCAACTTGTTTAAAAATGACTTTATTTTGAAGACCGTCTGGCAATATATATTATTTTAAATTTCTAAACTTCCTCTTCAACCGCATCCAATTCAACCTTCAAATTCTTGATGATAAACTCTTGTCTGTCCGGAGTATTTTTTCCCATATAGAAAGACAATAATTGCTCAATCGAAGTATTTTTATCCATCATAATTGGATCAAGTCGAATGGTTTCTCCAATAAAGTTTTTGAACTCATCTGGCGAAATCTCTCCCAAACCTTTAAATCGGGTAATTTCTGGTTTTGGTTTTAGTTTCTCGATCGCATCTTTTCTTTCTTCATCTGAATAACAATAGATGGTTTCTTTTTTATTTCGAACCCTGAAAAGCGGTGTTTGCAAGATATATAAATGTCCTTCTTTGATTAACTCAGGAAAAAACTGAAGGAAAAACGTAATCAATAACAAACGAATGTGCATACCATCAACATCGGCATCGGTTGCGATTACGATATTGTTATAACGCAATTTTTCCAATCCGTCTTCGATATCTAAAGCCGCTTGCAGTAAATTGAATTCTTCGTTTTCATACACAATTTTCTTTGTCATTCCGTAGGAATTCAAAGGTTTACCACGTAAACTGAAAACCGCTTGAGTATTCACATCACGCGACTTTGTAATCGATCCGGAAGCCGAATCTCCCTCGGTAATAAAAAGCGTACTTTCTAAGTTTCTAGGATTCTTTGTATCTGGAAGATGCGCACGACAATCTCTTAATTTTTTATTATGAAGATTCGCTTTTTTAGCACGATCTGTCGCTAATTTTCTAATTCCTGATAATTCTTTACGCTCACGTTCAGCTTGCAGAATTTTACGCAATAATGCTTCTGCTGTTGGAGGATTTTTATGTAAATAATTATCTAATTTATTCTTTACAAAATCGTTTACAAACGTACGTACAGAAACTGGTGGCGTTCCATCATCAGAACCCATATCTGTAGAACCTAATTTAGTTTTGGTCTGAGATTCAAAAACCGGTTCCATTACCTTGATACTAATCGCACTTACGATCGATTTACGAACGTCAGATGCTTCAAAGTTTTTGTTGTAAAACTCACGAATCGTTTTTACAATAGCTTCTCTGTAAGCCGCTAAGTGCGTTCCTCCTTGTGTAGTATTCTGACCGTTGACAAAAGAGTGATATTCTTCGCTATATTGCGTTTTACTGTGCGTTAAAGCGATCTCAATATCGTGATCTTTCAAGTGAATAATTGGATATTCAAGATCTTCAGCATTTATAGTTTCTTCTAATAAATCACGAAGTCCATTTTCCGAAATATATTTTTCACCATTAAAAATAATCGTCAAACCATTGTTTAGGTAACAATAGTTTTTAACCATTTTAATTACATATTCCATACGGAATTTGTAATTTTTAAAGATCGATTCATCCGGCGTAAAAGTAACTTTTGTTCCTTTTCGCTTCGTAGTGTCGATTATATCTTCTTCTAAAACTAAATTTCCTGCTGAAAACTCTGCTCCTTTTTGTTTATCATCACGAACAGATTCTACTCTAAAATAATTTGAAAGTGCATTTACTGCTTTTGTTCCGACACCATTTAAACCTACTGATTTCTGGAAAGCTTTAGAATCGTACTTTCCTCCGGTATTCATTTTCGAAACAACATCGACTACTTTTCCTAACGGAATTCCACGTCCGTAATCACGAACAGAAACCGTTTTATCCTTGATAGTCACTTCAATAGTTTTTCCTGAGCCCATTACGAACTCATCGATACAGTTGTCTAAAACCTCTTTTAACAGAATATAAATACCATCATCCGGCGAAGATCCATCTCCCAATTTTCCGATATACATCCCGGGACGCATACGGATATGTTCTTTCCAATCGAGTGATCGAATATTATCTTCGGTATATTGATTTTGCTCTAGCATAAAGTAAATTGGATTTTTGGCTAATGTACCATTTATAGTCAAAAAATGAAAGCGTATTTCTTTTTTGTTACGAATTATAACAGCTTTGAATTCTATTTAAATTGATTTTAAAATAATACGACCGTTAAAAATATAAAAAATCAACTTTGAAACAAAATAATACTATTTGATTCCCAGTACTTCTTTAGCCAATTCAATCATTTCGGGCGTTCCCGTGTTTTTATTCTTCTCGTCAGAAAGTTTTACAACTCCTTCCCAATATCTGTTTTCAAGTTTAACTTCGGTTAGTTTTATAACCATATTCATAGATGGCAAACCTACATCATTGGTAAAATTGGTTCCTATACCAAACGACATTTTGATTTTATCTTTACAAAAATCGGTTATACTTTTTACTTTATCATAATTTAAAGAATCCGAGAAAACAATCACTTTAGATTTCGGATCAATTCCCATTTTAGTATAATGTGAAATTACTTTTTGGGCAAACTCAATTGGATCTCCGCTATCATGACGAACTCCATCAAAAAGTTTAGAATATTTTTTATCAAATTGACTAAAGAAAATTTCAGTCGTATAAGTGTCCGTCAAGGCAATTCCTAAATCTCCACCATAAACTTGCGTCCAATGCTCGAGACTCATAAAATTAGCCATTTTAAACCCATATTGCGCCGCATGAAACATAAACCATTCATGTGCATGAGTTCCTAAAGGCCTGATATTATTAACCATTGCAAAATGTACATTGCTGGTTCCTATAAAACTTTCTGAACCAAATGTTCGTAGTGTATCATTTATCAAAACATGCACATCATAAGAATGACGACGTCTTGTACCAAATTCTAAAATCGAAACTCCAAGTTTGTTATAATTATCTATTTTGTTTTTGGTAAGCTCTTTTACAGCTTCGTCGTTTAAGCGAATTAAATGATTGGATTTATAAAAAAGCTCCGAAATCAAAGCCATCAAAGGCACTTCCCATAAAATCGTGCGATACCAATATCCTTCAACAGTAACTTTTATTTCTGATCCTTCCTGACTAATTTGAACTTCTGACGGATCATAAACATATCCGTGTAAAAAGTCGAAATACGTTGGATCTAAATACGGACAATGATGCGATAAATATAGTTTTTCTTCTTTTGTCAATCGCAAATCGGCCATTGCATCAACAGATTTTCGAAGTAAATCTGCAAATCCTGGCGGAAAAACATGTTTTCCCCTATTTATAAAACCATAACGAACTCTTGCCTTTGGAAAAAGTTTTATTACAGTATGCTGCATCGTAAATTTGTAGAAATCATTATCTAAAATTGATTTCAGGAAAGTTGTTTCCATAATCTGGCACTGTTAATTATCAAAAACCGTAATTGCTAAGATACGTCAATTCGATAAAAGAAGAAAATCCTTTAGACAAACATCTGGATTATATTTGTTTAGGAACAATTTTAAAAGCTACAAGAGCTCGGTTATAAAGAAAAAAAGTTATAAATCGGCCATATTTTCTATTATAAGTAACCTGAAATTCTAATGCTCCGTCTTTTTCTTTTGCGTTTTCAATATTGACATGTTCTTCTTTCTTATTCAAATAATAAAGATTCTCGATTCTTGAAATATTTTTAATTTGAAAAGTTATTTTATCGCCATCATTTGCATGAACAATTCCTGAATATGGAGCTGAAATTTCGCAGGAATTATCTACATATTCATCATAAATAAGTGGTCCATTTAAAAACGCTTCTTTATTTCCGGTGTTACCTGCATACATTGACGATTCTGGAAAATGTGTCATGTAGAAATATTCCGGAGCCATATCAAAATAAATTGACGTAAATTTCTTTACAACAACTTGACGCTTCTCATCAAAATACCCATTTCCCCACGTAGCATCAATTAAGATCCATTTTCCGTCGATTTGAACTGTATTCCAAGCATGATTTGATCCTAATCTTTTTCTTCCAATATCATTCAATAATCTTTTAGAATCTCCAACTACGACCTGACATTTTAATCCCGATAATGTAGCCAAATGCTGGTACAATAAAGAAAATCCTTCGCATACTCCTTTTTTAGATCTAAATGTTTTCTGAGTTGTACTTGTATGCGCTAATTGAATTTGTTTGGCATTCTCTGCTTCATTCTTAGAAGTAAAAGTTTTTGGTTCTGGCGGATTTAAATACGTTTTTAAGTCATAATCCAAATTCAAAGCAATCCAACTATAAATTGCTCGCGCTTTATCATGTTCTGATGTAAAATCTTTTTTTATTCTTTCGGCTAATTTTTCTGTACTTCCAAAACTTGGATATTTCAAAACAAGACTATCAATCGCGCTGTATTGTTGTGAATAAGATAGATTGATAGAAACAATATTTAATAAAAAGAATGCAAAGACGATTTTTCTTAGTGTCATAAGAGGTTTAAATTGTAAAAAGTAAAATTTAATAAGTTGTTTTATTATTTTGGAAGTATTTTGAAAGATGCGATACTATTTTGATACAAAAAGAAAGTAATATAAGATCCCATTTTTTTATCATAAGTAACCTGAAATTCTAATGATCCTCTTACTTCTCTTGGATTTTCGATTTTAGTTGCTTTTCCTTTTTTCACATAAAAAAGTGTATCTGCTTTTGAAATATTTTTAATTCTGAAAGTAATTTTATCTCCATCATTTGCTTCTATAATTCCCGAATCAGGCGATAAAATTTCATAATTTCCTTCGATTGTTGCATCAAAAATAAGAGGTCCATTTAAGAAATCGTCTTTGTTTAATTTTTCATTCAGATAAACTCCCGAATCAGGAAAATGTTTCGCAAAAAAGTACTTGGGATCAGTATCAAAATAAACAGAATTAAAATAATTCACCATTGCTTTTTTGTTACTGTCATAATATCCTTGTCCCCAGGTTGCATCGACCAAAATCCATTTTCTGTCAATCTGAACCATATTCCAGGCGTGATTTGATTGTAAATTTTCGCGGCCAATATCACTCAATAATCTTTTTGAATCGCCACGAATAACTTCTGCTTTCAAACCAACTAAAGTAGCTAAACGCTGATATAAAAGTGTAAAACCTTCGCAAACCGCTTTTTGAGAATCAAATGCTTTTTGCCACGTTTTATCTTTTAATGCTTCTATTTGTCTCTGTTTTTCGGCTTCATTTCTGTAGCTAAATCGTATTGATTTTGGCGGATTTAAATAAGCTTTGTAGTCGTATTTTATATTCAAAGCAATCCAGCTGTAAATCGCTCTTGCTTTATCATGTTCTGTTGTAAAATCTTTTTGAATTCTTTCGGCAAGACTTTCTGTAGAACCAAAATGCTTGGGATATTTCAGTACTATATTATCAATCGCATCGTATTTTTGAGAATACGACAAATGCGGAAAAATAAAACTCAGGAAAAGGAATATGAAGGCAATCTTTTTTAGGATCATAGATTAAAAACTAGACTTAATAATGTCTTTTAATTCTTTATCTAACTCTGTATTTGAGATTTTATTTTCCTCCAGATTAAAATTAGCATTGAAAGTTGGTAATGAATAAGTCGCTTTGATTTGTGCCCCATATCTTGGCAAAGCATTATTGGCAATTTCTAAAACTGAAGCTCCTCCTCTAGGTCCCGGAGAAGTTGCTAATAATAAAGTAGCTTTTTGCTGAAAAACCTCTTTGGTTATTCTGGAACTCCAATCAAACAAATTTTTAAAAGCCGCAGAATAATTTCCATTATTTTCTGCTAAAGAAATAACTAAAACATCAGCACTTTCTATTTTTTTCAGAAAAGCTTTTGCAAGTTCATGCTGACCGATTTCTTTTTCTAAATCAACACTAAATAATGGCATTGCAAAATCATTCAAATCCAAAACTTCGACGTCTGCATTTTCAAATAAGCTTGCTGCATAAGTTGCAAAATGTTTGTTGATAGAATGCTGACTGTTACTTCCTCCAAAGGCTACTATTTTCATGGTTTCTCTTTTTGTAATGTTTCTTCTATGGGTTCTTTTTTGGGTTTGTCGATTTCATAAATTTCTTTTGCTATTTCTACAGAATATTCGTTTGGATAAATTTTTCCTCCATAAGACTTAGCATAGACTTTCGTAAATTCTGCTCCAAAGTAAAGAATTATTGCCGAATAATAAACCCAAACCAGAATTATTATAACAGAACCTGCCGCACCATACACAGAAGCAACCGTAGAACTACCTAAATAAAAACCAATGGCAAATTTACCAATCATAAAAAGGACAGCTGTAACTCCTGATCCTATAAAAGCATCTTTCCATCTTATTTTTCCATCAGGCAATGTTCTAAAAATAATGGCAAAAAGAGTTGTAATACTCGCCAGCACAATAACTAGGTTAACCACATAAAATAAATAAACAGTACTCTCTGGAAAATATACTTTTAAACGTGAACTCAGTAAGTCTAAAGTTGTACTTATAAAAAGACTGACCAACATTAAAAATCCTACTGAAGCAATCATAGAGAATGACATTAAGCGATTTTGAATAAATTTCTTAATCCCTTTGTCTGGTTTTGCACGTAATCCCCAAATAAAATTTATGGAACTTTGTATTTCAGCAAAAACTCCAGATGCTCCAATTAACAACATAACGATTCCAAATACTGTTGCAAAAAGATTATCGCCGGATAACTGCACATTTTTTATAGCTTCCTGAATTTGACTCGCCGCGCCATTACCTACCAAACCATTAATTTGTCCATACAATTCTCCTGTTACAGCTTCTTCTCCAAAAAAGAAACCACAAATTGTGATTATAATAATTAATAAAGGCGGCAAGGCAAATATGGTGTAATATGCCAATGCTGCACTCAGCTTAATTGCATTATCATCGTTAAATTCTAAAAAGGTATTTTTTAGAAGAAACCAAGTTTTGGAGAATATATTTTTAATTTTCATGAACTGTATTTTTGATATTCTCTCAAATTTAAGGAATTTTCAAAAATTTTGAATTCTTGTATTTTAGATGAATTTTATATTTTAACCATGTTTAAATTTCATTTTTAATATATCTGTGTAATATGTGTAGTCCGTACGAGACATTTGCGTGGGGTGATTTTCTGGAACATTTTCTACCGATATGTTACTCCTAACGGAGTATATTTAGTAAAACAATATTTCAAAAATAACAAAACAATGCCTCTAGTTAATATATCTCGTAGAGATTAAATGTCGGTAGAAAATAATCATCCCCACACAAATGTCCCGTAGGGACTACACATATTACACTTGAAAATAAAACAAATCAAAAATCTTATTTTGAAACCTTTTTATACTCAGCATCCGTTCCCAAATGTTTAATTTTAAAGATATTTTTAAACTCACGTCGCGTTGGTTTTATTAAATATGAAGTTGAATCTAACATTTTACCTTTAATTTGGGTAACTGAATCTAACTTCTTTAAATCTTCTTTTTCATAAAGATTTTTAAACTTAATTGTATTTTTTTCAATTGAAAGAAACTGAACATTCCAAAATACAGAATCTTTTCTACTTAAAACCAACTGACCATTAATACGTTTTGCTTTCTGATTTAGTGAAAATCTAAATAAAGTATCAATCATTTTCCGTGTCAAAAGTATTGAATCGCCTTTTGGTTTTAGGTTATATTCTGCTTTAAAATCTTTAATCACCAGTTTACCATTTATAATATTATAATCCTCTTTTAAGGAATCTAAAGCCTTTTTATGAATGATATTTGTATAGAAATATTCTCTTAAAATTCTATCCTCTTCAATTCTAATAAAAGTTGAGTCATCATTCCTATACAATCCTCTGAATTTAGATGGAAAGCCCGTTAATTCAGAATCATTATAAGGTTGTGGATTTTCAAAATAAAAAGCCAAACAGTCTTCGCAAGCTGGAGCATCAGCTTTTTTACATGAAGTTAAAACAACAAGTAAAATGAGAATTAAAATTATCTTTTTCATGGCTACTTTTATTGATAATGACAAAAAATCCCTTTATCATAAATCGTCCATAAACTTGCTTTTTGATTGGCGGCTTTTAGTGCGCAGTTTGCCCAGGTATTACAAGTATAAAACAAACTGTAACTTCCTTTTGCTTCATAAAAAGCATCTTTCTTTCCGTAGCTATAACCTTGAATCCATTCCGGATTTGTGGGATTATTGAAACTTTCTGAAATATAGGCGACTAACTTTTGATAGTTGTCTTTTGAAATCAGGATACGTTTACAATTTTCGCCTTCTTTTAGTTGTTTAAAAAACGTAGTATGCATTGCAGATGAACTGACTCCGAAAATAGCTTTTAAAGCCGTACTTGCTTTCAAATCTGACCATTCCGGCGTATGCAAATAAAATCCTTTATCGCCCCAGCCAAAAGCTACAAATTGCATTAAACTATCTTTTGATTGTGTTTGACTGAATTGGATTTCGTTTCGCCAATCTTTAATTTCAGTCGTAATTGGAACCACAATATCAGTATGAACTCCGTTGGAAAGTATGTAAATAGGAATCGCGTCTTTTTCGTCAACTTGTACAATATCAGAATTGACAGTAATTTTAGAAATTAAATAAACGGAGATTACATAAAGAACAAGAAAAGTAATGATTCCGAGGATTGTCCAGCCTAGAAATTTGAAGGTTGTTTTTAGCATTTTGGTTGGTTGTTTTAGGTTAATGAAGTGGTCTTTTTTGTTGTAACCAATTTTTAAGCCAAAAAAATGATGGTCCGCGGATTATATGGATTCGCTAATGCGAAAGCGCGGATTTAAAAGGATTTTTTTTATTATTTATTTTTTTGTGATGATAAAAAAGCGACTGGAAGAAGCTGTTTTTATACCAGATCCAAAAATAAATTCAGGAAAAATCTTGAAATGTAAATCTGAAAATTATTTCTGAAAAATAATACGCGGATGATACGGATTCGCTAAAGCGAAAACGCGGATTTAAACGGATTTTTTTATTGTTTTATGCGGATTTTTTTGTCGAGCTTCTCGTGTGATTTCTCGTTCCTCGAAATGACAAACTTTATGCAAAGAATATCATTTCTTTTTTTAGCATAAAAAAAAACTGCTGAATTTCTCCAGCAGTTTTAATCTATAATCTTTATTCTTTCTTCTTTTATCTAAAAAAATCTCCAGAAAAAATTAAACGTTAAAACGGAAATGCATTACATCACCATCTTTTACTACGTATTCTTTTCCTTCTACTTTGAATTTTCCTGCTTCTTTTGCTTTTGCTTCTGAACCATATTGAACGTAATCTTCGTATGAAATTACCTCAGCACGAATGAATCCTTTTTCGAAATCAGTGTGGATAACTCCTGCTGCTTGTGGCGCAGTTGCTCCAATGTTGATTGTCCAGGCACGAACTTCTTTTACACCTGCAGTAAAGTAAGTTTGTTGTTTTAATAATTTGTAAGCTGCACGAATTAAAACTGATGCTCCTGGCTCTGTTAATCCCATATCTTCTAGGAAAACCTGGCGCTCTTCGTAGCTTTCTAATTCTGTAATATCAGCCTCAGCTCCTACTGAAAGGATAATTACTTCAGCATCTTCGTCTTTTACTAATTCACGAACCTGATCTACATATTTGTTTCCGTTTACTGCTGAATTTTCGTCAACATTACAAACGTATAATACTGGTTTTGCAGTAATTAATTGAAAAGATTCCATTAAAACTTCTTCGTCATTACCTTGAGGAGTAATTGTACGAGCAGATTTAGCTTGTAATAATGCTTCTCTGATTCTGTCTAAAAGTGCTTTTTCAGTTTGTGCTTCTTTATTTCCTGTTTTAGCAGCACGATTTACTTTCTCTAAACGTTTTTCAACAGTTTCTAAATCTTTTAATTGTAACTCGATATCGATCGTTTCTTTGTCACGAATTGGATTTACATTTCCGTCAACGTGAACGATATTATCGTTATCAAAACAACGTAAAACGTGAATAATAGCATTACACTCTCTAATGTTTCCTAAAAATTGGTTTCCAAGACCTTCACCTTTACTTGCACCTTTTACCAAACCTGCGATATCAACAATATCAACTGTTGCCATTTGTACGCGCTCTGGTTTCACCAATTCTTCTAATTTGTTGATTCTTGGATCCGGAACGTTTACAACACCAATATTAGGTTCGATTGTACAAAACGGAAAGTTCGCACTTTGCGCTTTTGCATTAGATAAACAATTAAATAATGTTGATTTTCCAACATTTGGTAATCCTACAATTCCTGCTTTCATCTGTTGTTTCTATTTATTTTTTATTTGATCCTGAATTTCTCAGGTCTTATCAGTAATGCTTCTACCTTAATATATAGGCGCTTACTTTAATGATCTATAATTTATGTTTTAATTTTTTGTTTCTGCCGAAATGATATTTTTTGGCTTTAAAATTTTGCAAATATAAGATTTAATAGCTCGTAAGTGAAGTAAAAATGACGATTAATATATTTTAAAGCACAACTAATAAAATAATTAAACTTTTTGCTAATATTTTGTTAAAAAATACTACATTTAACAACGATCAAAACGAAAAAATAAACCAAACTCACACAACCATGAGAAAGATTGCATTATTATTATTTCTATTAAACACAGTGTTTCTTTTTGCACAAAAAGAAATTTCGGGAGTTGTAAAAGACAAAGCAGGCGCGCCTTTACCCGGCGTTAACATTCTTGAAAAAGGAACTACCAACGGCGTATCAACTGATTTTGAAGGTAGTTACAGAATAAAAGTTAAAGATGGCGCTACTTTAATTTTCAGTTATATTGGATATACTACTGTTGAAAAACAAGCTACAAGTGGCGATGTTAGCATTGTATTAGATCAAAACGGCGGTCAAATTTTAAGTGACGTAGTTGTCGTTGGATCGAGAAATACCAAAAGGACGGTTGTAAATTCCGCAGTTCCAATTGATGTCATTAATGTTAAAGATGTAACAACTCAAAGCGGGAAAATAGAAATCAATCAGCTACTGCAATATGTTGCTCCTTCTTTTAATGCCAACAAACAATCCGGATCTGATGGTGCTGACCACGTCGATCCTGCTTCTTTAAGAGGTATGGGACCTGACCAGACTTTGGTTTTAATTAACGGAAAAAGAAGACATCAATCGTCTCTTATCAACTTATTTGGTACTCGCGGACGTGGAAATACTGGAACGGATTTGAATGCTATTCCGGTTGCTTCTATCAAAAGAATTGAAATTTTGAGAGACGGTGCCGCTGCACAATACGGTTCTGATGCTATTGCAGGTGTTATCAATATTGTAACTGCAGATAATGTTAATGAGTTAACAGGATCTGTTACTTACGGAGCTTTTAATACAGATGCAAAAGGAGACTTTTTACCGGGAACACCAAATACTAAAGGTTATAGATTGGACACAAAAGGAAATGGAAACTCTTACGGAAAAGACAAATCACTTGATGGTCAATCTGTAAAAGTGGCTGCCAATTATGGAGTTGCATTAGGCAGCAAAGGCGGTTACGTTAATTTTACAGGGGAATTTATCAATAAAGAAAAAACTTTAAGACCTGGTTATGATTTCAGAAAAGGTTTTGGTGACGCACAAATCAATGGATTGAATTTCTTTGGAAATCTTGCTGTTCCAATTGCTGATAAAACAGAATTTTATGCTTTTGGCGGAAGCAGCGTTAGAAATACCGATGCATATGCTTTTACCAGAAATGATGGTGAAAGAGTTGTAGAATCTGTTTATCCTGGTGGATATACTCCAAGAATTACTTCAAAAATCAATGACAATTCTATCGCAGCAGGAATTAGAACAGAAACTTCTGGCGGATGGAAAATGGATTTAAGTAATACTTTCGGAAAAAATAAATTTCATTATGATATAAAAGGAACAATAAATGCTTCTCTTTTAGACAAATCTCCTCTTCAATTTGATGCTGGTGGACATAGTTTACTTCAAAACACAACTAATTTTGATATTTCTAAAAATTATCCTGATGTTTTAAAAGGTTTCAATATTGCTTTTGGAACAGAATTCAGAGTGGAAAAATTCGAAATCTTTGCTGGTGAAGAAGGTTCATATACTACTTATGATACTAACGGAAAACCAATCACAGATCCAACGACTCAGAGTCCGCCAACAATCCCGAATCCTGATTATGATCCTACAGATCCAACCTCTTCACCAACTATTCCAAGACCGGGAAGTTCTCAGGGATTCCCAGGATATAGCCCTGCGAATGTCGTAAATGAAAGCCGTACAAACTTCTCTTTATATACGGATGCTGAGTTAGATGTAACGGAATCTTTAATGGTAAGCGGAGCCGTTCGTTTTGAAAATTACAGTGATTTTGGAAGTACTCTAAACGGAAAATTAGCTTCAAGACTTAAAATTACAGATCATATTAATCTAAGAGGTTCTGTAAGTACAGGTTTCCGTGCGCCATCATTAGCACAGGTTTATTATAATTTACGTTTTACAAATTTCAATGCCGGCGGAGCAACCGAAGTACTTTTGGCTCCAAATGATAGTCCGGTTACGAGAGCTTTCGGAATTCAAAAGTTAAACGAAGAGAAAGCTGTAAATGCTTCTTTGGGTTTCACAGCAACTTTTGGAGATTTCACAGCAACTGTTGATGGATATTATATTAAAGTAAAAGATCGTATCGTTCTTACCGGATATTTTGATGCAAAACCATTGAATTTAGGAGTTGATAAAGCTCAGTTTTTTGCAAATGGTGTAGATACAAGCACACATGGTTTGGACTTAGTTTTCTCTTGGAAAAAATCATTTGACTTTGGACAATTTGGAGCAACATTAGTTGGAAACATTAACGATATGAAAATTGATAATGTAAAAAATGGCACTTTGCCAGGCGATATTTTCTTCGGAAAACGTGAAAAAGCATTTTTATTAGCTTCTGCTCCAGACAGTAAATTTGGTTTGAACTTAAATTATTCAATACATAAATTTGATGCAGGTTTAGCTTTTACACGTTTTAGTAAAGTAGTTTTGGTTGATTATGCAGACGAAGATGATGTTTACAATCCAAGATTGGTAACTGATGTAACGCTAGGTTATAAATTAAGTAAAAGCCTAAAAGTAAGTATTGGAAGCAACAACTTATTCAACGTTTATCCTACTAAACAAGATGAACAAGGCAATACTGAAGCTGGTGGATATTGGGACGCTGTACAAATGGGTTTCAGCGGAGCTTACTACTATGCAAGACTTGGATTTAATTTCTAATACAAATAAGAATTGAAATGTGCTGTTAAGCACTAAATATTGGTAGTTTTTGTAGATTAGAAATACGTAAGCGTGCCGTAGGTACGCAACAAAACGATAACTATTGCGTACCTACGGCACGCTAAATCTATAACGATTACTGTTTTCTACCAATATTTAGTGCCTAAAGGCACAAATTGTAGAGTTTAATAAACTATTGATTGATAATTTCTAACATAATTGCGTCTTTCTGCGCAATTCTCAGACTTTGCTCAATCTGACAAGAGAATAAAAAAATCCTGAGCTAAAAACTCAGGATTTTTATATTAAGACATTTCACAATTAACAATTCACAATTAACAATTAAAAAAATTACATCTTAAATTCCAGCGAAATTACAATTGCTTTTTCTTCATCAGTAGCAACAAATCCTGAAATATCCCAATAATTGGTTAGAATTTTATTCTTTTTATTAAATAGTGATTTCTCTTTAAAAACATCACTTTCGCTATAAGTAAAATTGTTTCTATTGAAATTTGTGGTTACAAAATTATTCCTAACCTGAATGTTTTTGACTTTATCTTTCAATATCAAATCATACGCTATTTCTTCATTAGAACTCAGCAAATAATAATCTAAGCCCTCTGCTCTGTAATTAACTTTTACAAAAGATCTCGTAATATGTTTAGAACCAATACTTGGTTTTTCTTCTGTTTCTGGAATATTTCCAGGAGCAATAGCAATTGTAAATTCAATAATTAATTTTTTCTCGGGATCATAAGTAATTTCAAAACTGTCAATAGCTTTTTTTGATTTATTCAAAGGTGTAGCCGTCATGACATAATAATTCTTGTTTTTGGGATGTCCTTTTGTTATAAAATCATATTCCTTTTTTGTTTTCGGGTCCAACAAAGGATCGAAATACTTAAAATTAGAATAATTCTCCATTATATTATTCAAATTATATCCTTTTAAATCAGCACTTACATCTGTTTCCAATAAACCGTAAGATCTATTTTGTTCCACCAACAAAGTTGTATTCACCTTTTTTTGGCGTGCAACAAATTGAAAATTAACCAAACCATCATTATAGTAAGAATATTTATTGTCAAGCATAAAAAACTCTCTTACATAAACTTTAAGTCGGTATGAATCTGCTAATTTTTGCCTTGAATTTGAAACAATTTTACTCAGAGTTTTAAATGGTTTTTCTTTTGAAACCACAATTTCATCCAGTTTATTGTTGTTGCTTTTTAGATAAACTACAAACATATCTGGTTTTAAAGCTCCCCATCGAAGTGTTACTTTTTCGTAATTTGTTTCGGAAACCTGAATATTCGAAGCTCCGCTTAGCATAAAAGTTACTTTACCATCGTGATTACTTATCAACGTTTGTTTCGTTTTCATGATAAGCACGGCAGCATTTTCTATAGGTAATTGTGTTTCAATATCTTTTACAACAATTGAATACTCAACTTTCTGAGCAAAGACGCCGATATTAAAACATAAAACAAATAAAAGTATCAGTTTTTTCATAAGCTATTATTAAATTTCCCGATCAAAAACAATGAAGCATTAGAAAATTATCATCAAATTAACTAAAATAAAACATTAAATACCAGTATTATACAAAAAAATTATATTAAAAAAGCGACAAAAAAAATCCTGAGTGTCAGAACTCAGGATTTTTACTTATTTATATGAAGATCTTAATATATCCAAAGACAAATAGAAAGGCAAATAAAAAAAGAATTAATTCATTAAAATCAATCCAATAATAAAACAAACTGTAAATTTTAGTTTTATACTTATTTTCCTTATCAACCAGAACTGTAATTTTTTCGTTTAATTTAAAATTAGTAATTAATCTTAAATCTCCCTGATCGCATTTTATTGTATCATTGTTTATATAATACTCAATTTCAGGAATTTCTCTACCAATTAATACTGAACCATGATCTCCTGAAGAATAATCTTTAACTACTTTATATAATCCTGTTACTTTTCCATCATAAAAATAATAATTGTCAAGATTAGTAACTTTCAAGTAAATAAACACAATATAAACAAGAAGAAAAGCGATACTTTTTGCATTCTTCTTAATAAATTTTCTGTTATTCACCGTGCAAAAACGCTTGTCTATTCAACAAGGTTTCTTCATCTTCTACGTGATTATCATCTGGCACACAACAATCTACTGGACAAACAGCTGCACATTGTGGTTCATCATGAAAACCTTTACATTCTGTACATTTTCCTGGAACGATGTAATATACTTCGTCAGAAATTGGAGTTTGAGCATCTTCAGCATCAACCTCAGTTCCGTCAGGTAAAATTATTTTTCCAGAAAGTTTTGTTCCGTCTTTATATCTCCAATCGTCAGCTCCTTCATAAATTGCTGTATTTGGGCATTCCGGTTCACAAGCCCCACAGTTTATGCATTCGTCAGTTATAATTATTGCCATTTTGTTCTTGGTTACGAGTTAAAAGTTAGAAGTTGAGAAATAATAATACGAAGATTTTATTCTGCTTTGTCTTATAACTTAATATAGCTTATTTTTGTGCAAAATTACAATCAAAACTCTTCATAAACAAACATTATGACATTAGAAACAAAAAAAAGTGTTTTTGTTGAATTAGGGAAATTCTTAAAACAATTCTCTGAAAAGGATACAATTAAAAAATCGGATGTTTTACATAACGATTTATTTTTTGATGATTTCGAAAAGCTGATACATTTATCACAATCTCATAATGGTTGGTATACACCTGAACAAGTGTATTTTGCCATAAAATCATGGGCAGACGCTTTAACAGAAGAAAACATTGACAAATGGCTTTCAAAATATGCAACTGAATTTTCTCAGGAAGACAAAAAAGAAAAAACAGTCGCTTTAATATTGGCTGGAAATATCCCGTTAGTAGGATTTCACGATTTCCTATCCGTTTTGATAACGGGAAATAAAGCTTTAATAAAAACATCTTCAAACGATCAGCATTTATTACCATTTTTAGCCAAGTATTTAATTGCTGTTGATGAAAGTTTAAAAGATAAAGTCACTTTCGTGGAAGGCAAACTGGAAAATTTCGACACCGTAATTGCCACAGGAAGCAATAATACAGCCCGTTATTTTGAATATTACTTTAAAGATAAACCTTCGATTATTCGAAAAAACAGAAATTCGGCTGCCGTTTTAAACGGAAAAGAAACTAAAGAAGATTTAGAAAATTTAGGCGAAGATATTTTTAGATATTTTGGTTTAGGATGTCGTAACGTTTCAAAACTTTTTGTTCCAAAAGGCTATTCATTTGATGCTTTTTTTGAAGCAATTTTCAAATATCAGGACGTTATTCATTATGAGAAATACGCTAATAATTATGATTATAATAAAGCTGTATTCTTAATGAGTAATTTCAAATTATTAGACAATGGTTTTCTAACTATTAAAGAAGATTCTAGCTATGCCTCGCCTATTTCGAGCGTTTTTTATGAATTCTACGAAAATATCGAGGATTTACAAACGCGTCTTGAAGCTGATGCTGAACAAATTCAGTGCATCGTGAGCAATGATTTAGTAAAAAACAGCACCTCTTTTGGTCAAACCCAAAATCCTCATTTGTGGGATTATGCAGATAACGTAGATACTATAACGTTTTTGTTAACAACAAAGTAAAAAAATGTTCAATTATTTCGAATAATTTATCGCTTTTTCAGCTCCTATTGCCGAAATTTGCGTCTTTAAAATTTTCGACTATTAACAACAACCATGAAAAAACACAACTACAGCGCAGGACCAAGTATCTTACCTCAAGAAGTTTTTGAGAAAGCATCAAAAGCAATTTTAGATTTTAATGATTCAGGACTTTCTATTCTGGAAATTTCGCACCGAAGCAAAGATTTCGTTGCAGTTATGGACGAAGCTCGATCCCTTGCTTTAGAATTATTAGGCCTTGAAGGAAAAGGATATCAAGCCTTATTTTTACAAGGTGGTGCAAGTACAGCATTCTTAATGGCTCCTTATAATTTATTGAAAGAAGGCGGAAAAGCCGCTTATTTAGATACCGGAACCTGGGCAACTGCTGCTATAAAAGAAGCAAAAAACTTTGGAGAAACTGTTGTTGTAGCTTCTTCAAAAGAAGAAAATTACAACCATATTCCAAAAGGTTATACAATTCCTAGTGATGCTGATTATTTTCACTGCACTAGTAACAATACTATTTTTGGAACTCAAATGAAAGATTTTCCAGCAACAAATATTCCTGTTGTTTGCGATATGAGTTCTGATATTTTTTCCCGCAATTTAGATTTTTCTAAATTTGACTTAATCTACGCCGGAGCTCAAAAAAATATGGGTCCTGCAGGAACTACTTTGGTAGTTGTTAAAGAAGAAATCCTAGAGAAATCAGGAAGAACAATTCCAAGTATGTTAGATTACGCTAAACATATTAAAGCAGAAAGTATGTACAATACTCCTCCTGTTTTTGCTGTTTATGTTTCGTTATTGACTTTACAATGGATTAAAGCTAAAGGCGGAGTTGCTGCTGTTGAGAAATTAAACGATGCAAAAGCTGATTTACTTTATGCTGAAATCGACAGAAACCCATTATTCAAAGGTGCTGCAGCGGTTGAAGATCGTTCTAAAATGAATGTTACTTTCTTATTAAACAACGCTGATCATACAGAAACATTCGACGCTTTATGGAAAGCAGCCGGAATTTCTGGATTGCCTGGACACCGTTCTGTTGGTGGTTACAGAGCTTCTATTTACAACGCAATGCCTATCGAAAGTGTTCAGGTATTGGTTGATGTAATGAAAGCTTTAGAAACTAAAGTTTAATTTTTTTTCGGTTAATCGTTAATTTGTTTAACTGTTTAATCGAAAACTTGAATTGAATCCTAAAATCCTAGCCCCGATAGAAGTGGAAATCCTTTTATTTTTTTTCTTTAAAAAAATAAAAGATTGGAACGAATAGCGGGATTAGCTCCAAAACAAAAAAAGAAAAAATTATAATATATGTTTATCATCTAATCTATACGATTAACCGATTAAACAAATAAACACATAAACTATAATGAAAGTATTAGCAAATGACGGAATTTCTAAAAGTGGAATTCTAGCCTTAGAAAAAGGTGGATTTGAAGTTATAACTACAAAAGTAGCTCAGGAACAAGTAGCTAATTTTGTGAATGAAAATAATGTTGACGTTGTTTTAGTGCGTTCTGCAACTAAAGTACGTAAAGATATTATCGATGCTTGCCCAGGATTAAAAATTATTGGTCGCGGTGGTGTTGGTATGGATAATATCGATGTTGAATACGCAAAAAGCAAAGGAATTCATGTAATTAATACTCCGGCTTCATCATCAGAATCTGTTGCTGAATTGGTTTTTGGTCACTTGTTTTCTGGTGTTCGTTTCTTGCATGATTCTAACAGAAATATGCCTCTTGAAGGGGATTCAAACTTTGATGGTTTGAAAAAAGCTTACGCAAACGGAACTGAATTAAGAGGTAAAACTTTAGGTATTGTTGGTATTGGTCGTATTGGACAAGCTACTGCAAAAATGGCTCTTGGTTTAGGTATGAAAGTTATCGCTGCAGATAGTTTTATTCCGTCTGTAGATGTAAAAGTTGAGTTTTTTGACGGACAATCTATCACAACTACAATTGTTTCTCAATCACTAGAATCTTTATTTAAAGAAGCTGATTTCATTACATTGCACGTTCCTGCTCAGGATGGTTACATCATTGGAGAGAAAGAATTGGCGATCATGAAAGATGGTGTTGGAATCGTAAACTGTGCTCGTGGTGGTGTTATTGACGAAGTTGCTTTAGTAAAAGCTTTAGACTCAGGAAAAGTTGCTTTTGCTGGTTTAGATGTTTTCGAAAGCGAACCAAAACCTGAAATGGCAATCTTAATGCACACTAAAATTTCATTGACTCCACACATTGGAGCTGCAACTGGAGAAGCACAAGACAGAATTGGAACAGAATTAGCTTCACAAATTATTACTTTGTTGAGCTAAGTAATTAAAAAATAGATTAACTTTAGAGGGATTTACTACAATTTTGTAGTAAATCCCTTTCTTTTTTTTGTAATTTTGTCGTTTAATCTAAATCTAAAAATCATGTTTGAACAATTAACACAATTAGTACAACAATACGGAGGCGATGCCGTAGTAAACAATTCTGCTATCCCAAATGAGCACAATGAAGCTGTAATAAGCGAAACGAGTTCTTCAATTTTTGCAGGATTGCAAAAAATCGCCTCAGAAGGTGGTGGTGAACAACTTGCAAGTTTATTTAGCGGAACATCATCGATAGACAGTTCTAATCCGGTTGTGCAAAAAATAACACAACAAGTGACAGGAAATCTTGGAGAAAAATTTGGATTAAGCAGCGAGGCTTCTTCTGGTGTTGCAGCAAGCATGATTCCGCAGATTTTAGGTTCATTAGTAAACAAAGCCAAAGATCCTAACGACAGCAGTTTCAATATTTCGGATATTATTGGTGCTATCTCAGGAAATGGCGGACAAGCCTCGGGAATTATGGATACGATTTCTAAATACGGAATGCAATTTGGTTTAGATCAAAATGCTGACGGAAAAGTAGATGTAGCCGATGTTCTTGTAGTAACAAAAACAAAAGGTGGAATAGCCGGATTTATTGGAAAATTGTTTGGAAGTAAATAAAAGGTTCTGAGTTTCTGAGGCTCTAAGTCTCTAAGCTTTTTAGAATACTGCAAAATATTAAAGGCTGTTTGCTTCTGCAAATGGCTTTTTTATTGTCGAATTTTAAACCTCGAAAAATTAGATTATAACAATCTTAACAGCCTATTCTGAAATTTAATTGTAATTTTAAAGTATTGAAAATAAAAGTCATGAAAAAATGCTTTTCCATATTAGTTCTTCTGTTTACGATAATTGCTTGTTCAACTGCATCAAAAAATATTAGCGCAACAAATCCTGTAGCAACTCCAAAAGTTGCTGTAAATGATACTGTACGAATTGCGAATGATTCTCTTGAATACGAAGTTATTATTATTGACAATGGTTTTAGCACGTGGCTGGCTTCAACAGCACTTCCAAGAAATTATTATTCGTTATCTTATCTTGAAATTAAAAATAGGCTGTATGTAACGGAATGGAATATCAGAGCTTTACAACCACAACGTTACAATCCAAATTTATACGAAATGACCATTGATTACCGACCTGAAATTCATTACGGATATGAAGTAAATTACTTGATTTATAATTATATGATTTATTTTCAAAATACATACAAACAAAAGCTCGCCGGTTACGTTCCAATGCGATAATCTTGCTATATTTGTAATTGTTATAAATAAAGCATGAATAGATTAAAGAAACGTTGGGGAATTACCTCAAATGTACAAGCCATTATCATTCTTATCGTTTTTGCCATTACTGGATCGGCATCTGCGTATTTGTCTAAACCTTTTTGTGTATGGCTTGGCATTACCAAAGAAGACTTTGGCGGTTGGTTTACTTTAATTCGTTTATTGATTATTTTCCCTATTTATCAGGTTTTACTAGTTATAATAGGAAGCATTTTTGGACAATTCCGTTTCTTTTGGAATTTCGAAAAGAAAATGCTTAAAAATATGGGACTCGGATTTCTTTTCAAAAACTAAATATCTCTACCAGATTTCTGAAAGTAATACGTATAAATCCACGTTAATGTAAACGACGGAATTATATCTGTAAAAGGTAATATCTCTTCAACAAAAGTCAAAATACCTGCCACTTTCCCTACTCGACCTTTATACATTCTGGTCATAATAAAAGCCGCAATTGGCGCCCAAATTATATCTCCAAATTCTGCAAATCCAAAAACAGAATAAGTTAACATTCCTATTCCATCCAAAAGTAAACCTAGAATTAGTTTTCTGGTTCTTTCCTCACTTGTTATTCCTAAATCTTGCATCTTCTTGTATTTAGATATTATTCGAATTTAAAAAGAATTAATCAAAGTAATTTATTTCTAAAAATGTTTTTCTTGTGTAATTCCAACATGATTAACACATTAACTCTAATTAATTTACTTTTTCTTTTTCTCACTTACTGCAAATAATACGCCAAAATTTCCGTCAGTCTGAATCCAATCTTCCGACGGAACATAAGCTCTTGACACAAATCCATCGAGATACAAGGCATTTTTACATCTCAAACTTTTAAAATAATTAGCAAAATCATAGAAATTGATCTCTTTTTTAGAAAGCACAAATACTACTTTTCCATCCGGCAAAATACCTACTCCATTTCTAATATTTAAATTAGTTGAACCTTTCTTAAAATCAGGATGAATTTCACCATCAATAACCAACATTGGTCCGGATTGCGTTGCATATTCTATTTTTCCGTTATTTTTAAATTTTTCAGTTGTGGAAATTTCTGCCGTTTTCCCGGTTGTTAAATAAAATACTCCGTTAGGTTTTAAATAAAAATTTCCTTCGGCTTTAGTCGTGTCTAATGGAGATAAAACTTTCTTCTTTTCGATATAAAGTCCTTGTGGCGAATTATCTTTTTTATACATTCCGCCATTCATCGCAAAACTTAGTGATGAATTATTTTTTTCTGTCCAATTTTTCAAATTTAGAATACTTCCAAAATTTTGTCCGGCTTCATTTTTCCAATACAATTTTAAATCTTGTTTTTTAAGATCTACTTTATACACCACAAATTGATCTTGAGTATATAGTTTTGCATTTACAAAAATTGCAAGTACAACTATTGCCAATCCCAGAATTCCAAATTTTAATTTCATTCTTTATATAGTTTATTATAAATGTAAAATAAAAAACCTAATAATCATTTATATCAATCTCTTCTTAAATTTCTGTTACAACTCATTTTTATATCGGGAGAATCTTTGTTTCTTTGTAGAAACAGTTTCAAAATGATACACGCAAAAAATATACATAAATTCTACGACCAACTTGAAGTTCTTAAAGGAGTTGATTTGCATATTAAAAAAGGAGAAATTGTTTCTATCGTTGGCGCTTCTGGTGCCGGAAAAACGACTTTATTACATATTTTAGGCACACTTGATAAACCTTCGAAAGCTGACACAGATAGTTCTTTGACTATAAATGGTCAAAATGTTCTGGGACTTAATGATAAAACATTATCAAAATTCCGAAATTTAAATCTTGGTTTCATTTTTCAGTTTCATCAGCTTTTGCCTGAGTTTACAGCTTTAGAAAATGTTTGTATTCCCGCTTATATTGCCGGAAAAAAACCTTCAGAAACCGAAGCTGAAGCTAAAAAACTATTGACCTTTTTAGGATTATCACACCGAATTGATCATAAACCAAATGAACTTTCGGGCGGAGAACAACAACGTGTTGCCGTTGCAAGGGCTTTAATTAATAAACCGGACGTTATTTTTGCCGATGAACCTTCCGGGAATCTCGATACACATTCTGCCGAAAATTTACATCAATTGTTCTTTCAGCTTCGTGACGAATTTGGACAGACTTTTGTCATCGTAACCCACAACGAAGAACTTGCAAATATGGCCGATAGAAAATTGGTAATGTCTGACGGACAAATCCTTGCTTAATGATTTTAATTTTCATTAGTTGGATTTATATCCTGTTCACCACTATTAATTTAGGTTTTTTAACAGACAAAGTACTTCGGTTAAAAAATCGAAATTTTGTTGTTACATCCATATTGGGATTATTCTCAGCAACTATTCTGGCATCAATTTGGGCAATTTTTGGTCGGATAAACATTGAATTTCATGTGTTTTTGTTATTTCTGAATATTCTCTTGATAGTTTTGTTTCGCAATCCTATTTTTGAAATTTACAAATCATTTATATTTGAATTCAAGCAATTACAAAAGTCTTTAAAAATTGTTTTGATTTTAATTTCGATATTAATTGTTGCACAATGTGCTTCGGTTCCATTCGTAATTGACAATGAATCTTATTACATTCAAACCATAAAATGGCTTAATGAATATGGCTTTGTAAAAGGTCTTGTAAATCTGCATTTGTTTTTAGGACAAACCAGCGGCTGGCATATTACTCAAAGTGTTTTTAATTTTTCTTTTTTATATAAAAACTTCAATGATTTAAGTGGTTTTTGTCTGCTTTTAGGGAACATTTTTTCCATTCAAAAACTAAATGAGTATTATAAAAATGACAATAAAAGCTATCTGATTATTGGATTATTTCCAATTTTCAATATTTTCTTTTTCCAATTTATCAGCGCGCCTTCACCAGATATTCCAGTTTATGTTTTCTCTTTTATTTTCTTCTTTTATTTCTTAGAAAATTTCAAAAAAACAACTCCGGAAATATTTAATCTAATCGTGATTTTAGTTCTTTTTTTGCTTTACATCAAAAACACGACATTAACTTTTGCAATATTTCCAGTAATTTTATTGGCGCTTCATTTTAAGACTTTATCCAGACAACTTCTAAAACCATTTTTATTAGCGACGCTTGTATTATCGGTTTTTGTAATAAAAAATATGATTATCTGCGGATCTCCTATTTTCCCTTCCAAGATTTTCACTTCACTTACAGCAAGTTATGCAATTCCTGATTCGATAGAAGGTTTTTATTATGATCAGATCAAATATTACGGCTTTTTTATCACCGCCGAACAATATAGTTTAATGTCAAATTATGACTTGTTTTTACAATGGATATCAATGCCTAAACTAAATGGCTTATTTAATAAAATTGGTATTCTATTGATTCTAATTGTTCCGTATTTTATTTTTAAGTTTCAAAATAAAAAAGCAATATGGACTTTGTATTTCATAATGGTTTTGCAATTATTATTGCTTTTTGTAACATCGCCACAATATCGATTTTTCATGAATTTCATATTGTTCTTTTCTTTGTTTTGTCTTATTTGCGTGCTACAAAACAAAAAAATGATTCAGGCGTTACTAATTATATCACTCATTCCAACTATTATCGTTCTATTTTTACCGGTTAATTTAAATCATTTTTCGAATCATAAGTTTATGTTGGAAATCAGTAATTTCTCGTTTAAAAATATTGTCTTTCCTTATAAAAACACAAAAAACAATACAGCGTTTACTACTATTAAGCTTGGAAATCTAAAATACAATTCGCCAATAAACAACGAATTTTTCTGGGCAAATGGCGATGGTGATTTACCTTGCGTGAATAAAGAGCAAATCGAATATTTTGAAAAGTATTTTTACACGATTCCGCAAATGCGAATGAACGATTTAAAGGACGGATTTTACACCAAACAAATTCCAGGAAATGAATAAAAAAGAACTCAAAGAATTTCTCGACGAAAAAGTCATACAATATAACAATCAAGATTTCATTGAAAGCGATCCTGTACAAATTCCGCATTTATTTTCGCAAAAAGAAGACATTGAAATCGCTGGTTTCCTGAGCGCTACAATCGCGTGGGGAAATCGTAAAATGATTATTAAAAACTCCCACCAAATGATGGAATTAATGGGAAACACGCCTTTCGATTTTGTTATGTCGCATTCTAATGAAGATCTGGAAAGACTGGAAAGTTTTGTTCATCGTACTTTTAATGGAAAAGATTTTGGAGGTTTTATAAAAGGTTTACAACATATCTACAAAAATCATAATGGTTTGGAAGCTGTTTTTGCCAAAAATCAGGAAACCGACAGTTTGCAAAAAAGTATAAGCGAATTCAAAAAGATCTTTTTTGAAATCGATCATTTGCCACGAACTCAAAAACACATTTCAGATCCTTTAAACAATTCGGCAGCAAAAAGAATCAATATGTATTTGCGCTGGATGGTTCGTCAGGACACAAAAGGAGTCGATTTAGGAATTTGGAAAACCATTTCTCCTTCCGCATTATCTTGTCCGCTAGATGTTCATTCCGGAAATGTTGCCAGAAAATTAAGTTTGCTTTCGCGAAAGCAAAACGACGGAAAAGCTTTAGCCGAATTAGATTTAAAATTGAGAGAAATGGATGCAAAAGATCCTGTTAAATATGATTTTGCACTTTTTGGATTAGGTGTTTTTGAAGGATTTTAGCCTCAAAACCAACAGATTTCATTAGTTTTTCTCCTTTTTTTTTCGTAATATTACCATATAAAAGCCTTTTTGTATGGAACATTTTATATTCGATTTAAAATATTACATCATTCCGTCTTTCTTAATCGTAACCTTATCTTTAGCCGTTATTCTAGTATTGAATAGAGTCTATTATCAATACAATTTGCCTTCCAGACATCTCATTATTCGTAAATCCGAAAAATTTCTGACGGAAATTACCTTATCAAGACCGGACAAAAATATTTTAAAATACAAAATCGCCAAATTCAAATCTGAAATTCCGATACATCGTACCTGGTGCAAAGAAATGCTAATTGAAGATATGATTAGAATGAAAAGTAATCTGAAAGGACAAACTGCCAAAAACATTCTGATTATTTACAAACAACTCAATTTAAACCATTACTCTGCAAGTTTAATTCGGGATTTTAGAAAATATAAAAAATGCGAAGGAATTTATCATTTTCAATCTTTAGGATACAAACCCGGAATTTCGCTCATAAAAAAATATTTATTCCATCCCAACAAAATTATTCGGTCAAATGCCAATATTGCTTATCTGGCTTTATCAAAAGGCGATTGGCAGGCGATTAACAACATTCCTGTTAAGGTATCGATAATTACCACGATAAAAGTCATGGATGTTTTACATGCAGAAAAAATACCAATTCCGCCACAAATAGATCTTTGGATAGAATCAGAAAATCCAACGATTCTAAAACTGGCGATTATGACAATGGTTTTCTATAATTATACCAATAAATCTGCCCAAATAATAAAGTTGCTTCATCATGAAGATAAAGCTCTAAAAATTGATGTTATTACGGCAATTCAAGATTTATTTTTAGAAGAAGCCGAAGACGAATTGATTAAAATTTTCGCAACTGAATCAATAGAAATTCAAATCGAAATATTAGACGCTCTTGCCGTAGTTGGTTCCGAAAAAACAATTGCTTTTCTTAAAAATGAAATCGAAAAACAAGAAATAAAAGATATCAAACTAAAAATGGTCTTTTGCTTAAACAAACTCGATTCCATAACTCTCGATGCTTTAGGCGCGCACGATTCGGACACTCAAAAAATGATTAATCACACTAGAAAATTACAGCTATGACACATGATTTTCTATACTATCTTATTCGTGTTTATGATATTTTTGTCGCCTGTTTTTCCATTGGTTATATTTCGTTTTATATAGTTCTCTCCATTTTGTCGTATTGGGCGATTATAAAACATTTAAAATATCAAAAATATCTCGAAGAAGAAGTTCTAATTCGATCCAATCATATTTTAGGCGTTTCTATTGTGGCTCCGGCGTTTAATGAAGGCGTTAACATCGTATATAATGTCAAATCGCTTCTCTCGCTAACATATCCCAAATTTGAAATCATAATCGTAAATGACGGAAGTTCTGATAATACTCTCGAAAAATTAATAACCGAATTTGATCTCGTTAAAATTGATTTTTATTACCAAGAAAAAATCGTAACGCAACCTGTTCGCGGACATTATAAATCGACAAATCCTGTTTATTCAAGATTATTAATTGTAGATAAAATAAACGGAAAAAGTAAAGCCGACGCTTCAAATGCAGGAATAAATTCTTCGCAATATCCTTTATTTTTATGCACCGATGTTGATTGTATCTTAAAAAGCAATACAATTTTAAAGCTTGCAAAACCGTTCATGGAAAATGAAACTCGCGTTATTGCAACCGGAGCAGGAATTAGAATTTCAAATTCTTGCGACATTAAAGAAGGTTTTTTGTATAAAGTACATTATCCTAAAGAATGGTATCCGCGTTTTCAGGAGCTTGAATATGTCCGATCTTTTTTGTTTGGACGAATGGCGTGGAGCCAAATAAACGGATTATTACTAGTTTCAGGCGGATTAGGAATGTTTGACAAAGATATTGTTATAAAAGCCGGCGGATATTGGCATCAATCTTTAGGCGAAGACATGGAACTCATAACGCGCATGAGAAAATACATGCATGACGCAAAAGAAGATTTTTTAATAAAATACATTCCGGAATCGCTTTGTTGGACAGAAGTTCCAAGCACGAGAGAAATATTTTTAAGGCAACGCATTCGTTGGGCACGAGGATTGGTTCAAACCTTGTATTTACATCGGAAAATGTTTTTAAATCCAAAATATGGGCGAACAGGATTCTTGATTTTACCATTCTTTTTCAGCTTTGAATTTCTGGTGCCAATTGTCGAATTTACGGGAATAATTACGTTAATCGCAAGTTTTGTCTTTGGTATAATAAACTTTCAATTTCTGTTTCTTATCAGTTTCTTAGTCTATCTTTTTTATCTGTCAATAACCATAATATCGATCTTAATTGACGAAGTACTTTATAAGAGTTATGCGAGTTACAAAGAACTTATTACGCTTATTGGAATGGCGATTATTGAGCCTTTTGTTTATCATCCTATTACGATTTATGCTTCGTTAACTGGATATTGGCATTTTTTTAGAAAAAAAGAACAAAAATGGGGCGTTATGGTTCGCAAAGGTTTTGAATCACCCGCTAAAAAATAATTTGATTATGAAAAATAGTAAACTTCTAAATATAGCAAGACTGCTTTTCTGTTTGTTTTTACTTTCGAATCAAACTATTAAAGCACAAAAAATTGACACAGACAGTCTTTTAACCGTTGTAATAAAAGACATGAAAAGCGCACATCCTGATTATAAACTGAATATAAAAAGAGCTTTATTAGGAAAAAAACTTGCGCAGGATTACGTTGATTTTTCTTTGGCTTTAGGCCGAAATTACGATTTAGCAAAACAAAAAGACAGCGCGAGATATTATTACAAATATGTAATTGATAAAAATCCGAGATATGCAGACGCTTTTCTTTATCTCATAAACATGGATTTAGAAGACAAAAATTATGACGAAGCGCTAACCACAACTTATAAAGCAATTGATTTATATCCTGACAACAAAGATTTCAGACTTAAAAGAATTGAGCTTTATTCATTGCAAAATGACACTAAAAACGAGGCAAAATATCTTAAATCTATTCGGGCAAAATTTCCTCATGATCCAGATATAGAACAGCGACTTTTTGATTTATATTCTAAAACTAATATCGATCGCGTAGGCGCATATTATAATCTGACTACAATTGATCGTGACGGAGTTGGTCCGTGGCATTTAGCTAGCGCAGATTATATGCGTCAACGTGCTTGGGGAAGTTTGATTGGCAGAGTCAGCTATGCAAAAAGACTGTCTTCGAATTTGGTTATGGCAAGCGGACTCCAGTTTGAGGCCGAATCTTATCTTTTTGCTAAAAAAAATAGTTATCAATATATTGATGTCGCTTACAGTAAAGACAGCGCTTTTCCGGAATGGCGATTGGGTTATTCGTATTTTCAGAATTTCAAGAAAGGTTGGGAAGCTGATTTAGGAGTTCGGTATATCAAAATGCAGGATAATAGCGATTTAAAAACATTAAATATAGGAATTGGGAAATATCTTGGTTCTTATTGGCTAAATTTTAGATCTTATATTCAAAAAGATAGTCCTTCATTTATCTTAACATCGCGTTATTATTACAAAACAAAGTTTGATTATGTAACTTTAATTGCCGGTTACGGAACTTCGCCTGACGATAGAACTAGAGCTGCAGAATATGATATGAGAAAATCATTAAGTTCTTATAGATTAAGTGCAGGATTTTATAAATTAATACAGAACCATTATGTTTTTGGCTTTCTAATCACTGATAATGAACAGGAATACACCAAAAACAAATACCAAACCGAACTTGATTTTGCGGTTTTATTACAATATAAATTTTAAATATCATGAAGAAAAAGCATCACGTATACCTACAGTTTCTCTTTTTTTTCATGTTCACCTTCAATATGATGGCACAATCTGAAATCATTATTACCGAAAAAAACAAAATTATTACTACTTCTGAAAATACTCAGCAAGCAGCAAAAATTTTGAAAACATATCTGGATAAAGCCTTCAAAAAATCTTTTGAAATTTCATCTGAAAGTAAAAAAGATAATACTTCATCTGAAATAATTTTAGAAATTTCGAATACGGAAAAACTAAATCCGAATGAATTCATTATAAAAAGTGATTCAAAATCAATTTATTTAATTGCTCCAAATCAAAAATATTTGCGTTACGCCATTTACAGTTTACTTGAAATTTGGGAGTTTAGAAAATTTACTTCCGTAGAAACTTATATTCCGAATCTATCAGAAGTCACTTTTGCAAAAAACACCAAAAAAATAGAGAAACCTTCATTTGATTACAGAGCGCTTTTTTATCCGGATTGTTATGATGAAGATTTTAGAGATTGGCATAAACTCGATTGGCAAGTTGAGGATTTTGGTATTTGGGGACATTCATTTAATATGCTTGTTCCGGCAAAAGAATATTTCAAAAGTAATCCGAAGCTTTTTGCTTTATACGAAGGCGAACGAAATACAGAATCATTATGTATGACCAACGATACTGTTGTCGATTTGGTCGAGAAAAAAATGGCAAAAATTATTGCCGAAACTCCAAATGCGCAATTCTATTCTGTAAGTCAAAACGATGATGTTGTTTATTGTGAATGTACAGAATGCCGAAAAATAAACCAGAAATATGGCGGTCCTCAAGGTTCATTATATTATTTTTTGAATAAAATTGCAGCTCATTTTCCTAAAACAAAAATCACAACGCTTGCTTATCTTCACACACTTAAACCGCCAGTAAATCTAAAAATAGAACCTAATATTTATACGATTTTCTGCCCGATTGAGCTAAACAGAGGAAAAGCAATTACGGTTCAAAACTCGCCAACATTTGTAAAAACACTTGAAAACTGGAGCGTAACTTCTCCGCATTTATTTCTTTGGGATTATACAGTACAATTTTCAAATTATATGTCACCATTTCCAAATATTGAGCCTTTTCAGAGCAATTATAAACTCTTCAAACAGAATAAAGTTAAAGGAATATTTGCTCAGGGATATGCAGATGTTCCGGGAGATTTCTCAGAATTGAGACAATATCTTTTGGCCAAATTAATGTGGAATACTGATATTAATATTGAAGCTACAACTTCTGATTTTTTAAGAGGTTTCTACGGAAAAGCAGCGCCATTTGTCAATAAATATTTAAATCTCTTGGCAGAATATCAAAGTAAAAGCAATGCGAATTTAGACATTTATTCTGGTCCGGTTCAAGCCCGAAATACGTTTCTAACGCCTGAAGCGATGGATCAATACGATACATTATTAGAGCAAGCGGCAAATGCTGTTGAAACGGATTCGGTTTTAAGTCTTCGAATTCAAAAATTAAGATTAGCACTTGAATTTGCCTTTTTTGAGCAATCTAAGTTTTATGGAAAAAACCAACACGGAATGTTTGTCGTAAATAATAAAGGAGAAAAAGAAGTTCGCGAAGGACTAACCGAAAGAGTTTTGAAATTCTCTAAAACATGTAATACTTTGGGAATTTATGAATTGAGCGAAGGAGGACTTTCTCCTGATAATTATTATAAAGAATGGCTGAAAATCTGTAAAAACACCACAACTCATCTGGGTGAAGATTTAAAAGTAAATTTTATTACACAACCTTCAAATGAGTTTAAAGGAAAAGGAAGTTACAGTTTAGTAGATGGAAATCGAGGTTTTAAAGATTTCAATATCAACTGGATTGGCTGGTATGAAAACAATGCGGAATTTGAAATTGAAACAAATAAATTAAACTTTAATACTTTAAAATTAAATTTTCTGAATGATCAGAGACATTGGATTTTTACACCAAAAAAAATAAAAATCTATGGTTTTAAAGATCAAAAATGGAATTTCTTACAAGAATTGAATGGTGAAATTTTAACAGAAAACAATGAAATTACAACAAAATCATGGGAAACTAAAAATGAGGACTTTAGTAGTTTTGCCAAGATAAAAGTGATCATAGAAAACCAAACAGAAATACCTGTTTGGAGAAAACGTAAAAACAAAAAGCCAATGGTTATGCTTGACGAAGTAGAATTGTATAAAAAATAAACCTTAGAAATGAGCACCAGTGAAAAAAAAATTATGATTATTGAGAATGATGAAATGACGATTGAAATTCTAAAATTCATTTTCAAAAAAGAAGGCTACAAAATAAGTATTGCAAAAGATGGAATTAACGCCATAGAACGTATGGCGACAATTATGCCTGATCTTGTAATAACAACGATAACAATTCCGTTAAAATCCGGATTGGAAATCATAAGTCATATTAAAAAAAACTTCAAAGACATTCGTGTTGTAGCACTTTCGTCACTTGGCGAAGAAGAAAATACTGTAGAAGAAGCTTTTGAATTGGGCGTCGACGATTTTATTGCAAAACCGTTTAATCCAAACGAACTTTTATTGCGAATAAAACGTTTTTTATAGTATTTGAAAGCCCTTTTTTGAGAAATACGAATACCCCAAGCTTTCGTAATTTCTAAGAAGTATCGATTTTTCAGCTATTTATAGCTATCTTTGCACAAAATTTAATGCAAATGAGCACTTTCGAGAAATTCAATCTTCCAAAATCAGTACAAAAAGCAATCGACGAATTAGGATTTGTTACGCCTACTCCTATTCAGGAAAAATCTTTTTCAGTTATTATGTCTGGTCGAGATATGATGGGAATTGCACAAACCGGTACTGGAAAAACATTTGCATACCTACTACCACTTTTAAAATTATACAAATTTACACCAACCAATACGCCTAAAATCGTAATTCTGGTTCCAACTCGTGAATTAGTTGTTCAGGTTGTAGAAGAAGTTGAAAAACTAACCAAATACATGTCTGTTAAGACGCTTGGTATTTTTGGTGGAGTAAATATTAATACACAGAAAAAAGCTGTTTACGAAGGTGTTGACATTTTAGTTGGAACGCCAGGTCGTACAATGGATTTAGCTCTTGATGCTGTAATTCGTTTTGATGAAACTCAAAAATTAGTTATCGATGAGTTTGACGAAATGCTGAATCTTGGTTTCCGTACACAATTAACGGCGCTTTTGGCGATGATGAAAACCAAACGTCAGAACATTTTATTCTCTGCAACAATGACTGATGAAGTTGATGCTGTTTTGAATGACTTTTTTGATTTTCCTGAAGAAGTAACACTTGCTGCATCAGGAACTCCGTTGGAAAACATTACTCAAATTACTTATAATGTTCCAAACTTTAATACAAAAGTAAATCTGTTAAAACATTTATTAGAAACAAACGAAAGCATGGAACGTGTTTTGGTTTTTGTGAACAATAAAAAGATTTCAGATATGCTTCATACACGAATCGAAGAAGATTTCGAAGGTCAGTTTGGAGTAATTCACTCCAATAAATCTCAGAATTATCGTTTAAGTACAATGGCTGAATTCCAGGAAGGAAATCTTCGTGGATTGATCACTACTGATATTATGGCGAGAGGTTTGGATATTTCGAATATCTCTCACGTTATTAACTTCGAACTTCCAGAATTTCCTGAGTTGTATATGCACAGAATTGGTCGTACAGGTCGTGCAGATGCTACAGGAACAGCAATTAGCTTTATCACGCCTCGTGAAGAAGAGTTTAAAGTGGAAGTTGAAGTTTTAATGAATCAGGAACTTGAAATAGCAGAATTTCCGGAAGAAGTAGAAATTTCAGCTAAACTAATTGAACCTGAAAAAGACAAACAACCGATTAAATTTTTAATGAAAAAACAAACCCTAAAAGGTGAAGGTGCTTTTCATGAAAAAGATAAAAAGAATAAGAAAGTTAACTTAGGAGGACCTTCAAAAACAAAAAAGAAAACTCACGGATCTGTCAATCGAAACATGTTGAAAACGAGAGATAAGAAAAGAAAAGATAAGGATAAATAGTTTTTTTTAAGGTTCTGAGGTACTAAGTTGCTAAGGTTCTAAGGCTAAAAAAAGGCGGAATTAAGAAATAACTTAATTCCGCCTTTTTTTTAGCTTTTTTTATTTTAAACTTAGAACCTTAGCAACTTAGTACCTCAGAACCTTTCCTCAACTATATTTTCGTAAAAACCAACCCAACCGGAGAACACAATTCTATTTTTTTACCGGTATCGGTTATTTTTCCTGTTGCTTTGTCTCTTTTGAATATTATAATATCGTTTGTGTATTGGTGTCCTACTAAAAGGTAATTTCCTGTTGGATCAATCGCAAAATCTCTTGGGCCTTTTCCTAAAGTGCTAACTTGTTCAACCAAGTCAATACCACCGTTTTTACGGATTTTATAAACCGAAATTGAATTTGCATCTACACGATCTGAAACGTATAAAAAGTTTCCGTCAGGCGAAATTTTTATTGCTGCAGCACCAGTTCCGCCAGTAAAACCTTTTGGTAAAATACTTGTTTCGGCAATCTTTTTTAAACTTCCTGATTTATCGTAACTAAAAGTCGTCAAAGTAGCGTCTAATTCCTGAATCAAATAAACGAATTTACCGTCTTTACTAAAAGTTAAATGTCTTGGTCCACTTCCTGGTTTTACGTCAACACTTCCTTTTAAAGTCAACATTTCATTTGCTGAATTTGGATTGTATTTATATACAAAAACCTTATCCAAACCTAAATCATTAGACAAAACAAACTTTTTATCCGGTGAGAAAACAGCCATATGTACGTGTGCTTTTTCCTGACGCCCAGCATTTGGTCCTTTTCCTTCATGCTGAATTAATTGTTGTACTTCAGTAATACTTCCGTCTGCTTTTTTCTTAAAAACAACAAGGCTTCCACCAGAATAATTAGAAACAATTACATTTTTATCATCATTAATTATATGACAAGGATCAGCGCCTAAAGCATCATTTTTATTTAAAAAACTAACTTTCCCTGATTTTGAATCATATTTAAAAGCACTTACCGCACTTTCCTTTCCATTTTCGTTTACAGCATATATAAATTTATTATCTGCAGAAACGGATAAATAACTTGGACTTATTACGTTCTCAGATGAATTTTTTAATTTAAAATCCCCTGTTGAAGCGTCAAATTCATAAACGTAAATCCCGTTACTTTGGCAAGTATTGGTATAAGCTCCCACCAATAAATTGAATTTGTTCTGAGCTTGTAAGTTTACGAAAGCAAAAACTGCAAAAAGCAGTATATATAATCTTCTCATATTTTTTATTTGTTTTTTGAATATGCTAAAATACTCAATAATATCTTTCGCAAACTCATTATTTATTACAAAAGAATTCTCAAAAGTTACATTTTTTAAACTATTGGACTCAAAATTTAAACCATATAAGTGATATAAGAAATTATAAGCAAGACTTAATTTAGCAAAAATTAAATGATCTTATATAACTTATATGGTTTAACCAATATTACCTGTAAGGTTTGATGAAAAATTTGTATTTTTGACCAGCATCTACAAAATGTAGTGAAGTAAATCTAAGCCGGAATGCATTTTAAACACCCCGAAATTCTATACTTTCTGTTTTTATTGATTGTTCCAATTTTGGTACATTTATTTCAATTACGTCGTTTTAAAATCTCTTATTTCACGAATGTACGCTTCTTAAAAGAACTTGCTGTACAAACTCGGAAAAGTTCAAAAATCAAAAAAAGACTTTTATTAGCAACTCGTTTATTATTGCTAACGTGTATTATTTTGGCTTTTGCCCAACCTTTTTTTGAAGCCAAAGACAGTAAAAATGCTTCAAACGAAATGTATATCATTCTGGACAATTCCTTCAGTATGCAAGCCAAAGGAAAAAAAGGTGAATTATTGAAACGTGCTGTTCAGGAATTATTAGAAAATACTCCCGAAACTACACAATTCTCCTTGTTAACCAACACTGAAAATTACTGGAATACGGATATAAAATCTTCTAAAAGTGCCTTACAAAATCTAAATTACAGCGCAACTCAATTTGAGCTTCCTTCAATTATGGCGAAGATAAAAGCGCATAAATCGGCACATAAAAAAGACATTGTTATTATTACAGACGCTATTGGTTTGGCCGAAAAAGATGTGAAAAACATTGATAGCGAAGAGAAACCTTATTTTATTATTCCGGAAGCTGAACAAAAAAATAATATTGCAATTGACAGTGTTTATATCAATCAGACTTTAGAAAATTTCTATGAAATCGCAGTTAATTTATCTGCTTATGGAGAAGATTTCAAACCTGTTTCGATGGCTTTATACAATCAGAATAAATTAATTGCAAAAACGATTATCAAATTCGACACGAAGAAAAAGAAAATCAATTTTACAATTCCAAAAGAAGCTTTTCACGGATATGTAACTATTGAAGACAATGGTTTAACTTATGATAATAAGCTGTTTTTTAGCATTTCAAAAACTAAAAAGACGAATGTTATTAGTATTGGAGAACCGGAAAAAAGCAATTTCTTATCCCGAATTTATACTTCAGCAGAATTTAATTATAACAATTATTCGATAAGCAGTTTAGATTATAATAGTTTAGATAAACAAAATACGATTATCTTAAATGAATTGGTCGAAATTCCTCAAGCATTGCAAACTACTTTAAAAGCATTTGTAACCAAAGGCGGAAATTTGGTTGTAATTCCTTCTGAAAAAAGTTCGATTTCAAATTTGAATTCTTTTTTAGGCAATTTTGGAAAAGTTCAATTTGGATCTCTCGAAAATAAAAGCAAATTAATTACCAAAATAAACTTCGATCATCCATTGTTTTCAGGTGTTTTTGAAAATAAAATCACCAATTTTCAATATCCAAAAACAACAAACTCATTTGTCATTTCAAGCCCATATCCGGCTGTTTTGTCTTATGAAGATCAAAGTATATTTGTAACTGCAATTCAAAATCCGGTTTCTGGAATTACCGTTTTTTCGGCACCAATAAATACTACGAATTCAAATTTTCAGCAATCACCTTTAATAGTTCCATTGTTTTATAAAATGGGACAAAACAACCAAAAAACTGGTGTAAATGTATTGACAATTGGTAACAATCAGCCTTATTTTGTAGATGTTTTATTGACAAAAGATGCTATTCTGGAAGTAAAAGGAAACGAAGATTCTTTTATTCCGATTCAGCAAATATTGAATAATAAAGTAAAATTAACATTCAATGATTTTCCTGAAACAGCTGGAAATTATAGCATTTTTGATAAAAAAGAATGGATTGAAAACCTGAGTTTCAACTACAAAAGAAGCGAAAGTGATTTAAGTCAGATCAATACAAATGTAGTTTCAGATTTTAAAACCGCTGATACTATTTCGACCATTTTTAATACACTACAAACTGAGCGAACAGACAGCCAAATTTGGAAATGGTTTATTATCTTTGCACTGTTATTTTTAGCATTAGAAATGGCGATCATCAAATTTGTAAAGTAATTTTCGAGTTTACTTTTAACCATTTTACTTTTTACAAAAATCATTTTACGATTTCAGTACAAAATAAATTTATCTACATATGAAAATAATCATCAGAAGCGCCAAAATTATCGATTCAAAAAGTCCGTTTCATAACCAGACTATTGATCTTTTAATTGCAGATGGTTTAATAGAAAAAATAGGAACTTCACTTCCTGAAAACAATGAAGCAACTGAGGTAAAATTTGACAATTTACATCTTTCACAAGGTTGGTTTGACAGCAGTGTTTCTCTTGGAGAACCAGGTTATGAGGACAGAGAAACAATCGCAAACGGATTAAATGTTGCTGCAAAAAGCGGTTTTACTGCAATTGCTTTACAACCCAACTCCTTCCCTATTATCGACAATCAATCGCAGGTAAATTTTGTAAAAAATAAAGCGAATGGTTTTGCTACAGAACTTTTCCCAATTGGAGCTTTAACAAAAGCCAGCGAAGGAAAAGACATGGCAGAATTATTTGATATGAAAAAAGCCGGAGCGATTGCTTTTGGAGATTATAATAAAAGTATCGACAACGCTAATCTTTTAAAAATCGCTTTACAATATGTACAGGATTTTGACGGTTTAGTAATTACATATGCACAAGATGCGAATCTAAAAGGAAATGGTGTCGCTAATGAAGGAATCGTTTCTACGAAATTAGGCCTTAAAGGAATCCCAACTTTAGCAGAAGAATTGCAAGTAGCGAGAAACTTATTTCTATTAGAATATACTGGAGGAAAACTTCATATTCCGACAATATCTACAGCAAAATCTGTTGAATTAATTAGAGAAGCTAAAGCAAAAGGTTTGAACGTAACGGCAAGTGTATCTGTTCATCATTTGGTTTTAACCGATGAAAAATTAGAAGGTTTTGACACTCGTTTTAAGGTTACGCCTCCGCTAAGAACTGAAAGCGACAGACAAGCTTTATTAAAAGGAGTTACAGACGGAACAATTGACATGATTACTTCTGATCACAACCCGATTGATATTGAATTCAAAAAAATGGAATTTGATACCGCTAAAAACGGAACTATTGGTTTAGAAAGTGCTTTTGGAGCTTTACTTACTGTTTTACCTCTGGAAACCATAATCGAAAAACTTACTTTAGGGAAAGCAGTTTTTGGAATCGAAAATAACTCAATTGCTGAAGGTTCTAAAGCTAACTTTACGTTCTTTACTCCGGAAGGGAAATCAACTTTTACGAAAGAAAATATCCTTTCAAAATCTAAAAATTCTGCTTTTTTAGGAACCGAAATAAAAGGTTCTGTGTACGGAATTTTGAACCAAAATCAACTTATTACATCTAAATAATTAAAATGAATAATTCAATAGAAGAGGGAAAATCAATCGCAATTACCAGTTATATTTTGATTATTGGTGTTTTGATCGCGATGTCGATGAACTCTGAAAATAAAAATAGTTTTGCTTCTTTTCATATTCGTCAGGCTTTAGGATTGTCACTTACTTTTATTTCTTTTGGAGCAATTATAAGCAATTTTGACAGCTTTATGATTACTTTTCCAATGTGGATTTGTATTTCTATTTTATGGACTTATGGAATTTTTAGCGCTATACAGGGGCAAATGAGACCAATTCCTTTAGTTGGAAATCTTTTTCAAAAATGGTTTAAAAGTATCGGATAGTAAAATTTCCCGTTTTTTAAATTCAAAAAATAAATAAATCCGTTAAAATCCACGTTTTCGCTTTAACGAATCTGTTTTATCAGCGTATAATTTTTGAACACGGATGACGCGGATTTGCAAGCAAAAATGCGGATAAAAACAGATTTTCATTATAATAAACTTTATCAAAGTTTGAAACTTTGACAAAACTGAAAATTTACAATTCACAACTTACAATTCACAATTAAAATGAATCTATCTTTAGAATATAAAATACAAGAACCAAAAGTTATTTTAGACAAAAATCCTGTTTTACTTTTATTACACGGATATGGCAGCAACGAAGCTGATTTGTTTTCGTTTGCTACTGAACTTCCTGATAATTATTACATTATTTCGGCAAGAGCGCCTTATGATTTACAATATGGAGCTTATGCGTGGTATGCGATAAATTTTGATGCTGATCAGAATAAATTTTCAGATAATGAACAAGCAAAAACTTCACGTGATTTAATTGCTAAATTTATTGATGAATTGGTTGCTAATTACCCTATTGATGCTAATAAGGTAACTTTAGTCGGCTTTAGCCAAGGTTCTATTTTAAGTTATTCTGTAGCGCTTTCTTATCCAGAAAAAGTTCAGAGAGTTGTAGCTATGAGTGGTTATTTTAATGAAGAAATCATTAAAGAAGGTTTTGAGAAAAACGATTTCAAAAACCTAAAATTCTTCGCATCACACGGAACTGTAGATCAGGTAATCCCTGTTGATTGGGCTAGAAAAACGCCTGCAATTCTGGAAAAACTAAATATTCCTGTTACTTACAAAGAATATCCTGTTGGTCACGGTGTGGCTCCGCAGAATTTCTTTGATTTTAAGAATTGGTTGGCTAAGTAGTTTTCAGTCGCAGTTCTCAGTTTTTCAAAAAAATTCTTTCTTATTTTAATTTTAAATAAATGAAAACATACACATTAGAAGAAGTAACAGATGAAATAATTGGAAAAATCGGAACAACAAACAGAGATCAGTTTGAATATGATTTGCAAATAGATTTAACTGAAAATGTCATAAAAACAAACCAAAAAATCAACTTAGGAAGAAACTAGGAAAACATAACATTAAAGACTTTAATAATTAAAAGCCAAGATTAAATTTCAGATAGAATTATCAGACTTAAATATCAGCTTTGACAAATAGTTTTCAATCTCAGTTTGCATTTTCAAAATTTTCTAAAATTCAAAACCTTTCAAATTATGAATGTATCTAAACTTGATAATCCAGCATTAATATTAATTGATATTCAAAAAGGATTTAATGATATTTTATATTGGGGCGAAGAGCGAAATAATATAAATGCAGAACAAAAGGCCGGAGAACTTCTTGAAATTTGGAGAACTAAAAAATTGCCTGTTTTTCATATTCAACATTGTTCTTCTAATCCAAATTCAATTTTAAACGAAACAAATCCGGGAAATGAATTTCAGGATATCGTAAAACCACTTGAATTTGAAACCATCATCAAAAAGAATGTAAATAGTGCTTTTATCGGAACAAATCTAAAAGAACAACTTGATGATGCAAAAATCACAACTGTTGTCATTGTAGGATTAACAACAGATCATTGCGTTTCTACGACCACTAGAATGGCAGGAAATTATGGCTATACTACTTATTTAATTTCTGATGCAACAGCAACTTTTGATAAAAAAGGTATAAATGGAGAGAATTTTTCTGCTGAAATAATTCACCAAACTGCTTTAGCAAGTTTAAATGAAGAATTTGCTCAGGTTGTTACTTCTGATTTTATTAAAAAAATCGTTTAATCATAAATATAAATCTTCCAATTTATTCCGGAAGATTATAAAAAAGACCTAAAGATGAGAGAAGTATTTCTTACACCTTTAGGTCTTTTTTTTTATTTAAAAACTATAGATTTTTAAACTCTATTCTCCTGTATAAATAATTTTATCTCCTTTTTTCAGAACATAACCTTTCCAGGGAATTAACTGATAATCGTCTTTAGTCCAGGAATCACCTTCTGATTTTCTTTCTAAGATGATGGATTCTTTTTGAGTATCCAGAAAAAGTTCTGCTTTATTTCCGTCAAAAATTACGAAAGCAGCTGTTGTATAAGTTTTTCCTGTTTCTTCTGCATGAGATAGTTTTGTACCTTCAAAAACACGGATACATTCTTTTTTAAGCGTAGACCATGTATAACCTGCAGAAGCTTTACATCCATGTGCGTCAGAATCTCCTCCAACAACAACGGGTTTTGCTTCTACTTTTTTATCCGGAGTTTTATTTTCTTCTGAAACTTTTTTTCCGCAAGAAAATGAAAGACCTATAAGTATGCAAAACAAAAATATCTTTTTCATAAGTTCTATTTTTTAGTTGATTATCTTAAAAATAGAACTTATTTGATCCTATTTTTGGTATAACCAAGTCTGATTTACTTCAAAAGTAATCTTTTCATCCTGATCAACAAAATATTTTAACAAGACTTCTCCCCATAATTCTCCATTACTATAATCGGCAATAATCCATCTGTGGTTTAAGATTTTTATTTTGTTGATGATAAATTTGTTTGGACCTATTTTATCTTGTCCTGTATAAGGATTTCCGTTTGGATTTGAATTAAGATCTAAAAGTTTTTCGGTTACAACCGGAATCAATTTTTCGAATAAAATTACTTTTCCGCCTGAAGCACTATTATCAAAGTAATTTTGTGCATTTTCATTGTGTTCTAGCGAAAAATAATCTGCATCTGCCAGTTTTGTTGTCACTAAATTAATACTGTCTCTCAGCTTTTTGGTCGTTTTATCATATCTTTCTTGCTCAAATTTTACTTCTCGGCTATAAAACATATAAGTAAAAACATTCATTAATATTGCAAGGATAAAAAGGTAAAGCATTAAGGATTTTTTCATTTCTGTGGTATAATTAAATTGTAATTTCTAAATTGTCGTAAGCAAGGAAAACGTTTTTAGGAAGTTGTTTTTGTACTTCTTCATGAAAACCTAAAACGTGACTGATATGTGTTAAATAAGCAATTTCCGGCTGCACCAAATTTATAAAATCAAGTGCTTCCTGCAAATTAAAATGTGTATCGTGCGGTTCTACTCTTAAAGCATTTACAACCAAAACCTTAAGACCTTTTAATTTCTTAACTTCGTCTTCTGCAATGGTTTTAACATCTGTTAAATAAGCAAAATCGTCGATGCGATATCCAAAAACCTGTAAATCTCCGTGCATTACATTTATAGGAATTGCCATTTTATCACCAACAGCAAATGGTTCGTTGTTGACTACTTCGATGGTTTTGACACTTGGAGCGCCCGGATATTTGTTTACGGTTTCGAAAACATAATCAAAACGACGTTTCAAATTATCAATTACTCTTTGATGTGCATAAACGGGAATTTCGCCCTGACGAAAATTAAACGGACGAATATCGTCTAAACCTGCAGTATGGTCTGCGTGTTCGTGCGTAAATAATATTGCATCGAGATGTCGGCATCCGCACGAGAGCATTTGCTGCCTGAAATCAGGACCGCAATCGATCACGTATGAATGTTCGTTCCATGTAATCCAGATGGCTACTCTGAGCCTTTTATCCTTAGCATCAGTGCTTTTACAAACGGGATGATCGACTCCGATAATCGGAATACCTTGTGATGTACCAGTACCTAAAAAATATACCTTCAATTGAACTTATTTTTTTTACAAAAATAGGATTATTTCTCTTTCATTAGAAGCCTAATTTGCTAACTTTGTAACAAATCTATTTAAAATAAAATGGGTACAGAAATAAAACTCAAAGGTGACAAGGTCATCGAACAGATTCCTTCTATAAAAGACAAAGCTTTACGCATAAATTTAAACGAAAATATCTACGGAACATTTGCTGAAATTGGCGCTGGACAAGAAACGGTGAGACATTTTTTCAGATCTGGAGGTTCTTCTGGTACAATTGCAAAAGCGATGTCTGCCTATGACAAAGATTTTAGTGATGCGATTTACGGAATTGAAAGTGACGGCCGTTATGTAACCGAAGAGCGTTTAAAAAAAATGCTGACTCTTGAAGGTCAGATCATCGAAGAGCGTTTAAGCAGAGAAAAACATCCTACTAAACTTTTCTTTAGTTATGCCAATACGGTTGCAACTATAGATTTTGCCAAACAATTTAAAGGTCACGGTTGGGTTGGAATTCGATACCAAATTGAACCTGACGAAGCATATAATGAAATTATTCTGCACATTCGTTTTAAAGAAACTGATGCAAGACTGCAACAGGAAACGCTTGGAATTTTAGGTGTAAACTTAATTTACGGCGCTTTTTACAAATACAACGATCCTAAAAGATTACTTCGTTATTTGTACGATCACTTAGACAAAGACCAATTAGAAATTGATACTATTAACTTCTCAGGACCTCGTTTTGCTGATGTTGATAATCGTTTGATGAGTTTGCAATTGGTTAAAAACGGAATGACTGATGCCGTAATGTTTAATCCTGAAGGAAAAAATATTTTACCGGCTGCCATTTTATACAAAAAGAATCTTCTTGCTTTAAGAGGGAGTTTCCGTCCGGTTACGAAGGTAAATATGGATATGTACGAGAAATCACTTAAAATGTTTCTCGAAGAAAATAAGGTCGAAAAAGACAATACTTTGGTTGTTTTTGAGATTACGCTTTCGAATTTACGTTCTGATGGTGAAATTGATGAACGCGATTTTATGGACAGAGCCGAATTGCTTTGTTCGTTAGGTCAAACGGTTATGATCTCGAATTTCCAGGAATATTATAAAGTTGTTGAATATTTTGCTAATTATACCAAAGCCAGAATGGGATTAGCAATGGGTGTAAACAATTTAGTTGATATTTTTGATGAGAAATATTATCGTCACTTAAGTGGTGGAATTTTGGAAGCTTTTGGAAAATTATTCTACAGAGATATGAAAGTTTTCTTATATCCGATGTTAGATGATAACGGAGTTCTTATGAATTCAACTAACTTAAAAGTTCATCCAAGAATGAAAGAGTTATACAAATTCTTTAAATTCAACGGAAAAGTAGTTGATATTGCTGATTACGATCCGCATAATCTTGAGGTTTTCTCTCGCGAGGTTTTGAAAATGATCAATCAGGGAAAAACTGGTTGGGAACATATGCTTCCTTCTGGTATTGCCGAAATTATAAAAGAACATCACCTTTTTGGATATCATCCGCAGAAGGAATTAGAACAAAATACTTAGAATTAAAAAAGTCCCTTAATTGGGACTTTTTTGTTTCAGGTTTCATGTTTCAGGTTCTGAAATGAATAAAAATTTTACCGCAAAGTTCGCTAAGCTTTATGTTGATTAAGCTTAGCGGGATTTTTATTGTAGTAAATGGTACGCGGATTATACAGATTCGCTTTGCGAAAACGCGGATTTATGCGGATTTTTTATTTAGGCAACTTCTGTTTTTTTTGTTTAATATATTTTGTCGTAGAGACGCACAGCAGTGCGTCTAACATAATACGAAGACGCACTGCTGTGCGCCTCTACATGTAAAAAACGATTGTAAATTCATGTGAAATTTTACCGCAAAGCGCGCTAAGTTTTTCCTATGCGTGGTTTTATAAAATCGCAAAGTTCGCAACGCTTCGTATTTATTAAGCTTTGCGAACTTTGTGTTTACTAACCTGAATCCTGGACAAAAAACTTTGCGCGCTTTGCGGTAAAATTACACGCCTAGATTACACGCTAAAAACCTGAAACAAAGAAAACCTGAAACCTGAAACAAAAAATACTATTTCAAGATCTGTGCTGCGTGTTCTTTTGTTTTTACTTTTTCGATAACCTCATCGATGATTCCGTTTTCGTTGATTACGAATGTTGTTCTGTGGATTCCGTCGTATTCTTTTCCCATGAATTTTTTAGGTCCCCAAACGCCAAATGCATTGATTACAGATTTGTCTTCATCTGCTAATAATGGAAACGGAAGTTCGTATTTATCTTTGAATTTTTCTTGTGCTTTTTGACTGTCTGCACTTACACCCAGAAGTTCATAATTATTAGCTTTGAAACGCTCAAAATTATCTCTTAAATCACAGGCTTCTGCTGTACAACCTGGCGTACTTGCTTTTGGATAAAAGAAAACTACTAGTTTTTTTCCAGCGTAATCTGCTAGTTTATGCGTTTTGCCTTCTTGGTCTATTCCTGAAAAATTTGGTGCTTTATCACCTGCTTTTAGTGTTGTCATATTTTTTAATTTTAGATTAGTATCTGTTTATTTAAATCTACTTTCACTTCTCCAATCAACCATTTTCCTTTGTCTTTTGTTTTATATCTATATTCAATCTCAAAAAAACCATTTTTAATTTTTCCTTCTTTGAATAAGGTCTCGGAAAAAATTCCATCAGTAATTTTTAAGGTTTTCTCTATTCTCCCTTTTGGTAAATTAATTTTAAAAATCTTGTTTGTTGTCAAATTTAAAAAACTTAAAAAATTAGACTTTTTTGAATCAATTGCAACAAAATAAGGGTATTTTTTACTATCACTATGATATATTTCCCGACCAAGATCTGCAATTTTTCTTCCGTTATTCTTATCAAATAACACATACTCTAATGGATCACAACACCCGGAAACTAAGCGATTTTCGATCATGAATGTGTTATCATATTCAATCCAGCTTGTATAACCTAATCTTCCTGTTAACTCGATTAAATCTTTATCTAATGAAAAAAGTATTTTTTTCTTTTTTGCTTTACTTTCAAAAACAAGCCAAGATGAATCACAATTAAACTGACGGTAAATTTTTGCTCCGTTTTTAAAGCTTGTTTTTTCGCAGGATATAATTTCATTTAATTGTGACTGTTCTTTACAACTACAATTTTGTGCAAAACTAAATTGCGAAATAATTATAAAAATAACTGTCACTATAATTTTCATTGTTCAACCAAATTATATTAATAAAGGTAGATGTTTTCATGCCCCAGATTAAAGTAAAAACCCCGGAGTTGTGGTAATTTACATTTTTTGTATTTAAAAAGCGACCAACGGAAGCTCTTTTAAATACTTAAAAATGTTATTGCCACAATGAGGAGTTGTAACGGAAAGCTGGATTAGGCACATCATTAAAATTATGCTATTTTTACAGGATTAAAAATACGGAAATGAATAAAGAAGCTCGCGTAACATTTGTTATAAATACGTTAAAAGAACTCTACCCAACTATACCCGTTCCACTTGACCATAAAGATCCTTATACGCTGTTGATTGCGGTTTTACTTTCGGCGCAATGTACTGATGTTCGTGTGAATCAGATTACGCCTTTACTTTTTGCAAAGGCTGATAATCCGTATGATATGATTAAAATGTCTGTGGAAGAAATTAAAGAAATTATTCGTCCTTGTGGTTTATCGCCTATGAAATCGAAGGGAATTCATGGTTTGTCGCATATTTTGATTGATAAACATAATGGTGAAGTTCCGCAGAGTTTTGAGGCTCTTGAAGAATTACCGGCTGTTGGACATAAAACGGCAAGTGTGGTGATGTCTCAGGCTTTTGGCGTTCCTGCTTTTCCGGTTGATACGCATATTCACAGATTGATGTACAGATGGAATTTGTCGAATGGTAAGAATGTCACGCAAACTGAAAAAGATGCTAAAAGACTATTTCCAAGGGAATTGTGGAACGATTTGCATCTTCAGATTATTTGGTACGGACGTGAATATTCGCCTGCAAGAGGGTGGAGTCTGGACAAGGATATTATCACTAAAACTATTGGGAAGAAATCTATAATTGAAGAAGCTACTAAAAAATAATTTTCAGCAGCTTCTTTTTATTTTTTACATACTACTTTTCAGTGTATTGTATTCATTTGTCATGTCCAAAGATCTGTAAACTCCTAATAGTGTTTTTGTTGCATCTGCGTTTTTAGGCTCAATTGAAAGCACTTTTTTAAGATACGGAATCGCACTGCGGGCAACGTCGTCTTTTCTGGCATTTAACTTATCGTATTTTTGCATTTCGGCAGCCGAAGTTCCTAATGTTGCAATTTCGTCAGCTAAATCTTTTTTCATCTGTAATTTCAGATAAGCCATATTGATATAAGCATCAATATAATTTGGATCTAGTTCTAAAACATAGTTATAGGTTGATTCTGCTTTTGCGTAATCTTTCCTTTCCATATAGCAATATGCCAGATTGCTATTAACCTCAAGTTTCTTAGAAGGAACTGCTTCTGTTCTTGGTTTCTCGTACAATCCTTGTAAAATAGCTGATTCTCTTGCTTTTGGCGAAATAAAAATATCTTCTTCTTTTGTTTTCTTATTAAAAGCTAGATATAAAAGTGCTTTTCCTGAGAAATTAATCTTTTTTAAGGCTTCATAATATTTAGTTGCTGAGTCGTAATCCTTAGCATTTACAGATGATGCAGCGGCGTTATACAGATTTAATGTGTCTTTTTTATCAAACAAATAAACTTTGTAACTTTTCTCTGCACTTTCTTTGAATTTACCTGCATTAAAATCAGCCATGGCGCCATTTACCAGACTTGATTTCATTTGTTTTAGCGCGTTATTAGCTTTCACAGTAAATTTGAATTTACCTGATTCATTTTCATACAAAAATACGTCCTGATAAGATTGCGATGCGAGTGTGAAATTGTTTGCTGCATCTATGTTTTTTACGGCTAAATCTTTTAATACATTTCCTTTTAGAAAGTAAAAATCAGATTTATCTTCGTCAGATGCATTCAGAATAAGGTATTCTGTTTTGGTTAAAATTGCTAAAGCGTCCTGGCTGTTTCCTTTATCAAATAAAGATTGCGCTTCTTTTACTTGGTCTTTTTGAGCAAATGCTCCAATGTTTATCAATAGTAGACATGATAACATCATTAGGTTATTTTTCATGTTTTTTCGGTTTTGCTGAGTGATTAGATAGTTTTGGAACAAATAATATTTATGATGCAGAACAAAATTTCTCTTTTTTGTCTACAATAAATATTTAGTACAAAAACGCCATTAGTTTTTTATACTTTTTTGGGCAACGTGGTCATGCTCAACAAATAAAACAAAATAAATTAGTGTAATTTTTCTTCATAGATCATCTGGTTATTGGTTAAAATTTTGGTTTTTGGCTTTATTATTGGTATTTTATTACAAATTCAAACTTTTTAATACGAAAAACTCCTCAATTAAGCAATTTACTTGAATAAAAAATTATTTTTTAACCAAAATAAAACTAATTATTGAATAAATAAACAAAATGCGAACAAAATATTAAAATTTAACATATCGATCGCAAAAGAAGAACTTAATAACCAAGTAGTCAGGCCAATAGAATAGATTTCATTTACTGAAGATAAATACAAAATGCGTAAGATTACTGCATAAAAAAAACTCACTACCTGTATTTGCATACAAATAGTGAGCTTTCAACCAAAACGACCATTTGGTTTTTCTTTCGAAATAAACATCCGACCAAAGTAGTGGGCTGTTTAATTAGCTATAATTTCAAAACTTTTATCTTCGATTTTCACAATTGTTAATGCTTGTGAATAACTAAGCAAGAAAGAAACAACTTCCTTTTTAGGTTTTAAATCTTTAGAAGCTAATGCCTTTTTCGAGTAAATTTTCGCCATACTATGAAAATGTTTTATAATAGTATAACGAGCTAATATTCAAAATAGTATTAGTTGGTCAAAATAATTTGATGTTTGTCGATTATTTTTCTCAAATTCATTAGCGCATAACGCATTCTTCCTAATGCTGTATTAATGCTAACGTCTGTTAATTCAGATATTTCCTTGAAGCTCATATCTTGATACATACGCATTACTAATACTTCTTTTTGATCATCCGGTAATTCTTCAATTAACTTTTTTAAGTCAATTTCGACCTGATCAACAATCATTTTACCTTCTATTGTCAATGAATCATCAGACATTATAGAAAAGATCGAAAACTCTTCTGTCTCTCTGTACATTGGCATTTTTTTGGTCTTGCGAAAGTGATCTACAATTAGATTGTGAGAAATACGCATTACCCAAGGCAAAAATTTACCTTCTTCGTTATAGGAATTACTTTTTAAGGTTTTGATTACCTTAATAAAAGTGTCTTGAAAAATATCGTTTGAAATATCTCTATCAGCGATCTTAGAATATATAAAACCATATATCTTAGATTCGTGTCTCTTTATTAATGTACCAAGAGCAGATTCGTTGCCTTCGACATAATTTTTTACTAATAGAGCGTCTGGAATATGCAGATCAGCCATAATACTACCTTTTTAGTTTCTGTATAAAATTCGTAAGTAATTTTTTCTAAAAAGTAGTTTTATTGTATAGGCGTATCCTTTTTTAAGTTATGTTAATATCGTGACCAAATTTAACAAATAAATGTTTTAAAAAACAAATAAAAGAAATAATAATTAAAAGAAAACGTTAACATTTATAAAATAAACTTAAATTTTGCTTGTAAATAGCTAAAAATACTTAAAATCACGCATATTTTTAACAGCAAAAAACAGATGTAAATAACTTACAATTAAAGACTTAAGCATTCTACATCTGTTTTAAATTACAACATTTTAAACTATTCTTTTTTTATTGATAAACACGTACATAATCGATATAATATTTCTGTGGAAGTACTTTATCATCTACTTCAGGACCTCCAAAATTTCCCCCTATGGCCAAATTTAGGATAATATAGAATGGTTTATCGAATGGCCAGGTGTCTTCGTTTTTAACTTGTGGATTGAAGGTATAAACTAAAGTTTTGTCTACAAAAAAATCAATTTTGTCTTTTGTCCACTCTATCGCATATACATGATATCCTTCTTCTATGGCAGGAAAAGGGGTTCTTTTTGTATTAATTGTGTTTCCGTGGCTATCTTGTGTGTGCAAGGTTGTATAAACCATGTGCGGATCTCGTCCAATGTATTCCAGAATGTCTATTTCTCCGGCTTTTGGCCATTTTACGGCATCAATATTAGCGCCTAACATCCAGAATGCTGGCCATAAACCGTGACCTATTGGCAATTTTGCTCTGGCTTCTATTCGGCCATATAGAAATTCTTTTTTTCCTTTTGTGGTTATTTTTGTTGATGTGTATTTATCGCCTTCTTTTCTGGCTTCGATAACTAAATTTCCATCTTTAAATTCGTGATTTGTTTTGGTGTAAATCTGTCTTTCATTGTTTCCGAAACCACAAAGATTGGGACAACCATCTCCGATTTCAAAATTCCAATCTGATTCGTTTACTTCCTTTTTATTAAAATTTTCTTCCCAGACTAGTTTCCGTTTTACTTCCTGTGCAAAACCAAGACTGGTAATCAATAATAATACAATTACTTTTTGCATAATGTCGTTTTTAAATTGCTAAAAATTAAGAAGGCCAGCCTTAAACTGACCTTCTTACTTCATTCTTACTAATTAATTTGTATTCTATTGATATACTCGAACATAATCAACCTCCATCGAAGATTGTGTAAAAGCAGGATCAATATTACCGCCCAGATTTCCTCCCATTGCAACATTCAAAATTAAGAAAAAGTCACTATTAAAGGGAAGAGAACCGTCATTAGGAACTGAATGAATCATTGTGTCATCTACATAAGTTTTGACTGATGATGCTGTCCAGATTGTTTTATAAACATGAAACTCTGTTGAAACATTTGCTATTGTTTTTGAGCCTGTATTTCCTTGTCCTCCAGAATGTCCGGGATAATGAAGTGTGCTTAAAATAACATTTTGATTGTTTCCTACGTGTTCCATCATATCTATTTCGCCACAGGCTGGCCATGGTTTAGTTGCATAATTTTGCCCTAACATCCATAATGCCGGCCATGTTCCTGCTCCTGTTGGAAGCTTGGCTTTTATCTCCAATTTTCCATAAGTGAAGGAGAACTTACCGTCTGTTTTTAATCGCGCCGAAGAATAATCTGCTCCGCCTGAAGCTTCTTTTTTAGCTGTGATTTTAAGATTTCCTCCCTGAACTATTACATTCGTAGCCGAGTTGGTATAATTCTGTTTTTCATTATTTCCCCAACCGTTTGTTCCTTTTCCTAAATCATAAACCCATTTTGTTGCGTCCGGAGCTCCATCAACATTGAATTCATCAGAAAAAACCAGGTTTGTAAAATCCGGATCAGGAGTCTGATTTGGTGGCGTTGTTGTAAAAGTATGATACCAAGCCAAAGAAGGATCTCCGCCCATAATAGCTCTAACAACCATTCTGTTTGCTGTAATCGATAATATCTCGTATGAACTTTGACCAATATAATACCCCATAAATCCTCCGTCAGAGAAGTTTAACATTGTACCTCTGGTTTGTGTTTGATGATCAGGATTTTTGGTTACAACTGATTCTGATGGACTTAATGAAACTGTTTTAACTCCAGTCGCATCATAAGTTAAACAAGCATCTCCGCTTCCGCTTCCTCCTGCTACATTTTTGAATGACGCATTAAAGAATGTTGCTCCACCGTTGTCTAATTCAAATTTCAATTGTCCGCCTACAAGTGAGAACGTCAATACATTTTCGTATAAACAGCTACTTGTTGGTGATCCTGCTTTTTCGAAAGGTGTTGCAGAATAATAATTTGGATAAAAGTTTTTAGTAGCATCTGCATCATTTTGTCCTACTCCTAAATGTCCTGGTTCTGAAGCTGACCAATACCATTTTTGAGAACTTCCGTTAGTTAGGAACTGAACTGCTTCGTCGTCGCTAAAATTACTTAGAACCGTAACCTCAACTGTAGTATTTGAAGCTATTCCTCCTTTTCCGTTTGCAATTATTGTTACTGTATAAGTATTTAAACCTGTTTTGGTAAAACGTTTCGTAAATACTCCGCTTGGAGAATTTTGCGAAGTTCCGTCGCTAAATACATATTTATACGATACAGCATTATCTGCCGTTGCAACCAACTTTACCATTCCTGAACCGTCTCCGTCCGGAGCTTCGGCAGTTTTTCCAATAATTTGAGCTGTTACTTTAAGATTTGATGGTGCTGACAAATCGCCAAATGCATAATCATCTTTCTGGCAACTTACTGTCAAGAATATTGACAGTAATGCTATTATATTTATAATTATCTTTTTACTCATGATTACGTTTTTTTAATTGGATTGTTTAATGTCATCAAAATAATAGGTTTTCCCTGTGCCGTTAACTCCAAAGTCAAAGAACACTACTAATCGCTGAAATTGATTGGCTGTTGTTGCTCCAGTGAAATCAAAAGTGAGTTCTTCCCATCCATTTGCAACGGTTGTGGTTGCGTCTACCTCTTTATTGATTGTACTATCTGACATGTTTTCAAACTTGACTTTAACAATAATTCCTGCTTGTGGTGACCATACTTTCATTTTGATTTTTTTGAAAGTAGAAAAATTAAGCGGACTTGCTAATTCGATGAAAGATCCTGCCCAAACTTCAGAACCGCTTCCTTTTGTCAAAGCGCCTACTTTTGCCGAAGTATTGATTCCTGTTTTATCCGGATTATTGACTAATACTGTATTTGCTCCGCCAAAATTGTTAAAAGAATACGTCAATACTGAAGATTCAAAAGACAGTGGCAATTTTACAGTTTCTACGCCTGCAGTCAATTCAATATCATCAAAATAATAATCTACTCCTGTTCCATTATTTCCAAAATCAAAAAACAATACGACTCTTTGATATTTCTTAGTATTATCTACTGCAGAGAAATCAAAAGTTAATTCTTCCCAGCCGTTAGCAACTGTATTGGTTACATCAACTTCTGTATTAATATTAGAATCTGCTAAGTTTTCTAATTTCATTTTAACTACAATTCCTGCTTTTGGAGACCACGCTTTAATTTTGATTTTTTTCAAAGTCGAAAAGTCAATTGGTGTTCCTAATTCTAAAAACGAACCTGCCCAAACTTCAGAACCTGCACTTTTATTAAGCTTAGCTACTTTTGCACTTGGATTATCTTCGTTTACACTTGGATTATTTGCTACAGTTGTATTTGCTCCTCCAAAATTGTTAAAGGCATAATTAAGCGTTGGAGATTCAAAATCTACAGGGAATAAAATAGGATTAGAAATCGTAATTGATTCTTCGTAAGTTGTAGTTGCTACACCTCCGCTCAGCGCAATTACTTTTACATTATACACACCAACATTTGCATAAGTATGTTTAATGGTTTGACCTTCCATGAAATCTACAGGAACTTCATCAGGAGTTTCTCCAAAATATACTTTAAAGTACGTTTCTAAATCTGCTTTTGCGGTAACTGAAGCTGATAAATTATCTCCAATTACATGCGCCAACGTTACTTTTAAATTTGTTGGAGCCAAAAACGAAACAGTTACGTCCTGATCTACTTGAGTTATTTTTCCGTTGATTCCCATTGCTATAATTTTAGCATGGTAAACTCCTTCCGGATATGTATGTGTTACGGTTCCGCCAGACCCAAAATAAGCCGATTCCGGAGTTCCGTCTCCATAATTTATTTTGTATTGTGTAACGCCTTCGCCTTTAGGCAAGAAAGTAACTTTACCGGTATTATCCTGCGTTACAGTGGTCAAAGCAGCTATTTTTGACGGCGCACCTACGGCATCTAAATCAATATTGCTATTATCGTCATTTGAACAACCCAGAAGTATTGTCAAAACGAAAAGACTTATAATAAAATGTAATTTTTTCATAATAATGTTTTTTTAATATCCAGGGTTTTGCTTCCAATTTCCATTTGCGAATTGAATTTCTTCAATTGGCAGCGGAAATAACTCGTTTTTATTTGCTGTAAAACCCGGTATTTTTCCAACTGCTTTTCCAGTTCTTACTAAATCAAAGAAACGCTGTCCTTCTCCAAAAAGCTCCGATCTTCTTTCTGCCCAGATAAAATCTGTAAGCGCAGCTCCTGAAACTGATATATCATGATTATTATCTCCAAAAGCACGTCTTCTAACTTGATTTAAATAAGTTCTTGCTTTTGCATCGTCAATTCCGCCACGGTTATAAGCTTCTGCAGCCATTAATAAAACATCTGCATAACGAATTGCTCTGTAGTTATTTGGGTTTGTTAAATTCAAATCTCCCTGAGCATTATCGCTTCTTTTTCTTGGCAAATATTTTCTATTAAAATAACCTGTGTCTTCGTTTCCTTTTCCAAACGTAACTCCTTTTCCATTGTCGTAACTTTTATTGGCTTCAGCCCAAGCTGCGATATCAAGAATAGCAGTATTTCTACGTTTGTCCCCTGCTTCAAAAGAGTTTGCAGCTTCTGCAGTTGGAACATTAAAACTAAATCCTGAAGAAAAAAGTGGTCCTGAATAATTTCTTACTCCGCTAAAACCAACGGCTACGTTTCCTTCACTACATTGTAAACACGTAAAACCTGCTCCTTCAACATCTGTATATTGTACTTCAAAAACAGATTCTGATCCGTTTTCTCCCGCCATTTCAAAAATCGCATCATAATCTGCAACTAAACCGTATTTTCCAGAAGTGATTACATTATTAAGAGAAGTTGCTGCCTGAGCAAATTTACTTTGGTATAAATAAACTTTACCTAATAATGCTTCTGCTGCACCTTTCGTTACACGTCCTTTTTGAGATGCAAGTGGAGATAAATTAGCAGTAGCATAAATCAAATCAGCTTCTATAGAAGCATACACTTCTGCAACTGATGAGCGTGGTACTGTTTTTTCATCTCCAACTTTAAATCTCGCATCTCCTTTCATCGGGATTCCCCCAAACCATTTAACTAACTCAAACTGGTAATATGCTCTTAGAAAACGTGTTTCTGCAAGTAGCTGGGTTTTTCCCTCAAAATCGGTTTTATCTTTAAATTCAAGAATATAATTGGCTCTTTGAACTCCTGCAAACATCCAATTCCAGATATCTCTTAAATTGCTGTTTACCGGCGTATGAATCATGTCGTCTACTTGTTGCCAGCCAATTACGTCTGTTGGGCTTTCTCCTCCGGCCAATGTATTATCAGAAGCAATTTCTCCTAATAAAGCATTTGCATAAGTAGATTGCAGCAAATCGTAAGCAGCAACTAAGGCGTCGTTATAATCTTCTTTTGAATTGAAATAATTTTCAGAATCAATAGAATATTTAGGCTTTGGACTTACAAATTCATCTGAACAAGAAATACTTATTGTCGAGAATAGCGTAAGTGTTATAATGGATGTAATTAAATACTTTTTCATTTTTATTGAAATTAAAAATTAATGTTTAAACCCAATAAATAGGTTCTTGGAACTGGGTAAAACCCGTAATCAATTCCGGCACCAATTGGTGATTGAGAAACTCCATCTTTATTTGTTGGTCCAAATGAAGCGCCTGGATCAAAACCTTTATACTTCGTAAAAGTGTATAGATTATTTACTCCTGTATAAAGTCTTAGTTTAGTGATTCCTGCTTTTTGAGTTACTTTTGGATCAAGTGTATATCCTAATTGGATGTTTTGAATTCTCAAATAAGAAGCGTCTTCAACAAAATAATCCGAAAGCACATTGTTTGCTGTTGCTCCTGTAGTTACTCTAGGCACAGAATTGCTTGTTCCCGGACCTGTCCATCTGTCCAAAACATAATCTAATCTATTAGCATCAGAAAGTACACGCTCGTAGTTACGAACCATATCATTGCCTATTGAAGCAAAGCTGTAAAGTGCAAAATCAAGGCTTTTATAACTCATTTGTATATTGAAACCCATTGTAGCATCAGGAATTGGATCTCCAATATTGGTTTTATCCTTAGTATCAATTACGCCATCACCATTTACATCGACAAAACGAATATCTCCCGGCGAAGCATTTGCTCCTAAAGCCAATTGCGATGGATGCGCATCAACTTCGGCCTGATTTTGAAATATTCCATCCGTTTTATAACCGTAGAAATATCCAATTGGATTTCCGGCTTGCATGCGTGATGCCGGTAATTGCCCTACGCCAAAACTACCTAGCTCGATAATTCCGGTTCCGTTATTTACTTCCAATACTTCATTCTTGATAAAAGTTACATTATAACCTACGCTCAAGCTAAAATTATCTCCAAATTTCTCTTTGTAATCTATTGCAAATTCAACTCCTGAATTTCTAACTGTACCAGCATTCAAAGTTGGAGCACTTGCGCCCGGAGCACCAACTCCTGTAATTCCCGAAACTGGAATATCCGGTATCAATAAATCTTTTCTGGTATCAATAAAATAATCTGCTACGATAGAAACTTTATCGCTTAATAATCTAAGGTCTAAACCAACGTCAAACTTCTTTGCTTGTTCCCATTTCAACTTTGGATTAGGAATTTGTCCAGTTGCAACTCCGCTTACTAAATTGCCATCAAACACATAAGTAGCTTCTCCGTTTAAAAGACTTAAGAAACCATTATTCGGGATTTGATCATTTCCTAATGTACCATAACTGGCTCTTAATTTTAAGAAATTAAATGTTTTTGATTCTCCAAAGAAACCTTCGTCAGAAATTACCCAACCTCCGGTAAATGATGGAAAATATCCAACTTTATTATCCGGACCAAATTTCGTTGATGCGTCACGTCTGATCATTGCAGACAACAGGTATTTTCCTTTATAATCGTATTGTGCTCTTCCAAAATAAGAAAGCCTTCTTTGATCATAAACATAACCCCCGGTATTCAAAGCTGATGGAACTCCTTTTGTCAAAGAAAGATCAGCATAATCCCATGAATTATTAGGAACATCAAAACCAGTTCCATTGGCAGAATTTCCCCATTGTTTATAAATGGTATTTCCTAATGTTGCCGTGATATTATGGTTCTCTCCTATTTTTGTAACATACGTTGCATAAAGGTCAAACGAGTAATCATTATCGTTTGTAGCAGTTTGAGTTACAAAACTTCTTTGAACATCAAAAACTTTTCCGCCATAACTTATTTTCTTTCCAAAAGTTTTTCCCTCACTATTTGAAGTATTAAATCCTATAGAACTTGAAAGTGTAAATCCTTTGAAGATTTTATAATCGAAACCAACGTTTCCGTTCAGTTTTTTATAATTATAATCATTGTATGTATTCGCAATTTGCGCCAACGGATTTATAATTTCGTTACCTAAACCAGTTGTGTTTGGCACTAAAGCAAAATCACCGTTTGCAGCATATGGAGATAAAGTTGCCGGAACGTTCAACGCATTAAACAATACAGAACCTAATCCGTTTTCGTTAATGGTTTTTCTATCGAAATAGGTATAGATTACGTTTGTTTTTACTTTGAATTTATCACTCAAATCAGCTCCTAAAGCTAATCTTGCCGTATTTCTTAAAAATCCTGATTTGTCCGAACCTACAATTCCTTCCTGATCCAAGTGAGAACCACTAATAGAATACGTAATTTTATCAGAACCTCCAGAGATTGTGATATCACTATTTAATATAGGAACGCTTTTACCCAGAACTTGTTTTTGCCAATCTGTTCCACTTCCTAAACCGCTTGCATTTGGATAAGGAAGCGCTTTTCCGCCATTAGCATAACTTTCATTCAATAATAAAGCGTATTCAGTAGCATTTAACATTGGTAATTTTCTGGATGCTTCCTGAAATCCGGTATAACTATTAAAAGAGACTTTAGTTTTTGAATTCTTTTTACCCATTTTAGTGGTAATCAAGATGATTCCGTTTGCTGCAATTGTACCGTAAATAGCTGCCTGAGCATCTTTTAAAACAGTAATTGTTTCGATATCATTTGGATTAAGCAAACTCAAATCTCCAACATAACCATCAATAATTGCCTGAGGTCCGTTTTCACCATTAGTGGCAATACCACGAATACGGATATCTAATTTTGCTCCCGGCGCACCAGATTGTGTAGTAACATTTACTCCGGAAACAGTTCCTTGCAGTGCTTGTTCAACCTTTATTGGTTTTAAAATATCAAGCGTTTTGCTGTCTACTACAGAAACAGCTCCGGTTACTTCTCTTTTCTTTTGAGATCCGTAACCAATTACAACAACTTCTTCAAGCGATCTGGTATCATCGCTTAATTTTACCGTAATCTTAGGCGCCGTAACCACAACTTCTTGTGTTCGAAAACCTATATAACTGAAAACAATTGTCGTTCCTTTTGGAACTCCTAATAATTTAAAAGATCCGTCAAAGTCTGTGGTTGTACTTTGTGACGAAGTTTTAACTTTTACATTCACGCCAGGCAATGATAAACCTGTGCCATCTAGTACTATACCGCTTACATCAAAAGACTGCGAAAACGCAAACGATGTAAACAGTAATAGTACGGTTAGTAATAATTTAGATTTCATAATTAGTTAGTTTTTATTGAAAGTTAAAATTATCGTATCCTCTTAAGAATACGTTAAAATTAACCTCAACAAAAAACATACATATCAAAAAAAATACACCAAAAATCAATATATCATAAAAAATACACCGATTTATATATAATTTCAGAATCCAAATTTCCTTAACATTACCTTAACAAAAACACGACAAATGTCAAATGTTGAGGTAATGTATAGTTTTTTATCGCCGTTTTTTTCCTTCCTATACAGCCAGAATATATTCTACTAAACCAACTTCATGCTGTAAATCCATTTTTTTACGCAAACGATATCTTTTAATTTCGACGCTTCGAACCGATATATTAAATAAAGGTGCAATCTCTTTTGAAGAAAGATTTAATCGCAGATACGCGCACAAACGCAAATCGTTTGGCGTCAATAACGGATGAAGTTGTTTGATTCTTTTCAGGAAATCTTTATCCGCATTATCAAACGCTTCTTTAAAGACATTCCAGGAATCATCTTCCGTTATATTTTTGTTGATTGTACTAATAACTGATTTTATATTATTGCTGTCATTTTGAGTTGTCTTTTTCAAATCTTCTTTGATAAAAGCCAGTAATTCATTTTTACTGTTCAAACTCATTGTTGAAACCGCCAATTCCCGATTTTTATTATCAACATCTTGCGACAATTGCTCATTTCTGAGTTTCATTAATTGTTGTTCGTTTTCTAACTCTTTTATTTCCAGCAAAAGATTATTCTCTTCAATTAATTTCTCTTCTTGTTTTCTATAATAATTTCGATAGGCTTTATTCACAAAATAAGCCAGAACAAACATCAACAAGAAATAAATAAACCACGCTAAATTGGTCAAATACCAAGGTTTTAAAACTACGAATGTATAAGTCGCCGTATTCTCTAAAATAGTATTGGCGTATTTTGCTCTTACTTTAAACGTATATTTTCCAGGCGAAAGATTTTTAAAATTAACCGTCGCTTTTGTGCTCCATTCACTCCATTCGTTCTGGAAACCTTCTAATAAATATTGATATTCTGAATTGATGTATTTGTTGTATTCCGGAACCGTGTAATTCAATGTGATATTATTTTCGCTCGAGCGAAAGTTCCCTTCACTTTGAATTGCAACATTTTTTAAAGTTTCATTCTGCTTATTAATTGAAATATCCGTGATGAAAACCGTGTAATTTTTAAAACTCAAATCATCAATATTCAAGGTATAATATCCATCAGTTGTACCAATTAAATACGTTGATTTTGAAATTTGCGTAATATTCTCAAAACCCAACATCGAATTCGTCAACGAAGACGGAATCGGAATCACATTCTGTTTTAATTGATTGCTTAGTTTGCTTGCCGAGAAATAATGAATGTAATTTTTAGAAAACAACCAGATTTTATTCGAATTATCGACAATTAATTTCCCCGAAGTATATTCGTCTTTTTCAAAAATAGAACTCAGTAAATTGTCTTTTTCGAAAAGTTTTGTAGCAGGATTTAGTTTAAAAATTCCGCCTTTATAAGCATAATAAATCTGATTATTGAATTTAGTCAAACTCGCATTTTTTCCCTTTTTAGGAGATTTATAAGTATAAAATCCGTGCGTTTTTGAAAGCGTTTTGTCCAGTTTAAGCCTAAAAATCCCTTTATATTCATGACTTACATAAACATCAAGATTGTTTGAAACCTCAAAATATCGGGACGAATAATCAAAACCCTGAACTTTATTTCTGAAAATCCATTGATTATTTACTTTCTCCAAAACCGAAATTCCGTAATAATTTCCCTGAAGCAATTGATTTTTAGAATTTGGAACAGCCTCAAATTTCCAGGTTCCTGATCCCGAAAATATACTTCTCGCCGAATCATTGGTAATAATAAAAGTACCGGAATCATGACCGCAAAAAAGCGTATTATCATATACAAAAAGCGACCAAACCTGACCTTTTGTACCGTTTATAAATTTAAACTCAGAATTGCTTTGAATATTCTTGCAAAATAATCCCTGATTTGTTCCCACATACAACAAACCATTAAAAGTTGCCGAGGCGTAAACTGTTCCCAGAACTCCCGTATCGTCCGTAAAACTGTGCACAGGCGACTGAATATTGATACAATTAATTCCGTTATCAAGTCCAGCCCATAAATTTTGATCTTTATCTTCAAAAAGTGATAAAGCCGTATTATTGCTCAAACCTTTGCTTTGCGAAATATGATACTTGAGTTTTCCGGTATCCGATAAAATAAAAATCCCGTTAGAAACCGTTCCCAATGCAAAACTTCCGTCTTGAAGATGTTGGCTGCTATAAACAAAACTCGATTTTAATTCGGCATCAACATCCGTAGAAAAACGCGTCAGAGTATTTCCGTTCAATTTATAAATACCATCCAATTGCGTTTGAATCAACAAACCGTCGTCCATTGCAAAAACATTCACAATCGTGAATTTTTTAAGAATAGGATGATCAGAAACTAACTTTGCTTTTCCGCTTTCAATTTCAAAAAGTCCTTCTTTTATAGTTTGAAAATAAATCGCATTTTTTGGCGCAAACGACTTTACAACACCATTTTTTGGCGCAATAATCTTGAATGTTCCTGTTTTTGTATCATATATATAGATTCGGTTCAAAGACTGAAACAAAATCCATTGATCATACTTCAAAATATTCCAAAACTGTTCGTCGTCTAATATTTTATTTTTGATAGTATCGCTAAGCGAAGTATATTTTAGTTTGCCATTAGCTTGTCTTGTCCAATAGCCAAAATTCATGTAGCAACCCGTATATATCTTATTTCCGATCACTTTTACAGATCGAATAATAGTTTCATTTGGAGCAGGATACAATTGCCAGTTTGTTCCGTTATATTCCAGAAGTCCATCATTATTAGCAAAATACAAATAGTTTTGATCGTCCTGCGAAATCATCCAGCTTTGATTTCCGGCTCCATAAACAGACGATGAATATTTGACAATTGGCGGAAACTCCTGAGCAAACAGAAAGAAACTCATCAAAAAAAGCAGTAAAGACAGTTTAGTTTTCAAATCGATATATTGTATTAATTTAATGTAAAAACAGTCCTAAAATAGTGTTTTTTTTTGTCACTCCCGATAGCTATCGGGATTCACAGATTAAAATGATTAATTCTGCAAATGTTTTTTTGCCACGAATTTCACGAATTAACACAAATTCAATTCGCGTTAATTAGTGAAATTCGTGGCAAACCTTTTTTATACACGTACTAATTCATAAAATCTTTTTAATCTGTGAAATCTCTAGCATAGAAATTAGTTAAGATTTGGAACAATCTGATTAACAAAACTCAAATCTAAATTGATTACTTTTGTAGAAATTGACTTTTTTTATGCAAATCGATCTTTCGACACTCGACCCAAAACATAATATTATAATTAAAGGAGCACAAGTACATAATTTAAAAAATGTAGATGTGGTGATTCCCAGAAACAAACTTGTTGTAATTACAGGACTTTCAGGATCAGGAAAATCAAGTTTAGCATTTGACACTTTATATGCCGAAGGACAACGTCGTTATGTAGAAAGTTTGTCATCGTATGCGCGTCAGTTTTTGGGGCGTTTAGACAAACCAAAAGTGGAATATATAAAAGGTATTGCGCCTGCAATTGCGATTGAGCAAAAGGTAAATACAACAAATGCACGTTCGACAGTTGGAACTTCTACTGAAATCTACGATTATATAAAACTTTTATTCGCTAGAATTGGACGAACTTATTCGCCGATTTCAGGTTTGGAGGTTAAAAAAAATACCGTTACAGATGTTGTTTCTGATGTAAAAAATCTTGAATTAGACAGTAAATGGCTTTTGCTTGCTCCTATTCATCTTGAAGAAGGACGACAACTTGAAGACAAACTAAAAGTGCTTTTGCAACAAGGTTTTTCTCGTGTTCTTGTCGATAACGAAACAATGCGTCTTGATGAATTTACGCCTACAGAACTTCATAAATTAGACAATAAAGATATTCTACTGATCATTGACAGAATCGTTGTCAAAGACGAAGAAGAATTCTATAATCGTCTTGCTGATGCTGTACAAACTGCTTTCTTTGAAGGAAAAGGAATCTGCTATTTACAGGAATTAAATTCTGATAAAAGGTTTACTTATTCGAATAATTTTGAGCTTGACGGAATTACATTTTTAGAGCCAAACGTACATTTATTCAGCTTTAATAATCCTTACGGAGCTTGTCCGGTTTGTGAAGGTTACGGAAACATTATTGGTATTGATACAGATTTAGTGGTTCCAAATACTTCTTTATCTGTTTTTGAAAGCGCAATTTATCCTTGGCGTGGCGATAGTATGAGTTGGTACAAAGACGAATTGATAAAACATGCTTATAAGTTTGATTTCCCTATACACAAACCTTATTTTGAACTTTCAGACGAACAAAAAGATTTGATCTGGAAAGGAAATCAATATTTTCAAGGTCTAAATGATTTCTTTAAAGAACTGGAAGAAAAAAATTATAAGATTCAAAACCGCGTAATGTTATCTCGTTACCGCGGAAAAACAAAATGTCACGCTTGTCGCGGAAAACGTCTACGTGAAGAAGCATCTTACGTGAAAATTAACGGTAAAACAGTTTCAGATTTAGTTGATTTACCAATTAAACATCTGGTTACTTTTTTCAAAAATATCGATTTGAATGTTTACGAACAGCAAATCGCAAAACGTTTAATGGTCGAAATCAACAATCGTTTGTCATTTTTGACAGAAGTTGGTTTGGATTATCTTACTTTAAATAGAAATTCGGCAACACTTTCTGGAGGAGAATCGCAACGTATTAATCTTGCAACTTCATTGGGAAGTAGTTTGGTTGGTTCGATGTATATCCTCGATGAACCAAGTATTGGTTTGCACCCAAAAGATTCTGAACGTTTGATTAAGGTTTTACTTTCGCTTCGTGATCTGGGTAATACTGTAATTGTAGTTGAGCACGATGAAGATATCATGAAAGCTGCCGATATGATTATTGATATTGGTCCTGAAGCCGGAACTTTTGGTGGTCATTTAGTTGCTCAGGGAACTTATGAGGAAATCTTAAAATCTGATTCGCTTACGGCAAAATACTTAAATGGTGATTTAGAAATTTCTGTACCAAAGAAAAGACGAAAATTCAAAAATTATATTGACATTGTTGGCGCCAGAGAAAACAACTTAAAAAATATAAATGTTACATTTCCTCTTGATGTTTTAACTGTAATTACGGGAGTTTCAGGAAGTGGAAAAAGTACATTGATTAAGAAAATTTTATTTCCTGCAATGCAGAAAAAACTCGAAAATGCCGGCGAAAAAGCAGGTCAGTTTAGTGAAATAAAAGGCTCTTTTTCGCAAATCAAACATATCGAATATGTTGATCAAAACCCAATTGGTAGAAGTTCTAGATCAAATCCTGTAACGTATATCAAAGCTTATGATGACATTCGTGATTTGTATGCCAAAGAAAAACTATCTAAAATAAGAGGTTATCAGGCGAAACATTTTTCTTTTAATGTTGATGGCGGACGTTGCGAAACTTGTAAAGGTGAAGGTTCTATTAATGTCGAAATGGTTTTCATGGCTGACGTTTCTTTGCCTTGTGAAACTTGCGGTGGAAAACGATTTAAGAAAGAAGTTCTGGAAATTACTTTCGACAATCAAAACATCAACGATATTCTGACAATGACAATTGATGATGCGATTGCTTTTTTCGAAAAAAATAAACAAACTAAAATTACTCAAAAATTACAACCTCTTCAGGATGTAGGTTTAGGTTATGTACAATTAGGACAATCTTCATCGACGCTTTCCGGTGGTGAAGCGCAACGTATTAAACTTGCTTCGTTTTTGGTAAAAGGCGCAACAAAAGACAAAGCTTTATTTGTTTTTGATGAACCTACAACTGGATTGCATTTTCATGATATCAAAAAATTATTAGCTTCATTTGATGCTTTAATCGATAAAGGACATTCAATAATTGTAATCGAACACAATCTTGACTTAATAAAATGTGCCGACTGGATTATTGATTTAGGTCCTGAAGGTGGAGAAAATGGTGGACATTTACTAGCAGTTGGAACTCCTGAAGAAGTTGCAAAAGAAAAGAAATCTGTTACCGGAATTTATTTGAAAGATAAACTTTAGAGAAAAGGTTCTGAGTTGCAAAGGTACAAAGGTTTTAATCTCTGGGCGCTTAATACTCTGGCTGTAACTCTGTGATTTATAAAAAATTTACAGTAGAGACGCACAGCAGTGCGTCTAACATAAACATAACATATCGGAAAGGTCTTTAATAATAAAGCCCTAAATTCAAATGTAGATTTTGAATTTAGGGCTTTACTATTTTTCATTTAATAATACTACTAAGCAACTAAGCATTTTTCTTCAAACGGAAAACCATCTTCATCAATAGCAACTAATATCTTTTTTTGTTTTGATGCTTCAAACGTAAGGTATAACCATGCAAATGACCATAATCCTAATGTTAAACAAAAAATCGTAAAGTTTAGACCGTGATTGACAACTTTTCCACCTTTTGAAAGAACCGCAAAAAGAAACTCATCATTTCTTTCTTCAAGAGTAAATCCGTTATGAACTTTATTCGATATCATATTAGAAAATACTTGTATGCTTTGTTCCTGACTGAGCCGATTGTTCTTCATAATTATTTAACTAAAATTAATCCAAATTCTACCACATCGATTTTATCCATTTTCATTTTACAATTTCTGCAAAATTATCAATCTAAAAAACTACAATATTGACTTTTTAGTTATTTTAAAACGTGTTAAAATCAAGATTCTAAAAAGCAATATTCAATTCTGGAACATAAATTTAATTTTAAAAAATCAAACTACAAAGTAAAGTACTGTTAAATTGTTAAAAATTTTAACTAAGTATCAATAACTTAACTTTTATTTTTAACATTAAAAGTTGGCGGTTCATAATCTTTACCTAAGTAATTCTCAGGAATTGTCGTTATATTTCCGTCACGTAATGCGCTATAATGCGGCGACATAATTTCGATTCCTGCAGCATTAAATGAATCCTGAATGTTTTGATGCAACGACGAATAAATAAGAGGTTGTTTGGTAGGTTGCTGCTTTGTGTAGACATTAATTTGATACGCAACATAAAAATCTTCTAGACCAGTTTGCAAAACAAATGGCGGCGGCGTTTGCTCAATCATATCTGTTTTTAAAGCAGCATCTATTAAGGCTTTGTGAATGTCTTTCCAAGGCACATCATATCCAATTGTAACTGTAGTATGAATCAACAAACCATTGTTGACTTGTTTTGTATTTGAAGAATAATTGGTTGAAGTACTCGATAAAACAGTCGAATTTGGGATTGTAATGTCTTCAAATTTGGGAGTTCTGATTCGGGTTACCAACGCTGTTTTTTCGATAACTTCCCCACTTACATCGCCAATCTTTATAAAATCGCCAATTTTAAACGGACGCATATACGTAATTACTAATCCTGCAACCATATTCGCAATGGCATTTGATGAACCTAATGAAAATAAAATCCCAACAAATACCGAAACTCCTTTGAAAATAGGTGAATCTGATCCTGGCAAATAAGGAAAAATAATCACTACCATAAAAGCCAACAACAAAAACCTGATAATATTGAATGTTGGCATTGCCCAATCACTATAGAAACCATCAATTTTGATATTTTCCTTTTTGATTTCGTCAAAAAAGAATTTGATTACCTTAATTGCATATTTAAATATGAAGAAAATAACGACGATGGTTACAAAACTTGGCAAGAAGTCGATAAATCCCATAATTGCCGATTTTGCCGGCGTTAATATCCAACGTAATAAAGTTGTCGTATAAGCTTCTGTTGCAGGGAAAATGCTAAAGAGTAAAGGAAGCGAAAGATAAACGATTAGAACTAATGTAATGCCTTTAATCAGACTATACAATTTCATCAATAGAGATTGCTGTTTCTGCGGCGAAAGAATATTGATATTGTTATAATTAAATCCTTTAAAATACCTGTCGCTGTTTTTTAAGATGTATAATTTTATTCGGTTAAAAATCTTCCCTACAAAATATAGAACTATTCCAATAATAAGAATAAGCAATGCTGTATATCCGAGCCTTTTTGGGAGCATTGAATAATTTTCGTTTTGATAAATAATCGCTCGTTTTATCAAATTCAAATTTCTTTTGGCGATATAAGTTGCCGTTTGATTTTCGGCTTTTGCATCTATATCCAAAATCGACATGATCACAAAATCATTCTTATAGATAATATCCTGCGAAATATCTGAAGGAACAACTGAAATAGAATCTTTTTCGAAAAAAGATTCTTCATAAAGTTTTCTGATTTTCTCTGTAATTGCATTTGCTCTGCTTTCTGCAGAAAAAGAACCTACTTTATTGTAGACATAAAAAAGTGTGTCTTTAAAAGGACTTACAGGATATCCTTTTGGTTTTAAATCAACAGTAATTGTTTTTGAGTTTTTTAAACTATCGGCTTGAGCAAAAGTCAGTGAAGAAAACAATACAACGAAGAACCCTAAAAAACAAAGTAATTTCTTTTTCATATTCTCTTAGAAATAAATTGGTTATCCTTTCTAACAAATATAAAAACAAAATAGCTTAGAATTTAAATTCCTTCTTGATTTCTCAATAAAATCGTATTAAATTTTAATTCCTATCTTTTTCAAAATACCATCAATTACTTTATTAATATCCGGAGAAATATTAAACTTATAATTTAGATATAAATACAAAATCGTAACCAAAACAGATTTTAAAGCAATACTTATTAGCTGATAAAAAGGGAATTCCCAGAAGTAAAACAACAAAAACAATGCAAATGTCAGCAGCATTGAATAAATGGTTTCTTTTGTAAAAGGGTACAAATGCAGTTTTTTTACAACAAAAAGCAACTTTGCTAAACTGTATAAAGTAATCGACAATAATGTGGCAAATGCTGATCCTTTAATTCCAAAAATCGGAATAAAAATCATATTTAAGATTACTGTCAAAAACACCAAAAGCAATCCTAAATACAACACCATTCGGTAATATTTTGTATTGAAAATAATGGCATTATTATTTCCTAAAATCAAATCGAAATATTTAGATAATCCAATCATAAAGACAACCGAGATTCCGCCGCTGTATTCTTTTGGAACTAATTCATACAATTGATTGATATTGACGAAAATGCATAACATTACAAAACCACCAACAATTTGAAGATTTATTGAGGTTTTTTTGTACAATAAATTCAATTCATCGTGTTTGTTTTCATGCATTAATTTAGCCGTAATTGGATACACAATTTGATGCATAGCACGACTTGGAACTGATATCACCAAAGCAATATATGTTGCTACAGAATAATAAGCAATATTCTCGATTTTCATGTACTGATTCAGCATCAGTTTATCTCCGTCTAAAAGTAAATTGGCAACACTTCCTGACAAAATAATGAAAAATGTATACTCCATTACATCTTTTACATTCTGCGGAATATTAATTTGAAATTTAGGTTTTTTGATATAAAATGCATAAAACATTGTAACTATAAAGGCGACAAAATAAATTCCTGCCGTTACATAAACGAACTGAATTAGTGTCATCCATTTAAAATACAAACCTACCAATGCAAAAGTCGAAAACAATCTCAGACCAACTTCTTTAATGAAATTTCCAAAAACAGAATGCATGTGAACTCTTGCCCAAGCATAGAATATTTCGAAATATGCCATACAAATTCCAATAAAAGGAATCAAAAACATAAACTCTTTTACAACAGGGTTTTTCTTAGTTACAAATGCCGTAATATCATCAAAGAAAAAGATTCCGATAATACCCAGCGGAATACACATTAATATGGGAAATAATGCCGTAAAAGAAAGAAACTGTTCTCTTTCATCTTCGGTTTTATATTGCGAATAGAATTTGACTAATGTATTCTGCATTCCAATTGCAAACAAAGGCATAATAACATTTGCTGCCGAAAGTATATAGTTTGTCAGAGCATAATAAGTAGCGCCCAGATAAATTGGATATAAATAAAGTGTATTAATGGCTCCAATAGCGAAACCGATGTAAGTTATGATTGTATTTTTGAAAGACTGGTTTAAAACAATACCCATGTTTTGATTGCAAAGTTTAGATTGTAGAGTTTAGATTTCTGATTTTCTACTCTCTATAGATTTTTTAAATTGTAATTACTTTTATTCTTTAATCAATTGTGCTAATTGCTTGGTGAGGTTTTTTCTCGAATATTGTTGTAAACCAACTCCATAGGATTGTAATTTCCCTTCCAAAAACTGATTATAAAAGTCCAAAATTACACTTTTTAACTTCGCTTTCTCAGAATAATCAAAAAATACTCCAGTATTTGTCTCTGTTATAATATCGGAAAAATCAGAACCTTGTGGTCCAATCGCAATTATTGGGCGATTTGAAACCATATATTCGAATAATTTACCTGGAATAATGCTTTTTGTATCTTCTGAATTAATCTCTATTAAAAGTAAAACTTGTGATTTTTTTTGATGGGCAATTGCTTCATGATGTGAAACATATCCCAAAAGATTCAAATAATCATTCAAATTAAACTCTGCTATAGCATCCAGAACTTCCTGACTTACGGCGCCAATTAATTTTATCTCTAAATGTGATTTAAAGTCTGGAACTTCTTGTAATAATTCAACCAGACATTCCCATAAAAATCTTGGGTTTCTATCTGATAAAAATGATCCGATATGTGCCAAAGTAAATTTGGTGTCTAAAGTTTGCTTCTCAACATTTTCAATATCATAACCGTTTGTAATAACCGAAATTGGCTTGTTTGTAATGGCTTGAAATTCGGCTTTTGTAGTTTTACTCGTTACAATAATTGTATCTGCAGTATTAAGAACTTTATGTTCTAATTGCTTATGTTTTTTATCGGCGTAAGTGGATAAACGCAACGCTTTATGATATCCAATTGTAGTCCACGGATCACGAAAATCAGCAAACCATTTTACGTTTAGTTTTTCTTTTAATTCTAAACCTATTAAATGCAAACTGTGCGGTGGCCCGGAAGTTACAATCGTATCTATATTATTTTCTTTGATATATTTTTCAAGATAAGAAACAGATGGTTTTACCCAAAAAACACGAGCATCCGGAATAAAAAGATTTCCGCGAACCCAAAGAAAAGTTTTATCTAAAAAAGTCTGCTTCTTTTTATGTGGAAAAATTCCGGAACTAATCTTCTTGGTTTTATTTTTCGAAAAAATAGAAGCCAATTGATAAGGTTCCCAAATTTTATTTTTCAAAACAATTACCTGATCAGAAATTTCACTAACTAAACCTTGATCAATTATTGGATAAGTTGGATTCTCCGGAACATAAACAATAGGCTGAACACCAAATTCAGGCAAATATTTTACGAATTTCAACCAACGTTGCACGCCAGGTCCTCCAGCTGGTGGAAAATAATAGGTAATGATTAAGAGTTTTTTTTGTTCCAATTTATTAATTTTCTGAAAATATCAGTTTTATATAGATTAAGAATTTTATTCTGAATCGTTATTTGCTTTTCTAAGTTCTTCAATATCTAAAATATCCTTTGGTCTATTTGCTGCTTTTTTAGCGATTATTAAACTATCGTAGTCAATAAAATAAACAGGAGTTTCACCTATCATTACTATTGTAGCATCTTCTAACAATGACGAAAAAGATTTATCTTCTAAACCTTTTACAGCAGTCATAACATCTAGCCTCAGACCGTAGCTTAAACTAAAATCTGTCCAACCTGGAATAAATTGCATCGTTTCAATAGTTTCAAAATCTCCCAAATTAATTGATTTTAAAGCTTTTCTTAAATTAATTCGATTTTCAATTGTATCCTCTAAATAAATATCGATATCGCCTGTACTTCTATTATAGCCATAAATATTTACAGCAAATCCACCAATAGTTATATATTTAACTTTGTTTTCAAAAAAACTATTCCAAATAGCAATTATTTGCTCATTCATCGTTTTTTAGATTGGATTACTTTAGCTGTTTTCAGCGTATAAGAAAGCTCAATAAGAGTCATCAATCTTTCTAATCTTTCTAAGTAGGAAAGCGATTTTATTTCAGCTATTCTATTAGCTTCCAGTTCTTGTGGAGTACCAAAACTTAACACATTCTTTTTCATTGTTCAGTCTTTTAAAATACATAGCAAAGATAATAAATGATAGACAATCCTAAATAAGAAAGAAAATCAAAGTTCTAACTTTTAGCACCAGATTTCTTTCTTTCGAAATAAACTCCACCAATTAAAAGTAAAAGCATTCCAATGCAACTTACTAAAGTAATTGTTCCACCGGTTTTTACAACCTGAGGTTCAAATTTAAATTCGATTGTATGTTTTCCTCCAGGAACTTCCATTGCTCTTAAAACGTAATCAACCGGAAAATGATCTGTTAACTGACCATCTATGTAAGCATTCCAACCGTTTTTATAGTACATTTCAGAGAATACTGCCAAACCGTCTTTTCCGTTATCAGATTGGTATTTTATGTAGTTTGGTTTGTATTCTACTACTTTAATTGTTCCAGTTGTATCCAATTGTTTTTTTAATCGGGCATTTCTAAATTTACCTTCATGCTCACGAACATTAAAAACTGCCACTGTTTTAGTATCAATATGATCTAAAGCTTTCATGACATCGTCTGGTTTATTGACCAATTTTACGGTACTTACAAACCAAGCGTTTCCGTTTGCATCAGGATTTACAACAGGAAATTCTTTTCCTTCTTTATCAGTCTGAATAATGTATTTTACATTCAGCATATTCAAAACTTCAATATTGTTTTTTGCAATTTGATAATCAAATAACTGCTGCATTCTTCTAGGTTTTGCAGCATGATATCCTCCTATCGAATGATGGAAATAAGATGCACGTGCACTAGAAAGATTTCCGTTTACTTCAAAAACTCTGTAATGTGAGGTATCTTTTAAAATCTGAGCATCAGAAGGTGTTTCCTGAAACGGAGCTGCAATTTCTGCAGGACTCACAAAATCTTTAGCAGAAACATATTTTTTATCCACAAAAAACAAATCGAAAATCATTAAAAGACCAACGATAATTAAAGTGGTATTTTGAGCTAATTTATTTTTTATAAATAACCATAAGATTCCAAAAGTCACTACAATAAAAAATCCTGAACGCAATAAATCTGCTGAATACAGACTCATTCTATCTTCTTTTAAAGCATCAACAAAAGCTGGTCCGTAGGTTTGCATGAAATAACTATCGCTGCTTCCTGTAAAGTGAAACGCACTTTTAGCCACTACTAAAATCAAAATAACTCCTAATCCAAAAACTCCTGTTTGTACTAATGCTTTCTGTTGAAGTTTAGGTTCTTCTTTTGCTTTAAAAAACGACTGTAATCCCATAATAGCCAAAACAGGGAAACACAATTCAAGAATAACCTGAATCGATGATACTGCTCTAAACTTATCATACATTGGAACGTAATCAATAAAAAAGTCTGTTAGTAATGCGAAGTTTTTTCCCCATGAAAGCACTAAAGAAACTAATGCTCCGGAAAGAAATACGTATTTTATTTTTCGATCATCAATGAATAATGCCAAAACTCCCAAAAAGAAAACCACGACTCCAATATATGCCGGAGCAGCAACAATAGGCTGATCTCCCCAATATGTTGGCATTCCTGATACAAAATCCTGAGCTTGTTCTGACGGAACTCCTTGTTCGATCATAAAAGAATACATGCGGCTATCTGTACCTACATTTTCATGATTTGAACCTCCAAAAAGTCTTGGTGCAATCAAGTTAAAACTTTCGGCAATTCCGTAACTGTATTCTGTGATATATTCTCTGCTTAAAGCGTTTTCGTTAGTCTTTTTTGTTCCATCAGGATTAAAAGTCAATTCGCTGTTGCTACGAGTACTAAATTTAGCGTATTCGCTTGTTGCCATTAAATTGGTAGCATTGGCTCCAATTGCAAAAATTCCGGCTACAGCCAAAGTTCCTATTGCAATTAAAAGCGGCTTGTATTCTTTTTCTTTGATAAATTGAAAGGCAAAATATCCTGAAAGTATCAATAAGAAGATCAATAAATAATAAGTCATTTGAAAGTGATTCGCATTCACTTCAAGTGCAACCGCAAACATCGTGAGCAAACCTCCCCAAATATATTTTTTCTGAAAAACCATTATAAATCCGGCAATAACCAATGGCATATATGCAATTGCATGTGCTTTTGCATTATGACCAACGCCAAGAATAATGATTAAATAGGTAGAAAAACCAAAGGCAATTGCCCCAATAAAAGCTTTTAGAGGATCAGTTTTTAAAACTAATAATAAACCATAAAAACCTAAGAAATATAAAAATAGATAATCTGCAGGACGAGGTAAAAAACGTAAGATATCGTCTACATGTCCTACTAAATCATTAGGATAATTTGCTCCTAATTGATATGTTGGCATTCCACCAAATGCTGAATTTGTCCAATAGGGTTCAGAATGTTCTGCTGCTCTAAAGTCATTTTGCTCTTTTGCCATTCCGGTATATTGAGCAATATCCGATTGGAAAATTTGTTTTCCTTGTAAAACAGGATAAAAATAAATTAAAGAAACGAGAATAAACCCCAATATAACAAGGGCATGCGGATAGAACTTATTTACTATTTTCAATTTAGGCTGGTTTGGTTAAATGATGAATCCTACAACTTTTAGGACACAAACTTAATCTATTTCTTCGTAATCAACATAATCGCCAACCTTTTTGGTTTCGCGAGGATTTTTTGCATTGGCAGTATTGATGATTATCTCATCATTGTTTGTACGCGTTTTTTGCCATGTATTATCCTGACTATATTGTTGTTGTCTCTGAAAATTCTCCCCTGCTTTTTCAACCGCTTTCTTTACCAATACCGGTAAAAAGATTCTAGCCAAAAACTTAAAAATATAATAAAATGCCACCATATAGCATATGGCTTTTATTAAACCTGTAAAAGATGCTTCTTGCATAATCATATAATTTTTTCCAAAATTAATAAATCCATTGTTTAAAATTAAAATATCAATCTTAAATAAATAATAAAATATAGTACATTTGAAATGCGTTATTACTTTTTAATCAAAAAATACATTTATGTTAAAAACTAAAAACTTATTTATTACAGCTCTTTTCTTTGTACCGCAAGTTTTTTTCGCTCAATATACCGATGTCATCAATTCTAATCGTCCAGGCGAAACAATGTCTGCATACGCTGTTGGAAAAACCGTATTTCAAGCAGAACTTGGTATTTACGGAATTAAAGAAAAACACGATTTACTAAACTATAACGCAAATGGTTTTGGTACCGATTTAACACTGCGATATGGTGCATTTCTTGAAAAGCTGGAATTTATTCTTGATGTTCAATATCAAATGGAAAATTTTGATACTCCTTATACCACTTATAAAAAAAACAACTTCAGACAAACTGTTCTGGGAGCTAAATATTTGATTTACGATCCTTATAAAAACTATAAAAGAACTGATAATATATACAGTTATAAAGCCAATCGCAGTTTTGACTGGCATTCATTAATTCCGGCGGTTTCATTGTTTGCAGGAGCAAATTTTGTTGGCGCTGACAATCCTTATTATTTTTCTCCTCAATCTGCTATTTCTCCAAAAGTAGCATTGATTACTCAAAATCTTTTTGGAGGCGGAAAATGGGTTTTTGTAACCAATATTATAGCTGATTACATCGGAACTGATTATCCTAGTTATGGTTACGTATTGACTTTGACTCATGGATTTAATGACAAATGGTCTGGTTTTATCGAAAACCAAGGTTATAAAAGTGATTTTTACAGCGACGCCATTCTTCGTGGAGGAGCTGCTTATTTAATTAATCCAAATCTTCAGGTTGACGCATCTATAAGTACTAACTTCAAAAATACTCCTTCTATATTATATGGAGGCGTTGGTGTTTCATGGCGTTATGACGGTCGTTACAAAGAGAAAGAAATAGAATTTAAAAGCAACGAAAAAGCTAAAAAGAATAAGGATAACGAATTAGAGCAAAAAGAAATCGATTATCAGGAAAAAGAAAGAAAACGTAAGTCTAAATACGAATAAGAATTTAATAATCAAACTTCTCCAAAAGAAACACATTATAATACCATTTGAATGATTACAATAAAAGAAGCCAAGTCTAAAAAAGAAATAACCGAGTATATAAAATTTCCGTTTTCGTTATACAAAGACAATCCATATTGGGTTCCGCCTATAATTGCAGATGAATTAGAATCATTTGACAAAACAAAAAATCCTGCTTTTGATAGTGCCGAAGCTTATTTTTATCTGGCATACAAAAACAATGAAATCGTTGGTAGAATTACCGCTATTATAAATTGGGCTGAAGTTAATAACCAACACAAAAGAAAAGTTCGTTTTGGCTGGTTTGATGTTATTGACGATATTGAAGTTACAAAAGCTTTACTTGAAAAAGTTTATGAATTAGGAAAACAACACAATCTTGAGCATGTTGAAGGTCCAATGGGATTCTCAAATCTGGACAAAGTTGGAGTTCTTACTGAAGGTTACGACCAAATGGGAACGATGATTACTTGGTATAATAATCCGTATTATGTAACTCATTTTGAAGAATTAGGTTTCAAAATGGAAAAAGAATATATAGAAAGCATATTTCCTTTTTCGAATGTTAAACCTGAATTTTTTCTGAAAGCACAAGAATTAATCAAGAAAAGATACGGTTTACGCGCTCTGACTTTCACCAAGACAAAAGACATTATGCCACATGTTGACAAAATGTTTGATTTGTTTAATGAATCTTATGCAAGTTTAGCTTCGTTTGTCGCTATTTCAGATGTTCAGAAAGAATATTTTAAAAAGAAATACATCAGTTTTATCAATCCGGAATACATCAAATTTGTGGTTGATAAAGAGGATAATTTGGTTGCTTTTAGTATTGTAATGCCAAGTTTTTCTGAAGCTTTACAAAAAGCAAAAGGAAAGTTATTCCCATTTGGATTTATTCATTTATTGAAAGCCCGTAAAAAGAGTAAAGATGTTGTTTTTTACCTTATCGGAGTTCATCCTGATTACCAAAACAAAGGTGTTACAGCGATTATCTTTGATGAATATTTTAAAACTTTCTCTGAAAAAGGAATCCAGAATTGCATCAGAACTCCGGAATTAGCCGAAAATACTGCGATTCATTTATTATGGAAAAACTTCGATCCAAAAATTCATTGCCGAAGAAAAACATATTTGAAATATCTATAATGTAAAAGGTGAGCTGTAAAAAGTAAATTGTCTTTTAGTTTCCTTATAAAATGGATTTAAATAAATCTTTGATAAAAGTATGTGATGAATGTAAAAGCGATTTTTACAAAGACTCTTCTTTAATGGAAAGTTTATGTCCAGAATGTGCTCATACTTTATACGGATATGAAAATTGTCAACACGAATTTAAAGATCAAAAACATTGCTCAAAATGTTATTGGAACGGAAGTTCAAGTGAATATTTGAATAAAATAAAAAATAACCTTTAGAAATAGGTATAAAAAATCCCATTCAACGTATTGAATGGGATTTCTTTTTTCTACAATTTTTTTATTTCTTTATTATTGAGGACAATCAACTTTTGTCAAAGTATTTTTTGCGTCAAATTTTAATTTCTTTTTATCTTTAAAAGTTACTTTATTATTTGCATCTACTACGTCTCCATATCCTTCAATAAGAGTTCCGTCTTTTTGTAAAAAAACTACTTCTCGAACAGATGAAACTCCTTCAGATACAAAAGTATAATCTGCAACCAAGGTATCACCTTTCATGTTACCTATTAAAGTCCCTTCATTTTTATCTTTTCCGGTTAAGTTGTAACTTAATTTCCCATTTACTTCCTGATGTGAATTTACATTAAAACTCAATGCAACGATATTACCATTCAATCTTGATGCAAAACACTGATCTCCAGCTGGTTCTACAACCTCAGCTTCTTTTGGAGGATCTGGCGTAATTACAGGTGCAGGCTCTGCCTTTTTGCAAGAAACTAAAACAACTAAAATAATTACTGTTATTGCTAATACTTTTTTCATAATGCTATTTTTTACTGTGGGTTATTTTTACTGTGGTTTATAATTATAAATTTACTTTAAATAAAAAAAATCCATTCGCATAACGAATGGATTTTTTTACATAATTCCCATATAGGAATTTAGTTTTTAGAAATTAAGCATCTAAATCAACTGTAGTTCTGCTTGCAATTTCTTTATAAGTACCGTTTTCTAATTTTTCACGAATAGCTTCAAATGCTGTTAACGTTTCATCAATATCAGCAAGTGTATGTGAAGTTGTTGGAATCATTCTTAACAAAATAATTCCTTTTGGAATTACTGGATAAATTACAATCGACAAGAAAATACCGTAGTTTTCTCTTAAATCGTTTACCATTACCATTGCTTCTGGAACACTTCCTTGTAAATAAACTGGTGTTACACAAGTATTTGTGTCTCCAATATTGAAGTTTCTAGAACGTAATCCGTTTTGTAATGCGTTTACATTTTCCCAAAGTTTATCTTTCAATTCAGGGTGATTACGCAATAATTCTAAACGCTTCAAAGAACCAATTGTTTGAATCATTGGTAATGCTTTTGCAAACATTTGAGAACGTAAATTATATTTTAAATAATCAATAATATCTTGATCTGCAGCTACAAAAGCTCCAATATTAGCCATTGATTTTGCAAACGTAGAGAAATAAACATCAATACCGTCCTGAACTCCTTGCTCCTCACCTGCTCCAGCTCCTGTTTTACCAAGAGTACCAAAACCGTGCGCATCATCAACTAATAAACGGAAATTATATTTTTCTTTTAAAGCAACAATTTCTTTCAATTTTCCTTGTTGTCCTCTCATTCCAAAAACACCTTCGGTAATAAAAAGAATTCCACCACCTGTTTCTGTAGCCATTTTAGTAGCACGTTGCAGGTTTTTTTCCATACTTTCAAGATCATTGTGTTTGTATGTAAAACGTTTACCCATATGCAAACGAACACCATCAATAATACAAGCATGAGAATCTACATCATAAACAATAATATCGTTTTTAGTCACTAAAGCATCAATAATAGACACCATTCCCTGATAACCAAAATTCAATAAATAAGCCGCTGGTTTCATAACAAACTCAGCCAATTCATTTTCTAATTGTTCGTGGTATTTAGTATGTCCGGACATCATACGAGCTCCCATTGGGTAAGCTGCTCCGTATTGTGTTGCAGCATCAATATCCGCTTGACGAACCTCCGGATGATTTGCAAGACCTAAATAGTCATTCAAACTCCAATTTAAAATATCTTTTCCACCAAATTTCATTCTTGGACCAAGTTCACCTTCTAATTTAGGGAATACAAAATAACCCTCAGCTTGTGAAGCCCATTTTCCTAATGGCCCTTTATTGTTCTGAATTCTTTCGAATAAATCTTTTACCATAAATATATTTTGAAGTAATAATTTTTATTTATACAGGGTGCAAAAATAATGATTATTATTCTAAAATAGAGTCAGGTAATTATTTTTATTAAAAAATATTGCCATTCGTCGGTTACAAGAAAAAAAGGCGTTTTCACAATCCTCGTTTTACAAGTTAAAACTTACTAAAAAATCACTTATAGCAAAATAATGATCAAAAAAATAAGTAATACATGACTTTTATCATAATAAAAGACAAAACTGTCTTTTAAATTTACTTTAGATTTAAAACTAAAATAAAACCAAACTATTATGAAAAAGAAGTACAAAATTTCCAGTAAAATGCGAATTTTCCTTTTTACAATTTGCACCATAATGATTGTTACATCCTGTAAAAAAGAAACAACTCAAAGCGATTACACTAAAATTATTACAAACGGACAAATGGAAGCCGAACTTACGGCACCGCCCAAAGTTCCTAAACCTATTGGCAATAGATCTGCGATGAAATTAAAGGTTAATATGGAAATAAAAGAGCAGGAAGGCACGATGACTGATGGTGTAAAATATACTTATTGGACATTTGGCGGTTCTGTTCCGGGAAGTTTCATTAGAACTCGCGTTGGAGATGAAGTCGAGTTTCACCTAAAAAATCATCCTGACAATAAATTGCCTCATAATATTGACCTACATGCCGTTACTGGTCCCGGTGGTGGAGCAACTTCTTCATTAGTAGCTCCGGGTCACGAAAAGGTATTTAGTTTTAAAGTAATAAATCCTGGTTTATATGTATATCATTGCGCGACTGCACCTGTAGGAATGCACATTGCGAACGGAATGTACGGTTTAATTTTGGTTGAACCAGAAGGCGGACTTCCTCCCGTTGATCGAGAATATTATGTTATGCAAGGTGATTTTTATACGCAAGGCGAATATGGCGCAAAAGGACTTCAGCCGTTTGATATGAATAAAGCAGTTAAAGAAACTCCTGATTATGTAGTTTTTAATGGTAAAGTTGGCTCTCTGACTAACGGAAATGAGCTTACCGCAAAAGTAGGCGAAACAGTCCGTTTATTTGTTGGAAATGGCGGTCCAAATCTGGTTTCTTCTTTTCACGTTATTGGCGAAATATTCGATAATGTTCACGTAGAAGGCGGCGCACTAATCAATAAAAATGTCCAAACGACTTTAATTCCGGCCGGAGGTTCTGCTATTGTTGATTTTAAAGTCGAGACTCCCGGGAATTTCATTTTGGTAGATCACTCCATATTTAGAGCATTTAATAAAGGTGCTTTAGGAATTCTGAAAGTTGAAGGCAACGAAAATAAAAAGATTTATTCCGGAACAATCCAGGAAGGAATTTATTTGCCTGAAGGTGGAACGATCCAAAATATGCCTGCCGTTAAAACAGCAAAAATAGCAATTCCGAAGAGAACAATGGCTGAAAAAATAAAAATTGGAAAAGAAATTTTCGGGACAACCTGTTTTGCCTGCCATCAATCTGAAGGACAAGGAATTCCAAATGCCTTTCCTCCTCTTGCAAAATCAGATTATCTAAACGCTGATTCTAAACGTGCTATTAAAACAATTTTGCATGGTTTAAGCGGCGAAATAACCGTAAACGGGAAGAAATTCAACAGTATTATGCCAGCGCAAAACTTATCTGATGATGAAATTGCCAATGTTATGACGTACATCTATAACAGTTGGGGAAATAACAAAACTGAAGTGACTCCTGAAATGGTAAAATCACAACGATAATAACCTGAATAACATGCAAAAAAGCATTTTAATAATTATTCTTTTTCTCGCTCAAATTCCATCTATAAGTGGGCAGGAATCGAAAATGGTTCCGATAAAAGAGGGCTTTTTTATCCCTCTTTACGGAGCTACAGCAAAAAAACCTGTAAACGTCAAATCATTCTATATTGATGTATTTCCTGTAACGAATGCCGAGTATTTGAGCTTTCTTAAAAATAATCCAAACTTTAGTAAATCCAAAATAAAAGGAATTTTTGCCGATAAAAGTTATTTATCATATTGGAAATCTGATTTTGATTTTGGAAATGCAAATCCAAAATCTCCCGTCGCAAATGTTTCATGGTTTGCCGCCAAAAAATATTGCGAATGTCAGGGAAAACGTTTACCAACAATGGATGAATGGGAATATGTGGCCATGGCCGATGAAAAAAAAATCGATGCCAGAACCAAAGCAGAATTCAACAAATACATTTTGTTCTGGTATGAAAGATCAAAAACATACGAAAATTCAATTGGCAAAACCTTCAGAAATTATTGGGGCGTTTATGACATGCACGGATTAGTATGGGAATGGACCGCTGATTTTAACAGCATTTTTTTATCCGGAGAATCGAGAAAAGACAAAAGTGCGGATAAAAATCTTTTCTGTGGCGCTGCTTCTGTCAATGCAACGGATTTAATGGATTATGCCGCTTTTATGCGATACGCGTTTAGAGGAAGTCTTAAAGCTCAATATTCGACGCGGAATTTAGGATTTCGATGCGCCAGTACAACAAAACTATAACAACAAAATCATTAAAATGAAAAAATCAATAATTACGTTTTTTATTCTTCTTTTTACTTTACAAAGCTGTAAAGATCCCAAGAAAGAAGTAACTAAACCTATAGCAAAAACCAAAGAAATCACCGATTTATCAATTTATAACTTGCCTTCGCAATGGACTACTCAGGATGGAAAAAACATCGAACTCAAAAGCCTTAAAGGAAATATTCTTGTTATGGTTATGATTTACACTTCCTGCAAAGCCGCTTGTCCAAGATTAGTCGCAGACATGAGAGATATTGAAAAAAAACTAGATCGGAAAACCAAAAAAAATGTCAAACTTATTCTGGTAAGTATTGATCCAAAAACAGATACTCCACAAAAATTAAAAGCTTTTGCGATAGCCAATAATATGAATCAAAACCCTTGGATTTTTCTTCGTTCGACAGAAGATAATACGAGAGAATTTGCTGCGGTTCTGGCAGTAAATTACAAACAAATATCTCCTATGGAATTTTCACATTCAAACATTATAAGTGTTTTTAATACTGATGGCGAATTGATATTTCAGCAAGAAGGTTTAGGCGTAAATAATAATGAAACAATAGAAAAAATAAACCAAGAAGCTCAAAAAATATAAATTAAAAGACTGATTCGTAAAAACGCAAGAGAAGATTTAATTAACTCTTGCTTTTTTTATTCATTATCGAACTAATAATCAACATCAAACCAGTGATTATAAAAACACTAGTTCCAAAAATACTTTCATAATATCCTAAAAGCAATCCCATATTTTTATAAAAAAGTAAACCTTGCAAAAACAATAATATTTCAGTTAAAACATATCCCAAAAAGAAAGATTTAATTCCAATTTTAAACCAATAAGATTGGCTTGGCAAAAGTTTATTCTGAATCAATATTCCCAATAAAAATCCTGTGATGATTCCTAAAGTTGTTAAGTGAATAAATCCAATAACCCAATTTCTTATTTGATGCGAAACCTCAGCAAGATTAGGAAATACCAACATTAATTGTATTCCGATTTTCAAGAATAAAGACCATAATGCTAAACCGTAAACCCATTTTGCTGTTGAATCTAAATTTGTTTTGAATTCCTTTATTTGAGGTTTAAGCATCTTATAGAAATAAACAAAAGAGAGCAATTGCAGCAAAACTCCAAATGTATTAATTGCTCTTAAAATATTACTTTTAATGTACCAACTTATAGGAAATGCAACCCTAAAAAAAGTAGCAAGAATAAGCAATACCCAAAATATTTTAAACTCATTTACAGCTATTTTACTTTTGAATTGTTTTAGAAACAAAGCCAAAACCGCAAATAAAAACCAACCATTAAATTGAAAATGCAAAAAGAATTGAATCGCAATTTGATAAAAAGAACTTTGCTTTCCTAACATATTTATTGCTGGTCCTAAACACCAAACTCCAAAAGTTGAAAAAACCATGAATAAAATTGCCGTTTGCAAAAGTATTCTGTCGCACATTCTGCCAATAGAAAAATCTCGCCAAACCAACCAGCAAAAAACATAACTTAAGAAAATATGCAACGTCGAAAATACAATCGAAAACAAAGCATATCCTTGAATTAGAAAAGAAATCATCATGCCGATAACGCTAAATTCAGTAATCCAGAATAATTGATTATAAATTGGTTTTTGACTTTTATTTTTTGGAATAAAAAAATGAACAACCAAAACGTAAATCATCAAATAAACCCAACCCAACATCGCAACATGAGAATGTGCATGAAGCAGATAAATATAATTTATGCTTTTTAGTGGAAACAAATATGAAAAACGCATCAATAATCCCATAATTGATGCTATCAGAAAATTAAAAAAGCAACATACTATCCAACTTTTTCGAGAATTCATATCGATTTAGTTTTATTTCTTTTAAATAAAAATGCACCAAAAGCAATCAATTTAAATATGATTCAATTAGTGCATTTTCTTAATTACATTTTTTTATTTTTAAGCGAATTCTGCTTCTAAAATGACAGCTTTTGGAAACAAAATATTATTCTCAAGATGAATATGTTTATGCAAATCTTCTTCAAATTCTTTTAGCATTGCAAAAGTTACTTTATAAGTTGTACATCCATCGCTTGGCGGAGTATAATCATTCGTCAAAAGTGCAATTTCTCTAAAGCGATCTCCCTCATTATCATGTTCCTGCATCATCATCGCAATTGGATTTGAAACAGTTCCAAAAGATGGCTGAGATAAAACTCCGTTAGATTCTTTAGTTTTTACCATTCTTTTGATAAAAGGAAATAACATCAATTCTTCTTTTTTCATATGTTGAGAAAGCTCACCCGCACCCGCCGTAAACAATTCATTTATTTTGAATAATTCCGGATGACTTCCGCCATGAACACTACATAATTTATCCAAAAACTTCACAAGAACACCCGTTTTATCTTCAACATAACGATGATGGGTTTTCTCGATATAATCTACCAATAAATCTAAAGGCCATGAATTAAAATCAATTGTATTACCTCTTTCAGACTGAAGAACATCATAAACATTTTGCAGTAAAATATCTGCGTCTATTTCTTGTTTTTCACAAACTTCATCAATAGTTCTGTTGCCTTTACAGCAAAAATCAATTTGATATTTTGTAAAAACTGCAGCTGTTCTAAAATCCTGGGCTACAAATGAACCAACCGTTTTATTTTTTAAATTTTCCATTTTAGTTTTATTTAATTATTATTTACTTGAATCAACAATAAAAGATAAATTTATCTTTTATTGTAATATTAAAAAACTCTAACACTCAAAAGCATTAGAGTTTATACTTTATTCTACTATTAAAACGCCTTTCATCATGGCAAAATGCCCAGGAAAACTACATAAAAAGTTGTAAGTTCCTTTTTTATCAATTGTAAACTCGATTGTATCTTCTTCACCTCCACCAATTAACTTAGTATGAGCAATAATTGATGCTTTTTCTGAAGCAGGAATATAGTCAGTGTCTTTTGCAGCGATTGCTTTTGAAGCAAAAGCAGCTTCGTCTGTACCTTCTTGCAAAATCACAACATTATGTCCCATCGCTTCTTTTGGCGTTTGTCCAACGTGTTTTAGCGTTAACGTAATTGGTTTTCCGGCAACAGCGTGTAATTCCGTTTTATTAAACTGCATCTGATCGTTTCCTTCAATAACAATAACATTGCTTACAGCTGGAGTTTCTCCTTCTCCAGTTGGTTCACTAACTTCTGTTTGATCATCTGTTGGTGTTGTTTCTTTTTTTCCACAAGAAGTTATTGCTAAAAACCCCATTAGCATTATCATCGAAATTTTGATTCTTTTATTCATTATATTAAGTATTTAAATTATAATCTTTTATTCGCTTTTATTCGCTTTTATTCAATATTTTCAAATAAAAATCTCCAGAATTTACGCCCGAAGCCAACTGTTCTAATGTAGTATTGGTGAGCATTGCCAATAACAATTCACGGATTTTTTTAAACTCATTATGAACCGGACAAGGATGCGTTTCTGAACATTCTTTTAGCCCAATACCACAACCTTTATATATAGTGTCACCATCAATTGCGTCGACAATCTGTATTAACTTTATCGTTTTTACAGCTTCATTCGAAACTTCAAAACCACCACCTACTCCTTTTGCCGAAACAATGATATTATTCTTCGTAAGAATCTGCATTATTTTGGACGTAAAAGGTTCCGGAGAATCAATTTCTTTTGCCACATCTTTTATTCCAACCCGAATCCCTTCTGAAGATTTGGTCGCAATAAATATAGAAGCCCGAATGCCGTACTCACACGCTTTTGAAAACATATAAAAAGGATTAAATTCATTACAAATATATTTAAACCTTTATTAAAAGACAAATTTATCTTTAATTAGTTTTTATAAAAAATATCTTATTTATAATCAAAATAATTAATATCCGTAAAAAGACTTATTTAAGATCAAATTCCCATAAAACCAATTTTAGTTTTACCTTTGGAAGTATCTAATTTTTTAATACATAAATAATGGCTTTAAGCACCTCCAAAGATTTAAAATTAGCCGTTCTTATTGATGCCGACAACGTTCCATACAGCAACGTAAAAGGTATGATGGAAGAAATAACAAAGTTTGGAACACCAACCACAAAACGTATATATGCAGACTGGACTAAACCGAATTCTAATGGTTGGAAAGGTGTTTTACTAGAACATGCCATTACTCCTATTCAACAATATAGTTATACTGTTGGAAAAAATTCCTCAGATTCTGCCCTGATTATCGATGCAATGGATTTGCTTTATTCCGGCAAACTAGATGGATTTTGCATTGTTTCAAGCGACAGTGATTTTACACGTCTGGCGATTCGATTGAGAGAATCCGGTATGAAAGTTATTGGTATTGGAGAAAAGAAAACTCCAAACTCCTTTATAGTTGCCTGCGACAGGTTTATTTACATTGAGGTTTTGGACGGAGCAATTCAAAAGAAAAAACCAAAAGTTACGACTACAACAGATGCTAAAAAACCGGTTGAAAAACCTGCCGAAAAAGCGTTGCACAAAATCGACAAACAAACCATAGAACTTATCGAAGCCACGATCGAAGACATTGAAGACGACGATGGCTGGGCTTTTTTAGGCGATGTTGGAAACTTAATCGTAAAGAAAAAACCGGAATTTGACCCAAGAAATTATGGTTTTTCTAAGCTTACGCCAATGCTAAAATCGTTGACTGATATTCTTGAAATCGACGAAAGAGAATCTGATAAGAAAGGCATTAAACATGTTTACGTTAGATTACGATTCAATTAATTACTAAATTATTATTACCTATTAAAATTTTGAAAACATGAGAAAAAAATTCTTTATCTACGGATTCTTATTGTTTCTAATCGTTGCTACAACTTATTATTATACTGATCGAGGTTTTTTATTGGTTATTATAATACCAATACTTTTGGTTATTGGAGTTTATAATACGCTACAGAAAAAGCATGCTATTTTAAGAAATTTTCCTGTTTTAGGATATTTCAGATATTTGTTTGAAATGATTGCACCAGAAATTCAGCAATATTTTATCGAAAGATCTACTGACGGAAAACCTTTCTCCAGAAATCAACGCTCTTTAGTGTACCAAAGAGCCAAAAATATAGATTCAAGTACGCCTTTTGGAACACAACAAAATCTAAATCATGACAGTTACGAAGGTATAAAACACTCTATTTTTCCGGCAAAAGTAAACGAAGAATTACCTCGCGTATTAGTTGGAGGAAAAGATTGCAAACAACCATATTTGGCTTCTTTATTTAATGTTTCGGCAATGAGTTTTGGTTCGCTTAGCGAAAATGCCGTTCGCGCCATTAATATTGGTGCTAAAAAAGGAAACTTCTATCAAAATACAGGAGAAGGTGGTTTAACCGAATTTCATCTTGCCGGCGGCGGAGATATTACGTGGCAAATTGGTACAGGATATTTTGGTTGTCGTGATGCCGAAGGGAATTTTAGTCCTGAAAATTTTTCAGAAAAAGCCAATCTTCCTAATGTTAAAATGATAGAAATTAAGCTTTCGCAAGGTGCAAAACCTGGTCACGGTGGTGTACTTCCGGCAGCTAAAAATACAGAACAAATTGCAAAAATAAGAGGAGTTCAACCTCATACCATGATTCTTTCGCCTCCGGGACATCATGCTTTTTCAGACATAAAAGGACTTATTCATTTTATTGCACAATTGCGTGAATTATCAAACGGAAAACCAATTGGATTCAAACTTTGCATTGGAAATACAGCCGAATTTGAAGCGATTTGCCACGAAATGATTGCCGAAGATATCTTCCCTGATTTCATAACTATTGATGGTGCCGAAGGAGGAACCGGAGCTGCTCCGCTGGAATTTGCAGATGGAGTTGGAATGCCTTTTGAGCCTGCTTTAATATTTGTAAACAAAACTTTGATTCGCTTAAATATCCGTGATAAAATACGCATTATTGGTAGTGGAAAAATTATTTCGGGTTATTCTATTTTGCATGCTATCGCTTTAGGAGCAGATATGTGTAATAGTGCACGTGGTTTTATGTTTTCACTTGGCTGTATTCAGGCATTGCGTTGTCACAATAACGAGTGTCCAACTGGAGTTGCTACTCAAAATAAAATGCTGATGAAAGGTTTGGTTGTCACCGATAAATCAGATCGTGTTTATCATTTTCATAAAAACACACTACATTCTGCAAACGAACTTTTGGCTGCAGCCGGCAAAAAGAACTTCTCAGATGTTGATCCGAGTATTTTTATGCGTGGAGACGAATTTGCACACCTTTCAGACCTTTATTTCCCTGATATTCTAACAAATGTTACGAAGCATTAGAAAACAAAAAAGCCTCTTTGAAATTTAGCAAAGAGGCTTTTTTATTTAAAGTTTTTATATTTTTATTTTAAGCTAAAGTTTTGCCGTCTCCTTACCGTTTGTAGTTCCAGCTTTACCTTCTAAAACTGCTAATTCTTCTTTATCGACCATTTGCTGAGCAAGAATAATATTATTATAAGATAAAAAATACACATCAAACTTAACTCCTTCTTCTATTAATTCCGGAGAAATCTGATCATTTTTAATCATTTCTTTCAGCAAACCCGGAAAAGTTTCCTGATAAGCCAGTTTGTTTGCAGGTGTTCCTTCTAAATTGGTTTCAATTCTAATTTCAATTTTACTGTCATTCAAAAATGCTTTGGCACTTGTGCTAACTACATTTCCACCTTTTATAGAAGATGTAGTATTATAATTGCTCACATGTTCCTGAATTTTTTGCTTCGTGTTTTTACAACTTACAAGCAACAATACAAATGCAAAAAGAAATGCGATTTGGGTAATTTTTTTCATAATTTTTTGGTTTTTAGGTTATTTTTTAACTCAAACATAACAAACTTACAACACAAAAACAACATTCGTTGCAAAAAATAAAAAATGTAATTATTTGACTACAACTTAATTACAACCAAAATGCAAAGTATTATTAAAAATAAAAAAAGTCCCTTTAAAAAAATTAAAGAGACTTTTAATAAACATAAATCGACTTATTATTTCATTAATTCAGCCAATTCTTCTTTGTTAATTATTTTCTTTGATAAGACTGTGTTATCATCGGCTAAAAAATAGGCATCAAATTGTACTCCTTCTTCAACTAGTTCCTTTGGAATCTGATTTTTAGCAATCATTTCTTTCAATAACACAGGAAAATCTTTATCAGCAACTAATTCATTTGCTGCTTTTTTTTCTAAATCAGTTTCAAAACGCAATTCAATTTTATTGTCATTTATATATCCTCTCGCAGTTGTAAGCGTAACATGATCAGCCTTAAAACTTTTGGCAGCAGCATTATAAGAAACAACATATTCCTGAAGTTTTTGTTTTGTGTTCTTGCAGCTAATCAGCATTAAAACAAGAATAATGGCAAACGAAATTTGTGTTATTTTTCTAATCATAATATTTATTTTAGTTTCTGAAGTCTTAAAAGCGCTTCAAGATAATAATAATCCGCATAATTTATAGAACAATCAATTTCGCTTCCTGCAGGTTTATGTCCAGTTGAATGAAGCAAAAAAGCAGAATTAACATCGTGACTTTGATAATGATCTGAAAGTGAAACAATCATTTTTTTAGACTTGGTCAAATATTCGTTTTTCAAACTTTTATCTTTTGTATATGAACTCAATTCAATAAGTGCCGAAGATACAATTGCAGCCGCCGAAGCATCCCTTGGTTCATTTGGAATTCCAGGTGCGTTAAAATCCCAATACGGAATTAAATCATCTGTTTTTAATCTATCCAGATATACTCGTGCTAATTTATGAGCAAAATCTAAAAATTTAGGATCTTTTGTCTCTCTGTAAACCATAGTAAAACCATAAATCGCCCACGCCTGACCTCTCGCCCACATACTATCGTCACTGTAACCCTGAGCTGTAATTCCTTTTATTTTCTTACCCGTTTCATAGTCGTAAATCAATACGTGATATGAAGAATTATCCGGTCTGAAATGATTATTCATAGTAGTTTCGGCGTGCTTTACAGCAATATCATACAACTTTTTATTTCCTCCATTTTTAGAAGCCCAAAAAAGCAATTCTAAATTCATCATATTGTCTATAATCGTATTATGTCCGCCATATTTATTATGCGGCCATGATAAAATTGTTCCAACTTTTGGATTAAAAAGTGTTGCCAAAGTATCGGCTGTTTTTAGGATAACATCTTTATAAGCAGGATTTTTAGTCAAACGATATCCGTTTCCAAAACTATTAAAAATCTGAAAACCTAAATCGTGATCATTTGCTTTGCTTACAGATAATGGTTTTAAAAACTGACTGAACTTATCGGCTTCTTTTTCCCATTTTTTATCTCCTGTTGCTTCATATAAATACCACAATTCTCCTGGCCAGAAACCACTTGTCCAATCTTTATAATCAACAAATTTCCATTCCTTGCTTCCTGTTGGAATACTTCTTGGAGAAGTTCCATCATTCGGAATCACTTTTAAAGTTTCAGAAGCCTGAGTTGCGCAATATTCAAACTGCTTTTTAATATTAAAGGAATTGTCTTTTTGAGAATAACTTATATTTCCCAGAAGAAACAAAGTCAAAATCAGCGCCGTAAATCTTGTATTCATGTGGTTATTTTTTGATAGAAGTTTATAGAATCGATAAATTTATAAAATAAGTCGAACCAATCCGAATCTTTGTATTTTTGTTTACCCAAAAATGTACTAACGATACCAATTAAAGTTACAACTTGAGAAAATCCAGAGTCTATTATTCCGTTTTATTTCTAATGACAATTTTTCTTGGAATTATGTCACGGAAAATTCCTCAAGTACCTTTAATTACTGGCGATTTTCTATATGCTGTTATGATTTACTTTTTAATAAGAATCCTATTTCCAGAGAAGAAAATCTTATACATTATAATTACGGCTTTATTAGTTTGTTACAGCATCGAGTTTCTGCAACTTTATCAAGGAAACTGGATGATAGAACTCAGAAAAACACTTTTTGGAAGATATGTCCTTGGGCAAGGTTTTCTTTGGAGTGATATTCTGGCTTATACGTTTGGGGTTGCCGTTGTTTCTAGTATTGAAAGAATTGTTTTGAAATACAAAGCTTTATAGATCGTCATCTTTATCAAAGTTCTTTACACCCTCGTAAACCCGACAGGTTTTAAAAACCTGTCGGGTTTGGCTCTACAGAAAGAACAAACTAAACGAAAATATTCTTCTGAAAATGATTGCCCTAGCCCCGATAGAAGTGAAAATCCTTTTGTGGCGGGGTTCGCCACAAAAGATTGCAACGGATAGCGGGATTAGCTCCTAAAAAGATTGATTAATCCAATGTCTGCGTGATTTTATCAATATTCAAACTATTTGCCATTGCGGTAAAAATATCATAATACACAGATTTATTATCGTAAAGTTCCTCATGCGCGCCTTGTTCGATACATTTTCCTTTTTCTAGAACTATAATGTGCGAAGCGTCAATAATTTGAGAAATACTATGCGAAATAATAATCACAGTTCTGTCTTTTTTTATTGCGTCTAATGATTTCTTAATTTGCTCTGTTGCAATCGCGTCCAAACTTGCTGTGGGTTCGTCTAAAAAGATAATTGGCGGATTCTTTAGAAACAATCTTGCAATCGCAATTCGTTGTTGTTGTCCGCCGGAAAGCAAATGCGCATCAGAATCATAACCTTTTGGCAATTGCATCACTTGTTCATGAATATAAGCTTGTTTTGCAGCGTCTATAACCTCATTTTCTTTGGCTTCAGGATTTCCGTAGAGAATATTTTCTGCAACTGTACCTTTAAAAATGTGATTCTTCTGCAAAACCAATCCAATATTTTTTCGCAGAAAATCAGTATCGTAGTCATTTAAATCAACTCCGTCTAAATAAATTTTACCTGAAGAAGGCAAATAAAACTTATCCAATAAATTAATAACAGTACTTTTTCCGGCACCGCTTAAACCAACCAAAGCAGTTGTTTCATTTGGTTTTATGGTGAAATTAATATCCGAAAGTGCTTTGGTTCCATTTGGATAAGCAAAATCTACGTTTTTGACTTCAATTAATCCAACGATTTTTTCTGGAATATAAGTTCCGCTGGTTTCTTTTTCATTTTCTGATTCTAAAATATCGAAGAAACCTTCTGAATAAATCAAGGCATCATTTACTTCATCATAAATACGATGCAATTGCCTGATCGGTGACGAAACATTATTAAACAACATAATATGAAACATGATCGCACCAATTGTCATTTTATTATTCAAAACAAAATAAGCGGTAAGAATAATGATAATTACAACACCTATTTGCTCGATAAAACCTTTTATACTTTCAAAAATAAAACTGGTTTTTCTTGTCGCCAATTGATTTTCGGTCATCTCAAATTGAATTTTCTGATGCCGATCTGCTTCCATTGGTTCTCGCACAAAGGATTTAATCACTGTTATGGATTCAATTAAACTGATGATTCCGTTATTCTTTGTTTCGCGATAATTACGCATTCTTCTTCTAAAACCACTTAATTTTCTGGCTTGTAACTGACTTACATAGAAATAAATTGGAATAATGAACAAACTAACCAAGCCGACATAAACATTGGCATAAAACATCAAAATTAAAGCCACAAACGCATTAGCAAACAAAGGCATTATATCAATGAAGAAATTCTGAACCAATTTTGTCAAACTGCTGATTCCTAAATCAATTCGGGTTTGAAGTTTTCCGCTTTCATTTTCGCCTGACGTATAAAATTCCATTCTATAGCTTAGAATTTTCTCAACAATGGTTTGCGAAATATCTCGGGTTATAAAGATTCGCAGTTTTTCTCCGTAGAATTTCTGTCCAAATTGTACTACTGAATAAATCAATTCTTTAGAAAGTAAAACAATACTTATTATACCTAATAAATGAAATCCTTTTGATAATGGTTCGTGTGCCACCATTAAATTACTGATAGTATCAACTGTATATTTTAATATCAATGCATTTACCTGTGCTGCAAATGAGCCCAAAAAAGTTAGTAGCAGCGTTGCAATTACCATTTTTCGATAGGGTCTGACGAAAGGCGTAATTTTTTTATATAGGGCGGATACTTCCATTTATTTTTTAATTTTTGGGCAACTATCAAATATAAGAATTCTAAATTTGTGTTTCAAAAAAGTCGTACCTTTAAATTCAATATTATGAAACTCGTTTTCGCATCAAACAATCAAAATAAAATCAAAGAAATTCAAAGTATTCTAAACGGATCTATACAGTTATTAAGTCTTGAAGATATTGGCTGTTTTGAAGAAATTGAAGAAACTGCAGATACTATTGAAGGAAATGCGATTTTGAAAGCCAATTATGTAACTGAAAAATATGGTTATGATTGTTTTGCTGATGATTCAGGTTTGGAAGTTACGGCTTTGAATGGAGAACCAGGCGTATATTCGGCCAGATATGCAGGTAAACAACGCAATGCTGATGATAATATGAATAAACTTCTGGATGCTTTAAAAGATAAATCAGATCGCAGTGCACAGTTCAAGACCGTTATTACATTAAATATAAAAGGAGAACAACATTTATTTACCGGAATCGTTAAAGGAAATATTACTTTGGAAAAAACAGGAAATCAAGGTTTTGGGTATGATCCAATTTTTCAACCGGAAAATTATACTGAAACTTTTGCCGAATTACCTTTGGAAATCAAAAATAAAATTGGTCACCGCGGAAAAGCAACTCAGCAACTAATTGATTTTCTGAACTCCACAAAATAATTGTTTAAAATACAACATTTTAGAGTCGGAATTTTATATTTCGCGACGTTTTTTTTGGGAAATTTCTCTAATATCTTGTAAAAATCATTTTACAATAAACATAACTTTTTGATAATCAAATCATAACAAATACATAATTCTTAAAATAGCATTAGTTTATCTGAATAATTAACAGTAATTTTGCACCCTATTTTAAAAACACATATGAATAAATTTGAACAATTAGGATTGAATGAATCGTTACTGAAGGCGATTTTAGATCTAGGATTTGAAAATCCGTCAGAGGTACAGGAAAAGGCGATTCCCCTATTATTGGAAAAAGACACAGATATGGTTGCGTTGGCTCAGACAGGGACAGGGAAAACGGCAGCTTTCGGTTTTCCGCTAATTCAAAAAATTGATGCTGACAATAGAAACACACAAGCATTAGTTTTATCGCCAACACGAGAACTTTGTTTACAGATTACCAACGAACTTAAAAACTACTCAAAATACGAAAAAGGTATTAATGTGGTAGCAGTTTACGGCGGGGCTAGTATTACAGAGCAAGCCAGAGAAATTAAAAGAGGTGCACAAATTATTGTGGCAACTCCGGGGAGAATGCAAGACATGATCAACAGAGGTTTGGTTAACATTAAAAATATAGATTACTGTATTCTTGATGAAGCTGATGAGATGTTGAACATGGGATTCTATGAAGACATCGTATCTATTTTATCAGATACTCCAGATCAAAAAAGTACATGGTTGTTCTCTGCAACTATGCCACAAGAGGTTGCCAGAATTGCAAAACAATTCATGAGCGAACCAGTTGAAATTACTGTTGGAGCTAAAAACTCAGGTTCTGCAACAGTTTCTCACGAATTTTACTTAGTAAATGCACGTGATCGTTACGAAGCTTTGAAACGTTTAGCCGATGCTAATCCAGATATTTTCTCTGTGGTTTTCTGTCGTACTAAAAGAGATACACAAGCTGTAGCTGAAAAATTAATTGAAGATGGATACAGCGCTGCTGCATTGCACGGAGATTTATCTCAGGCGCAACGTGATGGTGTAATGAAATCTTTCCGTGGAAGACAAATTCAGATGCTTGTTGCTACTGACGTTGCTGCACGTGGTATTGACGTTGATAATATTACTCACGTAGTAAATTACCAACTTCCTGACGAAATTGAAACTTACAATCACCGTTCTGGACGTACTGGTAGAGCTGGAAAATTAGGAACTTCTATTGTAATTGTTACAAAAAGTGAGTTGCGTAAAATTTCTTCTATCGAAAGAATCATCAAACAAAAATTCGAAGAAAAATCTATTCCTTCTGGAATCGAAATCTGCGAAATTCAATTGTTGCACTTAGCAAACAAAATTAAAGATACTGAAGTTGATCACGAAATTGACAACTATTTACCAGCTATCAACAATGTTCTTGAAGGTTTATCTAAAGAAGAGTTGATCAAGAAAATGGTTTCAGTAGAATTTAACCGTTTTATTGCTTACTACAAAAAGAACAGAGATATCTCTAATCAATCTTCTGAAAGACGTGAAAGAACTGATTCTGAGCCAAGAGAATTCAATAATAACGGAGCAGTTCGTTATTTTGTAAACATCGGTTCAAGAGACAACTTCGATTGGATGACACTTAAAGATTACTTGAAAGAAACATTAGACTTAGGTCGTGATGACGTTTTCAAAGTAGATGTAAAAGAAGGTTTCTCTTTCTTTAACACTGATCCTGAGCATACTGATAAAGTAATGGAAGTATTAAACAACGTACAATTAGAAGGACGTCGTATTAATGTTGAAATTTCTAAAAATGATGGTGGCGGAAGACGTGACCATAATGGTCGTAGCGGTGGCGGACGTTCTTCTGGAGGTCCAAGACGTGAAGGCGGAGGAAGTTTCGGTCCAAGACGTGAAGGTTCTGGTGGTGGCGGATTCAGAAGCGACAGAAACTCTGCTCCTAGAGAAGGTGGTTTCAGAAGCGACAGAAATTCATCTGCTCCAAAAAGAGAAGGTGGTTTTAGAAGTTCAGCTCCAAGAAGCGAAGGAAGTTCAGACAGAGCTCCAAGACGTTCTGAAAGCTTTGGTGATTCACCAAGACCAAGAAGACCAAGAAGAGATTAATTCTTTAATATCTTAAAATACAAAATCCCAAATTCCAGACATAATTGGAATTTGGGATTTTTTTTTACATTAAGAATCTTACGCTCTATAAATGAGTTTTGTATTTTAATCTTCCTTATCCCTTTTATCGAAATACTAAAAGTAACGCCACAACCTTTGTTAATTTTCTGATAATTATATTCGAAGACTGCAAAATATTTAATCCTGATTTACTACTTTTAGTGCTTTAAATCAGGATATGAAATATTTCGCAGTTTTCTTTTTCACACTACTATCAGCCGTTGGTTTTGCGCAAGACACAGAATCTACAGTTCCGCAAAGAGTGTCCGGCTACATCATTAACGATAATAGTAAACAACCTCTTGCCAACGTAAATATCATCAACACTAACAAAGTGCGGGGTGCTATGTCTGATGCTAAAGGATATTTTGAAATTGATGTACAACCAAATGATACTATTCATTTTTCTATACTTGGATTTCAATCTCTAAGAATTAGAGTTACGAATGACTGGATAAAAAATAAAGTAACGCGAATTCAGCTTACTGAAAAAGCAATCGCACTTGAAGAAGTTGTAATTGCTCCTTTTAATCTAACAGGATATCTTGAAGTCGATTCAAAATTGATTCCAACAAAAGAAAACTATCGTTATAGTATTTCTGGTCTTACACAAGGTTATGAAGCGGGTGAATATTCTCCAAATGCATTTGGAAAAGTATTAGGATCTATCTTTAATCCTGCCGATGTACTTTATGGTTTCTTCGGAAAAAATGGAAAAGAACTCAGGAAATTAAAGGATATGAAGAAAGATGATACGATTCGAAATTTATTAGAATCAAAGTATGATCGCGAAACCATTTCTGTACTTTTAGGTATTAGCAAAGATGAAATCCCTGAAATTTTACAGCGTTGTAATTATTCTGATTCTTTTATTCAATCAGCAAATGATTTACAAATTATGGATGCAATTAGTGGTTGTTACGAACAATATAAAGTCTTGAAAAGGAATTAAACTTTACTTTTAAATCAAAATATACAAATCCTCAATCTTTAAAATTGAGGATTTTTTTATGCCTTTTTCGAAATAATAAAAACATCTCACTTTATTACATTTTAACACTTAGCTTAATAAATGTAGGCTTTCACGTTTTTTTTGACTAAATTAGATTCCCTTACTTCTATCAAATTTTAGATTCCGAATATAATTACAAAGCTTACAATGACTGATATTACACAAAAAATCCTAAACTTTATTGATCTTCATAAAGGCGAAGAAAATAAAAAACTAGTAATTGAAAATATTACAAGTGCTGTATCTTTTAGAGGTTCTAACATTTGGATTTTAGCTTGCGCAATTATTATTGCATCAGTAGGATTAAATGTAAATTCTACGGCAGTGATTATTGGCGCTATGTTAATTTCACCATTAATGGGGCCAATTGTTGGCGCTGGTTTTGGTTTAGGAATGTATGATTTTGAACTTGTCAAAAAATCAGTCAAAAATTTATTGATCGCGACAGTTGTTAGTTTAACAACGTCGGCGATCTATTTTTATATAAGTCCTTTTAAAGAAGCACAATCTGAGTTATTAGCCAGAACTTCTCCCAATATTTATGATATTTTAATTGCCTTTTTGGGCGGTTTAGTAGGTGTAATTGCTGTAACTCGTGTCGAAAAAGGAAATCCAATTCCTGGTGTTGCCATTGCAACCGCATTAATGCCTCCGCTTTGTACCGCCGGTTATGGTTTGGCTTTAGGTAATTATCTTTATTTTTTTGGCGCATTATATCTTTATACAATCAATTGTGTATTTATTTGTATTGCCACTTTTGTTATCGTAAAATATCTGAATTATCCAATTACAAAACAACTAAATCTAAAACATCAAAAGCGTGTAAAATATGGCATTACCATTATGATTTTACTTTTGATAATTCCCAGTATTTATTTTGCATACCAATTATACATTCAAAAAAGCTATAATTCCAGAACAGAAGTTTTTATCCAAAAAGAATTTCTTGACAATGATTATCCTATTATTTATAAAAAAATAAGATACAATACAGATCCAAAAAGAATCGAATTGGCTTTTTTAGCAAAAAAATTTAGTGACATCGAAATTGCTGATCTTAATAAAAAACTAGTCAATTATGATTTACCAAATACAAAATTGATTATTAGACAAGACACAATTAACTTAAGAAAAGATATGATGAATCAAATCAATAGCAATCAAAGTGTTGTTGATCAAAAAGACATTCTCATCAATAATCTCCGAACTGAGTTATCACAATATCAATTCAATACAAATCAAATTAGTGCCGAAGCTAAAATATTATTTCCAACTATAACTTCTCTTGCAATTGGCAATTATACAATCGAAAACGATGCGAATAAACCTAAAGTAATTCCAGTAATTCTGTATCAAAGCAAAAAAAGTATGGATTTACAAACTCAGCAAAAAATGAAATTATGGCTTAAAGAAAGACTTGCGAAAGACTCAATTGAAGTATATCAGCAAAATAATTAATATAAACCCAAAAATAGAGCTTATATTTACTTAATAATAAGTTAATTATCTAAATCAAAATATTATGGCAAAGAGTCAGGATGCTAAAAAAACAGCAAAAAAAGAACCGTTAAAAACGGCTAAAGAAAAGAAAGAAGAAAAAAGGGAAAAGAAAAATTCTCCTAAACGAGACTAATTTTTTTTAAGTTTCCAGTCGCAGTTTTCAGTATTTGTAATGAATACTGAAACTGAAAACTGAGACTCAATTCTCAGTGCAGAATTTTAGATATATCGATAATTTAAAATTAGAAGCAATGAAGAAGAATTACATTTTAAAAATTACACTTTTGTCGTTTTTATTCTTTTTAAGCGGCAAAAGCTTCTCACAACATACTGATTTAGTAGACGATTCTCAAACTCAAGTCTTAGCAGATTCTACTAAAAATTATCTTATTCCTGATGCTACAAACAAAGGAATGAAATGGTCAAGAACTCATAATAAATGGTTTTCGGCAAAACTAGGCTTCGCTCCTATTTTAGATTACAACGCAAATTTTCAAAATCAAGACAGTAAAAATCAGGTTGGTTCACAAGAAAGCCGATTTGATATCAGAAGCGCCAGAGTTATGGTTAGCGGAAAAATCAATTTTAAAAATCCCTGGAAATACTTAATAAGCGTTGAATATAAAGGTTTAGACCGACCTGATGACGCAAATAACTTTGGTATTACTGATTTTAAAATTGTAATTCCATTATCGAAAAACAGCGAACTAAACGTTGGAAAACTCAAAGAAACTTTTATTTATGAAATGGTTGGTGACGCTGCCAATTTACCTCACTTTGAAAGACTTTTAAGCCCCTTTTTTAATAGTCGGAATATTGGATTGATTTATCGTCATTACCTTCTCGATAATAGATTAACTATTTCTGGAGGTGTCTTTAAAAACTGGCCCGCAAGCGACAAAAGTTTTGAAGGCACGAGTAATACTTTTACGGCGAGAATTACCGGATTACCAAAATGGCAAAATGATGGCAAAGAATTTATGCACGTGGCTATTGGTGCACGTTATGTAGAAGCACAAGACGGCGTAATTCGATTAAAAGGTAAAAACGAATCGAATATATCATCTAATTATGTTGATACAGGTAACATGAATGCCAAACACCAATGGAATTTAAGTATGGAACAATTGTGGAGTCTGGATAATTTTTCGGTCTTAATGGAATATGTTCACAACTGGACTGCAACAACTGATTTTGGTACAGAACAATTTAGCGGATATTATGTAACCGGAAGTTATGTTTTAAGCGGTGAACAGCGTCCTTATGATCAAAAAGCAGCTTACGCAAGAAGAATTAAACCAACAGGAAAATACGGTGCCTGGGAAATATTTGCACGTGTTGGCGCAAATGATCTTGAAACTAAAGAAATTCACGGCGGAGTTAACAATCGCTATGATTTAGGGCTAAATTGGTGGGCAACTCAATACTGGAAAGCAGGAATGGTTTACGGAATTGGTAATCTTGAAAAAGACGGGATTACAGGCGTGACTAATAGTCTCCAATTTAGAATTCAGTGGATATATTAGAAAAAAAAGTATTCAGTCGCAGTTTTCAGTCTCAAAGGAAACTGAAAACTGGAACTGAAAACTGTGACTTTTTTATTTAACTGGAATATTCGAAAGAATTTCTAATACAAATTTCCAATATTTTTGAGCCGATGAAATACTTGCTCTTTCATCTGGTGAATGTGCTCCGTGAATTGTTGGTCCAAAAGAAATCATATCCATATCAGGATAATTAGTTCCTAAAATTCCACATTCTAAACCAGCGTGACAAGCAACAACTTTAGGTTTTTCATTATTTTGTTTCTCGTAGATTCCAACCAAAGTATCTAAGATTTCAGAATTTACGTTTGGTGTCCAACCTGGATAAGAACCTGAAAGTTCTACTTCGCAACCTACTAATTCAAAAGCAGAACGAAGAGAATTAGCCAAATCAAATTTTGAAGTTTCTACAGAAGAACGTGTCAAACATCCAACAGATATTTCACCATCTTTTACAATAACTCTGGCAATATTATTTGAAGTTTCAACCAAATCAGCCATATCAGCGCTCATTCTGTAAACACCGTTATGAGCAGCATAAATAGCACGAATAATACCTTCCTGAACTCCTAAATCCATAACCTTTGCAGGTAAATCGCATTTCACGATTTCGATAGATAAATTTGGTTCCGTTGTTTTGTATTCTGCTTTAATATCGTTGATGATTTCCTGCATATCAAAAATATACGCTTCATCAAACATTTCAGAAATAATAACTTTTGCAACACTTTCTCTTGGAATTGCATTTCTTAAACTTCCACCGTTAATTTCTGCCACTTGCAAACCAAAGTTTTCAAAAGCATCAAATAATAAACGGTTCATAATTTTGTTAGCGTTTCCTAAACCTTTATTGATATCCATTCCTGAATGTCCGCCATTTAAACCTTTTACGGTAATAATATGTCCAACTGATCCTTCCGGAACTTCTTCTTCATGATAAGTTCTTGTTGCTGTTACATCGATTCCACCAGCGCAACCTATATCAATTTCATCATCTTCTTCTGTATCTAAATTCAATAGAATCTGACCTTGAAGAATTCCTCCTTTTAAGTTCAACGCTCCAGTCATTCCAGTTTCTTCATCGATTGTAAACAATGCTTCAATTGCCGGATGCGGAATATCTTTGCTTTCTAAAATAGCCATAATTGTCGCTACTCCAAGTCCGTTGTCAGCACCAAGCGTTGTACCGCGCGCGCGAACCCAGTCACCATCTACATACATATCAATTCCTTGTGTATCGAAATCAAAAACAGTATCTGCATTTTTTTGGTGCACCATATCAAGGTGTCCCTGCATTACAATTGCTTTACGATTTTCCATTCCCGGAGTTGCAGGTTTACGGATAATTACATTTCGAATTTCGTCTTCAAAAGTTTCTAAACCTAAGCTATTTCCAAAGTCTTTCATGAACTCAATCACACGCTCTTCTTTCTTTGATGGACGCGGAACTGCGTTTAAATCGGCAAACTTATTCCATAGCGCTTTAGGCTCCAGATTTCTTATTTCTTGACTCATTATATTTTGTTTGAAGTTTAACAATTAAGAGTTCCAAAGTTACAAAGTTTAAAGGGAATGTCTTCGTTTTTTTTGCCACGAATTGCACGAATAGACACAAATTAGAAGCGCTCTAAAATTGAATTATACGAATATTTACTACTTTTTACATAATTAAAAATAAAGAAAACCTGTAATTCGTAAAAATTAGTGCAATTCGTGGCTAACTTTTTTAATCATATAAATAAGAGATATTGATTTTACTTAGGATATTTTGAGGAATCCAACGAAGTATTAAAAACAGATAAAATATAAATTGTTTTCAACTTTTCGTCAATAAAATAAAAGATAATAAAAGGGAATTTTTTCGTGGGAATACCGTGATAATCTTTATATCTAATTTGAAAGAAAGGATTTTTAGTTAAGGTTTCTATATGATCTTCTATAACCTGGTAGAAATACTCACCCAACCCACTTTTCTTAGATTCGTAATAACCAATCGCATCTTGTATATCCAGAAGTGCTCTTGGCTCAATTACAACTTCAAAAATCATTTACCTGATTTAAAATGCAATTGCTTTTTTGCTTCATTCCAAGGAAGAAAATCATCCACTTTTGAAGTTGATCTTCTTTCATCTAATAAATTTTTCATTTCTTCAGTAACAGAAAATTCATTAATTACAGTTTCATAATTAAACTTTTCTATCAATTGCATAAAGAAAGACAATTCATTATCTGGAATATTTAAAGTGATTTGTGTCATTATCCTTTTTATTGAATAACAAATTTACAAAAAAGAAAGTGAACTACTATTTTAATTATTATTTTTAACCAAAAAGTAAAACCGTGCGAAGAAAACACATACTTCCCTTATTCTTATTAATTCAGATTATCATTCTAAAGATTCTTCCTTTTTTTCCGGAATTTATCGAAAGCTTTTACAGCAATGGTTTGTATTTAAAAATATCTCACTTTTCACGAACTCTATTAGGTAAAATTCCTTTTTCGGTTGGAGATTGTATTTATTCGATTCTAATTTTATTAGTAATCCGATGGTTTTGGAAAGTTAGAAAAACATGGAAAATCGAATGGAAAGATAATCTTCTAAAAGCCTTAAGCTGCCTTTCTGTATTCTACTTTTTCTTTCATTTGCTTTGGGCATTAAATTATTACAGAGAACCGCTTTTCGAAAAAATGAACATCAAAAAAGAATATAATGATGCTGAATTATTAGCTTTCACTAAAAAACTAATTACCAAAACAAACGAAATCCAGTTTCAAATTACGAAGAATGACAGCGCCAGAATTGTTTTTCCATACTCACAAAATGAGGCTTTCAAAATAAATTTAAATGGATATAAAAATCTTGCACAAGAACATTCCTTTTTTAAATATGAAACCTTAAGTATCAAAAAATCTCTCTTTAGTTTGCCTTTAACTTATATGGGATTTGGAGGTTATTTGAATCCTTTTACAAATGAAGCTCAGGTAAATGATTTGCTTCCAATGTATAATTTTCCGCTTACAAGCTGTCATGAAATGGCGCACCAAATGGGTTTTGCCAGCGAAAGTGAATGCAATTTTATCGGTGTTTTAGCAACAGTAAACAACAATGATTTATATTATAAATATTCCGGATACAGTTTTACATTGCATTATTGTCTAAGTATTTGGAAAGTAAAAAATGAGAAAATATTTCAGCAATTGAAGAAATCTGTTCATGGCGGAATTTTAAAAAACTATCAGGAAAGCTATGATTTCTGGAAAAAGTATGAAACTCCAATTGAAACCGGATTTCAGATTTTCTACGATAATTTTCTTAAAACAAACAATCAAAAAGACGGAATGGATAGTTACAGCAAATTTGTAGATTTGATGGTGAATTATTACAAAACCAAGCCTTTATAAAAATTGCCCACTGATTTTAGGGATTGTACAGATTAACACAGATTTTTTTTCCATAGATTAAAAAAATGATCCAAAAAAAATCATTAAAATCTTCTTAATCTGTGGCAGAAAAAAAATAATATGTAGTAAAACACTAAAAAAAATTAACATTTGTTGTAACAAAAACGCTTTCATTACCACTAATACAATATGAGCGAAAATCTAGAACAGTCATTTGTTGCGCAATTGCAGGCAAATCAGAATATAATCCACAAGATTTGTAGATTATATACTGCTGGCGAAGATGCTCATAAAGACCTGTTTCAGGAAATTACCATACAATTATGGAAGGCATATCCAAAATTTAGAGGCGATAGTAAATTTTCGACCTGGACGTATCGCGTTGCCTTAAATACAGCCATTACATTATACCGAAAAACCAAAAGAACCGTATCGACAGTTGAATATGAAAGCCATCAGCATTTTGTAAAAGATGTCGATTACAATTATGAAGAGGAAGAACAGATTAAATTGATGTATAAAGCTGTTTACCAGCTTAATGACATCGAAAAAGCATTAGTTTTTATGTATTTAGAAGACAAAGATTATCAAGAAATAGCCGAAACCTTAGGAATCAGCGAAGTGAATGCGCGCGTGAAAATGAACAGAATTAAAGGGAAACTTAAAAAAATACTAAATCCTTAAAAATTATTATGAAAGAACTGGATTTACTAAAAAAAGACTGGAAAAAGAACTCGGATTCTTTTCAACAAATTTCTGAAACAGAAATCTACAAAATGATTCACAAAAAATCATCTTCAATCGTGAAGTGGATTCTGATTATCAGTATTTTGGAAATTTCATTTTGGACTTTCTCCAATTTATTTATCAATACTGATGATGTTTTGCAAAAAATAAATCATCCTGAAATCGTAACTGCACTTGAGTTTTTAACTTATTTCAATTACGTAGTTGTATTGATATTTGTTTTCATTTTCTACAAAAATTACAAAACAATTTCAACAACTGTCGCAACAAAATCTTTAATGAGTGCGATTTTAAGAACCAGAAAAACGGTTCAGTATTATGTGTGGTATAATCTGGGAATGATTGTCGTTACTGCTATTTTAAGTTTCTTTATCGCATTTGTCTACAATCCTGACATGGCATTTTTAAGAGAAAAACTAGCCGTAAATGGAAAAGCAATGTTTGTAACCGTGGGAATATTAATTCTGGTTATACTAGGTTTCTTCGGGCTGTTCTGGTGTTTTTACAGATTGCTTTACGGAACTCTATTGCGTAGATTATATTCTAATTATAAGGAGTTGAAGAAGATAGATTTCTAACGAAAGGTTCAAAGTTGCAGAGGTACAAAGGTTCAAAGGTTTTTTAAGAAACTAAGATTCTGAGTTACTAAGGTTCTAAGTTTTTTTATTTTGATTGAAAAAACTTGAAACTTGAAACAATTAAAACCTGAAACAAAAAATCCAGAATCTAATATTCTTCTGGTCCTTTGTAACTCCATCTTCTCATTTCGTTAAGTTCTTCCTCGACTTTGATTACTTCGGCTGGAATTACTTTTAAAAATGATGGGTGTTGTTCAATTGCGTATTCTACTTTTTCTACAATTTCTTCGATGGTATCGTTTTCATAATCAATATCAAGAGGTTCTTTGATGATAAATGATTGTAAAATTCCTTTTTTCTTCATTCGTAATCCTTTTTTGTCAAACGAACGGCGGAAACCGTCAATAACAATAGGAATTACAATTGGTTTATGTTGCTTTATAATATGCGCAGTTCCTTTTCGAACTGGTTTAAACGATTTTGTGGTTCCTTGCGGAAAAGTAATTACCCAACCATCTTCTAATGCAATTCTGATATTTTCGGTGTCATTTGGGTTAACTTCACGTTTTTCAGTAACATCAACACCTTTTGCACGCCAGGTTCTTTCGACAGTAATTGCTCCAACATAAGCTAAAATTCTTGGCAATAAACCAGCTTGCATCGTTTCTTTGGCAGCTACATAATAAATATTCATCTTAGGCTGCCACAAATAACCAATGTTCTTAATATTATCTTCACGTCCGCTTAAACTTGCGTTAAACACGTGAAACATAGCTACAACATCGGCAAAATAAGTTTGGTGATTTGAAATAAACAAAACATTTGTATCCGGAAGTGATTTAATGATTTCAGATCCTTCGATTTGCAATTCATTAAAACCCCTATATCTTCTATGCGTCATGGCTCCCAAAACACGGATTAACCATTTTTTGATGAATAATATATGTCCAAAAGGATTTCGTTTAAACAATCCCATAGCTCTTTAATGTGTTTTTTGTTAGGACGCAAACATACAAAAATTATTCTTTTAGCAATAGTACAAAACAATTTCGGAAATAAATTGTTATTTAAATGAATATCAAATTGTTAATTTTATGTTTTTACGATTTTTCTTCAAAAGTCGTTTTCAGCACATCTCTCAACTCACTTAAAATCATTGCGGTCGCTCCCCAAACAATGTGATTTTGAATATTAAATGCCGGAACTAAAATATTGTTCCCGTAAGAAGTTGACAATGTGGCTTCGATGATAATTTCATCATCCAAAAAAACGGATAATGGCAATTCTATAATATCTGCAACTTCTCTAACATCCGGATAAAAGGAAAGTTCTTCTTTTGAAATTCCCAAAAATGGATGTACCAAAAAATTACTTGGTGGAATATACATTGGAGAAAAATGCTTGATAACTTCAATTTTATTTGGCATCACTCCTACTTCTTCGTGTGTTTCTCTTAAAGCTGTTTCTTCAAAATTTGCATCGGTAGTTTCATATTTTCCTCCCGGAAAAGCAATTTGCGAAGAATGAACTCCATTATACGCATTTCTTACGATTAAAACCAGATGTGTTTTTCCATTTTTTGGATAAAAAAGCATCATAACGGCAGCAATTCTCGGATTTTCGGCATTAAAATCATGGTTCTTCAAAGACTCTATTCTTTCTTTAGGAGCCATTTTTAGATGTGACGAAAGTGCCGGTAATTCAACTGGAATTAAATCAGGAACATGTTGCAGAAAATCTTTAAAATCCATTAAAAAGGACGTTTGTTATTTGAAATAAAATATAAATATACTCTAGAAATCGTCAGTTCACAAGTTTTAACACAACCAAAAACTATAATTTCAAAGTCAAGACAATCAAAATCAAAATTTTACAGAAGAAATATTTTTTGTTTATAGTTCGAAAATCCTATCCAAAATAGCACAATAAAAACATTTTAGGTCTGGAAATTTGTTCTAAATATTTAGCGTAAATTTGCACAATAGAACGTTAGATTTATCTGTTTCTGATTATCAAAAACCTAACAGCGTATTCTACACGTAAATAATCCTAAATTCAAATATTAAATAGTTACGACTATACAAACTTTAAAAAATGTACAGTAAAGAAGAATCACAGAGAATAAAAAGAGAATTTTGGGTGGCTTTCGCCGAAAAATATCCACGTAAATGGGTACTTTATGATACCAAAATTAAAGATTTCTCTTTTAAATTTTATGTTGACAATAAAAAAGCACAGGTTTTAATTGATATTGAACCCCGAAATGATGAAAAAAGAACTGCTTATTTTGAAAAAATTGAAGCTTTAAAAAACATCCTTGAAGAGGAATTCATTAAAGATTTGGTCTTTGAAAAAAACTATACTTTAGAAAGTGGTAAAACCATAAGCCGAATCTGGATAGAAAAACAAGGTGTAGGTTTTAGCAATCGCAATAATTGGGACACCATTTTTGATTTCTTTTTTGAAAAAATGAATGCACTTGAAATGTTCTATTTAGAATATGACGAGTTTATTAAGGATATAGATTCTTAATAAAAAAGGTTCTGAGGTTCTAAGGAACTAAGATTCTAAGATTCTAAGTTCTTTTATATAACAAACCCGATAGTTTTTTTAAAAATCTATCGGGTTTTATTATTTTTCTATTTTCTTTTTTCTTTTTACTTCTTAACTATTTTCTTGGTAATTACTCCTGAATCAGAAAAAAGTTTTACAAAATAAATTCCCGAAGAAAACTGAGACATATCAACTTCAAGATTATCTGTACTTTGCACTTTGGCAGTATATAACTCATTTCCGTTTACCGAATAAACTGAAATCTTGTTTGGCAAAACTGTAGTTGAAAATGATAAATTCAATTTCTCCTGAACCGGAACCGGGAAAACTTGCACTTTAGAAGCTAATTTCTCTGGCGTTGGACCAACAGATAATGAACCTGATGATTTTCCAAGATTAACTTTCACAATAACTGACGATAATCCTGTTGTACTTTTCGTCGTTCCCATTGCAAACATGTAATTATTTTTACTACCTTCTAAAGTAGCTTTACGACCCGTTTTTGAAGCAGTTTCTTCCTTATTTTCTACAGCTACAAGATCTGTTATATTATCAATCACAGATGGCATATCAAAATTCTTAACAAATGTACCATCAAGATTAATTGCAGTTACATTTGCGTCACCTTCAGTAATATATATAACATCACCTACTTGTTCAATTTTTCTGTAATCATGATAACTACCATTACCAATAGTTCCTGTTTTTTGGTTTTCAATAAATTGCAAATCCAATTCACCATCTTTTGAAAGCTTTACAATTTGATTTGGTACAGGAACTCCATTAAAATTTGAAAAATCTCCGGCAGCAATGATTTCTCCATTGTCAAGCACTTTAATTTTATTGACTGTCGTATCAGGTCCTGAACCATTTATTTTGAAAGTTTCATCAACAGTATTATCAAGATTAAATCTTATAAATTTATAATCATAATGATCATAATCATTGTAAATACCTGTGAAAATTATTTTATTATCCTGAACTTCAAAATTAACACCGCTAAACCAACGATAGGTTTCAGATTTTAAACTATAATTTAAAAATGCATCCTCTCCCAATACCTTATATAATCCGTTTTCATCAGAAAACAAAACGTCTCCAGTAGTCAAAACTTTGAATTTCTTCACTGAAGTTAACTGTAGATAACGGAAATCAAAATCTTTCAAAACTTCACCTTTATTATTCAGTTTTAAAAGCTTCTTTTTGGCACTTACAAAAATAGTCGTATTATCTATAACCTGAAATTGCGTTACATTTCCAATATATTTAGGAAAAACAAACGATTCATCAACCGAACCATTTTCGTTTAACAAAGCAATACCAAAAGTTTCAACATCATTAACTCGTACAAAATCACCTTTAACAACTAATTTCCCGTCAAAATATTCCCCTTTGTCAAAGCTGCCATATTGAATTGCATTTAATGAAGAAGAATCTAACTGATTACCATTAAAATCACATACAGACAAACCATATCTATTTCCTACATTCCCTGTATTGTTGTAAATAATTTTGTCTCCTACTATCCCTAACGTAAAAAACATCTCTCCATTCTCATTTAATCTGCCAAGAGTAAAACTTTGATTTAAAGTTCCATCAGGATTAAGTTTGGCGATATAACTATTAAATTCCGCAGGTTCAAACATTCCAAAATATATGAATGAATCTTTTACGACAATCGTTGAGGCATGAAAACTAAAATAATAAGTATTAAAAGTTTCATCAACTGTTCCATCCGGATTTAATCGGCACATATTATTGATTGGCTGAGTATCTATTATTCTTGAAAAATGTCTTCCAATTAATAATTTACCATCGTCCTGAAGTGTCAAAGAAAACAATTGTCCTTTTGTTCCTTCACCAACATCAAATGTTGTATCAAGAATACCGTCAGAGTTCAATTTTACCAGACTGTTTTTAGCAATTCCATCTACAGCAGTAAAAGTTCCTCCTACATATATTCCGTTACTGGATACTACAACATTATTTGTCGCTGCATTAAAAGCTAAGTTATTATTGAAAGTATCGTCTAAAGTAAAATCACTATTGAATCGTTTTAAATAACAGCTTGTAAAATCATAATAACCTGGCGCTCCTCCAGTAACCAATATTTTATCATCGGCCTGAATTGCAATAGATGTTGCATTAAAAACATCGCTAACTTCTTTTATAATTTCACCATTTAAACCAAGCTGATACAACTTAAAATAATCAGCATATCCAAGATTATCTTTAGTAGTTAAGACAATCATATTTCCATTACTTTGAAGTTTGACATCTTTAATTTCCGACTTAGGATCTCCATTAAAAACAAAAGTTTCATCAAGTGAATAATCCGCATTTAAGCGTATAAGATTACTAACTTTTTTCTCTTTAAAGAACTGGATATTTCCTCCCAGTAAAATCTTACCATCTGAAAGTTCTTTTATAACCGTTATTTTCGCAGCTTTGTAAGGCGTTGGTTCTTTAAATGTTTCATCAACGACTTGCGCATTAGATGATAAAATTCCGAAAATAATAAATAATAATAGTGAGTAAAGTTTCTTCATACACAGTGTTTACTGGTTAGTTTTTTTTCTTGATTTACTGATATTTTTAATTAATCCATAATTTCAACAATACTTTTTAACTAAAAAGTGGTCGAATATAAATTAATTTAACACTTCAAATATAGTTTATTTTAGTTCAGTACTTTAAAATAAATCTGTATTTCAAAAAATATTTTTACACCGAATATTTACAAGCTATTGCGGTACGGATTTATAAAAAACAGAACCCATTTTACTCCAAAATTCGTGGACAAAACGGGTTCTACGTGTATTTTAGATTCTTGCCTCTTTCTTCTTTCTTCCTTATTTAAGTCTTTCCACCGCTTTAATCAGCAACTTTCCGAACTCCTTTAATCAATAACCAAAAAACCATTGCAAACTCGGCAACAGAAGATGTCAAACCAACAATAATTCCTGTTACAGAAAAATGATAACTTGGGAATAACACAAATGCAAATGCATCAATTACATAAGCAGATCCACCGATAATTAATAATATTCCTAAAATTTTAGGCATAAATCCTGATCTATAGACTAATTGTCCAAAAGGAATTAACCAAAGTCCCCAAAAGATACCAATAACGACATTTCCGTAGTTGTACATTTTTAGAAATGCCATTACTAACAATTGCAATTGAGCTGGCGGAAAACTTCTCATGAAATTTTCTTTTAATAACAATAAAGCAAACAAGTGATTAAAAATAATTACGAACGCAATTGGAACTCCAACAATTACTAATGCAAACATAGTTCTGGACAAATGTTTACTCACTTGCTGAAACAATTTGTAAAGCTGCAAAACTAAAAACACAAATAAAGTCTGACAAACCAAATTGCTCATAATACCGGCACGAAAAAGAAATTCGTGACGTAAAATAGTTCGCATTGTTAACGGCAAATTACTGGAATCGATCAATTGCATCGGCACATACATGATTCCAAAAACACCCGTTAAGGCAATAAGTAAATAAATAAAACCTGCAATTCGGGCCGTTCTTTTTAAGTTGATTTGCTCCTGACTCATATCTTAAGTTATTGGTTTACTGAAGATCTAAGATAGTATTTATTTTATATTTCGAAATTATACTTAAATAGTGAAGACTTTTTAAATAACAAACCCGACAGGTTTTAGAAACTTGTCGGGTTGCATATAGATATACTTTGAATATAATTTAAGATCCTTGCATCGAATAAATCAATGCAAATACGAAAGGAATAATTATTAGTATCGAAATAATTAAAGCTTTCCATATTGTTTTCTTTTCGAATTTATCTTCATCAGGAAAATACTTCTTTTGAAAATAATACGATAAAACCCCACCTCCAATTATATTACAAATAAATGTAAAACTTGAGGTTTTAATTGGTGACAAATTCACCACTAGAATTGTAAACAATGTTAATAGTATAGAAACTAATAAAACAAGATTTGCTTCTTTTTTTCTATCAGTGTCTCTTAGATTTTGCATTAATAAAACGCCTCCAAAAATTGGCGCAAAAACTATTGAGAATCCCCAAATTGCTTTCGCTGAATAAATCTTTTGTTTTTCAAACTCAATAAATTCATTAGTTTCGTCAAGATCTTCCTTAACAGTTAAGTCATTCATATTTTTTATTCGTATTTTGAAATTGTTTAATCTAATAACTACACACTAAAAATATTATAAACAATAATATGATCGTCGTAGTTGATATAAAGTTGCTTGCGGTAATCTTGCTTTTTGCGGGTTATAATAGAGAGTTTACAATTTTTCCCGTCATTATCTTTACACATAAAAGAGTATACGATATCAGTATCATTTTCTTCTCTTTCGATATAATCTTCAATATTAAAAAGTTGGATTTCCATCGAATAAACTACAATCCGGTGTTTATTGGTGTCTAAAATAACAGATAGATTAACCAAATCCAGATTGGACCATTCGCCCCATTTTCCTTTTTCATTTTTTTCTAAAACACTAAATCCCGATGTTTTAAATTGATAAGACTGACCTTGAACCTGTTGCAATCCAAAAGCCAAAAAAAGAAACAAAAAAGAGATGCGTATAGTATTCATAATAATATTCTTGCAGGTAATTAAAACTCAAATTTAGCCTTTTCTTTGGAAGCAATTTCAAAATCGGCCATCATTTGTTTAATAATTTGTTCTACTGGCAAAATTTCATGGATAATTCCGGCTATTTGACCAATTTCAAGTTCACCTTCTTCAAGATCGCCTTCAAACATTCCTTTTTTAGCTCTTGCTCTGCCCAAAAGTTCAGTCAATTCTTCTTTTGAAGGACATCTTTCATATAGATTTTGAACATCCTGATAAAACTTATTTTTAATCAATCGAACAGGCGCCAATTCTTTCAATGTCAATTGCGTATCACCTTCTTTGACATTCACAATAGTTTGTTTGAAATTATCATGCGAAGACGATTCTATCGATGCTGCAAAACGACTTCCAACCTGAACACCATCAGCGCCCAAAATCATCGTAGCCAACATTCCTCTTCCTGTGGCAATTCCGCCAGCAGCAATAATCGGAATCTGAATCTTTTCTTTCACCATCGGAATCAAAGTCAGTGTTGTAGTTTCATCACGTCCATTATGTCCTCCAGCTTCAAAACCTTCTGCAACAATTGCATCAACTCCTGCTTCCTGAGCTTTTAGAGCAAAAATACTACTACTCACAACGTGTACAACTGTAATTCCTTTTTCCTTTAAAAAAGAAGTCCAGGTTTTAGGATTTCCTGCCGAAGTAAAAACGATTTTAACGCCTTCTTCAACCACAATATTCATGATTTCTTCAATATTTGGATATAACATCGGAATATTAACTCCAAAAGGTTTATCAGTTGCTTTTTTGCATTTCTGAATATGTTCTCTCAAAACTTCAGGATACATTGAACCTGCACCAATAAGCCCCAAACCTCCAGCATTACTTACTGCTGAAGCTAATTTATAACCACTATTCCAAATCATTCCTCCCTGAATAATTGGATATTTAATATTGAAAAGCTGCGTAATTTTATTCATTCAAAAATGCTGTTATTGTTTAATTATCTTTCCTGTTTTATGCAAACCATCAACATCAAAAGCATAAAAATAAAGTCCGCTTTGTAAAGATGCTACAGAAAGAAATGGATCTTGATTTGTTATTTGTTTTTCGATTACTTTTTGTCCTAAAACCGAATAAATTTTAACCGAAGCGTTATAATTTTCCTGTGAAAAAGAAAACGAAACTACAGTTTCTGCAGGATTTGGATATACCGAAAACGTTGAAAGCGCATTTTGAAAATCTTCAACTCCCAAAGTTGCTCCAAAATTTGGAATTCCATAACCATAATTATTATTTGGCGCCGAATATCGATCAGAATATTCCAATAGCATTTGTCGAATTTCTTTGTTTGTTTTTGTTGGAAAAGCCTGCCATAAACACGCAATCATTCCTGCCATAATTGGGCAAGAAAATGAAGTTCCGTTTGCAGTACCAATGGTTCCGGTTGGATCAGAAACAACTGCTGCAGCACCTTGCGCCATAACATCGGGTTTTATTCGATTATCAAAACTTGGCCCAATAGAACTTGAACCCGCTTTTACTTTTACAGCGTTAACAGAACCAACCGTTATAACCGAAACTGCATCAGCCGGTGCGCCAATGTGCGGTTCTCCCGTACTTCCCTCATTTCCTGCCGAAGCAACTACAACAATCCCTTTGCTAAAAGCGATTTCGGCTCCACGAGAAATAAAGTTTGTAACACCGTTCATGTCATTATATGTATGGCTATAATTAGCATTATCAAACGCAAAATATCCCAGTGAAGTTGTAATTATATCAACTCCTAAATAATCAGCTTTTTCTGCAGCTTCTACCCAAAGTGATTCTTCAACAGGATTTTCGCTGGCATCATTTTCTGTAATAAATAAATAGAATGAAGCATTTGGAGCAGTTCCTACCAAAGCGTTTTCTTTGTAACCGCCAATCGTCGAAAGCACCTTTGTACCGTGATCATCGCCAGTATAAAAGTTATCGTTTCTGTTTACAAAATCATATCCGCCTAAAATCTGATTATTAGTAATCAGTTTTTGAAACGGCTGAGCTGTATTTACACCCGGAAAACCTGCATCAATAACGGCAATTATCTTGCCTGATCCCGTATAATTTTGCTGATGCAAAACTTGTCCGTTAAGCATTTGAATTTGATTTGCTGAATTTCCGTAAGCATAATCAATCGCAGTATTGAGTTTGTCTTTTGTCTTTGCAATTTTATTTTCCGAAACTTTTTTGCCTGTTGTGTTCAAAGTTTTATTAGCAAAAACTACTTTATCAACAAATGAGAGCGTTTTTAAAGCCACAATATCGGTTTGAGTTCCTCGAATATGAAGCGCGTTCATCCATTTGGATTGTGCCATTACAACAATTCCTGTGGCGCCTTTTACCTGAGTAATGTAAGTTTCTTCAACAGGAACATCAGTAACATCAAGAGCAATATTCTGATTGGTTCTGCGTTCTAAAGCGCGCGCAGAAAGCATTTCAGACGGATTGTCTAAAAAATGCTGAAAATTTGGTTTATTTTTAAAATAGACCCAGGCATCTTCTTGTGAAAACGCAACTGTACTAAAAACCAATAAAAGAAATGTAATGTAGTAGTGTTTCATAGTTTACTTTTTTAGAAGGAAATCCTTTGTAAAAAAGTATAAAGCTATGAAATTACTCCCGAACCAACTAATTCATTATCGAAATACCAAGCTACAAACTGACCTTCTGTAATTGCAGATTGTCCTTCTTCAAATTCAACATACATTCCGTCTTCAAATTGGTGTAAAGTTGCTTTCTGTAAAGGCTGACGATAACGAATTCTCGCCATAATTTCCATTTTTTCTCCAACTTTTAAAGCCAAATCAGTACGAATCCAGTGTACTTCAGATTTTTCAATAAATAAAGCTTTTTTGAATAATCCAGGATGCAGACTTGTTAAACCTGTATAAATAGTATTGGTTTCAACATCTGTAGCGATGATAAACAACGGATCTGTCGTTCCGCCTACATTCAAACCTTTTCTTTGTCCGATTGTAAAATAATGAGCACCTTGATGTTTTCCAACCACTTTTCCCATTGTTGGAAGATAATCACGCTTTTTAGCTTCTAATTTCAACTCTTCTTCTAATGATAAACCTGTTGGTTTTTCGATAGTATAAATTGGATCGTTTTTATCAATCTGAACAATTTTACCTTCTTTAGGCTGTAATTTTTGTTGCAGAAATTCCGGTAAACGAACTTTCCCGATGAAACATAATCCTTGAGAATCTTTCTTTTCAGCCGTTACTAAATCCATTTCAGCAGCAATTTCGCGTACTTCAGGTTTCGTCAAAGCACCAATTGGAAACAATGATTTAGCCAATTGCTCTTGCGATAATTGACATAAAAAATACGATTGATCTTTATTATTGTCCGCTCCGGCAATTAATTGGTAAACAGGTTTTCCATCAACTTCAATTTCACTTTTTTGACAATAATGTCCTGTTGCCACATAATCAGCACCAAGACTTAAGGCAATTTTCATGAAAACATCAAATTTGATTTCGCGATTACAAAGCACGTCAGGATTTGGAGTTCTTCCTTTTTCGTATTCGTTGAACATATAATCAACGATTTTTTCTTTGTATTCTTCGCTTAAATCGACAGTTTGAAACGGTATTCCAAGTTTTTCAGCAACTAATAAAGCGTCATTACTATCCTCTAACCAAGGACATTCGTTAGAAATAGTAACTGAATCATCGTGCCAATTTTTCATAAAAAGCCCAATAACTTCGTATCCTTGTTGTTGCAATAAATAAGCAGCAACACTAGAATCTACTCCACCAGAAAGTCCAACAACTACACGTTTCATTCTAAATCGTTTATATTTTTACAAGGGTGCAAAGATAACTCAAATTATAGATTATTAGGGTAGTTTTGATTAGTTTATATAATGCCACGGTAGATAAAACTTATTGTTTTTTTTTAATTACTTTTAATTATCAATAAAAACGTCATGCAAAAATACATTTACAGTCTGTTTTTTCTATTCATTGCAGTTACTTTAAGTGCTCAAAGATATTCTGCGTCATTGTCAAATTATGACGCATACAAAGCATTTAGAGGCAAACCTTTATCAGATAAATTTTCGAATATAGAATCTGTAAAAGTCATCTATGATCTAAAAAAACAAAAAATGTACTACTTCAATAGTAGCCTCATTCTTTTGCATTATGACTTTGTTACCAATTATTTAGGATATAGCCAAGATTTAGAAGTTTTTAATAATGAGAATTATAGTGATACGATGAAAGACAGAGATTTTTTTCTGGGAAATCTTAATCATATCAAAGGAACTGAGAAATGGATTTTCGAATTAGCGGCTTCAGATCATATGCCAATTGAATCTATTGAACGCTTTTATAATTTAATCGTAAAATCGACTTTTATTGGTTCAAATTTGAAATTCTACCTGAACAATCCGACTCAAATGGAATGGTTTCAGCAACAAAAATTCAAGATTCCTTGCGTAAAATCAGATTATATTTTTAACGAAATCAAATATCAGGAAGTTGTTGCGGGAACAAATATTGGCATTTTAAAACAATACAAAATCAAAGACTTAGAAAAGACAAAACCTAATCCTGACGAAATTATCGTTCTGGACGGAACACCGGATATTTTACCTAATGTAAGAGGAATTATTGTAAACGAATTACAAACGCCTTTAAGTCATTTAGTGCTTTTGGGCAAGAACAGAAAAATTCCGATAATGGCTTACACAACAGCTTTACAGGATAATAATATCAAAAGATTACTTTCGAAAAAAGTAGAATTAAAAATTGAAATTGATACTTTTTATATCAAAGAAACTACTAAAAAAATAGAACCAAAAGCTTCTACCAAAAAGAAAAAACTAATCATAGATAATAGTGTTACTGATTTAGTAGATTTAGCCACAATTCCTAAAAAGGGAATAAATTACATTGGTTCTAAAGCTCAAAACATGGCTTATTTAATCGCTATCTCAAAAGAAACTGCGTTTAAAACTCCAGAAGATGCACATGCAATTCCGTTTTATTTTTATACCAAACACATTCAGAAAAAATCTATTTCGCCATTAATTACCGAACTTTTAGAATATCCGCATAAAGATTCTACAGTTTGGATTTATCATCAATTGAAAAAAATTCGTGATGCAATTAAGAAAGAACCTGTAGATCCTGAATTAATTGCAAAACTGAATGCAACCTTTAAAAATGCTAAGTTTAAAAACTTCAGATTCAGATCTTCTACAAATGCAGAAGATTTAGATGATTTTAATGGCGCCGGATTATATGATTCTAAAACCGGGATTCTTGGCGACAGCATTAAAACATTTGAAAAAGCAATTAAACAAGTTTGGGCAAGCGTCTGGAATGAAGCTTCTTATAACGAAAGAGAACTTTTTGGCATTGACCAGCATAATATTGCAATGGGAGTTTTGGTTCATCGTTCTTTTCCCGATGAACTTGCAAATGGCGTTATAATTACAAAAAATATGTTCCGGGAAAATTTCCCGGGTATAACTGTTAATGTTCAGAAAGGCGAAAACTCCGTTGTAAAACCAGAAAAAGGAGAAATATGCGAACAATTTGTCGCTTATCATTTTAATTCCGGAAAAGACGACACTGATTTTGATGTAGATTATACTTCAAATTCCAATTTAAACAATAATGAACCTTTATTAAGCCGAAAAGAAATGAGTCGGTTATTTCTTGTGAGTTCAAAAATCGAAGAAAAAATGTATCGTTATTGGAAAAAAAACAGATATCATCCGGTAGATATTGAGTTTAAAATTGTTGGAGAAAACAGGGATTTGTATATTAAACAAGTTCGCCCTTTTAATGAATAATAGCAATCCAATGATTGAAAGTCTCTAATTTGTGCTGTTAGGCACATTTTACCTCTTCATTTACATGAATAATCAGTAGAATACCTGAAGATCAATTTCGTTTGAAACCGTATTTATATTCACAATTTTAAAATCGAAATCATCAATATTCATTTTTTGCTGAACAGACTTTCGTATTGTTTGATTGTCTAAAGAAAAATCACTTTCTAAAGCGATTTTCACTTCTACTATATTCAAATATTTAGAAGCTTTTTTATTGACTATTACCGACGCTATAATATAAAATCCGATAATGATAACCTGAAAAAACAGAAGTACTTCTATTTTCTCATACGGATACATAATATCCAAAATAGAAAGCGTAATTGTAGCAAACAAAAAGATAATTGCATTTACAGTAAAAGACTGTGTTCTGAATCTTAAAATGGAGAAAATAGCAAATAATCCAAACCCAATTCCAACGCCAATTTCAATTTTTGTAAACAAATAACAAAGTGAAAAAGTGCAAAGACCAACAATAACCATCAAAGGGTTTATCGTTTCATTATCTTTTCTATTGGAGAAAAAATACAAAATCAAAATTGAGAAAAACAACAATAGAAATCTTCCTGAAAGTTCGTTTAAATCCATTTACCTGAAGTATTAGTAAATCAAATTTAAACATTTAACGAAAAAATTAGCCACGAATTCACGAATTTTTAAAGTTTAAATTCGTGAATTGCTTCGCCTGTTCGCTATCGCTCGGGTCGTGGCAAAAAAAAGTCCGCTTAAGCAGACTATTATATTAATCTATTCTTTTTTAGGTTTAGAATCAGCTTGATAATTGCTTTTTGGATCGCTCATATTAACTTCTTTGGTCAATTTACCTTTTAAGTAAAACTGCCATTTTCCAACTTTTTTCCCGTTCAGGAATTTTCCTTTAGAAGCAATAGTTCCTTCTGAATCATAAAAAATAGCATCGCCATTATATTGATCATTTGCATAAGTAGTTTGTTCAAGAAGAATTCCATTTTGCCCGAATTTTTTATAAATACCTTCTCTAAGTCCGTTTTTATAGGTCATTTCTTCAGCAACTTTTGAATCAGGATAATAAATCGTTCTTGAACCTTCAAGTTTTCCATTTTTGTAGTTCTCAAGTGTCATAACGACTTTAGAAGCTTTATGGTAATATTTCCATTCTCCTTCATTATTTCTACCGATTACTTTACCTTCACTAACTTTATTTTTATTCTGATCATAGAAAATATTGTAAGCGCTTCCGTCATTCGCACTAAAATCACGAGTGGCTAAAACATCACCTTTTTTGGTATCATCAAAATACTTAAATATGCCTGTTTCTTTTCCGTGGTTAAAAGTTCCTTCGTAACGAGGACGTTTAGAAACTTCATAAACTCCTTTCCATACACCATCTTTCTTTCCGCTGGTATCTAGTTTATTAAACTCCTGAGAAAAAGCTGCTGTACTTATTAGAAATAAAATCCAAATTTTTTTCATAAACTGTTTTTCTTTATAACACTAAAAAATGAGTTTTAGTATTGCAAAAGTATAACCATTTTTACTTTTCTGCTGATTTTTAAAGTCTTAAAAATTACTTTAATTTTTGTTTAATTTTTCATAAATCACTTTAAAAACAAAAAGTAACCTAAATACTATAAAAATAACACAAAAACTTAAAAATCAACAACTTAAAAACATTAAACAAAAGAGTTAAATGTGTCTTAAATTTAATTTTTGTTTAATATTTTATAAAATTTGTTAAACAAAATTAATAATTTAGCAGTACAAACGAAAAAATCAATATTATGAAAACAATTAAAACCAAGTTAATTGCTCTTTTAGCGTTAATTTCTTTCGTCACCGTTTCCTGCAACAATGATGATGATAATTCAGGTCAAACTCCCCAAACAATTGTATCACTTGCGCAAGCAAATCCAAATCTAAGCTCTCTGGTAGCTGCTTTAGAAAAAGCAGATTTAGTCACGACGTTGAAATCTTCCGGTTCGTTTACCGTTTTTGCGCCAACAAATGCTGCTTTTAGCGCTTTTTTAACCGCAAATGGTTACGCAGATCTCAATGCAGTTCCTGTTCCTTTACTCAAGGAAATATTATTAAATCACGTATTAAGTACTAAAGTAAAATCAACTGAAATTTCTACAGGTTATGTAAAAACAATGGCAAAAGGAAGTGCGTCAACTATAAATACCTTAAGCATGTATCTTGAAAAAGGAACAGGTGTAGATATTAATGGTGGAAAAACAAATGGCGGAGCAACAGTAACAACGGCCGATATTGAAGCTTCAAACGGAATAATTCATGTTGTTGATGGCGTCATCGGTTTGCCTACAATTGTAAATCACGCAATTGCCAACAAAAATTTCACTACTCTTGTAGCCGCTTTGACTTACAATCCATCCTCTGGATTTGCGGGAATATTATCAGGAACAGCTAGCTCACCCTTCACTGTTTTTGCTCCAACAAATACTGCTTTCGCAAGTTTTTTAACCGAAACAGGATATTCTGGACTTGCTGCTATTCCTGCAAATGTATTAGAAACAACTCTAAAATATCATGTGGTTGCCGGCGCTAATGTCCTTTCGACTTCTTTAACAAACGGACAAGTAGTAAGCACTTTTGCCGGGCAAAATTTTACAATTGGCTTGACTGGAGGAGCAAAAATTACAGATACAAATGGAAGAGTCAGTACTATAATTGCTACAGATGTTCAATGCTCAAACGGAGTCATTCATGTCATTGACAAAGTTTTGTTACCTAAATTTTAAGCATAAAAAAAACCGCTGTTTTACAACAGCGGTTTTCTATTACAATATAAAAATTATTTCTTTTTATTCTGACCTTTTGCAGCTTCTTGTTGCTCCATTACTTCTTGAAGACGTTGTTGAAACTTGCTTTGTTTTTTAGGTTCTTTTAATTTGTTCTCTTGAATTTGAGCGTGAATTTTATCTGTATCAACAATATAATTTTTGATTACGAACATAATTCCAATAGTAATTAAGTTCGAAATAAAGTTATACAAACTCAAACCTGCACCATAACTATTGAAGAAAATTAACATCATTAATGGCGAAACATAAATCATGATTTTCATCATTTTTGCCATATCCGGCATACCTTCTTGTTGAGGCGCAGCCATTTGCTGATCTCCAGAAGTCATTTTCATATAGAAGAAAATCGCAACTGCTGCCAAAATTGGGAACAAACTGATATGATCTCCATATAACGGAATGTGGAATGGTAATTTTACAACTGCATCAAATGATGATAAATCGTCTGCCCAAAGGAAACCTTTTTGTCTTAACTCAAAAGCTGATGGGAAGAACTGGAATGACGCATACATAAACGGAAGCTGAATCAATGCCGGAATACATCCTGCCATTGGGTTTACTCCTGCTTTGTTGTACAACTTCATCGTTTCTTGTTGTTTCTTCATTGGGTCTTTTTTGAACTTTTCTCCCAATTCTGTAATTTCAGGACGTAAAACTTTCATTTTTGCCTGAGACAAGAAAGACTTATATGTAATTGGCGACATTGCCAATTTGATGATAATTGTAAAGATGATAATCGCAATTCCTAATGAAAGTCCAATTGTTGAACTTAAGAATCCGAATAACGGAATGAAAATCCATTTGTTGATCCATCCAAAAATTCCCCAACCTAATGGAATAATTTTTTCGAAATTTTTATCGTAAGATTTTAAGATTTTATAATCTGCCGGTCCAAAATACCAGCTCATTTTATAATCAACTTCTCCATTAGAAAAAGCTAAAGGAACTGTTGCTTTAAATTGTTTTGTGAAAATAGTATCAACTTTTTCATCTTTAACTAAATTATCAGATTGCAATCTTGATTTTTCAAATGCTTTATCTGTAGATAAAATAGTTGTAAAGAAGTGCTGTTTGAAAGCTACATAACTTACTTTTTCTGGAGTTTCTTCTTTTCCTGTACCATTTGGACTTACAGAACTGTATTTTTCATCTCCATATTCATACTCAATTTGAGCATAACGGTTTTCATAAGAAACACTTTTTTCGTTTCTATATGTTTTCAAATCCCAAACTAAATCTAATGGTTTTGAAGAATTTAAAACTTTATTCAATCCTTGAGAACGAACATCAAAACCAACTAAATAATCGTTTGGTTTCAAGATATATTTGTACTCTAAGAATTCATTAGCTCCAGCTTTCAAACGCATTGTCAAAATTTGGTCTGCACCATTTTTTGTCAATGTTGGCTCAAAAAACAAATCTTTAGTGTTTAAAGTTCTGTTATCTGTAGTTTGCAACTGAATATTTAAATTAGCATTATTGTCTTTAATCAATTCTACTAATTGTCCTGAATTTTTCTCAAATCTTTTGAATTCTTTCAACGTAGCTTCAACTATATAACCACCTTTATTAGCTATTTTTAGCTTAATCTTTTCGTTTTCAATAGTTGTAAAACCTTCTTTTGCAGAAGGAAGTGTAGCTGAATAAGCAAAACCACCTAATGTTTTTTGTAATTGCGCTAATTGAACTGTGTCACCAGGAGTAGTAGCTGCAGCAACTGGTAAAACAGCTGTTTTAGTTTTATCAGCTTTTGCTTGTGCTTCTTGCTTAGCAACTAATTCTTTCTTGGCTTTTTCAGCAGCAATCTCCTTATCAGAAGGTTGATTTTGGTACATAATCCAAATCAAAATTCCAAATATCAATACAAAACCAATGATTGAATTAAGATCAAATTTTTTTTCTTCCATTATAATTTAAAAAAGGGTTATTCGTTAAAGACTATTAGTAATGAGTTTAACTCAAAAGTTACATCCTTTTCAGAATATTAATTATTGTTTTTTATGTGCATTTACCGCAGCAGCCACAAAGTTTACAAAAATTGGATGTGGGTTTGCCACTGTACTTTTGTATTCCGGATGGTATTGAACACCAATGAAAAACGGGTGATTCTCAAGCTCTACAATTTCGACTAAACCTGTATCAGGATTTACTCCAGAAGCTTTTAAACCTGCCTTTTGTAATTCATCAGCATATTTATTGTTGTACTCATAACGGTGACGGTGACGCTCTGAAATAGTCGTTTGTCCGTAGATTTTGTGTGCTAAAGTGTTTGGTTTAATATCACATTTCCAAGCACCAAGACGCATTGTTCCACCTTTATCAGTAATTGTTTTTTGCTCTTCCATTAAATTTACTACTGGATGAGGAGTTTTCTCATTCATCTCTGTAGAATTGGCATCAGTATAACCTAAAATATTTCTTGAATATTCGATAACAGACATTTGCATTCCTAAACAAATTCCGAAGAACGGAATATTATTTTCACGTGCATAACGAACTGCTTCGATTTTTCCTTCGATACCTCTTTCTCCAAAACCAGGAGCAACTAAAACTCCGTCAAGAGGTCCTAATTTTTCAGCAACATTATCAATATTAATGTGTTCTGAATGTATTGAAATTACGTTTACTTTAGTTTCATTTGAAGCTCCTGCATGAATAAACGCCTCTAAAATAGATTTGTAACAATCCTGCATTTCTACATATTTACCAATCAAACCAATATTTACGGTATGCTTTGGATTTTTTAATCTTCGTAAAAAAGTATTCCAGTTTTTTAAATCCGGAGCTGCTTTTTTAGGTAAATCTAATTTCTTTAAAGCTACAACATCTAATCCTTCTTCAAGCATTAAATTTGGAACTTCATATATTGTTGAAGCATCAATTGACTGAATTACGGCTTCTCTTTTTACGTTGCAAAACAACGCTAATTTATTACGCAATTCATCAGAAAGTTCATGCTCAGTTCTACAAACCAAAATATCTGCTTTGATACCACTTTCCATCAAAGTTTTTACAGAGTGCTGAGTAGGTTTTGTTTTTAACTCTCCTGCTGCAGCTAAATAAGGAACTAAAGTTAGATGAATAACGATTCCGTTATTTTCTCCTAATTCCCAAACCAACTGACGAACAGACTCAATATAAGGTAGTGACTCAATATCACCAACGGTTCCACCAATTTCAGTAATAACAATATCATAATCACCAGATTTACCCAGCAATTGCATTCTGTCTTTGATTTCGTTTGTAATATGAGGAACAACCTGAACAGTTTTTCCTAAAAATTCTCCTCTTCTTTCTTTTTCAATAACCGAAAGATAAACTCTTCCTGTAGTAACGTTATTTGCCTGAGAAGTAGGAACGTTCAAAAAACGCTCGTAGTGACCTAAATCTAAATCTGTTTCTGCACCATCATCTGTTACATAACATTCTCCGTGCTCATACGGATTTAACGTACCTGGATCTACATTTATGTACGGATCAAATTTTTGAATAGTTGTACGATATCCTCTTCCTTGTAACAATTTTGCTAAAGATGCCGCGATAATTCCTTTTCCTAATGAAGAAGTCACACCGCCTGTAACAAAAATATATTTTGTTTGATTCATTCTGTTGTTGTTTGTATGTAGTTGTGTAAAAAACTTGGCAAAAGTACAAATTTAATTAGATAATTTATCAATTAGATTATGAGATAATTTGCAAATTTTTAATTAGATCGATTACTTGGTTTTGTAATCGATAATTTTAACTTTTAATTAGACTATTTTTTGAGGAATACTCTTAAATCTTAATAAATCATCTTCATAAAAGCTAAATCACCAAATGAAAACATATCGGAAAATTGCGAATGAAAAGATAATTCAAAAATCAAAATCTTCTTTTTAACTAGTGAAGGACAATATTATATGATCTCAATAAATAACTTAAAAGTATTATTTCGGTTTTATCAGTTTTTAACGCAGAATCGCATATGACATCATAACTAAAATAACAAAAAAGCCCAGAAAAATAACTGAAACAACAATAGTTCCAAACAGCAAACCTGTCTTTGGAACCAACAAAGAACTATTACCTTTTTTTGCCTGAGATACACCGATGTTTCCAAATATTATACCGAGAACTGCCATAAAAATTGCCAATATCCCAAAAGGAATTCCAATTACGAGGCTTATAATAGAAGTAATACAACTAATCACAAGAAAAAATCCGGCTAAAAGTGATGATATCAACGAAATAATACCGAAAAATTGACTAAGATTGGAGCTTCTTGTATTATTTTGCATGTTGTTTTTTATGTTATTTACTACAAAAATAAAAAAACACTTAGGCGCACAATAGAGAAGACTTCAAAGTTATTAACAAATAAATTAAGGATTAATATGAAAGCTTATGGAGCAATAAGAATTAAGGATGGATTTAACCGCAAAGCACGCTAAGATTTTAATGCATATCGATCGGGTTTTATAAAAACACAAAGTTCGCAAAGCTAGATCAATACAAAGCTTTGCGAACTTTGTATTTTTAAACATACCTATTAGATAAAAATCTTAGCGTGCTTTGCGGTTAAATGATTAATCAATGCAAAATATTTTATGTTTCTCTACAGGTTTTTGCATTGATAGTAAATTAAATGGAGATTTTCTGCTAGTTCAAAGATTTAGAACATCACATAAATAAAAAAAATATTATAATTTTAAAACATTGACTTGTACACATTTACAAATTCAGGCTCGAATTCAGTGGTGTCAATATGTTTTTAGAAATTATAATATTTTTTATATCTAACATAAATAAAAATATTTTAATTTAAAACACTGACTTGTACACATCTATAAATTCAGTCTGGAATTCTGTGGTATCACTTTGTTTTTGAATTGTAATATTTTTATATATCAAACTTAAATAAAAAAAACGATATAGCAAAAGATTTTTCTTACTATTTTAAAGGTTTCGGATATTGTTTCTTAATATTCCGTATTAATTCCTCCAATCCGTTTAGTTTTAACTCGTATACAAGCGCTAATTGTTGCCCTAATTCTCCCTTAGGAAATCCTTTATTCTGATACCAAACAACGTAATATTCGGGTAAATCGATTAAAAACCATCCTTCGTATTTCCCGAAAGGCATTTTGGTGTGAGCTAATTTTATAAGAAGTTTTTTGTCTGGTTCCATGTTGTGAAGAAAAAAGAAGCAAGAAGAAAGAATATAGACTCATTCTTTCTTCTTGCTTCTATTGAATGCAAAGCTATTATTATTTTTATTCTTTTGCCACAGATTATACGAATTAAAATGATTTTTTAATCTGTGTGTTTATTATGAAATTCTAAAAAAAATCGCCACGAATTCACGAATTATATTTTAATAAATCCATGAATTCGTGGCGAATATTTTCTAATACTAAAACCTTAGCGACTTAGTAACTCAGAACCTCAGCAACTTAGTAATGCCATCTCACGAAAGCTTCCATTGCAGCATATGTCGCTAAACCTAATTGTTGGTACAAAGCAGCAGTTTCAGCATTTCTGTCTTCGGCTCTTTGCCAAAATTCTCTTGCATCTGTTCCTTGAAAAACAACGCCGTCTTTTTGAGATTGGTGCTTGAAGATTCCGTGACGTTTTGCCAAAACCTGATCAGGGCTCATTGGTACAGCCATTTCGACTTCGTCAATTCCCCATTCCTGCCAAGCTCCGCGGTACAACCATAACCAGCAATCATCCATGAATGATTTTGGTTTAAGTGCTTTTACAGCTTCAAAAATAGCGTCAAGACAAACTTTATGAGTTCCGTGTGGATCTGCTAAATCTCCTGCAGCATATATTTGATGTGGTTTAATTTTTTCGATTAAATCCATTGTCAATTGAATGTCTTCTTGTCCAATTGGTTTTTTCTCAATAGTTCCGGTTTCATAGAAAGGTAATTCCATAAAATGAATCTGATCATCTGTCAAACCAACAAAATGACTTGTTGCTCTCGCCTCCCCTTTTCTGATTAATCCTTTGATGTAACGTACTTCAGGAATATCAATTTCACTATTCTTCTTATTCGTTAAAAAAGTAGCTGCCTTTTGGTAAATATCATCTGCTTCAGCACTTTTGATTCCAAATTTTTCATTGTAATCAATTACGAATCTTGCAAAACGCAACGCTTCATCATCCGCTACAGCGATGTTTCCAGAAGTTTGATATGCAACGTGCACTTCATGTCCTTGCTCTTGCAAACGCATAAAAGTTCCTCCCATACTAATGATATCATCATCAGGATGTGGGCTAAAAATCAATACACGTTTTCTTGCAGGTTCTGCTCTTTCAGGACGATTTGTATCATCTGAATTTGGTTTTCCACCTGGCCAACCTGTAATTGTATTTTGTAATTTATTGAAAATTTTAATGTTGATGTCGTATGCAGGACCTGAATCAGCCAATAAATCACTCATTCCGTGTTCGATATAATCTGCATCTGTAAGCATTAAAATTGGTTTTTTAAGCTGAAGCGCCAATCCTAAAACTGCTTTACGAGTGAGTTTATCTGTCCAAACTACTTTTTCCACCAACCAAGGTTTGTTGATTCTTGTTAGTTTTGAAGATGCTTCTTTATCTAAAATAAAAACAGCATTATTATGTTCTTGCAAAAATGAAGCTGGTACACGATTCGTAACTTCATCTTCGACTGATTTTTTTACAATATTCGCTTTTCCTTCTCCCCAAGCCAATAAAATAACTTGTTTGGCTTCCATGATTTTTTTCACCCCAAGCGTGATTGCTGTTCTTGGCGTATTGCTTAATCCGAAGAAATCTTTACTTGCCGCAACTCTCGTAATATGATCTAATGCAACCAAACGAGTTTTTGAATTTTGTAACGATCCTGACTCATTAAAACCAATATGTCCGTTACCACCAATTCCTAGAATCTGAAGATCGATTCCGCCCAAAGCTTCGATTTTAGCTTCATATTCGTGGCAATAATCAGCGATTTGTTCTTTTGTCAAAAGTCCGTCCGGAACATGAGCATTTTCAGGTAAAATATCGACATGATCAAACAACAATTCTTTCATAAAACGAACGTAACTGTTGATAGAATTTGGCTCCATTGGATAATATTCATCCAAGTTAAAACTAATTACATTCTTAAAACTTAAACCTTCTTCTTTATGCAAACGTACTAATTCTGCATATAATCCTTTTGGAGAAGAACCTGTTGCAAGACCTAATATACAAGGCTTGTTTTCTTTTTGTTTGGATTGAATTAAAGCTGCAATTTCTTGAGCAACTGCTTTTGAAGCATCATTTGAATTTTCAAAAACAACTGTATTGATGTTTTCGAATCGTTTCTCGAACCCCGTTGCTTTGTCGATTTTACTTTTTAACATGATATAGTCTATTTTTAATTTCTGTCGTTAAATCTACCAACTTCTGTATTTATGACCTTTCACAGCATAAAAAAGAATCATTAAATAAGATGGTAACAGCATTAAATAGGCAATCTGATTTCCGCTTTTTGAAATTTCTGCGGTTCCGTTTGCGATATTTGATGCATTTATATTTTCTGTGATCATTCCGTAAAACAAAGGAAAAATTGCTCCTCCAATGATTCCCATGATCAAAATTGCGCTTCCAATTTTAGTATAACCTCCTAAATCTTCTAATGCCATTGGCCAAATTGCGGGCCAGCAAAGTGCATTTGCCAAACCAAGTAATGCTACTAAAAGAATTACAATTGGCAGATTTGGAATTCCAGGCAACTGAATCATTATTTTTGGCGAAATCAAAACTATTGCTAATACTAAAATCAATCCTAAAACTCCTGATGCCTTCAAGGCTGTAACTTGCGATACATATTTAGGTATTAATGTGATTCCTAATATATAACCCACAACCATTGCCGACATTGTAAAGGAAGTTAACTTTAAATAAAAATTCCCTTCTGTTCCATAAACTCCCAGTTCTTTTCCGAAACCTCCAATAGAATCTCCGGCTAAAACTTCGGCAGCCAAATAAAGCATTAAAGTGATTACGCCTAAAACCAATTGCGGACGTCTGAATGCATTTCTAATTTGCTTAAAAATACTTAAATGCGTTACATTTCCGTCTTCATCCAAATCGATTTCCGGCAATGGCGAAAGCTTTACTAATAAAGCCAAAACCATGATAATCAATCCCATATAAAGATAAGGTCTTTGCAATTGTAATGCAAGAGAATTTAAAGCATTTGTTTTTGAAACTGAATCCAATAAAGCAATTTTATCGGCTGTAAACTCTTGCATATTAGACAAAACCAAAGCTGTTAATATCAGTGGTGCTACAAATCCTGCTAATTTATTGGCAATTCCCAAAACACTAATTCTGGCTGCTGCGCTTTCTCTTGGACCTATAACGACTACATAAGGATTTGATGCTGTCTGCAAAATTGCCAAACCTGTTCCCATTACAAATAATGCAATTAAAAACAATAAAAAAGTTCTGCTTTCTGCTGCTGGATAAAACATAAATGCTCCGGCTGCAATGATTAATAATCCTAAAGAAATACCATTTTTATATCCAACTTTTTCAATCACCCAAGATGACGGAATTGCCATTACAAAATATGCGATGTAAAAAGCAAAAGTTACAAAATAAGCCTGAGAAGAGGTCAACTCACATGCCAATTGAAAAAATGGAATTAATGGTCCGTTTAACCAGGTTACAAAACCCAGAATAAAAAATAATGCAGTTAAGATTATCATCGGAATAATAGTACTCCTCTTGTCTATATGTAATGCACTTTCAATGTTTGACATAATAATTTTGGTTGATTGTTAATAGATTAGTGGTTTTCTCAATCTAAAATAGCATCAACTCTTTTGCAAATATATTGCAATTAAAACACATTTTAATGCATTTTTTTTGCAATTTTAAAACAAAAGTAGTCTAATAAGTTGTACTTACCGGTAAATTAGATATCAAATTTTTGTTAATTTTTTTTTATTCTTCCCAGTCTAAAACCGGATAATATTGCTGTAAATACGCTTTTACATCGGCAATATCTTCTTTTGCTGTCAGATCCGGAACGTGTTCTGAAAACGGAATTCCTAAAGTTGTATTTGGATTCTCTTTTACCGAATTTAAAAGTACGGTTGGCAATTCTTTTTCGTCTCTTTCAGGATGAACCGGACAATTTTTGAGATGTGTATATAATGTACTTCCGTTAAATTTAAAAGCATTCATACTTACTCTGATTTTGCCTTCAATGTCTTTGTAATCATTCAAAACATCTGCCGAAGGTTTTTCTAAAATATCTAATAACTGATTGTTTTTATCCAATTTGGCAATTGCAAAACGCGAAATTCTCTCAGAAGGAAATTCCAAAGCATCACGATCATAAGCTATAAAAGCATTTGGACTATCGGTTTCTCTAAGTGCCAATAAGGCTTTCGCCGAATATAAATTGTCGCTGTTGCAAACCGAATATTGCTGCGAATTCAACTCCGGAAATTGTTCTACCGCCTGAAACAAAGCATCGGCAGTACCAAATGGTTTTACTCTACCTTCGGGAATATATTGTACAGCAAATGAAATATTAAGTCCGTGAAAATCATTGTTGACATTTTGGCTTCCGTAAAACTCTTTAAAAAGTTCTCCTTGTTCACCAATAATAATGTAGATGTTTTTATATCCGGCTTTTTTGGCATTCAATAAAAGATAATCCAATAATGGTCTTCCGCTTCCGCCAACGCCTATTAAACCTTTACTTCTTTCGTTTGCCTGAGCGATTTCTTCTGGTGATAAATTATCAAGAACGGCTTCTTTTTTCATACGGGAAGATGCTCCACCCGCAAGAATAATTAAATTGTTGTGCATACTTATTTTTTAAATTTAAATATTTTCAATAACTCTCACGCCCGGATCTACAGACACAGCATAAGCTTCCTGCGCTCCGGCTTTCAAAATCGCTTCAATTACCTGATCTTCTTTTTTAGGATCGGCAATTACAACAATACTTCCGCCACCGCCAGAACCTACAATTTTAGCACCATAAGCGCCTGCACGCAAAGCTGCATTGATCATATCATCAATTCGCGGAACTGTAATTTTCAATAAATCTCGCAAAACTTCGTGATGCTGATTCATTAAATCTCCAATTTTTTTAAGGTCTAAAACTGGTTTTTCGAACTCTTTTAGAGCTTCTTTGGTATAATGATAATTTTTTAGCGCTGCTTCAAAAAACGGAATCAATCTATCCGGCAAACAATTTCTGTATCGGTCAATATCTTCAATTTCAGAAGTATTGAGATCAAAATCAGGAAAATTTTGCTTCACAATTCCAATAGACATTAATGCATTTCCTTTTATTTCGCCAATTAAACCAATTGTTTCTTTTGGAACACCAGAAACTCCGGTAATTAATCCTTTCAAATCTGTTCTGATTACTTTAAACGAAAAAGGTTCTTTGGTATTAATGTACACCACATTTCCAACGCCAATGCTAAAATGATCCATCATTCCGCCTGGTTCTCCGTGTTCCAAAACTTCCGATTCGTACCCAACTTTCGAAATAAACTCAGATGTAACTTCCTGATTTACGCCAAAAGCAGAAATCAAAAACTGAATCCACGCCATTAATAATGCCGATGAACTTGATGTTCCTGAATTAATTGGAATATCTCCGGTAATCGTAATATTATAACCTACATTTGGTACACAACCATATCTGCGCAAAACACGCAATGACGAAGCGAAATAATCTCTTGGCTTTAATTTATCAAAAGTTGCGTCGATATCAATGACACGAAGTTCACCAATATCAATCATATTGAGAACAAATGTTTTGGTGTCATTTTGTTCAGCAGTTAGTTTTATATTTCTATCAATTGCACAGGCGATAACTGGCAATCCTAAATAATCTTGATGATCTCCAAAGAGACATGTCCGACCCGGGGCTAATGAAGTAATTTTTTTCACTTGACAATTCTATAATAAAATATTGTAAATCAGATTATTACAACATTAATTGGTTAACGATTTATTTTAATTTTCTGGTTTTGATTCTACGAAACTATATATTATATTTTTATAAAACAAGAAAAAAACAAAAAATGTGCTCGAACACACTAAATAAATGTTCTCGAGCACACTAAATAATTCTGACAGAATTTTTTAAATAATTAAATCAAAGTTTCTATATTTGCTCATATGGATAAAAAGTACACAATTAAGGATATAGCAAAAATGGCTGGAGTTTCTAAAGGAACTGTTGACCGCGTTTTGCACAATAGAGGAAAAGTATCTCCAACGGCTTTAGAAAAAATCAATGAAGTTTTGAACGTTATTGATTATCAGCCCAACTTAATTGCCCGAAATTTAAAAAGCACAAAAGTCTATAAAATTTGTGTTTTACTTCCGGATCCTGAAATTGATTCTTACTGGCTTCCTTGTGTAAACGGAATTCAGGAAGCAATAACCGAGTTTAAAGCTTATAGTGTGGTTATCGAAACGCACTATTTTAATCCGGAAAGCACTAAATCGTTTTTAAGCACAAACGACAACATTATCAAGAAATCGCCTGATGCTGTTTTAATCGCTCCATTATTTCATAAAGAAACTTTGGAAATCGTAAAACAATATGACGAATTGAATATTATGGTGAATACTTTTAATAATCAAATCGAAGGCGAATCTATCAAAAGTTTTGTTGGACAGGATTTATACAAAAGCGGACGCGTTGCTGCAAGTTTAATGAATCTGATTTTGACTGACGGTCAAATTGCAATTATACATATTGACGAGAGCCTTAAAAATGCGGTTCACATGCAGGAAAAGGAAAAAGGTTTTAGAAATTATTTCGACGAAAAAAAGATTGACGGTTTTTCTCTGACAACGCTAAAACTAAAACACCCAAATGTTGAAACTAAATTTTTAGCTTTTGTAGAAGAGAATCCAAATTTGAAAGGAATCTTCATCACAACATCAAAAGCTTATCAAATCGCCTCTATCCTATCTTCGATAAAAACCAAAAAAATTGCGATTATAGGTTACGATTTAGTCGAAAAAAATGTAAACTTCCTAAATCAGGGATTGGTTCACTTTTTAATTCACCAAAATCAAAAAAGACAAGCTTATCTTGGAGTTAGTACTTTAGTCGAGCATTTTTTATTCCGCAAAGATATTCCGGAAACAATATTATTACCTATCGATATTATTAATGTCGAGAATGCTACGTTTTACGTTTCTTAACTGTTTTGCCCACGGATTTGGTGGATTTGGCAGATTATTTTTTCGTAACTCTACGAGAAAACTTTTACTACCAAAGACGCACTGCTATGCGCCTCTACGATAAAAACTTTGCGTCTTTGCGACTTTGCGAGATTAATTTTAATTATAAAAATCCGCGAAAATCCGTTCAATCCGTCAAATCTGCGGGCTTAAAATAAATTTCCCGAAAGAAGAAGCGATATGAAAATTTGGCGTTTCAGTGTTTGGATTTACCCAAGAAGTCCAGGTTGCATCGTATTGTAGATTTTCGGCAAGAGAAAATTTTGCTCTAAAAACTCCAGCTTCAATTATGTTATTCTGAATCAGATTTAAATTTTCTAAAGATTGAATACTAATTCGGCCTTCGACAATAAATGAAGTTTCATCTTTTGAAGCTTTTACATCAATATCCTTTTTAGGCCATTTCCAGTTAAAATCGAAATCTTTGTTTGGTCTTGCTTCAAAATCCATTAATCTTGCCGCAGTATCCATTTCAAGACAGTAATACGGATTTAAAGAATCATTTGCGCGAAAGAAAAGTTCTACTCTATCTGAATTTCCAATACTATCAAAACTATCGTCTTTTTGATCGAAATAAATATCTGTGTCAAAAACTCTAAAATTAAAATAGAAATTTTCAAGATCCCAAAGTGCTCTGAATTCTATTTTAGAAACAGCATTATTTTTCCATGGTGAAGAAAAATCAGTTAGACAATTTGCTTTTTTCCATAGCACAGAATCTAAAATTTCATTAGAACTTTTTTGATTTTTATCGATTAAAACTACCTGATATTCTTTCACAATTTTGACTCTTAAATTTTGTTAATTTTTTAATTTCCGAAAAATCGAAAATGTGCAAAAAAGCATTCTTCATTTCAGCACATTTTCAGAAGGACTAATATAATTTAAAATTCATGAAAAAGTAGCTTGTTTTTTAATAAAATAAAATAAGCAAAAATCAATTTTTCTGTTAAATAAATCCATAAGAAAAGCCTGTTTAATTATTACAAATCCAATCTCGTCATTACGAATTTCACAAGATTTTACACAAACTACATTTATAATTCATCTAAATAACAATTTGACATAAAATAACCTCAAATATAGAAGGGCTTTTATTTCCAAAATATTTTATAAAAATCACATGATTTTATGTCAAAAAAAACGTTTTGCATAATTTTATGTGCTCGAGAACATAAATTACGTGTGTTCGAGCACATTTTTTATGTTTTTTCTTGTTTTATAAAAATATAATATATAGTTTCGTCAAGTATTAATCTTAAAACTAAGTTAATTAAGGAAAATTTTAAGCGTTTTTACCACTCAAAAACGGGATAAAAGTTGACAAAATCGTTCCCTATTAAAGCGAAAATGAAACGACTATTTTAAAAAGAAAACAACTCACTTTAAAACCAAATAAAAAGGCAAAATGAATTTTAAGATCAAAAAAGAAATCTAAAACTTACAAACAAGAAAAAACAAATTAATCATTAACCAAAACCAATTTTAGTATGAAATTATTAACTCAAAAAAAGCCAAGAGATTTTCGGATTTCGAATGTATCCAATAAAGAAATTAAACTCACAATTCTTTCCTTATTAGCTTTAACGTTTCAGGCTTCTGCTGCTTCATCAATAAATACATCACCTAAAAATAATGTTGCGTTGTTTTTTGAAAAAACGGTAAAAGGTAATGTAACGGATCAAAACGGACTTCCATTACCTGGTGCAAACGTGGTAGTGAAAGGAACTTCTAAAGGTGTTCAAACTGATGTTGATGGAAGTTTTGCAATTACAGTTCCTGACAATGCGACGAAACTTATCGTAACTTATATTGGTATGGAAGATCAGGAAGTTGCGATAGGAACTAATCCTTTGAAAGTTGTCATGAAAGAGGCAGGACAAAAATTAGAGGAAATCGTAATTGGATACGGAAAAGCTAAGAAAAAAGATCTTACCGGTTCTGTAAGTTCTGTTGGAAAAGACAATTTGAACTTAGGCGGAACTGTTTCGAATGTTGGACAAGCGCTTCAAGGACGTGCTTCCGGAGTTCAGGTACAGCAAAATAGCTATGCGCCTGGAACTAATCCTACTATTGTTATTAGAGGAGGAAACTCAATTACAACTTCAAATGCGCCATTATATGTAGTCGATGGTTTTATTACTGCAACCGGTGCATCTATTAGCCCAAATGATATCGAAAGCATCCAGATTCTTAAAGATGCTGCTTCTACCGCAATTTACGGTTCAAGAGGTGGAAATGGAGTAATTATGATTACGACTAAAAAAGGAAAATTGGGTAAAATGCAAATCGAAGGCGAGATTTCAGATGGTTTTCAAAACATAATTCAAAAACCATCTTTAGTAACTGGACAACAATACGCTTCTATTCAAAATGCAATTGCGGCTGAAAATGGAAGACCAGCAGTTTTTCCATCAAGTTTTCCTATTGCGAATACCAATTGGTTTGAAGCTGCAACTCGTCCGGGAGAAGTACTAAACAGAACAATTACTTTTAGCGGAAGCGATAAAACATCTAAATTTTTCTTATCAGGAAATTATCTGAAACAAACCGGAGCAATAGAAAATACTGATTTTACAAGATATTCTGTTCGTATTGGAGCTGATAAAAAATTCACTGACAAAGTAACTGTGGGAACCAATGTATATGGTGCTGCAAGCGAAGGTCACAACAGTGATTTTGGCGATAATATTTTATCTCCAATGTTCTCAATTCAAACTGCGCCACCTGCAATTCCTATTTATAATGCTGACGGATCTTATTACAAATACCAAGGAAAAGATAATGCTTTGGCACTTTTACTGGAACCAACAGATCATTCTATAAACAGATTAGTAAATGGAAACATGTTTATGGATTATGAAATCATCAAAGGTTTAACATACCATTTTGGAGCTGGTGCGGAATGGCAGGAAAATATTCAGGGCAAATATACACCAAGAACTCTTGTTGCTGGAGCAGCGCTAAACGGTACGGGATCTGAAGAAAATAAAACTTATTTTAGATGGACTACAGAGCAATATTTAACTTATAAATTCAATATTAAAGAGCAGCATTCTTTTACAACAATGATTGGAACATCAAACCAAAAAGATACTTATGAAAGAATGAAAGCTTCTGGTTCTGGTTTTGCGAATGATATCCTAACTTATTACAATCTTGAAAGTGCTGCTGTTTACCTGAAACCTGAAACTCAGAAAACAGAAACAAAACTTACTTCGTATTTTGGAAGGTTAAGTTATTCTTTTGACGATAGATATTTAGCTTCATTTACTTATAGACTAGATGGTTCTTCTCGTTTTGGTCCAAATAACAAATACGGTAGATTCCCTTCAGGAGCACTTGCATGGAGAATCTCAAAAGAGGCATTTATGCAAAATTTAGAAGCTCTTTCTGAACTAAAACTAAGAGTAAGTTATGGTATTACAGGAAATGACGGAATTCCGGATTATCTATACATGGCTAATCTTGCTCCTTGGAATGTTACTATTTCTGACGGCTCTTTTGTAGGTGGTAATGAACCAAAAAATTTATCGAATCCTGATCTAAAATGGGAACAACAATCTCAAGCCAATATTGGTTTGGATATGGGATTCTTTAACGACCGAATTACTGCTACAGTTGATGTTTACAAAAAGAGAACAACAGATGCACTTTTAAATGTTCCTGTTGGAGGATGGTGGGGATTCAATACCCAAACACTTAACTCAGGTACAATTGATAATAAAGGAATTGAACTTGGTATAACAAGTGAAAATTTCAAAAATGATAAATTCTATTGGAGAACCTCTTTAAATGTTGCTTACAACAAACAAGAAGTAGTTTCACTTGCTGATAACGTAAAAATAATCAGTTATAATACTTCTAATCCAAGTGGTACTGTTTCTGGTCGTGAATTTACAAGATTAGAACCAGGAAAAGAAATGAGTGTTCTATACGGATTTAAATATGCCGGAGTAATCAAAACCGGAGAAGTTTATGCTCCACAACCTTTATCTAAGCCTGGAGATCCTAAATATGAGGATTTAAACGGAGATGGTAAAATTACAGCTGATGACAGAACTTATTTAGGAAATTCTACACCGCATTACCTTGTTGGTTTCAATAATGATTTTAGATTCGGAAATTTTGATGTGAATATCTTTTTTCAAGGCGCTCTTGATTATTCAGTTTACAATATGACCAGAATGGTTGGAGAATCTACAACTAGTACAGATGCTTTGAATCGCTGGGTTGCCGGTACAAACGAAAACACAGATATTCCTAGAGACGGTTATTACAAAAGTTCATACGGAAGTTATGTAAATTCAAGATTTGTTGAAGATGCGTCTTATTTGCGTCTGAAAAATTTATCTATCGGATATTCTATTCCGGAAAGCATCTTAAAACCTACGAAGTTTATTGATAATATAAGATTATATGCTATAGGACAAAATTTATTGACAATTACAGGTTATTCTGGAAATGACCCTGAAATAAATGGACATACAGCTAATGCCACTGCGCAAAATCTTGGTGGAGGAATTGATTTTAACTCTTTCCCGGCTTCAAGAACGTTTATACTAGGAATAAAAATAGCAATTCATTAATAGCTTTTTCAATAACATTAAATTCATCAAAATGAAAAAATATACAATATTATTGCTTTTACTTGCTGCAGGTCTACAATATTCCTGCAATGAGGATCTTGATCCTACGGTATACAGCACTTTGACTACGACGAATGGATATCAAACAAAATCAGATGCTATTGCTGCAGTTAACTCAATTTACGGCAGATTAAAAGGACCTTCTGTAGGAGACAACTTCTCTTATTGGGCAACCCGACATTTTGCATTAACTGATATTGCAACAGATTTGGGTCACTGCCAATACGGTGGAGATCCTGGACAATTATCTTTGGGAACATGGAGTTCTACAAATGGTTTACTTTTAGAAGATTGGAATGCCATGTATAAATTAATTTCCAATGCTAATACTGCTATTTATTATATAGGAAAGATGTCTTCGATTTCAGATGCTGAAAAAGCACAGTTTATTGCTGAAGCCAAATTTTTAAGAGCATCTGCTTATATGGATTTAACTGATTCTTGGGGACCTGTTGTTTTAATGACCGAAGATAATCTGGCAAATCCAAAATATCTGGAACAAACACAACCAACATCTGTAGAAAAAATTGATGAATTTATTATCAAAGACCTTACAGAAATTGCTAATGTTTTACCAGTTAATTATAAAGCAAATATAATTTATGGATCTAATGATGTTGGTCGTGCTACAAAAGGTGCTGCACTTACTTTATTAGCAAAATTATACTTACGCAGCCACGATTGGCAAAAAGTAGCAACGTTTACACAACAAGTAATAAGTCTTGGTGAATACAGCCTTTATCCTACTTACTTAGGTTTGTTTAAAGAAAGTAATAAATGGTGCAGCGAAAACATCTTCTCTTCATTGAGTGATGCTAACACAAACGGAACTGAATTATTGAACCACTTTGGACCAATAGATCACCCGGTTGTTCAAAACAGATGGCAATATTATACCGTAAACTGGGATTTCTACAACACTTTTGGTGACGAAGATGATAGAAAGAAATGTTTCTTCCCAGATTTTGTAGGCGTAGATGGCTTATTGCACAAACAAGCACCTTCATTAGGAGCTGAACCACCAGCTGGAGAATTTTATATGCCAGACGTTTCGACAAGAAAATATGCTGATGATGAAACTACAACCTATTATGATGGTCATAGTGTAAATATCCTTCGTTATGCTGATGTATTATTAAGCAGAGCCGAAGCATTAAACGAAATCAGCGGCCCAACAACTGAAGCTATTGGCCTTATCAATCAGGTTAAAGCAAGATCGCATGCTAAACAATTGGTTTTAAGCGATTACAATCAGAATTCGCTAAGAGATGCAATTTTGCAAGAAAGAGGATGGGAACTTTTCTACGAAGGAAAACGTCGTGCAGATTTGATCAGAATGGGCAAATATGATGTTCTTGTAAATGCTTATCATTTAAGAGTTGGAGAAGCTGCACTTGTCAAAATGCCACAAAATAAATATTATACTTATCCACAAAGTCAGGTTGATCTTAACCCTAATTTAAGTAACGCCGACAGACAATAAGTAAAATTACAATCAAGAATAGACAGTAAAATTGTCTGTCTATTCTTGATTTTTTAAACAAAAGAAGTACTTTTCTGTTTCACAAAAGAAGCCTTTCAGATGATCAAAAAATTAGTATTAAAATCGAGTTTTATTTTGGCACTTCTTGCATTGGCAAGCTGTTCTCAAAATCAGGGTAATGTTATTACAAATATCAACATTGGGACTCATAGCAACAACGAATTGAAGATTCAGATCGATGTTACTACGAAGGACGATGCTCAGGTATATGCCGAATATTGGTCTGATAAAAAGGGAATCAAAAACAAAATAAAAACTCCAATATCAAAAAATGGTCTTAAGCATTCTTTAGTACTTTGTAGTATTACTCCAGAAACCAACTATAGTTATCAGTTAGTTACAGTTCAGGGAGAAAATACAAATACCAGCAAAGTGTACACATTCAAATCAAGAAAATTACCAGAATGGTTACAAAAACAATTCAAAGCAAATTGCCCTAAACCGGAATTATTACCGCAAAACTTCAAAAGTGGTTTTATGCTTATGGCAAAAAGAGAAACACCCGGAGTAGCTTATATTGTTGATTATAAAGGAAATTTAAGATGGTATCACACTGTTGAAGGAACTGGATTTAAAGTAACACATTTTACCAAAGATCAAACGATACTTTCTATTTTAGGAAAAAATGACGAACCAACAAGTTACGGAAGCGAAATTCTCGAAATCAATCTTCAAGGTGATACTTTAATGCACATTAAAAAAGGACAAGGCGATTTAAAACAAGCGATTCACCATGAAATCATTAAAAAATCGGCTAACGAAATTGTCACTATAACAGTAGATAAAAAAATAATGGATTTAACTTCTATTGGAGGAAAAAAGAACGATACCATTAATAGTGACGGAATTTTAATTTTGGATAAAAAAGGAAAAAAAATCTGGAAATGGAGTGTTTTTGATGATTTAGATCCTTTAAAAGACAAGAATATTTTAAAAAACAAAAAAGACTGGACACACGCCAACAGTCTTAATTATGACAAAGATGGAAATTTTCTAATCTCTTTTTATAACAACGGTCAAATCTGGAAAGTCGATTCAAAAACAGGAAAAGTAATCTGGAAATTAGGAAAAGATGGAAACATGAAAATGTCTCCGGACAGTAATTTCTCCCAAGCACATGCAGCTCATATTAATTCTGAAGGAAGTTTAATGTTTTTTGATAATGGTGTAGACGTAAAACAATCATCGGTTTTTGCTTTGAAAGTAGATGAAACTGGTAAAACCGTAAAGTTAGATTTCCATATAAAACTTCCAAGAGACGTTTATAATGATCGAATGGGAAGCGCCTACATGATTGATAAAGAAACCATTTTATGTTGCTGTTCAAAAAGACACATTACCATTTTAACCAATAGAAAAGGAGTTTTACTTTGGGCACTTGAATCTGAAATTCCTCCTTATCGTGTAGAATTTATTCCGGAAGAAAAATTAAAACCATTTCTTCTAAATTAAATAAAAAGAAATATTTCGACTAAATATCCAAGATATACATTGTGCCGTTAGGCACTAAATATTGGTAGAAAATCTAAGTTAAAATAAATTTAAGCGTGCCGTAGGTACGCAACAAAATGATGAAAAGTAATACCTAACAGCTCCGAAGCTTCGGGATTAAAAACTTGTTAGGGTAATGATATAGATTAAAAATTTTACAACATGAAAAAAATAATTCTTATTGGTATATTTTCAGCATTGCCAGTTATTGTTTTCAATTCTTGCAATACTTCAAATTCACAAACATTGGCAGCAAAAACAGCCGATGATGATTCGTACATCACAATTGATACGTCTAAAATTCCGGACGATCAATTTGGCGAATCCGTTCGTTATGGAAGAGAATTGATGTTAAAAACGGCTTATTATATTGGCCCAAACGGAATTAATGGAAAATATCTGGGCAATAAAATGAATTGTACCAATTGTCATCAGGATGCTGGTACAAAACCTTACGCCTTCAATTTAATGGCTTCACACGATAATTATCCACAATATCGCGGACGTGAAAATAAAGTTTTAACACTTGCTGAACGTGTTAACAACTGTATTATGAGACCACATTCAGGGAAACCACTTCCGCTTGACGGGAAAGAAATGGTCGCTTTTTTATCTTACTTTAAATGGATCAGCAAATTTGTTCCTAAAGATGGAAATTATAAAGGTGCCAAAAATTTAGAAATAGAATTCCCAGATGTTGCGGCAAGTCCGGAAAGAGGAAAACAATTATTTATTGAAAATTGCGCCCGTTGCCACGGAAATAATGGCGAAGGACAATACAATGCCGACAAATCAGGTTATACTTATCCACCGCTTTGGGGAGAATATGGATATCAGCCAGGTTCAAGTATGCACAGAGTTATCAAACAAGCACAATGGTTAAAAAGCAATATGCCTTATGACAAAGTAACCATTGGCAAACCATACCTAACAGATACACAAGCACTTGATATTGCAGCTTATGTAAATGATGATTCACAACACACAAGACCAAATCCTAAAACATTTGATTACCCTAACAAAATGGGCAAACCAATTGATTACTCACATAGTCCTTTTCAGGATAATTTTACCGAAGAACAACACAAATACGGGCCTTACAAACCTATTATTGCTTATTGGAAAAAAAATGGATGGAAAGCCGTTTACTAACTTATTAACTACGCATACTTTTTAAACCTGAACATTAAAAACAATGAAACCAAACCTAAAAAACAGACAAATTTTAAGTAGAATATTGATCATTTGTATTTGCATTTTCAGTATTCCGTTGGCTGCACAACAAATAAAATATACAGATGGCAATGACAGCTGGAATCCTAATTTGATAGGAAATCACCGTGTTGTAGTCGATTTTGCAGGCAAAGATAATGTTGCAAAAACAACGATCGAATGGCGCAGAAGAGACGAAAAACCGGAACTAAAAAAGATCATTGTTCAAGATGCTTCAGGAAAGGAAATTCAAAACGTAAAAACAACTGATATAAACAGAGAAAAAGGCACAATTTACTTTGAGCCAGTTTCAGGAAAAGGAACTTATTATGTGTATTACATGCCTTATATTGATGAAGGCGACGCTAATTATCCAAAAGGAGTTTATGCAAAACCAGAAGATAAAGCAGATGCACAATGGCTGTCTAAAATTAAAGCTAATCTAGGCGATAATTGTACTGTAAAAGAAATTCAAAGTGTGAATGCTTTCAATAGTTTTTATCCAATGGAAGTTATTGCAACTGCAGCAGAAACTAATGATTTGATTGCAAAAAACAATGGTAATTCATTCTTGGTTTTTCCGGAAGACAGATTGTATTCTATCCGAATGAAAAATGATTTGCCACAAAGATGGATTCAAAAAGGAGTTCAAAGCACATTTGCCGATACAGCTTTAAAAGGAGAATATTTAGCTTTTCAATTAGGAATTTATGCATTACAGGATTTAGGAAATGTAAAAGTTACTTTTTCAAATTTAATCAGTTCTAACGGAGCTATAATTGAAGCAAAAGACATAAGCTGCATCAATACAGACGGAACTCGTTATGATGCATCTCCTTTTACTGCAAATGTTTCTGTTTCTAAAGGAAAAATCCAAGCATTGTGGTGCGGAATCGATGTTCCCCAAACTGCAGCAGCTGGAAATTATACCGGAAAAGCTATTGTAATTGCTGACGGAAAATCAAAAGAAATCACGCTTCAAATAAAAGTAAGCGACGAAGTAACTAAAAACGGAGGAATCGATTCTCCTGAAAAAATGACGCGTCTAAAATGGTTAAATTCTACTTTAGCACAAGAAAATACCGTTATTGCGCCTTATACACCGCTAGTTGTAAAAGATTCTGAAATCTCATTATTAGGAAGAAAATTAAGTATTGGTGCAAACGGATTTCCATCACAAATACAAACTTACTTTACGCCAGAAATGACATCAATTGGTACAAAAGCCAATGATATTTTGAGCGCTCCCCTAGCCTTTCATTTCGTGGATGCATCCGGAAAAGAATCATTACAATGGAAAAATGCAGGACTTAAATTCACTAAAAAAGAAGCTGGAACCGTTGCTTGGGAAAGCACTTCTACATCACAATCTGTTCAAATGGATGTGAATGCTTCAATTGAATTTGACGGTTTTTTACATTATACTGTAAAAGTTACAGCGCTTGAAGATCTTACTTTCAATGATATTAATTTTCAATTGCCTTTTCAGCCAACATCTGCAAAATACATGATGGGATTAGGTCAAAAAGGTGGAGAACGTCCGGCAAATTTCGACTGGAAATGGGACGTAGCACATAAAAATCAAGATGGCGCATGGATTGGAAACGTAAATTCAGGATTGCAATTTTCGCTAAGAGACGAAAAATACAGCCGTCCATTAAACACGAATTTCTATTTGCAAAAACCATTGTTATTACCAACTTCCTGGGGTAACGAAAACAAAGGTGGAATCACAATTACACCAAACCAAAAATCAGTTTTAGTAAATGCGTACAGCGGAGCTCGCAGCATGAAAAAAGGTGATGTTTTGTATTATAACTTCAACTTATTGATTACACCTTTCCATAAAATCGACACAGATTTTCAATGGGATACTAAATTCTACCACAAATACAGCCCAATTGATACAATTGCTCAAACTGGCGCAACAGTAATCAATATTCACCATGCAAATGCTATAAATCCATATATCAATTATCCTTTTATCGAATTTAAAAAGATGAAAAGTTATATCGACGAAGCGCATGAAAAAGGATTAAAAGTTAAGATTTACAATACAGTTAGAGAAGTTTCAAACAAAGCTTATGAGACTTTTGCTTTAAAAAGTTTAGGTCACGAAATCTATTCTCCAGGAAAAGGAGGCGGATTCTCTTGGTTGCAGGAACATCTTGGAGACGATTATATCGCAGCTTGGTTTGTACCCGAAATTAAAGATGCTGCAATCGTAAACAGCGGAATGAACCGTTGGCACAATTATTATGTTGAAGGAATGAATTGGTTAACCCAAAATGTTGGAATTGACGGAATTTATCTTGATGATGTTGCTTTTGACAGAATCACAATGAAACGTATTAAAAGAGTTTTAACAAAAGACGGTCATCCGGGAATTATCGATTTACACAGTGCAAATCAGTACAATAAAAGTGACGGATTCAACAATAGCGCCAACTTATATATGGAACACTTTCCATACATCAATAAACTTTGGTTTGGAGAATATTTTGATTATGAAAAAAACCAACCGGACTTTTTCTTAACAGAAGTAAGCGGAATTCCTTTTGGATTAATGGGCGAAATGTTACAAAGCGGCGGAAATCCTTGGAGAGGAATGGTTTACGGAATGACAAACAGATTACCTTGGAGCGATAATGCAGATCCAAGACAAATCTGGAAATTATGGGACAATTTTGGAATTAAAGGTTCTGAAATGATTGGATATTGGAGCGAAAACTGTCCTGTAAAAACAAACAACGATAAAGTTTTGGCAACAGTTTACAAAAAGAACGGTTCAGCATTAATTTCGATTGCAAGCTGGGCAGATTCTGATGTAAAAGTAAAACTAACAATCGACTGGAAAAAACTAGGAATCAATCCTGCAAAAGCTACAATTACAGCTCCGGAAGTTGCTAATTTTCAACCGGCACAGACTTTTACTGCAAAAGATGAAATAACTGTTCCTAAAGGAAAAGGATGGTTACTTATTGTTAAGTAATAATCAGCTTCAAGGTTAAAATAATGCATTTGTGTCGTTAGGCACTAAAGGTTGGTAGAAAATATATGTTTAGAGTATATCAAGCGTGCCGTAGGTACGCAATAATTATCGTTTTGTTGCGTACCTACGGCACGCCAACGTATTTGACATCTAATTTCTACCAACATTTAGTGCCTAACGGCACATTTAATAAAAAATACAACTATTAATACAGATTAATCATTGAAATCTTTTTTAATCTGTGGCAAAACCAAATAACCACAAAAAACCAGCTTCATATGAAACTTAAACCTTTCTTATCAATTCTACTTTTTGGAAGCCTGTTTGTCAACGCACAAAATAAACCCACAATAAAAGAATACAAAAAAGTATTCACGACCTATCCGTTTTCAGATCCTGATCCAATTCCTAAACCAGATACAAAAGTGTATCCGTATTTTCGTTTTGATGGTTTTACAAACAAACCAATTCAGAAAGAATGGAAAGTTATTGAGCTTGAAAATGATTATATCAAACTAATGATTCTGCCTGAAATTGGTGGAAAAGTTTGGTCGGCAATAGAAAAATCAACCGGAAAAGACTTTGTTTACAACAATCACGTAATCAAATTTAGAGATATTGCCATGCGCGGTCCGTGGACAAGCGGCGGTGTAGAAGGAAATTACGGAATCATCGGGCATACGCCAAATTGCGCCACTCCTGTTGATTATACAACGATAACAAGACCAGACGGAAGTGTAAGCTGTGTTATTGGAGTTTTGGATTTATTGACTCGAACTTCTTGGAAATTAGACATTAATTTGCCTAAAGACAAAGCCTATTTTACAACAAATTCGTTTTGGTTTAACGCAACAGATGCAGAACAACCTTATTATACCTGGATGAATACCGGTATAAAAGCATCAGAAAATTTACAATTTATTTATCCCGGACAAAGTTATATTGGTCATAACGGAGAACATAATTCGTGGCCAATCGACAAAGAAAATGGCAAAGATTTATCTTTCTATAAAAACAATAATTTTGGCGGTTACAAATCGTATCACGTTTTTGGAAAATATGATGATTTCTTTGGAGGATATTACCATGACGAAGATTTTGGAATGGGACGATACGGAAATCACGATGACAAACCCGGCAAAAAAATATGGATTTGGGGATTGTCGCAACAAGGAATGATTTGGGAAAAATTACTAACCGATACTGACGGTCAATATGTAGAAGTTCAAAGCGGAAGATTATTCAATCAAGCCAGCGAAGGCAGCAATTTAACTCCTTTCAAACAGCGTTCTTTTGCACCTTATCAAACAGATTCATGGACAGAATACTGGTTTCCGGTAAAACAAACAAAAGGTTTTGTAAAAGCCAATAATTATGGAGCTGTTAATGTAAAAAACGAAAATGGCTGGTTGAAAATCTATCTTTCTCCACTTCAAAAACTAAACGAAAAATTAGAAGTTTTTGACAATAATAAAAAAATCTATTCTAAAGATATTTCGGTAAATACATTACAAGTATTCAAAGATTCAATTCAGATTTCAGTTGATGAAAACAAATTAAAACTTACGCTTGGCGAAAATAAATTAGTTTGGAATTCAGCACCCGAAGATGGTAATTTGGCTCGACCGTTAGAAGTTCCTAAAGATTTTGACAACAATTCGGTTTATGGATTATATCTTCAGGGAAAAAATTATATCAGTTTTAAAGATTACGTAAAAGCAGAAGAAAATCTAAATGCATGTTTGAAAAAAGATCCAAACTACGCTCCTGCCCTTTCTGATTTAGCCTCTTTGCAAATTAGAAAATTACAATATAAAGAAGCTGTAATTTCAGCAAGTAAAGCCTTAGCGATCGACACTTATAATCCTGCAGCCAATTATTACTACGGAATTGCAAATCTGCATTTAGGAAATATAACTGATGCAAAAGACGGTTTTGACATTGCCGCTTCAAGCGTAGAATTTCGCAGCGCCGCTTATACCGCTTTGAGTAAAATTTACTTTAGTGAAAACGATCAATCAAAAGCGATTGAATATGCCGAGAAAAGTTTGCTAAACAATCAGTACAATCTTGAAGGTTTACAAGTTCTGGCAGTACTTTATCGTCTGCAAAATAATTCCGCGAAAGCGAATGAAATCTTAAATAAAATAAATACCGTTGATCCGTTAAATCATTTTGCAGATTTTGAACGATTCCTTTTGGAAAATTCAGAAGCTTCAAAACAGCATTTCACTTCACTTATACAAAATGAAATGCCGGAACAAACCTATCTTGAATTAGGAATTTGGTATCAGCATCTTGGCCGCAAGGACGAAGCGCTAAAAGTTTTTTCACTTGCGGTTCCAAGTGCTGAAATCCTATATTGGAAAGCATTTCTCGAAGGAAAATCGGTTGATTTAAGTAAAATACAACCCGGAATCAGCTTTCCTTTTAGAGGAGAAACAGCAATAATTCTGGAGAAATTAATTCCGACAAACGATCAATGGCAATTGAAATATCATCTGGCTTTAATTGAGTGGAATCGTGATAATCTTTCGAAAGCAAAAGAATTATTTATACAATGTGGTTCAAAACCAAATGATCCGGCTTTTTATGCCGCAAAAGCATCTTTGTTCAAAGACGATTCTAATGTTGTAATTGCAAGCCTTCAGCAAGCTTTGAAATTGGATAATCAAGGTTGGAGATATCATAAATTATTGGCAGAACATTATATCAGTCAAAAACAATATGACAAAGCGTTTGCAATTGCAGAACCGTTTTATAAAAAACATACAGACAATTATTTAATGGGAATGCTGTATGGAAAAATATTGTTGCTCAACAAAAAATATGTTGCTGCAGATGCTTTCCTGACCAAATTAGAAATTCTTCCGTTTGAAGGTGCAACTGCGGGAAGACAATTGTATCATGAAGCAAAATTGATGCAGGCTCTAGCCGAAATGAAAAACAAGCAATACAAAAAAGCATTACAATTTATTGCCGATGCAAAACTGTTTCCGGAAAATCTGGGCGTAGGAAAACCGTATGATGTTGATATTGACGAAAGACTTGAAAATTGGTTGGATTATCAATGTTACACAAGTCTTGGCGATAGTGAAAAAGCAAAACAATCTTTACAGAAAATCACTGCTTTTAATCCGAAAATTGATAATACGGTTATGAATTTTTTACCGGCAAATCAATTGGTTTCTGCTTGGGCAATCGAGAAAACTTCATCAGCAAATGAAGCAGAAAAGTGGTTAAAAAGTCAGGCAAATTTATATCCCACAAATAAAATTGTGCAATGGACATTATTAGTTTACACTAAAAAACCATCTGATATTTTAACTGCTGACGAAAAAGATGGAGAAGTTAGAATCATCGAAAAATTATAAGAAGCAACTGAATACACAACTAGCTGAATGTAATTATTTTTAACACATAGAAACATAAGATTATAGAACTCATGAAAGGCGTTTCACTTGCATTAAAACACATAACTATGTGTGAGAAACGAGTTTCTTTTTGATTTACTTTTTTTCAAAACATAAAATCTATGTTTCTATGTGTTTAAATATTATTTTTTACGCATTACACGCAACAGTTGAATATAGAATGGATTACAAACCAAATTAACTATAACTAATAAAAACCAACTCGAATGAAACAACTTGTTTTACTTTGCATTTTATTTTTCCTTTCAAAAGGTAATGGTTACGCACAAAATTCTATAGACTCAATTTCTATAAAAGAAGATTTAGCTTTTTTTAATGATAATTTAGCCACGAAATTAAAAAAGAACATAAAACAGCAAGAATTAGATAAAATTAAAAATAAGGAAATTCACGATGCAGCCTTGCAAATGCTTAAAAGCGATTATGATTTCAATTATAGATTAGCGACTTACAACGCTTATTTATCGCCAACAGCTTTAGGAAAAAAATTATCAATTGGTGATGGTTATAGCAAATATGAAAACATTACAGGTATTTATTTGCCTTTGGGAAAACACATAATTCTTGTAGACAATATTGCTAAAAATAAAACTGTAGATTTAGTTATTCCAAACTGGAACAGACAACCGCCTGCAGGAATGGATCCTGATAAAGATCCTAATTGGGGAATCGAAAAGAAAACATATCCGCTAAAAAATGGCGTAAACATTATAGATGTAAAAGACTTTGGTGGTTTGGCTTACATCAATTATTATTCTGAAGAACCTAAAAAGGAAAACGCAATTAAAATTCATTTTATTGATGCCCAAATAAATGGATTTTTTGATTCAGAAAAACAAAAAAATGAAGATTGGAATAAACTTCTGGACAACACTGTTTATCCAATGATAGATGCCCGAGGAAAGTATATTCAAACCATTTATCCTAAAGCAGATTTAAAAAAATATGCCTACAATAAAGGCGTGGAATTACTAAATTGTTATGACACTTTGATCCATCGCCAACATCGACTTATGGGATTAATTAAATACAATCTTGTCCCAAACAATAGGATTTTGGCTCGTGTAAACTACAATTATTATATGTTTAGAGACGAAGACGGAATCGCTTATATGGGCGGAAAATCTGGTTATGCATTAGGAATGGTACTTGATCCCGCACAAGTAATTGCCGGCGATCCGGCATGGGGATTTAGCCACGAAACTGGTCATGTACATCAACTAACGCCTTATTTTAGTTGGGCAGGACTTTGTGAAGTAAGCAATAATGTTTTCACAATGTATGTCATCAAATCATTAGGAATTAAATCTCGTCTTTTAGAAGGTAACTACTATGATTCTGCAAGAAAAAAAGTTATCGAAACAAAAGAAAGTTATTTAAAAGTCGGTGGAAGTTTTGAACCTCTTGTGCCTTTTTGGCAACTGCAATTGTACTTCGAAAAAGCAGGTAAAAATCCTGATTTTTATCCTGACCTTTTTGAAGCTTTTAGAAAACAAGCCAACGCGTTTGATAAACTAAAAGTAAAGGCTGATGAAAATCCGGCTGTTTACCAACTTAATTTTATAAAAACAGCTTGTGAAGTCAGTAAAGTTGATTTAACCGATTTTTTTGATGCATACGGATTCTTTTATGTGGGCAATTTCGACGGAGATTGTTATGGAGCATATCACTATAATATGACCGAAAAAATGGTAACGGATTGCAAAAAAGAAATAAAATCAAAAAATTATCCTAAACCAGTTTTAGATATTACGACATTGACTGATTAATTTTCGAATAAAAATTGAAATTTTTAAAATATATTTATACCAACTATTATAAAAACAAAAAAATGAATAACAGATTTCTAAAATATACTGTTTTAAGCTTAGTTGCTTTGGCTTGTCAGAATATTGAGGCGCAAAATACGGACCAAAATAAAGACGAAGCATCGACTTATAGAGTTACAGCATTAAAAGTTCATGATTTAATGCATACAAAACTCGATGTATCATTTGATTATGGAAAACGCAATTTAAACGGAAAAGCGTGGCTTACTTTAAAACCTCATTTTTACGAAACTGATGCTCTTACGCTTGACGCGAAAGGAATGGAGTTTAAAGAAATTGCTATAGTTCAGGGCGCTAAAAAAACGCCTTTGAAATATACGTATGACAACGAACAGGTTTTTATTACATTGAACAGAAAGTATAAAAGCACTGAAAAATACGTCGTTTACATCGATTATATCGCAAAACCTGATGAATTAAAAGTAAAAGGAAGTAACGCAATTACAGACGCTAAAGGTTTATATTTTATAAATCCTGACGGAAAAGCTGACAAACCAATTCAGATTTGGACACAAGGAGAAACGGAAGCTTCTTCGGCTTGGTTTCCAACAATTGACAAACCAAATCAGAAAACAACTTCAGAAATTTCAATGACCGTAGAGTCTAAATATGTGACTTTATCAAACGGAAAATTGACGGCACAAAAAGCCAACAAAAATGGTACTCGTACGGACACCTGGAAAATGGATTTACCGCATTCTCCGTATTTGTTTATGATGGCTGTTGGAGATTTTAAAATTTACAAAGACACTTATAACGGCAAAGAAGTTAGCTATTATCTGGAGCCAAAATATGCGCCTTATGCAAAACAAATCTTCGGAAAAACTCCGGATATGATGAAGTTTTACGGCAAAACTTTAGGTGTAGAATATCCTTGGGTAAAATATGCTCAGGTTGTTGCCAGAGATTACGTTTCGGGCGCAATGGAAAATACATCGGCAACTTTGCACGGTGAATATGTACAGAAAACAGAAAGAGAATTACTGGACGATAATCAGGAAAGTACAATTGCTCACGAACTTTTTCACCAATGGTTTGGAGATTATGTTACAGCTGAATCGTGGTCAAATTTAACAATGAACGAATCTTTTGCCACTTTTGGTGAAGTAATCTGGCACGGTCACGATGCCGGACAAGATGCAGAAGACAGATCTCGTTATGAGAAATTACAAAACTGTTTGCGTTCTTCAAAAGATGGTATAAGTCCGCCTTTGGCACGTTTTTATTACAAAGACAAAGAAGATATGTTTGACAATATCAGCTATTCAAAAGGTTCGATTATATTGTATGCAGCGAAAAATCAAATGGGAGACGAAGCGTTTTACAAATCATTAAACCGTTATTTAACTACAAATGCTTACAAATCCGGAGAAACACACCAATTGCGTTTAGCGATGGAAGAAGTTACCGGAAAAGACTGGAATCCATACTTTAACCAATGGTATTATCAAGGAGGAAATCCTATTTTGAATGTTGAATACGGATATGCAGACGGAAAAGCTACAATTGCAGTAAAACAAACACAAGCAAGTTCAACACAGACTTTTAGTTTACCATTAAAAGTAGATTTTTATGTAAACGGAACTAAAATCAGAAAAGACATTTTGATCGATCAAAGAGAGCAAAATTTCAGTTTTGATGTTCCGGCGCAACCTACTTTTGTAGATCTTGATCCTGATAAAATTTTAGTTGGTCAGGTAATTGAGAACAAAAAAGTATCAGATTATTTGTTCCAATACAAAAATGTTCCAACGTATTATAATAGAATTGAAGCGATAAAATTTGCAGGCAAAGAGAAAAGTCATGATGCACAACTTATCCTTTTGGCAGGTTTAGATGATCAACAAGACGACTTGCGTGTAATGAGTGTAAAAGCAATTGATTTATCAGATGCTCAAATCAAAGATGCAGCAATTAAGACTTTGCTTAACCTTGCAAAAAATGATAAAAAGACAGCCGTAAAAGCTGCTGCACTTGTAAAATTAGCAGCAACAGGCGATGCTTCTTATAAAGGATTAATGGAGGAAAGCATTAAAAATCAATCTTATAATGTAATCGCGGGCGGAATTTCTGGTTTGTCTAAATATTCTGCAGATGAAGCTGACAAAGCATTATCGACATTAGATGATGATACTAAAAAACATGTAACGCCTTTAATTAAACGATTAAACAGCCAAAAATAAAACGCAGTTATAAATAGTTAAAAACACTTATTTCCAAACCCGACAGGTTTTTAAAACCTGTCGGGTTTTCTAGATCTGAAAAGTGCCGTTAGGCACTAAATATTGGTAGTAGTCATTGTAAATCCGAAATACGTTGGCGTGCCGTAGGTACGCAACAAAATGATAAATATTGCGTACCTACGGCACGGTAAATTTTTATACCAATCCATGTTTTCTACCAATATTTAGTGCCTAACGGCACAAATTATGGACTTTGAATGTTAAACCCGACAGGTTTTAAAAACCTGTCGGGTTTTCTGCGTTATGAGATCTGTTTGTCTTTCCATATTTTTTGTCATTTCGATTTCTATGATAAAAGTTTTTTTTAGGAGCTAATCCCGCTATCCATTTCAATCTTTTGCGGCGAACCCCGCCACAAAAGGATTTCCACTTCTATCGGGGCTAGGGCAAACATTTTCATAAGAATCTTTTCGTTTAGTTTGTCATTTCGACAGAGGAGACCCGAGCGATAGCGAACAGACGAAGTAAATCACACTAGCAGATCGACAAAGATTGGTCTTTGCGAGGAATGAAGCAATCTCATTTGCAGAATTTAATTAGTGATTTTTGTTAGTGAGGTTGCTTCGTTCCTCGCAATGACAATATTGTCATTATCGTTATGCAACTTAAACCCGACAGGTTTCAAAAACCTGTCGGGTTTGCTATTTTATATCGTTTTGCCTTTATCAAAATATAACGATTTTCAATCAAAATTACGTCAGGCCTCATAAAATGTGCTCGAGAACACAAAATAAGTGTGTTCGAGCACATTTTTTATGTTTTTTCTTGGTTAATCAAAATATATTCGATAGTTTCGTTAAACAATAAAAAGTCATCAGACATTTATTTAGTATAATTTTATTCATAAATAAATGATTATCAAGTTTATAAATAAAATTTAAAGTTTTTTTAAGCCAATATAATTTCATTAAAAACCACAATTTATTTAGGTTTTTGTTTTTTGAAACCTCTCTAATCTGGTTCATTAGAGAGGTAATTCAAAAAAGGAACTAAACATCATTCAAATGAAAAACATATTTTACTTATTTCTTGCTTTAGCATTGGTTTCTTTTTCTCCTGTAAAAGGTGCTACACCTTCAATTGAAAAAAACAAAATAGAAAATCCGAAAACCAAAATTTCGCTTCCACTTGCCGGAAACGCTTTTAGTAATAAACATATCGACGGAAGCACAACAATTACAGAAAATGGTATCGAAAACTGGACGGACTCTAAAGAAGTTTTTACAGCTTATTTTAGAATTTATAAAGCGGGAACTTTTCAAATTACCGTAGAAGAATCTGTAGAAGTTTTTGGAAAATCAGAATTGGAATTTTCGATTAACGGAATTTCTAAAAAAGTAAAATTCGACACTACAAAAAAAGCAATAACCGTTGGAAGCTGGACAATCAACAAAGAAGGTTATGTTGCCGTTAAAATAAAAGGAATCAGCAAAACAGGAAATCAGTTTCCGTCTCTGAATCGCTTAACAATTTCAAGTGAAGATTATGACGGTAAAATTTCTTATGTTCCAAATAACGAAGGAAACTTTTATCATTGGGGACGCCGCGGACCATCTGTACATTTAAATTATCAGATTCCGGAAACTACAAATGCCGAATGGTATTATAACGAAGTTACGGTTCCTGAAAATGAAGATAAAATAGGCTCATATTTCATGGCAAATGGTTTTGGAGAAGGTTATTTTGGAATTCAGGTAAACTCAGCGACAGAGCGAAGAATTTTGTTTTCAGTCTGGAGTCCGTTTGAGACAGACGATCCGAAAAGTATTCCGGAAACGCAAAAAATTAAAATGCTTAAAAAAGGCGAAAACGTTCATTCAGGAGAATTTGGAAGCGAAGGTTCAGGCGGTCAGAGTTACTTGAAATACAATTGGAAAGCCGGAACAACTTATAAATTCTTGCTTCACGGAATTCCTCAAAACAATAATAGCACCAATTACACCGCGTATTTTTTTGCTCCCGAATTGAAAAAATGGATTTTGATTGCCAGTTTCAACCGTCCGCAAACCAATACTTATTTAAAAAGATTTCATTCATTTTTAGAAAATTTTGTTCCTGAACAGGGCAATTTATCACGCAAAGTTTTATTCAATAATCAATGGATTTGCGATGATAAAGGAAATTGGTCAGAGATTAATTCGGTACGTTTTACAACAGATAATACCGGTACAAAAGAATACCGAATGGATTTTTCCGGCGGACTAGAAAAAGGTTCTTTCTATCTAAAAGACGGTGGATTCTTTAACGATTATACAACACCTAAAACCATTTTTACCAGACCATTAAACAATAAAAAACCAGAAATCGATTTTAGTAAATTACCTTAATAAATTGATTTCAAAACCAAAATTAACTATGAAAACCAGATTTTTAAAATTCACATTAGTCGCTTTTGTTTTGTTCGGAGGAATGATTGCATCGGCTCAAATGATTAAAACTAAAACGCCTTCACGTCCAAAAGGTCAACAAGATGTTTTGCGTTTGGCTACAGACCCCATTCCAACTGTTCGCGTTGCTTTTATCGGACTTGGAATGCGCGGTCCGGGAGCGGTCGAGCGTATGACACATATTCCGGGAGTAGAAATTGTAGCGCTTTGTGATATGTTAGAAAAAAATACACAATCGGCAAATGAAATTCTAACCAAAGCAGGACTTCCAAAAGCACAAGAATTTTTTGGCGACGAAAATGCCTGGAGAAAAGTTACCGCTTTACCAAATGTTGATTTAGTTTACGTTGCCACAGATTGGAAACATCATGCCTTAATTGGTGTTCAGGCAATGAAAGACGGAAAACACGTTGCTATCGAAGTTCCAGGAGCTTTAACAATGAAAGAAATTTGGGATCTAATTGATACTTCTGAGAAAACCAGAAAACATTGCATGCAGCTTGAAAATTGCGTTTATGATTTCTTCGAATTAACGACATTAAATATGGCGCAACAAGGTTTATTTGGCGAAATTCTTCACGCCGAAGGATCTTATATTCATGGTTTACAACCTTTTTGGGGCGAATACTGGAACAACTGGAGAATGGATTACAACATCAAACATCGTGGTGATGTTTATGCCACACACGGAATGGGTCCGGCTTGTCAGGCTTTGAATATTCATCGTGGTGACAAAATGAATTTCCTGGTTTCTATGGATACAAAAGCGGTTGGAAATCCTGCTTATATCAAAGAAAAATCTGGTGTGGAAATTAAAGATTTTAGAAATGGAGATCATACAATGACAATGATTCGTACTGAAAACGGAAAAACAATTCAAATTCAGCACGACGTAACTTCTCCTCGTCCGTATAGCAGAATGTATCAATTAAGCGGTACAAAAGGTTTTGCAAACAAATATCCGTTGGAAGGTTATGCATTAGATGGTGCAGCATTAAGTGATGATGTAAAACCAAATCACGAAAAATTAAGCGCACACTCATTTGTTCCTGAAGAAGTTAAAAAAGCTTTGATGGAAAAATACAAACATCCAATGGTAAAAAATATCGAAGAGCAAGCCAAAAAAGTAGGCGGTCATGGCGGAATGGATTTCGTTATGGATTATCGTTTGATTCACTGTTTGCAAAACGGGCTTCCGCTTGATATGGATGTTTATGATCTTGCCGAATGGTCTTGTTTAGGACCTTTGACGGAGATCTCGCTTGACAAAGGTTCTGTTCCTGTAGAAATTCCCGATTTTACTCGCGGTGGATGGAACAAACTTCAAAAATTAGAGTTTTCAGAATAAATATTTATTGGTTAGTTGAAAGGAAGCAAGAGAGCAAGTCATGGTGCTCTCTTGCTTATTTAAAGACATTTCTAAATGAAAAATTAAAATGAGAAAAATATACTTTATACTTCTGTTTTCGATCTTCACGATTGCGATTACTTCAGCCCAAAAAAAGCAAACTTTTGCGATTAGCGAAGGAAACTTTTTACTGAACGGAAAGCCAATTCAGATTCATTCGGGTGAAATGCATTATTCCCGTATTCCGCAACCGTATTGGCGTCACCGTTTGAAAATGATGAAAGCCATGGGATTAAATGCTGTGGCAACTTATGTGTTTTGGAATTATCATGAAATTGCGCCGGGAGTTTGGGATTTTAAAACCGGAAATAAAAACTTAGCTGAATATATTAAAACAGCACAAGAAGAAGGATTATTCGTAATCTTACGTCCAGGTCCGTATGTTTGTGCCGAATGGGAATTTGGCGGTTATCCGTGGTTTTTACAAAACGTTCCTAATATGGTTATTCGCGGAAACAACAAGGAATATTTGACTGCTACAAAAGCTTATTTTACTGAATTATACAAACAAGTCGCGGCTTTGCAAATTACTAAAGGTGGTCCAATTATTATGGTTCAGGGCGAAAACGAGTTTGGTTCTTATGTAGCGCAACGCAAAGATATTCCGCTTGACGAACATAAAAAATACAGTGCAGCCGTATTTCAGCAATTAAAAGATATTGGTTTTGAAGTTCCGTTTTTTACCTCAGACGGAAGTTGGTTGTTTGAAGGAGGCGCTTTGCCAGGTGCATTGCCAACTGCAAATGGTGAAAGTGATATCACTAAATTAAAAAAAGTAGTCGATCAATTCAACAACGGAAAAGGTCCTTATATGGTTGCCGAATTTTATCCGGGTTGGTTAGATCATTGGGCAGAACCTTTCCCGACGCAAACTCCGGAAGAAACCGCTCAACAAACAAAAAAATATCTGGACAATCAGGTTTCTTTCAATTATTATATGGTGCATGGCGGAACTAATTTTGGTTTTACTTCGGGCGCAAATTATGATAAAGAACACGATATTCAGCCCGATATGACTTCTTATGATTATGATGCTCCAATTAGTGAAGCTGGCTGGGCAACGCCAAAATATAATGCTTTAAGAGAATTACTAAAAACAAAGGAAACTCCGGCAGTTCCGGAGAAAATGCCTGTAATTACAATTCCAAATATAGCGTTAACAAAAATTGTTGATCTTGCCGATGTAAAATCTAAAATCACGCCTGTTACAAACGATAATCCGCAAACATTTGAGCAATTAAATCAAGGTGACGGTTATGTTTGGTACAGCAAAAGATTTACACAACCCATAAGCGGAAAACTGGAATTAAACGGATTACGTGATTATGCAATCGTCTATGTAAACGGAAAAAAAGTCGCGGAGTTAAATCGTTATTATAAAAAATACGATTGCGAAATTGAAGTTCCGTTTAATGCAACTTTAGATATTTTGGTCGAAAACATGGGACGTATTAATTATGGTTCTCAAATTAATGCTAATAATAAAGGAATTATAAGTCCGGTTATTATCAACGGAGAAACAATTACCGGAGATTGGAAAATGTATCAATTACCAATGTCGCAGGAACCAAATCTGGAAGCGTATAAAAATTCGGGCAAAATAAACCGTCCTACTTTATATCAGGGAACTTTTGAACTTAGCAAAACCGGAGACACTTTTCTAGACATGCGCGATTTTAGTAAAGGAATCGTCTTTGTAAACGGAATCAATATTGGACGTTATTGGAGCGTTGGTCCGCAACAAACTTTGTACTTGCCAGGTTGTTGGCTTAAAAAAGGTAAAAATAGTATCCTGATTTTCGAACAAAAAAATGAAGTGATGCAAAAAGAAGTAAAAACGATGAGTACGCCAATTCTGGAAGATTTAAAACCTGAAAAAGGGTTTATAAATAAAATCTACTAAATCTGCGGAATCTGCGAGAGAAATCTTTAGCCACAGATTAAAAGGATTAAAAAATATTTCACGCAGATTTTGCTGATTTAAGCTGATGCCCGCTGATTTTATTTTTAATCTTATTGTAAGCTTTTAAAATCTAAATTAAATCTCGCAAAAACGCAAAGGCGCAAAGTTTTGTCATTTCGACGGAGGAGAAATCACACTCGAGATCTACAAAGATTGGCGATTTTCTTTGAGGAAATTCTTGTGTGATTTCTCCTCCGTCGAAATGACAATATTGTGTTTAAATTTACGCTTAAAGCTTAAAAACAAAAAAAAGCCACCCGATTATCGGATGGCTTTTTTTGCTTTTATCATTTACAAAATTACTTCCAGTTAAAAGTAATTCGTTTATCAATTTCTGAACTTAAACTCAAGAATACCGGGCAAGTCATTCCTGCACGTTCAAGAATTGTTCTGCTTTTTTCGTCTTCAACACCTTGCATGTCAAAAACAATTTCGATTGCTCCAATTCTTCTTGGTTCAGCGTTCATTATTTTAGTCACTTCGGCAGTTGAGCCAACGAAATCTACATTCAAATCGCGTGCTTTGATTCCCATAATAGTCATCATGCAACTTGCCAAAGCATTGGCAACAGTATCTGTTGGAGAAAAAGCTTCACCTTTTCCGTTATTATCAAGTGGTGCATCAGAAATAATTTCGCTTCCTGATTGTACATGAATTGAGCTTGTTCTTAAATCGCCTAAATAGGTTACTTTTGATGTCATTAATTTGCTACTTTTAAAGTTAAATCGCTATCGTAATATAAAATGTAAACACCTTTGTTTGCGTGTCCGCCATCTTCTTTTTTATAAAATTGAAACTTATTGTCAACTTGTTCCGTTGTCATTAAATCTGCTGTTTCCTGATATGTTTTTCCTTGTACCAAACGCATCATTGCATCAAAAGTAACATCAAATCCACGAGTTGCATACGTATTTGGGTTTACTTTATTTTTCAATCTATATTGTTTTTCGAAAATTAAAACTCCCGCTTCATCACTTTCACGAGTTACAGACGGATACATTAATTTTAGTTTTACCAAATTGTCAAAACTAATTTCATCAGTATCAAGTGTACTGTTTGGTTCTAAAATCACCAATTGCACCTGACATGTTTTTTGAACATCAAGCAACGCTTTAATCGTAGTTTTTACCATTGCAGTATTACCCGTTTCCATCACGACATAATTCATTCGGTTTGGTAATAATGAACTTTTTAAATTTGCAACATCCAATCCGCCAGTTTCTGTTAAGGCAGCAAAAACAACACCTTTTTGGTTTTGTTTGATGTAATTAATCACAGATTCTTTTTTCTTATCTACAACCGCAACGATATTTCCGTTTTTAGAACGCATATAATCAAAAATCGCATTTCTAACAACGTCATTCGATGGAATTGTCTGATATAAGTTTTCAATTGGATTCGCTGAATCTTTCGATAATGGCGAAATCACAGGAACTTCGTAAGAACGCAATGCATTTGCCGTAGCTTCGGCATTACTTTGATAAAATGGTCCGATCACAGCATTTGCATCCTGCAATTTATTCTGAGCAATTAAACTCGCAATATTCGAAGAACTTTTAGTTTCCTGAGAATCATAAATCGAAACATCAATTGGCAATTTCAACGTTTTAGCTGAATCTATTGCCATCATAGCTCCCGAATAAAAATCAAGAGTCATATTAAGGAACTTGTCATTTTTGATTCTGTTAGCGGTACTTGTAGTATCATATTGCATTTTTGCCAGATTAAATGGCAATAACAAAACTAATTTTTTACGTTCCGTCTGACCTCTTTTTTTAGTCAATTCTACTACTTCTGGATTTGCAGAAACAGTTTCAGATTTCACTTTATCTACTATTTTAATACCAGCCGTACTTTCAGTCGATTTGTCAATTGCTACTTCAGTTGCTTTTTCAGCAGGTTTTTCCTGAGGAATAATTGGTTGTGGCGCTAAATATCCAGCAGGAACTTTTAGAACCATTCCTTCTTTTACACCTTCAGAAAGTGCAGGATTTAGTTGCGTTAATTCTTCTTGCGAGATATGGAAAGTTCTTCCTAAACTATAAAAAGTCTCTTTAGGTTTTACCTGATATTCCATATAAGAAGTTGCTTTTTTAGAAGTCTCTGCCGCTTTTTTAGTTTCAACTGGTTTTGCAACATTTGTAACCGTTTGCGCAGGAATTTCCGTTTTTGGAGCCGTTCCTTTTATAGTAACACGATATCCTACAGGCAAACTCGAAACAATTTCAGGATTGCGTTTTTCGAGATCTTCAACTGTTGTATTGTATTTTTTTGCAATCGAAAACTTAGTTTCTTTTGCTACAACATCATGATATACATACTTTTCCTGTGCAACAGATTTTACAGTTTTATTAGCTGTAGCTGAAGTAGTTGTAGCTGCAGTTTTTGCTGTTGATCCTTTTGCAGGAATTACCAATGTCTGTCCAATTTGCAAACCATCTTTTACTAAAAAAGGATTTGCTGCTTTTAAAGCTTCATCGGTAATATCATATTTTTTTTCAATCCCAAATAAAGTTTCTTTAGGCTGAACCTCGTGCGAAGTTGGATTCTTACCCACAGTTTTTTTAACTGATTTATCTTCTGTTTTAGCAACAGTAGTTTTCGCACCATTTGTTGGGATTAACAAAACCGTATTTGGTTTTACGCCATTTCTGGCATCCGGATTTAGTGCATAAATATCATAAGGCGTAACCTTAAATTTTACGGCAATCTGGTTTATCGATTCTCCACTTGAAACCGTGTATTTAACTACTTTTTCTTGGGAAAAAGCGTTACAGGTAACAAAAAAAACCAGAGACAATAATGTTGAATAATATTTCATAATAGGGCTTAAAACAATTTAATTTCTAATTCAAAAACAAGTTACTAATTTCTCTTTAAAACAAGATTCTTGCCACTTGTTAATTTTGCGCTAATTATTCTCTAAGATCAATTTCTAACTTAGCAATAACGATCTCTTTATATAACTCATCTTCTTCTTTTTTCTTGCATTGATAGAGCACTTCTTCCATATTTTCGAACTTATCCGAATAAACATAATACGAAAGACTGTTGATATTAAAGAAGAAACTAGCGTTAAAATCACCAGAATCAATGAGTTTCATAATGAGCTTATCTCTTAGCGTCGCGTCTGTAAATATACCTAAAACTAAGTAATAGCCGTTTGAAACTTCCCTAAGATTATCAAAAACTTCAACCTTTATTGTTTTGTCATTTTTAAGAGGATTTTCCTTTAATTCGCGCTTCATTTCTTCCAGCGAAATTGTTTTTGCAGCTTCGGCGGAAGCATTTTTACTTTGATTTTTAACCGCTTGATCCTGATACTTTTTCAATTTTACCAAAGCCAGTTTATCATCAAATTTTCGGGCTTCCATACTATAAAACGAAGCTTTACTAATATGACGCTTTACTTCAATTTTTTTCTGAATATCTAAGGAATCAATTTTTGCAATCAAAAGCTGATTTTGTGCATCACCTTGCTCCTGCTCTATTTTATAACGTTTAATTTCGTCAAGCGAAAGTCGTTGCTGCAAGGAAGTCGAAGTATTATTTTTCTCGCTTTCGCGGATTTTCTTCTTGTATTCCTGATTTTCTTCAACAGCAATTCTTTCAACTTTATTCATTAATCCGGCGTAAGCTTTTCGGTTTTCAGCCAGTTCTTTCTTTAGTTGAGAAGATAGCTCGCTTGTTTTTCCGATGCTTTCATACGATTGTTTTTCCAGACGTTTTGATTGGTCAATATTCAAAACATCCATTCGTTTTAACTCAACCAAATCATTATTCATTGTATTGACTAATGAATCTAATTTTGCCATTAAAATATCCTGCACATTTTTATTGGCTTCTAAAACTAAACGTAATTTCTCAACTGAATTTTCTTTAGAACCATTCATATCATTCAGATTAACTTTCAGATCATTAATCTTAATAATCTTCTGATTCATTTCTTTCTGAACCACCAATCTGTCTTTTAAATCATCAATTTCAACCGTTTTGGCTTTTCCTTTTTCGACCACAACTTGTTTTTCGGCAAGAGCCAACATCAATTCTTCACTTTCGTTTGTGGGCTTAACTTCTTTGGTATTAATGGCTAATTTATTGCCAACAATTAATCCGTTTACAATTTCAGGATTTTGAGATTCTAACTGATCGATTGAAATTCCGTATTTTTTGGCAATCGAGAATTTGGTTTCCTTTGGCTCGACCACATGAAAAATAGTTTCCTGATTGATCACACGAACTCTTCCGTCTAAGGTTTTTCGTTTGTTTGGAATTACAATTGTCTGACCAATTTGCAAACCGTTTTGAAGAATATCTTTGTTTTGATTTTCTAAATCCTGTACGGAAACATTGTATTGTCTCGCAATGCTAAACAAAGATTCTTTAGCAACAACCTGATGTGTCACTTTTGACGAAGCTGTACTTTCTGTTTTGGAAATATTTGCAGGATTCTGCGGAATAATTAATTCCTGACCAATCTGAAGTCCGTTGGCAAGAATTGGATTTGCATTTTGTAGCGCTTCTACAGAAACATTGTATTGTTTCGATAAGCCAAAAAGCGTTTCTTTTGCACCAACAATATGGGTAATTTGTTGGTTAGTTTTTTCTTTTCCTTCACCGTGAACAGGAATCCTGATAATCTGATTGTCTTTGATTCCGTTTTGCGCTTCGGGGTTGAGTTTGTAAATTTCATCAATTGAAACCTTGTATTTTTGGGCAATAAAATAAGCGGTTTCTCCTTTTTGAATTTTGTGTTTAATAATTGAATCTTGCGCAGTTATTTTGTTAAAAGACAAAATAAACACAAGAGAAATCGTTAAAAACTCTCTCATAATTAGTAGGTTTAAAAAATTAAGGCATTACAAATGTAACGCCTTAATTTGAAAAACAATACTATTCCCACTCAATTGTTGCAGGTGGTTTTGAGCTTATGTCGTAAACCACACGGTTCACGCCTTTTACTTTATTTATAATGTCATTTGACACTTTCATCAAGAAATCATAAGGTAAATGAACCCAGTCAGCAGTCATACCATCTGTTGATTCTACGGCTCTAAGCGCTACTACTTTTTCGTAAGTACGCTCATCTCCCATAACACCAACACTGTTTACCGGAAGCAAAATTGCTCCAGCTTGCCAAACTTTGTCATATAATCCCCAAGATTTTAATCCATCGATGAAAACAGCGTCAACATCTTGCAAAATCTGAACTTTCTCAGGAGTAATATCTCCTAAAATTCTGATTGATAATCCTGGTCCCGGGAAAGGGTGTCTTCCTAATAATTCAGGATCTATTCCTAAAGTAGCTCCAACTCTACGAACTTCGTCTTTAAACAACATTCTAAGTGGTTCTACAATTTTTAATTTCATATAATCCGGCAATCCACCTACATTATGATGCGATTTAATTGTTGCCGATGGTCCTTTTACCGAAACTGATTCGATTACGTCAGGATAAATAGTTCCTTGCGCCAACCATTTTACGTCTTCGATTAAGTGTGATTCATCATCAAAAACTTCGATAAATACACGACCAATAGTTTTACGTTTTGTTTCAGGATCACTGATTCCGGCTAACTCGCCAAGGAAACGATCTCCAGCGTCTACTCCTTTTACGTTCAATCCCATTCCTTTGTATTGATCTAATACATTTTGGAATTCGTTTTTACGAAGTAAACCGTTATTTACGAAAATACAGTATAAGTTTTTTCCAATTGCCTGGTGTAATAAAACTGCTGCTACAGTAGAATCTACTCCTCCAGAAAGTCCTAAAACTACTTTATCATTTCCTACTTTCTCTTTTAATTCTGCCACCATTTCTTCTACGAAAGCATTTGGTGTAAAGTTTTGAGGAACTTCGGCAATGTCTACTAAAAAGTTTTTCAGCATTTTTGATCCATCTGTAGAATGGAAAACTTCTGGGTGATACTGAATTGCATAAGTTGTTTCGCCTTCAATTTTGTAAGCTGCATATTCTACGTCATGCGTGCTTGCTAATTTTACAGCATTTGTTGGCAAAGCTTTGATACTATCGCTATGGCTCATCCAAACCTGACTGTTTTCTGAAACTCCGTTAAAGAAAACTTCGTTCTCCTTAATATAAGATAAATTAGCTCTACCATATTCTCTGGTGTTCGAAGCTGCTACTTCACCTCCACTAAAATGTGCTAAGTATTGTGCTCCATAACAAACTGCCAACATTGGAAGCTTGCCTCGAATTTGAGATAAATCAGGATGTGGAGCATCTTCTGCACGAACAGAAAATGGGCTTCCTCCTAAAATTACGGCTTTATAAGGTGATAAATCACTAGGAAAGTGATTGTAAGGGAAAATTTCGCAGAATATATTTAATTCGCGAACTCTACGCGCAATAAGCTGTGTATATTGCGATCCGAAATCTAAAATAAGTACGTTGTGTTGCATGCGCAAAAATACTTTTTATATTCCAAAATGAAAAATGGATTTTTATTTTTTTTCTATATAGGTTCTAAGTTTCTAAGTTGCTAAGCTTCTAAGGTGTTGGATCGTCAAAAAAAACTTAGTTACTTAGCGTCTTAGTAACTCAGAAACTTAGTACCTTCAAAAGAAAAATCCAACCTTCAAAAAAATCCGTATTTAGAGAAAAACCCATTTTATGAAATCAAAATCAATTGCCCTTATTCTTTTTTTAGCTGTATTTTTAAATTCTTGCAGTGCGGTCGACGACTTGTTGACTTTTACAATTTCGAATCAAGCTTCGATTCAGATCAAAAGCTCTTTTCCAGTTAATTTGCCATCAGAAATTATTACGCCTGACGTTACTACAAATTCATCAGCTGAATTTGCAAACAACAAAACCAAAGCTAGTTTGGTGAAAGATGTAAAACTGAAATCGCTTAAATTGACGATCACAAATCCTGCAGATAAGACATTTACGTTTTTAAAATCGATTCACTTGTTTATTTCTACTACCGATTCTGACGAAATAGAATTGGCTTATCAGGACAATATCAACGAAACAACGAATATGATCGATTTAATTTGTACCGATAAAAAATTAGATCAATATATTAAATCCGATAAATATAAAATCAGAACTCAGGTTACCTTAAAAGAAACACTTACCAAAGATGTAACGGTTAAGGCAGATATGAAGTTTAAAGTGACTGCGGATCCTTTCTAAAGGTTCTTAGGTTCTGAGTTACTAAGGTTCTAAGTTAAAAGAAACTAGAATCTTCGATTCTTAAAAAACAAAGGTTCAAAGGTAAACAAGATCAAAAACTTGTTCCTTTGAACCTTTGTTTTGTCTTTCCCGCAAAAGAAAAACTTAGTCCCGAAACCCAACCTTATCAAGTTAAGGAAAAATCCAATGGAACAATTTGTTAAGAATAATATCTCATCACTTTTTTTGTTCCATCGGAACATTTCATTGGTAGCTCAATAAAGACGGCGTTTTTTCACGTTCCGTAGGAACGTTTGATTTTATAAATAATATTTGGTAAAAACATATGCAGATTACATATACAATTTATCAAACGTCCCAATGGGACGATGTTTCTCACGATGCATTTTTTTTCTACCAATAAGGTGTTCCGATGGAACAAAATCTAAAATATATTAACTTAATGGCATTGCCCGAAGCCTCGGAATAGTAGCTTAGAATCTCAGAACCTTCAAAAAAAACTTAGCAACTTAGAACCTCAGAATCTTAGTTTCTATAAAAAATTTCCTAAATTTATAAACCCATACCAAAACCGCTTTTACATCATAACCAGTGTATCTTAAAATGTAATCATTAGAAAGTAAACGATAACCAATGTTTATACGATCTGAATATTAATTTTAAAAATATAATCCATGAGTAAAATAGTTGCAGAACAATTAGTTGAAATGTTGGTAGAAGCCGGAGTAAAACGCGTTTATGCGGTTACAGGCGATAGTTTAAATTATTTTAATGATGCGATACGCAGAAACGGAAAAATAAAATGGATTCATGTTCGGCATGAAGAAGTTGGCGCTTATGCAGCTGCTGCTGAAGCCGAATTGGATGGTTTTGCCGTTTGTGCCGGAAGTTGTGGTCCCGGACATGTGCATTTAATTAATGGTTTGTATGATGCACATCGTTCACACGTGCCTTTATTAGCAATTGCATCTACAATTAATACGGGCGAAATGGGAATGGATTATTTCCAGGAAACCAATACTCTTAAGCTTTTCGACGATTGCAGTTGTTACAATCAGATGATTATGACGGCTGAACAAGCGCCCCGAATTATACAAACTGCCATTCAGCACGCTTTGGGCAAAAAAGGTGTTGCCGTGATTGGTTTACCGGGCGATGTTTCGGAATTAAAAGCGGTTGAAAGTAACATTTCTACTCAGTTTTTTCATTGTAATCCTGTAATCAGACCTTCAGATACTGAATTGCAACATTTAGCAAAAGCTATAAACGAAAGTACCAAAATCACTTTATTCTGCGGAATTGGCGCCGAAAAAGCGCACGATCAAGTCGTACAATTATCTCAACATATTAAAGCTCCGGTAGGATATTCTTTTAGAGGAAAAATGAGCATTCAGCCTAATAATCCTAACGAAATAGGAATGACAGGTTTACTCGGACAACCTTCGGCATATCATAGTATGCACGAATCTCATTTGGTTTTATTGCTGGGAACTGATTTTCCGTATGATAAATTCATGCCAACAGATAATAAAATTATTCAGATCGATACAAGTTCTGAACGTTTAGGCCGACGCGCAAATCTGTACATGGGATTATGTGGCGATGTAGCCGATACTATTGAAGCTTTATTACCTCTTCTGGAAACCAAAACGGATGATAGTTTTCTACAAGCGCAACTTAAATCATACGCCAGTGTAAAAGAAAACATGAATACTTATATTGATGATAATGGCGGCGAAGACACAATTCAGCCGGAATATGTCGCGCATATTATTGATAAATTAGCCAATAAAGATGCCATTTTTACGGTAGATACGGGAATGACTTGCGTTTGGGGCGCTCGTTTTATTAAAGGAACGGGAGAACGAAAAATGCTGGGTTCTTTTAATCACGGATCAATGGCAAATGCAATGCCAATGGCTATTGGAGCAGCGCTCGCACATCCCGAAAAACAAGTTATCGCAATGTGTGGCGATGGAGGATTGTCGATGCTTTTGGGTGATTTAGCAACAATAAATCAATATAATATTCCGATCAAAATCATTGTTTTTAATAATCGTGCTTTGGGAATGGTAAAACTCGAAATGGAAGTGAACGGTTTACCCGATAATGAAACCGATATGGTGAATCCAGATTTTGGTTTGATCGCTCAGGCAATGGGTTTTCAAGGTATAAATGTTCACAAACCCGAAGAAGTTGAAACTGCAATTGAAAATGCATTTCGTCATAACGGTCCCGTTTTACTGAATATTTTCACGAATCCGAATGCGCTTGCAATGCCACCAACTGTAGAATGGAAACAAGTAATTGGTATGACAAAATCAATGACGAGATTAATGCTTGGCGGCAAAATGGAAGAAGTTATAGATACTATTAAATCAAATTACAAACATCTAAAAGAAGGTATCTAAATACAAACACAAATTTCACGAATTAGCACAAATTTTAAAGTTTAACTTATATTCTGTGGAATTAATTTCATGAAAGAATTAGTGTCAATTCGTGAAATTCGTGTTCATTTATTTTTACAGACTTTAAGCTTAAATAAAAATTACTTATATGGATATAAACAGTAATAAATCGTTTAGTAAATACTATGTCTTTGCGTGGGTATTTGGTTTAGTTTTCTATTTCTTGGATTATGTAATACGTTCTGCTCCAGCGGTAATGTTTCCGGAACTTTCTCAAAATTTTTCGGTTAACGAAATCAGATTAGTAGAAATTGTTGGGACTTATTATTACACCTATTCTACTTGTAGTTTGATTGCAGGAATTGCATTGGATCGCTTTGGGGCAAAATATTCTCTTTTTACCGGAGCACTTATTTTAGGAATTGGCTGTTTGTTATTTCTTATTTCAAGTCAGTTTAGCGGAGTCGTTGGCCGATTATTTCAAGGTGCCGGTTGTGCTTTTGCATTTCCGGGTTGTGTATATCTTGCAAGCAAAGGATTCTCGGCAAAATCATTGGCAACAGCAATTGGTTTTACGCAATGTTTAGGAATGCTTGGCGGTTCTGCGGGACAATTTGTTGTAGGACCTTTGATCGAAAAAGGAATGGATATTTCTACTTTCTGGTTGTCAATTGGAATTTTTACTATTATAGTCGCTTTTGGACTTTGGTTTATAACTCCGGCAAATCAAACGGAACCAAAAACAGAAGCGAACACCAAGAAACAAAGTCTGCTTAATCCTTATAAAATTGTTTTTAGCAATCCGCAATCGTGGTTGTGCGGTATTGTTTCGGGATTATTATTTGCGCCAACAACTATTTTTGCGATGACTTGGGCGGTTGACTTTTTCCAGAAAGATCGTGCTTTTGATTTCCATACCGCAACTATTTCAAGTGCAATGGTAGCTTTTGGTTGGGTATTTGGATGTCCGTTATTAGGATATATTACCGATAAAATAAACAGACGAAAACCAGTTTTAATATTTGGTGCGCTTTTAATGATCGCAAGTTTAGTGCAGTTGTTGTATTTCCCGGATTTACTTCCCACAAAAATCAGCATGTTTTTATTGGGTGTTGCTTCTGGCGCTGCGATGATTCCCTATTCAATAATCAAAGAAGCAAATCCGGACAATGTAAAAGGAAGCGCAACCGGAGCAATTAATTTTATAACCTTTGGAGTAACAACGCTTTTAAGTCCGTTATTCAGTAATTTATTTGGAAAAACACTTCATGATACTACAGATAAAGCATTGCATTTTCAGCAAGCGGGTTTGTTTTGGATTATCGGAATTTCGATTGCTATTTTGGTAAGTTTAATGCTTAAAGAAACTGGTCAGGGAAAGTAAGTAATTTGGAAAACTAATAAAATCCTGTGTGTAATTTTCTAATACATAGAAACATAGCTTTTGATTATTTAAAAGAGGCGTTTCACTTATTTATAAAACACATAGCTGATCTGTGTTTCTATGTGTTTTAAATAAAAGCCAGCGATTAAAAGGATTAAAATTTGCCAAATCTGCGTGAAAAAAAATCTTGTAGTATATTACTATTCTTTAGTAACTATAATCGAAGCTTTGAATCCAGCGGCAAGATTGTTCCAATAATCATTGGTAACCAATTGTCCTTTATCGTCATAAACCTGAATTTCGGCAGTGTTTCCGCCTAAAGTACCAATATTTAAAGCTTCAAAATCTAATTTATTAAAGCCATTTGAAAGCACAATTTTTACATCTTTAAAATTAGAATCCAAAAATATCTGATCTCTGATCACCATATCGTTTGAAGATACTCTAACTAAATCGCCATCGATAGCGCCAAAATCACGAAACTTTACAATAAAATACTGTGATTTGGTTTTAAATTCGCCAAGCGAAATATTTTTCTTAACGAGTTGTCCACGACCTTCACGCAATCCTTCATCTCTCAAAGTTTTGTCTAAATCCTTTTCCATTTTTGCAACATAACGATCTCCGGGATTCGCAAAATCAGTTTCTGTAGACATCGTAAATTTGCTTTTTTCCTGTCCAACCTGCAATTGAGATTTTGGTGTAATAGTTGTATGATCAAAAACATTTGGCGTTTTAATACTCGGAATATCACTATTATCAGCCTGAGGATCCTTTATTTGAGGAATAGGCGTTTTCTTAGGTTTTGCACTAAATTTTGGAGCAGCAATAGGTTTGAATTTTGTTCCAAATTCAGTTTGCGCTGATACCGTTACAGCTGTAAAAAGTAGTATGAAAAATAAAATGTGCTTCATTGAAAAAGTATTTATCGAATCGGCTTTTATAGTTTTTATAAAATCTAAGTATAGCATCACAAAAATAGCATAATTTAATTAGGGGCTACAACTTTAAGAGTATTATAACAATATATTAGGCTAATTTTTGGAATCAAAAAACCTGCCAAAAAGATTGTCTTGTTGAATTTTCTCCAATGATAATTCATAATAAGAACAAAAAAATCCGACTCATTTTCACAAGTCGGATTACTGAAAAAAATAAAAAATCAAATAAAAAAATACTTATGTTTCATTATAACAACATTATACTAAACTAATCCCTAACAATAACCGCGGTCAATGTTTTAAGATTTAATGTTTTACCAACTGTATAATTAAGATGTACATTATCTGTATAGGTTACTCCCGCTTCAACATATTCTACATATGTACTTCTCTGAAAAATTTCTCCATCAGTAGTTTTAGCCGTAAATTTTACCGTGAAATTTCCTTGCTCATATTTCGAATAAGATGTTTTAGAAGTGTTTTTATATTAAAATCGATTACAAGATAATCGCCATATATTTTTTGTGGTGTATATGTTAAAACAAAATCCTCTACATTAAAATTATTGGCATTCGATGGCACATAATCACTGTCGCTACCAGAACTACAACCTGCCAATAAAATTGACATCGTAAATAAAAGAACAAAACTAATTGTCGATTTTAAAAAAGATAATTTTCTCATAATTATAAAATATATTATTGCTGTGGTTTCTTTATCATCTTTTAATTGTCTTAAAGAAATAGACAATAGTCTATATTAATTCTCTTGCAATTATAGACAATATTCTATGTTTAGAAAAATATATTTGTAAGAATTATATTAAAAACAAACAATTGGCATTATATATCAAGTTCCTTATTTAAAAAATATAAAATTTTGATAATTACCAACTTATTCCTAACTTCAAGACTTTAATTTCTTTAATAAAATCTTATAAAATGGATTATATCGACTATTATAAAGTACTGGAAATAACAAAATCAGCGACTGAAGCTGAAATTAAGAAGGCTTATCGAAAAATGGCTCGTAAATATCATCCGGATTTAAACCCGAATGATAAGGAGGCTGAGAAAAAATTCAAGGAAATAAATGAGGCTAATGAGGTTTTGAGCAATCCTGAAAATCGTAAAAAATATGATAAATACGGAAAGGACTGGAAACATGCTGATGAGTTTGAAAAAGCGGGTTACGATCCTAACCAGCAACAATATTCGAGACAACAACAAGGCGGAAATCAAAGTTATACTGATTTTGGCGGTGGAGATTTTTCGGGAAGTGATTTTTCTGAATTCTTTAATTCTATGTATGGTTCTGCGGGAAGAAGTTCCAGAAGTCAGGCAAAATATCGAGGACAGGATTTTAATGCAGAACTGCAATTAGATTTAGCATCGGCTTATACAACGCACAAACAAAACTTAACTGTAAACGGCAAAAATATCCGAATTACAATTCCGGCCGGAGTTGAAAACGGACAAATTATAAAGATTCCAAATCACGGCGCTCCCGGCGCAAATGGCGGTCCAAATGGAGATTTGTACATTACTTTTTTAATTGATAATAATTCTGATTTTAAACGTGAAGGCAATAATTTATATGCCGATATTGATCTGGATTTATATACTGCAATTTTGGGCGGAGAGATTTTCGTGAATACTTTTGATGGAAAAGTAAAAATAAAAGTTCCTGCCGAAACGCAACCGGGAACTAAAGTCAAACTGAAAGGAAAAGGTTTTCCGGTGTATAAAAAAGAGAATCAGTTTGGAGATTTATACATTACTTATACTTTAAAACTTCCGACTAAATTATCTCAAAAAGAAAAAGAATTATTTCAGGAATTAGCTAAATTAAGAAGTCATGAATAGTAAAAACTTAATTCAAATAAAACAGTTTTGTGTGTATCACGAAATCGAAAATACTTTTATAACGGAATTGCATAATTATGGTTTGGTGCAAATTATTGTTCTTGAAGAAGATGAATATTTACAACCGGAACAATTGCCTGCTGTAGAGAAAATGATTCGCCTTCATTATGATCTTAAAATCAACATTGAAGGTATTGATGTTATTGCTAATTTATTGGACAAAATCGAAACCTTGCAACAAAATCTTACGACGACACAAAATAAGCTTCGTCTTTATGAACAGCATCAAATCGAGGAATAAAGATTTTGTTTCACGCAGATTCTGCAGATTTGAGCAGATTTATTTTTAATAAAAATTTGTGTTGATCTGCTTAAATATTTTTAAATCTGCGTGAAAGACTTTTGGGGATTTTGCTTCTCTACTAGAAAAAGAAAGCTTACTTATACTCACAGATAAATATTAAGGAGTGGAAAAAAGCATCTTTTATTTACTCTCAAAATATCACAAAAAAGAATGTTTTACGAATTGATTTCAATCTAATATAATTCCTTTTCAGCTGCATATTTTATAAATTGCAGCGAAATTAACGAACCGGAATTTGTTTTTAAAAATGCTAAAACAAATTCAAAAAAACTTAAAAAATGAAAAGAGAAAACATCTTAACAGGATCACCTTGGGAGGACAAAATGGGATATTGTCGTGCAGTAAGAATTGGCAATATTATTGAAGTTTCAGGAACTGTGGCTATTGTTGATGGCGATAAAGTAAAGGCGGACGACGCTTATGCTCAAACCTATAACATTCTGGAACGTGTTGAAAAAGTTTTACAAGATTTGAATGTTGGAATGAAAGATGTTATCAGAACGAGAATCTTTACAACCAATATTTCTACTTTTGAAGATGTAGCAAAAGCGCACTCAGCGTTTTTTAAAGATGTAAAACCTACAACCGGATTTTATGAAATCAGTAAATTGGTTGCTCCTGAATATTTAGTTGAAATTGAATTTACTGCTGTTGTACAGTAATTTATTTTTACCACGAATATTTTTTTTGCCACGAATTTCACGAATTAGCTCGAATTATTTTTTTGCCACAGATTAAAAAGATTAAAATGATTATTCTATTTTCTTTGATTTATAATGTTTTAATTTGTGAAAATTTGTGAAATTCGTGGCGGAAAAACTAAACTTAATGACTTCTCAAAACCCAAAACAAATACTTCTTTCAGTTTTCAAATGGATTCTCATTTGCGTTTTAATAGGGATTTTATCAGGATCTGCATCTGCATTTTTTCTGGTTTCTCTGGAATTTGTTACACAATTTAGAATTCAGCACGATTGGATTATCTGGCTTTTGCCTTTTGGCGGATTATTAGTTGGTTTGAGTTATTACTATTGGGGAGAATCTGTTGTAAAAGGCAATAATTTATTGCTTGAAGAATATGAAAATCCTCAGAAAGTGATTCCGCTAAAAATGGCTCCTTTAGTACTTTTAGGAACTTTACTTACGCATTTATTTGGAGGTTCGGCCGGTCGCGAAGGTACAGCTGTACAAATGGGCGGCGCAATTGCCGATCAATTTACTAAGATTTTTAAATTGGATAATTCCGAAAGAAAGATTTTAATCATTTTGGGAATTAGTGCCGGTTTTGCTTCTGTTTTTGGAACTCCGTTGGCGGGCGCAATTTTCGCTTTAGAAGTTTTATATTTCAGCAAAATCGATCTTAAAAGCATTATTTTATCTTTTTTAGTGGCTTATGCAGCTTATTTTACGGTAGAATTTTGGCACATAAAACATACACATTACAGCATTCCTGTTGTTCCCGACTTTAGTATTTCGACTGTTGGTTATGTTATTATAATTGGAATTTTATCCGGAGTTTCGGCTTTATTATTTGCTAGAAGCACTCATTTTTGGGGTTCGCTTTTTTCGAAAAATATAAAATATCCTCCGTTACGTCCTTTTATTGGCGGAATTATTCTTGCCATTGCAATTGCAGGTTTCGGATTTACGAAATTCTCAGGATTGGGCGTTCCTGTGATTGTAGATTCATTTTCGAATGCAAATCCTTGGTATGATTTTTTATTGAAGATTCTGTTCACAGGTTTTACTTTAGGCGCAGGTTTTAAAGGCGGCGAAGTGACTCCGTTATTTTTTGTTGGTGCTACTTTAGGAAGTGCTTTATCCTTGATAATTCCGTTGCCAATTGCATTTTTAGCAGGATTAGGATTTGTTGCAGTATTTTCGGGCGCGACCCATACTCCTATCGCTTGCACGATTATGGGCATGGAACTTTTTGGAATTCAACCCGGAATTTTCATTGCAATTGCCTGTACAATCGCTTATTTTTCTTCAGGTTCTGTGGGAATTTATAAATCGCAAATTGTTAAAGGAGCGAAATATAAATTGTATCAGAAATTTAAAAAAGAAGAGCTACAGCATTTGTAAACAAATATTTTTGTTTTTTAGAATAAGTACTACTTTTTTTTGTAGTATTGTTTTTGCTAAATCAAATCAAACTACAAATGGCTTTCGGATTTCCTGCTTCCTTTTCTCAACTAACGCCTTTAAACAATTTACCTCCATCAACATTTATTCTGAAAGCAATAATTATCTGCCAAAAACTAAATTGGAGTTTAATTAGTATTGATGAAAACGAAATTATTGCAGTTTCAAAAAATAATAAAAACACTTGGAACGAAACTATTTCTATTGCTTTTGAAGAAGAAGCAACTGCCATAATTACAAGTTCGTCAAATGGAAATCAATTTTATGATTGTGGCAGAAATAAAAAAAATACTGATTCTTTTTTAGAACTTTATTTCGAAGAATTAAAAAATATTTCAAATATAAATTTGGATAAAGATGCTTTTCTTGAAGATCTTAAAATTGAGCAGAAAAACCTTTTATCTGTTAAAGAAACGGAACAAAATATCACTTCATTTTATTCTTTTTTCTCCATTTTTATTCCGACTAAAAACTATGTCATTACTCCAATTTTAATCTATTTAAATATTCTGTATTTTCTGATTATGTTATTTTCCGGAGTTCATTTCTTTTCTCCAGAAATTCAGGAAATAATTGATTGGGGAGGAAATCAAGGTCCGTTGACTAGTGAAAATCAATGGTGGCGATTACTTTCTGCGTGCTTTGTTCCTTTTAATTTCTTTCATCTTGTAGTTAGTACTGTTGCTTTAGCTTATGTTGGCTTGCTTTTAGAATCTTATTTAACGAAATGGGGATTTCTTATTACGTATTTATTTTGCGGTATAATTGGCAATTTAAGCAGTTTATATTGGGATAAAGATGTTGTAAGTGCTGGCGCATCTGGCGCTATTTTTGGTTTGTACGGGATTTTATTTATTGCGCTTATTTTTAGAACTTTAAAAAAGAAAATAAACATTATATCAATATTCCCAATTGTGTTTTTAGTTCTTTTAATTGTTTGCTTCAGTTTTACTGATACCATTAATTATGCACAACCGATTGGCGGATTTTCAACTGGAATTTTATTTGGTTTAATCCTTTTTGCTTTTGGAAAAAAACGAAATTACGCAGTAGCTTTTATCACTTCTACGGCTACAATTGCAATTGTTTTTTTATACTTCAACTTCAGAAGTTCTCAGGTTTATATTTATCAGGTTATGGAATATGAAAAAAGGATGCAGGAATTCACCGATATGGAAAACATGGCTTTGGAAGCTTATAGTGTTCAATATGGTAATTCATATTCTGAAAATAAAGAAAGCACCTTATATTTAATCAAAGATCGCGGTATTTATTATTGGAATGAATGTATCACTTTGATAACAGAACTTGATAAATTATATCTTCCAAAAGAAATTCATGAACAAAATCAAAGATTTATAGAATATTGCAAATTGAGAATTAGTTTATATGAATTGGCTTATCAAAAGATCCTTGAAAGCAGCAGCGCTTATGATGAAAAAATGCTTGAACTTAACTTTAAGATTGCAAGTGTTATGAATAAAATCAATAAAGCAAGAGCCAAGAATTAAATTAAAAGCGAAATTCTTCTGTGCGTATCAAACAAAATAATTTTCGGTCTGATTATCATCAATTAAAAACACAGAACCTGAAATTCTAAAAACTGAAAATTTTGACTGTAACTGACAACTTATAAAAGTGTGTTAATCTGCAAAATGATTTCAACATTACATTAAAAAAATGTAAATTCGCACACTATGAAAATACAAGATATTCAAGCGATACAATTATTACTCGCAACCCCAAAGAAAATCGCCATAATTCCGCATAGAGGTCCTGATGGAGACGCTATGGGCTCGACCTTAGCATTATATCATTTTTTACAAAAAAATAATCATCAGGCAACTGTAATTGCACCGAACGATTTTCCTGATTTTCTAGCTTGGTTACCAGGCTCAGAAACTGTAAAAATATTTGAAAAAGATACTGAAAACTGCACCAAAATATTAGAAGAAGCTGAGCTTATTTTTACGCTCGACTTTAATGCTTTTCATCGTACAGGCGAAATGGAACACACTTTAGCAAAGCTAACGGCTCCATTTATCATGATTGATCATCATCAAAAACCTGATGATTATGCTGCTTTTATGTATTCTGATACTACATTTGGGTCAACTTGCGAAATGATTTATAACTTCATTTCGTTTTTAGGCAAAAAAGAAGATCTGGACAAAACAATTGCAACGTGTATTTATACAGGAATTTTGACTGATTCAGGTTCGTTTCGTTTTCCGGGAACAACAGGAAATACGCACCGAATCATTGCTGAATTAATTGATTTAGGAGTTGAAAATACTCAAATTCCGGTTTTATTATTTGATAATAGTTCTTACAGCCGTTTGCAATTATTAGGTCGTGCTTTGCAAAACATGAAAGTTTTTGAAGAGCATAAAACCTCTTATACTTCGCTTACTCAAGCTGAGTTGGATTCTTTTAATTATGTAAAAGGTGACACTGAAGGAATCGTAAATTATGGTTTAAGTATAAAAGGTATTCTTTTTACTGCTATTTTTATCGAAAATAAAGACGAGAAAATCATCAAAATCTCTTTCCGTTCGCAAGGAGGATTTGATGTGAACCAGTTTGCGAGAGATCATTTTAACGGAGGCGGACATAGCAATGCTGCCGGCGGAAGATCTGATGTTTCGATGGAAGAAACTTTGACAAAATTTGAAAATTTAGTAACCAAACTAAACATATAACCCCATGAACTACCTAAAAACAAGCATTTACACCCTACTTTTTGCTGTTTTACTGGTTGGCTGTAAACAGCATGAAGATGCGAGAAGACCTATTTCAAGGACTTCGGGAACTTTCATGAAAAAATCAGTTGATCGTAACAAAAAAATAATTGCGAATGAAGAAGAGGTTATCAAAAAAATAATCAAAAGCAATCCTAAAACTAAATATTTTGCTACCAGAAAAGGATATTGGTTTTCTTATGATGAAAAAAATGAAACCGATCTTGCAACACCTAGAAAAGGTGATATCGCTTATTTTAATTTGGAAGTAAAAGATATAAAAGGCAATATTATTTATTCTGAAGCTGATCTTGGACCGCAAACTTATTATGTAGACAAACAAGATATCATGATGGGATTGCGCGATGGTATTAAACTGATGCACAAAAACGAAACGGTAACTTTCTTATTTCCATCGCATATTGCTTACGGATATCATGGAGACAATAAAAAAATTGGTACTAATCAATCCTTAATTTGCACAGTTACACTTAGAAATTTTGTACCGGATCCTGCAGCGGCAAAAACAGGAACTCCGGCAGGACAAACTACTGCTGCGCAAACTGCAGGAGGACAAACTCCACCGCCTGCTATACCAAAACCATTAGCCGTAAAACCAGCACCTAAAGCTAAAAAAGATACAATAAACCCATAAAAAAACATTTTAAAAATGAAAAAAAGTATTTTATTATTACTACTAGCCGTTACCTCATTTTATTCTTGTAAAGACGAACACAGCAATTTACCTGATGGTTTATATGCTGATATTGAAACTAATAAAGGACATATTATTGTAGAATTAGATTATAAAAAAGCGCCAATTACGGTTGCTAACTTTGTAACTCTTGCCGAAGGTAAAAATGAATTCGTGACAAAAGATTATTTAAAAAATAAACACTTTTATGACGGATTAAAATTTCACAGAGTTATTGAAGATTTCATGATTCAAACCGGAGATCCTGAAGGAACTGGTTCTGGAGATGCAGGTTATAGATTTAAAGATGAAATCACAGATCTTAAATTTGACAAAGGTGGAGTTCTGGCGATGGCAAATAATGGTCCTGGAACAAACAGCAGCCAATTTTTTATCACACACGTTGAAACTCCTTGGTTAGACGGAAAACATACAATTTTTGGTCACGTTGTAGAAAAAGGTCAGGAAGTTGTAAATCAAGTTAAACAAGACGATAAAATTGTTACTGTAACTATCATCAGAAATGGTGAAGCTGCAAAGAAGTTTGATGCTGTAAAAGTATTTCACGATTATTTTTCTGAAATCGCAAAAGAAAAAAGCAAATACGACGGTGTTCAAAAAGAAAAAGTAGCTTATTTGGCTTCTGTAAGACCAAAAGCGACAAAAACAACTACTGGTTTAGAGTTTGTAATTACTGAAAAAGGAAATGGTAAAAAACCAGCTGCAGGAACTCAAATCTACATTAACTATTCTGGTTTCTTAGAAGACGGAACTTTGTTTGATTCAAGTGTAGAAGAAGTTAATAAAGCTTATGGAAAGTTTGATCAGGCAAGAGCTGAACAACACGGATACCAACCAATTCCGTTTCAGGCAGGTCGTAAAGACGGTATGATTCCTGGATTTATTGAAGGAATCGAGCAACTTTCTTTTGGAGATAAAGCAGTTCTTTTTATTCCATCTCATTTAGCATATGGAGCAACCGGAGCAGGAGGAGTTATTCCGCCAAATGCTAATATTATTTTCGAAATACAATTATTAGAGAAACCGTAATAATATTCTTATCTTTAAAACGTTATTACAGACTTAAATTCGATATACTATGAAATTTAAATTTCTATTTTTATTTTGCTTGGCAATAGCTAATATTCAAGCTCAGGCACCAAAAAAACTGGTTGCAAAACCAAAACCTGCAACAGCAAAAGCAGCTCCTGCAACAAATCCTGCTGAAGGTATTTTTGCTACTATTTCAACTACAAAAGGAGATATTGTTTTAACATTAGAATATGTAAAAGCTCCTGTAACGGTTGCAAACTTCATCGCTTTGGCAGAAGGTAAAAACCCTTTTGTAAAAGTTGAAAGCAAAAAAGGAAAGCCTTTTTATGACGGATTAAAATTTCACAGAGTTATCAATGACTTTATGATTCAGGGTGGAGATCCACAAGGAAATGGTTCTGGAGATCCGGGATATGCATTTAAAGATGAGTTTGTTCCTGAATTGAAATTTGATAAAGGCGGAATTTTAGCAATGGCTAACTCTGGACCTGCAACAAACGGAAGTCAATTTTTTATCACACATAAAGACACGCAATGGCTTAACGGAAAACATACTATTTTTGGTCATGTAGTTTCTGGAATGGACGTTGTAAATAAAATTATTCAGGATGATGTGATCACAAAAATCGTTATTACACGCAAAGGCGCTGCTGCCAAAAAATTTGACGCTGTAAAAGTTTTTAGCGATTATGAAAAAAACATAGAAGCTGATAAAAAATTAGAAGCTCAAAAACTAGAAGCTCAAAAAGAACTAACTAAAAAAGTAGCTTCCGAAAAAGCAGTTTCTTTTGCAGCAACAAAAGCCGCAGCTACTACAACTGCATCTGGTTTAAAATATGTAATTACAAAAAAAGGAACTGGCGTAAAAGGTGCTCCGGGATCTACAATTTACTTTCATTATGCAGGTTATTTTGAAGACGGAAATCTTTTTGACAGCAGTTTACCAAGTGTAGCAAAAGCTTACGGTCAATATAATGCTGCAAGAGATTCACAAGGCGGATATAAAGCGTTTCCTTTTGAAGTTGGTAAAAAAGACGGAATGATTCCTGGTTTTATCGAAGCATTAGATATGATGACTGACGGAGAAAAAGCGACATTCATTCTTCCTGCAAATTTAGCTTACGGAGAAAAAGGTGCCGGAGGAGTAATTCCACCAAACGCAACTTTGATTTTCGAAATTGAAGTATATCAAAATCAGCCTGTTGTAAAATAACAACAAGTTTATTTTATCTTATATAATGAAACCCATCAAAATCTAAATTTTGATGGGTTTCTTATTTTTATTCGTGTGGTAATTATATCAAATTCATAATTTTAGAATAAAAATAAGTCATCAAACTATAGCGATAATAATGTTTATAACCTTTTTCTGCTAATTCTTAAACAAAATAGCTTACCTTTGCCGGCTTTATTTTTTTAATCAAACAAGTATAAGATGTCACAAAACAACGTATTAAAGGGAGTATTTTTAGTTGCAATAGGAGCAACAACTTACGGAATGTTAGCTACTTTCGTAAAAATGGCCTATTCTGAAGGATATACAACTGCCGAAGTAACAACATCTCAATTTATACTTGGAATTATTGGTATTTTATTGATTAATGCTTTTCAAAAAGTAAAACATAAAGACAAAGTTGTAAAAGCTTCCAAAAAAAATATATTTAGTTTAATGCTTGCAGGAACTTCATTAGGAATGACAAGTTTGTTCTATTACTTAGCCGTAAAATATATTCCGGTATCTATTGGTATTGTTCTTTTAATGCAAACAGTTTGGATGGGTGTTTTACTTGAAATGATTTTAGAAAAAAAATTACCTTCAAAACAAAAAGTCATTGCTGTAATTATTGTACTTATTGGTACTGTTTTGGCAACCAATATTATTCATAACGATATACAATTAGATTGGAGAGGTATTGCTTGGGGAGTTATGGCGGCTGCATCTTTTACTACAACTATGTTTACTGCAAATAGTGTTGCTACTGAAATTTCATCAGCTCAACGAAGCTTATACATGCTTTTGGGAGGATCTATTATTGTGTTCTCATTTGCATTTGCAACTCAGGTTACCCCTTTTAACTTTGAGATTTTCATGAAATGGGGAATTATACTGGCTTTATTCGGAACTATTATTCCTCCGATGTTAATGACTGCAGGTTTCCCGTTAACCGGAATTGGATTAGGAAGTATTGTTTCGGCACTAGAACTTCCGGTTTCTGTTATGATGGCTTACGTTTTATTAAACGAGCAAGTTATCTTCTCTCAATGGGTTGGAATTGTATTAATTATTTTAGCAATAATTATTATGAATGTAAATTTCAAGTCTAAAAAATAGCCTAATTTGCAAGACACGAAAAAAAAGCGTCTTGTAATGTTATAATTGTTAATTTTTTTATAAATTCGTGATAAACAATAACATATCATGAATCTACCCTGGCATTTATATTTAATGGCTTTTCTTTATATAGTTGCCGGACTTAATCACTTTAGAAAACCGGGAATGTATATCAAAATCATTCCCCCCGCATTTAAAAACCCTAAATTAATAAATACCATAAGCGGAGCTGCCGAAATAATTCTTGGCATACTTTTGCTGTTTCATCCTACAACGCATTTAGCAGCTTGGGGTATCATTTTACTCTTAATTGCTGTATTTCCTGCTAACTTATTCATGTTTCAAAATAAAAAAGCGAGTTTCGGCTTGCCAAAATGGATTTTATTTGTACGTTTGTTCCTACAGATTATTTTCGTGTATTGGGCTTACCAATACACCTTTTAATATTAACCATTAAATTATTTTATTATGAAAAAATTATTTGCAGAATTTTTCGGAACCTATTGGCTTGTTTTCGGTGGTTGCGGGAGCGCTCTTTTTGCTGCCGGCATTCCTAATCTGGGTATTGGCTTTGCTGGTGTTGCTTTGGCCTTCGGTTTAACCGTATTAACGATGGCTTATGCAGTTGGACATATCTCAGGCGGACATTTTAATCCTGCTGTATCTTTCGGTTTATGGGCTGGAGGAAGATTTCCGGCAAAAGATCTATTGCCTTACATTATTTCGCAATGTGTTGGCGCATTAGCAGCTGCGGGAACGTTGTTTATAATCTGGTCTGGAAAAGCAGGAAATGTAATTGATAATACTAAAGCCGGAGCTTTTGCTTCAAATGGTTTTGGCGCATTTTCTCCTGATGGATATTCTTTACAATCTGCATTTATAGCTGAGTTTGTTCTGACATTATTCTTCTTATTGGTAATTCTTGGCGCTACAGATAAATTTGCAAACGGAAGATTTGCAGGAATCGCAATTGGTTTAGCCTTGACTTTAATTCACTTAATCAGTATTCCAATTACCAATACTTCAGTAAATCCTGCGAGATCATTGTCACAAGCAATTTTTACCGGAGGAGAACCTTTATCTCAAGTTTGGTTATTTTGGGTCGCACCAATTTTAGGAGCAATAGTCGCCGGATTTATTTATAAAACATTATTACAAAACCACGCTGAAGCTTAATCCCATTATAAACAAATCATAACTAAAAAACTTATACTATGGCATTTTTATACTTTTTACTTATAGGAGCCATTTCAGGATGGTTAGCAGGCCAAATCTGGAAAGGCGCAGGCTTTGGATTACTTGGTAATATCATCGTTGGAATTGTTGGCGGAATCATTGGCGGCTGGATTGCCGGAAGACTCGGTATTGGCGGCGGTGGATTGCTTTGGCAAATTATTATAGCCGTTGGAGGTGCATGGGTGCTATTATTTCTAATTAGTCTCGTAAAAAAAGCATAAATACTTTTATAAGTGACCATATTTTGAAAGAGAAAATCTGATATATTTATATTTGATTTTCTCTTTCTTATTTTTATTCTAAATTCAAGTATTATGAATGAAGTAATTGCATATTTCAGTACGATTCCCTCTGCACACCGAAGTTTGATTTTGGTTGGAGGAATAACTTTTTTCTGGATCGTAGAAAATACCTTTCCCCTATTCCAGATGCAATACAAAAAATGGCATCATGCAGGAATCAACTTTTTCCTGACATTGACGACCATTATCATTAACTTTTTACTGGCTTTTATCTTAATCAAAACAGCATCATGGACAACTGAAAATCATTTTGGAATTCTTCAATGGCTTCCGGAAATTCCAATTTTGCTTTATACTTTAATCGGATTGCTTTTATTGGATTTAATCGGGGCTTATTTGCCGCATTATATTCAACATAAAATAAAATTCCTGTGGCGTTTTCATATTGTCCATCATACAGATACCTGGATTGACACAACAACTGCCAACAGACATCATCCGGGAGAAAGTGTAATTCGTTTTGTATTTACAACTCTTGGAGTTTTGATCGTAGGAACTCCAATGTGGATGATCTTTTTGTACCAAACTTTATCAGTTGTAGCGACGCAATTTAATCACGCCAATATTTCGCTGCCAAATAAACTAGATGTTTTTCTGAGTTATTTTATAGTTTCTCCCAATATGCATAAAGTACATCATCATTATGTTGTTCCTTATACAGACAGCAATTACGGAAACATATTTTCGGTTTGGGACCGTCTTTTTGGAACATTTACAACATTATCCAAAGACAAATTAATCTATGGCGTTGACACACATATGTTGCCTGAAGAAAATAATAAATTGAAAAATTTATTGAAAATCCCGTTTCAAAAATCGAGATCTATAAAAAACAGTTAAAAACAATAAAAAAAACGTACTTGAACTCACCAAGTAATTATTTTTTTTATTAATATTGATACTTAAATTGAAAATCAATCTATTAATCATTAACCTCTATTTTGAATTAATTTTCACGTGATGAAAAAGAGTAACCGCAAAGAATTGAATTGGGAACAAACGGAAAGACTTGTTTCGTTAGCTTTAGAAGAAAAAAATCCATTTGAAATCATAAAGAAAGAATTTGGATTAGCAGAAAAAGAAGTTCTGGAAATCATGAAAAAGAAAATGCCTCTTGAAAAATTTGAGATGTGGAAAAAGAAGGCCATTGCTAATAAACCAAAACCAAAACCAGTTAAAATAGATGATTTTGATGAAGATTTGGATGGTAAATATTATATAAAAAACAAACTAGACTAAGACGAAACTCCTGTTCTTCAGGAGTTTTTTTTATATTTTAATTTTTCTTGTAACATTTTTACCGATTGGTAGTCAAATACACATAATTAAACTTATTCAAATGAAAAAAATACTTTATACTTTAGCTCTTGCAGTAACGCTTTGGAGCTGTAAAACAGGAAGTTCTTCAGGCGCTGCAAAAAGCAATGTTGTAGAGGTCAATATTAATCTTGTCGATGTAAAAGATGACAAAGTTCTGGTAACGGTTACTCCTCCACAGATCAAAACTGACGAAATTATTTATAGCATTCCTAAAACAGTTCCGGGAACTTATTCTACGGATAATTACGGAAAATACTCTGATAGTTTCAAAGCTTTTGATGCTAAAGGAAATGAATTAACTGTAAAAAGAATTGACGATAACTCTTGGTCAATTTCGAATGCTAAAACATTAAAAAAAGTTACTTATTTAGTAGGTGACACATTTGATACTGAAAAAGGAACCGGATTTGGTAACGACGATGTATTCTCGCCAGCCGGAACAAACATCAATGCAGGAATCAATTTTTTAGTTAACACGCACGGTTTTGTAGGTTATTTCCAAGATAAACTTGAAATTCCGTACAAAGTTACAATAACACATCCTGAAACACTTTGGGGAGCAACTTCAATGACTGATGAAGATGCAAGTAAAACAAGCGACGTTTTTACAACATCACGTTATGCTGTTTTGGTTGAGAATCCAATTATGTACTCAAAACCGGATTATACTACATTCAACGTAAACGGAATGGATATTTTAATCGCTGTTTATTCTCCAACAGGAAAATTTACTGCAGAAAGCATCACTCCGGAAATGAAGACAATGATGACGGCGCAGAAAAACTTTTTAGGAAAAGTAAATGCTAATAAAAAATATACAGTATTAGTGTATTTATCATCTATGGCAAAAGACGACGCACACGGTTTTGGAGCTTTAGAACATCCAACTGCAACTACGGTTGTTTTACCTGAATCTATGCCAAAAGAAAAATTGGTAGAAACGATGAAAGACGTTGTTTCTCATGAGTTTTTCCATATTGTGACTCCATTGACTATCCACTCAAAAGAAATTCAGTTTTTTGATTATAATGCGCCTAAAATGTCAGAACATTTATGGATGTACGAAGGTGTAACAGAATATTTTGCTAATCTTTTTCAAATCAACCAAGGTTTGATTAACGAAACTGAATTCTATACTCGTATCGCTGATAAAATCGAACAATCAAAATCATTAAATGACACAATGCCATTTACTGTAATGAGTAAAAATGTATTGGAGCAGCCGTACAAAGATCAATACTTAAATGTGTACCAAAAAGGGGCGTTAATTGGAATGTGTATTGATATTATCATTAGAGAAAAAAGCAACGGAGAAAGAGGAATTCTTGATTTAATGCATAAATTATCTGCTGAATATGGTGTTGAAAAACCATTTAATGATGAAGATCTTTTTGCAAAAATCACGCAATTGACATATCCTGAAGTTGGAGAATTTTTGAATAAATATGTGGCTGGACCAACTCCAATTCCTTATGATTTTTATTTAGCAAAAGTTGGTGTTACAAAAGCTTCTGAGAAAGTTCCTGGAACAATTTTCATCAAAGGACAAAATCCATATATCACTGTAGACAAAGCAACTAAAGCAATAAGTGTTCGTTCTGATATTGATTTAAACGTGTTTTTCACGAACTTAAATCTAAAAGCCGGAGACGTAATTGTTTCTGTAAATAATAAAGCATATAGTCTTGACAATATTTATGATTTGATTACAGAAAGTGAAAACTGGAAAGAAAACGATGCAATCACTCTTCAAATCAAACGTGCAGGAAAAGAGCAAACTATCAAAGGAACTGTAAAAGTACCTTTTGAAGAAAAAGAAACTTTTAAAGCAACTGACGCTTCTAAAGAGCAACTTAGAAATGCTTGGTTAAAAGGATAATTTCTTTTCAAACCATAAAAAAAACCGACAAGTGATTGTCGGTTTTTTTTGTGCTTATTAATCTGTTAGATTCTTGTTACTTTAAAATCTGTCAGACTTTTTTTGTCAGACTGAGCGAAGTCGAAGTCCCGTAAGCCGAATCACTATGCGGACTTCGACTTCGCTCAGTCTGACAACGATTGTGTGTAATTCTTTGGTTTTACCTTTGTCAAAGTTTAAAACTTTGACAAAGGTTTTTCGAAAAAATACGCTTATTTCTTAACCGGAAATTTCCAGTCAAATTCGTCTTTATCATTGATGATTGCTCCTACTTCGAATTTTACAACTTCGTCAAATTCTGTTTGTAGAATAAACCAATTGTCTTCATTGAAATAATTTTCGAAAGTATCAAAAGTTTCCTGAGTATATTTTGTGATTCCTTTTGTTCCCAAATCTTTCTTTACATCAGCAATTTTTCTTCCGATTAACTTAAAGCCAAAAACCTCTAAATCATTACTTGAAGCCACTACATAACCCAATTTCAAGTCTTCTTCCTGATAAAATGTCAATCTGATTTTTTGTGCGTTGTACACAAAAATCACATTATCATCTTCGTCTTTATAATTTTTATCAGGTTTTCCTAAAGCAGCCGTTACATCGTTCTGCTTCATTCCGAAAAGCAATTTATCAATTCCTGATTTTAGATTTATTTTCATATTTACTTTTGTTTAAAGTGCAAATTTCGTGAAGTTTTTATAAAGTTGACTATATTTCTTTTTTAAATTAAATTATTTTATACGACCTACTTTTCTGGCAACTGTTATATAATCCTCAGATTCAACGAAATCTATAGCTTCTAATATTATTTTTTTTGTGGAATCTCTTTCTTTTTTCGAAATGTTTGGACCAAGTTCAGCAACTTTAACTTCTAATAGCAGTTTTCTTTCCAATTCTGATCGAATCTCTACATCTTTACCATCAAAGCGAAGACTCCCTGGCGTTGCTCTAACATAATCTCTGCTACTTTTTTCTAATAAAACTTTTTGTACAAATTCAACTTCATAAAAAACTGAATTATCTTTTTTCATTTTTAAAGTTATGGTTCCTCCATCCATCCAAAACAATACTTCTTCAATTACTATTTCCATAAAAATCTAATAATTCTTCTTATTCGGTTTATTACTCATATAAAAAGTAATTTTTCCGCCGTTTACTACATCCGAATGTTTCAAGAAAGGCTTGTCTAATTGTTTTCCGTTTAAAAGTACTTTACTCACAAACACATTTTTATCCGATTGATTAACCGTTTCTACTTCGAAATTTTTTCCGTTTTCTAAATTAAAAACCGCTTTTTTAACCAATGGACTTCCTAAAGCATATTCATCAGAACCTGGCGCAACTGGATAAAATCCTAAACTGCTAAAAATATACCAAGCACTCATTTGTCCAAAATCATCATTTCCGCCTAAACCGTCAGCACCATTTCTGTACATTTTTTTCAGAATCATTCTGATCTTGTCTTGTGCTTTCCAAGGTGAATTTGTCCAATCGTATAGATAAACAACGTGATGTGAAGGTTCGTTTCCGTGGACATAATTTCCTATGATTCCTTCTCTGGTAATATCTTCTGTATTTTCAAAATATTTGTCCGGTAAATGCATGCTGAATAAGGAATCCAAACGAACATTAAATTTGTCATTTCCTCCCATCATTTTAATCATTTCAGCAGGATCTTGCGGAACGTATAAACTATAATTCCATGAGTTTCCTTCGATAAAACCTTGTCCGTGTGTATCAAGCGGATCAAATTCTTTTTTGAAAGTTCCATCATTCAATTTAGGACGCATAAATCCTGTTTTTGCATCGTAAACGTTTTTGTAGTTTTTAGATCTTTCGATAAACTCATTATAAACTTCTGTTTTGCCTAACTTTTTTGCTGCCTGTGCAATTGCCCAATCGTCATAAGCATATTCTAATGTTTTAGAAACCGAAGATCCGTTTTTGTCTTCGGGCACGTAACCCATTTTCATATAATATTCTAAACCATCATAATAAGGAACTTTTGCTGTATTTATACAAGCCTGAAGCGCTTTTTCTTTATCAAAATTCCCGTTTCCTTTTACGATTGCATCGGCAACAACAGACACGGAATGATAACCAATCATACACCAATTTTCATTGGCATAATGCGACCAGATTGGCAACATTTTATGCACACTTTGATCTGAATGCGCCAACATTGAACTAATCATATCTGAATTTCTCGCAGGCTGAACAATATTAAATAAAGGATGCAAGGCTCTGTAAGTATCCCACAAAGAATAACTCGTATAATTTTTAAAGTTTTCAGCTTTATGAACATTCATATCCAAACCTTTGTAATTACCGTCTAAATCCATGTATTCTGTTGGACCTAAAAAAGCGTGATACATTGAGGTATAAAAATTCACTAAATCTTCCTTTTGAATGGTTTCAATCTGAATTTTGTTCAGTTCGTTGTTCCAGACTTCCTGACTTTGTTTTTTGACTTTTTCGAAATCCCAACCCGGAACTTCTTTTTTCATATTTTCAAGTGCTCCGGCTGAACTTACTGGCGATAATGCCATTTTGATTTTGATTTTTTCTCCTTCTGCCGTATTGAAGTCAAAAAACAATTTCAAGTTTTGACCTGCCATTTCCGGGAAATTTTTGGTTTGATCAAATCTTCCCCAAAAACCTTTGTAAACACTTTTTTCCTGTACAGCTTGTCCGTAGCTTTTTATTGGTTTACTAAATGACATTGCAAAATAAACAGTTCTTGTTCTTGCCCAACCGTTTGTCTGACGATATCCTGTGATTAATGTATCATTCTCAACACGAACAAATGTCCACACATTCTTTTTATCATAATTGTAAATTCCGGAAGTTAAATCAAGAATAATATGTGCTTCATCTGACTTTGGAAAAGTATATTGATGCATTCCAACTCGAGTCGTTGCAGTAAGTTCGGCTTTGATTTTATGATCTTCAAGAAATACGCTGTAATAAGCTGGTTCTGCTTTTTCAGTCGAATGTGAAAACGCAGATCTATATCCTGACAATGGTTTTGAGGCAACTCCGGGATTCAATTGTAATTTTCCGGTTGTTGGCATGATTAAAAAATCTCCTAAATCTGAATGTCCGGTTCCGCTAAAATGGGTGTGGCTAAAACCTACAATCGTTTTGTCTTCGTATTGATATCCTGCGCAATATTTATAAACTTCGCCATTGTATTTTCCATTTAAACTGTAGGCAATTGTATCTGTTTCCGGGCTTAATTGCACGCTCCCAAAAGGAACTGTTGCGCCGGGATAAGTATGTCCCATCTTGGCTGTACCAATCATTGGATCGACATATTGAATCAAATTTTGTTTCTCTATTTTCTTTTGTGCATTCATTTTATTGCCATAACCCAGCGCTAAAAAGGTTAATCCCAAAAGAAGACTTTTACATTTCATTCTATTCATCAGGTAATTTTTTAATATTATTTTGGTCCAGAACAATATTGGCTTTTTACTAAAACGATTTACCAATACTTTTAGGTTAGAAAAATACAACAAAATATGCTTTTATTACACAAAGCAAAAACTAAATTTTATGAAAAATAATAAATGATACCAAAAAAAAATCATTATATTTATTTGCAATTAACAATAATTTTCAATCAACGAAATTTCTTTTCTTATATATAAAATTTAAAAATGAGTAATCCAAAAATTAATGTTTTTATATCTTATTCACATGATGATAGTGACTATTTTAAAGTATTCAGCCAAGGATTAAAAAAGGTTATTAAAAATACAGAACATTTTGATTGGAATATTTGGGATGATACTAATATTCATGTCGGAACTTTTTGGGATGAAGAAATTCAAAATAACATACAAAATTGCAATGTTGCAATACTGTTAGTTAGTATTGGTTTTATGTCATCAAAATATATAAAAGAAAAAGAATTTGAGGAATTTAATAAGCGTTATGTTGATAAAGGTATTTTAATTGTTCCAATTGTATTTAAGCCTTGTGATTTTAATCGCTGGGAGGATTTAAGCAAAATACAGTTTTTTAAACCAGATGGGAAAATTTATGGAAAAAGTGAAATTGAAAATTTTACATATTCCGATTTAATCAAATTTAAAGAAACCGATGGTACAATAATTCCAAATCCAAACATAGATAGATATCACTTAGCATTGGTAAAAAAAATTGAAGAGTCATTACTTTTTTTTTTTCAAAAAATAAAAAAAACAGAGATTGATATATCTACAAATAACTCCACTTCTAATGTAAATATTCTTGCTGACTATCCTAAACCATCCAAACTATTTACTGGAAGAGAGAAAGAAATTGAAGAACTAAAAGAAGCTTTTAATTCTCATAGAATTTTCGGGGTACAGGGATTAGGAGGAACTGGTAAGACTCAATTGACTGCAAAATTTATTCACGATAATATTCCAGATAAAAGCAGAATTGTATGGCTAAATGGTTCTTCTCAATCAAATTTTGATGTATTTGTACAAAATGCAGGCTATGGAGAAATTTTAAAAACAGAAAAAGAAACAAATCTTTCTCTATATAGTAGTTTAAAAGACTTGATTGAAAAAGATGAACGCATTATCTTTTTTGATAATTATAACGATTATGAAGATAATTCATTCGCCGAATTTTTAAACTTCGCTTACCAATATTTAACTAAAGCTACTATAGTCTTAATTACTAAAACTGAACCTTCAATAGAAAAAGTTACTCTTTTACAATTAATTAGACTTGAAGGTTTAAAAAATGACGCGCTAGATTATGCTAAAAAAATAAAGCAATCAAACAGTGTATATTCAACTATTTCAGATTTCGATTTAGAAATCGTTTGTAAAGGAGTCGATGGACATCCCCTAGCTATTGAATTTTCGATGTGGTTAATGAGTCGTGGAAAATCTGCTAATGATATACTAAGTAATATATCCGGAATAAGTAGCTCTAAAAAAGCTGAAGAATTTAGTAAAAGGCTGTTCTTAGATATTTTTAACCATCCTAAAACAACTGATGAGGAAAGAGAATTTTTTCTAAAATGTTCGATTTTTAATGAGAAAATTACAATAAATGAAATTACAAGCTTATTTGAAGATGTAGATATATTTTATTTTTTAGATAGCTTGATGGATAAGCTACTTATTACTCATAGAGACGGTTATTATGAAATACATCCTCTAGTTCGCTCTTTCAGCTACGAAAAACTTCAAAATAAACAACCTGTACATAAAAAAGCTGCTAATTATTTAATTAATTTAAGAAAGGAAATATTAAACGCCTCTTTAGAAGAGAAAATTTTCTATCATTTGTCTGCGGCGAAAGAATGGAATGTGATTGCAGATTACATTGAAAAAGAGGGACGATCATTTATCAAACAAGGACAATTAGGCTTATTAACTGAATTTCTAAATAAACTAAATCATTTAAATATTTCAAGACCAATATTTGATATTTTAAATGGTGATATTTCTCAAATTAGATGTGAATGGGATAACGCTTTATTATTTTTTACAAAAGCCCAAGAAAATAATACTGAAAATACGATTATCGCAGAAGGAATAATTAAATGTGGCGAGATACTTTTTCGAAAAGGAGAAACGAAGAACTCTTTGGTAATTTTTGAAAAAGCATATGAATTTGCAAAAGAAAGAAATTTACGCAAAGAAGAAGGAAGAGCGCTAAATGATATTGGTCTTATCAATACTGATTTCAATAAATTAGACATTGCCCTAATCAACCTTACTAAAGCACTAAAAATAAGAAAAGAAGTAAATGATTTAGAAGGAATTACAAGTACTAACAATAATATAGCTAACATTTTTGACCGTAAACATCAGTATAGAAAATCTCTAAAAATACATTTAGAGAATATAGAAATTGCTACAAATTATGGCGATAAGATTTCTCTAGCACTTTATTTGACAAATGCTGGTAATAGCTTATTCAAATTAAAAGAAATAGATGAAGCATTATTAAAAATAAATCTTGCTTTAAAAATTAATGAAGAAATCGGAGATAAGGCAGGAATAATAACCTGCTTAAATATAATCGGATTAATTTTCAATTTTCAAAATAGAAAGGAAGAAGCTCTTGTAATGTTTAATCAAAGTATAAAAATAAGCAAAGAAATTGGTAATTTAAGAGGTTTAGCATCTGCTTACAATAATATTGGATCTTTCTATTTAGATAATTCAGATCATACAGAAAGTCTATTGAATTTTTTTAAATCACTATGTTTATGGAGAGGAACAGGTAATACAGCCGATGAAAAATTAGTCCTCGATTGGATAACTGAGATATCAAAAAAAATTGGAAAAGATAATTTTAAGATATTAGCAAATCAAGTTTATGAAAAATTAGATCAAGAATACCAAAAAGGTATTGAAATAAAGGAGTTTTTTAACGAACCTATTAAACGAGAACTCCCAAAACAAAGAAATAATGATTTATGTAATTGTGGTAGTGGAATAAAATATAAAAGATGTTGTAAAAAATAAAACTAATACAATCTAATTTTAAAAAACATCAAAGTGATTATACTCTTAAACTAAATTCCATTTAAATTTCTTTGAACTACTCAAAAAAATATTCCTAATCCAATGAAACACTATATTTTATTTCTCCTACTTTCTTATTCAACTTTCAGTTTTTCGCAAAAAGTAAGCAGTTATCGATTGACTAAAGACGAAATAATTCAAAGAGAACTTAATGGAGTTTCTGATTTTCCTATTTACAAAGCTTTCGAATATCAGGATAAAGGCGGCGTTTATGAATTGCTTTTCTGCGAAAATCAGAAATCTATTTCTAAAAAAGACACTTTAAATACTAAGATTCAAGCGATTTCTACAATGAATGATCATGGTGGTTTTCTGGAAAAATGGAGAATTAATGATTTATTAGAAAATACTGACCCTAAAGAAACTAACATTTGGTTCTGGACAAAATATTGTAGTACCAAAGATCTTGATGGAGATGGTTATATTGATCCAATTATCGTTTATGGAACTCGAAATGAGAATGACGAAATTAGACGCGTGAAAATTATTACGGTTTATAAGAACAAAAAATATGCAATTCGTGCTGTTGAATGTGATTTAGATGATTGCAGAAGTTTCAAAAAAGATCAAAATTGGAATACGCTTCCGCAGAAAATAAAAACTTATGTTGATCAATTGGTTGTGAAGCTGAGAAAGGAACAAGATTTATTGTTGAAAGATGGGTAAAATAAATTCCAATTCTAAAAATTCCAAATTCCAAATCTGATTTTCATTAACCGAAAAATAAATCAGTTTCAAAATTCGTGAACGTAAACCGTCAGAACTAAATAAAGAATTAGAACAGATATCTTAAACTTCCCAAATTATGAAAAAGTTTGTATTATTAGCTTCAATAATTACGACATGCATTATAACTCAGTCTTGTTCTCAAAAAAAAGAAAATGAAAATACGAATTTGCGAGATTATTGCAGTATTATTTTTGAATCAAAGCGAAAAAAAATTTGCGTAACCGATGATTTTTCTTCTTTAGACGAATGGATTAAGGAGAAAGATGGAAAATACAAACAAGTCCAAAAAAAACTAAACTTTACCAAAAATGAGCGTGACAGTTTAGCAAAATATGCCTATCGAATCATAAATCAACCAACTCTTGCTACCAGAACAATGACATGTGGAGCTGGAGAAAATATAACAATTGAAATCAGTTATTGCTCCACAAGTATTTTGTGTAAGTATTCGTCAATAGAAAGCTGGTCTTCATTGTCAAATGACAACAAAAAGTTGTACGAAATTTTAAATGCTAAAACTGCAATTCCAAAATAAACGGTTATGATATTATAATTTTCCCTTCAAATTTTCTTTTACGGCAGCAAACCATTCGTCTCTTAGGATACTTAGAACGATTGAATCACGTCTTACTTCGCTGTTTGCTGTTGGCATGTGGCTTCTTAAAACACCTTCGACTTTGCAACCGATGCTTTTCATTGCAGCGACACTTCGCTCGTTGTTATTATCAGCACGGAATTCTACACGCTCCATTCCGAGGGTTTCGAAAGCAAATTGCAGCAATAAAAATTTGCAGTGTTTGTTCAATCCGGTTCCTCTAAAGGTTGAACCATACCATGTATATCCTAATTGTAACGTTTTGTATTCTAATTGGATATCGTAAAAACGTGTTGATCCTGCGTATTTTTGAGATTTTTTATCGAATACTATAAACGGAAATTCTCTTTTGTCTTCTCTGGCTTTTATTGCTGATTGGATGTATTTTATCAAATTTTCTTTTCCGTCAGCTCCAACTAATGAATACTTCCAGGTTTCTGGCTCGTTGATCGAGATTTCTAATAAATTATCGACGTCGGATTCTTGTAATGAACGTAATAAAACTAAATCGTCTTCAAGGATAATGTTGTCTGAGAAATTGAAATTTGATATTGTATTCATATTTTTTTTGTCGCAGATTTAATAGATTATAAAAATATCCAATATTTTTTTTCTGGTTTAATTATGTAGTACCTACGGGACAAATGAGGAATTTGTAAAATATGTTTCTACCAATATTTAATCTCTCCGAGATATTTAATCTGATTTGAAATACTCCGATAGGAGTTAGATATTGGTAAAATAAAATGAATGAACTATAAATTACTCACTCATTTCGTCATAACGCTCCGGAACTTGCGGATCGTACAACGGACATTTGAATTCTTCCATTAAGGCAACTAACTTGTTCATGGTTTTTCCTTCGGTTCCGTAACAATCGATTTTGACACTTTGTGGCGTTGTGATTACTTGAAATGCTCCTTTTCCGTTGGTATTTTTCCAGCTGTTTTCATCTACTTTTTCCCATTCTGAAAAAACAGAATTGATTCTGTTCATGATTACCTCAACAGGAAGTTTTTCTAAACCTTCGACTTCTTCTTTTTCAACAAGGGCTTCGTAAACTTCGTGATGATTTAAGTAAACTTCTTCTAAATATTTCCAAAAAAGTAATTCGTACATAGCTTGGTGTTTTTTAGCCCCGATAGTAGTGAAAATCCTTTTGTTTTTTTCTTTAAAAAACAAAAGATTGTAACGGATAGCGGGATTAGCTCCTAAAAAAGCTAATTATTAATAAAAAAGGTTCTGTTGTAAACTCCAGTAAAAATCCTTTGCAACTCAGAACCTTTGAACCTTTGTAACTCAAAAAAATTAATATTCGAATGTTCCGTATTCGCTGGTGATAGTAAGTTTTTTAGCATCGGCTGCTTCTACTCTACCTACGATTTGTGCATCGACATTGAATGATTTTGAAATTGCAATAATATCTTGTGCAATATTCTCCGGAACGTAGATTTCCATACGGTGACCGCAATTGAAAACCTGATACATTTCTTTCCAATCTGTTTTTGATTGTTCCTGAATTAATTTAAATAATGGTGGAACCGGAAATAAATTGTCTTTTATAATGTGAAGATTTTGAACAAAATGTAAAATTTTTGTCTGTGCTCCTCCACTGCAATGCACCATTCCGTGAATTTCGTTTGGTGTATAAGTGTCTAAAATTTTCTTGATAATTGGCGCGTAAGTTCTCGTTGGAGAAAGTACTAATTGACCTGCGTTGATTGGGCTGTTTTCAACGGCATCTGTTAGATTTACCTGACCAGAATAAATTAATTCTTCGGGAACAAGTGCATCGTAACTTTCCGGATATTTTTTAGCTAAATATTTTCCGAAAACATCATGACGCGCAGATGTTAATCCGTTGCTTCCCATTCCGCCATTATAGCTTTTTTCGTAAGTCGCCTGACCAAAAGAAGTCAAACCTACAATTACGTCTCCGGCTTTGATATTTGCATTATCGACTACATCGCTGCGTTTCATGCGAGCGGTAACGGTAGAATCGACAATTATGGTACGAACTACGTCTCCAACATCGGCAGTTTCTCCTCCTGTTGAATGAATGGTTACGCCAAAAGATTTTAATTCGTTGATTAATTCTTCGGTTCCATTGATAATTGCTGAGATAACTTCGGCTGGAATTAAGTTTTTATTTCTTCCAATTGTAGAAGAAAGCAAGATATTATCTGTTGCTCCAACACATAATAAATCATCGATGTTCATGATTAAAGCATCTTGAGCGATTCCTTTCCAAACTGAAATATCTCCGGTTTCTTTCCAATACATATACGCTAATGACGACTTTGTACCTGCTCCGTCTGCGTGCATTATCAAGCAATATTCTTCGTCCTGTGTTAAATAATCAGGAACGATTTTACAAAATGCTTGAGGAAATAAACCTTTATCGATGTTTTTTATGGCGTTGTGTACGTCTTCTTTTGATGCCGAAACACCTCTTTGTGCGTACCTTTTGCTAGAATCTGAACTCATGAAACTTAGTTTGTGTTGATGTGGTGCAAAGATAATCCCTTTTTTTAATTCTTTGATTGATTCCGATGTCTGTTTCACAAAAAAATCGGCAGTTTGTTGTCTCTGCCGATTTTCTGCAATAAAATTGGTTTAAAAATTTTGGCCTTTTTCGGTTATTCCCAATCTGGCATATAGTATCCTGAAAATAAATTGACACGTGTATCTGCAGTCGAAATACCACTTTTCATTACATTTTTTACAGATACTCCATCATTTGAAGTATTGGTAAAAATAAATTCGGCTTCGTTAGGCGAATATCTTGGATCATAATCATTTGTTCCTGCCGGTTTTTCATTGGTAATTGACGCTGCTGTTGAAGTGGCAAAATTGTATTCAAAAATTCGGCTGTCGAGTTGTCTGTAATTCTGATTTTCATATTCAGAAATATCTCTGGCATAAAGTAGTTTTTGTCCGGTTATCGAAAAATTCAATCCGTTTACAGCGCCTTTCAATCCCGAAAGTACCTGAGTAAGTACGGTTCCTGACATATTTATAACATAAATTTCGACATTATAACCGCTGGCATCATTTACTTTTAAAGCGATTTTTGTTCCGTCGTTACTCCAATCACATTCTGATATAAACTTGCCATTTGGTGTTTTGTAAATTTGAACTAAACCGCTTCCGTTATTATTGATTCGGTAGAGTTTATCAAAATTCGGATAAATAATCTGGCTTCCTGATGTATTCCAACTAAAACCTATATAATCTGAATTAAAGCCTGTAATAGGAACCGAGTTTGTGATTTTTGTAATTGAAGATCCATCTTCGTTCATGGTATAAATATGATTTTGTCCTCCGCTGGCTCTTATAAATGCGATTTTTTTGGCCTGTGTATTTCTTCGCGGTCTCCAACTATTGGTTTCATTGGCCGTGAGTTGATATTTATTGCCTGCATCATCAATCGAAGATATTATATTATTATCTCCCACTTTATTGACTACCAAATATCTCGTCGTTGGAAATGTCATTGTGGTAAATGAACTTACGGCGCTCAAAACATCTGCGTTTATTCCGTCATTTACAGTTACTTGCCAAAAGTATTTTACTCCGTATAATAATCCTGTCAATGATAGTTTTTTGTCTTTTATATCTGTAAAAACTTTTACATCTGTATTAGCATCATTTCGCAAAGTAACTTTAAAAGTCAGAACATCATTATCAGGATCTGTTGCTGTCCAGGTAAGATCTAGCGCTATATTTTGTTTTACAGCATTGTCTACAGGAGCTGTCAAAGCAGGAATTGCGGGCGCTTTGTTATTTCCTGTTGATTTTTTTATTTCGAATATAACTTCAGATGTATTGTTGGCTGTCACCGATACTGATTCGTATTTTGCGACATAACCATCTTTTTGTGCCTGAAAGGAGTATTCACCAACTTTTACGTTAGTCATTACAAATTTACCGTCGGCATCTGTAAAAACGGTTCCAGAAGTTGGGCTTGATGTAATTTTTGCATTCTCCATTGGCAGAAAGCTGTCTGCGATTACTACTTTTCCGGTAACGGTTCCGTAGCTTACGGCGTCTATTTTTTCTTCACTGCAAGAACTTAGCACAATGAAAAAAAGAAAACAAAATTTAAAATATAAGTTATTCATCATCTGTGTTTTAAATTATTTCAATAGACTATTTTTTACTCTTATTTTTATGACTCGAAAAATAATACGTCAATCCTAATCCGAATTTATAGTAATAATCATCCCGAACTCCTGCCACGATATAATCCAGATTATCACTAAAATTGACATCATATTCTCCAAATAATTTAATTCCGATGGCATTCGATACGAGATATTCTACTCCTGCACCAAATTGTACTTTTGAATGCGTGTTTTCAAATTTCTTATTCATTCCGTATCCGGCGCCTCCATATATATAAGGACTAAATTTATCTCTTGGCAGCAGCAAAAGCTCCAAATTTAGATCGTAAGTAAGATATCCCACGTCAAGCAAATCTTTATTGGCGAGCAAAACTGCATTTGTAGAAGCACTTAGATTAAGACTGGGCGTAATAAACCATTTTAAAGCGCCACGTCCCATTGGTTTTAAAACCGGATTTACATAATCGCCATCAATAAGTGAAGTTCCGCCGGAAATTTCGATAGCAAACTTAGAACGTCTTGGCTCCAAATCTCTTCCATATAATGCGGTACGGTCTGCGACTTCGTTCTCGGTTTCATATTTGTTCATGGCGATTTTCAATTCTGATGGCGTTGCATCTGCTTGCCAGATATTGTCCTGAATTCCTTCTAAAACCAATGATTGAACTGCTTTTTCGATAGCTTCGGTAACTGCCATATGAACGGGTTCGTTTGTAGTATATCCTGTTTCTACTTCTAATAGTCTTTTAAAGCTTACATATTTAAACAAACTTTCATCTATTGCTTGTGACAAAATTGTTTTTGAAACGTAAACTGATTTTAAAATTTTTCCGTTTGAGGTTGAAACCATTCTCAAATAAACCGTTACACGATCCTGACGGTATTTTATAGAACCGCCTGTGCCAAAATATCGCGCTCCAAAACCGCCTGTAATAATATTGGAATCATAAGAAATAATTCCGCCTTCCAGTAGAACTCCTGCATATAACAATGGTGTTAATTGTGGTTCATTTGGATTTGGATTTTTTGAATATTCTTGTCTTGTAGATCGAATAAGGTTTCGTTCCTGCAATAAGTTTCCAATATTTTCACGTTCGATTGGTATAAACCATTTAGAATCTTCGAGCGCTTTTAGCAATATCGAAGTTGCGCCCTGAGTTACGGCGGTACTAAAATTGCTTCCGTTTTCCTGAGGTTTATATTGTCCTGTCTGATCTCTAAATTTATAAACTCCAACTACAATTTGTTCTTTTGGTTTTGGAAGTTCTTTTAATAGAGAAGTTGCTGGTGTGCTTTCGCCCAAAACTGCTTTTTCTACTCCGGTTGGCTGATTGTAAAAAGCTCCGCAACCCGAAAATAAAAAAACAAATAACAGCAATAAGTAGTAATTTCTCATTTTATTTATTTGGAATGATTACTTGTGTCTGTTCTCCCGTAGTTGTATCTAAAATGTTCACCGATAAACCTTCAGACGAAGGAAATATATCGACTGAATAACTTCCAAAAGTGTACGAACCTATAGATAGACCATTTGTTCCAAATTGTTGTTTATAAAGTGAGCTTGAGATCTGACTTAATAACTGGGCATTTAAACTTGCTTTAAATTGCTCCAGATCTGTTTTTTGTGGTGTGACTGCTGTTTTATCTTTTAATTTATTTTGAGACTCAGCGCTGCTTAAGAGCCACTGATAATTAAAAGTATCACCTCCAAAAGCTGGATTTACAGGTTTGTAAACCAACGCTTGTGATCTGATAAATGGTGAAAACAGAAGGAATAATACGAGGCTTAAAATAAATTTCATGACCTTAATAATAAAATTAATACTGAGTGAAATATTTGCGTTGTTTTTCTAAATCTTTCAAATAATAAATAGTTGCATTGATTGATTCCTGAGCTACAGCTTCTAAAAATTCATCGTCCGGTCGCACTAAAAAATCATAAATAACTTCGTTTTCTATCGAGACGGTTATTTTTGTATTTCTTCCAAAACTATATTCTTCAGTTATAACAACTATTTTTTTTGCATTTATTCCAATGTCATTGTATTTGTAATAATACTTATCGTAAAAATCTTTTCCCATTTTGGTCTTCGTATCATCTGTTACGATACCTCTTAACTCAAATCCGTCAACGGGCATAATTATTACATCATCTTTTTTTTTTCTTCACCCAGAACCACTCTGTCTTTTGCTACTATTTCTTTGTTTTCGTCATAGAACAATAGCAACACAATAACCTCATCGTCTGTACTCACATTTATTTGAGTGGTTGACAATTTTTTAACTTCATTTGGTTCTAATGTAAAAATTCCCACTTGGGCATTATTAGACTGATTATTACTTTTATCATTATTTTTTATTACAGATAATTTATAAGAAGCACTTTTAAGAACATCGGTTAGGTTTTCTGCCGTTCCTGTGATTTTAAAGTTATCTTCTATTTTCTCGATGTCTATTTTTGCTTTTATCTGATTTTGGGGAACTGAAACCTGCCCTGTCAAAACAGCACTAAAAAACAAGAAAACCAAGAGCATATATCTGAATAAAAATTGCATTTCTTTTAGTTTAATTTGTTTAAAATAATGACTGAAGCTCCATTTCCGGTTTGTGTGATTTTCATATCTTTTGAAATAGAATTCGAGCCATAACTTTGTATTTTTTGATCGTTTCCGTTTTGAATCATCTCAGTTTTTATGTCAAGATTTGTTCGAAAGGAATAATCTGAAATACTATTGTTTTTTCCTTGTTGGATGAAATTCTGAGATATTGTTTTAGCATCTTTCACTAATGATAACTCATTAAAATCTCCTTTTTGGAAAACCGAAACATTAATTTCTGAAGCATCAACTTCTGCTCTGGCTTTATTGTAATCGCCTATTTGCTGAATTATTACGCCTTGCGAAAATTGCTGCACTTGTTCTAATTGTAATTGATCTGTGCTTTTTTTATTAATCGATGACACTATGCTTAAAGCTGTATCTTTAGAATCAAACACAGAAGAACTATAAGGTTTAAATCCTGAAGTATCTTCTTTTTGTTGTCCTGATACAGTAAAAAGCGTTGTGAAAAGAAAAATATATAAAAAGCTAGTTTTCATTTTTCTATGATTTTAAAATATAACAGCTAAATAGAATTTAGCTGTTATATTTATGTATTTCTAGGACCATTATTAATTACTTTGAATCACATTAGATAAATTGGTATTTCCTTGTTGTAACACAACACTTACATTTCCTGTAGAGAAGAATGATGCAGCAGTTTGTGTTCCATAAGATTGGTTACCGTTACCTTCTTGTAGTACATTTTCAATGTTTCTGTAACCAGTTTGAGTAGAGTTAGCTAAGTTGTTATCTCCAAATTGGTAGTGGTTAGAAACGTTTTTAGAAGCAGCAGTAGCAAAAGCTCCACTAGTTTGAGTTTGATTTGACTCATTGCTTAAACCACCTTGGCTTGCATAAGCTTCACCATAGCTTCCGGTTTGTGTTTGAGTAGCTTTGTTTTTTCCATGAGGAGAAGCCGGAACTGAAGTTGTCAAAGGAGCCATACCTGTAAATACAGCAGCAGTTGGCAACGTGTTTCCAGTTGTTCCCTGATCGATTGTTGCTTTGTTGTGTTTACCTGTTTGTGTTTGCGTTGCTTTGTCTTCTCCTTTTAAGTTACCTGTAAAAAGACCATAAGAAACATTTGTTTCATCTTGCCAGATAGTAGCCTCATTTTTGTCTCCAACCTGAGTTTGGTACGCTTTATTTCTCCAGTTGTTTTGAGAGATAAAAGCATTGTTTTGTTCTCCATCTTGTGATACATCTGCTAAGTTGTCATGAGAAATGTTAACTCCAAGAATTGTCATTTGAGATGGATAAACTCCTTGATAAACTTTTGATGTATTATCCCAATCCATTTGTTTTACACTAGAACTTTGAGCAGTTCCAATTTGATGAACATAAGCATCCTGGCTAGAGCCTGTTTGGTTAACATAACTTGAGTTTGGAGCAATAGTTCCTGGTAGAATTTGTGCGGTTCCGATTGCACCAACAAAAAGCATCGCGGAGATACTTAAAATTACTTTTTTCATAATAAATATATTTAATTGGTTATTAATACAAGTTATTATGTAGGTCAGTGTGATTGGGGGAAATCAAGCTTACAAAATGTCATTTGAAAATGAAACCTAATGTTTCTTTTTCTCTTTCTCATGACCAAAATTAGAAAACTTATCGAAATCAAAATAAAGTACAAACAGCTATTTTACAAGAGCTTAATCACTTTTCGATGAAAGGTAAAACTATCTCGATGAACTACTGTAATTCAAAAAAAAATTCATACGAAATAACCTACGTGTTACAATTTATTTACAATTAACCTAAAACATTTGTTAAATTTAAACAACTTTAAGCCTTATTTTAACATAATGACAAAAAAAGCCCGTCTTTTTGAGACGGGCTTTATACCAATGTTTTGTAATTGTTATTTTGTAAACAACAATTCTCTGTATTTAGTCAAAGTCCAACTTTCGTCGTCTACTAATAATTCTAATTTGTCGCAATGGTTTCTGATATCTTCAAAATAAGGTTTTACTTTATTGCAATATGTTTCTGCCATTTTTTGAGCATCGGTTAATTGATTTGCTTTTTTTCTTTCATTGGTCATTGCCAATACTTTAGTATTTATTCCTTCTATATGACCCGAAATTTCTTTGATTAAAACGATTTGCTCTTTTGCAATGGTTTCAAATTCTTTTCCAAAGATCTCTTTTAATCCTTTTACGTTTTCGATTAAAGTATTTTGGTAACGAATAGCAGTTGGAATTACGTGATTTCTTGCGATATCACCTAAAACTCTTCCTTCAATCTGAATTTTCTTGGTGTATTCTTCCAATTCTATTTCGTAACGCGCTTCGGCCTCAATATGATTTAGAATTCCTAATTCCGAAAATAAATCTAATGCTTGTTTCGAAACTTTGGCTTTGATAGCTTCCGGAGTGGTTTTAAAATTACTTAAACCTCTTTTTGCTGCTTCTTTTTCCCAAGCTTCACTATATCCGTCACCTTCAAAAAGTATTTTTTTAGATTGTTTGATGTATTCTCTCAAAACATTAAAAATTGCATCGTCTTTTTTCATGTCTTTCGACTCGATCAATGAATCAACTTCTGTTTTGAAATCTCTTAATTGTTTAGCTACAATTGCATTTAGAGTTGTCATTGCATTCGAACAGTTTGCATTTGAACCAACAGCTCTAAACTCAAATTTATTTCCTGTAAAGGCAAATGGCGATGTTCTGTTTCTGTCTGTATTATCTAATAATACATCTGGAATTTTACCAACTACATTTAGTTTTAAATCTGTTTTTTCTTCCGGAGATAATTTTCCTGTAGTAACGCTTTCCAATTCAGATAAAACTTTTGTCAATTGTGCTCCAATAAATACAGAGATAATTGCTGGTGGCGCTTCGTTTGCTCCTAACCTATGATCGTTACTTGCTGTTGCGATCGAAGCTCTTAATAAAGTCTCGTAATCGTTAACCGCTTTTATAGTATTAATAAAGAAGGTAAGAAACTGTAAATTGCTCATTGGCGTTTTACTCGGACTCAATAAGTTAACTCCGGTATCTGTTGCCAATGACCAGTTATTGTGTTTCCCTGAACCGTTTACTCCTTTGAATGGTTTTTCGTGAAATAATACTTTAAAATCATGACGCTCCGCCACTCTTTGCATAACATCCATTAATAAGGAGTTGTGATCTACGGCAAGATTTGTTTCTTCGAAAATTGGCGCTAACTCAAACTGATTTGGCGCAACCTCATTATGACGTGTTTTTACCGGAATTCCCAACAACATACATTCTTGTTCTAAATCTCTCATGTATGTTAAGGCACGCGTAGGAATAGATCCAAAATAGTGATCGTCAAGTTGTTGTCCTTTTGCAGAAGTGTGTCCTAATAATGTTCTTCCGGTCATCATTAAATCCGGACGTGAATTTGCTAATGCTTTATCAATCAAAAAGTATTCTTGTTCCCAACCTAAAGTCGCAGTAACTTTCTTTACATTTTTATCGAAATATTTACAAACTTCAGTTGCAGCTTCATCCATAACTGACAAAGCTCTTAATAACGGAATTTTATTGTCTAAAGCTTCTCCTGTATAAGCGATAAAAACGGTTGGAATACATAAAGTTGTTCCATATATAAAGGCTGGAGAAGTTGGATCCCAAGCTGTGTAACCCCTTGCTTCAAATGTGTTTCTGATTCCTCCATTCGGGAAACTTGATGCATCTGGTTCTTGTTGTACTAATTGTGCTCCGCCAAATTTTTCTACAGGATCGCTTCCGTCGTAAGAAGTTTCAAAGAAAGCATCGTGTTTTTCAGCAGTTGTTCCCGTAAGAGGCTGAAACCAGTGTGTATAATGTGTAACACCTTTTGATAATGCCCATTCTTTCATTCCCATGGCGATATAATCTGCCAGTTTTCTGTCTATTTTAGTTCCATGTTGAACCGCATCTCTAACTCCTTTTAAAGCATCCGAAGTCAGGAATTGCTTCATTGCTTTTTCATTAAACACATTTGAACCAAAAATGTTAGATTTTCTATCTATTTCTTCAAAATGTACCGGCTTTCTTGTAGAAGCTTCTTGTAAAGCTTGGAAACGTAATGTTGACATGTATATAAGTTTAAAAATTCGTAATATTTTAATTAAAAAAAGAGGAACAAATATAAACAATAAAAAGCCCTGTTTTAAAGATAAATTTTAGAAAATTAAGCGATGATTTTTTAATAGAAAAAGCTTTTCGCAAAGAATAATGAATCTTAACTATAGAAATATAACAAAAGACCTCAGTATTATTCATTAAATAAACATTTTTTCATAATTCCTTAACCAAGAAATTCAAAAATCTACCGTAATTATTACGAATTTATTTTTTAAAGGTGTTAAAAATTGCTTTTTATAAAATATACCCCTAACAAAATTGCGCTTCTCTAAAAAATTATACTCCGCTAAACAAAATAGCCCCCTAATTTTCGGGACTAAAAAAATAAATCTATATTTGACCCAACGAAAAAAACAAAAAAATTAATTTATATTATTATGGCTAAAATTAAGTTAGAGTACATTTGGTTAGATGGATATGAACCAACTCAAAATCTTAGAAGTAAAACTAAAGTTGAAGAGCACGAAAATTTCAAAGGAACATTAGAAGAACTTGGAAATTGGTCATTTGATGGTTCGTCAACAAAACAAGCTGAAGGTGGATCTTCAGACTGTTTATTAGTTCCTGTTGCAATTTACCCTGATCCAACTCGTATCAATGGATACCTTGTTATGTCAGAAGTTATGTATGCTGACGGAACTCCACACCCTTCTAACGGTAGAGCTACAATTGATGATGATAATGATGATTTTTGGTTTGGTTTCGAACAAGAGTATTTCATCATGGATACTAAAACTTTATTGCCATTAGGTTTCCCTGTTGGAGGTTATCCTGCTCCACAAGGTATGTACTACTGCTCTGTAGGTGGAAAAAACACTCACGGAAGAAAATTAGTAGAAGAACATGCTGACTTATGTATCGCTGCAGGACTTAACTTTGAAGGTATTAACCAAGAGGTTGCTTGCGGACAATGGGAATTCCAATTATTCGCTAAAGGTGCTAAAAAAGCCGGAGACGAAATTTGGGTTGCTCGTTACTTATTAGATCGTTTGACTGAAAAATATGGTTACTATATCGAATATCACCCAAAACCACTAGGAGATACTGACTGGAATGGTTCTGGAATGCACGCTAACTTCTCTAACGAAGTATTAAGAACATGTGGTTCTAAAGAAACTTACGAAAGAATCTGTGAAGCTTTCCGTCCTGTTACTGCTGAGCATATAGCAGTTTACGGAGCTTACAACGACCAACGTTTGACTGGTAAACACGAAACTGCTTCTATCCACGATTTCTCTTATGGAGTATCTGATAGAGGAGCTTCAATCAGAATTCCTTTATATACTGTTCAAAAAGGATGGAAAGGATATCTTGAAGACAGAAGACCAGCTTCAAACGGTGATCCATACAAAATCGCTGCAAGAATTATCAAAACTGTAAAATCAGCGTTGTAATTCTTAGTTTAGAATATAAAAAAAGTGCCATCAAATTGATGGCACTTTTTTTATTACCGGAAAACCCGACAGGTTTCAAAAACCTGTCGGGTTTATCTTTGCGTAAATAACCCAATCTTGTCATTTCGGTTTCTATAATTTTTTTCGGGAGCTAATCCCGCTATTTGTTCCAATCTTTTGTTCCGAACCCCGGAACAAAAGGATTTCCACTTCTATCGGGGCTAAGGCAAACATTTTCATAAGAATCTTTTCGTTTAGTTTGTCATTTCGAACGAAGGGACAAATCACACGCGATGATCGACAAAGATTGACAAGTTAGTTTGTCATTTCGACGGAGGAGAAATCACACGCGGGATTCGACAAAGATTGGCAGAATAACTTTGAACTAAAACCTTTGTCAAAGTTTTAAACTTTGACAAAGGTCACGTCAAGTTTGCATTTCGATCTCGCTCAATGTGACAAACCGTAAATTTTAAGGTTATTTATACTAATAAATTTTTAAGTTAAACTTCAAAAACTATCTTTGTAGATCATTTAAAAAAAGTATCATGATAGTCTGGATTTTGTTTTTATTAGCGGTAGTTTTCATCCTTGCTTTAGACTTAGGCGTTTTCAACAAAACACCTCATATTATTAGTACCAAAGAAGCAAGTAAATGGACCCTTATTTGGGTTACACTTTCATTCTTGTTTTCAGGAGTTATTTACTGGCTTTATACAACAGATTATATTGAAAATCCTGACAATCTAAAACCTGCTTTAGCTTCTATGAAGTTTATTACAGGTTATTTGATTGAATTATCATTAAGTGTAGACAACATTTTTGTGATCGCAATTATTTTTGCTTCTTTCAAAATACCACAAAAATACCAACACCGTGTTTTATTCTGGGGAATCCTTGGAGCAGTAATCTTTCGCGGATTAATGATTTTCTTTGGAGTAATGTTGATCAATAAATTTACATGGACAACTTATTTATTTGGTGCATTCTTAATTTTCACCGCTTTAAAAATGTTGTTTTCTGGCGAAGACGATGATTTTCAGCCAAAAGATTCTTTTGTATACAAAACACTTGGAAAAATTATTCCAATTACTTCAGAAATGGATGGAGAGAAATTTTTCATTTCTACAAAAACGGCGAAAAAAGCAGCAACTCCATTATTTGTAGCCTTGATTGTTATCGAAGTTATGGATGTACTTTTTGCTGTCGATAGTGTTCCTGCAATTCTTGCTATTACATCAGATCCGTTTTTAGTATTTAGTTCTAATATTTTTGCAATTTTAGGTTTACGTTCTATGTATTTCTTCCTGGCGAATATGCTGGCAAAATTCAGTTTCTTAGAATATAGTTTAGTTGCTATTCTTGCTTTTGTTGGATTAAAAATGATTCTTCATGATTTTATTCACGTTCCGGAATGGGCTTCTTTAGGATTTATTGCACTTTCGCTTTTAGTGGGAATTTTGGTTTCTCTAAAATTCGGAGAAGAAAAAGAACTTACAGATTCAGATAATGAATAGTTTTTCTAAAATATATAAACATAAAAAAGGAGATCGTTTTGATCTCCTTTTTTATGTGCATTATTTTAACACAATATCATAATATAAAACAAATCTTATGTTTTAAAATTAAAAAATAAGATTATACCTAACCAATTTATTATTTTTACTTATTATAAATAATCAAAACTTTATTATGAGTAAAAATTACATTCCTTTTATTTTCCTGTTTTTTCTAAACACTTTAATGTTTGGACAAAAAGTTACTATTACACCGCTTGTCGTTAACGGCAAAAGCGTAGCGAGTACAAGCCCTATAAATCTTGAATCTGTAGACAGATCAAGTGTTTCTTTATCTGTAAAAATAGATTCTCCAATCCCTGTAGGAACCGAAGGTACGCTTAGTATCTGGTTTACCAAAGATAATGCAATTACTCCAGTTGTAGCCGAAGGAGGGTTCGAAAGAATCACAAACTTTTCAGGAGGAAATTCTGCAACGATAAGCTTTGTAATCACATTAAGCCTAAGTTCTTTTAATGTTTCAGGAGGATCTATCTCCGCACAATACAAAAGCTTTTCGGGTATTGTTTACAAGAGTGCCAATGTATCTGTTATTAAAAATGGCAGCACACCTACCACTCCTCCAGTAACACCTCCGACAACACCAACTGCTCCAAATTTCAAAAACACATTATGCTGTGATCAAGACGTACGATATGGAGATAGACCAGCTCCAATGATCGCTAGTACAGTTGATCCTTCAAAAGTTTCAACTTCATGGCTTAAACTTGTTGGCGGTCAATTTCCTAATGCTACATACAATGGCCCTAACTATTCTACAAATAAGTCTAATATATTAATTACAGATTACGTAACAGAACCTGGAACTTATAAAAGAAGACTAGGTAACGATTTCCCTTTTAATGATAGCAATCCTGTAAACATCAGAATAATTCCTTCTCCAATAACTTCAAATGAAATCTCGATTGAAGGCGCTAAAGATGCAAATGGTTTTGCTGAAATTACAAATACAAATCCAAAATCAATATACGGAAGCGGTAATGGCAGAGGAGCAGATCAAGTAAACTTAAACATTCTTGCAGATCCTTATCACGTTGCTCAAAGAGGAGATACTTATGATAATTTAGACCGATATGAATGGCAATATGCAAAAACAAATTACAATGATTCTAATTATTTTAGAACTTGGGTAACGTTACCAAATGAAAACGGTTCAACTTTAGAGAATTTCACTCCGGAAAACATGTCAACTACAGACGACAATTACTTCGTAGTTAGAAGAATCGCAATTTACAAAGACATTCAAAGAGTTAGTAATTTTCTAAAAATTATACCAAGAACAGTAAAGAACAACAATATTATTTGCTGTGATCAGGTTTTAACCGAAGGCCCTTCAGAAGTAGAAAAGCCATCAGTAATTACTGGTGTAACTCCATCTGTTGAAAATCCAAATGGTGCAAATATTCAAATTTTAAATATAACGTACCAATGGCAGAATCAAACCATACTAAGCGCTAGACCTTCTCAATATGGAGCCTGGACTAATATTAATGGAGCAACATCAAAAGATTGCCTTCCTGTACCTTTACAATACACAGTAACAACTGGCCCAAGAGGAACAAGTCAATCTGTTCAAACTACTTATAACTACAGACGTATTGCAACAATTACTTATAGAACTACAAATAGTAATGGAAATTATTCTGATGCAAGTACAAAATCGTATAGTAATGAGATATATGTAAGATCAGGACGTGACTACGGAGCTGCAACATTAATTGCATATCCAAATCCTGCCTCATCAATTATAAACATTGAATACAAAGGAACTGATTATACTTTATCGAATACAGCAATAACAGTAGCAAATGCAATGGGAACTATTGTAAATTCTAATAATTTTTCGACTGTAAGTCCAAACGTAATTAGTATCGATGTTTCTAGTCTGCCTATTGGAACCTATTTTATAACTGTTCAAACAGGATTAGGCTCAAGAAGAAATGCTGGGGTAACTTTTATAAAAAGTAATTAAAAAATAAAATTCTGCAACATAAAAAAGGAGATCGTTTTGATCTCCTTTTTTTATACCTCATTATTATTAAATACCTTATAATGTTATTATTAAATCTTTTACTGGCAAGATCTAGCTGTGTTGAGCGATACATTTAGCTCACTATAAACCTTAAAACCATTTATCATGAGAAAAATTTCCTATTATTTATTGTTAATCTTTATTATCACAAGCTGTGACAGTAAAGAAGATTTATCTTCAAAAAAACAAGCGCTTAATAACCCAATGCAATTATACATTATTAATGGAGATATAGAATATTACTCTGAAATTACTGATGGCTCAAAACCGAAAAAGCCCATATTTGTATATGACATTCCAGAGAAAACAAATGAAGTCACTAATTTGACTTCAAAAACTTCAGAACAATCTGTTACTTTAAAATTTGACTATGGTATTGGTGGTTCAACAAAAAGCGGCTGTACAGTTAAAAGATACAATAACGGTAATTCCTACTTTACAGATGATGGTGTATATGGCTCAATACCATATGATAAAAATGGATATTTAATACGTGGTTTCGGAACAACTCACCATAATATTTATTACAACTCATTAGTTTTATTTGCAAGTAATCAAGAAGAAAAAAGTACTGATAGAACAGGAAAAATTTGGCATGATAATAATAACAATGGTTCTGCAATTTCAATAGAGTATCCCTTTAAAGCAAGTGTAACCTATGAAATCTCTCTTAAAGTCACTTTTTACGATAATAAACGTTTAATTAATAACGCATATAGTGATGGATATCCTACAATTTTTGCACAATTAAAAGATGACGGAGTTATTGTTCCCGATGAAAAAAAATCTTGCGGTAAAAACGGCATAAATAATATTTACGGATATGTTATGTCTGGATATGATTCTTATCTTGTCAATTACACAAGATCCTACACGCTAGATAGTCGAGCTGTAATACAAAGAACAATAAATTTTAAATTCTCCCCAACGGAAAAAAAGAATGCTTTAGTAATTTCATTACATCCTTTCACTAGCACTCCTGGCTACGGAACACCTATATCAACAAATGACTATACAATGACCTTACCTTTAATAAATATTAGCGAGAAACCATTTGACCCATCACTTAACGTTGAAATAAAAACTCCACCACGTCGTTAACAATACAAATAAAAAAGGAGATCATACGATCTCCTTTTTTATTTTAATACAAATTGATTACAATTTCACTCTTTTAACATTACTATCATCAATATTATATTTTTTGATAACTGCACTATAATCTGAGTAGTCCATTTTATTAACAGATTTACCAGTAGCAAGTTTTTCACCAGGAACGATAACAATTCTAAATACTTGATTTTGAGTCCAATCAGAAGACAACGTATTTAATGGAAAATCTGCTGCAAGCCAAATACTTACATCATTTACTGTAAAATCATAATTAAAATCTAATGCACCTCCATCACTCATATAATATGTTTGAGGTATTAATCTCCAAACTTTATTTCCATTATTAACTTCATACAAATGATAAACTAAAACAACATCATATGGGTAGATCGGCGCAATAAAAGGAATTATTACAGAGTATCCAGTAGGATTAAAATCTACTTCTCTCTCAAAAACTGGAGCCACTACTTGATCTCCCGGAGGTCCTTGTGGACCTTCAGGTCCTTCACAACTAGAAAATGCGAAAAGTCCAACAACTGCGAATAAGGTAAGTATCTTTTTCATAACATATTTTTTTTAAGTTTATATATAAAGGTAAACCAAAAATCAAACCAAAAAAAGCTTTTTGTAGGGAGTCGGCTAAAATTTCTTTGTTATTTTTTCACAACTAACTGATTTTTAAGCAATATTTTATTAAAAAATAATACATGATAAGGCAGTGAATTCTCCCAATAATCCCAAGTATGAGCTCCAGGACGTTCTGTATAATCGTGTTCTACTTTGTTATAAACCAATCTTCGGTGTAATTCTCTGTTGGGTTCTATTAAAAAATCGTCAACTCCACAATCTATAATTAGCGGTAATTTGTTGGCTTTAATTTTATCAAGCATATTCATAACTGCATATTGCGCATACATTTCTGAACTATCGCTTTTATCTCCAAAAACCGGCTGCATTAATTTCACTACCTGAGCCGAAGAATCTCTATTAAGCATTACACTCATATCAACTGCACCACTCATACTTCCGGCTGCGCAAAACAAATCAGGATGTTTGGCCGATAAATATAAAGCACCGTGACCGCCCATAGAAAGTCCCGTAATAACTCTTCCGCTTCTATTGCTTATGGTTCGATATGTTTTATCTACTTTCTGAATAACTTCCTGCGTAATAAAAGTCTCAAACTGACTTCCTTTATTTACTGGACTATCCAGATAAAAGCTAAATGTTTCACCTTCAGGCATTACAATAATAATATTGTATTGATCAGATAGATTTTGAACTAATTTTTTATTGGGTGTATTTTTCAACCAGTCACTAAAATGCCCGTAAGCACCATGTAATAAATACATAACCGGATATGTTGTTTTGCTTTTAGCATACGAATTTGGCAATACAACAGCAGCTTTGTAGGTTTTGCTCATTGCTGTACTGGCAACTTGTAGAGTATCTACTTTTGCTGCATAACTCAAAGACGAGGCGCACAAAAGAACCGTAAATACTAAGATCTTAAAGTTTTTCATATTTATAATTTTTCGATTAAGGGTTGTAAATATACCCTTTTTTCGAATTAATTATATGAAAAATCCGACCAGTTTTTCTCTGCTCGGATTATGAATTTGTGATATTTTTTTGCCTACCGGTTTTACGGATTGAGCGGGTTTTCACTGATTTTTTTTCTTCGAATTTCATTAATTATCATTAATAGAATGCTGGGCATCTTTTTTTACCCACGGATTTTACGGATGGAACGGGTTTTCACTGATTTATCTTTTTTCCGCGAATTGAATTAGTGTAAATTCGTGACATTAGTGGCAAAAGAATATCTGCGACAATCAGTTAAATCCGTAAAACCCGTGGGCAATCATCTTAACTAATTATAATCTTGTGTTCAAGACGGTATTGCGAAGCGCTTTTACCTGTATATTGTTTGAATGATTTACTAAAGTGACTGAAATTATTAAAACCACTTTCGTAACAAACCTCATTTATACTCATTGGTTTCTCTGCCAAAAGTTTTGAAGCATGAACCAAACGGTATTCGTTTACAAATTCAGTAAAAGTTTTATTTGAAATCTTTTTGAAATAACGACAAAAAGAAGGCGTTGTCATACTCACCAAACGCGAAACCTCATCTATAGCAATTGATTCCTGAAAATGATCTTTCACATAATTAAAAACTACATTAATTCTATCGCTGTCCTGAGTTTGCAATTCTAATGAAAAGCCATCGGCATTTAGAACTGTATAATCACTAGATGAATCTAATTCGTCCAGAATACTCAAAAGCGTCAATAATCGTTCAAACGGAAGTTGGTTTTCCATCATTTCGATTTTCTTACCAATCTGTTTTTTAGTTTCACCACCAAAAGCAATTCCTCCTTTAGACTGATTAAAGATATTCTGAACCTTTCTCATTTCTGGGGCGATAAAAAAATCATTCCCTAAAAACTCCGGTTTAATATGAATAACGGTTTCGTTCGTGTTTCCCGTTTGTTCGTTCGTAAAACCACAATGTGGCAAATTAGCACCTATCAAGATCAAATCACCGTTGGTATAATAAGAAACATGGCTTCCTATTTGTCTTTTCCCTGCTCCACCGTTTATATAAACCAATTCAATCTCCGGATGGTAATGCCATAAATGAGCTTTACTATTGGTCTTTTCGGCGTGTTTAGTGTAGGTAAAAGAACTTCCGTAGGAGTTTGATATCACTTCAAGAGCTGGGGCGATTGTCTTCATGATAATATCTTTAAAAAATAATAGCAAATTTAACAAAAACACCTACAATAACTCAAAATTTAACCTATATCGGTTTCGTAACTGAGAATATTGCACGAAAAGTAATCGAAAAATAAAATCACAAAACACGATTATTAAGTTATTTTTTCGAGACCCGTATTTTTATCCTTGATTTTTTCAATATATCTCATTTTAAAAGCCGTTTTATAAAAATCTAGTAATTTTTGTAAGAATATTGGATTATTCAAAAAATGTTAATAAATTTGAAAAGGTTAAATAATAATAACTGAATTAACTAAAACACGAAAAATAATTCAAATTTTAACCTATAACGCTTTCGTAAATGAGAATATAGCATCGAAATAGGAAAATACAGTTGTGAAAAAATAATAACTACCGAGGTAATTTAGCATCAGAAAATTAGAAGTAAAATTTAAACAACGATAGTTATGAAAAAGATCTTAAAATTTAGTTTAGTATTTGCAGTGCTTTTTACAGGAATGAGTTCTTATGCAATTGATGGTAATGATAACGGAAGTAATGATTTTAATCTTCACGTATTAAAGAATAGTGGAAAATTAATCACGTTTGCAATGAATCAGACAAAAAAAGCAAACTTGACAATTTATGATAAAGATGGTACTGTACTTTATTCTGAATCAGCTTCAGGAAAAGACGGAATCTTAAGAACTTTTAGCTTAGAAGAATTTCCAGCAGGAACTTATTTCTTAGAAGTTGAAGACAACGCAAAAAAAGTAAGACACGAAATTACAATTACTGATGAAGCTTCGGTTTTATCATCAAAAGCAATTTCATCAGTTTATAAAGCAGGTTTCTCTGCAGACAAGACAAGCGTAGCAGTACGCTAGAAAAGTTTATACTCGCATACAGTATAAAAATGAGGTTAGATAGTTAGTAAAGTTTAAAAACTGTATAGTTTTAGAAACAGCTCTTTGTGGTTATTGAGCTGTTTTTTTTTGCTCTTTACTTTTTTATTTTTTTTACCGCAAAGGTTTTTTACCGCAAAGTGTATTTTTTACCGCAAAGCGCGCGAAGATTTTTCTCCTGCATCGCGTTTAGCAAACACAAAGTTCGCAAAGCTTTATCAATATCTGCTTTGTGGTTATTGTTATCATTATCTTACCGCAAATTGCGCGAAGATTTTTATCCTGTATCGCGTTTAGCAAACACAAAGTTCGCAAAGCTTTATCAACTCAAAGCTTTGTGGTTATTGTTATCATTATCTTACCGCAAAGTGCGCGAAGATTTTTATCCCGTATCGCGTTTAGCAAACACAAAGTTCGCAAAGCTTTATCAACACAAAGCTTTGCGAACTTTACATTTGTACAAAACTTTTTATAAAGAAAATCTTTGCGCGCTTTGCGGTAAAAAAACATATTTCAGTTAAATTTCACTTCGCTATTTTGTAAGAAATACAGATAAATTTACTTTCTCTTAATTCAAACAAAACATTGAAAAATAATAAACGAATTAACAAATATGCTAATTATAATTCAAACTTTAACCTATAACGGTTTCGTAAATGAGAATATAGCATCGAAATCGGCCAATAGAGTTGTGAGAATACATATGTTTCATAAGTAATTTAGCATCAGAGAATTAGAACTATTAATTTAAAAACTAAATACCATGAAAAAGATTTTAAAATTAAGTTTAGTATGTGCTGTACTTTTCACCGGAATGAGTACTTATGCAATCGACGGGAATGAGGATTTTAATCTTCACGTAATTAAATCGAATGGAAAAGTGATTACGTTTGCTCTTAATCAGTTAAAAAAAGCCAGTTTAGCAATTTACGACAAAGATGGTACTCTAATTTATTCTGAATCAGCTACGGGTAAAGATGGGATTTTGAGAACTTTTAGCTTAGAAGAATTTCCTGCGGGAACTTATTTCTTAGAAGTTGAAGATAATGTAAAAAAAGTGAGACATGAAATTGTAATAACTGAAGATGCTACAGTTTTATCTAAAAAAGCAGTTTCATCAGTTTACAAAGCAGGTTTTTCTGCTAAAAATACAAGTGTTGCCGCACGCTAAAAAAGTGTAAGTTCATAAAGTCTAAAAGTGAGATTAGACAATGTGAAAAATTTAAATAATAGTGTTCAAAAAACAGCTCCTTTGACGTTATGAGCTGTTTTTTTTTTGCATTTAACTTAATGGTTTTGGTTTTACCGCAAAAGGTTTTTTACCGCAAAGCGCGCAAAGTTTTTTGTTTTGTTTCGCGCTTAGCAAACACAAAGTTCGCAAAGCTTTATCATCACAAAGCTTTGCGAACTTTGCGTTTAATATGCATAATCCTTAATAAAAAAACCTTTGCGCACTTTGCGGTTAATACACACAAACCAGAACAAAAACTTTATCAACACAAAGCTTTGCGAACTTTGCACTTAATATGCATAATCCTTAATAAAAAAACCTTTGCGCACTTTGCGGTTAATACACACAAACCAGAACAAAAACTTTATCAACACAAAGCTTTGCGAACTTTGCGTTTAATACACATAATCCTTAATAAAAAAAAACCTTTGCGCACTTTGCGGTTAATACACACAAGCCAGAACAAAAACTTTATCAATACAAAGCTTTGCGAACTTTGCGTTTAATACACATAATCCTTAATAAAAAACCTTTGCGCCTTTGCGGTAAAATTACACACAATACAGAAAAAAATTTGCAGTTAAATATTAAGCATAAATGTGAGATTAAATAATGTGAAAAATGCAAATAATAATGTTCAAAAAACAGCTCTTCTGACGTTCTTGAGCTGTTTTTTTATGCTCATTTTTTACTAACTTTTTTCAAACCATCTTTTTTTGGAAAGCTATTCTTAATAATTTCAAAAGGCTGATTTTTACGCCATTAAAAAAATGCATTAAAAAACATCCACGAACCCAGTAATTACGTACATAGTTCAGATAAAACGCAGAAACATCTTTAATTCAGCAATTTACACTTATAAAAAAGTGATTTTTTTGCATAAAATTAAATTTCTATTTGTAGTTTTGGGCGTTCCACAAAATAGTAATAAACAATTAAAAAAGACATGACAAAATTTACCAAAATGGGCTTAGTTGTTGCCTTATTTTTAACAACGATTTTTACTTATGCAATTGATGGAAAAGGTGATTATATTTTGAATATAAGAACCGGAAACGGAAAAGTGGTTAGCTTTGCTATCAACACCGTTGAAAAATCAATTTTCTCTATTTTTGATGAAAATAATAATTTAGTTTACACAGGAGATTCTGCTGCAGACAAATTAGAGATTTCAAAAACAATAAGTTTAGAAGGTTTTCCTGCTGGAACTTATGTATTAGAAGTAAAAGAAAACAGCAAAGTTGTTAAACACGAAATTAAAGTTGCAACTAAAAAAGTAAAAGCAGCTAAGCTTGACGACACGGTAAACCAAAGCCCAGCTTTTCGCCGTTAATTTGTCTTTTTTGCCTTAAAGATTAAAAGCATCAGCGTGGCTGATGCTTTTTTTTATGTCTTAATATTTTTTCTATTTGTTTTTTCAAAACATCTTTAGCATTTGGCAATGTAAGAACCTCTGATTATTGCTTTAATTTTTCTAAAGTTTCTAATAACCAATCCTCCTCTACTTTTTTAAGTTTTTGATTTCTTTCAATCTGTTCTTCGATTAAAAGTATAAAATCCTTATCGTTATATTCTTCTATTGCTTCTAAAATTAAGGAACCAAATTCATCTATTTCCAAAAGCTCTTTCTTTAGAATCTTTTTAATATTCTCGTCTTTCCTTTTGGCTAAGCCAACAATAGCTTCAAGTCTCGTAGTAGTATCGGTATCGTTTATTCTTTCCCACAAAGCTTCTCTGATTATTTGCGTATCGGTTTCAATTTGTGTTCCGATTCCGAAAGTTGCCCAATCTCTAATATCCGAATCCTTATCTTTACTTAATTCTATCAAAGTATTTATAGTTTTGTTTTTATCTATAGCGAGAATTGCATAAACCAAAGCATACTTTACAGTTACACTTTTATGATCTTTGTAAGCACAAATTACATTAATTTGTTTATCGGTTAAATTATCGTTGTTATGTCCAATTCCGTAAAGTATGGAACTAATTACATTTTTATCGGTTTCGGTTTTGAGTAAATCGAAATATATTTTCAAAATTTCTTTCAAATGCAATCTCGGAAACCCAAATTGAGCCAATATATTTATACCAATAATTTTTTCTTTAACTATTTCTGATTTCGTTAATTCTACGCTTTTTTCAAAAATATCATTATCCTTTCGCTTTCTTAATTCAGTAATGAAGTTCCAATAATTTTTACTCGACTTATTATTTAAAAGTCTTTCAAATAGTTTTTCATTAGAATAATTAACTAAACTCATTTGGTTTCAGGATTTGTTTTTAATGTGAAATATACAACATAAAATTTATCTTTTTCAAACCGTGACAATACGTTACACTTTTAATTTTATTAAATATTTCTCGTTTATAATTAAAATAACAATAATTCTAAACTTTCAATTTCTTTGGGCATTTCATTTTTTGCAGAAACCAAAAAACCTTTCATTTCTGAAAGATTTTGTAAAACTATAAAACAGCAAAAAATAATTAAACATTTTGCATTTACATACAAAAACATCACCGATAACTAATACTTTTTATAAGCGTTTATTTCTCCAGAGAATATTATTTCTTTATCTGATTTCTCAAAAAATCTTTAGCGTTAAGCGAAGTCACAACTTTCTTTCCTGTTTTAGATTCTAATTCTTTTAAAGCAACTTTAGCAACATTACCGCCTTGTTGGGCTACCTCTTTATTTTCATCAAAAGTTTCCGGTTCATTTGCAACCGAAATATCTTTTGTAGATGCTTCTGCCAGCATATTCAAAATCAATTCGGTATTTGTCATATTATCTCTTAGATTTTCTTTTTTTAATCCTTTGAGTATTTTATATTCTTTGGTTGTTTTTCCTGACCAGGCATTAGAAATTATATCCGTTAAAGTCCCAAACTGGCTGGCTTCTTTTATTCCTCTGTTTTTCCATTCATCAGTTAATTCTTTACGAATTTCAATACTTTTTAATCGTTGATTTATCCAACTTTCTGAATACCCTAATTGCAAATATTGATCTAAAGCCCGATCTATAGAAAGTTCCGGATCTTGCATTTCATCCAAACGTTCTACACCAATTTGAGCAAGCCACAGTTTAAATGGTTCGGCTTTTGGAGAAGGGATTGATTGTATTAAACGAAATAATTGTTCAGTATCAGCCACATCCGTTAAACGCATTTTTCCATCGGAAGACTCTAATTTCAAACGTCCGATTTTATCGGACACTTCACTACCTTCTTTTTTTAGTTTACTTTTTAAATCATTCCAATATTTTCTTGATCTATCAGAATTTGTTAAAACTTCTATTACATCAATAATAGAAAAATACCATTTTTCTTCATCTTGAATCCAAACAGTTCTTACTCTTTTTTCGTCAAATATCTGTATCGATTCTTGCTCTTTCATGCTCAATTTTATTGAAATAATTTAATTTATTTGATTACAATCCTATAAATTTAAGATATTTTACCAAAGTACAAATGTATTTAAAAAAGAAAGATAAATCTTATATTAATAGAAATATTTTATCAATATTTCAAAATAAAAAAGTTATTCCATTATAGTTGTCCATTTTACTTATTTCCCCTTCACTGCTCTGGAATCTTGACTTTTCTCTAATTTGTCTCAGTGATAATTTTATACAATTCTGACAATAAGTAAACTTGTCATTTTGTTGGTTTCTTTTATTTTCCTGCCCGGCTTCATAAACCGAAATCTGAAACGAAAACAATATTCTAATAGCCATATTTTGGGCCAAAACATTCTTGTTGTCTAACTTCATCGCATTCAAATCTTTAATTTCAGATTTCCAAAACTTAAAATTAGTATTACTTTTAGCCGATTTTAATTCCTGGTCAAAACGAAGCCAAAGTTTATCTAAAATCTCGTTTTCCAAAACTTTTATCTTCTCTATTTTTGCAATTTCATCTTTATATTCTCTGGACTTTTTGATTTCGGAAATCTTAGTTCTTAGAAAATTGTCTTCATTTGTATTCAAAAAAGTAATCCCTTTTTCGTAGGCATTCATCGAAAGAACCATTTCTTTATTTGCCTTTAAACTATCGGCAATTTGCAAATTTTTATCATAAATTCGTTTGATGATTGTATCGTTCTTTGGTTTTAAATTTTTTCGATACGCCTGAATTTCCAACCAGTCAAATGCCCGAAGCATTTCAGATTGTTTAGGCCAAACATGATCTTCGTGAGAAACAAAAAGTGTGTTTACAATCCTTGATTTATCCAGCCATTCTTTATTTTTTATCATTTCCTGATAATTCATATCCTTATCTCCAACCATTCCAACATACGAGAAATTATTTGACGGCGGTATAAATTTATCCGTACCCGTAAAAGAAGCTCCACAAGCAATAACTCCTTGAAAAACGCTCGTAGATATCCCGAAATAACTGGCTAATCTTGCACCGCCCGAAAAACCCGATATATAAAGTTGTGAAGTATCAACAGCGTAGTTTTGCAATACATCATCAAATAATCTATTGGCAATACTGATATTATTTTGGGTCGATCCATTTTTTAAAGTATTGGAACATACCAAAATATAATTATAAGTTTCGGCAGCCAGAATAAAAGGCTCAATCCCCATTTTGCCTCTCGCGGATGGTTCAAAAATAAAAACCAACGCCAATGGAGTTTTCGCATCGTATTTTTTAGGGAAATATATTGCATACGATTCCGTTGGATTGCTTGCAACTTTAACCGAATCGATAATAATTCCCGTTTGTAACAATTGCTTATCCTGAGCAAAACCAAAAGCCGTAACCAAAAGAAATAGAATACAATAGATCGTGTTTTTCATAACACTAAAATAAAAAAACCTTTCATTTCTGAAAGGTTTTTGAATTAATATCTTTATTTCTGCTTTAGTAATTTTTCTAAATATTCGACTTTATCTTTTTCCGCCTGAAGCAAACGTTCGTAAAGATTTTTGTTTTCTTCTACAGTTTCCATTAATTTATCTAAAGGATTGAAAGTGCATGTATTATAATGATTAAAATTATTATCCGAATCATTAAATGTATTGAAATAATTAATCATTCCTTCTTCTGAAAAACTTTTAATCGCTTCAACCGTTACACCAAGTGCTTTTGCAACTTCAGCAAGTCTTTCTTCTTCTATTGTTTCGCTGTTTTCAATAGCCGATATCGTTTGCTGACTTATTCCTAAAGCAAGTGCCAAAGCTTCCTGTTTCATATCACGAAGTTCACGAATACGGCTTATTTTTCGCCCTATATGATTTGGTTTTGTAAGTGTGCTCATAATTCAAAGATAATAATTAAGTGTGAAAAACTTCAACTGGTAAAAAACTTATTTCGACTGTTCAGATACCCGCCAAACAGGTTTGGTAACATACAATCTATCGCTTCCTTCGCCAAGTTAAACAAAAGTAAGATTTTTATTATATTAAATTATAAAAACGATTAACAATAAACAAATTAAAAATATACGCCTTATGGAAGCAAATGAAATTGAAAAATTAGCAAAACTTAAAAGATTAACCGCTCAATATTTTACAACTCTAAAACCAACAAATAGCAAAAATACTTATACAGTTCAATTTAAAATTATCAATTATCTGGAACTAGGTTGTGTCATTACCGATATGCTAAAATTATGCATTCTGGCACTAGATCACGATATGCATAAAATCGACCAAAAAAACACGAATCTATAAACGTGAGTTTGATTCTAGAAACTGTTGTGCAGATGTTTCCTTTGGATGAATTTGAGTTTTTGAGTTATGTTGAGGAAATGGTTGGTGAATAATCTTCTGCTGATTTTATTGCCGTAAAAACTGGATTTTGATTACGCAAGCAAACGGATTTTGATTACGAAATTTATCGTTGTGGTCGGATTAAAATCCGTCTCTACAATCTTTATCATGGACGGATTAAAATCCATCCCTACAATATGTTTCGTTCCTCTGGAACTCTTTGTAAAACTTCATCATAAATATTCGCAATATTGTTGTGTCTTCTGCTGAGGCAAACTGGAGAAGATTAATTTTAAAACATAAGAATATTTTTACTTTTTAAGCAAAAAAAGATACTAATCTAATTTTTGTTCGTACTTTTGAAACGAATAAAAGAATTCTTTTAGAGAAGATCTTTTTTTATAATTCATGTATGAAGTTAGTTTCAAAAAAAACTTCTTACATTTAATCAAAGAAATAAACTTATGGCAAAGCCTATTAAAAATACTCCTGTTTTAAAAGGTAAAGAAGCGGTTGACTTTTATAAAACTATCGAATTTAATAAAGATAGAAAAGTTAGTGTCGACTCTTTAGCCAAAATTCGAACTGATGCTGGCTCTTTAAAAGAACTTCTAAAAGTCAATTAATGCCTTTTACAGGATTTTCATTTTTCGAATTAAACCCCACAACAAATATTAAACCTTTTGAGTGTGGTGATATTGATTTAAATAGTTTTCTTAACGATAAAGCAATTCCTTATAAAAAAGATTTACTTGCCACTACTTATTTGCTTGAAAACGAAAATAAGACTATTGCATATCTAAGCATATATAATGATGCTTTGGCTGTTCAGGAAAATAATTTTGCTTCTAAAAATGCTTTTAAGCGATTGATAAAAGAAATCATCAATCATCCTAAACGACATTTGAGACAATTTCCAGCTATAAAAATAGGTAGATTAGCCGTTTGTGAGATTACAAAAAAAGAACGGAAAGGAATTGGCAGAGCTCTTGTAAATTTTGTTATTGATTTAGCATTAGAACAAAATAGCAAATGCGCTTGTCAATTATTAACTGTAGATGCCTACGAAAAATCACTTGGCTTTTATGAAACATTAGGTTTTAAATTTCTTTCTGAAAATGATATTGGAGAAGATACCAGACAAATGTATTATGACCTTCGACCACTAATGAATACGTTAAACGAAGTTTCAAGGTAATTTTTATTAAGCTTTTTAATCTTTTACTTCTGCTGACGCAGGCGGAGATTACGGAATTTGTCGCCGTGAACGGATTAAAATCCATCCCTACAATATGTTTCGTTCCTCTGGAACTCTTTTAAAACTTCATAAAAATAACCACAATATTGTCATTTCTGTAAAGGTTAGATATTTCGGTAACAAAATTTAACTTTAATAAATTTTGTTACGATGAGAAATAATAGTCAGGATTCCACTTTAGAACGAAACTATTTAGAGAAGTATCGTTTTTTAATAAAAGAATATGAGCAGGTAAAAAATAAAACTCATCCTTTGTATAAAAAGGTAATGGATTTTTATGCAGCAAATGACACTTGCCGCAAGAGTTTTTTAAAGTATTATAATCGATATAAGCAAAGTGGGAAATCATTGGATCTGCTTCCTCAGAAACGAGGTCCCAGATATAAAACCAGAAGACCGCTAGCTTTTATAGAGCAGAAAGTAATTGAATTACGAGAAAAAGGAAACAACAAATATGAAATTGTTAGTATCTTAAGGCCCAAATTAGGAAAGCATACACCATCATATTCTGGAGTTTATAATATTTTAAAACGTAATAAAATCAATAGATTAACTCCGAAGATTAAAAAGAATCATCAAAAAATAATCAAGGAAAGAATGGGAGAACTTGGGCATATTGATTGTCATCACTTAAGTAAAAGTATCATAAGAGGAGAAAGTAAAAAACGATATTTAGTTTGTGTAATTGATGATTACAGCCGGATTGCCTGGGCTGAAGTGATTCCTGATATTACCGCTTTAACCGTTATGTTTGCCACATTAAAATGTTTAAACATCCTGAGTGATCATTATGAGATAAAATTTGAAGAAGTATTGTCTGATAATGGACCTGAATTTGGAATCAAAACAAGTAAACAAAAATATCAGCATCCTTTTGAGAGAATGCTGATGGAATTAGGAATTACTCATAGGTACACAAAACCTTACAGACCACAGACAAATGGCAAGGTTGAACGTTTCTGGAGAACTCTCGAAGATGATTTATTAAGGGATACGGATTTTGATTCTCAAGAAGAATTAAAAGAAGAGCTATTGCAATATTTATATTATTATAACCATGAAAGACCACATCAAGGTATTGACGGAAAAAGACCAATTGAAATGATAAATCCGTTACCGAAATAAGTGACTTTTACAATTTCGACGAAGGAGAAATCTTCGCAAGTAACTCCGCAACGAAAGTTCAATCTTTGTCGAGTTTCTCGTGGGGATTTCTCCTTCGTCGAAATGACAAACTTTATGGAATTTTATTGTTTTGCTGGCGCGAGCGTCTCGCTTGTGCGCATCAACTTGAATTTTATTTTTGTTATGCAACCTTTTAAGATTACTAATTAGTAAATTAAAAATCTTTGTTATAATTATTTATTGGTTTTAAATCACAAATCACAATTGAAAAAAGTAGTTATGAATGAGATTCTCATTTATAGTTTGTAAATAATAACAATTAACTTATTAAAATGGATTTAATAATATTTATAAAAGAATTAAAATCAATACTTTTATTTTTGATTCTATCTTGCGGTATATGCCCTCTGTATTCAATTAATTTTGTGTTTTCTGCAATTTTTTCAAACTGTTGATTTTGTTTTATTAATTCTTCGAAGTTTTTCCCCAAATCAATATTTACGTATATATCTTGATACAAATCTTCAAATGAAATATTTTCATCTACTAATTTATTCCTTGATTTATAATCAGCCACATTCACGGTTATAACAGCATAAATATCTTTGTTTTTACCACAACATTCAACTTGCCTTTTACTTAAAGCGACAATGCCTTCTGAATCCCATCTTGATTTAACTTCAATGTAGTATATTGGAATACCTGATTTATAAATTATAAAATCTTGTCCATTCTGTTCTTCTGAAAGTAATTTTTCATCTGACAAAGACTCTGAAATGTTAATGTTTTCAGCAAGTGATTCATCTAATTGATGCTCAATAATATTCTGAATTTTTAAACCTATTTCCTTTATATAAATTAAATGATTATTTTTCCTTGCCTCCTCTTTTTGCTTCTCTTTACCTGCTATTATTAGACTATCTAAATCATCTATTTTTGCAAGTTCCCCTAATAAATTAATCTTATCCATTGATTCTGAGAGAATATTAAAAAGACTTAATCTAGTATTTTCATCTTGAAATTTATGCATTAAGATTTCTTCCTTTACCTTACTTAAATTAGGAAGCCAATGCGTCCAATTAGAATTTGGCTTAGACATAAATTGAATTAAGTCAAGTAATATTGGCAAATTATTCACATTACTATCATTAATGGGAAAGAAAACTTTATTAGGACTTAAAGTTCTCTCTATTTCATCACCTATTTGTATACCTGTAATTGTATTTTCATGCTGAACAAACTCGTCGAAATCCTGTAATATTAAATCACTTCTAATTTCTTTAGTTGTGATATCTAAATACATTGTTTTAAAATCTTCATCATTTATACGATCTAACTTGAGATTTGATTGAGATTTTAATTCAAGCATTTGATTAGGAAAACATTCTAGTTTATCTAACAAGTTCTTTTTTAATTCTGAATTCCCATCTAAAATACAAACAAATTCTCTTAATTTTTCTACTGAAATACTATATCCTTCATCATTTAATTTTATAAACTTAATAAGTAATCTAGCTAATAGTTTAAATGACGAATCATAATTTAAATTTACAGTTGGACTTGCTATTATTTTTTCATTAAACGGTAAATCAAAAATTGATCTAAAAAATTCCGTATATTTTTTATTTGTATCTGTGGTTTTATTTAAACTTACAAAGTATAATAACGAATTTATTAGTGTATAAAATTTAACTGAATTAACTGAAAGTGTTTCAACATCATTTTTTTCTAAAAGATTTATGACTTCATTATTAAACTTATTCAAATCATCTTTAAAATTCTCACGTGTATATTCAATTAAATTATTTAAAAAATAAAAATCCTTATGTAAATAGCTTTTACTAACATCGTAATTGATTGCATCCATCACATTTATTAATGAATCCTCAACTAAATTCCACTTCTTTAAATCTTTTATAAATTTAAATTCATTATGAATATTAGGAATTACTTCCAATGAATTTAATAACTCCACATTTGTCGAAATTGTTTTTATAAAACATTCATAACTCTCTTTATTTTTAATTTCACTATAAATACCATCTGAAACTTGAACAATTTTATCAAAAATATCTTTATAATCAAGTATCAAAAAATTCTCAAGACCCCAGTTATTTATTTTTTCACTTAAGTAAATATAACTTTCATATTCTGGTATAAAATAAAATTCCGAGAGCAGTGGATAAATATTCTGCAAAACTTTATCTCCACAATTTAAAATATTCTGACTTAAGTAAGAAATACTTATTAATGGTACTAACTCCTTATTTACCTTTATACGCTCCAAATCTTTCAAACAATCAATAAAATTAACTTTTAGAGATCTTAAAAAAGAATCTTCACTTTCTATAAAACGAATATTAATAACAGATAAAAAATCTAATGATATATCTTCTTTAACCTTTTCTATTATTAATTCATAACCTCTTCTTAGTAATAATTTATTTAATTCAACATCTATTTTAATTTCTTCATTCGAAATTTGCAAAAACAAATAATCTCTTTCTTTATTTGGTTTGAAATCTTGTGCATGAATTAAAAAATTTACACCTAGATTTACAGTTTCCATCAACGGATAAAATAAAAATAATTTGGGAATATTTTCAAAATTTAAATTATTCTGCGGAATTACAATTTTAATATTTTTTTCATTATCTGATAAAAATGAAAATTTAAAAAGTTCATCGTTTATAAACAAATTAACTTCCTGCTCTTTAATTTCTTTTCTCTGATATATAACTATATCATTAATGTAATTAATCTCAACTTTATCTAATTTATTATTAAATGCAAAAACATAAGGAATTATAGAAGGTATGTAATGGAACATATTATCTATGTAATTTTCCGATTCTTCAGTTGCTAAATATTCAAAACTTGTTAATTCTAGATGTTCATTTACTTCATTTCCATTTTCATCGCATATTTGCTCAGCTAAGTCATCTTGAATTTGAATCTTTTTATTTAGTTCCTCAGGACTATTTGCTTCTCTATCAATTAAAAACTCTTCTAATTTTTTAATTCTTCCCTCATCTACAGTAAGAGTTGCATCAATTAGTATTTTTTTACCATAAACATGTGTACTTAAAAAACCAGTTCCATATTGTCCTATTTCATCTTCATTAGATCCATATTTTTTTCCATTGCTTGACTGCTTAATCAATCCTGTCAAGTTTCCATCGTTAAAGGGTCTTCCGTTATGTTGAAATTTAAATCCCCGGTTAGTTTTAGTAATTCGAATGAGACCTTTATCTACTACTATATCAAGAGCATTTTGAAACAATTCCCAAATTGCTCTTTTTTCGGCATACTCAGGATTAATTTCCCGTATTGCCGTAAATATTTTATTAGCATGTTGTTCGAAATCCGTATTTCTAGATTTGGTTCTATAGCTAGCACACATAATTTTAAAATATTAATATTGTTTTGCTAATATATAGAAACAAATTACTTTAAAAGTGAGGAAAACCGTAAACAAAATAGTTTTAGTTCAAATTAAATAGTACAACAAAAAAACCTCCCAAAATCTGAGAGGTTTTTCCAAAAATATAAAATAGCAAATTCTACATATTCCTTCTATACTGCCCGCCAACTTCAAACAATGCCGAAGTAATCTGACCAAGCGAACAAACCTTTGTAGCTTCCATTAAATGATCGAATAAGTTTTCGTTTTTAATCGCGGCTTCTTGTAGTTTGTTTAAATGCTCGTTTACTTTTGCTTCGTGAAATTGATGCAAATTATCCAGCATCGTAATCTGATATTGTTTTTCTTCTTCGGTGGCTCGAATTACTTCTGCCGGAATTACCGTTGGAGAACCTTTTGAACTCAGGAAAGTATTTACGCCCACAATTGGGAAATCTCCGTTGTGTTTTAAGGTTTCGTAATACAAACTTTCTTCCTGAATTTTAGAGCGTTGGTACATTGTTTCCATTGCGCCAAGAACTCCGCCGCGTTCTGTAATTCGGTCGAATTCTTGTAGAACTGCTGCTTCAACTAAATCCGTTAATTCTTCGATGATAAATGAACCTTGAATTGGGTTTTCGTTTTTCGCCAGACCTAATTCTTTATTAATAATCAACTGAATCGCCATTGCTCTACGAACAGATTCTTCTGTTGGTGTTGTAATCGCTTCGTCGTATGCATTTGTGTGTAGCGAATTACAGTTGTCGTAAATCGCATACAAAGCTTGCAAAGTAGTTCTGATATCGTTAAAATCAATTTCCTGTGCGTGCAATGAACGTCCGGAAGTTTGAATATGATATTTTAGCATTTGCGCTCTTTCGTTGGCTCCGTATTTGTTTTTCATAGCTTTTGCCCAAATTTTACGCGCCACACGACCAATAACTGAATATTCTGGATCTACTCCGTTTGAGAAAAAGAACGATAAGTTTGGTCCAAAATCGTTGATGTTCATTCCGCGGCTTAAGTAATATTCCACGTAAGTGAAACCATTCGAAAGCGTAAATGCCAATTGCGTAATTGGGTTCGCTCCTGCCTCTGCAATATGATATCCTGAAATCGAAACCGAATAGAAATTACGAACGTTCTTAGTAATAAAATATTCCTGAACGTCGCCCATTAATCTTAAAGCAAATTCGGTAGAGAAAATACAAGTGTTTTGCGCCTGATCTTCTTTCAAAATATCGGCCTGAACCGTTCCACGAACTTGCGATAATGTTTTAACTTTTATTTCGTTGTAAATTTCCAGAGGCAAAACCTGATCTCCGGTAACACCCAAAAGCATTAATCCTAAACCGTTGTTTCCTTCCGGTAAATCGCCTTGATATCTTGGTCGTTCTGTTCCTTTTTCTTTGTATATTTTGTTGATTTTAGCTTCAACTTCTTTTTCAAGATCGTTTGCTTTGATGTAATATTCACATTGCTGATCGATCGCCGCATTCATAAAAAAGCCCAACAACATTGGCGCTGGCCCGTTTATGGTCATACTTACAGATGTTAAAGCGTGCACCAAATCAAAACCTGAATACAGTTTTTTAGCATCATCCAAACAACAAATCGAAACTCCCGCATTTCCAATTTTTCCATAAATATCAGGACGAATATCCGGGTCATTTCCGTATAAAGTCACACTATCAAAAGCAGTTGAAAGTCGTTTTGCCGGCAATCCTGCGCTCACATAATGAAAACGTTTGTTGGTTCTTTCCGGTCCGCCTTCTCCGGCAAACATTCTTGACGGATCTTCGCCTTCACGTTTAAACGGATATAATCCTGAAGCAAACGGAAATTCTCCGGGAACATTTTCCTGTAAATTCCAACGTAAAATATCACCCCACGCTTCATATTTAGGTAAAGCAATTTTTGGGATTTGTAAATGCGATAAACTTTCAGAATGTGTTGCAATCTTAATTTCTTTATCACGAACCTTAAACGAGTAAACCGGATTTTTGTATTTGGCTACTTTTTCGTCCCAATTCAGGATAATTTCCCAATTGTACGGATCTAAATCCATTTTTACTTTATCAAACTGATTTAGCAAAAGATTCAAAAAGATTCTGTTTTCGTTAAGTCCTTCGACTTCGCTCAGGATGAGACTATTGTCGTCGATTCCTGCTTTATTTATCTGTGGAATTTTCCCTGAAACTGATTCAATCGTTTTAAAGATTCCGTATAGTTTTTGAGCTACTTTTTGCTGCGAAAGCGCGATTTCATCATAAGATCTGTTATTCTCTGCAATTTCAGATAAATAACGTGTTCTGTGTGGCGGAATCACGAAGATTTTCTCGCTCATTTCCTTCGTAATCTGGAAAGTCGATTTTAATTCAGATTCTGTTTTCTCCACAATTTTATCCATAATCGCTTTATAAAGCGTGTTCATTCCAGGATCGTTGAACTGAGATGCAATTGTTCCGAAAACCGGCATTTCATCAGGATTTTTATCCCAAAGATTATGATTGCGTTGGTATTGTTTTTTAACGTCACGAATGGCGTCAAGTGCTCCTCTTTTATCAAACTTATTTAAAGCTACAAGATCAGCAAAATCAAGCATGTCGATTTTCTCTAATTGAGTCGCTGCACCAAATTCCGGAGTCATTACATATAAAGATACATCAGAATGGTCCATAATCTCCGTATCTGATTGTCCGATTCCTGAAGTTTCAAGGATAATCAAATCATATTTTGCTGCTTTTAAAACCTGAATCGCTTCGGCAACATATTTAGATAATGCCAAATTTGATTGACGTGTTGCCAATGAACGCATATAAACACGAGGATTATTAATAGCATTCATTCGGATTCTGTCTCCTAAAAGTGCTCCTCCGGTTTTTCTTTTCGAAGGATCGACAGAAATTAATCCGATTGTTTTTTCAGGGAAATCAATTAAAAATCTACGAACTAATTCGTCAACCAAAGAAGATTTTCCTGCTCCACCAGTTCCTGTAATTCCAAGAACCGGAATTTTAGAATTAGCATTATTCGTATGAATCTGATCGAAAACCGGTTTTGCAATCTCAGGAAAATTTTCCGCTGCCGAAATTAATCTTGCAATTGCGGTTGGAATTTTATTTTCGATATGATCGATTTCTCCATTTAGTTTATCTCCTATTGGATAATCTGAGCGCTCTACCAAATCATTAATCATTCCTTGTAATCCCAAAGAACGTCCATCATCCGGAGAATAAATTCTTGTTATTCCATATTCATGTAATTCTGAAATTTCGCTTGGCAGAATTACTCCGCCTCCACCACCAAAAATCTTAATATGCCCTGCTCCTTTTTCATGCAGCAAGTCATACATATATTTAAAATATTCGTTATGTCCACCTTGATATGAAGTCATTGCGATTGCATTTGCATCTTCCTGAATAGCGGTATTTACCACTTCTTCGACACTACGATCGTGACCTAAATGTATTACCTCAACTCCCGTTGACTGAATAATACGGCGCATAATGTTGATGGCAGCATCATGTCCGTCAAAAAGTGAAGCAGCGGTTACAATTCTTACTTTATTTTTAGGATTATATGGTTTTTGTTGTTCCATTTTATGAATATGATAATTTTAAGGGAGCAATTTACAAAATATTTTAATATTTGATTACTGCTATTGCTTTATGTTAACAAAAAAAAGAAATGTTTTTTTCATCTGCAAGGGTAACAATCTCAAACGTTATAGTATATACCTTATATAAGTCTTATAGAAATGTTAACAACATGGCAATTTCGCAACATTTAAATAAAATCTAACAACTTGTTTAGCAACATGATAAAGTAATTTAGCAGTGTAGAAAAGCCCCAAATTTTTACCAAAAACTTCCTAACGAACAATAACGTAAAAATTTAAAATAAAATGAAAACATTATATCCTTTCGCCATAATTTTAGTCGTAAGTTTCTTTACATCATCTTTTAATAACCTTGACAAAAATGATGTAATCACCAAAAAAACTTCCGCAGACATTTACAAGAATGCTTCTGAGAAAAATGAAGATGTAGTAGACGCAGAAATTCTAAATGATTTCTTTAGAAGATATTCTGATTTAAAAAAATACCAAAACGATGTGATCTCTTTATACAAAAACAGATCTTACGGAACTATATGGTATAAAAATGGAAAAATAACTGAATTTGGAAATGTATTGTACAAAAAATTAAACAGTACAGATAAAGAAACTTCAAAAATTGAATTTCCATATAAAGAAGAAATCAATCAGATGTTTAATGAAACTTCAAAAGAGAAACTTTCCAAAACAGATTCTGATATGTTATTAAGTGCTGCATATATTATGTATGCCAATCATGCAATCGAAGGCAAAAAAACAATTTCATACGAAACTTTATTAGATTCTTTAATGACTAAACCTACTTTATTAGAGAAAAATAATGCCGGAGTATCTAATCAATATGATAAACTTCAGATTGCTTTAAAAAAATACAAAAAAATAGAACAAGAAAACAACTGGAAACCTATCACAACTGAAACTCCTTATAAGGATATCAGACCTGATGCAAAATCAATTACAGTTGCTCAAATCAGAAACAGATTGTTTGTAATGGGCGATTTGAAAAACGATTCTAAAAGCGATGTTTATGATCAGGAATTGATGGATGGTGTGATGAAATATAAATTGAGAAATGGTTTAAAACCAAATTACATCATTAATGAAGATCATATTAAAGATTTGAACACGCCAATTGCGGATAAAATCAAAACTTTGATGATCAACATCGAACGTGCTAAAACTGTTTTACCTCAACTTTCAAAAGACAAAGAATATATAATGGTAAATGTGCCATCATTTGAATTGGTTTATGTAAAAAATGGTAAAATCGAATTGACATCAAAAGTATTTGTTGGTTCTCAATTGACTAAAACAACAATTTTTAACGGTAACATTGATAAAGTTGTTTTTAGCCCTTATTGGACTGTTCCTCAAAGTATTGTTGACAATGAATTGAAATCAAAAATTGCAGCTGACAAAAATTATCTTGCAGATCACAACATGGAAATCGTAAATGGTCAGGTAAGACAAAAACCGGGCGCAGATAACTCTTTAGGATTAGTAAAATTTATTTTCCCAAATCCAGATGATATCTACATGCACGATACGCCAGCCAAAACATTATTTGATTTTGAAAAAAGAACTTTTAGCCACGGTTGTGTGAATGTAAATAAAGCCAAAGAACTTGCAATTGCAATGTTACAAGATTATCCAGAATGGACAGAAGACAGAATAAACAAAGCAATGGATGGTACTGAAGAAACAACTTTTAAATTGCCAAACAAAGTGCCTATCTATATTACCTATTTTACTTCATGGGTAAACGAATCAGGAGAAGTTAGTTTCTTTCAAGACGTTTACGACAGAGATAGTGATTCAAATAACCTTATTTCTAATCCTTCAGAAATAGCTTCAAATTAAAATATTTAATTGGTAAATTAATAAACGGGAAAACTGTATAAAATTAGCTTTTTATACAGTTTTTTTTATTTTATTTCATCAGATAAAAAAAACCTTAACATATTAATTTTAAATCCTTTAAAGGCTAAATTAAATTCAAAACCGACTGACCTTTGTACCATAATAATACCACTAATTTTTAATTAAAATTAATTATCATGAAAACAGAGAATATTGACGGATTAACACTTTTTGAAATCAATCTTTTAATCCAACAAGGCGGAAGATTTGTAATGTTTCCAAATTTAATGACTAAAATAAAAAGCTCTACTATTTATTTTGTTCGTCCTGAAGAAAGTAAAACCAAATACATAATAAAACATTTTATAAAAAACATATTACAAAGCTGGCGTACATTTCCTTTAAGACCAATGCATCTGTCAAAATCTTTATTTTATTTAGCAATTGGAGGTACAGATTACACACACAATATACTTGCCGAATTAAGACAAATCAATCCTGTTTACAATCCTAATTTATATTGTTTACAATACGTATAAAATCCTACTTTATATAATTCGAAAACGAAACGCCTTTTTTGTCCCAAACAATTATTTTATTAGCAATAAACTAAAATACAGCAACTTAATCTGGTTTATAAATCCTAATTTATATTGCTTTAATATGTTCAAATCCTACTTTTTATATTAATTCGAAAGCGAAAATATCCTACTATATTTTCGCTTTTTTTATTTATAAGAATCTTCAACTCCTTAAAAAAAGAATATTATTTCCTTTCTCTTTATGGAAGTAAAAATGTCCTAAAACAGCAGACTTTAAATCTTTTAAGAACCATCGCTTAAATCGATTAAAGGATATTTGCAAAAATTTTCTTATAGTTTTAAAATGAAAAAACAGGTTTTAATTTTCAGTATCGCAGTTATTTTATTTTCTTCCTGCAATAAACAGGCATTAACTGAAGATTATTCGGGACTTGAGAAAAATATCACACATCCTAAACCTCCAAAAACCGAAGGCCCTCCTCGCATATTATTTATAGGAAACAGCCAAACTGAATACTTTGTAAGTGCTCCAATATTGTTTAAAGAATTTTGCAATGCAAACAATCAACCTGTCAATGTTGATCAATTAATAACCGTTGGGGTTTCGCTTCAAAAGGTTTATGAAACAAACAAAACAGAGGCTAATCAAATTTTTTCTAATCAGGATAAAGACGGTAATTATTTCGATTATGTAATTATTCAGGAATCAACTTCGATAGCTTTATCTGACATTGAAGAATACAAGGCGAATGTCAAAATGCTAGTCAAAAAAATACATAAAAATAGTCCGGACGTTGCAATCTATATTTATCAGGGAATATCTCCACTTTCATACACTGATTCTAATTTTATAAAATCTCATACTAAACTGCGTAAAAATGCCATTTTGATTATGAGTTTTATAAAAAATGCAGGTTTATTAAAAATAGGCGATGCTGTTAAAGATGCCTATGATGGAAAAAATGGCTATAGATATTTGGTTGAAAATAAAGACAATCTGCGTTATGGAAAACATACACTTCATCTTATAAACGATGGCGGATTCCTGCAGGCTAATTTACTATACGCTACTATCTTTGACAAAAAACCAATTATTCCTAAAAAACTTTTGCTAATTTCAGGAACCAGATATTATGATTCTACTCGAAAACAAGAAGTTAATCACGCTATTAGCAACCCAGAAGCTTTGCAAGAAATAGCTTTTGATAATAAGTAGCTTAATTTTTTTATATAAAATCATCTTAGGAAACTAAGATGATTTTGCATTTATAAAACTCTTATCTTTCTAAAAATTATGTACATTTAAATTTCAATTACAAAGTATATACTAAAAAGCTATAACTGAAATTATGGAAGATTCAAATGAATTAATTGTTAGAAAAAGTTGGTGGGACAGAAACTGGAAATGGTTTGTACCAACAGGATGTTTAAGTCTTATTCTACTTTTTGGCTTGTTTATCGCCGGAATTTTCTTTGGAGTTACTTCGATGATGAAAGATTCGGATGTTTATAAACAAACCCTGACCGAAGTACAACATAACAAAGTAGTAATTGAAAAACTAGGAGATCATATTGAAGCAAACGGAATGACATCCGGAAATATTAGTTTAAGTAATGATACCGGAAATTGCGATTTACAAATCCCGATAAAAGGTTCTAAAGGAAATGGAACTATATTTATTGTAGCCGAAAAAAGAGGAACTTGGAAATACAGCGTAAAGTCCGTTTATGTTGAGTCTACAAAAGAAGAAATTGATTTATTGAAGCAGTAAAACAATACTAAATGAAATCATTTTTTTTGCTATGCTTATGCCTTCTTCAAGGCGTTTACGGAATGGCGCAATCCAATGCCAAATATGACATTTACACCAATAAAATAAAGCAATTCTCAAAACCTGCCAAGGTTTTGTACAGTCATATAAATGCAGAAGGAAACGGTTCTATCGAATTTACAAATGCTAAAAAACAAATACTGCGATTTCGCTTAAAAAATCAGAAACCAGAAGTATTGCATGGCGGAATTACTTTTCAGCTTTTTTATTATAATAATGACTATCTGCAAAGAATCGAAACTTTTGATGCTAACGGAAATCTCGCAGCTGAACACGAATCAAATAATGAAGCTGCAATTGTTTTCATTATCGAAAATCCTGAATTGTATTTAAAGAAAAAGAAATTAATAGACGCCGCCGAAGGAAATATTGATTTAAAAGACGACACAACAGAAAAAATCATTCGCATACAATTATACGATCAAAATAATGTGCCAATTAAAGCAATGCAATCTACCTATATTTCGAGTAAAACGTATTGGAATTATAATGTGAGAATGTATTGGCCGTGAGAGGAAGATTCCTAGGTTCTGAGATTCTAAGTTGCTAAGGTTTTAGCGTAATATTTTAATAATATAATTAGTTTAAAAAATATGGCAAAAGAGCCTTTCGCTGAGCAATTAACTTCAATTTGGATTGGTGGATTTTTCTTCTGGATTTTGAAAGGATTTAAAGGAAAATTAGTCGATCAATATAATACTGAATTCGATAAACGAAATCTTTGGACGGGCTATATTCTCGAACTATTTTTTGTTGGAATTTTAGTTTTCTTTCTCATTAAAAATGAAGTTCGAATATGAGAAATTAAAAACAAAAAACACCTTAGCAACTCAGAACCTCAGAATCTCAGTACCTAAAAAAAGCTATTGTTAAGTATAAAACAAATTGTTTATTCTCCTAACATAAAATTGTGGCTTTGTTTTTGAATAAGTAGTATTTTTGAAACTTATATAAAAACCTACTTAATGAAAAAGATTTTAATTTTAGCCCTTGTATTTTCTCTTAGCTCTTGTGCTCAGGTACAACAAACCCTAAATCAGTTACCACAATTGTCATCACAACTTCCAGGAATTGGCGGCGTAGACATTGCATCTGGATTAAAAGAAGCCTTAAATAAGGGAATTACGCAACAAGTGAGTAAATTGACCGCAGTTGATGGTTTCTATAAAAATGAAGCTGTAAAAATTTTAATGCCAGCTGAATTACAAAAAGTAGACGCTACTTTACGTAAAATAGGATTATCATCTCTTGCTGATGAAGGTATTAAAGTCTTAAATCGCGCTGCCGAAGATGCTGTAAAAGAAGCAACTCCAATATTTGTTTCGGCTGTTAAAAATATGTCGTTTACAGATGCAAAAAATATCCTTTTAGGAAATGACAGCGCTGCAACCAGTTATTTGCAAAATAGTACGACTACCGCTTTATACGGAAAATTTAATCCGGTAATTAAAAGTTCTTTCGCAAAAGTTGGTGCTGATGTAGTTTGGACAAACATTATAAACAAATACAATACAATTCCGTTAGTTAAAAAAGTAAATCCTGATTTGACAGATTATACTACTAACCAAGCTTTGGCAGGAGTTTTTAAAATGATTGCTGTTGAAGAAAAAGATATCCGTACTAATATTAGCGCAAGAACAACGCCTTTGCTTAAAAGCGTATTCGCAATGCAGGACGGAAAATAATTTTATTTCTAAGGTTCAAAGGCTCAGAGTAACAAAGGTACAAAGCAACCTTTGGAACTTTGAACCTTTGGAACTTTGTAACTAATCAAAAAAAACACCAATATGCAAAAAATTACCATTCTGATTCACTGCAAAGACAAAAAAGGAATTATTGCCTCAGTAACTACTTTTATTGCAAAGGTAGAAGGAAACATTACCTACATCGACCAACATGTTGATGTAGAACAAAATGTGTTTTTTATGCGATTGGAATGTGAATTAACCAATCACAACATAACGATCGAAAATCTAAAAGCCGATTTTAACCAAACGATCGCAACGGAATTTGATATGTCCTGGGATTTATACAATCAGGAACAAAAACCAAAAATGGCGTTGTTTGTATCGAAATACGATCATTGCCTTTTTGATATTTTAGGACGTTACAGCGCAGGAGAATTAAATGTAGAAATTCCGGTAATTATCAGTAATCATAATGATTTAAGATCTATTGCCGAACGTTTTGATATTCCGTTTCACTGTGTGCCTTTTACAAAAGACAATAAAGAAGAAGGCGAAATCAAACAAATTGAATTATTAAAAAAATACCAAATCAATTTTATTGTTTTAGCCCGTTATATGCAAATCATTACTCCAAATTTGATTTCGCTTTACGAAAATAAGATTATCAATATTCACCATTCCTTTTTGCCTGCTTTTCCGGGTGCAAAACCTTATCATTCGGCATTTAAACGTGGTGTAAAAATTATTGGTGCCACAAGTCATTATGTTACAGCAGAATTAGACGAAGGTCCAATTATTGAACAAGATATTACTCGCGTTTCTCACATACATTCAATTGATGATTTTATCATGAAAGGACGAGATTTAGAACGTATTGTTCTCGCTCGCGCTATTAAATTGCATGCCGAACGTAAGACTATGGTTTACAGTAATAAGACGGTTGTTTTTTCTTAGGTTTTAGCTGTTTTTTTTACCGCAAAGAATGCAAAGGTTTACGCAAAGTTTGCTAAGTTTTTATATTTAGTGTTTGATAATTTTATTAAGATCACAAAGCTTTGTCTATAATTTTTGGCCACGGATTATGCAGATTTAAACGGATTTTCGCTGGTTTTCTGCAATTAAACCGGATTGAAATCCGGCCCTACAATATGATTCGTTCCTTCGGAACTTTAAAAAAGCTTTAGCTCAATTTATATTGTAGGGCCGGACTTTAGTTTACATAAAGAAATATTTGTATTTATATAAAATAACAAAACCCGACAGATTTTAAAATCTGTCGGGTTTATTATTTAAAATCAAAGGCAAACTCTGAGCCTTTGCTACTCTGTCCCTTTGAACCTTATAAAAATTATCGAACTTCGATTAATAATCTTGGATCAGAAAAGTTATTTACTTCATCCATTGTCAGACCTAGCGCATTTGCTACACCTTCTCCATATGCAGGATCAGCTTTGTAACAGTTGCGGATATGACGAATCTGAATGAACTTTTGTGCTCCTCCTACTTGTCCTGCAGTATTTTTGAATAACAATTGTTTTTTCTCATCTGTTAATAAACGGAAAAGTAAACCTGGCTGTGTAAAATAATCATTATCATCATCTCTGAAATTATGAGCCCACGCATCTCCATGAAGTTTCAATGGTGGTTCTTTAAATTCAGGTTGTTCCTGTAATTCTCCAAAACTGTTTGGTTCATAATGTTTCTTTGAACCGTTATTTCCATCTACACGCATTGCTCCGTCTCTATGAAAAGTATTGTAAGGACATCTTGAAGAGTTTACCGGAATTTGGTAATTGTTCACTCCCAAACGATATCTGTGTGCATCTCCGTAAGAGAACAAACGTGCCTGAAGCATTTTATCCGGTGAAAAACTGATTCCTGGAGGTACATGCGCCGGATTAAAAGCTGCTTGTTCTACTTCGGCAAAATAATTTTCAGGATTTTTATTTAATTCAAATTCTCCAACAGGAATCAATGGATAATCTCCTTTTAACCAAACTTTAGTTAAATCAAAAGGATGGAAACGATAATTCTCTGCTTGTTCTTCTGTCATAACCTGAATAAACATTTTCCATTTTGGGAAGTTTCCTTCTTCAATAGCATCAAATAAATCACGTTGGTGACTTTCTCTGTCTCCTCCTACTAATTTAGCTGCTTCTTCATCAGAGAGATTATCAATTCCTTGTTGCGTTACAAAATGAAATTTCACATAATGTCTTTCGTTTTGATGACTTATGAAACTAAAAGTATGGCTACCAAATCCGTGCATTTGTCTGTATGATCTTGGGATTCCGCGATCACTCATTACGATTGTAATTTGGTGTAAAGCTTCTGGTAATAAAGTCCAAAAATCCCAATTGTTATCAGCACTTCTCAAATTGGTTTTTGGATCACGTTTTACAGCATGATTTAAATCAGGGAATTTCATTGGATCACGAAAGAAGAAAACAGGCGTATTATTTCCTACCAAATCCCAATTTCCTTCATTAGTATAAAATTTCAAAGCAAAACCACGTATATCTCTCTCAGCATCAGCAGCACCTCTTTCACCCGCAACAGTTGAAAAACGTGCAAACATTTCCGTTTTTTTGCCAATCTCAGAAAATATATCGGCTCTTGTATATTTTGTAATATCGTGAGTTACTGTAAAAGTTCCGTAAGCTCCAGATCCCTTTGCGTGCATTCGTCGTTCCGGAATAACCTCACGATCAAAATGCGCCATTTTTTCTAAAAACCAAAAATCTTGTAATAAAACAGGTCCGCGAGGGCCAGCTGTTTGAATGTTTTGATTGTCTGGAACGGGAGTTCCTGTTGCAGTTGTTAATTTTTTGTTTGATTCCATATTGCTGATATTTAATGTTTTATCAAATATACAAACTTATCTTTACGATATTGATAAACAAAATTGATTGTTATTATATTTTAATAATCAAAAGTTATTTAACGTTACAGAAAGCTCAGAAAAGCCTTTTCTATAATCTTAACTTATGTCCAACAAAGTAATAACAAAACCTTAACAGCTAAACATTCATATATGTCGGATCTTTGTAGGGTAATAAACTGGTTATTTATTATTTTGGTTTTGGTTAGTTAAATGATGCCGGCTTCTTCGAGATGCCGGCATTTTTTTTATGCCCTTTTTTAAGGTTTTCTTTGTTTCTGGTTTCAAGTTTCAAGTTGCTTTACCTAAAGCATAATTTATCGCAAAACGCACAAAGTTTATTTATATGTCTAGCTTAAATAAAACACATTTTTTAATACTTCAACATTAACTTATATCCAACAAAGTAATAACAAGACCTTAACACCTTAAGATCGATATATGTCGGATCTTTGTAATGTAATAAACTGGTTATTTATTATTTTGGTTTTGGTTAGTTAAATAATGCCGGCTTCTTCGAGATGCCGGCATTTTTTTATGCACTTTTTTCAGGGTTTCTTTGTTTGAGGTTTCTTGACTTTGAACATAATTTTACCGCAAAGTTCGCAAAGTTTTTTCGCAAAGTTTCGCAAAGATTTATGCTCATTGTGGGAAGTCATTTTCTATTGAAAAAAGTTTGCAAAGCTTTGTGAACTTTGACTACTTATTAGACATCAATTTAAAAAGCTTTGCGAAACTTAGCGAAAAAACTTAGCGAACTTAGCGGTAAAATACACATCCCAACAATTTGAAATCTAAAAAGAACCATCAATTTGGATACAATAACTAGAGATTTGGCTACTTCAAAAAAACAATAACTCCTGAACTTTGCATTATCAATTTTAATTTAAAACAAAAATATATGAGTGCAATAAAAAAAATGAATTTGGGAACTCAGGGATTAATTGTTCCTAACATCGGTTTAGGCTGTATGGGAATGAGCCAAATTGCAGGAAACGATATTTATGGCAAAGCAGATGAAACCGAGTCTATAAAAACAATCCACCGCTCACTTGAATTAGGAGGTAATTTTTTAGACACAGCAGATTTATATGGTCCGTTGGCAAATGAAAGATTAATTTCTAAAGCTATAAAAGGAAACCGTAATGCTTACAAAATTGCTACAAAATTTGGCTTTGAGATTAATGACAATGAAGAACTTACGTGGCAATTTAATGGTAAAAAAGAATATGTAAAAAAGGCTGTAGAACGTTCTCTTAAAAATCTTGGAACTGATTATATCGATTTATACTATTTACACCGCGTTGATCCTAATACTCCAATAGAAGAAACCGTTCAGGCAATGTCTGATTTGGTAAAAGAAGGAAAAGTTGGTTACATTGGTCTTTCTGAAGTTTCTTCTGAAACAATAAAAAAAGCACATAACATTCATCCGTTAACAGCTGTTCAAAGTGAATATTCTCTGTTTGAAAGAAGCATTGAAGAAGATGGAATTATAAAAACTTTAGAAGAACTGCAAATTGGTATAGTTGCTTATTCTCCTTTGGGAAGAGGTTTCATTTCAGGAGAAATACAGCACCCGCAAGACTTAGCCGAAAATGATTTTAGAAGATCAATTCCTCGTTTTCAAGGAGAACAATTTTATAAAAACATTGAACTCTTAAACGAAATAAAAGTTATTGCTGACGAAAGACAAATTACTGCATCACAATTGGCTTTGGCGTGGATTGCTTCTAAAGGATTTTTAGCTATTCCAGGTACAAAACGAGTAAAATATGTTGAACAAAATATTGAAGCTGCACAACTTACTTTGACCGCTAAAGAATTGGACAGATTGGAAAGTATTATTCCAGTAGGAACAATTACCGGAAATCGTTATGATGAATCTGGAATGAAATCTGTTAATCTATAAGAAGTCAGAAAAAAATCTACAGGAAAAGCTATCTTTACAGGAGCTTTTCCTGTATTAAATCTCAAACCATGAAGAAAGAAGATCATACTCCATATACTATAAGTTCTCTTTCAGAATTACATCGTTTATTACAAATTGCAAAACCAGATCATCCTTTGGTAAGTTTTGTCAATTTGAAGGATATACATTGTCATTTTGATGATAATCTAAAGAGTGTTGTTTATAATTTCTATACTATTTCGATAAAAAAAGGGTTTAAGGGAAAAATGCGATACGGTCAAAACTATTATGATTTTGATGAAGGTGTCATGACATTTATGGGTCCAGGCCAAATTATTTCGACAGAAGTTCCAATGGATACTACTGTATCTGGCTCAATGTTAGCAATTCATCCCGATTTCATTCAGAGTTATCCTTTGGCAAAAAAAATTAAAGAGTACGGTTATTTCTCTTACGCTGTTAACGAAGCATTGCATCTTTCTGAAAAAGAACAAACTATGATTACAGGAATTATGCAGAATATCGAACAAGAATATCTTTCTTCTATAGATGCATTCAGTCAGGACGTAATGATTTCGCATATTGAACTGCTTCTTAATTATTGTAATCGCTTTTACAACCGACAATTTATTACCCGAAAAAATGCAAATAATACGCTTTTAGCAAAATTGGAAACTCTTTTGGCTGAATATTTTGAAAGTGATAAAGTTCAGAAATTAGGATTACCAACTGTCGCTTATATTTCAGAACAATTAAATGTTACGCCAAATTATCTTAGCGATATGTTACGATCACTTACGGGGCAAAGCACGCAGCATCATATTCATAATAAAATTATTGAAAAAGCCAAAGAACTTCTTACCACGACTTCACTAAGTGTCAGTGAAACGGCTTACAAATTAGGTTTCGAATATCCGCAATCTTTTAATAAACTATTCAAAAGCAAAACCAATGTCTCGCCTTTAGAATTCAGGAGTTCTTTTAATTAATTTTAAGTTAAAAGCGTGATTTAACCGCAAAGCGTGCAATCCCGATAGCTATCGGGATTCGCAAAGGTTCGCTAAGTTTTCAATTTATAAAATAAATAATCAAAGTTCAGCAAAGCTATATAAACACAAAGCTTTGCGAACTTTACCTTTTTATAGAAGCTTAATTAGGAAAAAAAACTTTGCGCGCTTTGCGTTAAAATTACGCTCAATGTCAAGAAAAAATTGGAATTTAATTCTTCAATCTTTCGTGTAGTATTTTAAAGTATGGAAAAGCCTTTAGTAATCGGCTTCCGTGCCAAGAGAACATTTCGCCGTCTACAAAGATAGTTTTGGCGTGATGTGTAAAACGTCCAATTTCAAAAGCGTCTTCTTCCTTAAAAGGATAAGGTTCTGAGGAAAGAAAAACCAAATCCGGATCGCCTTCTAATCGCATTTTTTTGAGTTCAACTTCCGGATATCTTCCTTTATCAGCATAAATATTCTGAAAATGATTCAATTTCAGTAATTCATTAATATAAGTATCATCGCCCGCAACCATAAAAGGATTTTTCCAAATAAAATAAGCGGCTTTTTTAACTGAAATATCCTGAACATATTTTTTGAAATCGCTTAAAGCGAAATTCAATTTGTCATTCCACTTTTGAGATTCAGTTCGGCAATTAAAGAGTTGTCCGAAATCTGATATCATCTGAAAATTATCTTCAATCGTAATAATATTCGTTACCCAAACCGGACAAATAGAACTTAATTGCTCCACAATTTCCGCTGTGTTTTCTTCTTTATTACAAATGATAATATCAGGCTGTAGTAATTTTATTTTTTCGAAATGAATTTTCTTCGTTCCGCCAACAACTTTCTTCGTTGATTTGAAATGATACGGATGTACGCAAAACTTCGTGATTCCGATGATTTTTTCTTCTAAACCTAAGTCATACAACAATTCCGTTTGCGAAGGTACAAGAGAGATAATACGCTTTGGAGCGTTCTCAAAAGAATGTAAAGTACCAAGCTGATCTTTTAATTGTTTCATGTTTATTTTGTTTCAGGTTTCAAGTTGTAGGATTGTGTTGATTTTACCGCAAAGTGGCAAAGTTTTTTCGCAAAGTTTCGCAAAGATTTATGCTCTTTGTGGGAAGTTATTTTCTATCGAAAAAAGTTTACAAAGCTTTGTGTTGATTTAGCTTTGTGAACTTTGCGAAAAAACTTTGCGAATCTTTGCGGTAAAATTATGTTCAAAGCAAAGTAAACCTGAAACTTTAAACCTGAAACTTTAAACTAAGAATTTCTTCCATTTCTTGTTGCACTTTCAAGGCTTCTTCTCTTGCTTTTTCGACAAAATCAGTTCCATTTGAGGCGTAGATAATCGCTCTTGCAGAGTTTACCAATAATCCAACTTTATCGTTCATTCCGTATTTGCATACTTCAGATAAACTTCCGCCTTGAGCGCCAATTCCGGGAACTAATAAGAAACTATCCGGAACAATTTTTCTAATGTCTGCAAAATATTCGGCTTTTGTAGCGCCAACAACATACATTAGATTATGGCTATTTTTCCATGTTTTAGAAGTTTCTAAAACTTGTTTGTATAATTCTTTTCCGTTTGTATTTAAAGTCTGAAAATCAAAAGCACCTTCATTAGAAGTCAATGCCAACATGATTGTATGTTTGTTTTCGAAAGCCAAAAAAGGCTCAACCGAATCTTTCCCCATATAAGGTGCAACGGTAACACTATCAAAGTTTAGATCTTCAAAAAAGGCTTTTGCATACATGCTTGAAGTATTCCCAATATCGCCACGTTTTGCATCTGCAATTGTAAACATTTCAGGAAAGTTCTCATTGATGTAATTGATTGTCTTTTGAAGCGAAATCCATCCTTTTATTCCATATGCTTCAAAAAAAGCGGTATTTGGTTTATATCCAACTGCCAAATCGTGTGTTGCATCGATTATAGCTTTATTAAATTCGAAAATAGGATCTTCAGTTTCTAATAAATGAGGTGGAATTTTAGTTAGATCGGGATCCAATCCAACGCATAAAAATGATTTCTTTAAAAGGATTTGTTCGTGTAGTTGTTGTGTTGTCATTCTTGATTTTTTAACGCTTCTAATACATCAGATAATTCTTTTTAGAAGGTATGCAAAAATAAAAAAAGCCATTCAATTAAGAATGGCTTTTTGGTTTTATATTCAATTTAGCTTATAAATTACCTAAATAAACAATTTCAGTTCTTCTGTTTTGTGCTTTTCCAGAAGCAGTTTTATTTGATGCAACTGGTTTTGAAGCTCCAAATCCTTGTGAACTTAAATTCTCCGGATTTACTCCTTTTGCAATCAAAGCATCCATTACTACTTTTGCTCTTTCCTCAGATAATTTCTGATTTGCTTTTGGATTTCCTACATTATCTGTATGTCCGTTGATAGCAAATTTAGCATTTGGATAATTTTTCAGGATTTCTTTAATTGCATCTAATCTTCCTGAAGTTTCTCCTTTTTTAGCATCGCTTAAAGTTGCTTTTCCAGTTACGAAAAAGATTGATTTAGCTTCTACTTTTAATTTATCCAAAGTTGCTTTTGTCACTTTTGGACATCCTTTATTATCTGCAGGACCCGCAATTAATGGACAATCATCAACATTATCAGGCACGCCATCTTTGTCTGCATCCAGAACCGGACATCCTTTATTTTCGACTAAACCGGCAACCGTTGGGCAAGCATCGTCTTTATCCAAAATGCCATCATTGTCAGTATCTGGCCAAGGACAACCTTTGTTTTCTACCGGACCAGCGATTGCAGGACAAGCATCTACGTTGTCTAATAAAGTATCTCCATCAGTATCTTTCCAAGGGCAACCTTTATTTTCTACAGGACCTTTAACATCCGGACAAGCATCGTCTTTATCAAAAACCTTATCTCCATCAGAATCTGGCCAAGGACAACCGTTGTTTTTTGCCGGACCTGCTACTTTTCTACAAGCATCTTCTTTGTCAATAACTCCGTCTCCATCGGTATCTTTGAATTGTTTCTCATAAACCGGAATTTTCATTCCAAGGTGGAAATCTGCTCCTTTTGATTCTTTCGAAACTAAATTACTAAGAACAGAACCTGAACCTACAAAGAAAACACCCAATCGAATTCCGGAACCAACTTGCATTCCGCTATATTCCATCCAGGTCATTGGCACATAAAAACTAAACCATCTGCTTTCGTAACGCGGCGTCAAACTCACGCGATCAGCAATACTAGTTGCATTTAGCTTCGTTTTACTCACCATATTAATATCTCCGTTAAGATTCAAATAGAATTTTCTGTACATATTCCAATCTGCATCAGCGTGAATTGCGGTTGGCAAATTTGTCTTTACTCCTTTTGAACTCGAAATTTTTGTATAATGATCGTTTAAGAAATCGTATATATTAGATGCATCATCAATCATTTGCTGCGTTACAACTCCCGTTACATTATAAGTATCTACTTTAGAATTTTTATAATTGATTGAACCGATATCTGTTACAGATAATCCAAAACGCAATTTATATTTATTTAAATCACGAAAGTTGTTGTCTATTTTTGTTGCTCTGCTTAAATCATAATCTTCATAATCTGGTCTCCATTCATACACAAGTCCTAAATCAAATCCGAAACCGCTTGAATTGATATCAAAATCATAATCTTCATTTGCTTCCCAATCCTGGCTTCCGCCAATAGTAACTTCTCCATTAGAAACCAAGGCTCCATCTTTTGGATTTGCATTATTCTGAACAAAAGCTACATTGACATTTTTCCCTTGGATATATCCATTTGCGCCACCTTGTAGATATTTTGCTGTCAAACCACCTTTTAAAAAGTGTTGGTTATTTTGGTATAAAACAGCTGCGTAAGAAATCCCTAATTCTCCCCATGAATTTGAAGCTCCATTTGGACTTCCTGCATTAAAATTAAAGTCTGAAGCTTTATCCAAACCATCTTTAACCTCATCTACAAGATATCCATTTAGCTTTCTTACATTACTCACAGATCTTGCTCTTGTAAAAACTGCCAAAGTATGTTTTGGTGCGATATTAAACATAAAAGACGGTCCCATGATATCAAAATTAGCAAGTCCGTTATTGTTGTTTTTTGGACTTATAACAGATTCTTTTTCAAAATCATATCCTTTTTTGTAGGTATCAAAAAGTTTAACGCCATACAAATCATTTTGTACAGAACCACTAATTGAGAATATATTTATATCTGTCTTAAAACGAGAATCAGCTATCGAAGCCGGATTAAAAAGTACGCTTTGCACACCGGCGTAATTGTCATGAAAATAGCCAATATAAGATTGTGCTTTGGCCGAAAAATTAATTGCAATAAGTAGTAAACTAAGTAATAGTTTTTTCATTAAAATTTGGATTTTTAGGTTGGTTTGGCGGCAAAACTACAATAATTGATCTATAATGATGTTACCAAAACATTGAATTCATGTAACATCTTTAACAAATTATGTAAGAAAAAGAAAGGACTGGTTATTTATTTTTGATAACGAACCTTAAATCAGGAAATTATGAGTCTGCATATCGGAATAACGCCAAAAAACTTAAAAAAGAGTACTTCAATATTAGCCACGATTTTATCGAACGAAATGACTTTATATGTAAAAACCAGAAAATTTCACTGGAATATTTCCGGAAACAGTTTTATGGAATTGCATAAATTATTTGAAGATCAATACCGAGTTTTAGAAGCGAATATCGATGAAGTTGCAGAACGCATTAGTCAGCTTGGCGAAAAAACGATTGGAACGATGAAGGAGTTTATAGAAAATTCGACTTTAAAAGAATCTCCAAAAGAATATGCTTCGCAAAAACATATGCTTGAGGAACTTTTAGAAAATCACGAACAATTGGTAACCGAGTTTAGAAACTATATTCCTGTTTTTGAAACTGAAAATAATGATATTGGTTCAGCCGATTTTATAACCGGATTGCTTCAGGAACATGAAAAAATGGCCTGGGTTCTGCGTCGTTATCAGGTATAAATAATAGTGAAATGTGAATTATGCAACGCTTGACAAAATTGATGTAACACAATTCGAACCAAGAATTTGCAATTTTACAATACTATTAATCACAAAAAAAAATATCATGAATACTACAGAAATAAAAGGAAATTGGAATGAGTTAAAAGGGAAATTGAAACAAAAATACGCAACTCTGACAGATGATGATTTGATGTTTGCCGAAGGAAAAGAAGACGAAATGTACGGAAGACTTCAGCAAAAATTAGGAGCAACAAAAGAGGAATTTCATCAAATCCTTTCCGATTTGTAAATCCCTGTTAATCAATCAAAAATACCGTCTAGTAAAACATATTAGACGGTATTTTTTTGAAAATTTTATTTCATATTTTTAATGTTTATATAACTCTGGCAGGCATTAAAAGCCGTAACCACAAATAATTTAATTATCTTTAACCAAATTTCTTTAAAATGAAACTATTTATAAAGTTCGACATAAACACCATTTGCTCTCTTTATTTAAAACAAAACCTGGAACAACAAAATATTAATTTTACAACTTTGGGGTTTGGAGAGATTGAGATTACCGACAATCTTGATGCAAATGCACTTGAAACTTTAAAAAATAATTTAAGTCCGTGTGGCTTTGAGATTGTAGAAAATCAGAAAAGTGTACTGGTTCAAAAAATAAAAGATGCTATTATTGAACTGGTCTTTATGGACGACAGCAATAATTATAAAAGTTCTGTGTTTCTTGCTGAGAAGCTAAATCACAGTTATGGTTATTTATCGAATGTTTTTTCGGAAGTAACCTACTCTTCTATTGAGAATTTTATCATTTTACAGAAAATTGAAAGAGCGAAACAATTAATTATTATTAACGAAATGAGTTTGACCGAAATTGCATTTTTACTAAACTATTCGAGTGTTGCACATTTGAGTACGCAGTTTAAAAATACAACTGGAATAACGCCATCGGCTTTTCAGAGAATAATTAAGAAACGCAGAGAAAATTTAAAATAAAAACCCAAATACCATACTAAAATGCAAAAAAACGCATTATACATTTTATTGGCTGATGATGATGAAGATGATCGTCTTTTTTTTAAGGATGCTTTTGAAGAAATCAAAATACAAACTAACGTAGACTTTGTTCATGACGGAATGCAATTAATGGATCATTTACATGATCCTGAAAATAAATTGCCGGATATTTTGTTTCTGGATTTAAATATGCCTAAAAAAACGGGGAAAGAATGTTTAATCGAAATAAAAAAGACAGAACGTCTTAAAAATATTATCATTGCGATCTACTCGACTTCATCATCTGAGGAAGATATTGAAGACACGTTTATTCAGGGAGCCAACATTTATATCAAAAAACCAAGCGATTTTAACACGCTTAAAAAAATAATTAATGAAGTCGTGACCGTAAACTGGCACTATCATACCTCTGGGTTAAACCGTGATAATTTCCTGCTCCGACTAAAATAATAGAATACCAATGAAATGGATACCAAATTTTAATTCTTCAAACTCATTGAGAGTTATTTTTGTAATCGCAGTTTTCATTTTGTTATTTCTATCTTCTATTGCTTACAAACACAACCAGGATTTGAACGAATCCAGTAAGTTGGTAATGCATACGTATGAAATAAACATACAACTGGAACGATTAATGTCGGCGATTAAGGATGCCGAAACGGGTCAGCGTGGGTATATAATTACACGTAATGCCCGTTTTTTAACGCCTTATATTTATTCGCGAGACAAGGTAAACACTTCATTTATAAGGTTAAAAAAATTAACTGCTGATAATCCCGTTCAGCAGCAAAATCTTCAAAATCTATTCAAGCTGATTATTCAGCGTTTTGTTTCTTTTGAAAATTGCCTAAAATATAGCGATCCCAAAACATATGATAAACGAAAACTCGACAATCATATGTTTGGCGGTCGAATTCTGATGGAAAACATTCGTTTTAAGGTTGACGAAATGAACGATATCGAGAAAAGTTATTTATCCAAAAGATTAAAAATTTACGATGCCGAAATTTCATTAAGTCCACTCTTCTCTATTTCTTTATTTCTCGTTGCATTATGTTTTATTTTATTGGCTTACAGACAAATTAGCCGCGATATTGAACGCTTAAAAGTATTCAACAAAAAACTTTTAATTTCAAACGGACTTATTGCTGAATCTGAAGTTATTGGTAAATTCAGCACTTGGCAATGGGATTTAGACTCTCAAAAAATAGATTATTCAGACAATCAATTTCGTTTGTTAGGTTATGAACCAAATGCTTTTGTTCCTGTAAAGGAAACTTTCTTGGATTTTGTTCATCCGGATGATAAAGAAACTGTTTCTAAATCTATGGAAGGAATTCTTCAAAATAAACAATTGCCTTTCGTTTATTATAAAATAATGTTGCCGAGTCATGAAGTCCGATATTTTAAAACTACAGGAAAATTATTAACGGATCAACAAGGAAGTAAAATTCTACTTGGAATTAATTTTGATATTACAGACGAACATTTACTTAATATCGAACTTCAGGAACGAAATAAAGAACTTGAAAAAAGCAATAAAGAATTAGCTTCTTTCAATCACGTTGCAAGTCACGATTTACAGGAACCACTTAGAAAAATCCAGACTTTTATTTCGAGAGTATCAGATGCTGACAAAGCTGTTATGTCTCAAAGCGCAAGGGATTATATTGCAAAAATCGAAGTTTCGGCCAAAAGAATGCGTGTCCTTATTGATGATTTACTTTTATTTTCGAGAACTAATACAACCAAAAAAGAGTTTATAAAATCAAACTTAAATGAATTGCTCGAAAATGCAGAAGCTGAACTGATTGAAATAATTAACGAAAAGAAAGCGGTTATTACGGCTTCAAAATTGCCTAAACTGGCTGTAATTCCTTATCAGATCGAACAGCTTTTCATCAACTTGATTGGAAATTCTTTAAAATACAGTCAGCCGGATATTACACCACAAATTACAATTGAAAGTGAAAAAGTACTTTCGGCAGATTATCCTGATTTATTAGAACAAGATGTAAAGAAATTCCATAAGATAACTTTTACAGATAACGGAATGGGTTTTGATCCTCAGTTTAAAGAAACCATCTTTGTTTTGTTCCAACGTTTACATTCTAAAACTGATTATCCCGGAACCGGAATTGGGCTTGCAATTTGTAAGAAAATCGTAGACAACCACAAAGGTCATATTATTGCGGATAGTACTGTGAATCAAGGTTCTGTTTTTACTGTTTTTCTACCAGATTAAACCTCTTCAACAACTACATAATAAGCGTTATATAAATCCATTATGGGAATTATATAACGTTTCTTTTTTATGCTGTAAAGCAAAATCTTTCATTCGTTAGCATCTTTGTAATGTAATACTTTAAGAAGTAATAATGAAAGCAATTCCCCCCTTAAAAGCAGCATTTATTAAAGCCGTTTTTTTATTGATAATAATAGTTTGTATGTCATCTTGCAGAAAAACTAATCCAATAGAAACAACTTTGAAAAATGAAACTTTTATAAAAAATGAAAAAGAAGAAATTGAAGCCTTTTTTTTTATTGCAACGGCAAATGTGAGTAAAACAATTATTTCGAAAAGTCAAATTGCACAACAAAAAAGTTCAGAAATTAAAATACAGGAATTAAGTAAAAAGATTGAGTTAAATCAAAGCAGTTTATTAGAGGAAGTAAATAAAATAGCCAATAAAAAGCTAATCATTATAACCGAAATAAATGCGACGCACAAAAGAGATCTTTATGATCTTATTGACGTAACGGATGACGCTTTTAAGAAAGCATATCTAAACTCAATGTCTCAATCTTTGAACGAACAGATAGATTTGTTTGAATCGATATCAAAAGAAACAAACGATAAAACAATTCTAAAGTTGGTATTACAGTATTTGCCTGAACAATATGAGCTCTTGAGGGAAACGGAGCGAATTAACAAAGAATATATCTAAACGCCGATACTATTATTAATTAACTAAATTTTTTAACTATGAAATTGCAATCAAATTTTTTATGCGCCTTAACCCTTTTTTTAACAGCTTCATTTGGAATGCTGCACGCTCAGGACAATAATGTCAACACCGAATTTGGTGTAAAAGGGGGATTTAACATGTCTAATCTATATCAAAATGATGCTAATGACGACAATGTATTATACGGTTTCAACGCCGGAGTTTATGCCACATTACCTATTTCAGATTTTGTAGCCATTCAACCAGAGATTTTGTTTACTACAAAAGGTGCTGAACTGGATTACAACAATGTTTTTGCAAGCGGAAATGCAAAATTTAGATTAAACTATATCGAAGTTCCTTTATTGGTAAGAGTTAATATCACTAAAAACTTCAACGTTCATGCCGGTGGTTATGCTTCTTACTTAGTAGATTCTAAAGTTACAGGTGAAGGAGATGTTGTTTTCGATCAACAAATTGACACTGAAGATTTGAACAAGTTTGATGCTGGTTTATCAGCAGGTGTCGGAGTAGATTTTAACCCAATAAGCATTGGTTTACGTTACAATTACGGTTTAACAACTGTTGGAAAAGAAAGAACTTTTGCAGGAACAACTTATACTTTTCCAGATGCAAAAAACAGTAATTTGACATTATACCTTTCGTATAAGTTAAATTAAAAACAAGAATTAATTATTAACCATTAAGATAGAAACCATGTCTAATTTATTATACACAATCGCAGTAATACTTGTTATTCTGTGGGCTTTAGGATTCTTTGTTTACAGCCTGGGAAGCATTATTCATATTCTGCTTGTAATTGCCATAATCGCAATACTATTCAGACTGATCAAAGGTCGCGAAATTTAAAAATCACAAACTATTAAAATAATTTATATCAATCTATTAAAATCAAATATTATGAAAACGAGTAACACAATTTTAGGAATTTTAGGAGCTGCAGCTGCAGGAGCATTTTTAGGAGTTTTATTTGCACCGGACAAAGGTTCAAATACAAGAAAAAAAATCTCAGATAAATCGAAAGATTACGGAGATAAAGCAAAAACCAAATTTGACGGAATTGTAAGTTCAATTACTTCAAATGGTAAAGATATCCTTGAGGAAGGAAAAGCAAAATTTAATCAGGCAAAAGAAGACTTCAACACTATTAAAGACGAAGCAAAGACTGTAAAAACGAACTATTAAAAGTGAACTTTTTAAACCATAAATACCCTCTATCATGGAATCAAATGCAACAACAAACGAGAACTTAAATCTTTATGAGAAAGCAGAAAATTATACCAAAACGAGTTTAGAATTAATTAAACTCAAAACGGTATCAACATCAGCCGATGTTTTATCGACATTGACATCAAAGATCGCAGTAGGCGCTGTTGTTGCATTTTTTACCTTGTTCCTGAATATTGGGATTAGTTTATGGATTGGAAAAGAACTTGGAGAGTATTATTACGGTTTTTTTATCATGGCGCTTTTTTACTTAATTGTTGCCATAGTGATGCTCAAAACGCAGCACAAACTGATTAAAACTCCTATTGGTAATATGATTATTACCAGTATTCTAAAAGAAACTAAAAAAGAGAAACCAAAAACTGATTTAAACTAATTGATAAAACTAAAAAAGACTGTTATGGAAACTATTTATACTATTGATTCATTAAATCAGATGATAGAACAACTGGAAATCCGACAGGATGCAGAATGGTGCGCTATTAAAGATGAAATAGATGAGATTAAGGATAATTTAAAACCTCTAAACCTCATCAGAAACACAGTCGAGGAAATTAACGAAACTGTGGGTTTTAAAAGCAATTTGGCACAATCTGCGATTAGCATCGGAATTGGTTATCTCGCAAAAAGATTTGTGGTTGGCAAAAGCACTTCGACTTTCAAGAATATCTTCGGATCGTTGTTACAGCTTGTCGTAACCAATTTAGTTTCAAAACCACATGAATCCTCAAAAGAGGAAGCATAATAAAAAGAATCATCGATAGAGTATTGTCTAAACTAAATTTTATGTATTATGGAAAAGAAACTAACCGATATAGTATTAAAGAACGGTGTGTACATGTACTCTAATCTATATAAATGTTTTGAATTTACACGAGTATTTCTAGGTATCTAACTTGCTTTATACGTTTCTTGTAGACAAACGGTTAAACAGTTAATATCCTTCACTATATATTTTAAGGTTCTGAGGTACTAAGTCACTAAGGTTCTAAGATTTATTTGTAAACTTAAAACAAGACTTTGTCTGAACCAAAAAAGACCCTGTTTCACATTGGTGAAACAGGGTCTTTTGTTTTTTTAAAACCTAGAGATTTTAAGATGCACTGCTGTGCATCTCTACAAAAAACCTTTGTCCCTTTGAACCTTTGCAACTTTGAGCCTAAAAAAACTTAGAACCTCAGCAACTCAGAACCTCAGAACCTTCTAGTTATAATTTTGATAAATTGGTAATTTTAAACCAACATACAAATTACATGCTTTGGAATTGTTTGAAAACAAATTAGAAATTAAAGATCCCGAACCTATAAACAATGGACCAGCTCTAAAACCGGTTCCTATTTGAGTACCGCTATATTGCATCCAGGTTACTGGTACATAAAAACTAAATTGTCTGGTTTCATATCTCGGCGTAAACGTAACCGAATTAGCAATTGCAGTTCCGTTCATTTTCTGAGCATCAATCAAGCCAAAATCGCCGCTTAAATTCAGATAAAATCGCTGATCAATATTCCAGTCAAAATTAGAATGCAAAGTAGTTGGTAAATTGGCTTGTACACCTTTTCTAGTTGCAATTTTAGTATAATTTGAATTAAAAAAATCAAATATATTATCTGCATTATCAAGGTCTGCCTGCGTAACTTTTCCGGTTAGATCGTAGGTGTTCTCGATAATGTTTTTATAATTAAGTTTCCCTATATCCGTCACCGAAACGGCAGCTTTAAACTTATATCTGTTTCCTCTGCAAGTATGGCAATTGGTACGATATTCATATGTAAAACCAAGATCAAGTCCCACTCCTCCAAAAGCAGTATTAAATTTAGGATCGTTTCCGTTTTCATAATTATAACTTGCAGCCGTTTTTAAAGTTCCGGTCGAGTTATATTCACTCAAAGACGGATCGGCATCATTTTTATTAAAAGCAACACTCAGATTACTTCCGTTAATATAACCATTTGTGCCCGCCATTAAATATTTAACCGTAATACCGGCTTTGATAAAATGGTCTTCCTCATTCAATAATATCGTACCGTAACTCGCTCCAATCTCTGCCCAGGAATTAGTAACCACATTAGGATTTCCGCCTGTTATAAAAAAGCTTTTTGAAAGATCAGTGTCCTTATTTGCCTCGTCAAAAAGTTCTCCGTTTATATTTACAAGATTACTAATACTTCGTACTCTTGAAAAAATCGCAATACTATGCTCATCTGTAATATTTAGCATAAACGAAGGTCCCAGAATATCGACATTGAAATTTCCTCTATTATTATTCTTAATATTTTTATTCGCCTCTTTATCAAAATCATAACCTCCGCCTAGTACTTCCGGAAAATTAACTCCATACAAATCATTTTGTCCTGTTGCGCTTGCTGAAAAAAGAGTAACATCAGCTTTGTATTTAGAATCTACAACAGCAGACGGATTAAATAACACACTCTGAATTCCGGCGTAATTATCATCTCTGAATCCAAAATACGATTGTGCGTCGGCATAAAAAATGCTTCCTAAGAAGCAACATAATAATAAAGCTTTTTTCATAAAATATTTTAATTGGTTGGTTGGTCGAACAAATATTTAACAAAAAATTCAGAAAAAAAAGCCTCAATTAATCTTTGATCAATTAAAGCTTTTTTGAGATTCTCAGACACTAAGTTCTTAAGTATCTAAGTTTTATTAAAAAATGTTATAAATCTTACTTCATAAAAGTACGCTGTAGTATTGTCCTTAATTAAGATTCGTAAACATCACGTTTTACAACCAGAAATCCCGAAACAAAGTTTTGTTTTAAAATCTCGTTTTTACAAAAAAAGTCAAAATATCTTACATCCAAAAACAAAAAAAGCCGAACATAAGTTCGACTTTAATTTTTATCATTCTAAGAAAAGCTTAGCAACTAAGTATCTCAGAACCTTAGAACCTCAAATTAGAAAACCTCTGAAGCTTCTTTTAATTTCTCCATATTGTTAACCAATTGTAACTCGGCAACAATTTTCTGAATGTCACCATTCATGATATTTCCTAGATCGTAAAGTGTCAAACCAACTCTGTGATCCGTCACACGACCTTGTGCGTAGTTGTAAGTACGAATCTTAGCCGATCTGTCTCCAGAACTAACCTGAGAAGTACGTTTTGTAGCATCTTCAGCTTCTTTTTTAGCCAATTCTTGTTCGTACAAACGAGAACGTAAAACGTTCAACGCTTTATCTTTATTCTTGTGTTGTGATTTCTGATCCTGACATTGCGCCACCAATCCAGTTGGAATGTGCGTTAAACGTACAGCAGATTTCGTCGTATTTACAGATTGTCCTCCAGGTCCAGATGAACAGAAGAAATCAACACGAACATCGTTCATATCAATTTGTACATCAAACTCTTCTGCTTCCGGCAAAACCATAACAGTAGCTGCAGATGTATGCACACGACCTTGCGTTTCAGTCTGAGGAACACGTTGTACACGGTGAACACCAGCTTCAAACTTCAAAGTTCCGTAAACATCCTCTCCCGAAACTTCAAAAATAACCTCTTTGAAACCTCCAGAAGTTCCTTCGTTCATATCTACCACAGAAGTTCTCCAACCCTGATTCTCACAATATTTAGTATACATTCTAAATAAATCTCCTGCAAAGATACTTGCTTCATCTCCACCCGTTCCGGCACGAATCTCGACCATCACGTTTTTAGCATCTTCAGGATCTTTAGGGATCAACATAAACTTGATTTCTTCCTCAAGTTCCGGCAATCTTTCTTTTGCTTCATCTAGTTGCATTTTGGCCATTTCGACCATATCTGCATCACTTCCGTCAGCAATAATTTCGTTTGCCTCATCTATATTAGCCATCAAAAGCACATATTCATCACGCTTTTCAGCCAATGCTTTCAAGTTTTTGTACTCTTGATTCAATTGCACATAACGTTTCTGATCAGAAATAACATCCGGCTGGATAATCAAATCCGAAATCTCGTCAAAACGTTGTTTTACTATTTGAAGTCTATCTAACATTTTCTAATTCCTTTTATTGGAGTGCAAAATTACGAAATTTTTGTTTAAAATTCTACCAATAACCTTTTGAGTTTTTTAAGGCTAATTTTTAGTGGAATTAGGATCGTTTTTTCGATCTCGATAATTATCAGAACTGCCTATTCGCTATATCTTTTTTAGAGCTGTTTCCTGCTATCCACTTGTATCTTTTCCTGGCTAAAGAAGCCAGTAAAAGGATACCGCTTCTATCAGGGCTAGAGCTTTTAGGTTTTAATTAGCTTTTATCTCCAAAAATAACTTACCTAATTATACTTACACTAAAGTCAGATCACTTAACTCATCTGCTAATTTGTGTAAACCTTTAGAAATCTGCAACATTTTATCACTCGACAAAGTTGCTAAACCTTTAGTATATTGGCGGAATAAACTTTGATTAATTCCTGCGTAATGCTCTGCAAAAGCTGATTTATTGATTACACTAAAATAATCAAATACCTGTTCTAAATCTACTTGATAACTAATATCGAAATCAGCGATTGTAACCTTTTCTCCTTGTTCTTGTAGATATTCTACATGATATTGAAGGACCTCGTTAAAATTTGCTTTTATCTCAGATATTGTACTTCCTACTGTAGCCAATCCATCAATTTCTCTTGCATAAGCCGAAAAACCTGTAGAAGTTTTTTCAATAATAACCGAAATTATCCTTTTTTCTGTATTCATATTCATCTGAATTAAATTGTAAAAAGCTGTAGAATTATTTAAGTCCTGCTGCTTTCAAAATACTATTAGCTAAGTAAATTTATAACATTTCTGCTATATAACAAAAATGTTATATCTTAAATTAATTCAAGTATTTATGGATTTCCGTAAAATCATTGAATTTAAAGGAGTTAGTTTTGAAAATATAATTTGATATGAACTAAACTCTTAAATCATGAAAAAAATCTCATTCATTTTTCTAATTCTAATTTTCGTCGCTTGCAAAAAAAACTCAAATATTCCTGAAGATGTAAAGTGGGAAATTACAAAAGAAGAGCCTAATCCTAGTTTAAGTAAAAACAATATTGAAGTTAGTTTGAATAAAAAAGTTGGTAAAGAAGTTCTTCAAGAAATTGCCATGAAAATTCGAGAAGATCGTGGTGAATATAATAAGCTTTGGATCTTTTATCATATACCAAATATGACAGAAGGAATGGCTTGGGCTACAACACACTTTACACCAACTTTAGAAATTAATATTATAGGATCGACAGAAAGTCAAGATGTGATAACTTCTAAAACAAAAGATATAGACGGAGAAGTTTTAAATAAATGGCGTAGTGAAAAAAGTCTAATGGGCGGAACTTTAGTTCTTTTTAAAAACTCATCTCAGAAAAAAATAATGAGAATTACATTCAAAGACGGCAGTAAAATGGATAGTGAAATCGTTGAATCAAATATAAAAGGAAAAATAAAATACCAAGATGATAACGAAAATGGAGAATATTATATTTTAGAATCAAACGGAAACTTAGGTTTATATGGTAAAAATGGAAAATTCGACGAAGCGATAAAAATTAAATAAAGTACATCTTAATAGTACAGATTTACATAAAATCAGGTGTTTTTACGTGGTGGTTAATTTGAAATAAAGACGATGTTTGTTTTAAAAAAAGTCAATTATTTAACATGTACTAATTTTAAAAAGAAATAAGATGTACGAAAGTTTAACAAAAAAATACAAAGATCAAAGTCCTAGAAAATATTTTGCCCATTTTCCATTCAACGGAGAAGAAGGACAAACTTGGGAAACTCCATTCTCTTATTTATCAAAAATGACACGAAATCAAGAAGAATGGAATTTTAAAACAGAAGAATTTAGAAATAAATATCCAAATCAAAATTACCCTATCCTTACAAACTATTTGAATTATACTTTTTTAAGAGTTGTAGAACAAAATAAAATTGTTTATTCAAAAGAAAAAGACAAATGCTGCTTTAATACCGGACTACAAACAAAAAGAGGTAAAGATATTTTTGCAACTTTTTTCAAAAATGGCCAAGCAAAAGATAGAAATCAATGCGACTGGACATTTTACGCATTTATCGACAGTTATTCAGAAAAAATGCAATTTTATGCTCCTACGCCTGAAATAGCAACATATATTGATGACGCAAATGATTTGGTTTTTGATACAAAACTAGAAATTGACACAAATTTGACACATATAGTTGAGCAAAATATTATTAGGTTTCCATCAATTCTACAAGGAAATGCAAAGATGGCGGAGAATATTATACTTGGCTCAATTCAAGCCTTGAAAGAAAAAGTTAAACGAAATTATAAAATTGCTATACCTCATTGGTATGAAGGAAAAATACAATTATTACTACCACTTGTATTGACAAATGAGGAAAACTTAGCGGAACTTGCTTTCGTAATAGACAAAGACAAACAACGTAATATTTATAGAGGCAAGACAATTTTGACTATGGATATGGCATACATAGACGCTAGATTAATTACAAAACCAGATGACGACTGGTTAACTCCATAAAAGATTGCCAACTTAGTGATTTGGCGAAATTATAATTTTAGTTAAAAAAAAATATTTACAAAATATCTTCAACATAATACATAACCTAATAAAACCAAAAATAATAAATGAGACTTTTAAGTAAATTAGAAACAAATATTTGCGATAGAATATTAAAAAATAGTGGATCAAATAACTTTTTAGGTAATATTATAGATAGCGACTTAAAAGGAGTTTGTATCATAGTAAATAGAAATCCTAGAAGTGCCTCTTTGGATTTCACAATTAGAAATCAAGCACCAACACCTGCCGAAAGCGAATACATTATAAATAAAACTGATGAATTATCTTTATTCATTCTACAAGTGGTTAATCTCATTAAAATGCTTGAAAAAGATGGATATATTTTATTATTAGAAAGAGGTTCTAATGGTATGGCATCAAATAAATTTGGAGGTTGTGTATCAAATTTACCATCTGTTGGTTATAATTTTAATGACCAAAATGTAATCGATTTACTTTGTGAATATACCAATAAGGAAATTTATTCGACAGAAGAGTTTAAACGCTTTTGTGAAAATGAATATGTACCTAGAGATGAACAAAGATTTAAAAGACAAATTTTAATTACACAAATAGCACTGGGTGTTGCAATTTTTGCATTAATATTTAACTTAATTATAAACTTAAAGGATAAACCCACACAAAAAGTTGAAATTGAAAAAAATCAATACGAAGCAATTAAAAATGCAATTAAAAATATCAAATAAAACTTTAATATTACGATCCCAAATTACGCGGATGTATCTTCATTTTCGGTCACGCGGATTTACAATCCGTGCCCGCAACAGTGAGACACAATACTAAAATTAAAAGTATAAAATCCAATCTTTATGGACAAATATTGTAAATTCGAGTTATCGGTATATAGCAGCGGGTCCGAAATCAGGAGACTTCGGACACTGCGTATAAAAGCTTATAAAAATTACAAGTAAATCTTACGCAAAACATCCAACAATCCACCTGTCCTAATCAAGCAAATCCATATAGACAATAACTAAAACCAAATATTAACTAACCAAAACAAACTTTATGGGAAGAATTGGAGCAACAGAATTACTTATAATTGTAATTCCTTTTTTAGCACTTTACTTTTTGCCAGCTCTTATTGCTCTAGGTCGTAAAAAAACTAATCGTACTGCAATCATACTATTGAATCTCTTTTTAGGTTGGACATTCATTGGTTGGATAGTTTCATTAGTATGGGCTTGTACAACAAATAACGAATCTCAAACAATAGTAGTAAACAATAATTCTTATTCAAAAGAAGAAAACTTCTCAGATTTGCAAAAAAATGATTTTAATGAAAAATTAAATAGTTTACAAAAACTAAAAGATTTGTTAGATTCCGGTGTTTTATCTCAAGAAGAGTTCGAACAACAAAAATCAAAACTTTTGACTTCATAATTTTCAAAACAATAAAATACTTTGCGGGAATGAGCGAGACGTTCGCACAAATCAATATTAAATAAAAACAATCTTATTATAAATCTTATGATTGATATTCTTGAATTAAGCAAAAAGGTATTAACTCGTCTTGCCACTTTAGATTTTGAAAAAGATGGAAGCAACTCAACCGAACAACTTATTTTTCCAGTAAAAATTCAATCTGATGGTTCTAAAGAGATAAAGAGAATATCTGAACAAGAACTTCGTGTTTTATTCATAGAAGAATTTAAGATAAAATATCCTGGTTTGTATTATTCCATTGAAACACCAACAACAGGGAAATTTTCATTTGGCAAAACTTACGAAGATATTAAGGTTGAAAATGAAGGTCAATTAGCTTCTCATGATATGTGCGTGTTTAAAAAAAACTCTATTAATTACGAGCGTATAATGAATATTGAATTTAAACATCGTAATTCTGGAATTAAAAAAACTGGAAAAGATATTTTAAAATTGATAAGAGAGGAACAAAATGGGGCATTTATCCATTTGCTAGAAAACACAAATAGCAACACACTTGTTAGTATATTTGAAAAACTTACTACGTGTTTTACAGATTATCAAAAGCAATGGGTAAACGAACATAAAACCATACAATTGGTTATTCTTTCCTTAAAGCAGAAAAAACTAATACACTGTGAACTAAGAAAAAACGATCTATTAGAAATTGCTAATTTTCTCTCACTTCAACAAAAATTCGGAAATATCGATAGTTTTAATAACAGCAATTGGAGTTTTATTGACTTGGATAAAAATTAAAAAGTAGCTTCACTCTCCGAAGTGTTCCTCATAAAAAAACACACAAATGTTCTTCACTTTGTGTATCTTCTTTCAAACCATTAAAAACCAAAACCTTAAACAAGTATTTTCTGAATTAATTTATATATTTGATAGTTACCAAAATCTATTATTTAATCATTTTTTCTAACTAAACCACTAATGGAAAAACTTATTAAAATCGGCCGTGCATTTTATGGTATCGGTGTTGTTGCTTTGGGGATTCATCAAATTATTATCAAAAATTTTCGTTCAGAAATTTTATCTCCGTTTCCGGCTTGGGCTAATGAGAATGCTATCTTCCTTATTCTTACCGGAATAGCTTTGATATTTTCGGGAATTATCATTTCGGGATTATTTAAAATTAAATCTATAGACACAAAAAAAGTATGTCTTTATTTAGGTTTTGGTTTTCTTTTTGCAATTATCACTTCTCATTTGCCTTATATTATAATGCTTAGTGCAGATAAAACTCCCGATTTTCAGGTTTGGATAAATGCTCTCGAAGAATTAACTTATAGTGGTGGAGCGTTTGTAATGGCGGGATCATTTACAGAGAACATTCCTGCTGGAGGCGAAAAGAATTTCACAACATTTTTAGAAAAACTTATTCCGTGTGGGCGAGTTTTTTATTCGATTCTAATGATATTATTTGGATTGAGTCATTTTGCTTTTGCCAACTTTATCGCTACAATGGTACCAAAATGGTTGCCAGCGCCTATGTTTTGGACTTATTTTTTTGGTGTTGCTCTTGTCATTGCCGGAATTTCAATTATTTTCAAAATATTAATAAAACCAATTGCGCTTCTTTTAGCACTTACGCTTTTACTGTTTTTTCTATTCTTTCATATTCCTGATGCCATTGCAAATCCATCGGCAGGTGGCGGAAACGAAATTGTTCGTGCATTTGTTGCGTTGCTTTTCTGCGGTATTGCATTAGTAATTGCATTGACAAATGATCGTAAAACAACAATAAGGTAATAACAAATGAAAATACATTCAAAATTTCGAACTTTATTTTTAATTAGAATTAACCTTGTTTACATTATATTTGATTTCATTTGTCTCTCTTATTTTTTCGATAGTTTTCGTACCGAAAATTATAAAATAACTTTCGGATCGCTTATATTTTTAGCGTTAAGCTTCTTTTTCCACATTAACACAATGAGTTCGATTTATGAAATTACTGTCACAAAAAAAGGTATAAAAAGAAAAACTTTAACTTCAAAGAAAGTAGAATTTATTCCTTATTCTTCAGTTTTAAAAGTTCAAACAGAACGTATTCAAGGATCTTATAGCGATGCAGGACAAATAACAACAGGTTATTTTGAAAGTACAGTATTTCTTGAAGATGGTACAGAATTATTGATTAGTCCTGATCATTTTGAAAATTATCAGAAAATTATAATAGCAATTAGAGAAAACACACTGAATTAATTTTTTATCCGTAACCACTTTCGCTAACAATAGAAAAGTTTAAACTATATCAGTTTGCAAATAAACCTTATGCAAATCATCCAATATTTCCATTTCATCTTCTGGTAAAAGCTGCAAAGCAATTTCAAGCAAATTCATTACATTATTATCAGCTTCATTAAATGGAAAACTTGCCTGACTTCGGGCGTCATCGTTAAGTAAAATAATACTCGCTTTTAAAAGACTTGAAACCATTAAATTAAGTTCGTTATAACAAGATACTTTCAGCTTTACGCTAAACGAATTATCACCGATATTTTCTTGTTTTAGTTTTTTGAATTTATTGATTCTATTCATGGATTCTAAAAATTCTGTGACTTGCTTTGTATGTTGTATTTCCATGATTGAATTTATTTACTTATTTAAAAGTAAAATTACAAAATAATCGGTTACATACAACCGATTGTATACAATCATGTAAAAACAATCTATTACTTGTAATTTTATTTCCATGAAAAGAACAAGAAAAACTGAGGTTCCTGAAGTTGTAAAACAATTAGGAATCAGAATAAAAGATATAATAGAAGATAATAAACTTAAACAAAGAGAGGTCGCTAGTGGAGCTGAAATGGATGTAGAAAATTTACGAAAATACATCAACGGTTCTCAGGAAATGAAAATAAGCACTTTGTTTAAAATTGCTAAATCCTTAAAAATAAATCCTAGTGATTTAATTAAAGATTTATAAAATGAAAATTATTTTAGAACGAAATTTAGACTTCAGACAATTTCAAAATTTGATTATTTTGACATTTATTACCGGAATGTTTTTTATTGGAATGCTAAACTCTGTTGATTTTAAATCTTATTATATTATTGAAATAATTTTATTTCTTTTGAATCTAATATTTATCTCTATTCTATTTACGAAGAAAGGTTTGTCAATAGAAAATCAAAAACTTTATAAAATTGTTTCTTTGTTTGGATTTACTTTAACAAAAAAACTAATTGAGATTTCTGATTTTCAACAACTTTTTATAACTAATGGTAAACTTTCAACGAATTATGCTTATTCGTACAATATTAAAGAACTTCATAATTGGGAACCCGATTTAAATCACTCTGTAAATTGTTTTAATATATTTATTACAGACGAAAATAAAACTTATCAAAAAAAGATTTTGACTTTGACTAAATTTGAAAAAGTAAAATTGGCAACTGATTTTATTACGAAAAACACAAATTTAAATAATTAATAAATATCCGATCAAACGTTTTAACACACATCATGAAAAAAAAATACTTCAACCTTTTATTACTAGCTTTCATTCCATTTTATTGCTTTTGTCAACAAAAACAAACTAATACTTCGAATAAAAATGAGCTAATAGTCGAGGTTCTGGAAGATGGTAAAATAGAAGATAGCAAGTATAAATGTAATTTATTCGATTGGCAAATTGAAATCCCTTCAGATTTTACAATAACTTCAAAAGAAAGAATTAAACAATTAGAAGATAAAGGTTACGAAGCAATAAAAGAGAATAGTTCTCAAGGAAAAAATATCAGTTCAGAAACTAATGTTTTAATTAGTTTTGAAAAAGAAAAATACAATACTTTCGTTGCTACCTACGAAACTTTAGAAGGCAAAAAGAAGATGTCATTTGAAGAATACAAATCTTTCATGTTTAAATTACTTGAAGAAACATATTCTGGAAAAGGAATGAAGTTTGACATTGTAAATAATGATGTAAAACTAGGCAAATACGACTTTAATAAAATCGTGGTGCATCTTTATCATCCTAAAACAGGAGAATTATTTTATACCCAGGAAATTTACTTTACTATCATAAACAATCATCTTTATACAGGAGCCGTGTCTTATCTAAATGAAAATTTAGGAGCTATTTTGACTCAAAATTTTATTAAATCTTTTAAATAACAATCTGCTTAACGAAAAAATTATTCATAAAACGCTACGCAAATGACTCTGACTTTGCGTATTTTTTATGTTATTTTTCAAAAATTAAGCAACCGCACATTCAACATTATTTTGCTCGGCGATTTGCATATCAATTATTTTTTGAGCGACAGTTCCTCTTTCAAATAAGCGAATGAATTTGAAAACGGCACTCACAAAATATCCCGGATTCGAAACTAATCGGGCGATTTCGGTTATTCTTTCGTCTCTTAGTTTTGTGCAGGATTCTCTTTGGTTTTCCGGAACTGCTACAAATTCATTGGCAAATTTCCATGCGCCATCTCTTGCCGTTTGCATACTAAAATCAATAAAAAAGGTGTCGATTTTGCCTGTCCATTTTAGGATCATTGTGAGCGTTGGCCAAATTTTGATTAAGCATTTTTCGACACCTCCAACCAAATTACTCAGAATCGTATTTATTTGATCGAAGTCGTGTTTTAAACTCTCTATATCTTCTACCGTACTTACTTGTGCCGAAGCTATTCCTAAATCAAGATTCACATGCGCGTTAATCCCCAATAATAAATGCTGAAGCACTATTGGCCAATATTTTTCGGTTTGCTCAAAAGCAAATCCCCAACATTCAGATGGTTTTTCTTTGGCTTTATATTGGTAATATGCTTTTATGTATCGATTGGCAAAAATAACGTCCAATTTTTCCATTCGTTCCCCATTCTGAAAAGAACCATCTCGGATTCCTTCTTTTACTTTTACCGTAACTTCACGATATAGCGTAGCAAATAAGCCTATAGCGCTTTGTTCTAGTTTTGATTTTTCGATTATTTCATCCAAAAACTGAATTACTTCGTCTATAGTAGTTGCTTGTTTCATACTCATTTATAATTGGTTATGATAAAATTAAGTAGAACGAATATACTTATTTTAATCATTTGAAATGCATTTTTATGAGGTAATTATCTTATTATTTTTATCATTTGACAACAAAACTAATCACGGCACGAATTACTATCTTTTATTTCTTCTGAAGTATCCTGTTATTGAAAAGGATCTAAATAAAAATTTATTCTTTGTTATCGTTTTTTTGAGACTTTCCTCTATCTATGATTTCTAAAAAAAACTCTTTTTAGTTGTTTAATCCTGTTAATTATTTTAATAGATTATTTCTAAAAGACTTTTACGGTTTCCCGTAAGGTTATTGATTTTAAAGTATTTACATTTGAAATACAAAATTATTATAAGTTTTATTATGTTAATTTAGTATTTAAAGAAGTTTCAGCAATCATTTACAATTAACCTATAATTCTATAATAACAAGCCACAAAATATCTATTAACTAAACCCTTATTACTAAATTAAATTTGAAAAATTATGAAAAACAAGTATTATGGTAAATCGCTATTTTTTGCATTTGCAATTTCAATTCTCTTCTTATTTCAGAATTGTTCCGATGAAAATTCTAATGAAAACAATACTGAAAGTGCGTTAACAGAAACCCCTGTTGTAAAAAAATTAATTGAAATGGGGTATCAAAAAGAGATGATCAAAGAGTATGATAAATTCTATCTTGTACAAGGTGATTTGATGTTTTCAAAAAACATTAACGATTACTCAAAAAAAGGCACACTTAACAGACATGCATCCACAAATAATTTAGTTTCGTCAACTAACGTTACTTCGATGACGGTTTATGTAGATCCCTCAATTCCAACGGGCGGAGTAGACGATTGGAGATCTGCTATAACCAATGCAATTAGCGATCTGAATAATATCACTGGATCTACAGTTCATTTTGAGCTTTCTACCAGCGCTGCTTCAGACATTATTATTAAAAGCGATCCGAGTGCATTTGTTGGTCTTAATAATGTTATAGCTGCTGCTGGATTTCCTGTGAATAATCAACCATACAACCAAGTCTTAATAAATTTAGATTTCAACGGCAATGTAACTGTTCTCGAAGCAAGTAAGCGATACAATATGGTACATGAATTAGGGCATTGTATAGGTTTACGTCATACAAATTGGGATATTAGAGGAGAAGGTGTCGGTCCGGGTGCAAACCTTATACCAAATACGCCATCTCAGGATCCAAATTCAGTAATGAACGGCGGAACTGCAAATTCCTCGTGGAATGGATTTTCTGTGTATGATTTAGTAGCAATTAGATATTTATACCCAACTCCTCCGGTAATTTTACCACAAATAACGGCTTCGGGAACTGATTATATACAAGCGGGAACATCGATAATAAATTGGAATTACACTGGTAATTTAGCCAATGCTGATGTAGATAGTATTATGTGGTGGTATACAAAAGTAAACAATAATGGTGAAGCTCCTTATGTTATAAGCTGGGGCGCGACAGGAATGTTTATGTCAGTTGCTGATACTTATTATTCAGACAGTGGAAACAGAACTTCAAATTTTGTAATCTATTTTACTATCAGAGATACAAGCGGTGCACTTTATAGAAGTGGAAATTACAATATTATGCAAAAAGGAAAGTATAAATTAGAAACTGCCTATTAGACTGTATTCAATTAAAAATAGTGTTATTGTTGGTAAATCAATAAAAACCTCGATCTTAAAAAATCGAGGTTTTTTCGTTTATTATCTTGTAAATAAAATGTATGAAATCATTCAATAACTATGTTCAACGAAGATTTTCTTTAATAAAGAATCTAAATTTGATAAGAGTCCGCAGGTTTTTTAAATCGTTATAAAAATTAAGAGATATTTAACCGTTGGTTTATGGCTTCCCGTAAGGTTTGTAAATTAAAAGTAAGTAAGTTTGAAACCGTTTAATAGTAATATGTCAACCTTTACGACATTTTATATCACTGATAATCAATTTTAAATAATAAAAAACCAAAACAATGAAACTAATACTTGCTGCTTTACTTTTTATTTTAAACCTTACATTATCTGCACAATCCAACAATTTTGCTGGCGATTATACACGTTCACTTAATGAGGAAGGAAAACATATAATCGAATATAAATTGACTTTAAATCAAGACGGAACATTCATCTTTCATTCGTACAAAAAAATACAAGGCGGAATTCCTCCTGAAGAAAACAAATACGGAAAAGGAAAATGGGCTGGAAAAAACAAAATGATCACTTTTTCGACAGATAAAAAAGAAGATTTTGACGAAAAATATACTTTGGATTTTAATAAATCTACAGCGCGATTTGTAACCAAAAATCCGCGCGACAAAACCGATCAAATCGTTAAAACAAGACTTACATTTCTGGAATCAGAAATTCCTTGGATGCAAAAAATTGATATTTTTAAAGTATAAAATTTAGTATTTAAATTAGCCTGAAAACAATTTTATAAAACCCGAAAATGCGCAAAAGTCTAAAAGATTCTTGCGCATTTTTTGTTAAATACTCTCCAACTTTTTTAGTTATTTATATAAATCTTCAATAGAAATTACTAAAAAAAATCCTCAGACTTTTCATCACTACACAAATCAGATTATCTACTGCATCCAAAGCAAAACACCTTTTTTTGGGCATTGTAAAATTTTTCTCAATAATAGAAATTACGGATTTCCGTAAAATAACTGAATTAGAAGAAGTTAGTTTTGAATAAATATTTCAGACCAATTTTGGTTTTGAAGTGTTTTTTGAGATAAATATTTACCAAAATAGTTTGTCTCTAAAAAATATCAGGTTGAAGAAAATCTTTTTGAACCTAAAAAAAACTAATTAAGACCAAATAATTAATTCTAAAATTAACTACAATGAGTAAAAAATCAATTCAGGCAACAGATCTCTTTTTGGCAGTACTTGCCATATTATTAATTAGCGTAAGTTTTTACCAAACCTGGCTTGGACTAGACCAAATTTTTGGTCCTGCATCGTTTATAATTGCTTTGGTTTTATCCCTTTTATTATTGTTTTTAGTATGGATGCTAAGAGTTGCAAAAATAGAAGGTCGTTCGACTTCAAGCCTTGTGGGCATTTATATTTTTATCGCATCATTTTGCTTTATGGCAAATTTTAATGCTTTGTACACAAGATTTATGCGAACTGATATTTATACGACCGAATTAAGGGATATAAATGAACGTTTTAATAATCTTGAATCTGATGTTCAATCGAAGTTAAGTTATAAATATAACGGCGCAACTGCCCAAAATATTGAAATTAAGAAAAAACAAATGATGGAACAGATAAAAGATCCGGGAAATAAAGGAATGGGAACCAGAGCGCAATCCCTGATAAGAGATATTGAACAATTAACGGGACAAAAAGTCGATTTTCTGACTCCTGTTCGTAACGATTATGATGATTTGGCCGAAAGAATGGGACGCCAAATTGACAACATGATTTCGGATCTTTCTCCTGAAGAAAAAGCTTTAAAAACAGATATTAATAATGCTGTTTTAAAATGGAACAAAAAGATTCAGGATTTATTATTGCTTTCTAAAAAAGAAAAAGATGATATCTCTCAGGGATTAATCGATGAATCATTAACAGAATATAATAAGTTAGGCAATCGTGCTCATACCGTTTTAGGCGATGATAAATTTAAATTCACACCCGAAGTTTCAAAAACACAAGACGTTGGAAAAATTGGATTTGCTTTTGACCACGCGATTAAAAACTTCGGAATGTATCAATTTGTTGTCTTAATGGGATGTATTTTATTAGATTTTGTTATCGTCATTATTGTATTATTGGTTACCCCAAATAATGGAAGCAGCAGTAATTCAAGTGTATTTAACGGAAACAAAAGAAGTGGCAAAGTATTAATTGCAAAAAACTAAAACTATTTAAAATGACTAACGAAAACAACACTTTAAAGCCTTTGTCTTTTGATGATGACAAATTAAAACCTATTTCTTTTGAGACAAAAAATGAGCCGAAATCTACTTTTGTTCCTTTGGCAAATGCCGGTACGAATGACATAAAAAATAAAGACAGCAATTTTGTTTTCTTTTTTGGTGTTGGAGAATCCGGTAAATCTGTTATTCTTTCTTCGATTCTGTATTATTTAAGTTCGCAAGCCGGAGTTTTACGTCCAAAATTAGGAACTCCAAATTCAAAAGAAGCGCAAGTTTTACTGACTGATTTTTTTGAAAATATCAGACAAGGTATTTTACCAAGCAGAACAACACGCGATCAGGTTACCAGATTAGATTTGATATTTGAGCCTAATAATAAATCTAAAAAAGTCCCTCCTATTAACCTGACTTTTCTGGAAACTTCGGGCGAAAATCATAAAGATATTAGCCGAGGCGGAACCTATCATAGTAGCATCGAAGCTTATTTGAATGCTAATATTCCGCTGACTTTTATAATTGTTACCAGTTTTGATATGGCGCATTTAGAAGATACATTGATAAACGAATTTCTGGATGAATTGGAAAGAAAAGGTAAGAATCTGAAATCTATAAATGTGATTTTAGTAGTTTCTAAATGGGATAAATCCGGTAGAACAGATGTTTCTAATGAAGAGGAATTAGAAAATTTTATTAACGAACGTTTACCCCGAACAAACAACAGAATAAACTCGTATGAATTAAATAAAACGTATTTCACAATTGGCAACATTGAAAATAATGGAGACGGAGAAAGAATAACGCTTTTGAATTTAGATCCTGCCGAAGTATTATCTAATTGGCTTTACGAGAGCGTTGTAGGTTATCCGTTAGATTATGAAGGAACATTTTGGGAACGATTAAAATTTAGCTTTTAAACGATATGACACAAAATATATATTTGGTAGCATTTGGGACATTTGGAAATCCATACGGTTTTAGACAATCTTTTTTTAAAGCTGAAAATCAAAATGTTGCAAAATCAATCAGAACATTTGACTTAAACACAAATGCAATTAAATTAGTCGAAAACAGTACAATATATGCTATTCGTAAAGAAGTGGCAAGCGGATTGAATTCAATATCTTATTCAAAATATTCTTTTGCAAAAGAACAAAATTCTGATCGTGGCGGTACTTTTATTGGCGCCAGTATTTTTTTTACATCTGAAATTGCCGAAGAAAATCTTACGATTACTAAACTAAACGAATTTCACACCATATTAGTTAGTAAAAATGTTGCTGATAAAACGATAATGGTCAATCATTCTGATAATTTTTCTGCAGATATACCTCAGGATTTCGACAAACTTAGTTTTAATCTTAAAGGTCTTGACGAACCTTCGAACTTCAATTTATCGAATTCTAATTTGGTTGTTTATTCTCCTCTGGATTCAAGTAAATTGCAACATAATTTTAAAAAATCATTAGAATTACTAAACAGTTTCGATACGATTTTCTTTACTGATAATGAAGAAATTGCAAAATTCACTCATAGCAAAGGCCTTTATAAAACAACCGATGAAAAAGGATTTGACAATGAAATTCAAATTCTGAGAGAAGAAAAAAAGAAACGACTACAATTATTATTAAATGATTTCGAAAGAGAAATAACTGAGCTTGAAGAAAACAAAAAAATAACGGTTAAAAATCTTAAAGAAAGTATCGAACAAAATTCAAGAATACACCATGAAAATGGCAGAAAAATCGAGGATTCTAAAAAACAGATTCATGTTCTTGAAAATAAATATTCTGAGTTTTCAAAAAAGATAAAAGAGGCTATAAATTATATTAATTCCGACAGAAAAATTGAAGAAGTAAAACTGTTTCACAATGAAAATAAACGTGAATTTATAAATTTTGTGAATCAAAATACGCAACCTCAATATTTGAACAGCCTTAATAACATTCAATCAAAGACAAATTTAACCACAAACCATCAGCAAAACTCTGATTTTTTGTCACAGAATTTCGGTTTCCAAAAGAAAGAAAAAACAAAAAGAGAGAAAACATTTAGAATCTTTGAATTCCTTTCGGTTTTATTTTTTCTTTTATGGATTTTGACATCTCTTTATCATTTTTTCCCAGAAATATTGAATCTAAATAAATGAAGATAATAGCAATCTTAATAAACGTATTAAATCAAAGTCTTTTGTAAATTTGAAATATCGATTTTATAAATAAACAATATTGACAAGTATAAGCCGTAGCGCTATTGAAATGCGACATTATTAAATAAACCATGACAAAACCCCAAACCGAAACCCTAAAACCAAAACAACATTTTGAAATCCTTGACGGATTAAGAGGAATAGCCGCCGTGGCAATTGTAATTTTTCATTTTATGGAAATAGTTCATCCTCCAAACGAAAATTTTATCTCGCATGGTTTTCTGGCGGTTGACTTTTTCTTTTGCCTTTCCGGATTTGTGATTGCCTACGCTTATCATGACCGAATTGGTAAAATGAAACTTACTGATTTTTTCAAATTAAGATTGATAAGGTTGCATCCTTTGGTTGTTTTTGGTTCTATTTTAGGTTTGTTGGCTTTTCTTTTTGATCCTTTTGGCGGTAATCCTGAAAGTTATCAAATTGGTAAAGTAATTTTGATTTTTCTGGCTTCGATTTTTCTGATTCCGTTTCCGGTAATGGCAGATCGATATTTCAACATCTTTGGTTTGAATGCGCCGGGTTGGTCTTTGTTTTGGGAATATATTGCGAATATTTTTTACGCACTTTTCCTTTATAAATTAAGTCGACGTTTGCTCTTTTTATTAACCGTTTTTGCTGCTATCGGTCTTTGTTTTGTCAGTCATCGCGCGGGAGGTTCCTTAATGGGCGGATGGAGCGGAGAAACTTTTTGGGATGGTTGTGCGCGTATTTCGTATTCGTTTTTGGCAGGAATGTTAATTTATCGTTCCAATTGGATTATCAAATCAAAACTAGGTTTTATAGGATTATCGATATTACTTCTTGCAACGTTTTTCATGCCTTTTTCTGACTGGAATTGGTTAACAGAACCTGTAGTCGTTCTACTCTATTTTCCGTTATTGATTGTATTAGGAGCCGGAGCAACTTTGGCACCAGGATTCAAAAAAATATGCGTCTTCTTTGGGCAAATTTCTTATCCTTTATACATGACGCATTATGCTGTAATGTGGATATTTGCCAACTATTACGCCAAGTATAAACCGGATACTTCTCAATTGACTTTTATTGTTATTATTGGAACAATTCTTCTTGTGGGAATCGCCTATTTAACCATGATTTTTTATGACACTCCTGTTCGAAAGTATTTAACGGATAAGAGAAAGAAAATTTAATCTCGCAATCCCGATAGCTATCGGGAGCAAAGACGCTAAATTTTTTCTCGCAGATTTGGCAGATTGAGCAGATTTCATGTTATGTTCTGCGTATATCTGTTGTAATCTTTTAAAAATCTGCGTGAAACAAAAAACTTTACGCGTATACAACATTAAAAAAGAACCTTTGTCCCTTTGTTCCTAAGAACCTTTGCTCCTTTCTTATAAAAAATCCTTAATTTCGCCTTTAAATTAGAAGGAGAAAAATGAAGGTATGTATTGCTGAGAAACCAAGTGTAGCACGTGAAATCGCATCCGTTTTGGGTGCTAATACCAAACACGACGGATATTACGAAGGCAATGGTTATGCTGTGACCTATACTTTTGGGCATTTATGTACTTTAAAAGAACCTAACGATTATAAACCACACTGGAAAAGTTGGGATTTGAACAATTTACCCATGCTTCCGGAGAAATTCGAAACCAAAGTCGTTGAGAATTCAGGAATCCAAAAGCAATTTAAAATTGTAAAAAGCTTATTCGACAAAGCCGAAGTTGTCATAAACTGCGGGGATGCCGGACAAGAAGGAGAATTGATTCAGCGTTGGGTTATGAACGAAGCGCATTACAAAGGCGAAGTACAGCGTTTGTGGATTTCGTCCCTAACAACTGAAGCTATAAAAGAAGGTTTCGAAAACTTAAAACCTTCTGAAAACTACGATAATTTATTCTACGCCGGATTTTCAAGAGCGATTGGCGACTGGTTATTGGGTATGAATGCTACACGTTTGTACACCGTAAAACATGGTGGTTACAAGCAAGTATTGTCTATTGGACGCGTGCAAACTCCAACATTGGCAATGGTTGTTGATCGCTGGAAAGAGATCGAAAACTTTAAACCTCAACCTTATTGGGAATTACAGACTTTATATAGAGAAACTCTTTTTAGTTATGAAGAAGGTCGTTTTCTAAAAAAAGAAGACGGAGAACTTCTCGCCAATAAAGTCAAAGAAAGTGAGTTCGAAATTGTTTCTGTAGATAAAAAGAACGGAAACGAATATGCGCCTAAACTATTTGATTTAACGGGTTTACAGGTTTATTGCAATACCAAATTTGGATTTTCGGCAGATGAAACGCTTAAAATTGTACAAACTTTGTACGAGCAAAAAGTCGTAACATATCCCAGAGTTGATACTACTTTCTTACCAAATGATATTTACCCAAAAGTACCTGGAATTCTGCAGAAATTATCCAAATATGCCGAATTAACGCAACCGCTTTTAGGAAAAAAAATAAAAAAATCGCCTAAGGTTTTTAACGATAAAAAAGTAACGGATCACCACGCGATTATTCCAACGGGAATAGAAAGTAATCTGCAATACAATCAGCAGCAAGTATATGACATTATTACGAGACGTTTTATTGCCGTATTCTATGATGATTGTTTGGTTGCCAATACAACTGTAATAGGAAAAGCAGCCGATGTAATGTTCAAAACTACCGGAAAAGTGATCTTAAAAAAAGGTTTCCGTGTTGTTTTTGAAGATCCGAATGCCAAAGAAAAAGAAGCTGATTTATTACCGAATTTTGTTGTGGGAGAAAAAGGTCCGCATGAACCTTTGTTTTTAGAAAAAGAAACTAAACCGCCCAATCAGTTTACAGAGGCAACTTTACTGCGTGCGATGGAAACCGCTGGAAAACAAGTCGATGACGAAGATTTACGAGAATTAATGAAAGAAAACGGTATTGGTCGTCCGTCAACACGAGCGAATATTATCGAAACTCTTTTTAAGCGTCAATATATTGTTCGAAATAAAAAGCAGGTTTTACCAACTCCTACAGGAATTCAGCTTATAGATACGATTCAAAATGAATTGATTAAATCGGCTGAACTTACAGGTTCTTGGGAGAAGCAATTGAAAGATATCGAAAAAGGAACTTTTACTGCTGGAGCTTTTATTAAAAACATGAAGCGAATGGTTGAAGCTTTGGTTACCGAAGTACGAAGCGAAACCAGACACGCTAATATTTCGCATACAACAGCAACTCAAAAAGAAGTTGTAAAAGTCGAGAAAAAGAAAGCTGCAGGAATTTTGGCAGAAACTTGTCCGAAATGTCAAAAAGCAACCTTAATAAAAGGAAAATCAGCTTACGGATGTGGTAATTACAAAGCTGGCTGCGATTTTGTATTGCCTTATACTTTTGCAGAGAAAAAAATAACCGAAAGTCAGTATTTAAGATTGGTTCAAAAAGGATCGACAGTAAATATAAAAGGTTTTAAAACCGATGAAGGAACTGTGGAAGGTTTGATTCGTTTTGAAGAAAATTACAAACTTAAATTAGAAACGAAGAAAACGGCTCCAAAGGCAAAAGCAAAACCTACTGCAACAACTGATTCTGAAGCATTAACATGTCCGAAATGTAAAAAAGGAACAATCATGAAAGGGAAAACCGCTTATGGTTGTGGCGATTATAAATTGGGTTGTGATTTTAAAGTTACTTTTGACGATGTAAGAGCCAAACTAAAAGATCAAAAACCAACTAAAGAACTGGTTTATTCGATTTTACAAGAAAGCATTTAATTTTTGTTTCACGCAGATTCTGCAGATTTTCGCGAATTTTTGTTTCACGCAGATTTAAAAAGATTTGAGCTGATCTTCTCAGACTTGTATAATTCTAAATCAAAATTAAATCTGCCAAAATTTGCAGAATCTGCGTGAAACAAAATCATTTTAATCCTTTTAATCTGTGGCAAATTTCAAAAATTAATTCGCGTAAATTTGTGAAATTCGTGGCAAACTATTTTATAAATTAGCCTTTCAATCTAACACCGAAAAATCAAAATATATGTTTCAAAAAATTACTCTTTTAGTGCTTTTAGTAGCTGTTGTTTCTTGTCAAAAAAAGGAATCTGTTGAAAAAGATAAAATCAAAATTGCAGATTGGCTTATCGGAAACTGGGAAAACAAATCTCCGGACGGCGTTCTAACTGAAAACTGGATCAAACTAAACGACAGTACTTTTAGCGCTGCATCATACTTCATAAAAGGAAAAGATACTTTGCATTTAGAAAATATTGTTTTGGCTCAAAAAGGTGAAACTTTAACTTATTTTGCGACTGTAAAAGGTCAAAATGATGAGAAACCTGTTCCATTTCAATCAACTGCGGAATCTGATAAACAATTGGTTTTCGAAAATCCGAAACACGATTATCCTCAAAAAATTACTTATACAAAAGGTGCTGATAATACTTTGACAGCTGAAATTTCAGGGAATTTGCAAGGAAAAGTAAGTTCTGAGAAGTTTGTAATGACTAAGAAATAGATCAATGACAAAGAAAATAAATTATGTTCAGATAATTTTTCATTTCATTGGAACCTATTTTATTATATTTTCTTTTCAGTCGTTTTCATGGCTTAAGGATTTAAAAATAATAGAACTTACAGAAATTCATGGCGCTAGAAATGTTTTTGACAATCAGGAAAAATATGGAATAACTCCAGTAGACATTGCTTTGATTAGTTTTTGGCCAAGTGTAGCTTGTTTAGTGGGAATTGTTTTTGGATTTATAACATCAATTGTGATTTCAAAAATTAAAAAATGGTCTATTTTAAATAGCTTTATCGTTCTTATAATAACTTATCTTTTATACCGATTTCATCTTTTAGGCTGGGATTATATTCGGAAATTTTTATCAGTTGGTCGATTTATAGATGATTATCAATCGATTTTTATTATCAATGGTTCATTATTATTGATTATTGGACTTATAATTTTCTTTTCAAAATGGACAAATAGAATTATCCAGAATCAGTATCAAAAAACAAACTAAATGAGAAAACACTTTGTTTTGTTTTTAGTTTTGTTTTCCATTTTCGGTTGCAGCAGCAAAACTCAAGATACATTCCAGAACATTTGGGAAGATTTCTCATTTAATAGAACGGTCTCAAATAGTACCCAAATAGTTATAAAAGCTTACGATTCAACATTGACTAATAAAAGAATTAATGTTGAAGCTTATATTCCAACGAAAACTTATAAAACCAGTACGAAAAAACAACTTGAAGACTTTGACAAAATATTTGTAAATACTGAAAAAACAGATTATTGTTGTTGTCCAAGAAGCTCTTATTCTATTCATTTTTTAAACAAAAAAGAAGAACTAGACTGTTTCTATGTAGACACTATTGAATTTAAAAACAAAGTAAGAATCTGCGAAACGAGTTATCAATTTTCCTATATTATTGATAAACAAAATTGGAAAGATTATCTTAATGAATTAGAAAATAAATAATCTAATTTCACCGCAATTCCAGAAGAATCAAAAAAGAACCAAAGGTTCGGAAAATATTGTAGAGCTGGACTTTAGTCCAGTTTAAAACAAAAAAATGTTCACGAGCGAGACGCTCGCACCAGCGTTAAAAAAGAAAAAACCCTAGAACCTCAGCAACTTAGAATCTTAGAAACTTCAAAGATCTATTCCTTCTCCCCGATCTTATTCACCATCAAAATCATCAATATCCCTAAAAGCGCCATTACTAGAAACGCAAATTTCATACTTAAATATTCAGAGATAAAACCAACCATTGGCGGAACCAATAAAAAACCAAGATAACCAATTGTAGATATAGAAGTTAATGCAGAACCGCTGCTTAATTTTGAAGATCTTCCGGCGATGCTAAATACTAACGGAACGACACAAGAAACCCCAACTCCGATTAAGATATAGCCGAAAAAAGTTGGATAAATAAAAGGGAATAAAAAGCAAATTAAAAATCCTACCGTGATCAAAATTCCGCTGTAAAGCAGGATTCGTTTTGTTCCAAATTTCATAACTCCATAATCTCCAAACAAACGTCCTAAAGTTACTGCTGTTGCAAAAAACACAAATGCTGCACTGGTTAACTTTGGCGAAGCATGTAATATATTTTCAAAATAAATACCGCTCCAATCGTACATCGTATTTTCGCACGCCATTGAGACAAAGCAAATTATAGCGAACTTAATCAGATTTTTTTCCGGCATCGAAAAGAATTTCTTTTTAACCGGTACGGGCTCATTATGAATACTCAGCGGATAAAAACAAGCTGTAAGTCCCATCATAAAAATACTTACACCCAATAAATGATGCGACGGCGCAATATGTTTTGATACCATTACATAACCTAAACCTGCTCCCGCAAAAACAGCTATACTCCAAACGGCATGAAAACGGGTTATGATCGATTGTGGATATAATTTTTGAACTTCCAGAGATTGTGCATTAATCGATAAATTAAAAATATTACGAGAAGCTCCAAAAATCAAAAGTATAATAACCAACTGCCATACAAAGGCCGCCAAACCTGGCAAAGAAAGCACAATATTAAACATAATTGCGCCCAAAAGCATGATATAACGGCTGCTGTATTTATTCAATAATTTTCCTGTAAAAGGCATTGTTAGCATTAATCCAATTGGAAAAGCAAATAAAACAGTTCCAAATTGAGCTTCTGATAAATGCAACTGCGCTTTTATATGAGGAATTCGGGAAACCCAAGAAGAATATCCAAATCCGGAAAGGAAAAAAAACACAGTATTTGCTAAACGGAATCCTTTTGGCGAATTCTGTAGTTTCTTCAAAAAAGGTAAAATCATGAGGAGAATTTCATTTAAAATGCAAAATTAAGCCTTTTGAAGTGTAACGTCTACCCTTTTCGGAATTTTTAACAAAAGTCAGAAATTTAAGTCAATTTCTTTATTTTTCGCAACTTTTAGAAAAAAGTTTACCAAAATATAACAAAAAATACATCAAATCAAGTCAATTAATATTTGTTAAGGAAATATTAATTTTTACATTTGCATTGTTTTTATTCATTCTAAATAAAAACAAAATTTTAACCAACTTTAATAAAAATGAAATATTCTACTGCGAAAACCTATCGTTTTCTATTTACAATCAGTTTTCTATTCACTGTTTTCAGCTCTTTTGCGCAACAAAACTTTGGAAAAATAAAAGGAACAATCACAACTTCAGATGGCGACGCTGCTGCTGGTGTAAATGTGATTCTTAAATCTTCAAAATATGGTACGACTACCAATGACGATGGTAGTTTTGAATTGAACAGAGTACGAGCGAATACTTATACTTTACAAATATCTTTAACAGGTTACGAAACTACAGAACAAGTAGTTGTTGTTGCAGAAACAGAAACTTCAACTGTTAACTTACAATTGAAGGTTTCAAACAAAGAATTACACGAAGTTGTGGTGAATGGCAAAAAAAGCATCTTATCTAAAAAAACAGATTACGTTGCCAGAATGCCACTAAAAAACCTTGAAAATCCTCAGGTTTACAGTGTGATTCAAAAAGAACTTTTGCAGGAACAAATTTCTGTAGACATTAGAAGTGCAGTTGTAAATGCACCTGGTGTAACTACCAAAATTTATCCTTCGGGAGGACTTGAAATTTCTTTCAGAGGATTTAGTACCGGAGTTAATGCCCGAAACGGAATGGAAAATATGACAGGTCGAAGCTCTATTTCTATCGATAATGCAGAACGTATTGAGGTTCTTAAAGGACCTTCGGGAACATTATTCGGATCGTCTGTATCGTCTTTTGGAGGTGTCGTAAATCTTGTTACCAAAAAACCTTTTGAAGGTAAAAAAACGGAGGTTTCTTATACTGGAGGAAGCTTCGGTTTAAACCGACTTGCTCTTGATATCAATACTCCGTTAACGCAAGATAATAAAGTACTGTTTCGATTAAACACTTCTCTAAATACTGAAAAAAGCTTCTTAGACTATGGTTTTAATAAAACATTCCTGATTGCGCCAAGTCTTGTTTATAAAGCAACGGATAAATTAACATTAAGTGTTGATACTGAAATCTTCAGCGTGAATAACACGCGCCCTACTTACGGACGTTCGTATGCTGCGGGAATTACAAACCCAACGGATCTACAAATAGACTACAGAAAGAGTTTATTTCATGATGATCTTGATGCCAAAACTTCATCTACAAAAGTTTTTGTTCAGGCAGAATATCAATTGGCAGATAATTGGAAATCTACGACGCTTTACTCTTTTATAGACGAAAATGTAGATCGCAGTTATCAATATTACACGAAATGGACTTCACCAACTGAAGTTCTAAGAAGTGTATCTCGTTTTGGACCAATTTCTAATCAATTTACGAATATCCAAGAAAATATTAATGGTGAATTTTCTACCGGAAGTATCAAACACAAACTATTAGTAGGTGTAAATTACAGATTTTCAAAAGGTACTTTTAATTATGGAGCAACACCAGTTTTGGACACTATTGATGTAACAAAGCCTTTTGAACCTATTCGAAAAAAACAGGTTGATGCAGCTTTATCTCAACTTACATATCCGGCTCCGGACGAACAAATCTTTAGTGTTTATGCTTCGGATGTAATCAGTTTTACAGATCGTTTATCTGCAATGTTGAGTCTTCGTCTAGACAACTTCGTTCAGAAAGATCTTGTAGATGTTCCTGGATATAACCAAACGGCTTTATCTCCAAAATTAGGTTTGGTTTATGAAGTGGTTAAAAATCAGGTTTCTTTATTTGGAAATTATATGAATGGTTTTCAAAATTCAGGTCCTGTAAATCAGCCTGACGGAAGCTTATTAGTCTTAAAACCAGTTTATGCAAACCAATACGAAGGTGGTGTAAAAGTTGAAGCTTTCAATAAAAAATTAAGCACTACATTAAGTTACTACAACATTACTATTGATAATGCGACTAGAACAACTCCTGACGGATTTAGTGTTCAGGATGGTAAACAAGTAAGTAAAGGTTTTGATTTTGAACTTATTGCAAATCCTATCGAAGGCTTTAATGCTGTGGTTGGTTATGCTTATAATGATAATCGCATCGTAAAATCATCAGATGCTAGTATCGAAGGAAACAAAGCCAGCGGAGCGCCGGAAAATGTAGTTAACTTTTGGCTTTCTTATAAATTTCAAAACGTGTTAAAAGATTTCGGACTTGGTTTTGGAGGAAATTATGTAGACAAACAATACAAATTTGAAGACGAAAGTTTCTACGCTCCATCGTATTCTGTTTATAATGCAACTGTATTTTATGATCAGCCAACTTGGAGACTTGGTGTTAAATTCAACAACATAAACAACAAAAAATACTGGGATTCTTATGGAATGGCTCAGACTCCGTCAAACGTATTAGTAAACTTGACCTTGAAATTTTAAGCAAAGTATTTTATCAAAAACACCTCAATTCCAGAGGTGTTTTTTTAATAAATCATCTATTTTTTTATAAAAAAACGTTTAATGACCTTTAAAAAAATCATACTTAAAATTCATTTATGGCTGGGTTTAGGCTCGGGTCTAATTATAGTTATTCTGGGTATTACAGGCTGTATTTATGTTTTTGACGAAGAATTAAGACCTATAGTTTATCACGATAGTTATTATGCCGATGAAACTAAAAACGAGCAAAAACCGCTATCTGAATTACTGAAAATTACGCAAGATTCTATTGGAAAAGACAAACCTATAAATGCGCTAAATATCCAAAATGAAAAAAATGCAACCGTAACATTATATACCAATAAAACGATCGAAAACAAAAATGCGATTTGGTATTGGGACACTACAGAATATAATTATCATATTTATATTAATCCTTTTACAGGAAAAATTCAGAAGATAGAAGATGCTACAACGGAGTTTTTTGAGGTTGTTTTCTCTCTGCATTGGAGTTTATTACTGACAAATGACATTGGTCAGCCAATTGTTGGAATTGCAGTAATCATATTTATTATCTCCCTAATTACGGGACTTATACTTTGGTGGCCCAAAAATAAAGCTGCTGCAAAACAACGTTATTGGTTTCGCTGGAAAAACACAACACAATGGAAACGCAAAAATTATGACTTGCATAATATTCTCGGATTTTATGTAACCATTCTTGCCTTGCTTATTGCGCTTACAGGTTTGGTTTGGTCGTTTGAATGGGTTAATAATGGCGTAAAATGGATTGCAAATGGTGGTCAGACTATCGAAAATACGCAGAAGGAAATAAAATCAGATGTTTCGAAAAAAAGCAATCAAAATCCGCTGGATAAAATCTATGCTACGCTAAAAAATGATTTTCCAAATGCAGAAAGCTACAACATTTCAATTCCCGAAGATTCTCTACAATCGCAATTTGTATTTGTGGATAATGGCGGAAGTTTTGACAAAATCCTACTTCAATTTGATCAATATACCGGAAAATTATTAGATAAGAAAACCTATGATGACCGAAATAACGGCGACAAAATACGCTCGCTAAACTATGATATTCACGCTGGTGGCATATTGGGATTACCGGGAAAAATATTGGCTTTTTTCGCTAGTTTTATTTGTGCAAGTCTTCCTGTAACCGGATTTTATATTTGGTGGGGAAGAAATAATAAGAAGAAAAAAACGAAATAAAAATGCCTGAAAAATCATTTTTAACATCAAATTTATCGTTGTTTTTGAATTTTATTTTTAATTAATCTAAATAAGACTTAAGTTTGTAGAAATAATAATATTTACAAAAATTTAAACTTCATCTTATGAAATCTAAAACTTTAAAATCAATAACGTTTTTATTTTTAATGTTGGTTGCAAGTCCTGCAATATTCGCACACGCACTTTGGATCGAAACTAAAGCAACGGGAACTAAAGGAAAAGCACAAGAAATTTCCGTTTTCTTTGGAGAATTTTCAGATAACGATATTACAAAAGCAGACAAATGGTTTTCTGATTTAAAAGACTTTACTTTAGTATTGGTTTCTCCTTCAAAAAAAGAAACAAAACTTACTGCAAAAGCTTTAGATAATAAATATCAGGCCTTTTTTACTCCAGATGAAGATGGAGTTTATACTATTGTAATGCATCATACGGTAAAAGATGTTTACGGAACTATGAAATTAGATTACAACTCAAGCGCAACTGTAGTTGTGGGAAATAAAACGGCGGGAAATTATGCAACTGCGAATAATAATATTATCGGTTTGTTTAGTGAAAATGCTGATATCGCAAAAAAGAATTTAAAAATTGATGGTTTTGCTTTATACGAAGGAGTATCGGCAAAAAAACAAAAAATAAAAGTTATTGCTCCAAACGGATGGGAAAAAGAATTATGGACAGATGATAAAGGACATTTTTCTTTTACACCAATCTGGTCAGGGAATTACATGGTAGAATTTGCTTATACTGAAAAAGCTGCCGGAGATCATAACGGCAAAAAATATGACGAAATCTGGAAAATGGCAACTTACTTAATTTCAGTAAAATAATATACCCACTTTTATTTCTTAATAGAAATAAATCTATTGAAACCTTGTTCTTTTGAGCAAGGTTTTTTTATGCCGAAAAAGTAAAAATCATAAAACTCGTTATAGAATTTCGGCTAACCTTTAATTTAGAAAACCAAACAATTAAGACAATCTTAAGAAAGAACTAAGCAAGGTTTAAGTGCTTAAATATCTCTAAAAATTTTGTTAAAGCATTAATGTGAACTTATATTTGCAAAAAATTATTTTTATTAAATCTAAATAAGCATCATGAAATATAATTTACTACTTGCTTTATCTTTTATAAGTTTTGCGTCTTACAGTCAAAACTATACGAACGCAGAAAGCGGTTCTGCGGTAAATGATACTGTAAAAAATAAAAAAGGAGAAATTCTTAATGAGGTAATTGTTACTAAAAATAAAGAACCAAAACCTGTTACAGCTGTTCGTTCTGGTTTGAAACCAATGGATAATCCTCAAAGTATACAAGTTATTGGCTCTGAAGTTATAGAGCAACAACAAGCTATTCGTTTAAGCGAAGTCATAAAAAACGCTAATGGAGTTTATGTAAGTTCTGCTCGTGGTGGAGCTCAGGAATCTTTCTTCTCAAGAGGATACGATATGAGTACCAACAATATGTTTAAAAATGGATTTCGTTATAATTCAGGTTCTATTCCCGATGTTTCAGGCTTAGAAAAAGTTGAATTCCTAAAAGGTGGTTCTGCTTTATTATTTGGAAATGTTGCTCCGGGTGGTGTATTAAATTTGGTAACTAAAACACCATCATTCAAAAGTGGTGGCGAAATTTCGATGCAAATGGGAAGTTTCTCTTTTTATAAACCTTCTTTTGATTTTTACGGACCTCTTAATAAGTCTATTGCTTTTAGAATCAATGGTTCTTATGAAAACTCAGAAAGTTTTAGAGATGTTGTAAAAAATGAGCGTTTATATGTAAATCCATCTTTGCTTTTCATTGTCAATCCTAAAACACAAATTACAGTTCAGGGAGATTATCTAACTGCAGATTGGACTCCGGATTTTGGTACGGGAATTATAGGAAAACAAATTCTTGATTTACCGCGTAATGCTTTTTACGGTTCTCTTTGGTCTAATGGTAACACAAAATCTGCCAGCGCATCGGTATTATTAAATCATGATTTCAATAAAAACTGGAAACTTAATTTTAATAGTTCATTCCAGACTTATAATAGAGGTCAAAAATCTACAGCTCAATTGTCTAATCTAGATGATACTAAAATATATCCAGTTCCTGGTTACTGGAATAGAGGATTAACTCAGACAAAAAACTTAGAGCAAATTCTTGGAGACCAATTAAGCCTTCAAGGAAACTTTAATACAGGATCTGTAAAACATCAAATCTTTACAGGTGCAGATTGGGAAAATTCATTTGCAACCGCTTACACTTACGCTTTTAGCGAAAAAGCAGTTAAAGTAAATGGTAAATATGATCCGAGTCTTTATGATACTATCAATCTTTTTGATTTCGATCCTTCGACACAAAGAAACGATATTCCGAATGCAAGAGCTACTCAAATCGCAAAAACAGAAACGAATCGTTTTGGTGCCTATTTTCAAGACTTGATTTCTATTACAGATAAATTCAAAGTTTTAGCTGGTGTTCGTTGGTCTTGGCAAGAAGCTGAAGTAACAACTTACAAAGAAACACTTGTTAGCGGAGTTCAAACCGTGAGTCCGGAAAAAGCAACGCCTGTTGTTGGTAGCAAAAAACTGGATAATGCTTTTTCTCCAAAATTTGGATTGATTTACCAACCAATTAAAGAAATCTCTTTGTTTGGTAGCTATTCAAGTTCATTTACTCCAAATACAGGAACAACTGCAGATTTAAAACCAATTGCTCCATCAATTATTGATCAATATGAAGCAGGAATCAAAACAGATTTCTTAAACGGACTTTTTGGTGCAAATGTTACAGTTTATCAAATTACGAACAGTAATTTAGCACAAACAGCTGAATTTAAAGCTGACGGAACAACTCCAAACATTGACACTAACGTAAAAGTTTTAAGTGGAGAAACTAAAAGTAAAGGTATCGAAATTGACCTTACAGCAAGACCAGTTGAAGGTTTAAGTATTATTGCAGGTTACAGTTATAATGATATGCGTTATACCAAAACTTCAGGTTTAAACGGAAGTTTTATCGAAGGTGATCGTTTAGCAAGAACTCCTGCAAATACAGCAAATTTAAGTTTCTTCTATACCTTGCAAGATGGTTTCTTTAAAGGAGTTTCTGTTGGAGCTATTGGAAACTATATTGGAAAAAGAACTGGAGGTTGGAACAGTCAATACGATTCTACTAAACCAAACGGAATCTGGGACAGAGAAATTCCACTTGAAGGATATACAACAATAGATGTATCGGCTGGTTATACTTGGAGAAAAATTTCAATCTTATGTAAATTATCAAACATTACAAATGAGTTGAATTACACCGTTCACGAAAATTACAGTGTGAATCCAATCGCGCCTCGTCAAATCTTGACAAGCTTAAGATACAAATTCTAAAAATATTTGAATTAGTTTAGATCACCAAAGCTTTTTCTGCAACTTTCATTCTTAAAAATCAGAAGAAGTTTTGGCTTTCAGAAAACCTCATTTAGCAATAAATGAGGTTTTTTGTTTTCAAAAAAGAAAACACTTTAATTATGTTACTTTTGTTGTCTCAATAACGCTAAAATAAAAATTCTAAACATGTCAGATTCCAGGAAAAACCAATTACAAAAAAGTCTCGGATTAAGTTTTAATATCGCTGTTTTGATTGGAGGAACAATTGGCGTTGGAATTTTAAGAACTCCCGGAACAATTGCATCAATGTTAGATAATTATTGGCTTATTGTTGCATCTTGGCTTTTTGGCGGATTGTTTGTCTTAATTGGTGCAAATTCTTATGCAGAACTGGCTACAATGCTTCCTAAAGCCGGAGGATCTTACAATTATATCAAAAGAGCTTTTGGCAATTATGCCGGATTTCTTTCAGGTTGGTTTGATTATATTACCAATGCTATTCCGCCTGCTTTTTACTGCATTGTAATAAGTGAATATATTATAATTTTATTTCCCGATCTTAAAAATTATTCGACCGAAATGGCGATTTCTCTCTTAATTGCCTTTGTTTTATTACACGTAAGCGGCGTAAAAAACGGAAGCACAATTCAGCAAATTACCAGTTTCTTAAAAGTGATTTGTTTTTTTGCTTTGGTTGTTGCTTGTTTTATGTATTCGGGAGTGAAATTGGCTCCAATTCCAAAAGACAATACTGCGGTTCAAATTGGTTTATTATTTGGATTTTTCAAATCACTTCAACTTATTATCGGAACTTATAACGGTTGGAATAGCGTTTGCTTTTTTGCAGAAGAAAATGATAATCCGGGCAAGAATATTCCAAAGTCATTGTATAGCGGCGTTTTACTGGTAATCGCAATTTATATTTTAATAAACGTTGCCTTCTTTTATGTTTTGCCTGTTGAAAATGTTGCGAAATCAAATTTGGCTGCAGCCGATGTTGCCAATATAATTTTCGGAAAAAACGGAGCAATTATCGTTACCGTAATTTCTATTTTCTCTTTGATTAGTATTCTGAATGCTTTTATGATGATTCCTCCAAGAATTCTATACGGATTAAGCCGCGATGGTTTTTTTATCGAAAAAGGAACAACTGTAAACAAAGGCGGAACTCCAATTGTGGCACTTTTGGTTTCATCATTATTTAGCTTATTTCTGATTTGTATTGGTTCGTTTGAAGTCTTATTTTCATTTGCAGCCTTCACTTCGATTATCGTTTGGGGATTAGCCTATTGTTCCCTTATAAAACTCAGAAAATCAGAACCGGATTTACCAAGACCTTATCGCTCTGCTTGGTATCCTTGGACAACTATTATTGCAATTGCAGCTTCATTGGCATTATTAATTGGTTTTGTATTTAGCGATCCTAAAAGCTTTATAATTATTGTTGGTATAACGTTGATTTCTTATCCTTTGTTTTTGATTTTGAAAAGAAGGAAGTAATAAATTAAAAACTTGAAATCAAACTTATAACATAAGTTTAATCAAATAAAAAAGCCTTTTTTTAAATTACATTTGCCAATTTTATAGTTATTATAATTAAAATAAATTACAAAGTATCTACTTTTCTTAAACAAATTCTAAATGAATAAATTAAAACCTCTAATTGTATTATTACTGCTAATCATCACCTCTTGTTCAGAAAATGAAACAAAAGAAACAAAAGAAACAATAGAAACAATAGATCCTAATGAACCGGTAAAAGAAAATACTAAGCCTCTAATCAAATCTATAACGGAGATAAACCCTTCAAGTGGCTCAGTAACAACTTTTACTTATAATGCTTTTAAAATCAAAGAAGCTACAACAATTGGTACTAATGTTGGTCTTTTAAAAATAACCTATAGCTATACTGAAGATTTAATAACTCAACAAAATGGTTACGTAGAGGACCAACTATATTTTAGCACCGACTACACTTATGAGAATAACAGATTAAAGACTGCTATTTTTAAACACACAAATAGCGGAACTATTTTCCCCGCGATGAATCAAACTAAGTATGTCTATAATTATGTCTCCGAAAATCTTGTAGAGATTTATGTTTATACCTATTCTAATAATGATTGGGTACCAACCGGTTCTCTTCCTCAAGTAAAAATATATTTCAATAACAGCAACATTATAAAAAGAGAAAGATTCAGTTCAAAAGGCCTAATTACATCTACACTTAATTACGAATATGACGACAAACCTAATATATACAAAAACATCACAGGGTTTGACAAATTGTACTTTACAGATTCATTTGAAAATGTTTTTAATAGACATTTTGATATTAAAGACATCAATAATTCTAACAATGTAACGTTTTTTACTGAACAAATGAATTCAATTTATACTGAAACTAAGCGCTATAGCTACGATCTTAATACAGATGGCTACCCTAAAGAAAAACGTCATCACTATGATAATAACAACGTCGATCGATACCTTATAGAAAAAACTTTTACTTATTATTAATTTTTTTTAGATGCCATAAAAATTAAAAAATCCCAATCCTGAAGAATTTCAGTATTGGGATTTTATATTTAATAAATAAATCTGATTCTTATTTCAAACCAGAAATACTTTGCTCGATTGTAGCAATTTTTGCTAAAGCATCAGCTTCTTTTTGTTTTTCGTTAGCCAAAACTTTTTCTGGTGCTCCGGCAACAAATTTTTCGTTTGATAATTTTGCCTGAACTGATTTTAAAAAACCTTGCGTATAAACTAACTCTGCAGTTAATTTTGCAATTTCTTCTTCAACGTTGATGTTTCCAGAAATCGGAATGAAATATTCATTTGATTTTACACGGAAAGATAACGCACCGTCAACTTTAGAAGAAACATATTCGAAAGCTGAGATATTACCCAATTTCGTTACGATTGTATCGAAATAAGTTGTGATATTCTCGCTATTGATTGCTTTTAATTCGATTGCATCTTTAAATGGAATATTTTTATCTTTTCTGATCGTTCTAATTCCAGAAATTACTTCGATTGTACTTTCGAAATCAGAAATTAAACTTGCATTAAATGGTTTTAATTCTGGCCAAGTCGAAACAATTAAAGCTTCTTCTGGAGTTCTGTCAGCAATTAAATGCCAAATTTCTTCTGTTAAGAAAGGCATGAAAGGATGTAACAATTTCAAGTTACTTTCTAACATTTCGATTGCTTTATCAAACGTTGCTTTATCGATTGGTTGTTGATAAGCTGGTTTGATCATTTCTAAAAACCAATTACAGAAATCATCCCAAACCAATTTATAAATTGCCATTAATGAATCTGAAATTCTGTATTTCTCAAAATTACCTTCAATATCAACTAATGTTTGCTGCAATTTAGCTTCGTACCATTCGATTGCTACTTTTGATGATTCCGGTTGCGCAATAGTTTCAGAAACTTCCCAACCTTTAATCAGTTTAAAGGCATTCCATATTTTATTAGAGAACGCTTTTCCTTGATTACATAATTCTTCATCAAACATAATATCGTTTCCTGCAGAAGCACTCAAAAGCAATCCTACACGAACTCCATCTGCACTAAACTTTTCGATCAAGTCTAACGGATCAGGAGAATTTCCTAATGATTTAGACATTTTACGACGTTGTTTATCACGTACTAAACCTGTTAAATATACATTTGTAAATGGTTTTTCTCCTGCATATTCGTAACCGGCGATAATCATTCTGGCAACCCAGAAAAACAAAATATCCGGACCTGTAACCAAGTCATTTGTTGGATAATAATATTTATAATCTGCACTTTCCGGATCCATTATTCCACCAAAAACTGACATTGGCCAAAGCCAAGATGAAAACCAAGTATCTAATGCATCTTCGTCTTGACGTAATTCTTCAAAACTAATGATAATTCCTTTTGTCTCTTCTAATATTGCAACTGCTTCGTATTTATCATTAGCAACTACGAAATCTTCTTTTCCGTCTCCATAATAATACGCAGGAATTTGTTGTCCCCACCATAATTGGCGAGAGATATTCCAATCGCGGATATTGTTTAACCAATGTGCGTAAGTATTCTCAAAACGTTTTGGGTGTAATTTAATATCGCCATCAACCAAAACAGATTGGATTGCCGGTTTTACTAAATCTTCCATTTTCAAGAACCATTGATCTGATAATCTTGGTTCGATTACAGCTTTAGTTCTTTCAGATGTTCCAACTTTATTTAAATGGATTTCGGTCTTCGCCAAAGCTCCAATTTCTTCTAATTCTTTTGCAACTTCGGTACGAACCACAAAACGATCTTTTCCTTGATAATGCAATCCGAAGCTATTTAATGTAGCATCTTCATTAAAGATATCAACGATTTCTAGATTGTGTTTTTCTCCTAATGTTTTATCGTTCATATCGTGCGCCGGAGTCACTTTTAAACATCCAGTTCCGAATTCTACATCTACATATTCGTCTTCGATAATCGGAATTACTCGGCCACAAATAGGAACGATTGCTTTTTTACCTTTTAAATGTGTAAAACGCTCATCATTTGGATTGATACAAATTGCCGTATCTCCAAAAATAGTTTCAGGACGAGTTGTAGCAATAGTCAAAAATTCCTCAGTTCCTTCAATTTTATATTTTAAGAAAAATAATTTTCCTTGTTGTTCTTCATAAATAACTTCTTCATCAGAAAGAGTCGTTTTTGCTTCAGGATCCCAGTTTACCATTCTGTAACCTCTATAAATCAATCCTTTGTTATATAAATCAACAAACGATTTAATTACAGAAGCTGACATATCAGGATCCATTGTAAATTTGGTTCTTTCCCAATCGCAAGAAGCTCCAAGCTTTTTAAGCTGATCAAGAATTACTCCGCCATATTTATCTGTCCATTCCCAAGCGTGCGCTAAAAATTCTTCGCGGGTTAAATCATTTTTATTGATTCCTTCCGCTTTTAATTTTGCTACAACTTTTGCTTCGGTTGCAATTGATGCGTGATCCGTTCCCGGAACCCAACAAGCATTGAAACCTTTAAGACGCGCTCTACGAATCAAAACATCCTGAATTGTGTTATTCAACATATGTCCCATGTGCAAAACTCCTGTGACGTTTGGCGGCGGAATTACAATTGTATAAGGTGTTCTATGATCTGGTTCTGAATGAAAATAGTTGTTTTTCATCCAGTAATCATACCATTTATTCTCGATCGTTTTAGCGTCAAATTGTGCTGGAATACTCATTTATTAGGATTGTTTATTCGTTGATTCGTTTATTTGTTTAATCGGTAATTCGTAAAATTGTTTAATCGCTAAGTTGTTTTTTATAGTTCTTTTAAACCAATATTAAAAAAATCAACTAAACGACTTAACAGTTAAACAATTAAACCAAAACAAACTTTGGTTCAATTTTTGTAATTATAACTGACAGCAAAAGTAAATAATTAAAGACACTATAAAAAGCGAAATAAAAATTTGTGTATTAATTAAAACAAAGTATATTTACTTACAACTTAAAATAATTTCAAATGAAAAATGTTGCCACTTTTATTGTAATCGCATTGTTTTGTACAATTGGTTATGCTCAAAACGGCCCAAAAATTGAATTTGCTGCCTCAGACAACACAATTGATTATGGAAAAATTTCTAAGGGTGATAATGGAGTTCGCTCTTTTGAATTTACAAACACTGGAGATGCGCCTCTATTAATTACCGGAGCAGAATCTACAGTAAGCTCAATTGTCGTTACAAAACCAGCAGCAGCTATTTTGCCTGGTAAAAAAGGAAAAATTGATGTAAAATACAATATGGTTTCCGGTCCTATTCGTAAAACAATTACCGTTGAGACCAACGCCGTTAACTACCCTGATGGTAGAGTTGCCTTAAAAATTAAAGGCGAAGTTTTATAAAAAAAACAAAAATCTAAAAATAGTAAAGCCGTTTCTTAAAATTAAGGAACGGCTTTTTTTTGTGAATATGATTCTTCTTGATTAAACCCGACAGGTTTTAAAAACCTGTCGGGTTTGTCGTAGAATGTGATGAAATTTAGATTCTCAAATCTTTGTCAAAGTTTAAAACTTTGACAAAGATTGAACTTTCGTTGCGGAGTTACTTACGAAGATTTGCTTCGCCTGTTCGCTATCGCTCGGGTTTCCTTCATCGAAATGACAAGATTGTGGCTACTTTTCAGTTTTCTCAACACATTCAGTAGTCGAAAACTTATACTTTACCTTTTCAAAATCGATTGGTTTATCTTTTACCAAGTAAGTAACTCCCATTGTCGTTTGCATGGTTCCGTTTCCTAAAATAAGTTGTTTATCACGTTTTAAAAGAGCCATTGGGTTTTTGAATTTCGTGTTTTTATTTGCTGCATCTACAAATGTGTAGTCAATAAATAAGGTATCTCCGTGAAATTCACCTGCCACTTCACCCGTTCTTACTGTCGAAGGAGCAACTTTCATTACCATATCTCCAGCTAATTTTCCGTTTTTTAAAGTATTTAATTTTAAATCTATTGTATCTTTTTCGTAAATCGCTTTATAGCATTCTGTGCTTACAACTTTTTCACCTTCTGCTTTTGCTGCTTCGGCCTCTTTTTGTTTTTCTTCATTTTTACAACTTTGGAATCCTATACAGATTACCAATAGACAAGGCAAAACTAGATTTTTCATATTTTAATATTTTGTTCAAGGTTATTTTATAAAATTAAATAAAAAAGAAGCCAAAAAAAAGGCTTCTTTTTAAAATTATATTTTTTATTTAATCTAATGTCATAAAATCAATATTTACAACTTATTAATTACAAATTCGCTTCGTCTGTTTAATTCGTGTTCTTCTTCTGAGCAGGAATCATCTGTTTTACATTTTATAATTGGCACAGATTCTCCATAACCTTTAGCAGTAACACGACTTGCATTTATACCAGACTGAATGATAAAATCTCTGGTCGAATTTGCCCTTTTTTGAGACAGTTGTTCATTAAATTTAGCGTTTCCGCGTGAATCTGTATGCGAACCAATTTCGATAACCATTCCCGGATATTTATTCATCAAAGCTACAACTCGTCCTAAAACTACTTTAGATTCTTTTCGGATATACCACATATTGTAATCAAAATAAATAGGATCTGTTTTGATAATTAATCGGTCTTTATTGTCTTTTACAACATCTTTTTCCTGTTTTAAAATCTCAGCTACTTTTTCCTTTTTCTTGGCTTCGGTCGCTTCTTTTAAGGCAACAAGTTTTAATGCTTCTTTTTTCTTGTTTTCTTCTTCTATGATAATCTCTTGCTTTCTCTTGTTTTCGGCGTTTTGCTTCTCTTCCAGTTTAATTGCATCTAATGATTTTAGTGCCAATGAACCATCGTTAGTCGCATATCTCACATTTCCAATTACCAGATTTCTAGATTCGTTGGTGTATTTTTCTTTAAAAGCAACAATTGTATAAGAGCTTTCGCAGGCAACTGTAAAACTGAATTTCCCATCTGAACCTGTCGTAATTGTATTTAATGTCTTTTTATCCGAATCCTGCACTATTACGGTCGCATTTTCAAGAACCAAATTGGTATTTATATCCGTAATTGTTCCTGCGATATATTGTTTGCAATCTTCTACAATTAACTCTTTTGTTTCTTTGAATGTATAAATGTCATCGCTCCCTTTTCCTCCTTCTCTATTTGACGCAAAATATCCTTCTTTGGTATTTGAATCAACATTAAACGAAAAATCATCTGAATTTGAGTTTAATGGTAAACCGATATTAATTGCTTTCGTGTATTCATTTCCATTTATTTCAGAAACAAAAACGTCAAGCGATCCATAACCTAAATGTCCATCTGAAGAGAAATAAAGTTTATTATCTTCAGAAACAAAAGGAAATTGTTCTCTTTTATCTGTATTAACATTTGGACCTAAATTTCGCGGAGTGTCAAATGCTCCTTTATTAATATTTACGGAATAAATATCAAATGAACCTAATGTTCCCGGCATATCAGATGCAAAGTATAATACTTTTTCGTCTGGACTTAGCGCAGGATGTTCTACAGAATAATTTGGGCTATTAAATGGTAATGAAACTATGTTTGTCCATTTTCCTTCGACTAATTCGACTTTAAAAATCTGAAGATTTGAGATTTTCTGATCGTTCTTTTTCTTTCTTCCGTTTTTAGAATTATTACGTGTAAAATAAATTGTTTTTCCATCTTTTGTAAAAACAGCATTTGATTCGTGCATTCCGGTTTTTAATTCATCGGCAAAATAAGTAATTGGAGCTTCAGCAGAATTAATACTCTGAAGTGGAACTTTTACAATATTAAGATAAGTTTCATTATCCCATTTGTACTTTTTATCAAAAAATCCCGGTTTTAGTTTTACTCCGGCAAAAACTAAATTGTCTTTATATTTTACGGCTCCAAACTCGGAATTTGGCGTGTTTATAGCCAGATTATTAATCTCAAATCGTTTACCAATTGCAGATACATTTTCTAATATTTTTACTTCATTTTCAAAATTAGCAAGATCTTCAGGTTTGCCTGATTTCGTATAATATTCTCTTAGAACAGTATTTGCATCATCATAACTATTTGTCGCTTTTAGTGTCTGTGCGTATCTATAATAATAATCTTTGTTTAAATCATTACTATAGTTTTTAACTAGAAGTCTATAGTAACGTTGCGCTTTTACCAGATCATTAGTATAATAATAAGAGTCTGCCAGATTTTTAATGACTTCCTGAGAAGGTTTTTCTTCGGCTAATTTTTCATATAATATAATGGCTTCGGCGTAATACGTTCTATCAAAAAATTTCTTTGCTCTAACCAATTCCTGATCCTGGGCATTTATAAACTGTATTGAAAATACGAATATAATAACGAGTAGTTTTTTCATATTTTTCATTTTAAAAGAATCTAGGTGATTTGTCAAATCCTTTTCCTAATAGGTCTAAATCAAAAAGCAGCATGATTTCATGTGTCCCCGAATTAAACTGTCCAAAATTTGTAAGTGTATAATCATACGCATAACCCACTCTTAAAGTAGGTGTTACATTAAAATTAAACAAAGCACTTACTGAATCGTCAATTCTATAAGCTGCACCAAATTCAAATTTATTATTGTATAAAACATTGGCTGTCAGATCTATTGAAAGTGGCGCTCCTTTTACAATTTTTGTCATGAATGCGGGTTTCAATTTCCACATATCATCAAGCTGAAAAACATATCCTGCGGTTAAGAAAGTATGAATGTTATCAGATCCAAAAGCATTTACTCCGGATTTTTTTTCGATATATTTTGATTTCAATAAATTAGGTACAGAAAGACCAACATACAGGTTATCTCTAAAATAATAAGCTCCAACTCCAATATTAGGTTTAGTTGTATTTATATTTTCGGCGAAAGCCATATCTACTGCTGGATCATTAAAGCGAAAACCGTTAAAATTGGTTTGCATTGATGATATTCCTGCTTTTAATCCTAGTGAAAGTTTGTTTTTTCCGCCTAAATCCAGAACATATGCAAAATCAGCGTAAACATTGTTTTCTTTTTTAGCGCCATCTCCAATATCATCTGATATAAATGAGATTCCGGCTTCGACTTTCTCTGAAATTGCGGTGTGACCAAAAAAGGTAAATGTTTTTGGCGCTCCAACTGCACCAACCCATTGTGTTCTGTACAAGGCTCCAAAATTCATCATAGAAGGAATTCCTGTTGCATAAGCAGGATTCACCACACTCATATTATACATGTAATGTGTGTATTCCGGATCTTGCTGTGCAGAAACGGATGTTATTGAGAGAAAGAAAGTTATATAGAGTATTATTTTTTTCATGTGAAATTTATATTAAAAAAATTATCGATTTAAATAAAGACGCCCTTGTTGAGGAGGTTTATTGTCTTTATTAAAATAGAGAATGTAAAAATATACTCCGTTTGGTGCTATTCCGCCGCCAATTCCACTTTGTTCATAGTTTATTCCGTCCCACGCCGGCTTATTTTTAAAGCCTTTATACATTCCATTTCCATATCTATTAAAAATTTCTAGTCTATAATTTGGATATAAAAAGTCGATATCCGGAATGGTAAAAGTGTCGTTAACTCCGTCTCCGTTTGGAGAAAATCCATCTGGAATAAAAAACGGATATTGAGGAGAATCACAATCAATTAATGATACTGTTACGGGAATATTTTGTACAGATAAGCATTTTGTATCTGCAGTTAAATCAAATCCATAATAGGTACGTTTATCAACTAAAGGTGTTGATGGAGGCAATAAGTTTCCATTATTTGGCGCATCGTACCAAACCACTGTCGAAGGTGAATCTGTTTTATTAGATAAATCTGAAATCATAGGATTGTCTAATCCGCAAAATTCCGGAGTACCGATTAATACAGGCGCAGCAGGATCATTTATTGTAACGGTTATCATTGTAGGTTCAGAGATACAGTTTAATGTAGTTTCTCTGATATAATAATTTTCATCTTTTAATAAATAAGTACTTGCAAGAGGAGTTGTTGCTGTTGCTGAATTATACCAGGAATATTGCGCTCCTTTTGGTTCTAAACTGGCAATTGTGGCGTTATCAACTTTACAAAATTCCTGATTTGTAGCTGTTGGTGCAACCGGAATAGGTTTTAGAGAAAAAGGATCTGCTACACCGCTTACATCAATACTACAAGTCGTTATATTATTAGTCAATTTTACGGCAGAAATTGTTGTCGCTCCAGTATTTACGAGCAAATTGGCAGGAATCACAAAACTTGCATTCCCATTTGTGGTGGTCAATACTACGGTTTGTACAGTAGCGGTGTTAGCTCCTGAAAGTGTATATGATAATGTAACATCAGTTAAAGTTCCTAAACCAGAAACTGTAGTTAAAACATCGGCGCCAAAGCAAACATCATCAACTTTCAGTTTCAAATTTGAAGCATCGGGTAACGGATTTATTAAAATATTTCCTTTTAAATTCGCACTACTAACACATTGCGAAATTACATTGGTAATAGCAGTAATAGTAACTATTGAAGTTCCGCTTTTTTGATTGAATATACTGGGAATAACAAAATCATTTGCGATACCTCCGGTAAAAGTTACTCTTGCAATTTGTGATGATACATTATTTGCTCCTGAAATATTATAAACAATATCATACTCACCATTATCAAGTTTAATAGCGTCTGTGATTTGAAGCGTCGCATCATCATTCTGACAAACAGTTGTGGGAGTTATATTAGAATCTGTTAAATCAGGATTTTGATAAATAACCAATTCATCAGATAAATTACCTATAATATTCCTACAGGCTTTCACACTAAGTTCTGCAAATATATCTACAATACTGACCGTATAACGCCCAACTCGTCTAAAATAATCTGAACTTATAGGAAATATCAATACTCCATTTACAAAGTTTGATTTTATCAATTCTCTCTTGCCATCTAGTCCGGAAACATCAAATATTACATAATAACTTCCATTTGGAATTACTTCGTTTCCTCTTGTAATAGTCACGGAATATTTTGCAGTTGCAATTTCAGTTTCACAAATATCTGAATTAACCTGAACTACTGCTCCGGTAAAATCCAACTTCTTTTCAAGACGAATTCGCACAGTCGTTTCTGCGTTCGCACAAATTGTGTTTTTAGAAAGAACTCTGTAGGTAAAATAATAATCTCCTTCGCCAAATTTATTATATATAGCCTGTAAATCAACAAAATGATCCAGAGCAGAAGTTAACTCTCCTGTATTACCCAGATCAGTCCAAGTACCATCATTGTCTTCTTCTGTTAATAAATCATTCAAATCATAGTTTGTGTAACCCGATAAACCATCACTTGCACACAAAAACAAAACATCTGGCTTTCCTGATTTTGGAGCTTTTTTTACAGAAACCACTGCGGTTGAAGACATTTCCGGACAAGTACCAACAGCAGCCATAGTATAGGTAAATTGAAAATTGCCTTCTAAATCTTCAACATCAAATGTAGATCCTACCAATTCACCTGTACCATCGTTGCGCCATTGACCGTTAGATTGTGGTCCTAGCGTAAGTCCGCTAAAGGCATTAAAAAGATTATAACTTTTCATTGCGCTACAAACGGTTACATTTGGAGAAGTAACGCCTGAATATCCTCCGATAGTAACTTCAATTTCAGCTGAATTATCTGTGCAACCAGCAACTCCTGTAACGGTATAAGTATAATGATAAACGCCGCTTCTGCGAATAGTTTGTGCATCTAAAATACCTGTGGCTGGATTTAAACCACCTGAACCATTAACATCTTTCCACACTCCGCCAGAAACCGGTGTTCCATTTAATTTTGCAAATAAATTTATTGTTTTATTGGCGTTATTTGGCAAATCACAAACTGAAAATGCACTATCATCGCCTGCACATTGTGAATAAATCGTAGAAGGAAAAATTGATATAAAAACTAATAACAAAAATATTTGTAAGAAATTATTGTAGTTTTTGATCATAAACTATTATTTTTGCATAAACTTAATAAAATATTAACGCTCCTTAATCAAAAAAAATACTTTAACAGTTAATTTTTCACAAAACTCAGACATATTACAAAAATACTATTGAAAATCATCATTTTAATTAAAAAAAGTGATGATTTTCTAATTGAATTTTCTACAATTCATCTTCTAATCTAAATCTGAATTTTAGCAATAAACTATTCCTTTCAACCTCCAGATTTATCCAGGTATCATCTTCAGATTTTAATAGATTATTTATCTGTTGTAAGGTGTATTTATAAGGTTTGACACCATTAATGCTAACAACAATATCTCCTCTTTGCAACCCGCATTTTTCGGCAGGAGATTCTTTCCTAATATTTACTATTTCGTAAACAGGTTTTAATAAAAATTTATAGATGAAATCTCCGTTTTTCTTTTGGCCTGAATCCAAATCATTTGTCGATGTAACAACTTGTATCGTTTCCATATGAACTGTCTCCTGAACCCACTGCAAACCGTTATGCTGAAGCACAATACCACTTTTATTATACGTAAATGGTTCCGAAAATTTACCATTTTTCTTAAGATATATTTTTCTGTCGGCGTAGTCTAAAACAATTCTGAAACGTTTTAAAACTTCTCCTCCTACTGAACCAATTCGATCCGGAACCATTTTAACATTACGAATAGATAAGGAATCCGGAAAGGAAACAATTGGTTTTTTAAATTTAAACTCATCGATAGAAAACTCATCAATTTTAGCGCGATGTCCTTCAATATCTCCACTAAATCCTTTTCCTAAAAAATCAGGAAAGTTCTTTTTAGGCAATTTAATTTTTTTGTTTTCGAAAACCCAAAAAGCATCACTGTTTCCAATATCGATTAGAAGTTTTGCAGGAATTTCGACATCATTAACCGTTGCTGTTGTATAGATATAAGGTTTAGACTTCTCTATGGTTATTGGTATTACTTTAAATTTTTTCTCGAATTTTTTCTTTACTTCTTCATTGTTTAAATGAACGATAATTTTCTTCTTTTGATAGTTGATTTCTATTAAATTATTTTTAAAAAATTTATATCCTATAATTCCATTTACGGGAATCCCAATATGTGATGACAAATTAAAACTCTGATCTAAAATAATAAAAACCATATGATTATTAGATCTTAAACCATGTGTTTCAAAAGTATTATTTGTTGATTTTAGCCCTTCGATTTCTTGTTCGCTTCCTAATCCTCTCAGTTTTATTTTTTCTACATTATTAAAACGTACTTCTTGTTTTTCTTCCATACTAAACAAGATTGTTTCTTCTACGCCGGAATCCAGTAAGAAGTTCAACTCAACTCCATTTACTTTTATCGGAATAAAAATGAGATTATTAATCAACTGAAAAGGAATAGTAACCTTCTTACTATTGTTTTGAATCAAAAAATCACCTTGAGCATTTCCTAAGAAAGATGCCAAAAGCCCAAAAAACAACATAAAATATTTTCTCATTGATAATTATTTATTATAAAATTAGTAAATATATTGATAATTGTTACATTTTTATAAGTCCCTTTAATGTTTACGTTAAATTCGAAAAAAAAATGCAAATTTGCACTTCAATAATAAAGCTCATGCCAACAATTTCACTCAAAGGCAGAAACATGCCCGAATCACCGATACGTAAACTTGCTCCTTATGCAGATCTTGCAAAACAAAAAGGACATAAAGTGTATCACTTAAACATTGGTCAACCGGATATCAAGACACCCGAAGTGGCCATCGAGGCGGTAAAAAATATTGATTTAACTCTTATAGAATACAGTCCGTCTGCCGGATATGAAAGTTATAGAAAAAAATTAGCTAAATTTTACCAACGCCAAAATGTAAATGTAAACTCAGAAGACATCATTATTACGACTGGTGGCTCTGAAGCCTTATTGTTTGCACTGGCCACAATTACAGATCCGGGAGATGAAATTATTATTCCTGAGCCTTTTTATGCTAATTATCATGCATTTGCGTCATCAACCAGCGCAACAGTAATTCCTGTGATTTCGACGATCGAAAGTGCTTTTGCTTTGCCGAGTATTGAAACTGTCGAAAAACTGATTACGCCTAAAACTAAAGCTATTTTAATTTGCAATCCTGGTAATCCAACAGGTTATTTATATTCAGAAGCAGAAATAAAACAACTTGCCGGCTTAATTAAAAAGCACGACTTATATTTAATTGCTGACGAAGTTTACCGTGAGTTTTTGTACGATGGAGATGATGTTCATTATTCTGTAATGAATCTTGAAGATGTACAGCAAAATGTAATCATGGTCGATTCTGTTTCAAAACGTTACAGTATGTGCGGAGCAAGAATTGGTTGTTTGGTAACTAAAAATAAAGATGTTTTGGCAACTGTAATGAAATTTGCCCAAGCACGTTTAAGTCCTCCAACAATTGAGCAAATCGCTTGTGAAGCTGCAATCGATACGCCACAGAGTTATTTTGACGAAGTAATTTCAGAATACAAAGAACGTCGCGATACTTTAATTACCGAATTAAACAAAATTGAAGGCGTTATAGTAACCAAACCAAAAGGTGCTTTTTATTGTATTGCTCAATTACCAATTGACAATTCAGAAGATTTTGCACAATGGCTTTTAGAAAGTTATGATCTTAACGGAGAAACTGTAATGGTTGCTCCTGCTGCAGGTTTTTATTCTACGCCGGGAATGGGACTTAATCAGGTAAGAATTGCTTATGTTTTGAATAAGAAAGATTTAATTACCGCTGTAAATATTCTAAAAGAAGCACTTTTGGTCTACAACAAAAAATAAGAACAAAAAAATAGAGTACTTCAAAAGACAATAACAGGCTATGTTATTGTCTTTTGTATTTTAAAATAATCACAATTTGGTTTTAATTTAAATTATATCCAAAAAGGAGTAATTAAATAGTAAAAACGATAGAAAAGGTTTGCTTTTTATTAATTATCTTTACCGCCTTAAAAAGAAATACCCATACTAATAGTAGTTTTTAATGATAAATAACGAAGATTTTTTAGACGAAATAGGAGACAATCATTTCAGCAGCAACGCAAAAAACCCTGTAAGACAGGATGCTTTTGACTTAAGTGATGACGAAAAAATAGAAAAAATAAAAAAAGATGTTGAAAACATTCTCCAAACACTTGGAATGGATTTGACAGATGATAGCATAAAAGGCACTCCAAACCGAGTAGCCAAAATGTTTGTAAAGGAGATTTTTGGTGGTTTAAACCCTTCAAAACAACCAAAAGCTTCAACTTTTGATAATAACTACAAATATGGTGAAATGTTGGTAGAGAAAAACATTACTGTTTATTCTACTTGCGAACACCATTTACTGCCAATTATTGGTAGAGCTCACGTTGCTTATATTTCTAGCGGAAGAGTTATTGGTTTATCTAAAATGAACCGAATTGTAGAATATTATGCTAAAAGACCTCAGGTTCAAGAGCGTTTAACAATGCAGATTGTTCAGGAATTACAAAAAGCTTTAGGTACTGAAGATGTTGCTTGTATTATTGATGCAAAACACCTTTGCGTAAATTCAAGAGGAATCAAAGATATCGAAAGCAGTACTGTAACATCTGAATTTGGTGGTAAATTTAAAGATCCTCAAACTAAAAGAGAGCTTTTAGATTACATTAAATTAGATACGCAATTTTAGTTTAATCGGTAAATCGTTAATTTGTTTAATCGCTTCATTGCAAATCTCAATTTACGATTAAACAAATTAACAATTAAACCAAAATACATGTATACTTTTTCGTTTGAAAAGCTAGAGGTTTGGCAAAACTCAAGAATGTTTATTTTGGATATTTATAAATTAACTAGTAAATTTCCAACAAATGAATTGTTCGGACTAACTTCTCAAATAAAAAGAAGTTCTGCTTCAATTGCTACAAATATTGCAGAGGGAACTTCGAGAAATACGAATAAAGATAAAGCTCATTTTTTAACGATTTCGTATTCATCAGCAATGGAAACTTTAAATCATTTGATTATTTCAAAAGATTTAAATTATATATCTGATGTTGATTATACTCAATCTCGTGAGAAAATTGAAAAAATTTGTAATCAGATAAATAGTCTAAAAAAATACTATCTTTCAAAAGAATAAAAATAGATTTTTTAAAACGATTACGTAGTTTAACAATCACAAATAAACGGTTAAACAAATAAACGATTAAACAGTTAAAAAGAATATGCCTTTATATACAACACAGCCGCTAAAAATATACAATTCACTTTCGGGTGAAAAAGAAAATTTCAATCCTATTCATGAGGGAAATGTTGGAATGTATGTTTGTGGACCTACAGTTTATAGCAATGTGCACTTGGGAAATGTGAGAACATTTATGTCCTTTGATGTGATATTCAGGTATTTTTTACACCTTGATTATAAAGTTCGTTATGTTCGAAATATTACCGATGTTGGTCATATTGTAGACGACGTTGATGAAGGCGAAGATAAAATTGCCAAAAAAGCACGTTTGGAACAACTTGAACCTATGGAAGTTGTGCAACGCTATACGGTAGATTTTCATGACATTTTGAAATCATTTAATTTTTTACCGCCAAGTATTGAGCCAACTGCTACAGGACATATTATTGAGCAAATCGAAATCATCAAAAAAATTATCGACAAAGGAATTGGTTATGTAGCCAACGGATCTGTTTATTTTGATGTTGTAAAATATAACGAAACCAATAATTACGGGATTTTAAGCGGTCGAAACATAGATGATATGTTAGCCAATACTCGTGATCTTGATGGACAATCTGACAAAAGAAATCCTCAGGATTTTGCACTTTGGAAAAAAGCAGAACCACAACACATCATGAGATGGCCTTCGCCTTGGAGCGATGGTTTTCCGGGTTGGCATCTTGAATGTACTGCTATGAGCACCAAATATCTTGGAAATCATTTTGATATTCACGGAGGCGGAATGGATTTAAAATTCCCTCACCACGAATGTGAAATTGCTCAAAACGAAGCTTGTACAGGTCAATCTCCGGTAAATTATTGGATGCATGCTAATATGCTTACTTTAAACGGTAAAAAAATGGCAAAATCTACTGGAAATAATATTTTACCAGGTGAGATTTTAAGCGGAGACAACAATATATTAAGCAAAGCATTTTCGGCTTCAGTAACACGTTTCTTTATGCTACAAGCGCATTACCGAAGTATTTTAGATTTTTCTGATGATGCAATTGTTGCTGCCGAAAAAGGTTATAAAAGATTAATGGAAGCTGTTGATGCTTTACCAAGTATTTCAGCAAGCGCAACCAGTTCTTTAGATATTGCATCTTGGAAACAATTGTGCTACGATGCCATGAATGACGATTTTAATACACCAATTTTAATCGCGCAATTATTCGAGGCTGTTCGTTATGTCAATTTATTAAAAGAAGGAAAAGAAACTATCTCTGCAGAAGATCTAAAAACTTTCACAGAAGCAATCAATGCTTTTGTTTTTGATGTTTTAGGTTTAAGCGATGAGAAAGCCGCTGATAGCAATAATGACAAATTAGAAGGTGTAGTAAACATGCTTATCGGAATGAGAAATCAAGCCAGAGCAGATAAAAACTTTGCACTTTCTGACCAAATTCGCGATCAGTTAATTGCCTTAGGTATTCAGTTAAAAGACGGAAAAGAAGGCACAAGCTTTTCTATATAATCCATTTATTTTCTAATAAATCATGAAAGTAATTACTCCATTTGTTTTATTAGTGCGTTTCTATCAAACTGCAATTTCGCCATTTACACCGGCGTCATGCAGATTCGAACCAACATGTTCGAGCTATATGATTGAAGCCTTGCAAAAACATGGATTATTTTATGGAGGTTATTTGGGAACGAAACGCATTTTGAGTTGTCATCCTTGGGGAAGAACCGGTTATGATCCTGTTCCTGAAAAGAAATGTTCACACAAACATTAACTTTTCATAAAGATGATCTCTATTTTAAACATTTATTTTTGCAACCAATAAAAACACAATACTATATGAAACACGCCTTAAACATCGTTTGGAATCCTTCAGAAGGAATCGATTTAGGATTTTTTATGATTCGTTATTACAGCTTAATGTTCGTAATTGCTTTTGGTTTAGGATGGTTCATAATGAAAAAAATCTTTGAACGCGAGAACGAATCAATAGAAAAATTAGATTCTCTATTTGTTTGGACTGTTTTAGCAACTTTAATTGGCGCTCGTTTAGGACATGTTTTCTTTTATGATTGGGAATATTTCAGAAATCATTTATTAGAGATCTTTTTACCGGTAAAATTCGAACCTAAATTTGAATTCACAGGTTTTCAAGGTTTAGCAAGTCATGGTGCTGCAATTGCGATTATTATTGCAATGTATTATTATAGCAAAAAAATCTTAAAACGTCCATTATTATGGATTTTAGACCGTGTTGTTATTCCGGTAGCGAGTGGCGCTATTTTTGTTCGTTTAGGGAATTTTTTCAATTCAGAAATCATTGGACACGAAACTAAATCTGCATTCGGAATTCGTTTTTTGCACGATACATTTAGCAAAGCCGAAGCTGTAGAAAAAACTCAAATCGCTAATCCAAAAGATGCTTATACTGCAATTGCAACAGATCCTAAATTTGCTGATTTATTAGCTCAGGTTCCTGCAAAACATCCAACACAATTGTACGAAGGAATTTGCTACATATTTGTATTTGCAACCTTGTACTTCTTATACTGGAAAACAAATGCAAGACTTAAATCAGGATATTTATTTGGATTGTTTTTAGTTCTATTATTCGCAGTACGTTTCGTTGTGGAATTTGTAAAAGAAAGTCAAGGCGGAATCGAAGAAGAATTAGGCATTTTCTCAACAGGACAATGGTTAAGTATTCCGTTTATCATTATCGGACTTTTCTTCATTATCAGAGCACAAAGAAATCCTTTAGCAGAATCTTAAAAGATTTTTTATAATATAAAAAACGCCCAATACTTTACTCTATTGGGCGTTTTTATTTATAGACAATACGAAACCAACTTCAATATTTTTGGTATTATAACCTGCATTTTCACTATTTAATCCCGCATTAGAAACATGCCGTACACTTGGACGGAGATCAAACCTAAATTGATTTACCTGCGCCGAAACTCCAAGTGCAAAAACATCGGCAAAAGCAAAACCATTAGTCATACGTTCTGTTTCAGTATCCGTAATCATTGGCCCAATACTTCCTAAAGCATAAACCGAAAATATTTTGCCAATTGGCTTTCTAATTAAAAAACCCAGATTTAAAACATATTCATGAATATCTTTCAACTTTGTATATTCTTCTCTTTTATGAATATAATCTGGTGTTTCAGGTTTTACAAAATAAAGATTAAGCAATTGGTGTGTTGCAAAATAAACTTCGGGCTGCACTAATATTTCAAACTGAAAATGTTTCGTTTCTTTTAATCGATAGTATAACTGAAGCTTATAAAATTGGTTTGTGAAAGTGTAATTTCTATTAGTGAATTCACTACCAATGCCATAATTAAAACCAATCGCAAAATTGCCTTTTTTAGCCTGCGCAGAAACCTCGAATACACAAAGAACAAACATTATAACAAATAGTAATTTTCTAATCATAAATAAGCTTTAAAACACTTTAAATATAGCACAAAAAAAAGATCCAGCTTTCACTGGATCTTTTTAATATAATTTAAGCAGTTAATTATGCTGCATTATGTTTGTCTTCGATTGTATGTTTATCATCTTTAGAAATCGTATCAACCAATACCGGTGTAGCGATAAATAATGAAGAATAAGTACCTACAACAATACCAATTAACATTGCAAAGATAAATCCTCTGATAGATTCTCCACCAAAAATAAACATTGTCAATAATACAATGATCATCATTAATGACGTATTCAATGTTCTAGATAATGTAGTATTAATAGAAGCGTTTACGATATCTTCAAAACTACCTTTACGGTTTCCAATGATAAACTCTCTAATTCTGTCAAATACAATTACAGTATCATTCATAGAGTAACCAATTACAGTAAGGATTGCAGCGATAAAGTGCTGATCCATTTCCATATGGAAAGGCATGAATTTATAACATAAAGAGTAGATTCCTAATACAAAGATTACGTCGTGCGCAACAGCTGCAATCGCACCTAATGAATATTGCCATTTACGGAAAGAGATCATTAAGTATAAGAAAATAACTGCCATCGCTCCAAGAACCGCCCAGTATGAGTTAGTTTTAATATCTTCAGAGATAGAAGCTCCAACTTTAGAAGATTGTAAAACTCCAACTTTTTTACCGTCAAAAGTGTTAGTGAATTTTTCATAAGTAACATTAGGGAAATATTTCGCCAATGCATCATATAATTTTTTGTTCACTTCTTCGTCAACAGCAACACCGTCTTCTTTAATTTTATATTTAGTTGTGATTTTCAATTGATCATCATCACCTAAAATTTTTGCTTCAACCGGAGTTCCAAAAGCAGCAGACAATTCATCTGACACTACAGTAGCATCGATTGGTTTTTCAAATTTAACCTGGAATGTTCTTCCTCCAACAAAATCAACACCTTCATCTAATCCGTTAACGAAGAAGATAGAAACTAAACTTACTACAACTACAATAGAAGAGAAGATATAAGTGAATTTTTTGATTTTAATAAAGTCAAAGTGGAAATTAGTAAACCAGTTTTTAGTAATGTTTGTAGAGAAAGTTAAATCTCCTTTTCCAGCAATATTTCTATCGATGAAAATTCTAGCAATAAAGATTGATGTAAACAATGAAGTTACGATACCAATAAGTAATGTTAAAGCGAAACCTTTAATTGGTCCTGTTCCAAAAATAAACAAGATAGCTCCAGTTAAAACGTGAGTAACGTTTGCATCAATAATAGAACGCATTGCACCGTGCCATCCGTAAGATGCTACAACTGCTTCAGATAAAGATTTACCTTCACGTAATTCCTCTTTTGCCCTTTCAAATATAATGATGTTCGCATCTACCGCCGTACCTAATGTTAATACGATACCTGCGATACCTGGTAATGTTAATACAAAACCAAAACTTGCCATAATTCCAAACAAGAAAAGTAAGTTCAATAATAACGCAAGGTTAGCATACCAACCAGCTTTACCATAATAGAATACCATCCATAAACAAACTAATAAAAATCCTAATACAGATGAGATTGTTCCAGCATCAATTGCAGCCTGACCTAAAGATGGTCCTACAACTGTTGATTGAATAATATCTGCAGAAGCCGGTAATTTACCTGCATTCAAAATGTTAGCTAAATCTTTAGTTTCAGCAACATCAAAAGATCCTGTAATTTCAGATCTTCCTCCAGCAATTGGTCCACTAGTTACTCCAGGAGCAGAGTAAACTACGTTATCAAGAACAATAGCAATATAACTTTTTTGAGAAAATGCTCTTCCTGTTAATTCTTCCCAGATTTTAGCTCCCTGGCTGTTCATTTGCATAGAAACAGCTGGTTTTCCTAATTGGTCAAAAGTATCTTTTGCATCAGTTACAACACCACCAGCCATTGCAGGAGTATTATCTCTGTTTCCTTTTAAAGCGTATAATTCTACTGCTTCAATATCTTTTTGTTTAGCATCTTTAATAGTAGTTGGTTTACTCCAAACAAATTTTGCATTGTGTTGGTCAGCTGCTAATAAAATTCTAATATCTTGTCTTTTTAAGTATCCATTGATAACTGCAGTATCTTTTGGAGCGAAGTAACCTAAAACTGGTCCACCACCTTGACCAAGCATTTTGTCAAATAATGGATTGTTTCCTTTTTTAGTATCAACAGAATCTTTAGCGTCAGTTAATAAAGCATTCAATGAATCTTTAGCAACACTTTTAGTTTCAGTTTTTTTGATTTCAGTCTTTTTAAGCGCTTCGTTAGCAGCAACTAAAAAGTTTCCAACTTCTTCAATTTTATAAGTTTCCCAAAACTCTAATTGAGCTTTTCCACCTAATAATTTTTTAATTCTATCAACATCCTTAGCACCTGGAAGTTCCACTAAGATTCTTCCTGTTTCTCCTAATTTTTGGATGTTTGGTTGTGTAACACCAAATTTGTCGATACGCTCTCTCAATACTTTGTAAGCACTCTCAACAGACTCATCAACTTTTCTTTTGATTACTTTTTGAACTTGTGAATCTGACATTTGAAAGTCAATTCCGCCTTCTCCTTGTAAACCTCTGTTTGCAAAAATATCTGGTGAAGCTAATTTTGTAGTTCCATTTGAATTTGCTTCAAAAGCTTCAAAAAACTTATTTAAATAGGTTTTGTTTCCTTCTAAATTTGCACTTGCATCAGCTAATGATTTATTAAATACCGGATTTTTAGAATTGTTTGCTAATCCTTTTAAAACGTCTTTAATAGAAATTTGAAGAATCACGTTGATTCCTCCTTCTAAGTCAAGACCTTTGTTTAGTTGTTTGTTTTTTACTTCATTATAAGTAAAATCCGTGAAACCAAGATTGTAAACTTTTACTTTACCGATAGAATCTAAATATTTTAGCTCTTTATCAGGATTGTCTCCTGCAAAAGCTTTAGCCTCACTTTTGACACTGTTTGCCACAAAAGTGAACGAAAGTTGGTAAATACTTACCAATGCAAATAGAATTGCGAAAAATTTAATAAGTCCTTTATTCTGCATTATTACTAAAAATTAATTATGTTTTATTGTTTGTTTTTTGTTTTAAAGTCCCATAAAATAAGCCCTGACATGAGTTTTTAAAACTAAAAAATCGAGATCACGAATTACAACATTTTTTTTAAACCGAGCAAATATATAATTAACGAAAACATTAACCAATTTATTTATTAATTAATCTTAAAAAAAAGACTGCAAAAGTGCAGTCTTCTCCTTTTTTTTCGAAAATCGTTATACTAAAATCGACTTTAGGGCATCATTCATTCCACGAACTGCATCTGCACTTTTAGCAAATAAAGCCTTTTCCTGATCGTTTAATTTGATATCTAAAATTTCTTCTACTCCGTTTTTACCTATTATACAAGGTACTCCTATACATATATCATTTTGCCCATATTCGCCTTCTACGAAAACAGAACAAGCAATCATTTTCTTTTGATCGTTTAAGATACTGTCAACTAAATAAGCAACAGAAGCTCCTGGCGCATACCACGCAGATGTTCCTAAAAGACCTGTAAGAGTTGCTCCTCCAACCATTGTATCAGCAGCTACCTTTTGCAAAGCTTCTTCAGACAAGAATTCTGTTACCGGAATTCCGTTATAAGATGCCAAACGTGTCAAAGGAATCATAGTTGTATCACCATGTCCACCAATAACCATTGCAGAGATATCATTTGCAGGTTTATCAAGAGCTAATGAAAGATAAGTTCTAAAACGTGAACTATCTAACGCTCCACCCATACCAATAATTCTGTTTTTTGGTAATCCTGTAGCTTTTAAAGCTAAATATGTCATAGTATCCATTGGATTAGAAACTACAACTATTATAGTATTCGGAGAATGTTTCAATACGTTTTCAGCAACTGTTTTTACAATTCCTGCATTTATACCAATTAATTCTTCACGAGTCATTCCTGGTTTTCTTGGAATTCCAGATGTAATAACCACTACATCACTTCCGGCGGTTTTAGAATAATCGTTGGTTACTCCAGATACTTTGGTATTAAAACCAGTATTTGTAGCACATTGCATAATATCCAATGCTTTACCTTCGGCAAAACCTTCTTTAATATCCAACAACACTACTTCGCTTGCAATTCCTCTATAAGAAATAGCATCTGCACATGTAGCTCCAACATTTCCTGCTCCTACAATGGTAACTTTCATATTTTATACTTTATCGGTTATTAATTTGCTTATTTTATAAAATAAACAATTCGTTTAATTGTTTTAGTAAATTTAAACAATTAAACGAATTGTAGTGTTAAAATTTATTATGCATCGATATTTGCGTAAACTGCATTTTTCTCGATAAATTCTCGACGTGGCGGTACCTCATCTCCCATTAACATTGAGAAAACTCTATCAGCTTCAGCCAAACTATCGATTGTTACCTGACGTAAAGTTCTAAAACTTGGATCCATTGTAGTTTCCCATAATTGCTCCGCGTTCATCTCTCCAAGACCTTTATAACGTTGAATAGCAGCACTTCCTCCCATTCTCTCGTTTGCCTGATCACGTTGAACATCATTCCATGCATATTCTTTCTTGTTTCCTTTTTTAACTAAGTATAAAGGTGGCGCTGCAATATAAACGTGACCTTCTTCGATCAATTCTTTCATGAAACGGAAGAAGAACGTTAATATTAAGGTAGAAATGTGACTACCATCGACATCGGCATCACACATGATGATTACTTTATGATATCTTAGTTTTTCAAGATTTAAGGCTTTACTATCTTCTGCAGTACCAACGGTAACTCCTAATGCAGTAAAGATGTTACGAATCTCTTCGTTTTCGAATACTTTATGATGCATCGCTTTCTCAACGTTCAAAATCTTACCACGTAATGGTAAAATCGCTTGAAAGTTACGATCACGACCTTGTTTTGCTGTTCCACCAGCCGAATCTCCCTCGACAAGGTAAACCTCACATCTTGCAGGATCCTGCTCAGAACAATCTGAAAGTTTTCCTGGCAATCCACCGCCACCCATAACGGTTTTACGTTGTACCATTTCACGTGCTTTCTTAGCAGCGTGACGGGCTTGTGCAGCCAAAATTACTTTCTGGATAATGATTCTCGCATCATTTGGATTTTCTTCCAAATAATTCTCTAACATTTCTCCAACAGCCTGAGAAACCGGAGAAACTACTTCTCTGTTTCCTAATTTTGTTTTAGTTTGTCCTTCGAATTGTGGTTCTGCAACTTTTACCGAAATAATAGCTGTTAATCCTTCACGGAAGTCATCTCCCGCAATTTCGAATTTCAGTTTATCCAACATTCCGGATGCATCTGCGTATTTTTTAAGGGTTCTTGTCAAACCACTTCTAAAACCTTGTAAATGCGTTCCTCCTTCGTGTGTATTAATGTTATTTACATAAGAGAAAATATTCTCTGTATAACTTGTATTATAAATCAAGGCAACCTCAACCGGGATTTCACCTTTTTCGTGATCCATGCTGATTACGTGAGAGATAATTGGCTCACGGTTACCATCTAAATAACGAATGTATTCTTTAAGACCTTCGTCAGAATGAAATACTTCGCTTTTAAATTCACCTTTTTCATCAACTTCTCTTTTGTCTGTAAACGTGATTGTGATTCCTTTGTTTAAGAAAGAAAGCTCACGCATACGAGCTGATAAAGTATCATAAGAGAATTCTATAGTTTGAGTAAAAATAGTATCATCAGGATAAAAAGTCTGACGTGTACCTCTTTTATCTGTTTCTCCAATTTGTTTAACCGGATATAATGATTTTCCTCTTTCGTATTCTTGTTCGTAGATTTTACCGTCTCTAAAAACAGTAGATTTCATATGCACAGAAAGCGCATTTACAACAGAAACCCCAACACCGTGTAAACCTCCGGAAACTTTATAAGAATCTTTATCAAATTTACCTCCGGCACCAATTTTAGTCATTACTACCTCAAGTGCCGAAACACCCTCTTTTTTATGTAAATCAACTGGAATACCACGACCGTTATCTTCAACTGTTACCGAACCGTCTTCATTTATTGCAACACCAATGGTATCACAATGTCCTCCCATCGCCTCATCAATAGAGTTATCAACAACCTCGTAAACCAAATGATGTAGCCCTCGAACCCCCACATCTCCAATATACATCGATGGACGCATTCTTACGTGCTCCATTCCTTCTAATGCCTGAATACTATCTGCTGAATAATTGTTCTTCTTGATTTCTTCGCTCATATAATTTATTCTAAAAAATGTAATTATTGTCTAACACGCAAATATATAAAAACGCAAATTATATATCAGTTAAAATACAATTTAAAGCACTTAAGTTATCAACACAATTGTCTGAAAAAGCAAAAAATAAATTCCAAATTCCAAAAATTAGCCTCTTTTAAAAATAAAACCAAAAAAATCTTCAATTTTTTCCAATTTTAAAAACTTAAGATGAAGCAAAAAAAATCCGAAATAACAATTTTAATGTCATTTCGGATTTTATAATTCACCCCAAATTACAATTTGGAATTTATAATATTTGGATTTTCACTCTTTATGATTTCTTATTAAAATCTCCTGCATAAACAGAAGTCATTTTTTCTAAGCTCAAATACTTCTTCAAAACAGCATTTACTTCTTCAACTTTTAATGCTTTAACTTTGTTTTCCAAGTCATCATAATCTTCCAAAGGAATTCCGTATTGCAAATAAGTGTTTACAAGACTCATTAAAGTATCATCACTACCCAATCTTGTTTTTCTTTCATTTTGCCAACTAACAAGGTTTGATTTTAATTCATCAGCTGTAAAACCATCTTTTAATGCTTTTGCAATTTCCTCTTTTGTAGCAGTTTCAACAGCATTCTTTTTTGTCGGATTTAAAAAAGCATAATACGACCATGAAGCAACATCACTTGTAACAGGCACATCAATAAATGAACCAGCTCCGTAACTTATCCCTTCTTTTTCTCTCAATCTCATCGGAATTCTTGCACTTAAAAATCCTCCGCTTCCTAATATTTCATTAGCCATTACAAATGCAGGATAATCTGCACTGCTTCTTGTCATTTTAAAACCAATTCTACCAAGCGCTACCGCATTTTCTTTATCTGGAGTTATAAAATCCTTATCCGATACTTTTGTTTCAAAATAAGTAGGTTTAGCTAATTCATATTTTGATTTTGAATTCCATTTTCCAAAAGTGTTTTCTAAAATCTCAACTGTAGATTTTCCTTCTAAATCTCCTACAACACTTCCAACACCATTATTTCCTCCAAGAATGTTTTTATAAAAATCTACAATTTCAGTTTGTTTGATTTTTTTAAACGCATCTATTTGTTCCTGAAGTGTTGGTGTATAAAAAATACTCCCTTTAGGATAATTTGTCGTTTGTCTTGAAAGTTCCGTAAAAGCAACTGATTGCGGATCATTAAGATTTCCTTCTAAATAAGTGTTGTATTCGCTGATTGTTTTTGTTAATTCATTTTCCGGAAAAGTAGAATTAGCAAGCAAATCACCCAAAATCTCCATTACTTCTTTAAAATTTTCTTTATAAGTATTTACATTTACCGATAAAGTTTGTCTTGAAAAATTAAAATAAATGCTTGATTTTAATTGATCTAAACGATCGCTAATTTGTTCTTTAGTTCTGGTTTTCGTTCCCGTTTTTAACAACTGAGCCAAAATTCCTCCGATATCTGATTTTCCGGTTAAATCCTTTTCGTTACTTACAGGAAATTGAAAACTAGCCTGAACCTTTCCGCCTTTTATTTCTTTTTTGATTAAGCCATATTTTGCTCCATTGCTCAATTTACCTTCTACAAAATTTTGTTTCAAATTCTTGATAGAAGCCTCAAATGCAGCAACTTCTTTTTCTAAAGCTTTTCCTTTGTAATCTTTCGTCAAAGCCACAATTTGATCATCTGTATATTCAACAGGTTTCACACGTTGCTCATCTTTAGACGGAATAAAAATCCCAACCGTTCTATTGTTACTTCTGAAATATTTATCTGCAACTCTTTGAATATCTTCTTTAGTCAAATTTTCAACTGCATCTCTGTACAGAAAACCTAATCTGTAATCTCCGGCTCCAACAATCTCAGTAAGATTTATTGCAAATGAAATAGTATTATTTTTTATACCATCAAGTTGTTTTATGATTTTTGCCTTAGCTCTCGTTACATCTTCGTCAGTATATTTAGTCGTTCCTATTTTATCCAACTCTGTTCTAACTAAGTCTTTAGTAGCTTTAATATCTTTATCGTTAGGAACTGCAACTCCAAAATAAATATAACTTGCATCTCTTGTTGTTGGCTGCCAATAATAAATACTAGACACTTTTTGAGTCTCAATTAATGACTTGTATAAATATCCGGATGGATCCGAAGTTAAAATTTCGCCCAAAGCATCAATTGCAGCATAATCCTTATCTACATAAGCTGCTGTATGATACAAAGCACCAATATTTTTACTGTCTCCAGCTCTGTTTAACTCAACGTATTTTTCACCATCTTGTGCAGGTTCAACTGTATAAGTTTTATCCAAAACTCTTTTTGGTTTAGGAATAGCTCCAAAATATTGCCCAACATATTGCAAAGCTTTTTGTTCATCAAACTTACCCGCAATTATCAAAGTTGAATTGTCCGGCTGATAATATTTTTCATAAAAAACTCTAAGTGTATTTGCTTTTACTCTTTCTATATCTTCTTTACTTCCAATAGTACTTTTCCCGTAATTGTGCCACAAATAAGCCGATGAAAGTATTCTTTCCTGTAAAACACGATCAGGATTATTTTCTCCAATCTCAAATTCGTTTCTTACCACAGAAAACTCTTTCGATAAATCCTCTTGCAAAATAGTCGCGTTTATCATACGATCCGCTTCCATTTCGATACTCCATTTTAGATTTTCATCACTTGATGGAAAAACTTCGTAATAGTTAGTTCGGTCAAGCCAAGTTGTTCCGTTTGCATTTCCACCTTTATCAGAAAGCATTTTTTTAATATCACCTAAATTTTTGGTACTTTTAAAAAGCATATGTTCCAGCAAGTGCGCCATACCTTTCTCGCCGTAACCTTCATTTCTCGATCCTACATTGTAAACAATATTTACAACCATATTGCTTTGAGAAGCATCCGGAATCAAAAGGACTTTAAGTCCATTATTTAAAGAATATTCCTTAACACCTTCAACATTTTTAATGTACTTGGGCGCAACAGGTTTTTGTGCATAAACTGAACTCACTGAAGCTAATGAGCAGCAAAGAATTCCACTTAATAATAAGTTTCTCATAGATTTTAGTTAAAGGATTAGTTAATTTCTGGTAACCAAATATAATATTTTTCCTAAACACGATATATAAATATTAACTTACTTTTAGTAATTTACGGGAAACCTCAAGTCTAAAATTAAACGCACAAAAAAAATCCGAAAAGAACATTTAGAATGTTTCTTTCGGATCTTATATTATTTAATTCAAATTGGAATTTAGATTTTAAAAATACTAAACCGCTACTCCAGATTTTGCAGTTTCAAAATTCCCTTCTAAGTGAGCCGCATTTGCTCTTCCACTCGGATCTTGATTTTCCTGCCATTTCGGAATCCATTTTCGAACCGTTTGCGCAGCACTAATTTGCGGATAATATTTATGAAAAATTGATCTGTATAAATAAGCTTCTTTTGTTGTTGGAGAATTATAAGCAAATTCAACACTTGCTCCCGCCAATTGCTCATCAGTAACCTGACATGAACAATGCTCGATTAATTCATCAATCCAATTATATCCAACTCCATCCGAAAATTGTTCTTTTTGACGCCACAAAATATCAGCTGGCAAATATGGATTTTCAGGCGTATCAAATGCTTTTCTTAAAATGTATTTTTCGACACCGTCATATTTTTTTGGTTGCTTTTCTTCGGGTCTAATGCGAATAGTAGCATCCAGAAATGCAGTATCCAAAAACGGAACTCTTGTTTCTATTCCATTTGCCATTGTTGACTTATCGGCACGCAATAAATCTGCTGTAAATAATTTTTGAACCCTTTCGATAGTTTCCTTCTGAAATTCTTCTGTCGAAGGTGCATTTCTAAAATACAAATGTCCTCCAAAAATTTCATCGGCTCCTTCTCCCGAAAGAATTGCTTTAATTCCTTTTTCAGCAATAGCTTTAGACAATAAATACATTGGAACACTCGCCCTCACCGAAATTATATCATAAGTTTCGATATAGTAAATTATTTTTTCCAAAAGCCCAATTCCGTCTTCAACAGAATAATGAATTTCATGATGTTCAGTACCTAAAAATTCAGCTGCTTTTCTTGCCGCTTTCGCATCTGGCGCATCAACATCCAAACCAATTGAAAAAGTCTGTAGTTTTTTACCACTATCAGCAAATGAACGAGAAGCAATTGCAGCAATCAAAGAAGAATCTAATCCTCCCGAAAGCAATACACCAACTGGAACTTCGCTCATTAAACGTTTACGAACAGCTTCAGTAAAAGTATCTCTGATTAAATCTAAATCAAGTTCTTCAACAGCATTTTCATAATCCTCATATGCAGGTTGATAATACTTTACAAACCCTTTTTTTGGTGTATAATAATGTCCCGGAGGAAAAGTCGAGAATGTTTTACACTGATCAGCGATTGGCTTCATTTCAGACGAAAAATAAATTCTTCCTCTTTCATCCAAACCATAATATAAAGGTTTCACCCCAATAGGATCACGTCCAGCAATATAGTTGTCGCCATCTACTACCACAAAAGCAAAATCGCCATCAAGCATATTACAAAAATCATTTCCAAATTCTTCGTACAAATGCACAATTACTTCTGAATCTGATTTTGTTCTAAAGGTATGATTCTTAAGAACCGTATCTTTTAATTCCTGATAATTATAGATTTCTCCATCATGAACCATCCAGGCTTTTTTAGTTCCCTGAATAGGTTGTTTTCCAGACTTCAAATCAATAATTGACAAACTTTCATGACTAATTATGCTGCCATTTTCCATAATTTGCAAATCACTTTCATCAGGACCACGATGCGACATTCTTTTAGAAAGCTCTTTTACGAGTTGCGGGTCTTTTCCTTTACCAATAACGGCTAATAATCCAGACATACTATTCTATTTTTTATTTATTCTGTTTTCAGGTCATGCCCCAAATGACATGTACCGGGTATAAATCACTGTAATTTTCAGTTTTCTGAAAATTAAATCCTACTTTATTTTGATAACTTCCTTATAATCAAACTAGATTTTTTCTATTTCGACGAATGTCAAATATAAAAAAGTTAAGTTAAATAATTACCAAAAAATATTTTTAAGTGACTGAAATTATATAATTTAACAATTTAAGACAAGAAAAACGTCCTCATAAGAGAACGTTCTTCTACAATATATAACTAATTCTAATAATTCAATTTTTATGCTTTCGCGTAAGCATCATCGTGAACACTTGCTACAGCTCTTCCAGATGGGTCGTTCATGTTTTTGAAAGCCTCATCCCACTCCAAAGCAATTTTTGTACTACAAGCCACACTTGCTTCCTGAGGTACACATAATGCTGCTGCATCACTTGGGAAATGTTCTGCAAAGATCGAACGATAGTAATATTCTTCTTTAGAAGTTGGCGTTTGCAATGGAAATTTATATTTCGCATTTGCCAATTGTTCATCCGAAACTTCTTTGGCTACCACTTCTTTCAAAGTATCAATCCAGCTATATCCTACTCCGTCAGAGAATTGTTCTTTTTGTCTCCATGCTACACTTTCCGGCAACATATCTTCGAATGCTTTACGAACAACCCATTTTTCCATTGGATGTTCTTTGTTGATCATTTTATCTTGCGGGTTGATTCTCATTGCCACATCCATAAATTCTTTATCCAAGAACGGAACACGACCTTCAATTCCCCACGCAGCCAAACTTTTGTTTGCACGTAAACAATCGTACATGTGTAATTTACCTAATTTACGAACGTTTTCTTCGTGAAATTCTCTTGCGTTTGGTGCTTTATGGAAATATAAATATCCTCCAAATAACTCATCAGCACCTTCACCAGAAAGAACCATCTTAATTCCCATTGATTTAATAACTCTCGCCATTAACCACATTGGAGTCGAAGCTCTAACTGTAGTTACATCATAAGTTTCTAAGTTGTAAATTACATCACGAACTGCATCTAAACCTTCCTGAATTGTGAATTTGATTTCGTGGTGAATCGTTCCAATATGTTTTGCTACAATTTGAGCAGCTGCTAAATCCGGAGAACCATCTAATCCAACCGAAAAAGAGTGTAATTGCGGATACCAAGCATCTGTTGTATCATCTGACTCAATACGTTTTTGTGCAAATTTTTTGGCTACAGCCGAAGTAATAGAAGAATCTAAACCTCCGGAAAGTAAAACTCCATAAGGAACATCACTCATTAATTGTCTGTGAACCGCCGCTTCTAAAGCTTCTTTAATCGCAGGAATACTAGTTTCGTTGTCTTTTACTGCATCATATTCAGTCCAGTCTCTTTTGTACCATTGTACAAATTCACCGTCTTTACTAGTCATATAATGTCCCGGAGGAAACAATTGGATTTTTGTACAATATCCTTCTAAAGCTTTCAATTCAGAAGCTACATAAAAAGTTCCGTGTTGATCCCAACCAATATATAATGGAATAATTCCCATATGATCACGAGCAATAAAATACTCATCTTTCTCTACATCATAGATTGCAAATCCAAAGATTCCGTTCATTTCATCTACAAAATGAGGTCCTTTTTCTTTATAAAGTGCCAAGATAACTTCGCAGTCACTTTCAGTCTGAAAGTTATATTTTCCAGCAAATTGTTTACGCAATTCTCTGTGGTTGTAAATTTCACCATTTGCAGCCAAAACCAATTTTTTATCTTCTGTAAATAAAGGTTGTTTTCCTGAAGCTGGATCCACAATTGCCAAACGCTCATGCGAAAGAATTGCTTTATCATTGCTATAGATTCCGCTCCAGTCTGGTCCACGGTGACGAATGATTTTAGACATTTCTAATACTTGAGGTCTTAATGTTTCGGCTTTTTGTTTTAGATCAAAGGCACATACGATTCCACACATAACTATATATTTTTTATTTAAATTTTATTTTGATAGGGCAAAGATGCATTAATGGTTATAATTGAAAAACATAAAATACTATTTCAGTTATAATTTAAAACCATAAATTTATTTTTACATATAAAATGTAAAATTTTAACACTAAAAAAAGCCTCAAACTTGAAAATTTCAATTTCAAGCTTAAACAAAGCACAAAACGCAAGGTTTTAAACAGATCTTTAAATTAAATCTCATGATATTTTAAAATCATTGAAAGATTCCCAACAAGAAGAAAGAAAGCAGCCGAAGAATTATTGTTTATGTCAATCTTGTCATTCCGACCTAAGGAGAAATCACACAAGAAACTCGTCAAAGATTGGCGATTTTTCTAAACGTAATAAACCCGACAGGTTTTAAAAACCTGTCGGGTTTGCTATAGAAAATTTCTACGTGGCTTTGACTTCGGTCAGTCTGACAAGATTGTGTGTTTAGCTCGCAAACCTTTGTCAAAGTTTTAAACTTTGACAAAGGTCGTAACTTACTAGTGTAGTCCCTACGGGACAATTCCGTCATGGAATTATTATTTTTTCTACCAATATTTAACTCCTAACGAAGTTTTAAAAAAAACTAATGAAGAAATATATCTCGTAGAGATTAAATGTTGGTAAAAAATAAAAAGTGCTTGGTAAAAATTGTCCCGGAGGGATTACACAAAAAGCAAACTACAAAACACTCTCAATAGTATAATGCGTCTTATTAATTTCAAATTTAAACCCAACATTATTTCCCATTAAATGAGAACCAAGCGGAGATTGTGGCGAAAGGGCAATAACATTTATACCGTCTACAGCAATTTTAGGAAGTGCCACACTTACATATAAATAAATTCCGTTTGCTTTTACCAAGCTGCCAGAAATAATATTTTCAGTTGTTTTTGAAGCGTCAATTTTATCTAAAATCGCTTTTTGAGTAATTGCTTCTTTTAATTTATTCGTTAGTTTTTCCTGCTCGATATGCATCATCGACAAAGCCGTTTCGTGCTTATCGCCAGCCGAACCTTTAGCATCATTTTTAGAATCTTCGGTCAAAGCCGAAATCATGTCTCTAAAAACATCTATTCGATCCTGAACCATTTGCAAGTAATGAGAATGTATTTTTTGTTTGAATTCCATTTTTTTTTAAAGTACTGAGGTTCTAAGTTACAAAGGTGCAAAGGTTTTTTACTTCTGCAATCTTTTTCAACACGAATTACACAAAATTAACCGCAAAGCACGCAAAAGTTTTTATCCTGGATCGCGCTTAATAAACGCAAAGTTCGCAAAGCTTTGTATTGAACTAGCTTTGCGAACTCTGTGTTTTATATACATAACGCAAGAAAAAAATCTTTTGCGTACTTTGCGGTTAAATCTCCCTTAAAAATCAAATTTATAATTTCCTCCCACTAAAACCTGAAATCCTTGTACAGGATAATTCAACCATTTTTCGTAAGCCTGATTTCCAATATTATTAAGCTTCAGGAAAAACGTTAAGCGCTCATTATATTTATATCCTACGTGCGCATTGGCATCAAAATAGCTTTTTAGCGTTGTAACAACCGGATCAACTCCAGAATTCAAATTCGATTGCATATCCTTACGTTCTCCAACAAAGAAAACATTCAAACCAGCGTACCATTGTTTTGTAATATTTACATCAAGATTTGAACTCAATTTCATCGAAGGCAAATTCCACGCTTCCAAACCGTCGAATTTGTAACTATTAAAAGTTCCGTTAATTCCAAAAGAAACATTTTCTGAAAAATCAGCTTTTAATTCTCCATAAAAACGAAACGTTCTCACATCATCATAAACAACTCCAAAAGAGTTTCCGTAAGCGTAGTTTTCATTTGCAAGATCTTCTGTATAATCATTGCTTTTAAACAAAGCCTTATCTTTTTCATTCAAATAAGAACCAGTCAAATTATAGCTTACATTGTTTGCTAATTTCCCTTTTAAACCTGCAAAAACAGTATATTGATTACTTGTTGGTCTCATGTTTAAAGTTGGTGATAAAAATGGATTTTCCGTTACAAAATCAGCATAAGAGTTTTGATTTAAAGCACCATAAACTCCCGTATAGAAAATCATCAAATCGCCCACTAATTTATAAGAAGCATTTACTTTTGGATAAATATAAAACTTGTTTCCGCTGTTTTCAGAATCCAAACCATAATACAATCCAGCTCCCAATTCTAAAGTCCAATCGTTTTCATGAATCACAAAACTAGGCTCAATTCCAAAATTAGTCAAACTGTATTTTAACGGTTCAGTATTATTACGAGCATAATTATTTTCGAAAGATCCACTTACGTGATCAATAATTACATTCGTATTTATCGATTGATCCATAACATCTACTTTGAAAGTAGGTTTTAGATAAAAACGATTTTCTGAAGAAGAAAAACTATCCGAAAAATGCGTGAATTTTGTTGCTATTTTGCTAAAAATACCTTCATTAAATTCGATATTTCCGCCTAAAGCAATTGTATTATAAGAGTGATTTGCATTAATTCCTCTAATCAAATCTTCTTGTTGCGCCGGCGGCAAAGTCATACCAAAATCAGCAGGCAAACCGTACCAATTATACAATTGATTTTGATATCCCAAATCAACATTCCAAGACATATCACGGTTATTTACACCATAACCAACATTTAACGCTGTATCATAAAATTCATCATTTAAATCTACGCCGCTAATTCCGCCCTGAGAAGAATGATGGCGAAACATTCCCGCCACATAATCATTATTTCCTAAATCCTGATTTACGAATAATTCAGCATTTAAAGTACCATAATTTCCAACTCCCAAAGTCGCGTAATTATTAAACAATTTTTCTTTTTTAGCTTTATCCACACCTTGTGCATTTCCTTTTGAAGGCGTGAAAGTTGAAGCCACCGGAACCGACAAAATACTGTATTTTATAGTTTCTTTAGGCTGATTTCCTGAATCGTCAAGCGAAGGTGTTTCTTTCACTTTAAATGCATCTGAAATTGTTGGCGAATACGGTTTTACCACATTCACGGTTTCTGTACCAATGCTTTCATTTTTCTTCTGTGAAAACGAAAGCTGGACAACAAACAATAGTAGTAAAACAATGATTTTATTCTGGCAATTAATCTTCATATATTTTCTTTTTTTTAGAGAATAGAAAAAAGAGCAAAGAAGAAAGACTTCTCTCTTATTTCTGGATTTTCTCTATTTTTTTATTCTATTATATTTTAGTCTTTGCTCTAGCTTCTTGACTCTATTTTCTATATTCTATTCTCTTTATTCTAACTTCTTTCTTCTAAAACTAAGCTTCCCACTCCCCTTTTGCAACAAACTGAGCTTTTCCTCCTATTTTTATATCAAAGTCATTTTCGTTTAAACTTCCTTTGAAATAAATCTGAGATGGACGATCGATATAATCTCCCTGATAATTAATCAGATCAATTTCAGGTTTATGATATTTTAAAAGAAAAGCTTGTAAACACGTACTTGCGCTTCCTGTTGCAGCATCTTCAACCAATTGATTGTGTTCTATGCACAACATTCGGCTAAACAATTTTGAACCTTCTAAATAATAAAAGTATAAACCTCTATGATCTGTTTTGCAGTTCTTTTTCAGCCAATCATCCGTTTTATCTTTGTCTAAAACCAGATTTTCTAAGGCTCTTTTACTACTTAATCCAACCATTACAAAGGCGCTTCCGGTTGTTACTTCCTGAATTGGAAATTGATTTTCGAAATCGTGATTTTTTAAATTACTGAAAACACCAAAATCTTCTTTCGAAAAAATATCCCAGAATTTTGGTTGTGCGGCTTTAAGCCAAATCAAATCTTCTGTTTTATGAATTGCAATTGGTCCAATCGGAACATTCAACTTTAAGTTTTCAGGCGAATTCTCAAATATTTTATTCATCAAAACCCACGAAGTTCCAATTATCGGATGACCCGCAAATTGCATTTCATGCGCTGGCGTAAAAATTTTAATCTCTGCTTTATTATTTTCTAAATCCAGCTTGGTAATAAAAGTGCTTTCAGCAAAATTAATTTCGCGAGCAATCTGCTGCATTTGTTCTTTATTCAAATTTTCCGCATCTAAAAAAACCGCCAATTGATTTCCGGCATATTTTTTATCAGCAAAAACATCGATTATATAAAAAGGTAAATTCATTTTTTTCTTTTTTTTTGAGAAAATAGAGTATAGAATAAAGAGAATAGACTTTCAATCTTTGCTTTTCAATCTATATTCTTTACTCTGTAATCTTTTATTCTTATTGTTTTTTCAGAAAACAGATGAAAGAACAAAAAGAAAAGACTTCTCAGCAATCTTTCATCTTGCTTCTTGTCTCTATCTTCTATATTCTATTTTCTATACTCTTTACTTCTTACTTATTAATAGACGAATTCGTTTTTGATTCCTCTAACTTAATTGCACTTAATTCCGTTTTAGCTTCTTCGACAACATCCGGATAATCTGTAAAATTGTTGATTACGTTATCCAAAATGTAAGTTGCCTGATAACTGTCTTTTAATCCGTAGAAGTTTTTCGCCATCAAAACCAAACTCTTCGCTCCATAATATTTATAAGCCGAATAGTTTTTGGCCAACTTCTGAACTGAAACATTCGAAGCATCAAACTTGCCTTCTTTAGTTTTAAAATAAGCATCATAATACAACGCTTCTGCTGCTAATTCTCCTTTTGAAGTTGCCGATAATTTCGCGTAAGCAGCTTTAGCTTTAGCTTCATCACCAGTTTGCATTGCCGCACGCGCTACGATAATTTGTGCATCAGATTTTACATTTGCATCGGCTTTTGCGTTTTGCAACACTTTGTCTGCATACACAACCGAATTATCGTAATTTTTTTTGTCATAATAACATTTCATCAAATTAGCTTGTGCAAAACTTTTATTCTGAGGAAAATCGGCTTCGTTTTCTAAACGTACCAAAACCGGAATCGATTTGTCGCAATCTTTTGCTTTTAAGAAAATTTGCCCCAAACGCGTTAACGCTTGTTCTGTAAATTCACTTCTTGGCTGATCGATTACATATTGATAATTTGAAGTTGATTTCGTTTCTGAACCTTCTGCAAAATACAATTGTGCCAAATAAAAATTAGCTTCAAGCGCATGAAGTCCTGACGAAAATTTAGCGATATAACCTGCAAAACCTGTAATTGCCTGTTTGCTGTTATTTTGACTGTATTGTTTGAAAGCTGCATCATAAGTATCATTATCCAATTCAGCATCTGTAACCGAAACAAAATCCAGCGTACGAACCCAAGTTGCATATTCATCGACTTTTCCGGAATCAACATAAATCAATCTCGCTGTAGAAACTGCCTCTAAAGCTTCCGGAGTTTTTGGAAATTCTGCTGCGACTTTTTTGAATTTAACCAAAGCCTGATCATCACGATCTGAGTTGTAATAAATCAAACCTTGTCTCAAAATAGATTTCGACGTAAATGAACCGTTTTTATATTCAGAGATTAACTGATCGTAAGTTTTAAGCGCCTGATCATTTTTCTTTTCAGCCACATAAGTATTTCCCAATTCGAATAAAGCATCATCACGATATTCTGATTTTTTATACATCTGAATGAAATTATTCAATTCATCAATTTTCTTATCATTTTTAGACATAAAACCATATGAAATTGCTTTTTGAAATTGAGCATAATCCGCATCAACACCTTTTGCTTCGATCGCTTTTGCGTAAGCTTCATTTGCAGCACTATATTTTGCACTCACAAAACGGCAATCTCCCAAACGTAAATACGAATCATTCAAACGAACTTTATCTTCTTTTGCATTATCAATTTGTGCCTGAAAAGAATTTCCTGCTGAATCGTATTCTTTCAGTTTAAAATAAGTGTAACCAATATTGTAATTGATGTTTTTATACTCGTCAGTAGTTTTGGCTGCAGCCAAACCAGCAAACTGTTTGTAGCTTAATAAAGCATTCTGAAAATCATCTGAAAGATATTCAGTTTCAGCTTTCCAGAAAGTCGCACGAGCTGTAAATTCAGGTGTTTTTTGTTCGCTTATAGCGCTTTTGAACATCTTTCCGGCTTCTTGATAATTTGATTCATTATACAATTCTAAACCTCTGTAAAAAAGTACTTTTTGATATGCCGCTTTATTTTCTGCCGATCTGTTTTTCTCTAATAAAACCAAAGCTTCTTTATAGTTTTTAGTCGAAATATAAGAATCGACCAATAATTTTTCTACCTCAGATCTGCTTGAATTATTTGGATATTTTTTTAAGAAATCAAGTAAAATTCCAGGAACAGTTTGATATGCATTCCCAATATCATAACTCACTTTAGCATAATTTAAAGCCGCATCTTCCTGAATTTGTGCATTAAAATCCATTTCCGAAGCATTTTTAAAAGCATTCAAAGCTTCTTGTTTTTTACCCGTATTTAGATAACTTAAACCTAAATGATAATACGCATTTTGAGCTACGAAATCTTTCCCTTCAATGATTTTATTGAATTGAGAAATTGCTTTTTCATAGTCTTTTTGCTCATAATAAGCATATCCTAATTGGTAAAAATCCGTATTGTTCCACTTTCCTTTTTTACCAGCATATTGCTCTAAAAACGGAATCGCTTTGCCGTATTGTTTTAAATTAAAATAACTTTCTCCAATAATTTTATTCAATTCAGATTTTTCAATAGCATTTGATTTAGACATTGCAGTTTGTCCCAAATCGATTGCTTTTTGGAAATTTCCTAATTTGAAATTCATATCGGCCTGATAATACGACAGCTTTTCTTTGTATTTTTCTTCGCCCGAAACTTCATCAAAATATTTAGTCGCTTCTTTATAATCGTCGCCTTCATAAGCCATAAATCCAAGATAATATTTGGCTTGAGAACCAAATTCAGGAGAATTTACCACTTTATTAAAATATGTAGTAGCTTCTTTTTTCTTTTTGGCATTGAAATAACTGTATCCTTTTTGAAAATTAAACTTATCCGAATCAGATTTACTCATATAACTTTCATCCACTTTGTCAAACCATTGCAACGCTTTTGGATAATTTCCCTGTTCAAAGAAAAACTGAGCAACTTCTACATAAGCCTGATTTTGTTTTGTACTTGTTGGATAATCTTCAACAAATTTTTCCATCAAAGCATCAGCATTTGCTTTGTTGGTTCTAATGGCGCAATTGGCGATGTAATAAGCACAATCTGACTGAACTTCTTCGGTCGTTGCGTTGTTTTTTACATATTCAAAAATAAGTTGAGCCGACGCATATTGTTTGTCATTGTATAAAGCCAGTGCTTTGTCAAAAGTCTTTAAATCGTAAGTATATATAGCTGATTTTTGTGCCGAAACTATGGTCGAAATAAGGATTATATGGAGTAAAAAGAACCAGGAAAGTCTACGCATTTTAATTATATTTAGTATTCAAATGTATCATTTTATAACGTTTATAACGAAACGATTCAAGCATTTATTATGAACAAAAATATAACAACGCATATTCTACAACTCCTGAAATGCCATTTTTCAACCATATAAGTGATATAAGTAATTATAAGCTAGGTGTTTTTCACATTTAGTTATTACTCTAAACTCATATAAGCTTTATTAAATAAAAAAACTTCGTTGCACCATTTACTAAAATGAACTTAAATCACTTATATGGTTTCAATTTTCATTTTAATATTTTACAAGAAATGATTGAAATTTATTTTGAATCCAACCGTTATCTTATTACTTTTACCAATCAAATCAATTTATTATGTCACAAATCGTACTGTCTCTTAAAGAAGTAACTATATATCAGGAAGGAAGAAAAATTTTATCTCATATTAATTTAGATGTTCAACATGGTGAATTTATCTATATAATTGGAAAAACAGGTTCTGGAAAAAGTAGCTTTATGAAAACATTGTACGGTGATTTGCCTTTAACTGAAGGTGAAGGTCATATCGTTGAGTTTGATTTGGCGGCATTAAAAGAAAGTGAAATTCCGTATTTGAGACGTAAAATTGGAATTGTATTTCAGGATTTCAAATTGCTTCCGGATCGTTCTGTAAAAGACAATATGCTTTTTGTATTGAAAGCAACTGGCTGGACAGAAAAAGAAGCAATGGAACATAAAATTGATGAAGTTCTGGACAAAGTAGGAATGAAAGATTTCCTGAATAAAATGCCACACCAACTTTCTGGAGGAGAACAACAACGTGTTGCGATTGCAAGAGCATTGCTAAACGATCCTGAATTTATTCTTGCCGATGAACCAACCGGAAACCTTGATCCACAAACAAGTTCTGAAGTTCTTGAAGTATTGAAAAAAATCAATGCAAACGGTAAAACGATTATCATGGCAACTCATGATTATGCGCTATTGATGAAATTCCCGTCTAAAACCTTAAAATGTGAAGACGAAAGAATTTTTGAAGTCGTGCAACGCAATGTGTAATGCTTTCTATATTAATTCCTACTTATAATTATAATGTTGTTTCATTAGTTGAAAAACTGCATAATCAAGCTTTGGAATTAAGTATTGCTTTTGAAATTATTTGCTTAGATGATGCTTCCGCTTTTTTTACAAATGAAAACCAGCAAATTAATCAATTTCAGAATTGCTCTTTTTTAGTTTTACAGGAAAATATCGGACGAAGTGCAATTCGGAATTTACTGGCGCAAAAAGCAATTTACGAAAACTTGCTTTTTCTTGATGCTGATACAATTCCAGTCCACAAAGACTTTCTATCTAAATATATTTTACAAATAAATAATGATGAAAGAATAGTCTACGGAGGTATTTTGTACGAAAGCGCACAACCATCAAAAAACAAGCTTTTACGTTGGGTTTACGGGACAAAACGTGAGGCATTAACAACTTCAGATCGAAATAAAAATCCTTACATTTCATTTTTGACTTTAAACTTTTTAATTAAAAAAAGTATTTTCTCAAAAGTCAATTTCAATGAAAGTATTCCAAATCTAAGGCATGAAGATACTTTGTTTTCGTATGAATTAATGCAACAAAAAATTGAAGTTATTCATATAGAAAATACCGTTTATCATCTGGGATTAGAAGATAATGAGACATTCTTAAGAAAATCTGAAGAAGCTGTAATTGGATTAAAAAATCTCGTAGATTCTAATTTAATTTCCTCTAATTATGTAAAACTCTCTCATTACTTTTTACTTATAAAAAAATACGGTTTTCAACATATTATTGCTTTTGGTTTTAAAACTTCAAAATCTCTTTTTCTGAGACAATTGTTTAGCAAAAAACCATCATTATTTCTTTTCGATTTGTATCGATTGGGCTATTATTGCACTTTAAAATCAAAATAAATGGCTTTTTTTTCTGTTATAATCCCATTATACAACAAAGAAAATTTTATCGAAAACACGATAAAAAGTGTCTTGAATCAAACTTTTCAGGATTTCGAAATTATTGTGATTAATGACGGATCAACAGATAAAAGCGAAGAGAAACTATTACAATTTAAAGATCTTAGAATTCAATATTTCTCCAAAGACAACGAAGGTGTTTCTATAGCTCGGAATTATGGTGTCGAAAAAGCAAAATCTAATTTCATAACTTTCCTTGACGCCGATGATTACTGGTATCCAAATTTTTTGAAAGTAATGCATGAAGCTACACAGCTTTTTCCGGAGCAAAAAGTTTTTTCAGGAGCAATTGAAATTGAAACTTCAAAGAAAACATTTCCAGCCACATATTCCATACAAAAAAAAGGCGATTTTGAATTAGTCAATTACTTTCATGGAAGTTTAAAAACAACAGCAATTTGCACTTCTTGTGCTGTATTTGATAAAGATCTTTTTAACGAAATTGGTTTATTTGACCCAAAAATAAAAAGTGGCCAGGATACTGATCTCTGGATTAGAATAGGTTTGATATATCCTGTTGTATTCTCTTGGAAAATTCTTGCCCGTTATGTTTATGATGAAAATAGTTTATCTAAAAACAATAACTTTTTAAATTCTAAAATGGACTTTTCAAAATTTTCCGAACTTGAAAAAACAAATGCCGATCTTAAACTTTTTTTAGATTTAAATCGATTTTCACTCGCAATCAAAAGCAAATTAGTTTCGGACAAAGCCATGTTTGACTATTATTATAAAGGAATTGATTTAAAAAAAATTAGTTTCAAAAAAAGATTTCTATTGCAGCTTCCTCCCTTTTTTCTACAATTTTTAATTCAGATAAAACTCAAAATGGCAAACCTTGGAATTGGCTCATCGGTTTTTAAATAACTTAAATTCTTTAAATTCTCTGATATAATCTTCTTCATCAAATTCATCAGAAGCCAGTACAAGACAAACGGATCCTGAAGAAAAATTTTTTAATTCTCTCCAGATTCCATCTTCAATTAACAACCCAAAATTTGGTTTGTTAAGCGTTATAGTCTCAATTGATTTTCCGTCTTTCAGAATTACATCAAAACTTCCGCTCAAAGCAATTAAAAACTCTTGTTGCTGTTTATGAGCATGACCGCCACGTTTACTTCCGCTAGGCACATCGTACAAATAATACACTCTTTTGAATGTAAATGGTATCGCTTCGCCTTCAATAACTGAAAGATTACCGCGCCTATCTTGAATTTTTGGAATTTCGATTAAACGAACATTCTTTATATTGTTCATCCTATTTTATTTGTAGTATTAAATTTTTCCATTGTTTGGCGATAGTTTCAAGAGATAAATGCGCTACGCTTCGGGCGGCGTTATTTTTACAAAAACGAAACAATTCTTCATCATAAATCATTCTTTTAAAAGCTTCTGCAAGCAAAGTCGAATTATAATTTTCTACCAGTAAACCATTAAACTCCGATTGAATAATTTCCTTTGGTCCAGATTTACAATCTACAGAAATTACCGGTATTCCAATCGCTAATGATTCTATTACAGACATTGGAAAACCTTCAAAATGGCTCGTTAAAACAGTATATTTTGATTTTGAAATGTATTCGTAAGGATTTTGCCTTGATGGAATTATTCTCACAAATTTCTCCAAACCTAAATCCTTTATTTTTTTTTGAATAAATTTTAAATCTGGACCTTCTCCCAATAAATATAATGAATATCCTGAATTATAAATTTCAGATTTTAAAAAAGCCTCCAGCATCAAACTGAAATTTTTAACCTTCTCATTAAACCTTCCAAAAAACAAAATGTATTTATCTGATTGAGAAACTTCATTATCGCTTTCGAATTCAGAAATTTCAAAAGGATTGTAGATTGTCACTGTATTCGAAAAATTAAATTTTTCTATAACTAAATCTTCTATTTCTTTTGAGACACAAATTAATTTATCGGCTTTTTGATATATCCTTTTTGATAAAAAATAAGGTCTCGGAAAATAATTTTTCAGATTAAAACTGTGAATTACAAACCATTTTTTTCTATTACCATAAATTAAACTCGAAATAATTTCCCTTAAAAAATGATTCCGCGGACGATTATCAATAATCAACTGAATTTTATTCTGTTTTAGATATTGATGCAATAGAAAACCTTTTTTTATTTTTTTATAAAACGAAAATCTACTGTCTGAAAGCTTTCCTATATTATATAATTTGCCTTGATAATTATAATCAACAACATCATTAATGATTATATTATGAACCTCAACGATATCATCTTCAAGCATCTTGCTCAATAAAGAAGCAAAACGTTCTGCACCACCAGTTGCCAGAGAAGTCGAAACAATTGCTACCTTGAGTTTTGAATTTATCATATTGGCTAAAATATAATATATTTGTTAAATATACATCAAATGAAAATTTTACTGGTAGGCGAATTTAGCCGTTTGCATAATTCTTTAAAAGAAGGTCTGGAAAATTTGGGGCACCAAGTTCTAATTATTGGTCATAATGATGGTTTTAAACAATTTCCTGTCGATATTCTAATTCAAAAGAAATGGGATACAGGAATTTTAAAAAAAATAAAAATCGCTATTTATAAGATCACAGGTTTTGATATTAGTTCTTACTTAACTTATCGTCAGTTTTTAAAACACAAAAAAGAATGTTCCGGTTTTGATGTCGTTCAACTTATTAATGAAAACAGCTTTTATTGCACGTATAAATTTGAAAAAAAGATAATTTCACATCTCTTAAAAAACAATCAGAAATTATGTTTATTAAGTTCAGGATACGATTATTTAAATGTAAAGTACTGTTTTGAAAACCCAAGTTTTAAATCCGTAATTCCATTATACATAAATCATAAAATAGATGCAAAATCTTTTGGAAATGTTTTAAAATTTCAAAAAAACTCATTTAAAAAACTACATCAGTTTATCTACAAAAACTGCAACGGAATTATAGCTTCGGATTTAGATTATCATCTTCCATTGACAGGAAATTCTAAATATTTAGGTTTAATTCCAAATCCGATTAATGTATCAAAAATTGAGTTTAATCCAATAAAAATTGACGATAAAATCATTATTTTCCATGGAATTAATACATCAAATTATTTAAAAAAAGGAAACAATATTTTTGAAGAAGCACTTAAAATTATTCAGCAAAAATATTCAGATAAAATCGACATTATAACTACAAAAGATTTTCCGTACAATAAATATATAGATTTATATAACAAAGCTCACATCTTGCTAGATCAGGTATATTCGTACGATCAGGGATACAATGCTCTTGAAGCAATGGCAAAAGGTAAGGTCGTTTTTACCGGCGCCGAAACTGAATTTATGCAATATTATAATTTAACAGAAAGAGTTTGTATCAACGCCAAACCTGATGTTTATTATCTGGTAAATGAACTCTCGTTTTTAATAGAAAATCCAACAGAACTAATAGCCATTAGTAAACGAGCCAGATTATTTATCGAGAATGAGCATTATTATGTAAAAATTGCTCAAAAGTATTTAGAGACATGGGAAAATAATTAGTTTATAAGTTTTATGTTCTAACTAAAATAAGCTCTTTCTAAAATAAACACAAAGTACCATCAAATAAAGAAAATTATCAAAAGCTTGTGCCAAAACAACTCCTTCAATCCCAAAAATGCGGATAAAATAAAGGCTTGAAAAATATAAAACGGCAAGTGATAACAGTTCTGAAATTATAAAGGCAACGGTCATTTTTTTAGCCAAAAACTGAAAGCCCAAAATCAAAGAACATACTTTAAAAACATCACCCAATAATTGTCCTAAAAACAAACTTTCAACAGGAAGAAATTCGGCTGTAAAAAGCAGTTTTATGATAAAAAAACGTAAAAAATAGATTATCGTAACTCCAATAATAAAAACGGGTAAAATGGTTTTATAATAACTCCAAAATATAGATTTCGTTTCTTGATCTGTTTTAGAATTTGATAATTTCGGCAAAAAATAAACGCTTAAAAGAGTCGAAACAAATAGTAAATAATAAGACGAAATCCTTGTCATTGTTTCCCAATATCCTGCCTGATCTATTCCTAAAGTTTGTATGACATTATTCCTGATTGCCAGAAAAACCAAAGGTCCAAAAACAGCCGAAACCAACGCCATTAAAGAATAAGACGATAAATCTTTGATGATTCTAAAATCGAAAAATCGAAATTTGATTGTATCAAAAAAAGCAATTTCTTTATTGATGAAATAAAACGTTACGAAAAACAATAATGCAGGCGAAATAACAACCGCCAATAATGCTCCTAAAGTTTTAAATTTTAAGATTAATAAAACTGAAACCAATAATCCGATCGTATTACCAATACAGTTAATCCAGATTACTTTTTTGAACTTCCCTAAACCATTAATTACGGCAAGCAAAAAAATTGAAATTGCATACCAAGGCAAAGCCAAAGCCAATATTTTAAATACTAAAGAAAACTCAAAATTAGCACCAAAGATTCTGTTATTCCAGAAAGAAGCCAGAAAAAATAAAAGTCCGCTTAAGACTATTACGAGTAATAATAATGTTATAAAAACTGTGGCAATTATCTTTTGAAGTTCGGTTTTATTCTTTTCGTTTTCGGCAACATATTTTACAATTCCACTTTGAAAACCTAGTGTCGAAACACTTTCAAGCGAAGTCAAAAAATTACGAAGATTCCCAACCAAAGCCATTCCGCTTGGACCAACAAAAATCGCCAATAATTTTGATGTAATTAATCCAATTCCAATTTTTAAGATTACACTCAAACTGTTTAAAGAAGAGATTCTAAACAGGTTATTTTGAGTATATTTTTTAAGGAAATTCAAGTTAGTATTTATTAATAATTTCGATAATAAAACTAACCTCTTCTTCTGTCAAAACAGGACTTATAGGCAAACTTAAAACCTCATTATGGATTTGTTCCGTTATTGAGAATGATAACGTATTCCATTGCGGAAATGCTTTTTGTTTATGTGGCGGAACGGGATAATGAATAACAGTTTGAATGTTATTCTGAACCAAATAATCCTGAAATTCTTCTCTGTTTTTCGTGCGAATGACAAACAAATGAAAAACATGATTATTAGAAAAATCCCAAACCGGAAGTATTATTTTGTCATTTTTAATTTCTGATAAATAACGTTTTGCAATAACTCTGCGTTTAGCATTATCAGCATCTAAATTCGGCAATTTCAGATTTAAAAACGAAGCCTGAATTTCGTCTAATCTAGAATTTACACCAATATAATCGTTATAATATTTTTTATCGGAGCCATAATTTCGAAGCGAAAAAATCACTTTTGCTAATTCTGAATCATTTGTAGTTATCGCGCCGCCATCACCCAAACATCCTAGATTTTTTGCTGGATAAAAACTATACGCTTGCGCTGATTGTTGATTGTTAATTGTTAATTGTTGATTACTTTGCGAGCCGTTCTCAGCATTTGGAATTTGGAATTTTAAATCATTGGAATTTACTTTTGCACCGTGAGATTGCGCTGCATCCTCTACAACTATTAGATCATTATTTCTTGCAATTTCGTTGATTTTATCCATTTCAGCCAATTGTCCGTAAAGATGAACGGCTAAAATTGCTTTTGTTATAGAGGTAATTTTCTCCTGAATTAAATCTGGATTTATATTGTAGGTTTCTAATTTTGGCTCGACCAAAATCGGAATTAAATCGGCTTCTAAAATCGCCAGAATACTGGCAATATAAGTATTGGCCGGAACAATAACTTCGTCGCCTTTTTGGAGTTTTCCTAAAGCTATATATCCTTTAAAAATCAAAACCAAAGCATCTAAACCATTCCCTACTCCAATGCAATATTGGATTTGGCAATATTCGGCGAAAGCTTTTTCAAATGTTTCAACTTCTTTCCCTAAAATATACCAGCCATTTTCCAAAACCAATTTCAGTTTTTCCTGAAAAGCAGTTTCATAAGGCTCGTTAATTTTTTTTAGATCCAGAAATGATATCATTTTATTTCTTTAATTTTTAAACAAAAATACCATTTAACTTATTATAATTTGCGGTTTCTAATTCGTAAAAATCATGAACTATTGTACTTGCGCCAAAACTTTCTTTCCAATATGTTAATCCTTCGTTTAGATTTCTTCCTTGATTTTCGTTTGAAATTCCAAAATCAAAAAATCTCTTTTTAGCAAATCTTTCCTGAATCAAATAATGAAATAAATAATCCAAACTTCCCAGATTTTCCTGATTTTCATTTTTCGAAATATATTGACAATGTGCTACTGTTTCTGTTTCGAAAACTGTTGTTCCCGCCACAATTTTATCTTCTAAATAAACATTAAACTGATGAATATTTTTAGGAAAATGCCCTTTTAAATAATTCATTTCTTCTACAGAATGAACAGGATTTGCGCTATGTTTTTCATTTAAATTCGGAATCAAAACATTATTCCAAAACGATTCAAAATCAGTTTCTTCTTTTATAATTAATTGGTTTGAAACGCCTTTTTGAAAACCTCTTTTTCTGATTTTAGAAGTCTTGTTTTCTTGGGATAAGTCTATTACCGAAAGTGAATCTCGTCGTACTAATTTTGCTTCGGATAAAAACAAAGCATACAAAACTTCTTCAGCAGGTTTTTGATGATAAATTGAAGGAAGTGTTTTTAAATGTAATTTTTGAAAGTTGTTTTCATTCAAAAAAAACAAAACTGATCGAAAAACTTCAATAACTGTCGCTAATTTTGTTTGCTCTTTGTAAACTAATCCGCCGTAAGTAAGTCCTTGATGTGAGTAAATTGAATTTCCAACTTTATTAGCAGGCAAAACGCTTATTAATTTCTCGTCTTCGAAAACTAAAAGCGAAAAATCTTCAAAACGATCTTTATGATATTCCATAAAATCTCGACAAAATAAAAACGTAGCATTTTTAGCCTGACTTATAAAGTCATTCCAGATTTGATAATCGTTTCTGTCGTATTGTTTTACGGTAAACTTTGTCATTTTTTTTCTTTTGCCACAAATTGCATGAATTATTTTTCACGCAGATTTAAAAATATTTAAGCTGATAAGCGCAGATTAATTCAATAAAAATCTAAAATTAAATTTGCATTAATCTGCAAAATCTACGTGAAACAAAATCATTTTAATCTTAATAATTTTATTTATCTCTTTTTAAACTAGATCCTTTTTGAGTTAGCAACTCTTTACTTCATCCGTTCGCTATCGCTCGGGTGTCAAAATCCTAAAACACTTTCTTGAATCTATGGCTAATATCGTTTAAAATTTTTATTTGTGGTCAAATGCACGTAAATACCATTTGTATTTTACGGCCATTAATCGAACTGTGATAATTACAAGTGATGTTACTAAATATAAAACATCGTCATTTAGATTCAATTTTCTTAGAGCAAAAAACACGATTCCGCCCAAAATACAGATCGTAGCATAAATTTCTCTTCTGAAAATGGTTGGAATTTCGGTACATAAAATATCACGCGTTACACCTCCAAAACAAGCTGTCATGGTTCCTAAAGCAATACAAATTACGGGATGCAAACCAATCATAATACCTTTTTCAAGACCTATTAATGTAAAAACTCCCAACCCAATTGTATCAAACAAAAACAAAGATGTTCTTAATTTATCAAACTTTTTTCTGAAGAGAATTGCCAATCCAAAACCTAAAATAATTACGTAAACATATTGTAAATCACGCATCCAACCCACAGGAGTTCTGCCAATTAAAACATCTCGCAATGTTCCTCCTCCAACGGCGGTTACAAATGCAATGATAAAAACCCCAAAAGGATCGAGTTTTTTGTGCATTGCCGTCAAAGCGCCGGACATGGCAAAAGCCATTGTACCGATAAGATCTAATAAATGAAACATTTCTTTTTGAGGTTCTAAGGTTCTGAGATTCTAAGTTGCTAAGGTTTTAGCTTTGGTTTATTTTTTTACGTAAATCGGGCTTCTTTTCAATAAATAAGTAATCGAATCCATCCAACTGTCTTTTACAGCAAGGAACGGTTTGCGTGTTTGAGAGTATATTTTTGTGGCATTTTTGTACATATCAAAGTACACGGTGTAGTAATAATAAACTTGTGTATTTGCTGTTGTAGTCGAAATATCATTGGTTTTAACTTTCTTGTTATTGTCGCTTACTTTTGCATTTCCGCTGTTGTAAGTTGTTGCAGTTGTTCCCGATCCAATTGTATACGAAACTTTGGCGGCTACAACATTATCAACTCCAAGAATTTTTTCGAGATCTTCAATAGGAGTTTCATCTATATTAGTGTGATCAATTCCGGCTTTGTGCAATAAACTATTTGTTGTTCTTAAATCCTGAACAGTTAAAGGAAAAATATTTGCCGATTTATCGATCAGTTTATTATAAATATCATTTTGAGCAAACTTCGCCATATCCTCAGAACTTTCCTGAGTATCAGCATTTACGTAAGGAATTGGCAATACAGCAATTGTATTAGGTTTCATATCGGCAGAAGCAACATTCTGAACTGAATTATTTGAAGAAGTATTGCTTGTAGACACATCAAAAGTTTGTGAACGTCCGCTGGCAAAATCTATTCTGGCAATTTGAGAAACGTCAAGCGAAATTTGCAATGTTTCTCCCGGCAAAGAATATTCAACGGTTTTATCAGACATTTTTGCAATCGTACATTCAATTATCTGGTAATCTCTTTTTATTATTTTATCTAATTTTTTTCCTCCTTGTGCAAAAGAAAAAACTGAAACAAGCAATAATACTAATACGGCAATTACTTTATTAATTTTCATGGTATTTAGATTAAATTTCCCTACTCTTAGGCTTTTCGGTTACGCCTTTTATAAATATTGAAAGCATATACAAAGTTACGAAATCCTAAACCAACACCCCTAAAAAACAAAATTAATTACATATTTTGTGTGTAAAAATTATAATCCTTAAGAATAACTCTAAGAAAGTCACTATTGTTCCCTGATTGATTTTTAATTCCGGTTACACTTTCAATCTTAGCAACTAGTTTATAGAGCATTTCGTGGTCGTTTTTGGCATCTGCTTTTTGAAACGTTTCTTTAATAATTCGCATATCATTATCAGATAATTTAATTACCAAAGGATATGTTGGCACATAAGCGTTTCCAATTTCTTCTAAAATCGTGTGGCTTATATCAATTTTATTTTTCAAAGTAATCACTGCCGTTCCTGCCGCCATGTCTCCTAATCGCTGTGCTTTTTTGCTTGTAACAACAGCAATTAATCCAACAAGTCCATAAAGCAATGTAAAATCAATTAGTCTAAAAAACCATCGAATTAAATAATCGCCAAAACCCGCCTGATAACCGTCGATTTTGACCACTTTTATTTTTACTAACTTTTTTCCAATCGTTTGTCCTTCAAAAACACTTTCCTGAATGATGGAATAAAGCATAATTGGCAAATAAAAGAACAAAAGTATCGACATAACAGACCATGAATCTAGTTTATCGAACATTTTATCGAAATGTAAACCGTAAAAAAACACTAAAAAAACAACTATTCCATAGGAGATTTTGATAAGCAAGTCAATGAAATAGGAACCTAAGCGTTCACCAACCGATGCCGCTATAAAATTTATTTTAACATTTTGTGTCGTGTTAATAGATAATTCTGACATATTTTATATTTTAGCCTACAATGAGAGAAGTCGCCTTCATAAAACAAAATAAAGAAAAATGGCTGGAATTTGAACTAGCTATTTTTGGTAAAGCTAAAAAAAATCCTGATGAGTTAGCTAATTTGTACATTCAATTGATGAATGATTTGTCGTATGCCCAAACTTATTATCCCAAAAGTAAAACGGTTATTTACTTAAATCACTTGGCATCGCAGATTTATCAGAAGATATACAAAACGAAACGAACAGAAAAAAACAGATTCCTGGAATTCTTTAAAACAGAAGTTCCTTTGCTCGTTTACGAATACAAAAGATATTTGATGTATGCTTTTATATTGTTTTTTGCGACTGTAGCAATCGGTGTTGTTTCGGCAAAATACGATCCTAATTTTGTTCGCTTGATTTTGGGAGATTCATATGTAAATATGACTTTGGAAAACATCAAAAAAGGTAATCCAATGGCTGTTTACGGTTCCGGAACCAATTGGGGAAGTTTTATTGGTATCACTTTCAATAATCTAAAAGTTGGTGCTCAATGTTATTTTTATGGCATTATGGGCGGAATAGGAACTTTTTGGATATTTCTGCAAAACTCAATTATGCTGGGATCTTTTCAGTACTTTTTTTATGAACAAGGAGTTTTCTGGAAAAGCGTTCGCGGAATCTGGATTCACGGTTCTATGGAAATTTTTGCGATTGTAATCGAAACTACGGCAGGATTTATTCTTGGCGCTTCGATATTGTTTCCTAAAACTTTTTCGAGAATGAATTCTTTTAAAATTGGTTTCAAAAACAGTTTCAAAATATTCCTGAGTACTTTTCCTTTTACGATTAGCGCAGGTTTTCTCGAAGGTTTTATCACGCGTTATTCGATTGATATGCCAAACTGGTTAAGCTCATTTATCATTTTATTTACGCTGGGAATCATTTCATTTTATTATCTGGTTTATCCCTTTATTGTTCACAAAAAAACAACTTCATTATAATGTTTGAACTTTTCAAAAAAAGACAATTAGGCGACTATATAATAGACACTTTTACATTTTTTAAAAACTTTGGAAAACACTTTTTTAAGATTTTCTTCATCATGAATGGAGCTTTCTTAATTATAGTAGCAGCATTGGTTTATTGGTTTTTGAAAATTAATTTTTCAGTTGTATTAGAAAATAATTCAGGACAATTTGAATCAAATTTTCTGCATTATTTCAATGATAATTATACCGTTTTTATTGGTTTTATAGTGCTCTTTTTTGTTGTAATATTACTTTTATCGCTATTCAATTCTTCTTATCCAATTTTGTATCTAAAATTAATCGCGCAAAAAAACACTAACGATTTCACAACTGATGATGTTTTAAAAACCTTCAGAAAAAGTCTTTGGAAAATAATAAAATTCTCAATTGGACTCATTTTACTTGTTGTTCCTGTTTTGATTGTGGTTATAATTTTACTATTCCTACTTTGTTTTGTTTTAATTGGTTTTCCGCTTTTGTTAATTGCAATACCTACATTATTTACGTGGTTGAATATTAGTTTTTATACTTATTTATCAGAAGAAAAAAGCTTTTTTCAGTCTCTAAATCATGCTTATTTTTTAATGAAAGAAGATTTTTGGTCAACAATCGGTGCAACATTTTTAGTATTGATAATGATTCAAATGATACAAGGATCTATCACAATGTTCTTCTATTTTATTGGAATATTTTTCTTTTTTGCAACAGCAATTGGAAATTCGAACTTCGATGTACAACCATTTGAAGGTTCTCCAATTCTGTTTGTTTTCATTTCATTAATCTTTGTTTTATTACTTACATTGGGTAATATTTTTAACAACGTGATTATGATAAATCAGGGAATTATCTATTATAGTTTAGGAGCAAAAGATAAAACGTTTACTCAGGAAATTGAATTAATTGGAACCGATAATGAATAGACTTTTAATCCTTTTATCTTTTCTTTTTTTCTCTGGTATCTCGCATGCTCAGGATTCTTTGGCTACAGCCGAACCTCCAAAAATTGCTTCAATAAAATATACAGAAAAAGACATTCAAGTTGATTCGAGTACAATTGAAGCCAAAACTTTTAATAAAAACTTCAAAAAGAAATACAAAGATTCAGATTTTGTCTATGAATATAAAACGCCCGAAAAAAATGCCTGGGATCGTTTTAAAGATTGGCTTGCAAGCGTTTTTAGAAGAATATTTAGTTTTGAAAACACAGCAAGTTCTATCAAATTTGTTTCAATTCTATTGAGAATCATTGCAGTTTTAGTAATTATAACTGTGATTTATCTTATTGCAAAAGCTTTGATTAATAAAGAAGGACAATGGATTTTTGGTAAAAACGCACAAAAAAAGACGATCTATTATACTGATATCGAAAAAAACATACATCTTTTAGATTTTGAAAAATTGATAAAAGAAAGCATTAATTCCGGCGAAAAAAGAATCGCAATTCGGTATTATTATCTATGGCTTTTAAAAGTTATGGCGCAGAATCATTATATAGAATGGGATATCGAAAAAACAAATTCCGATTATTTATACGAGCTTCAAAGGCCTGTGCACAAAGAAGAATTTACTTATTTGTCTTACTTGTATAATTATATTTGGTACGGAGAATTTCAAATTGACGAAATTTCATTCGATAAAGCAGAAAACAGATTTAAGAAAGCTTTAAAAACCTTTAGCAATGGATAAAAATATCAAAATTTACATCGCTATTCTGGTTTTTGTTTTAGCATTAATTTTAGTAGCAGATCGCGATCAGCCAAAACCTATCAATTGGAGTCCAACCTATTCTGTCAATGACAAAATTCCGCTTGGATTATATGTTTTTGACAAAGAAATCCATGGCTTTTTAAAGCCTCAGAAATTAGAAAAAATAGTAACCCAAACTCCATATGAGTTTTTGGATTCTAAATATGTTGAAGATACTTTGGTCGAAAATTATTCTATAAAAGGTACATTTTTAAACATATCAGAAGCAAACAATATTGATAATCAGTCTATGACCGAAATTTTCTATTTTGTATCTCACGGAAACAATGCTTTTTTGAGTATGAGAGAGTTTCCAAGTGCAATTTTAGACAGTTTAAAACTAAGAACCAATGTAAATTTCGGACTTCCGGATAGTAACTCGACTTGGCTTGCCAATAAAAAAGTAAGTTCCAAAACCTATCATTTAAAAGAAGGAGTTGGTGATGATTATTTTTCAAAAATTGATACTTTAAATACTACTGTTTTAGGTTATCAAAGTTATATACCAAAGCAGAAGCATATTAATTTTATAAAAGTAGCGTACAAAAGCGGCTATTTTTATTTACATACGCAGCCAGCGGCATTTAGTAATTTTCATTTATTGAAAAAAGATCATTATCAATATGCAGAAAATGTACTTTCTTATTTACCAAAAGGTGACGTTTTCTGGTATACAAAAGGAATAAACGATGAGAAAATTTCGCAATCGCCTTTGCGTTATATTTTTAGTCAGCCAGCTTTAAAATGGGCTTGGTATTTATCCTTAATCGGAATATTGATTTTTATAATTTTTAATGCAAAACGAAAACAACGCATCGTTCCAATTCTGAAACCTTTGCCGAATTTAACGATTGATTTTACAAAAACCATCGGTAATTTATATTATCAGGAAGGCGATCACGAGAATATTATTGATAAAAAAATCATTTATTTTCTGGAACGAATCCGAAATGAATATTTACTGGACACAACAAAACTAGATGACGATTTTATCAAAAAATTGCATTTAAAAACAGGCAAAGATGAAGCTGATATTCGGGAACTTGTATTCTTAATCAACGAACACAGAAAGAGTTATCACGGAAGTCTCGAAGAAGATTTAATCAGAATTAATAACGCAATAGAAAAGGTTTTAAATTAATATAAAAACATTTTCCACAGATTAAAATAAGCAACTAAAGAAAACATACCAATATGGACGATATCAATACACCAGAAACCGAAATCACGAATGAAAATGTGAATTTTGAAACCAGAATAAATTTAAGCCCGCTTTTAGATCACGTTAACAGCATCAAAAAAGAGCTTGAAACTGTAATTGTTGGACAACATAAAATGATCGATCAGCTTTTGGTTGCGATACTTTCAAACGGACACGTTTTACTTGAAGGTGTTCCTGGAGTTGCCAAAACGATTACGGCTAAACTATTGTCTAAAACGTTGAATATTGGCTTTAGCCGAATTCAGTTTACGCCGGATTTGATGCCGTCAGATATTTTAGGAACTTCTATTTTTAATCTTAAAACTTCTGAATTTCAGTTTAAACAAGGACCAATTTTTTCGAATTTAATTTTGATTGACGAGATCAACCGTGCTCCTGCCAAAACTCAAGCGGCACTTTTTGAAGTTATGGAAGAACGTCAGATTACAATTGACGGTTCGGCTTATCAGCTTGAAACTCCTTTTTTGGTTATTGCAACTCAAAATCCAATTGAGCAAGAAGGAACGTATCGTTTGCCGGAAGCACAATTAGACCGTTTTTTATTCAAAATCACGATTGATTATCCAAAATTAAACGAGGAGATTCTGATTATCCAAAGAGAGCATTTATTGCAAGATCACGGAAAATTAGAAGCTATAAAAGCTGTACTTTCTGCAACAGAAATAAAAGAATATCAAGCTTTAGTAAAACAAATTAGAGTTGAACAAAACTTACTAGAATACATTGCAAGAATTGTAGTAAACACGCGCGAAAATGCCTTTTTGTATTTAGGTGCTTCGCCTCGTGCTTCGATTGCAATTTTGAATGCGGCAAAAGGTTTCGCTGCCATTCGCGGACGTGATTTTGTTACGCCGGAAGATATTAAAGAAGCTGCAATTCCGGTTTTACAACACCGTGTTATTGTAACTCCTGAACGTGAAATGGAAGGAATTACAAGCCCGGAAATCATTAAACAAATTATTGAAACAGTAGAGATTCCTAGATAGTTTACTGTTTTTAATCTCAGTTTTTAGTTTTAAAGCTTTATTAAACCTTTTATAAATGAAATTTTCTAAATTAATTTTTCTTTTTCTTGTGTTCGTCTCTCTGGTAAGTTTTAAATCAGAAGATGTCAAACCATCGCATAACAGAAATACGTCAATTTATTTTTTAAGTGATAAACAACAGCTTGAAACATTAATAAGAAAAACGTATGAATGGATTGAAACTAAAACTGTTAAAAATGACTTTGATGTTGTAGAAAATAAAAAAGGAGATAAATATATCGGCTTAAATTTAAAAGCACATAATAAAAAACTGGAGGAACTTAAAAAGTCAAACTTTTTTACTCCGGAATTTATCGATAATTATAATAAAATTGGGCTAAAGATTGGTGATAATCTTAAAACTAAAAAGATGGAATGGCTTGTTGGTGATCTACCACCTTACGGAAATGACGCAGACATGTGGTGTAATTGTCAGGATAATCCGGAAGAATATTGGAAAACAATGAAGCTAAACAACTTAAAAATCACCAATAATAAAGCAAGCTTCAACTGGATATGGACTGCATGGAAAGAAAGTCCTGTTTATAAAGTAAAAGCAGTTAAAGAAAATGGAATCTAGAAAATAGCTTATTTAGAAGGCTTTGATTACAATAGTCTGACTAAAATATAAGTATTATAAAACTTTAAAATATACTCTAAATTGAAATTTATAAAAAGTCTATACCTAAACAACTTCTTTTTCTATGTGCTTTTGAGCATTATTGGAATGTTTGTTTGTGCTTTTATTTTTCCGAATTTATATAATGCCGTTTGGTTTGTGGTTCTAATTTTAATCACATTTCTGGGACTTGATATTTTGCTTTTATATTTTGCAAAAACAGGAATTGAGGCAACTCGAAATACGCCCGAAAAACTTTCAAATGGCGATTTGAATCCGATAAGTGTTAGTATCAAAAACCATTATACGTTTACTATTTCAGTAAAGATTATTGACGAAATCCCATTTCAGTTTCAAGTTCGTGATTTTAAAATTATAAAGAAAATTAAAGCTTCTGCCGAAAAAGAAATCGGTTATGATTTGCGTCCAACAGAACGTGGCGAATATTATTTTGGAAATTTGAACCTTTACGTTTCTTCGCCTTTAAAACTGATTTCTAGAAGATTTATTTTCGATAAAGATCAAATGGTGCCAACATATCCTTCTTTTATTCAATTAAGGAAATATGATTTATTGGCTTTTTCGAATAATTTGCATCAATACGGAATCAAAAAAATACGCCGAATTGGTCATACCATGGAATTTGAACAAATTAAAGAATATGTTCAGGGCGACGATCTTAGAACGCTAAACTGGAAAGCTACGGCGAAGAAAAATTCGTTGATGGTAAACCAATTTCAGGACGAAAAATCTCAATCGGTTTACATGGCAATTGACAAAGGCCGCGTGATGCAAATGCCTTTTGACGGATTGAGTTTATTGGATTATGCTATAAATTCAACTTTGGTTTTGTCAAATGTTATTCTGAAAAAACAAGACAAAGCGGGAATTTTTGCTTTCTCTAAAAAAGTAGAAAACAGAGTTTTTGCAGAGAAAAGATCTTCGCAAATGCAGAAAATTCTGGAAACTTTATACAACATCAAAACTGACTTTTTCGAAAGTGATTATAGTCGATTATATGTTGATATTAAGAAAAACATCAATCAGCGAAGTTTGATTATTTTATATACTAATTTTGAAACAATGGACGGTTTAAACAGACAATTACCTTATTTAAAAGGAATTGCAAAAAACCATTTATTAGTTGTTGTTTTCTTTAGTAATACGGAATTGAATGAACTGATTAACAAAAAAACAAATACGATTCAGGAAATATACGATAAGGTAATTGCTGAAAAATTCATGTTTGAGAAAAAACTTATTGCCAACGAACTCAAGAAATACGGAATTTACTCGGTTCTTACTCAACCTGAAAACCTGACTTTGGATACTATTAATAAATATCTGGAGATTAAGGCCAGAGGGATTTTGTAATTTTATCTTCTATTAACTTATAGTTACATTACGTTATCACGTAAAGATTGATTGATTAAATTAAGTAGTTTTGAAACAAAATTCAAACTTATGAATTTGTCGGAAACTTATATTTTTACATATATCGCAGAATTCAGAGGAGGAACTTACTGTACACAAGTTAGTGCTATTAATATTGAAACTTCAATTCTAAAATGGTTTGAAAGAATAAATAATGAAAAAGAAGAAATTAAATATTTAGGTTTAAAAACACTTGAAGATTTAAAGCAACAAATTAATATTAATGATAATTCTCCTATCCCATTAAAAGGATTAAAAAATATTTGGTTTTTAAGTTTAAGAACTAAATCTGGCCAATTCAGTATTAATATTATTAAGACATCAAATCATTAAATGAAAAAACTAGCGCTACTTCTATTCGTTTTTACAAGCTTTTTATCTCATTCTCAAAAAAGTGAGACTATAACAATTCCTAAAGGAGTAGTTTATAAATATGCTGATGCTAAGGTAATTGAAAAGGCTAAAAAACTAATAAGTGACAATTTATCTTCTAACAACGATTACAAAATAGTACAAAACAATCTTATCATTGGTCCTGAACTCTGGAAAAGATTTAAAGACAATACCAAAATACAAAATTTAGACGGAAGAAAAGTTGAATTTCATGTAGATAATGCAATATTAGATGGCAAAATGAGTCAGGATATGGCTGATTCTAAAATAATATGGGATGAATTTAAAAATGAAGTTTCAAAGGACTACATTATTAGAAAAGCCAACGAAAAAGAGTTAGAATATTATTGGTCTGTAATATCATTTGACATTGAAGAGCCTTTATTGATTATCGAAACTAACGAGCATAATTATATTTTAAATCTGCTAAAAAAAGATTTAAAATTATTGTGGCTAGATGAAGCTCCAAAACAAAATAAGACAAATCAAGTTGCTTATAAACAAAATCAAAACGGAACAGAAACTGACTCTGTTTCTAAAGGAGAAAAAGATACCGCTTTGGAAAGAATCGCCTTTTTAAGTTCTGACGAAGAATTAAAAGCAAACACTTCGTTTGAAGATATCGAATTAATCCTAAAAAAAACAACTCAAATATTTGAAGAATTATTTAAAGACTCAAAGAAATCAGGAAAAATAATGGTTGAATTTGAGCTGAAAAAGAAGAAAAACGAAATAAATTATGCTGTTAAAGATGATTTGGATTTAGACATTATGAAAGTCTTTGAACAAAGAGTTAACAGTGAGATTTATCCAAATTCAAAAAAAGATCCTATTAAAATTCGATTACTTTTTAAAGTAAATTCGGTTAATGACGTAGAATAAAAAAATCTCAATATTTATTAATAAAACTTAAGCTCTTTTGTCTCAACTTTTGAAACTAATAAAATGAAAAAACTGATTTTACTACTATTCGCTTTTACAAGCTTTTTGTCTCATGCACAAAAAACAGAAAACATCATCATTATTACCACTGACGGTTTTAGATGGCAGGAAATTTTTAAAGGAATGGATTCGGCTATTGCCAATGATAAAAAATTTAATCAGGACGATAGTTCTTATATCAAGAAAAAATATTCCAGCTCAAACCCTGAAGAATCACGCAAAAAAATCATGCCTTTTTTATGGTCAGAAATTGCTACAAAAGGACAAATTTATGGCAATCGCGATTTAGGAAATAAAGTCGATGTTTCGAATCCGTATTGGTTTAGTTATCCCGGATATAGCGAGATTATGACCGGAAATGTTGATACTGCCGTAAATTCAAATCATTATAAAGCGAATCCGAATGTGAATGTTTTGGAGTTTTTAAACCAACAATCAAAACTAAAAGGAAAAGTTGCCGCTTTTGGTGCGTGGGATGCTTTTGACCGAATTTTAAACGAGGAAAGAAGTGGTTTTCCTGTAATTTCTGCCTTTGATAATGTTGGAGGAAAAAACCCTACAGAAACAGAAAAACTACTAAATGAAATGCGCAATAATTCGTTTAAGCCTTTTCATGAAGATGAATGTCTGGATGTTTTTACACATTATCAAGCTTTAAATGAGTTGAAAACCAAAAAGCCAAAAGTGCTTTATATCGCTTATGGAGAAACTGACGAATGGGCGCACGCTGGACATTACAGATCGTATCTTGACGCTGCAAATCAAGTAGACAAATGGATTAAAGAAATCTGGGATTTTGTTCAAAATGATCCGCAATATAAAAACAAAACAACTTTGATAATCACGGTAGATCACGGTCGCGGTGACGAAAAAAAAGAACAATGGACAGATCATGGTGCTGATGTTCCGGGCGCATCACAAATTTGGTTTGCCGCAATGGGACCTGAAATCACTCCAAAAGGCGAAGTAAAAACAGATTCTCAATTGTATCAAAAGCAAATTGCACAAACGATTGCCAAAATCATGGGATATACTTTTACAACATCACATCCCGTTGCTGATGAGATTACTGAAGTGACTAAAAAATAGTTTTTTGCCACAAATTACACGAATTTTCACGAATAAGATTTCGCTTAAGCGTGAATAAAAATTAGTGCAAATTCGTGTAATTAGTAGCAAACTTTTCTATGAACCTTTACAACTTAAAAAAACCTTAGAACCTTTAAAATAATCAACCAAAACCAATTTATTTCAATGAAAAAATTTCTACCATTTCTTTTTTTAATTGCCTTTTTTATTCCAAAAATTGCCGCTCAGGAACCTAAAAACAATGATGAGCTCTTTGAAAAAACTTTAAATTACCAATCAGGAAAAATTACTTTACCAGAAGGAGACGGAACATTAAATGTTCCTGCAGGATTTAAATTCCTTAATGCGGAACAAACGCAGGGAGTTTTGACAAATTTATGGGGAAATCCAGAAGACAAAAGCGTTTTAGGATCTCTTGTACCTGACGGAAAAGGGGTTACACATAGCAATAGTTGGATGTTTGTGATTAGTTATCAAGGAGATGGTTTTGTAAAAGACGATGATGCCGGAGATATTGACTATGACGATTTGCTAAAAACCATGAAAGAAGATGTTCAGACAGCAAATGAAGAACGTAAAAAAGGTGGTTATCCTGAAGTGCAATTAGTTGGCTGGGCATCAAAACCTTATTATGATAATAATTTGAAAGTATTGCATTGGGCAAAAGAATTAAAATTTGGTCAGGATCAAGCTAATACTTTAAACTATGATTTAAGAGTTTTGGGACGAAAAGGAATGTATAATATTTCGGCAGTTGCGGGAATGAGTGAACTTGCAGAAGTAAAAGCTAGTATTCCGGGAATCTTGAAAAGTGTTGAATTCAATGACGGACACAAATATTTAGACTTTGATGCAGATACAGATACTGTTGCTGCGTGGACTATTGGTGGATTAGTTGCCGGAAAAGTTCTTGCAAAAGTTGGTTTCTTTGCTATTATTGCGAAGTTTGGTAAAATCATATTTTTAGCAATTGCAGCAGGTTTTGCTGCTTTCAAGAAATTTTTATTCGGTAAAAAAGATCAGGTTACTACAAGACCAGAGGAAGAAGAAACTGTACTTTTAGAAGAAAATAATTCTACACCAGAATAATATTTTTTGCCACGAATTGCACTAATTTCCACGAATCAGATTTCGCTTAATCGCGAATAAAAATTAGTGCAAATTCTAGCAATTCGTGGCAAACTTTTTTATCTAAAATCATAAACTAATAAAATGACAAATAATTGGGATGAAATAAAGTGGATTTTTGAACCAGATGGCGCGTTGAGAGATATTTACGTTCGAAACGTTAAAACTGAAGATTGGAAAATTCTAATTAATTATCTCAATATAAATTACATCGTTAGATACGGTACATTAGGAGAAAACAAAGAGATAAATAAAATTGATCTGGAATATTTAATTCACTATTTGAATGATGAAACAGGAGAATTGGAAGTGAAAATTGTATCTATCATAATTGATGATATAGTAATAAATCTTCATTTTTTCTCAATAGATGAAATTGAGTTTGATGTAGATCCAAAGGAAATATATTCTTTTGATAATTATAAAAAGTTACTGGGTTTCATGTCTGAAGTTAGCCAAATTTTAAATAAACCATTGATCTTGACTGGTGAAAATCAAATTGAGTTTCCGCTAATAAATGTAGATTTCTCTAAAAAAATAATGAATGCACTAACAAAAAAGGAAGCTGTCAGATTATGTCAATAAAAAACTTTGCTCCTTTGCAACTCTGAACCTTTGCTCCTATTTTAAAAAAATCTCAGTACCTTAGCGCCTCAGAACCTAAGTACCTTTAAGAATGAAACAAATTACTTCGATACAAAATCCGTTTATAAAATCTCTTGTTTTATTACAGGAAAAGGCAAAAAACCGCAAACAAACGGGAACATTTTTAATTGAAGGCTTACGTGAAATTTCTCTTGCTATAAAAGGCGGTTACGAAATCGAAACTGTTTTATTTTTACCTGAATTGGTTACTGAAAATGAGATTAATAAATTGGTTAATACTCCGATTCAATTAATTGAAATCAACAAGGAAGTTTACCAAAAACTAGCATATCGCGATACCACCGAAGGTATTTTGGCTATAGCCAAAACAAAATCGATGCTTTTATCTGATTTAAAATTATCTGATAATCCGTTAATTATTGTGGCCGAAGCTCCTGAAAAACCAGGAAATATCGGAGCGCTTTTACGTACTGCCGATGCTGCAAATCTTGACGCAGTTTTGATCGCAAATCCTAAAAGCGATTTATACAATCCAAATATTGTGCGTTCTAGTGTTGGTTGTTTATTTACGAATCAAATTGCAACTGGAACTACTGCCGAAATCATTGCTTTTTTGAAAGAAAAAAAGATTGATTTTTATTGCGCTACTTTACAAAATTCAACTTCATATCATACACAGGATTTTACTACTCCAACTGCTTTGGTTGTTGGTACAGAAGCCACAGGTTTAACGCAAGACTGGCGTGATGCGGCAACACAAAATATTATTATTCCAATGCAAGGCGAAATCGACAGCATGAACGTATCTGTTGCTGCGGCTATTTTAATTTTTGAAGCCAAAAGACAAAGAGGTTTTAAATAAATCATTATTCCTTTAAATAGTTTCTATTCCATAAAACGGAAACAAAATCCTTTAATAAATTCAAGCTATTTTAATACAACTTCAGTAAAATAGCGCCCTAAAATCTAAATCGACAAAGTTGGATTAGGAGCAATAAACCCTACCCTGTATTGAGATTCAAACAATTATATAAAAAAAATATTCCTTTATTTGATTTTAATTGATATATCAATTATATTTGTTTCAACTATTTAAACAAATCAATCATAAATCTTTATTTATATAGTATCAAACATCAATTAAATCACAATCAATCAATTAAATCTCAAGAAAATGAAAACAAAAACTGCTTTACTTATTTTTTGCTTTTTGCTCTTTATTCCGGCAAAATCAATCGCGCAATCTATCGTGAATCAAACCAATCCTGATCCTGTAACAAAAACAGAACAGCAACAAGTTATTGATTCAATTAATGTATTATTAAACAAAAATTATGTCTTTCCGGATGTAGCAAAAAAAATGAGCGATCTCATTTCGTCAAATTTAAAAAACGGATCATACGCTTCAATCACAGATCCAGTTTTGTTCTCTGAAAGACTAACTTCAGATCTTTTATCGATAAGCAAGGACAAACATATACGTGTTGGCTTTAATCCTGCTTTTATAAAAGAATTAAGAGAAACAGATAAAAATCCGGAACAGGAACAAATTCCGCAATCTATGCTTGAACAATGGAAAACAAGCAATTACGGATTTAAAGAAGCTAGAATATTAGATGGAAATATTGGATATCTTGATTTGCGTAACTTTATGGATCCTTCGGTTGGAGGAGAAACTGCGGTTGCTGCAATGAATTTTTTCGCTAATGCGAATGCATTAATTATTGATTTAAGAAAAAACGGAGGCGGTTCACCACAAATGATTCAGCTAATTACCAGTTACTTTTACGATGCAGAACCTGTTCATTTGAATAATTTCTATTTCAGACCAAATGATTCCAATACTCAAACATGGACGCTGCCTTATGTAAATGGGAAACGTATGCCGAAAATAGATCTTTATGTATTAACCAGCAAAGGCACATTTTCTGCCGCTGAAGAATTTACGTATAATCTAAAAAACTTACATCGTGCCACTATTATTGGCGAAGTTACCGGTGGCGGCGCAAATCCGGGTGGCGATAATATCGCAACGGATCGCTTTACTGTTTGGATACCAACCGGAAGAGCAATTAGCCCGATAACTAAAACAAATTGGGAAGGAACTGGAGTTCAGCCTGATATAGAAGTTCCTGCAGAAAATGCTCTTTATACCGCACAAATAAAAGCTTTGGAAAAATTGGCTGCAAACGAATCTCAGAATCCAATTAAAAAATATTCATGGTTATTGACTTCTCTAAAAGCAAAACAACATCCTTTGACATTAGAAAAAAAGGAATCTGAAAGTTATACTGGTGCATTTGGCCCAAGAATTATCACTTATGAAAACGGAAATTTATTTTGTCAGGTAAATGCGGTTCGAAAAGTAAAAATGTTACCTTTAAGCAAAGATATTTTTGACTTAGAAGACCGAATGTTACGAGTAGAGTTTAAAAAAGTAAACAATAAAATTTCGGGTATTTCAATAGTTAATGTAAACGGAAGTACAGAAAATTTTGAGAAGAACAAAAGTTAATCTATATCTAATAAAATAGAAACAAATTAATCGGAATACATGAAAAAAATCAACACTTGCATTTTATTTTTCCTTGCATTTAGCATTCAATCTTTTGCACAGATAACCAATCAGGAAGTCGATGAATTGGTAAATTGTACCATAAAAGCATTTGACGTTCCCGGAATTGCTGTTGCAATTGTAAAAGATGGAAAAGTAGTTCTGGCAAAAGGTTATGGCGTAAAATCTATAATTACGCAGCAAAAAGTCGATGCAAATACGCTTTTTGGAATTGCCTCAAATAGTAAAGCTTTTACAAGTGCTGCACTTGCAATGTTGGTTGATGAAGGAAAAATAAAATGGGATGATAAGGTGACAAAATATCTTCCTGATTTTAAAATGTATGATGATTATGTAACTCGTGAATTTACGATTCGTGATCTATTAACACACAGAAGCGGACTTGGACTTGGCGCTGGAGATTTAATGATTTGGCCTGACGGAAGTGACTTTAAAGCGCAGGATATTATTCATAATCTAAGGTATTTAAAACCTGTTTCAAGTTTTAGAACGAAGTATGATTATGACAATTTGATGTATATTATCGCAGGCGAAATCGTGCATGTTGTAACGGGTCAAACCTGGGCAGATTTTGTCGAAGATCGTATCATGAAACCTTTAGAAATGAATAATAGCGTTGCTTCTACCAAACGCCTAAAAGATACTAGTAACGTAATTACGCCACACGTTCCGATTGACGGAAAACTGAAAACGATAAAACGCTATGAAAATCCACTTTTTGATGGTGCAGCCGGAATTTATTCAAATGTAAATGATTTGAGCAAATGGGCTATTCTTCAAATAAATAACGGAAAATACGGCGATAATAAACAATTGTTTTCTGAAAAAGAACACGACGAAATGTGGCAATTGCAAACCATTATTCCGGCGAAAACAAGACCTCCGTACAATACTCATTTTTCAGGTTATGGTTTAGGTTGGTTTTTAAGTGATGTAAAAGGATATAAACAAGTTTCTCACACAGGCGGTTTAGAAGGAAATGTTACACAGACGACTTTAATTCCTGAAATAGGTTTAGGAATTATTGTTTTGACCAATCAGCAATCCGGAGCAGCTTTTAGCGCTATTACAAACACCATAAAAGACAGCTATTTAGGCATTAAACCAGATGATTACGTAACAACTTATAGCAATCGCGTGAAAGCCAGCGAAGAATCTGCTGATAAAGTAACAGATGAAGTTTGGGCAACTGTTGCCAAAAACAAAAAAGATAAACTAAAAACTGATTTTTCGAAAATTACTGGAACTTACAAAGACAATTGGTTTGGAGAAGTGACTATAACAGAGAAAAAAGGAAAAGTATATTTTGCTTCAAAACGTTCTTCTCAACTCGTTGGCGAAGTCTTTTTCTATAAAGATGGAAATTATGTCGTAAAATGGAATAACGCTTTTTTCCATGCTGATGCTCATTTGCTTTTCAAATATGATGAAACCGGAAAAGTAATTAACCTAAAAATGCTTCCAATCTCTGAATTAACTGACTTTAGTTATGATTTTCAGGATTTGGATTTTTCGAAGGAATAATTTCAAAGTTTCAGGTTTCAGGTTTAAAACTGAACGTAAAAACACTGTTCAAAAACTTGAAACCTGAAACTTTAAACAAAATAAACTCATTCTAAAATCAACCTTCCATTCCCTTGCGTATGTTCAAACTTATTGCTATTTTTAGTACTTGAACTATGCCGTTATGATAGAAATAGATATTGAAAAAGAAAATAAAGCAATTGCCCAAGAGTACAAAGAATTACTTCGAATCAGTTATCAGACTTTAAGCCCAACCGACAAAAAACTTATTCGTAAAGCATTTGATGTTGCCGTTGACGCACACAAAGAACAAAGACGCAAATCTGGCGAAGCGTATATCTTTCATCCTATTGCAGTTGCAAAAATTGTTGCCTCAGAAATTGGTTTGGGAGCGACCTCTATTGCTGCGGCTTTATTGCACGATGTTGTTGAAGATACTCCAATAACTGTTGAAGATATTGAACGATTATTCAACCCAAAAGTAGCGCAGTTAGTTGAAGGTTTAACCAAAATCTCATTGGTTCAAAAAGACCTGAATGCTTCAATGCAAGCAGAGAATTTTAGAAAAATGATCCTTACGCTGAACGATGACGTTCGTGTAATTTTGATAAAACTGGCAGATCGTTTGCACAATATGCAAACTATGGATTCGATGGCGGAATACAAACAAACCAAAATCGCCTCTGAAACGCTTTATATTTATGCGCCACTCGCCCACCGTTTAGGACTTTATAATATTAAAACTAAACTGGAAGATTTAGGTTTAAAATATACAGAACCTGCTGTTTACAACGACATTGTTAGTAAAATCAGAGAAACAAAAGAGGAACAGGATGCTTATATCAAAGACATTTCGGATGTTTTGAAAAAATCCTTAGACTTAGAAAATATTGATTATATCATAAAAGGGCGTCCGAAATCTATTTATTCGATTCGTCGAAAAATGCGTGCTCAGAATGTGAGTTTTGACGAAGTTTATGACAAATTTGCTTTAAGAATTGTCTATAAATCGGATCAGCACGACGAAAAATTTGTGGCATGGAAAATATATTCCATCGTAACAGATCATTACAGACCGAGCCCAAGTCGTTTGCGTGACTGGATTTCGTCTCCAAAATCTACCGGTTACGAAGCTTTGCACATTACCGTTATGGGACCAAAAGGTCGTTGGGTCGAAGTGCAGGTTCGAAGCGAACGTATGGATGAAATTGCCGAAAAAGGTTATGCAGCGCATTACAAATATAAAAACGGTGCCACAGAAGAAAGTGGTCTTGACGTTTGGTTGAATTTACTTCGCGAAGCATTAGAAAATCAGGAAACCAATGCGGTAGATTTTGTTGAAGATTTTAAAATGAATTTATATTCGAAAGAAATCTTCGTCTTTACGCCAAAAGGTGAAATTAAATCATTGCCAAAAGGTGCTACTTCTCTTGATTTTGCGTTTAGTATTCACTCTGAAATTGGAATTAAAACCAGAGGAACTCGTGTTAATGGGCGCTTGGTTCCATTAAATCACGAACTAAAAAGCGGTGATCAGGTTGAAGTTATTACTTCGGTTAATCAAAAACCAACCGTAAACTGGTTAGAATACGTAACAACTTCAAGAGCCAAAAACAAGATTAAAAACGTTCTTAACGAGAACACTAAAAAAATTGCCGAAGAAGGAAAAGAATTACTTACCAGAAAACTTAAGCATCTTAAAATAACCATCAACGAACAAGTAATCAATGAATTGGTTAACTTTTTTAAACTTAAAACAAGTTTAGATTTGTTTTACAGAGTTGGTATTGGTGCAATCGAAAATCAGCAATTAAAAGATTATGCTGCCCAAAAAAGCAACACTTTTATCAATTTCTTTAAAAATAAAATTAAACGAAATAAAGATACTACGGCTGCAGATGACATTCATAAACCTGTTATCAGCAGTAATTATGATATGTTGGTTTTTGGAACGGAGCACGACAAACTCGATTACAAACTTTCGCAATGTTGTAACCCAATTCCCGGAGACGATGTTTTTGGTTTTGTAACTATAAACGAAGGAATCAAAGTACACAAAAAAGATTGCCCGAACGCAATTGGAATGCAATCCAATTATGCATATCGTATCATGAGCGCCAAATGGATCGACTCTTCGCAAGAAGAATTCAAAGCCATTATCAACATTACCGGAATGGATGTTTTGGGACTTACAAATCAATTAACAAGAGTAATTTCGAACAATATGAGCGTGAATATCCAAAGTATTTCGTTAAGTACTGATGCTGGAATTTTTCACGGACAAATTGCTGTTATTGTAAAAAATAATACCATTTTGAAGAAAATGATTAATGCGATTAAAAAGATTGATGGCGTTGATAAAGTAACGAGAGAATACAGAACCTAAAATTAGTCGAAAGTTTAAAGTCTTAAAGTCAAAAGAAGAATCCTATATCGTGACTATTTTACTTCAATTATTCTTATATTTTTTTTCATGATAAATAATTCCTTAGAAATAGAAATTCCAAAAGTAAATTTTGACGAAAACGGAGCGCTTTTAATTGTTGCTTCTGAATCTTCTTCAAAAGATGACTTTGATTTTTTTCAGGGGAAATCAATTATTCGGAATAAAAAACTAAAGAAGAGATTTGCAAATTGTACAGAATGGATTGAATTTTCTTCGACTCAGGAAATGTACAAAATCCTGAACGGAATTGGAAATATTGATAATTTTCTCGCCACTTTTGACAATGAACCATTTGAAGGAATGACAGTTCGCCTTTTTAATCCAAAAACAAAATTATGGAGTATTTATTGGGCGGATTCTACTACCGGAACTTTGGACAAACCAGTAGTTGGTTCGTTTGAAAACAAGATTGGACATTTTTTTTCGAAAGATATATTTGAAGATAAAAATGTTTTGCAAGTATTTCGTTGGGATGCCAGAGACGAAAAAAATCCGGTTTGGAGTCAGGCAATGTCTGATGATAACGGAGAAACCTGGGAATGGAATTGGTATATGTACATGTCTAAAACTAAATAAAGATTGTTAGTTTTATCATAAATAAAAATAATTATGTTAATTAAGCTTATCTGGATTCTTTAAACATTATTAGCGTAAAAGCCTTAAATTAGTGCATTATCGCTACTCAAATTAAAAGAGGAACGTTAAACTTTAAACCCGAAACTTTTATTCATTAAAAATAAAAATTTATCTTTGCCGGATATGACACTCATTTCAACTGACAACACTAGAAATCAAGAAATTGTAAAAAACGTTTTTACAATGTATCTTGAACAAAAAGGGCATCGCAAAACTCCTGAGCGTTATGCTATACTTCAGGAAATTTACGATAGCGAAGAGCATTTTGACATAGAAAACTTATATATCAAAATGAAAAACAAGAACTATCGTGTGAGTAGGGCTACTTTATACAACACGATCGAGTTATTGTTAGACTGCGCTTTGGTTAGAAAACATCAATTTGGGCAAAATCAGGCTTATTACGAAAAATCGTATTTCGACAAACAGCACGATCACATTATCATGACTGATTCTGGCGAAGTAATTGAATTTTGCGATCCAAGGATTCAGACCATCAAAAAAACAATCGAAGAAATATTTGATATCGAAATTACGAATCATTCCTTGTATTTCTACGGAAACAAAAAGCAAAAACAATAATCCGGAAAGGAATTATTTAAAAAATAAAAAAAAGAAAATTAACTACATTAATCAGTAGGGCAATTGAGATTGCCTCAACGCAAATTAAAACAGAATGACCGTAGATTTATTATTAGGATTACAATGGGGAGATGAAGGTAAAGGGAAAATTGTTGACGTTCTTACCTCTAATTATGATATTATTGCACGTTTTCAAGGAGGACCAAACGCAGGACATACATTAGAATTTGACGGAATCAAACATGTACTAAGAACCATTCCTTCTGGAATTTTTCATAAAAAATCAATAAACATCATCGGAAACGGTGTTGTAATAGATCCGGTAGTTTTTCAAAAAGAAATTGAAGGTTTAGAGAAATTTAACCTTGACATCAAAAGTAAATTGATCATTTCAAGAAAAGCACATTTAATTTTACCAACACACCGTTTGTTAGATGCAGCTTCTGAGGCATCAAAAGGAAAAGCAAAAATTGGTTCTACACTTAAAGGAATTGGTCCAACTTATATGGACAAAACTGGTAGAAACGGTTTACGTGTTGGAGATATCGAATTAGAAGACTTTAAAGATCGTTACAGAGCTTTGGCTGACAAACATGAAGCAATGATTGCTTTTTATGATGTAGCGATTCAATATAACTTAGATGAACTTGAAAAAGAGTTCTTTGAAGCTATTGAAGAATTAAAAAAATTAGACTTTATTGACAGTGAAGAATATATCTACCAAGCTCAAAAAGCAGGTAAATCTATTTTATGCGAAGGAGCTCAAGGTTCATTATTAGATGTTGATTTTGGAACTTACCCTTTCGTAACTTCATCAAATACTACTGCTGCCGGAGCTTGTACTGGTTTAGGAATTGCTCCTAACAAAATCAAAGAGGTTTACGGAATTTTTAAAGCTTATGTTACTCGTGTTGGTAGCGGACCTTTCCCAACTGAACTTTTTGACGAAGTTGGTGCAACAATGGCAAGAGTTGGAAACGAATTTGGATCTGTAACAGGAAGACAAAGACGTTGTGGATGGTTAGACCTTGTAGCTTTAAAATATGCTGTTCAGGTAAACGGTGTTACTCAATTAATGATGATGAAAGGTGACGTTCTTTCAGGATTCGAAACTTTAAAAGTTTGTACAGAGTACAACTACAAAGGACAAAACATTTCTCACTTTCCTTATAACATCGAGCCAGAAAACGTAACTCCTGTTTATAAAGAGTTTAAAGGATGGCAAGCTGATTTAACAGGATTGACAACTTACGATCAATTACCTATCGAGCTAAAAGAATATATTGAGTTTATTGAAGCTGAAGTTGGAGTGCCAATTAAGATTGTATCTGTTGGACCAGACAGAAAGCAAACAATAACAAAATAATAATTACTAAACGCTCTGATAACCAGAGCGTTTTTTTATACAAAACATTTCTAGTTATGAAAAATCCAAAAATTAAAGTTACCGAAACGAAGTTATTATCAGACAATTGGTATATCCTGAACAAAGTAACTTTTGATTATGAAATGAAAGATGGTAAAATAGAATCTCACATCCGCGAAGTTTACGACAGAGGAAATGGAGCTGCAATTTTACTATACAATACTTTAAAGAAAACGGTAATTCTAACGAGACAATTTCGTTTGCCAACTTTCCTTAACGGAAATAAAACCGGAATGATGATTGAGGTTTGCGCTGGACTTCTTGATCAGGATAATGCTGAACAAGCTGTTATTCGTGAGACAGAAGAAGAAACAGGTTATCGTTTAAAAAAGGTTCAGAAAGTTATCGAAACTTATATGTCTCCGGGATCTGTAACCGAAATTTTATACCTTTTTGTTGGAGAATATGACGAAACCATGAAAGTGAATGAAGGCGGTGGATTAGATGCTGAACAGGAAAATATCGAAGTTCTGGAATATACTTTTGACGAAGCGTATGCAATGATAGAATCCGGAGAGATTACAGATGCCAAAACCATTTTATTATTACAGCACGCAAAGATAAAAGGACTAATTTAGAATTAATATTTGTTTCGAATTAAACACTGATTATCAAACACATTAACTCATTTACAATTGAAATTTTCTTTAATTTTAATTCAAAAAAAGTTAATCAAAAACAAAGTAATCATGTCTGATCAAGTTCAATTAATCCCGAATAATTCTCTTATAACAAATACTCCGGAAGAAGGTCGTCAATTAGCCGTAAAAATGGCTCGTTTAATTATTAAAATTACACAGCCAGACGCTGCAGTTAGAGAAAAATTACGTCCAATTTATGCAGAAGATGCAGCTATGCTAATTGCGGTTGGACAAACTGTTGCTACAGAATTTGCAACTATTGCGGCTGCAAATAATTACTGGAGAAAATAAGACTTCTCAAAAAATCACATAACTTTTCTGTTTATTGAAAGTTGTGTGATTTCTTTCTTTAAAAGAATTATTTCATCCGATTAGTTTTAAGTTTGATTTGCATTTTTTTGACTATTTTTAAGTTCAAAAGATAACCTTCCAAATACAAAATTACTTCTAATGAAATTATTTAAAAGTCGAAGAAAATACATTAGAGTATTCCTGATTATTTTTCTAATAATTAATATCATAGCATTTGTTCATGCCTATAAATTCACGCATTTTGCAGAAAATGAATCAATAAAAACTAAAAGCCCGGAAAAATTATCATCTTTTGAAAAAATAAAAACTTTAGCTTTTGGAGTCAATTATCCTAAGCCAAAAAACACACAATTTCCTGTTCAAAAATATCAAACCATAAAACTAAAAAGCAATAAAGAAATTGAATGTTGGTTAATCAAAACCGAAAAATCAAAAGGAACAATAATTATATTTCACGGTTATGGTGGTGAAAAATCTTCAATGCTTGATAAATCAGATGAATTTATAAAACTTGGTTTCAATACTATGCTTGTAGATTTTATGGGAAGTGGAAACTCAGAAGGAAATCAAACTACAATTGGCTATAAAGAAGCTGAAGAAGTAAAAACTGCTTTTGATTATGTATCTCAAACAGGTGAAAAAAATATATACTTATTTGGTACTTCAATGGGCGCAGTTGCAATAATGAAATGCATTAGTGATAATAAAATAGAACCTAAAGGAATAATAATTGAATGTCCTTTTGGTTCGATGTATAAAACCGTTTGCGCCAGATTCAAAAAAATGAATGCGCCTACTTTTCCAATGGCTGGCATTTTATTATTTTGGGGCGGAATTCAAAATGGATTTTGGGGATTTAGTCATAATCCAACAGAATATGCAAAATCTATAACTTGTCCAACTTTATTGCTTTATGGAGAAAAAGATAAAAATGTAAGCAGAAAAGAAATCGATGAAATTTATACAAATTTAAATGGCCCTAAAAACTTGAAGATTTATAAAGAAACTGGACATGAAAATTATTTGATAAAAAATAAAACCGAATGGACTAAAAATATTTCTGATTTTCTATTAAATAAAAAAACAATCTAATCTTTACAAAATGAAATTATTAAATTCACTTTCTCTTTTAATTTTATTTCTTACAACAACAATTTCAATGGCTCAGAATAATCAAAACTTTGACTGCAAGATTCTTAAGGATGTCAAATTAAAATATGCACACAAGCTAGACAATACTGATTATATTACTATTAAAGATAATAAACATGTTGAGAATTCAGAAGGTGGAAAATATTACATTAAATCTGATCTGGAATGGTTAAGTGATTGTGAGTATAATGCTAAAATAACAGAAATCAATTTACCAAATTTTCCATTTAAAGTAGGAGAAATCATGAATGTGAAGTTTGAAAAAATAAAAAATGATATTATTTACGGAACTGCAACTATTCGCGATCAAACCTTTCCTATGAAATATAAAATCATAAAGTAAAATCTTTTAAAACATCAAAATTCAATGCTTGATACTTCAAAAAACAAAATAAACATCTGGCAAGAACTCGCAAACGAAACTAACGGAACTTTTAAGGAAGGATATTCCTGGCGTTCAGATTCTAATACCATTAATTACAAAAAATGGACAATTATTTCTGATAACTATAGACTATGGTCTGGGAAATATAGCACACAAATGACCCGAGTTATCGCTCGAATTACTTTGACAGATAATTTTAAATTTGAAATCTATCGCGAAGGATTTGTTCGAAAAGTCGAAAAACTTTTTGGAGCCCAAGACATCGAAATCGGTTATGCGGATTTTGATAAAGCATTTACCATTAAAAGCAATAATGAACTTAAAATAAAAACATTATTACGTAATAAAGAGATTAGAAACCTCATTAGTTCTCAGACAGATGTCAATATTCAAATTTCAAATCATCAGGGAATTTGGGAAAAAGAATTACCCAAAAACGAATTTGAATTGTCTTATTTTATGGATGGAAAAATTCAGGATATTGAAATCTTAAAATCTTTGATTGAACTTTTCAAACTGATTCTGGATGGTTTATATGAGATTAACGCCATTACTTAAATGAAAATCCAATAACCAAATCAAGAAATTGTGTAATCCTTTTAAGAGGTGAATAAAATAACTTTACATTAAATAAAAAAGCAGTTTATGAAAAAGTTATATTATACATCAAATATCCTCCTTGTACTTGTTTTAGCTCTTTTGGGTTCATGCAAAAAAAGCGAATCTACTGAAACGAAAGAGAAAGCTAAGCCAAAAAAAGCAATTGAATATAAAAAGCCACAATCTGTTGAATTTCATTTAGAAAAGACCAAAGAATGGCTAAAAGTAAATGAATCTGACAGCAGTAAACTTCAGATTGCTTACGCTATAAATCGAACAGATAAAGCCAATTTCGCAAAATTAGATTCAGTGGTAATTCCGTCTGATTTTAGTGGTGATATTGTTTATTATCTTCCGTTTCCGTTGCATGTTGCAGCTTTAGCAGAAGTTTCAAAAGTTATAATTTTCTCCTATCCTACTCAGACATTTGCCGCTTACGAAAATGGAGAATTAGTTTATACTGGACCAACAAATATGGGAAGAAAAAAAGATCCTACTCCAACCGGATTATTTTTCACCAATTGGAAAGCCGAAAAAACAACCAGTACTTTTAACGACGAGTGGGATTTAAAATGGAATTTTAACATCGAGAATAAACTTGGAGTTGGTTTCCACGAATATGCTTTACCAGGTTATCCAGCATCGCATTCTTGTTTAAGATTACAAGAAAAAGACGCTAAATATCTTTATAAATGGGCTGATGAATGGATCTTGAAAGACAAAGAAAATGTAAAAGTAAAAGGAACTCCGGTAATCGTTTTTGGAAGTTATAATTTTGATGGGCCAAAACCTTGGTTACAATTAGCTAAAGATGCAAAAGCGCTTGATATTTCCGAATCTGAAATTGAAACTCAAGCAAAACCTTTTATACAGAAAATTTTAGACAATCAAAAAGTTAGAGAAGCGGAGCAAACCGCTACTCCTTAAAAATATTTTTATCAAAAAAAAAGCTGCTATTATAATTTTGGGGAATTGTATTAGCGGCTTTTTTTATGTTTACATGATGATGCAAATTGCAATTCTTTAAAAATTTGGCTAAAGCCTTTTCCTATTCCCTTTTATTATCTCCAACTAAAGCTTGAGCCTATTCAATAATTACATTTCATTTTTTTATTTAAACACAAGCCATCTACATTGAGTAAGACGCACTGCTGTGCGCCTCTACGGTAAAAAAAACCTCAGAACCTTTTTCTCAATAAACAATCAAAGCACGACCCTTTGTACCTTTGAACCTGTGCAACTTTGAACCTTTTTTAAATAAATAAGCGAACGTTCATTTATTATTAATATCTTTGTACCATAATTAATTCAAATTATGAGAACAAGAGACACAAATAAAGAAGAAATTGTAAAACAAAAAGCTATTGAAATGCTTGTTGCGCAAGGCGTAGAAGGATTTGGAATGAATCGTTTGGCAAAAGAATGCGGCGTTTCTGTAGCGACATTGTATATCTATTATTCGGACAAAGAAGATCTTATTCGCAAAATAGGAATTGATATTGGCAAAAATTTCTTCAATGAAATGTTGGTTGATTTTTCTTCTGAAATGTCGTTTGTAGATGGTTTACGCCAACAATGGGAAAACCGTTCAAAATTTGCAATCAATTTTTCCTTGCAAACTACTTGTCTTGAACTTTTAAAACATTCCAGTTACGGCGATGCTATTTTAACTGAAATCACTTCGGATTTTAAAGATCAAATGTCAAAATTTATTACCAAAGCAATCGAAAAAAAGGAACTTCTTCCTGTTACTTTCGAAGTTTTCTGGAGTATTGCTTATGGATCACTTTATTCTCTTTTAGAACTTCACAGAGAAGGAAAATCGATGTCAGGTAAACCTTTTGTTTTTACTGAAGAAATTAGAGATGAAGCTTTTAATTTGGTTATAAAGGCTTTAACTCCTTAAACAAAAATCAATCTCAATATCAAAAAGCAAATTCAATTAAAAATACAATATCTATAAAATGAATACATCACTTATAAAAAATAAAAAAATAGCCATTATTGGCGGAGGTCCTGTTGGATTAACAACTGCTCGCATTTTACAAATCAACGGCGCAGATGTTACGGTTTATGAAAGAGATATCAATGCAAAAGCCAGAACTTCTGGAGGAACGCTTGATATTCATTCAGATTCAGGGCAAAAAGCGATACAAAAAGCTAATTTAATGGACGTTTTCTATAAATATGCACGACCAACTGGCGAGAAAATGGCAGATATGCATGGAAATATTACTTCGGATGAAATGCCTGATGAAACTAATGCGTATTCACGTCCTGAAATTGATAGAAATGATTTAAGAAAAATTATGCTCGAAAATCTCCAAGAAAATACTGTTGTCTGGGACAGCCATTTGACTGATATTAAAAAAGTTGAAGACGAATATCATTTAGAATTCAAAAATGGTTTTAAAACAATTACCGATTTTGTTATTGTCGCTAACGGCGGAAGATCAAACGCTAGAAAATTTGTCACCGATACTGAACCTCAACTTTCCGGTACTTATATTATTCAGGGAGAAATTGTAAATCCGGATATCGATTATCCAGCTTTCAAACCAAAATATGGCAACGGAAATGTGATGGCAATGGGAGAACAAAAAATGTTTTACACGCATACTTTGCGAGATGGCTCGGTTCACTTTGGAGTTTCGTTTAAAGCTGATGAAAATTGGGTTTTAAATAACGGTCTTGATTTTGAAAATGACGCAGAAATACGAGTATTTTTAAATGAAACTTTCGCAAATTGGAGCGATGATTATAAAACATTTTTTAATGCTTCAACAGATTTTTCAGGATTACCATTAAGATTATTTTCATTAGAAGAACCTTGGAAAACGCATTCAAATATTACACTTGTTGGCGATGCAGCGCATGTAATGCCTCCATTTGCAGGCGAAGGCGTTAATATGGGTTTAATGGACGCTTATCAATTGACAGAGAATTTGACTAATGGAGAATTTTCAGATCTACAATCGGCAATTGATGATTACGAACAAAAAATGTTTGGCTACGCTTTAGAAGCGCAACGTATGACCAAAAAAATGGAAGAATTATTACATTCTGATGTTACTTCTGAAGATATTTTGAATAGTCGTGATGCTTGATTTTTTTCACCATATAAGTGATGTAAGTTCATTTAATATGACGTTAATATGAATTGTGTTTATTGTTTTGTCATTTTGACGGAGGAGAAATCACACGCGAAACTCGACAAAAATTGGCGATTTTGATGACGGAGCTTCTAGTGTGATTTCTCCCTCCGGTCGAAATGACAAGATTATGAATATTAGATAACGTAAACCTTTGTCAAAGTTTAAAACTTTGACAAAGGTATCCTCGGGTGCGGGATTAGCTCCTAAAAAATAGTATAGAAATCGGAATAACTAATTAAAAATAAAAAAGGCGTAAGAATTAAACTCTTACGCCTTTTGTTTTATAATAGAAAACTAAAAATTATCTTGAATAATTTGGAGCTTCTTTTGTAATTGTAACATTATGTGGGTGACTTTCAGTGATTCCGCTTGACGTGATTCTAACAAAACGTCCTGTTTCTTGTAATGTTGGAATATCTTTTGAACCACAGTATCCCATTCCGGCGCGAAGACCTCCGATAAATTGAAGCATACTTTCGTTTAATTCTCCTTTGTAAGGAACACGACCAACAATTCCTTCCGGAACTAATTTTTTAACGTCGTCTTCAACATCTTGGAAATAACGATCTTTTGAACCTGTTTGCATAGCTTCAACAGAACCCATTCCGCGGTATGATTTGAATTTTCTTCCTTCGAAAATAATTGTTTCTCCCGGAGATTCTTTTGTTCCTGCTAATAATGAACCTAACATTACACAATCAGCTCCTGCTGCAATTGCTTTAGGAATATCTCCTGTGTAACGAATTCCACCATCTGCAATAACCGGAACTCCTGTTCCTTTAATAGCTGCTGCTACTTCAAGAACTGCTGAGAATTGAGGAAAACCAACACCTGCAACGATACGAGTTGTACAGATAGAACCTGGTCCAATCCCTACTTTTACTCCATCTGCTCCGTTTTCTACTAAATATTTAGCTGCTTCCGGAGTTGCAATGTTTCCAACAATTACATCTATTTGAGGGAATTTTGATTTTACTTCTTTTAAGGTATTTACAACACCTTCTGTATGTCCGTGAGCGGTATCGATGATGATTGCATCTACTCCAGCAGCAACTAATGCTTCTGCTCTTAAGACTGCGTCACCTGTAACTCCAATTGCGGCAGCTACTCTTAAACGACCAAAAATATCTTTGTTAGCGATTGGTTTTTGCGTCAGTTTTGTGATATCTCTAAAGGTTATTAAACCAACTAATTCATAATTAGCGTTTACTACCGGTAATTTTTCGATTTTGTGACCTTGTAAAACTACTTCGGCTTGTTCTAATGAAGTTCCTTCGGCAACAGTTACTAAGTTTGTACTTGTCATTACCTCAGCGATTGGTCTTGCACCATTTTTCTCAAAACGTAAGTCACGATTTGTAACGATTCCTTTTAAGATTTTGTTTTCGTCAACGATTGGGATTCCGCCAATTCCGAATTCTTTCATTGCATTTTTTGCATCTGCAATTGTCGAGTTCATTGGCAATGTTACCGGATCGATAATCATTCCTGACTCAGCACGTTTTACTCTTCTTACCTTCGCAGCTTGTTGCTCGATGGTCATGTTTTTATGTAAAACACCAATTCCGCCTTCTTGCGCCATAGCGATTGCCATTGCACTTTCGGTAACGGTATCCATAGCAGCTGATACTATTGGAACGTTTAGCGTTATATTTCGTGAAAATTTTGATTTGATACTCACTTCGCGAGGAAGCACATTCGAGTAGTTAGGTACTAATAATACATCGTCGTAAGTTAAACCTTCGCCGATAATCTTGGAGTTGTGTGCTATCATGTTGCAATTTCTAGTTGAATTGCGTGCAAATATAGTGAATAAATTGGAAACTTGAATACTAACTTATTCATAAATTTAACTTTACAGGAAAGTGCTTACAAAAAAGCTCTATATTATTTTAAACCATATAAGTTATGTAAGTTCATTTAATTCTTAGCTTATTTGATATTACTTTGCACATAGTTCTCGACCACGCTCGAATTGACAATACAAAAAACTGCAGCAAACAACAATTAAATGAACTTATATAACTTATATGGTAAAAATCAATCTTCAGAATCCTGAAAAACAAAGTTGAATCCGAATTGAAATGCCAGACTATTGGCTTTTGAGACATCTCTATACTCGAGAACATTATCGACGAGAAGATACATATTTAGTTTTCCGAGGGTTCCTGAAAGTCCTAATCCTATATTTTTATTCGAATATGGATCGATTGTATATGTGGCTTTGAAATCTAATTTTTCGAAAATACTTCGTCTGTAAAAAGCAGTCAAAGCAACATATGGTTCGTTTGGCATAGTCATCGCAAATAGCTGCCCTCCTATTCCGTTAACATATTTTCTGGTAACGCTGCCTTTGCAATTACATTCTTCATCTGATCGTGATTCTCCAAATGAATATTGAATTGACGAGTATAATTTTGTTGGCCGCCAAGTTGTATATTTATTATATAAAGTGTCTCGCGGAATGGCTTTGTCAAATTCATCAAAAACATCTTCGGGCTTGTTTGAACCTAGAAAATTAGGGTTTGCGCCTTTATAATTATAAGTTCCTTTATAGTTGAGCGTTTCTATATCTTTTGATTGTCTTATAAATCCAAGGTCGATTATACTTGCTGTAAACTGAAGGTTTTCTTTAATATAATAGGTAATTCCGGCATCAATTCCTAAACCTAAACTTCCGTTGAAGAAAGTATTATGAGCAATATCACTGGGAATACTTCCTTCGTATTCGTCTTTTGTAAACTTACTAAGACCTGAAGTTTTTAATTCGAGATTTGACGATATTACCTGATTATAAAGATTGGGCGTATTGGCGCTTTCTCCCGTAAAAATGAAACCCGAATTATGGGTCGACGTAGCATTTGCTCCACTGGAATAAATTTTGGCTCGACCACCTAAAACCAGTTTTTCACTTAGTTTTCTGTGATATCCAACATGAAATACCGAAAGAACTTCGGCTCGAAGATTCAGATCGGATAAATCGAATGTTTTTCCAATGTATTTTTGATTTCCGTCGACGGCTAAAATGGCAATATCTTTTGGAAAATACATTAAGAAATCAAATTCCTGATAGGCTCCAAACGAAATATAGGATTGACTTTCTCTTCCGCCAACTCTAAAACCTCCGGAAAAAATTTCGAGTTGTTGATTGACCTGAGTTTTGTCTTTATTGGAGGAATTACTAATAATACTTCGAACTTTGTCATTAAAATCTACTCCGTTATTGGCAAATAAATCATAAGCCGAAAAGCTACTTGATCCTAAATTTGCTGAAACTCCGGATAATATTGGGATTCCGAAATAAAATTTATACGAAACGTCAGCACCGGGATTTACTAATAATGATTGGGGAATTGACGTAAAGTTATACAACACTTGTTTGTTTTGAGCGAAACAAACAAGCTGAAAAGCGACCATTAAAATCAGATATGCCTTTCTCATTTTATTTCCATATAAACAGTTGCGCCGGAACGTAATTTTAAACTTCCTTTACTATTTGCGTCTAATGGCGGTCCTCCATCCATTCTGACTATAAAACCTAATTTTGCTGTTTTTTTTAGAATATCTAATCTCTGATTTTCGAATACTTCGGTTGGGAATTTTATAACATTTGAAGTTCCTGAATAAGCCGGAACTTTATAAGAATCTGTTTCAAGTACCTGATCATTAGCATCCAGAAGAACGATATCTAATGTAAATGATCTGACAATAGTGTTTTCAACTTCAAAATCAAGTTCGGCTTTCATTAGATTATCTCTAAAGAATTTGTCTTTGAAAGCATTAAATTCACTTTCATCATAAATTATTTGTGCATCTCCATCATTTATAAGCTGAGTCGCAGGAACATTAAAATAAGCGAGATTTGCTACAAAAACTGGCGTTAATTTGAAATCGTTCACCTGATCAAAATCCAAATTGCTTGAACATGAAGAAAACACGAAAACTAAAAGTAAAATCTTAGAAATTCTGCTGATGAAATTTGATTTCATGGCTTGCTTTTATTTGATTAAATAATGTATAACATTATTTATGATTACTTATTGTCTGTTATATAAGTAAATATAAGCTTTTTATCGTAAGATAATCCAGTACTTTTAATGTTAAATCTCTGTTTTTGAAATTATACTGGGATTCAATACTTTTTCAAGATTATTATCAATATCTAATAAATTCTGAATTGTTTTTTCTATGCAATCTCTGGTCAATTCTTTAACAAATAAATCAGCTGGAATTTGATACAAACCGTTAAGATTATCTCCATAGGTTTTATCATAATCAATAGCCGTTTTAAGAAAATCATAAGTCCAGACATTTATTCCGTACTCTCTTCCATCTTTCATCTTAACAAGGATATTACAAAACTCATTTTCTATACTCCAATTTCCAGGATCTACTGCCTCAAATTCTAACCAAAGTTCAAAATCTTTCATTAGTTTAATTATTTGTTCTGTATTTTTCTTTTAATGAAATTTCCCAAACAATTTTGATGCTTCATTATAAGCACTTTCAAAACTTAAGGAATTTAATCCAGTTACTTTTTTATTGGCGGTAAAATAAGAAATCAATTTTTCTGTAGGCATATTTCCGGTTAGTTTGTCCGTTGCCATTGGACAGCCGCCAAATCCCTGAATTGCTCCATCAAAACGTGTGCAACCAGCATTTGAAGCTGCTTCAATTTTTTCGAACCAACTATTTGGCGTTGTATGCAAATGTGCGCCAAACTCAATTTGGGGATATTTTGGAATTAAATTCGAAAAAAGATAGGTAATCACTTCCGGCGTAGAACTTCCAACAGTATCTGAAAGCGATAATATTTTTACGCCCATTCCTGCAAGTTTTTCAGTCCATTCGCCTACAATTTCAACATTCCACGGATCTCCGTAAGGATTCCCGAAACCCATTGAAAGATAGGTTACAACTTCTTTATTTTTTTTATCGGCGATTTCAAGAATTTCTTCAAGTGTAACCAATGATTCTGCGATGGTTTTATGGGTATTTCTCATCTGAAAATTCTCAGATATAGAAAACGGAAATCCCAAATATTGAATAGGTTCGTGTTCTGCCGCTAATTGCGCTCCTTGCGTATTTGCAATTATAGCCAATAATTTACTGGTGGTTTGCGAAAGATCAAGCTGCGCCAAAACCTCAGCGGTATCTTGCATTTGCGGAATAGCTTTGGGAGATACAAAACTCCCAAAATCAATGGTATCAAACCCCACACGAAGCAAAGCTTGTATGTAGGTAACTTTATTTTTTGTGGGAATAAAGGTTTTGATGCCTTGCATGGCATCACGTGGACATTCGATAATTTTGATTTCTTTATTCAAAGCTTATTCTTTTCTAAAGGCTAAGTTAGTTTCTTTTTTAAAGAAATAAAAGTTATAATTTTCTTTAATTATTTGTATAAAAAAAACGTATTATTCTAAATTAACCGTTTTTATTACAAATTCTTTAAAACCTTTTTATTAATTGCTTTTATCAAAGCTGGACCTTCGTAGATAAATCCGGTATACAATTGTACTAAACTTGCTCCGGCATTTAGCTTTTCGATGGCATCATCTGCAGAATGAATTCCTCCTACTCCAATAATTGGAAACGCTTTGTTGCTTTTTTCCGAAAGAAAACGAATTACTTCAGTCGAACGTTTTGTTAATGGTTTTCCTGATAATCCGCCCATTTCAGATTTATTTTCAGACTGTAATCCGTCTCTTGAAATTGTTGTATTTGTAGCAATTACTCCAGCAATTTGAGTGGTTTTTACAATATCAATAATATCCAATAATTGCTCGTCTGTAAGATCCGGAGCAATTTTTAAAAGTATTGGTTTTATTTTTTGAGTACTTGTTTTTTGCTTTTCTACATTTCTGTTTTGTAGTGTTTGCAATAAAGCTGTCAAAGGTTCTTTGTCTTGTAGCGCTCTTAGATTTGGAGTATTTGGCGAACTTACATTCACAACAAAATAATCTACATGATCAAACAAAGCATCGAAGCAAATGATATAATCATCAACAGCATTTTCGTTTGGCGTTACTTTGTTTTTCCCAATGTTTCCTCCAATTAAAACTCCTGAATTCTTTTTTAAACGTTCTACGGCTTCAAGAACTCCGCCATTATTAAAACCCATTCGGTTAATAATTGCCTGATCTTCTTTTAAACGAAATAAACGTTTCTTAGGATTTCCTTCCTGACCAACCGGCGTTACGGTTCCGATTTCGATGAATCCAAAACCAAAATCAGAAAGCTCTTTGTACAACTTAGCATCTTTATCAAATCCTGCGGCAAGTCCAACTGGATTTTTGAATTTAATGCCGAAAACTTCACGCTCTAAACGACTGTCTTTTACTTCGTAAATCGCTCTGATTATTGATGAAACTCCTGGTATTTTTGAAATGAATTTAACAAATGAAAAAGTAAAATAATGTACTTCTTCCGGATCAAACCAAAAAAGTATCGGGCGAATTATCAATTTATACATAAGAGTTGTGTTGTTGTTTTTTTGGATGCAAATTTAATTATAATACTTGAAAATGACTCTTTTTTACAGAAACAAATCATTGGAATTTTCCAGATCACTTTTCAGATAATCTGACTTTAAAAAATTTTACCATTTTAGAAAATTAAACACAAATAAGGTAAAATCTAGTTTTTTATTGTTGCAAGTTATAAAATGAAACAACTTGAAATCTAATAATAAGCCTGTTAGGATTTTTCTTTTCTAATTTTGAGTTTTTTAAGAAAATTTTTATTCGAAGCTTTATCATCCAAAAAACGTTATAAACCTCACAAAATAAATTTAATAAGCGCATAAATCAGGTTACATTATTTTTTACCGGTTAAATTTTATCGAAAATTCAAGAATTGCATTAATAATCAAGACAAGAATCAAATCAATAATAACTAATACCACTAAATCATGAAAACCAGTACTAATAGGATGCTTAAAAAAAGTATCGCTTTATTTCTACTATGCCTTTTGCCCGGCATAACACCAAAAGCATCTGCTCAAGCAGATCCTCAACAAATTACAAAGGAAACTTTTAAAGGTAAAGTTAGCCTGGACATTCGTGACTCAAAAGAAGACTGGACTCCTTATACTCCTAAAGTAGCTCCAAAAGGCGCTCCAAACATATTATTCATTTTATATGATGATACTGGTCTTGCAGCGTGGTCACCATTTGGAGGAGGAATCAACATGCCAACTTTGCAAAAACTGGCAGATAATGGACTGATTTATACACAATGGCACACTACGGCATTATGTTCTCCTACTCGTTCTACTTTATTAACTGGTCGAAATCATCATTTAAACGGTATGGCTGCAATTACAGAAGCTGCAGCAGGTTATCCGGGAGCAAGTGGGAGATTGCCAAAACAGGTTGCGACAATTGGACAAGTTTTGCAGGATAACGGATGGAGCACTTTCTGGATAGGAAAAGATCATAACGTTCCTGAACAAGATGTTGCTTCTGGAGGAGATAGAAGTACATGGCCTTTGCAAATGGGATTTGATCGTTACTATGGTTTTCTTGGAGGAGAAACCAATCAATGGTATCCTGATTTAGTTGAAGACAATCACTTTACAGAAGCAAAATACGGACCGGAAGATGGTTATCATTTATCTAAAGATTTAGCAGATCATGCTTTAGAATATATTCGTGATCAGCAAGCTACAAATCCTTCTAAACCTTGGTTTATGTGGTATTGTCCGGGCGCAAATCACGCGCCGCATCATGCGCCGGAAGAATATATAGCGAAATATAAAGGTAAATTTGATGATGGTTATGATGCTTACCGCAAATGGGTTTTGCCTAGAATGATCGCTAAAGGAATTATTCCAAAGGGAACTAACTTTGACAAATTTAATCCGCTTCCTCCGGGAGTTTCGAATCCGGGCGATGAAGTTTTAGATTGGAATAAACTAAGTGCAGACGAAAAGAAATTATTTTCAAGATTGGCTGAAGTTTATGCAGGTTTCTCTGAATATACGGATGCTCAAGTGGGGCGTATCATTGATTATTTAGAAAAAACAGGACAATTAGAAAATACAATTGTTTTGTACGCTGCTGATAATGGTGCTTCTGGAGAAGGATCTCCATCTGGTTCTGTTAACGAAAATAAATTCTTCAACGGATATCCTGATGAACTAAAAGAAAACCTAAAATATCTGGACAAATTAGGCGGACCAGATACTTATGAGCATTATCCAACAGGTTGGGCAGCTGCATTTTCAACTCCTTTTAAAATGTTTAAAAGATATAGCGAATATGCCGGTGGAACTTGCGATCCGTTAGTTATTTCATGGCCAAAAGGAATAAAAGCAAAAGGAGAAGTCCGCAATCAATTTCACCATTCTACAGATATTGTTCCTACATTATTAGAAGTTTGTGGTGTCGAAATGCCTAAAGTATATCGTGGAATTCCACAATATCCTTTATCCGGAGTATCTATGAAATATACTTTTGATGCTACGCCAGATACAAAAACTCAAAAACACATTCAGTATTTTGCCATGTTAGGAAGCCGTGCTTTATGGAAAGATGGCTGGAAAGCAGTAGCATTGCATGCGCCACTTGTTGGAAAAGGAAACTTCGATAAAGACGAATGGGAACTTTATAATACTGATATTGACAGAGCTGAATCTAACAATTTGGCAAAAAAATATCCGGACAAATTAAAAGAATTAATTGCTGACTGGAATTCAGAAGCTGCCAAAAATCTTGTATTACCACTTGATGACCGTTCGGCTATTGAAGTTTTAGGAACAGAAAGACCTTCATCTGAAGCGCCTCGCGATCAATATGTTTATTATCCGGGAACTGCTCCGGTGCCGGAAGGTGTTGCCGTAAATGTTCGTGGCCGTTCTTATAAAATTGTTGCCGATGTCGATCTAAAAGATGCGAATGCTTCTGGAGTTCTTTTTGCACATGGATCTCGTTTTGGCGGACACGCTTTATTTCTAAAAGACAAAAAACTGAATTATGTCTACAATTTCTTAGGAATCGCTCCTGAACATAGATTTACTTCGAATGTTGAAATTACACCTGGAAAACATGTTTTTGGTATGGAATTTACCCGCGAAAAAGCAGGTCCAAATGGTGAATCAATTGGAAAAATGAAACTTTATATTGATGGAAAAGAAGTTGCTTCAGGACCAATGAGAACTCAAACCGGTAAATTCACACTTTCCGGAGACGGACTTTGTGTTGGATTTGACAGCGGAGATGCAGTTAGTAAAGAATACAAAACACCTGGTGAATTCAAAGGCGGAGAAATTTATGGCGTTGGTATCAATGTCGGGAAAATCGAATATTCTGATCTAAACAGTGAAGCAAAAAGAGCTTTAAACAGAGATTAATTTTAAATCTATAATCTAAAAAGAGGTATTTGTCATGTACAGTAAAATGGGCAGCAAATACCTCTTTTCTTTAAAAGCAATTATTCTTTTTTACTTCGAAATAAACGTTTCATTAATAAATTATCAAAATGTGTGATACAAATAGTTATTTAAAGAAAACTTCCTTTTTAGCTATCATTTTTAGTTTATCGTTTTTCTTTCCAAACAAAATTACAGCTCAGGAAAAAGAAGAAAATGAAGTTTTTAAACCGCATCATCAAATTGGAATTTCTATCAATCATGTTCATGTTTTTGAAGGCAGAGATGATGAAGGAAACCGAGAAGTTTTGAGTTTACCTGCGTGGGGAGTTGATTACACTTAATCATTTAAGTAAAAAATGGGCGATTGGTTTACATACTGATTTTATTATCGAAAAATTTAAGGTCGAAAAAAATCTCGAAAGTGGCGACGATAAGGAAACTGTCGAAAGAAGTTACCCAATTGCTCCTGCCCTTGTGGGAATTTACAAACTCAACGATCACTGGAGTTTTTTAATAGGAATGGGCGGAGAATTTGCTAAAGAAGAGGATTATCTTCTAACTCGTGCCGGAGCCGAATATGGTTATGAAATGCCAAAAGGATGGGAAGTTTTTGGAACTTTTAGTTATGATTTTAAATGGAACGCTTACGATAGTTGGGGAATTGGACTTGGAATTGCAAAAAACTTTGGCGGTTAAAATCTAAAATATTCAGAAAAGAAAACACAGAACTATATATTAAAATCAAATATATGCACAGCCAAATCAAAAGAAACCTACCTGTATTGTTATTGTTTTTAAGTATTATTTCGGCAAATGCGCAACTGGAAAAAGACACCACAAAATTAATCAATGTTAGTTATGGCAGTAAAGGAATTGAACTTCGAACTAGAGATAATAAATTTCTTTTTCAACTACAAAGCCGATTTCAGTTTCGATTTTCTACTCCAAATGATCAGGATCCTGTAACATATGATGATTACAGCAAGGACAAAGAAACCACTTTCAAAATTAATCGCGCCAGATTAAAAGTAGGCGGTCACGCATTCGAACCTTGGCTAAAGTATTATTGGGAATATGAACTTAGTCAATCTAATTTGCTTGATTTTAGACTTATGATTGAAAAATGGGAATGGTTAAGTTTTAAAGTCGGTCAATGGAAAGTCGAATATACGCGCGAACGTTTTATCAGCAGCGGCGAACAACAAACCGTAGATCGCTCCCTGATAAATCGTCCGTTTACAGCAGACAGACAAATGGGTGTTGAAATATACGGTCATCTTAAAGGAAAAGGAATTGCAGATTTTAATTATTGGGTCGCAGCTTTAACCGGAACCGGAAGAGGTAATACATCTAATGATGATAATAATCTGATGTATTTTGGAAGAACACAATGGAACTTTTTAGGAAGATTTCTTGATTTTGAAGGAAGTGATATCGAGTTTCATGAAAAACCAACTCCTATTATTGCTTTTTCGGCATTAACAAACAGAAGCCCTTATACCCGATTTTCGCAAGCAGGCGGAGGATCTTTAGAAGGTTATGAAAATGGATTGCCGGGACAATATCGCGTAAATCAATGGAATTTTGAAAGTGCTTTTATGTATCGTGGTTTTTCGTGGCAAAGCGAATGGCACAACAAACAAATCATCGATAAACTGAATAATAATGATACAACTACTTTAAAAGGATATTATGTTCAGGCTGGTTATTTTTTTCATAATGCATTTCATTGGTGGCCGGAACACTTAGAAATGGCCGCGAGACATGCCGGATATCGCCCAAACAATGATTTTAGGCAAAACTTGCAAGACGAAACAACAATAACCTTCAATTGGTTTTTTAAAGGACATAAAAACAAATTAACTTCTGAAGTTAGTTATTTTAGTTTTCAAGACAAAACATTGCCATTAGAAGCAGGATGGCGATTTAGAGTACAATGGGATATTTCTCTCTAATTAAATGAGTTAGATTCGAATTATCATCTTCTGAAAAGATAAAACGTAAGATGATTTTTCTAATTTTCACTAATATTCTTATTTATTTTTAATAATTTTAATGGACATAAAACACTGAAAATGAAAAGTATAAAAAAGACTCTTAGAAAATTAGCACTAATGTGCTTAATGGGATCATTTTTTTTGATTTCAATTGATAGTATTGCCCAACGTCATGGTGGCGGTGGCGGAGGACACAGAGGCGGCGGCGGAGGTAAGGCAAGACCAGCTGTAAGCAGACCGGCAAATCAAGCAAGACCTGCAGTAAACAGACCTTCATCTGGTTCAGGAGTAAAAAGACCATCGACAGCCAACAGACCTGGAGCTAATGGTTCCGGAACTAATAAAATTAACAGACCTTCTACAAATTCAAAAATTGGAGATAAATCAATCAATAATAACAGAAACTCAAATAACACTGTAAACAGAAACAGAACCGGCAATAGAAACAACAATATTAGCGGTAATACTGTTAACAGAAATAGAAACAATGTAAACATCAATGTAAACAATAGTGTCCATGTTCGCAACAACCGTAACACAATAGTAAGACCGGGCGTGCGACCATATGCTCGTCCTCCTTATCGTTATGGCGGTTATAGATACAATTGTTATCATCCTTATTATCCACGTCCTTATCATCCATTTTATTGGGGACCAGTTTGGCATCCGTGGGGATTTTTTGTAGCAACATTAGCAGTAACAGCAATTGTAGTAAGCGTAGAAAGCACTCAATATCATTATGATCAGGGAGTTTGGTACGCACCATCAAGTGGAGGTTATACAGCAGTACCGGCACCAGTTGGAGGAACCGTAAACAATATTCCAAGCGGAGCCGAAACAGTCAATACCGGAACCGTCAATAATTATTATTACGGAGGAACCTATTATGAAAAAGATGGCAGTTCGTACAAAGTTGTAGCGCCAACCGCTGGAACTCTTGTAGATAACTTACCAGAAGGCGGTGAAGAAGTTACGATAGGAGACGCTAAATATGTAAAATTTGGAGAAACTTACTACCAACCTGTTCAAGTAGACGGTAAAGACAAATACGAAGTTGTTGAAGTTCAAGAAGATAAATAAATCCATAGTAACCATATCGAATAAATAGAGTTTATTAAGTTATTTTTTTAACTTTAGAACCTATTAACAATCCTATTTTACTATATTTATAATAATTTACGTACAAATAAAATGACTGTAATGAAAAATAAAACCTATTGGATTTTAGCCATACTTACAATTTCTATAATTTCAATAGCTTATGGTTATACCAAGCTTATTGTTCCAAAAGAAAAATTGACAGCAATGGATTGTGCCGAAACTCCAAATGCTTCAGAAACTTCTTTGTTTAAACCAACCATAGAAAACAAAAACAAACCAACTGGCAAAGCGCCAAAAGGAATGGTTTGGATTCCTGGCGGAGAATATTCTATGGGAAGCAATGTCGAAGATGAAAGTTTATGCAGTATAAAAGGTGTTACCAAAGATGCCGCACCAATTCATAGAGTTTATGTAGATGGTTTTTATATGGATCAAACAGAAGTGACAAACGAACAATTTGAAGCTTTTGTAAAAGCTACAGGTTATGTAACATTGGCGGAAATAAAACCAACACACGAAGAATATCCTGATGCTCCATTAGAAAATTTAGTCGCAGGATCAGCCGTTTTTACTCCTACTCAAGCAAAAGTAAATCTGGGCAATTATATGCAATGGTGGTCTTATGTTCAAGGAGCTGACTGGAGACATCCGGAAGGAGCAGGAAGTTCTATAAAAGGAAGAGAAAAATATCCCGTAGTTCAGGTTTCATACGACGATGCAGCCGCTTACGCGAAATGGGCAGGCAAAAGATTACCAACAGAAGCAGAATGGGAATTTGCTGCTCGAGGCGGAAAATCAGGGCAATTGTATGCTTGGGGAAATACTTTAAAACCTAAAGGAAAATTTCAGGCGAATATCTATCAAGGAAACTTTCCTATTGAAAAAGGAGATACCGGCGAAGATGGCTATATTGGCATCGCTCCTACCGCTCAATTTGAACCAAATCCTTATGGACTTTATGATATTGGAGGAAATGTTTGGGAATGGACAAACGATTGGTATACTGCCGATTATTATTCTGTTCTAAGCGAAAACGGACAAGTTGCCAAAAATCCGCAAGGTCCTGAATCTTCTTATGATCCGGGAGAACCAAACTTACCGAAAAAAGTACAACGCGGAGGATCATTTTTATGTACAGATCAATATTGTACACGTTATATGGTAGGAACAAGAGGAAAAGGAGATTATAAATCACCTGCAAATCATATTGGTTTCAGATGTGTTCAGTAATTTTTTAACCACTAATTGCACAAATTAGCACGAATTAAAATATATTTCAGATAACCTATAAATCCAATTTCACGAATTTAAATTCATGAAATTGGATTTATAGGTTTTAAGAATTAGTGCTAATTCGTGAAATACGTGGCATTTTTTTTATCTCATTTTACAGTTTTCATAATTTACAGCTTTACAACGCCTAACTATTTACTTATATTTGCTAAAAAATAAACAAATGCAACATATTATAGATCGTTTCATCAGTTATGTAACAATTGATACCGAATCAGACCCAAATTCACAAACTACACCGAGTACAGAAAAACAATGGAATCTAGCCAATAAATTAGTCGAAGAACTAAAAACAATTGGTCTTTCTGATGTTACTATAGACGACAAAGCTTATATCATGGCGACTTTGCCAAGTAATGTAGATCATGAAGTGCCAACAATTGGTTTTGTTTCTCATTTTGATACTTCACCTGATTTTAGCGGAGCAAATGTAAAACCTCAAATAGTAGAGAATTACGACGGAAAAGACATTGTTTTAAACGCAGAAAAAAATATCGTTTTATCTCCAAATTACTTCAAAGATTTATTACAATATAAAGGACAAACAATCATCACAACTGACGGAACAACTTTGTTAGGCGCTGATGATAAAGCAGGAATTACAGAAATTGTTTCGGCAATGGAATATCTAATTCAGCATCCTGAAATTAAACACGGAAAAATCAGAATTGGTTTTACGCCTGACGAAGAAATTGGTCGTGGAGCGCATCATTTTGACGTAGAAAAATTTGGCGCACAATGGGCTTACACCATGGACGGAAGTCAGATTGGAGAATTAGAATATGAAAATTTTAATGCGGCTGGAGCCAAAATCACAATCAAAGGAAAAAGTGTTCATCCTGGTTATGCCAAAGGAAAAATGATCAATTCAATGTTGATTGCAAATGATTTCATCAACGAATTACCAAAAGGAGAAACACCACAGGAAACTAAAGGTTACGAAGGTTTTTTCCACGTTCATCACTTAACAGGAAGTATTGAAGAAACAGTCTTAGAATTGATTATTCGTGATCACAACAAAATCAAATTCGAAAAAAGAAAAGATCTAATTGGTAAAATTGCCAAGAAAATCAATAAAAAATTTGCTAAACAATTTGGTGAAGATATTGTAACTGCTGTTGTAAAAGATCAGTATTATAATATGAAGGAAAAAGTACTTCCGGTAAAACATATTGTTGATATCGCCGAAAAAGCAATGAGAGAATTGGACATTAAACCAATCATAAAACCTATTCGTGGCGGAACTGATGGATCTCAATTATCCTTTATGGGATTACCTTGTCCGAATATCTTTGCTGGTGGTCACAACTTTCACGGAAAATACGAATATGTTCCCGCAGAAAGTATTCAAAAAGCAACCGATGTTATTGTAAAAATTGCCGAATTAACAGCAATTCCAGGCATTTTTGACGCACCTGAAAAACCTAAAAGAAAAAGATAATTTGGAAGAAGCTAATTCTGATAAAAAACACATTTGGGACAAAGTCAATAACTGGGAAGAAGAACTTCTTTTCCTGAAATCAATTATTGACAAAACCGAACTCGTTGAAACCATAAAATGGGGCGGTCCAATTTATGTTTACAACAAAAGAAATGTTATTGGAATTGGCGGTTTTAAAAATTATTTTGCAATCTGGTTTCTGAACGGCGTTTTTCTAAAAGACGAAAAAAAGAGACTAATCAATGCTCAGGAAGACAAAACAAAATCCATGCGACAATGGCGTTTTACATCGAAAGAAGAAGTAAACGAAAAAGAAGTTTTAGAATACATCCTTGAAGCGATTGAAAACGAAAAGCAAGGAAAGGTTATAAAACCTTCTAAAAAAGAAGCTATAATCTCTGAACTTCTCCAAAAAGAAATGGATCAAAATCCAGCTTTAGCAGAAGCTTTTCAAAAATTCAGTCCATATAAACAATATGAGTTTCTGGAATATATTGAAACCGCCAAACAAGAGAAAACGAAGTTATCAAGAATCGAGAAAGTGATTCCGATGATTTTAAATAACTTGGGATTGAATGATAAATACAGGTAGAATTTAAATTATTGATGTCACACTGAGCGAAGTCGAAGTGCAAAATCCTAATTGATAGAGACCTTTGTCAAAGTTTAAAACTTTGACAAAGGTTTTTTTTATACTCAAAGTTGAGTCATTGCGAGGAACGAAGCAACCGCTCTAGCAAAAACACATACTTAGTGAGATTGCTTCGTTCCTCGCAAAGACATACAATTCGTTTATTTGCAAACAAAAAAAATCCCAAACTCCGATTTGGAATTTGGGATTTCAAATATTTTAATTTAAAAAATTACGCTTTTTTATTCAAAGCAGCGCTCATTTCCATAGAAATAGCAGAACGCTCGATTTTTAATTTTCCAGACATAGTTTCGATAATTGCACTTGTTTCTGCAAGCTCTACTACTTTACCGTGAAAACCACTTTTTGTAATTATCTTATCACCTACTTTTAGGCTGCTTTCAAATTCTTTTTCGTTTTTTGCTCTTTTTTGTTGTGGTCTGATCATAAAGAAATACAACACGACAAACATTAGTAAATAAGGCGCAAATTTCATTAAATCTTGCATAGTATTCAGTTTTTATTTTTGTTATTAATATTTATGTTTTTTAGCTCTTCTCCCGAAGCTTCGGGACGCTCAGAGTGACATTAATAAAATTGAGTATTCTCAGATCTTACATTAATCCGCGTCCAACTTTAATCATCTTTTTATTAGCGGTAAGCTCTTTAACAAGATTATCTAAAATTCCGTTGATAAAAATACTACTTTTTGGTGTAGAATACTCTTTAGCAATTTCTAAATATTCGTTAAGAGTTACTTTCACTGGAATCGAAGGGAATTTCAAGAACTCACAAATTGCCATTTTCAAGATAATAGTATCAATTTCAGCAATTCTTTCACTGTCCCAGTTTGGTGTTTTATCATCGTATTCTTTTGCCAAAATAGATTCGTTCAAAACTGTTCTTCTGAACAAGTCTTTAGCAAAATCCTTATCTTCAACATCTTTATACAATTTTGGCACTCTAAAATCGTCAGGATCTTCTGTTTTGATTGCTTTCAATTGTTTGATGATATGTGTGTTTACAACAGGAATATCATCAACCCAAGTCAATTTATCATCTTCTAAATACTCGTATAATTTTTCGTTAGGAACAATTACATCAGCAAACAAATCAATTACAAATTGTCTGTCTTCTTCAAAAGTATTTGTAGTTGTACTCATGTATTTCGCATACAAATCGCTTGCTTTAATATCATTTAAAAGTAAAATGATATAATCGTCATTTAATGACCAGTTGTTGATTTTACGATTTTCTAGAGCGATGCTAAGAGAATTGCTTTCGGCAAGAAGTTGAAAAATTTTGTTTTTAACGAATTTTTCGTTTGGATTACGTTCTGCAGCAGTTGCAAGATGTTTTTTGCTTGAAAGATGTAAAAAAACAGATTCTTTTTTGCAGATTTCAATTAATGAAGAAAGCATTATAAGATATAAGTCCTGAATATTGTCTATGCTGTAAAAAAGAAATTTCTCTTCTTTTTCCATATTATCAGAACCGCTTTGATGCATTGCATAAATGGATTGCATTACTTTAACGCGTATGTGTCTTCTATTTACCACCTTGTAAGAACATTTAAAAATTAGTCTGCAAAATTAGGAATTTCAATCCTTATATTAAAATTAATTCGTAAAAAAGTCGTCGTTTTAGTGGTCAGTTTTCAGAATTTAGTGGTCAACTGTAGTTTGCACATAAAAAAAGTCTCAGTTTACAGACCAAACTGTAAACTGAGACTTAATATTATAAATTGAAATTAATTACTTTTTAGCAGCGTTTTCAATTTTTCTCAAATCGATACGATTTTGAGCAATTGTTAAAGCAGCTTTATGCGTTGTCATTCCGTTTTTTACAGCATAATCGATAATTTCTAAAGTAGTATTATAGATATTTTCTGTTTTAGACATGATTTCAGCTTTACCGTAGTGCTCTAATTCAGCATAAACATTGATGATTCCACCAGCGTTGATCAAGAAATCCGGCGCATATAAAATACCTCTTTCTTGTAATCTCGCTCCGTGAACATTCTCGTCAGCCAATTGATTATTCGCAGCTCCGGCAATTACTTTAGCTTTAATTTTATCTACAGTATTATCATTGATAATTGCTCCCATTGCACATGGCGCATAAATATCAACATCTGCAGTATATAAATCTTCACCAGTATAAATTGTAGCGTTGTATTTTTGAGCTACCTGATATAATTTTTCTTCGTTAATATCTGTAATTGTAACGATCGCTCCTTCTTTAGTCAAATACTCAACCAAAGCTTCACCAACGTGACCAATTCCCTGAACCAAAACTTTTTTACCGTCTAAAACATCAGTACCAAACTGACTTTTAGCAGCAGCTTTCATTCCTAAATAAACACCATAAGCCGTTACAGGAGAAGGATTTCCAGAGCCACCTCTTTCTTCAGAGATTCCTGTAACATAAGGCGTTACATCTCTAACAGTGTCCATGTCTTTAGTTTCCATTCCAACATCTTCTGCAGTGATATATCTTCCACCAAGAGAGTGAACAAACTCACCAAACTTACGCATTAACTCAGGAGTTTTTTGCGTTTTAGCGTCACCAATAATTACTGCTTTACCACCACCAATATTAAGTCCGGTAATCGCAGATTTATATGTCATACCTCTTGAAAGACGCAAAACATCGTTTAACGCTTCCCATTCAGTATTATAATTCCACATTCTAGTACCTCCCAAAGCTGGCCCCATAACTGAATTATGAATACCAATAATTGCTTTTAAACCTGTATCTTTGTCATTGCAAAAAACAATTTGTTCGTGATCGTCAAAAGATAATTGACCAAAAACCGGATCCATTTTTTGAAGTTCCTTTCCAGTTGCGAAAGTTGCATCCATAGCGATAGTATTTATTAGTTAAAATTATGAATTTGTCAAAAAGACATCTCAAACATAATTAAAAAATGCATATGTGCTAATTTTTTATCTTTAAAATAACAATTAAACAATCGATTTGTTCTGATAAAATTATAAATTACGCTAACTTTAATTCATAATAATTTATAAAATCCAAACATTTCAACATTGAATCTCTTAAAAAAATGAAAGAATTAAGCTATTTAAACAAATATTTCATTAAATATAAATATAGTTTCTCTTTAGGAATTTTAATCACCATAATCGCACAAATATTCTCTTTATTTACTCCAAAACTAATTAGCAAGTCCTTAAACGCGATCGAGAAGTTTGATAAACTGCCAAAAGCAGATCAAACTTCGCAAGCAATTATTGATACTTATCGCGAAGGATTAATTCATAACGTACTGCTAATCATAGCAACTACAATTGTTGCGGGTTTTCTAACTTTTTTAATGCGCCAGACTTTAATCGTAATGTCGCGTCATATCGAGTTTGATTTAAAAAATGAGGTTTTCAAACAATACGAGAATCTTTCGCAAAACTTCTACAAGCAAAACCGAACAGGAGATTTAATGAATCGTATCAGCGAAGATGTTTCTAAAGTTCGTATGTATGTTGGTCCGGCGGTTATGTACACGATAAACACCTTTATCCGTTTTGCCATCGTTATTATATATATGTATAATGTTTCGCCATTGCTGACTTTATACACTATTCTGCCGTTGCCAATTCTTTCGTATTGCATTTTTAAACTGAGTTCAGAAATCAACAAACGAAGCACTACTTTTCAGCAATACCTGTCAAAAGTTTCGAGTTTTTCACAAGAAATATTCTCAGGAATTCGTGTTATAAAAGCGTATTCTTTAGAAAATCAACATCAGAATAATATGGTGGCTCTTGCCGATGAAAGCAAAAAGAAGAGCTTAGATTTAGCCAAAGTTCAATCGTTATTTGGGCCTTTGATGATCGCCTTAATCGGAATCAGTAATCTTGTGGTAATTTATTTTGGAGGTGTAATGTACATCAACGGAACGATTGCAAATATTGGTACAATTGCTGAGTTTATTTTATATGTAAATATGCTAACCTGGCCTGTAGCTTCGTTAGGATGGGTTTCGTCAATGGTTCAGGAAGCAGAAGCTTCTCAAAAACGTTTGAATGAATTTTTGAAAATTGAACCGGAAATCACAAACAATAACGAAAATCACTCTGATATTCAAGGTTCTATTGCGTTCGAAAATGTGAGTTATACTTATGAAGATACTAATATTGAAGCGCTGAAAAATGTCACTTTTACAGTAAAAAAAGGAGAAACATTGGCAATTCTGGGCAAAACAGGTTCTGGAAAGTCTACAATATTATCATTGATTTCCCGTTTATATGATGTTACGGAAGGAAGAATCATAATTGACCAAAACGAAATAAGTACTTTAAATTTAAATGATTTAAGAAACAACATTGGAATTGTGCCTCAGGATGCTTTTTTATTCTCGGATACGATTAAAAATAATATCAAATTTGGCAATCAAAACGCCACTAACGAAGAAGTTGAAGAAGCAGCCAAAAGCGCTGTGGTTCACGATAATATCATTGCTTTTAACAAACAATATGACACTATTTTAGGAGAAAGAGGAATCACACTTTCGGGCGGACAAAAGCAACGTGTATCTATTGCGCGTGCGATTATTAAAAACCCGGCTATTTTACTTTTCGACGATTGTTTGTCTGCGGTAGATACTGAAACCGAAGAAACGATTTTAAGCAATTTGTTCGGAATTTGTAAAGATAAAACTACAATAATAGTCAGTCATCGAGTTTCATCGGCTAAGAATGCCGACAAAATAATCATTTTAGAAGACGGAAGAATCATACAACAAGGCTCTCATAATCAATTAATAAATCAGGAAGGCTATTATTCATCGTTATATTTAAAACAACTTTCGGAAAAAGAATTACTTTAAATGTTGCGTAATAGATAATTTTTTATGATTTTTGAGTACTATTAATTCCAAAAAATGATAGAACGTATTATGAGAGAAAATGACATGTTAGAAAAAGAAGAGATTTTTTCTAAAGTATTACGAGCAGGAAGAAGAACTTATTTCTTTGATGTGAGAGCTACTAAAGCTGACGATTATTATATCACGATTACCGAAAGTAAAAAATTTACTGAAGAAGATGGTTCTTTTCATTTTAAAAAACACAAAATTTACTTGTACAAAGAAGATTTTAGTGCTTTTGCCGAAATACTAGAAGAAATGACTTCATATGTCTTGAACCACAAAGGCGAAGAAGTAATTTCTGAAAGACACCAAAAAGATTTCAAAAAAGAATACGGTTCTGATAAGCCGGAAACGCAAAGAACTAGTTTTACTGATATTGATTTTGACGATATTTAGTCGAATATAACTTTTTTAAAAGTACAAGTCCAATATGTCCCGCATTTTGGACTTTTTTTATATATAAATTTATTATTTTTAGATTGCAGAGTTTAGATTTTAGATTATACAAACTGCCTAAAACTAGTTAATAATAATTCCATTTTTAAAATGAAAAAAACAATCCTCTTACTTGTTTTATTCTTTATTGGGATTGCTTCATTTTCTCAAAACTTAGAATACGAAACAAAATCAAATATTCAATATTATAACGCACCAACCAATAAGTCTGATAGTTATATAAATGAACGTTGTGTTCTTGATATTTATTATCCAAAAAACACCAAAAACTTTGCTACAATCGTTTGGTTTCATGGCGGTGGATTAACCGGTGGAAGCAAAGAAATTCCTGAAGCTTTAAAAAATAAAGGTTTTGCGATTATTGGTGTGAATTATAGACTAGCGCCAAAAGTAAAAGCCGCAAAAGCTATTGAAGATGCCGCTGCTGCCGTTTCTTGGGCATTTAACAATATCGCGTCTTATGGCGGAGATACTTCTTTAATTTTCGTGTCAGGACATTCTGCTGGAGGATATCTGGGCTTGATGATTGGTCTTGATAAAAAATGGCTTCAAAAAGAAGGAATCGATGCGAATAAAATCGCTGGATTAATTCCGTTTAGCGGACAATGTATTACGCATTTTCAAATTAGAAAAGAAAACGGAATTCCTGATACTACACCAACTGTTGATGCTTTTGCTCCTTTGTTTTATGTTCGCGCTGATGCTCCGCCACTTTTATTAATTACAGGAGATCGTGAACTGGAAATGTTGGGTCGATACGAAGAAAACGCCTATATGGCGCGCATGATGAAATTAGTTGGACATAAACAAACTAAACTCTATGAACTGGACGGTTATGGACACGGAATGACTGAACCTGGTTTTCCGTTGCTTGTAAACGAAGTAAACCGAATTATAAAGGAACACAAAAAATAATCTCTAAATAAAATCCACGGCAATGGAAACAAACTTATTAATACTACCCGGATTAGGAAATTCAGGCGTAAAACACTGGCAAACCTTTTGGCATAAAAAATTTAAAAATTCTATTCGTTTAGTTCAGGACAATTGGGACGAACCTATTCGCGAAGAATGGATTGAACGCTTAAATGAAGAAGTTGCTAAACTCGATCGTCCAACTATTCTCGTTGCGCATAGTTTGGCAGTTTCGTTAGTACAACATTGGGCAGCAGCAAATACAAACAAGAATATTGTTGGCGCATTATTGGTCGCTCCCGCTGATGTAGATTCACCTCAACATACTCCGGAATCTGTTCGGAATTTTGCGCCAATGCCAATTTCAAAATTACCTTTTCCTTCAATAGTTGTGGCAAGCGAAAATGATCCTTATGCTTCTTTCGAAAGAAAACAATATTTTGCCGAAAAATGGGGAAGCGATTTTGTAAACGTCGGACAACAAGGGCATATTAACTCAGATTCTGATTTAAAATATTGGGAAGAAGGACAGGAAATTTTACAGCAACTAATTAAAAATATTACGGCACATAATAATGATTGAGGACAATAATTACCAACAAGAAGCTACCGTTACACCAAAAAACATTTTAACAAAAATATGGTTTTCTCCTAAAGAAACATTTGGATTTATAAATGACTATAAATACAACAAGAACATTATTTTGTTTTTAACTCTTTCAGGAATAGTAAGATCATTTGATAAGGCGATTTCCAAAAATGTTGGTGATAATTTATCCTTTTGGACCATCATTTTTTTTGGCGTAATAAGCGGTATACTCTTTGGCTGGCTAGTTAATTATATTTACGCTTTTTTAATTAGTTGGACAGGAAAATGGTTTAATGGCGTTGGAGACACTCAATCTATTTTAAGAGTGATCGCTTATTCAAGTTTACCAATAATTGCTTCGTTATTTATACTTTTCCTTCGGATTTTGATTTACGGAAATGCAATCTTTGAATCAAGTTTTTCAGATCTTTATAACGGATTATTTGATACCATTCTTTATTGGACTTTCTACTTTATTGATTTAATTTTAATCATCTGGACAGTTGTACTAATTGTTATTGGAACTTCTGTTGTGCAAAAAATTTCAACAGGTAAAGCAATTTTAAACTTAATACTACCTGCATTATTATTTCTATTCAGTGCTTTAATCATCTTTTTTGTTTTCGATCTATTACTTAATTAATTTTAAAAACAGCTTACATGAAAAACTTCTTTCTAATAGCTTTCTTAGTTACAAACCTTTGCTTCTGCCAAGAAAAGAAAAACAATTCATTTGAAGATAATTTCAATCTTTTGATAGAAAATCTCACTAACGAAAATTGGACAAAATCTGAAAAACTGGCAAAAGAACTACTTAATACTGCAGAACCAATTGACTCTTTGGAAACTGAGAAACAAGTTTTAAGATATATGTACGTTTATTCGACTGCGGGACTTTTAAACGAAAAAAAACTGACTCAAAAAGAAGCTTTACAAAAAGTGAAATTTCTGCAATCGAAAGAAATGATTATGCCTGCGCATCCATTTAATAGCAATTGTTATGTCAATTGTACAAGCTTAAAAGATGAAGAACCAAATACATTTTTTACAGGAGTAAATAATGCAGCAGGAACACAAATTTTTTCATTTGAATATGTCAAAATTGAAAAGGGAATAAAAGAACCAAAAAGCGAATTAGAAGGCAAATATGTTACATTGAAAGGACAATTAAATGAGATTTCCGTTGAAGGAATTACGCTTCCTCGATTTAAACTCAAATTTATTAATGGTAATTATATAGTCGATAATCCCTAAAATTAGTGGTGAAAATTTTACCGCGAAGCTCGTAAGACTTGATTCTGAAAAATAATTCGTGCGGATTTGTGGTGAAGATTTTACCGCAAAGTTCGCAAAGGTTTTTCGCAAAGGTTGCAAAGGTTTTGACTGATTAAGTTCACAAAGCTAGATTCTAAAAAATAATTCGTGAATTCGTGGCAAAAATTAACCACAAAGTTCGCAAAGCTTAGTATAAAAACTTTGCGAACTTTGCGAAAAATCTTTACTGACTTTGCGGTTAAATTTAATAGTACAAGTATAGCAAATTCGCAGTAAAAACCGAATACTAAAAAACTGAAAACTGAATACTATTTACCCAATCCTAAGTCCATTTTCTATTTTAAAATCAGGCGCTAATAAAATTACGTCTCCCTCCTTGCCTATTGCGCCAAGAACCAGACATTCGCTCATGAATTTTCCGATTTGTTTTTTAGGAAAATTTACGACCGATATAATTTGGCGGTTCAATAAATCTTCTTTTTTGTAATGTGTTGTTATTTGTGCTGATGATTTCCTGATTCCAATTTCGGTACCAAAATCAATTGTAAGCTGATAAGCCGGTTTTCTTGCTTCGGGAAAATCATTTACTTCAATAATGGTTCCGACACGCATATCGGTTCTTTCAAATTCGCTCCAGGTTAAATCCATTTTATTTCAATATTTGTTCTTTTACAAACCTATAAATTTTGTAATTATTCCCACTAATTCTATAACCGTTTTTTTAGTTCGTCTCCTAATTTTACATATCACCTCACGAAGACACACTAAAAAAATATATAAAATGGAAAATACTCTCATAAACACCAACCTTTCTCTTAGAGATTCTGATTTTGATCTTCAGCAATTAAATACCGATAAATATATTGAAACTGATAAAAACGTAAAGCTATACGTTAAAGATTACGGAAAGGGAAAACCAGTAATTTTGATTCATGGCTGGCCGCTTTCGAACGAAATGTGGGAATATCAAATTGATTTTCTGGTTCAGAATAATTATCGTGTAATTGCTTATGATCGCCGCGGATTTGGTAAATCGTCACAACCTTATGAAGGATATGATTATGATACTTTGACAGATGATTTAAAAGAAATTATTGAGCAGCTTCAATTAGAAAATGTAACTCTGGTTGGATTCTCAATGGGCGGTGGCGAAGTTGTACGTTACTTTAGCCGTTATGGCGGAAAAGGCGTTACAAAAGCAGCGTTAATTTCTTCTATAGTTCCATTTTTATTAAAAACTGATGATAACCCTGAAGGTCGTCCAAAAGAGAAAAGTGAAGCAACAGCCGTGTCTATAAATGAAGACCGAATTGGCTTTTTGGATAATTTTGGCAAAATATTCTTTGGCGTCAATATTATCAATAAACCTTTAAGTACGCCCTTGTTAGAACATTACCGAAATTTATGTGCAGTAGCATCGCCAAGAGCAACATTGCAATGTGCAGAATCTTTAAACTATACCGACTTTAGAGACGAGCTTCAAACGATCAAAGTTCCAACATTAATAATTCACGGAACAGATGATAAAAATGTCCCTATTGAAGTTAGTTCAGAAAAAACAGCCAAAGCAATAAAAAACAATACTTTCATTGTTTACGAAGGCGCTCCACACGGTTTGTTCTATACTGAAAAAGACAAATTAAATAAAGACTTACTTGAATTTTTGAATTCGTAAAATAATATAGCCCACAGATTTACGGATTTTAAAAATTATTAAAATCCGTAAAATCTGCGGCTAAAAATTCAGAACCAACATTTCTTCTCACACTCTTTCTTTTACAGAATATTAAAGTTATTTTTGAAGAACTTATTTCTGTAAAAATGGCACGTACACCTTCAAATATGATTCCGCTTGGAACGATTGCTCCGAGTTTTAAATTAAAAGATACCAATTCGAATAATGAATACTCGTATGAAGATTTGAAGGGATCAAAAGGTACGCTTGTAATTTTTATGTGCAATCATTGCCCATTTGTGCTTCATGTAATTAATGAAATCGTTATGATTGCCAATGATTATCGTGTTCAAGGACTTGGCGTAATTGCAATTTCCAGTAATGATGTAGAAAAATTTCCACAGGATTCTCCTGAATTAATGACGGAATTTACTTTTCAGAATAAAGTAGATTTTCCTTATTTATATGATGAAAGTCAAGAAGTTGCCAAAGCCTATGAAGCTGCATGTACTCCGGATTTTTATTTATTTGACAATCAGGATCGCTTATTTTACCGCGGTCAACTAGATGATTCAAGACCTGGAAACGGAATTCCGTTAAGCGGAAGTGATTTACGAAATGCAATTGATTCTCTTATTTATAACCGAAATCTGAAAGGTCCTCAAAAACCAAGTATTGGTTGTAACATCAAATGGAAGTGAAAATTCTGATTTTTCCGAAAACTTTTCTTATATTTGCAAATCAACAAATTTTCTCATTGTGAGCACTATAAATATATTTACAGCAATAATCTTTTTGTTTTCTTTAAAAAGAAAACCGCTTACTGTTGCATTTATTTCACATAGTAAGGCCTTTATTAATTAGGCCTCCGTCTATTTCAATTTCTTCTTTCAGGCGGAGGATTTTTACCAAATTTTAATCATTTATTTTATTTGAAAGAGTAAATACTCTCTCGAATAATTTCGTGGTTTTTTCAATCAAAAATTTCCAAAAAACAGAGTCTTTTATTTCATTTCAATTGCAAAATGCGATTTGAAAAACAATTGTACTTGTTACCTGTAAAACATTAAAATTCAACACGTTTAAACAATAAATAATAATAATAATAATAATAATAATAATAATAATAATATATAATATACATAGTTATGAAACCAACACCCACTTTCTGTAAAACAGATTATCATTTCTTAAGGGAATTGATTGTAAAAAGTAAAAATTCGACAAATACAAAAGAAGCCAATCAGCTTTCGCAGGAATTAGACCGCGCAATAATTAGTAAAGAGGGCGAATTAGACAATTCGATCGTGAGAATCAATTCTTATGTCACTATTGAAGATGTAAAAGCTAAGAAACAAATGAAAATTCAGATCGTTTTACCTTCATTTGCTGATGTAAAAGAAAGTAAAATTTCAATTTTAGCGCCTTTAAGCGTTGCTATTATTGGATTTAAAGAAAATGACGAAGTTGATTGGGAATTGCCGGCTGGAATAAAAACTTTAAAAATAGTTGCTGTAAGCAATACTTCTGAAAGCATTTCTTAATTTTATAAACACCTCATTTGTGAAGGTGTTTTTTTATGTTCTATTTTAAACAAAAAACTATCCAATAAAATTAAATTTACTGAATAGTTTTATTGAATTTACTGAAACAACTTCTTATAATTGAGAAGTTATATAATTTGATATCGAAGCCATTTGCGTATCATCTAACTTCGCTTTCTTCTGCATTCTTACTAAAATTGGTTTCCAATCTTCCTGACTAAATTTCTTTGGGTCATACAACTTATGACATCTTGCACAACTATTCTCGTACAAGTTTTTTCCTTCTGCCAATTCAGGCGTTAATGCTGTAGGTTTTGCTGCCTCAGTTACCGCTGGAGTTGCTGGTGTAGCCGGAGCTGCTTTTTTAGTACCACACGAAACTACAAACAACACTACAGCTGCTAGGATTAAGATTTTTGTTTTCATCGTTTTACTTATTTTTTAAGTAAATATAAAAAAATCCCATATGCCGAAGCATATGGGATTACTATTTAAAACAATACTAAATTGTATCTAAATTTCTTATTTTACGTCCATTAATTCAACGTCAAAAATCAAAGTTGCGTTTGGTGGAATAACTCCTCCTGCACCTGAAGCTCCATAAGCTAAATCAGATGGAATTACAAAACGAGCTTTATCTCCAACTTGTAACAAAGCAATACCTTCGTCCCATCCTTCGATAACCTGACCTTGACCTAATCTAAATTCGATTGGTTTTTTACGTGGGTAAGAAGAATCAAAAACTTTTCCGTTTTCTAAAGATCCTTCGTAGTGAACTGCAACTGTTTTACCAGCTTCAGCTTTTTTACCGTCTCCTTTTTGGATCATTTTGTAACGTAAACCGCTATCAGTTTTATCAAAACCAGCAGCTAATTGCTCCATTTTTGCTTCAGATTCTGCTTTTAAAGCTGCATCTCTTTTTAGACGAGCACCTTTTAAAGCGATGAAAGCTTCAATAGCGTTGAATTTTTCAGCTTCTTCTCCAACTCTGATAATTTCTACATTGTCAAGAGAATCTCCTTGAGCTACAGCATCAACAACATCCTGACCTTCGATTACGTGACCAAAAACAGTATGTTTTCCGTCTAACCAAGAAGTTGGAACGTGAGTAATGTAAAATTGAGAACCATTACTTGCAGGTCCTGAATTTGCCATTGCTAAAACTCCCGGACGATCGTGTTTTAAACTTGGGTGAAATTCATCATCAAATTTATATCCAGGATCTCCAGTTCCAGTTCCTTTTGGACAACCACCTTGAATCATAAAATCAGGAATTACTCTATGAAATGTTAATCCATCATAGAATTTTTGTCCTTGAGGTTTTACTTTATTTTCCATATTTCCTTCTGCAAGAGCTACAAAATTCCCTACGGTTCCTGGTGTTAAATCATGTGTAAGTTTTACTAAAATCGAACCTTTACCAGTGTTGAATTTAGCGTATATTCCGTTTTCCATTGTTGTTATTTTTAATTTGATTGCAAATTTACAAATTAATTTTATATCAATTTGCGCTTTCTATTTTTTAGACTTTGATTTATAAGTAAGACCGTAAACTACAAATGAGAGTAATGACAGTCCAACACAGCCAATAGCAACAGCATGCCATCCGCCAAGTTTCCATAATAATAATCCATAAGCAGATCCGGCGGCAGTTCCTAAAAAGCTAAACGACATAAATACAGTATTTAGTCTGTTTCTGGCTTCGGGAAGCAATGAATAAACTCGGGTTTGATTTGAAATATGAACACCTTGAATTCCTATGTCAATAAATACAATTCCGATAGCGATTCCGATGACACTTTCTATTGAAAAATAAAAAATTATAAAACTAAGTAATATCAATAAACAACCGTAACCTACAGCGACTCTCGAACCTCCTTTATCTCCTAATCTTCCCACTAAAGGCGCTGCTAAAGCTCCTGAAGCTCCTACAATCCCAAATAAACCAATTGTAGCACTATTAAAATGAAAAGGCGCTCCTGAAAGTAATAAAACCATTGTCGTCCAAAAAGCTCCAAATTGTGCAAAACTAAACACATTAATAATTGTTGCTTCACGTAATACTGGTTGCGTTTTTATAAGTGTGAAAAGAGATTGAATCAACTGACCGTAAGTTCCTTGAAACTGAGGTTTATTAACTGGAAATTTATTTTGAATTACAAAAAAGATCAACAAACAAATTCCGGCGGCGATATAAAACATCGATCTCCAGCCCAAAACCTGCCCAATGAATCCGCTTAAGGTTCTTGAAAGTAAAATACCAACAAGTAAACCGCTCATAATGGTTCCAACTACTTTTCCTCGTTGTTCCGGCGCACTCAAAGAAGCTGCCAAAGGCAAAATAAGCTGCGGAACAATTGAAGTGATTCCGATTAATAAAGAAGCCATTTGTAACAGAAAAAAACTTTTTGCCGTAGCAGCAAGAATTAGCGCAATTACAGAAGCAAAAGTGGTAATTAAAATTTGCTTTTTACGTTCTATTTTATCGCCCAGCGGAACCATAAAAAACAAACCAATCGCATAACCGGCTTGCGTTAGATACGTGATTGTACCCGCGCTGGCTTCTGGAATTTTAAATTCGTTGGCAATTAAAACAATTAAAGGTTGGCAGTAATACAGATTTGCAACTATAAGTCCAGTGCAAGCTGCCATAAATAAGACATTCGTTTTGGATAAATTCATTTTGCAAAAATACCAATCTAATTTTTACCAAAACTTTAAAAAATCTATAAATTTTTCAAATCCGGAATCCAATTAGATCTTTTTCTTAAGGATTATCTTGATTTCTAAAACCTTACGACTGTATAAAATCCGTGTGAATCTGCGTCATCTGTGTTCTAAAAATTGATACCGATTAAACAGATGTTTACTGATTTTCTTTATTCAATTCTATTTTAAAAAATCTTCTCTTGCAGGACTAAAAACATCTGTAAGCATACCGCTTTCTAAACAAACAACGCCATGAATCGCGTGAGGCGGAATATAAAAACTATCGCCTTCTTTTAATGTTTGTGTAACGCCCGAAATCGTAACGTCAAATTTTCCGCTGGAAATATAAGTTACCTGAGAATGATAATGTTCGTGTAAGACGCCAATTCCGCCTTTTTCAAAATGAACATTCACCAACATTACTTTATCATCAAAAGCCAGAATTTTGCGTTTGATTCCTTCTCCAACTATTTCCCACTCTATTTCATCTCCTTTTATAAATTCTTTGCTTGTCCCGAAACTTTGCATATCTTTTTTTAATTGAATTTGTACAATATTTTTTTAGCTGATTTAATTCTAAAGCAAATTTTTAGATATAAAATCACAACTTGTTTTAATCGAATCAAAAGGATTTGGATTATAATTATTCTCTTGTTCTACAAAAAAATGTTTCATTCCGGATTGTTTTGCTTCTCTAAAAATAGTTTTAAAATCAATTGAACCCGAACCAATTTCTGTATTCAAAGCCGAATTTAATTTATCCATATCTTTTACATGCCACATTTTAAAACGTCCTGAATTTTCTTTAAACAATTGAATTGGATCATTTCCTGAGCGAACAACCCAATATAAATCTAACTCAAAATGAACCAAATCTTTATCTGTTTCCTTCAATAAAATTTCATATCCGGTAATTCCGTCGTGTTTTTGAAATTCGAAATCATGATTATGATACGCCAACTTTAAACCAGCTTTCTGACACATTTTAGCAGCTTCGTTCAATCGCGTTGCAATAACTTTATAATCCTCAATATTTTTTCTAAGCGGTTCATCAACCCACGGAATTGTTAGATATTCACTTTTCAAAATCGCAGCAGCTTCAATTGCTGCTTTCAATTCTGTTATATCTCCATCAGCTAAAAAGCTTCCCAAGTTATAATGTCCGCTTACAGCTTTAAGTCCGTTTTGGTCTAATATTTTCTTTAATTCAATTGGAGACAATCCCCAAAATTGATCTTTAATAGAAAAACCATACGTTTCAACAGTTGTAAATCCTGCTTCTGCCACTTTTGCTAAAGTCGATTTCACATCTTTCGGAAGTTCATCTCTTAAAGTATACAATTGTAAACCTATTTCTTTTTTATCCATAGTAAATGCTAATGATGGCAAGGCTAAAACTGCCGTTGCAGCCAAACTGGTATTGATTAAAAAGTTTCTTCTTGTGATCATATTTTATTTTAAAACGAGAGAATTAATTGCTTCAAATTGAAATACTAAAATTGATTTTCGAAATTAGAAATAAACTTTTGAAGCGCAATATTAGTTTCGCCATTTATAATTTCCCCTTCTTCATTAATTTTTCCGCGAACGCCTTGTATTAAAAGCTGTGTATTTTCTTCGAATTTAGCTTCGAGCGTTTTCATTATTAAAATTAACTGTTCATGTGCAATTTCTCCCGAAGCAGAAGCGGTTATTAATCCTATCTTTTTATTCGAAAAAATAGTCGTTGAAACGCACCATTCTAAAGCATTTTTCAAACTTCCGGGTAAACTGAAAACATATTCCGGTGTACAAATAATAACTCCGTCAGCCACGATAATTTTATTTCTAAAAACCTCAACTTGTTTTGGCGGATTCTCTGTATCTAAATCCGGATTAAAATGAGGAATTTCAGCCAAATCTTCGAAAATTTCAACTTCAAATTCCGTTTTTATATGTTCTGAAATATATTTTAGAATTTTATAATTGCTCGAATTTTTTCTCGTACTGCCAGTTATAGCCAGAATTTTTATTTTTCCCATTTCCGTTTATTGAATCACTTTAATGTCTTTCTTCATCAATTCAGATTCATCATTTAAGCCATTCTTTTTAAAATATTTTTCTAAATCCGTTAATCTCTTTTTATTATCATATGAAATACAGGAATTCAATTTTCTTTGGCAAACAGAACATAATCTTATCGAATGTCTGTCGGTTTCATCCATACTATTTGTGCCATTCATAACACAATTTGCATTCGTACAATGATGCAAACCAAACATATGTCCAATTTCGTGAGAACTTATTTTTAGCAATCGTGACAAACAGAGATTAAAATTTTCAGCTGTTAATTTCCCGTCCTGCAATCTGTAAATTGAACTCACGCCAACTTTATCACGATAAGAAGCCAAACCAAAAACATAATTCCATTCTGGTTTAGGATACAAATCCAGTTCTGAAAGTCCCATTAAAGCAATTCTGTTTACAGGTTCTTCTTCTTTTAAAATATCATTTAAAAGATAACCCGCCAATAACTGCTCATGATCATACATTATTCTTCTGGCAGAATTTGGAACTACATCATTAGAAATAGGTTCTAAAGTTTTTGTTTTTAATTGAAAGTAAATTTCTAAATATTCATTTGTAAGCTGAATTTGTTTCTTTTGCAAAGAAGTAAAATTCCCAATCGGTCTTATATAAATAATATTCGCGTCTTTTGTTGGAACGATATGATTGGACCTGAAATATTGCTCAAAAGTTTGTCCTTTGTCTTTGCGGGAATACAGCCAATCTCCATAAATTGGTTTCGGCAATTTAACGTCATTACTTTTGATTTGTTTAAAATATGGCGCTTCCTGAGGAGTTTCTTTTGGAATTTTTCTCGGAATTTCTTTTACTTTTTCTTTATTACAGGAACAAAATATTATAAAAATTAGAATAGCTATTTTCTTCATTTATTTTCTCAGTATGTCGTTTAAAAAATCAATTCTAAATTAATTCTTTAAAAATAAACTTTTCATCATAATCTATTTCAAATTTTTCCAGAAAGTCAATATATTCTTCTCTAAAAGTTTTCTTTTTATGATGTGCTTCCTGATTCTCAATATAATTAGCTACTGCATTTAACTGGGATCTGCTATATGAAAACGCTCCATATCCTTCTTGCCATTCAAAATGAATTTTTAAAAACTTATTTGTATTAATCCATTTTGAAGAATCTTGTTTGATATTTTTCATCAAATCAGAAATTGATTGTGCAGGTCTTATTCCAATTAAAACATGAACATGATCTGAAACCCCATTTATCGCTAAGAGTTTATGATTATTATTTTTAATAATTCCTGCAATGTATTTATAAAGCTCTTCTTTCCAATCATTATGAATTATAGCTTGCCTAAATTTTACGGCAAAAACAAAATGAATGTGTATTTGGGTATATGTATTTGCCATAATGTGTAGTCCCTAACGGGACAATTTTGTGTGAAATATTATTTTTTTTCTACCAACATTTAGTTCCTAGCGGAACATTTTAAATCTATACAATTATTTTATTTTTTTGTAATAAATAATTATTGCTAAGATATTTATTTTATAGGAATAAAATTACAAATATGTTTTTTATTCCATTTAGAAATTAAGCATTGAAAAAAAATGTCCTTGTTTAACAGGAATAAAAATTCACGTTTTATCAAAAAAAACAGAAGATGTTCCGCTAGGAACTAAATGTTGGTAAAAACACAATATTCAGCAAGAACATTTTGTCCCGTAGGGACTACACTATTTATAACAAAACCCTACTTCTCGCCTTCATCTTGAAAATTATCGAAATACGTAAAATCCTTGGTAATTAATCCATTATCAATTGTGAAAATAGTACAAATAGGCAATTCCAATTTTGAATTATCCGGCGCGGTTCCTGTCGAAATAAACTCCACAATAATATGATTTTCTCCCGATGGATAAATTTGGATAATCTTATCATGCAAATCAGGGAAAATTTTATTCAATTCGGCATATTTATCTTCCGTTTGTTTGCGCGATTGTTTTACAATTCCAGGTCCTAAAGAAGGATCTTTGAAATCTGCCGTTTCAACATACATTTCCGACATCTTTTTCCAATCATGATTATTAAAATAATCAAAGTATTGTTTTATCAATTTCTCATTTCGATTAGTACCTATCATTTTCGACTGATTTTGGTTGTTACAGGAAATAAACACAAAAACTGAAACAACGATTATTAATGTTTTTCTCATCTTCTTTTAGTTTTAAATTATTCTAAAAACAATTTAAATATACTAAAATTCGCAACAACAAAAACCTCATTAAACTGATTTAAAACAAATTACATAAAACAAATTAAATTCTAAAGATTCTTAGAAAGAGATTATTTCAATTTTAAAATCTTAAAATTCTCAAATATTAACTTTGTATCTTTGCCGCTTAGAACTATTTGAAGAAAAAAAATGCGAATTGATATTATAACGATTTTGCCGGAATTATTAAAAAGTCCGTTTGAGGCTTCGATCATGAAACGCGCCATAGACAAAGGTCTGGTTGAAGTTCATTTTCATAATTTACGTGATTATACTACGAACAAACAAAAAAGTGTCGACGATTATCCTTTTGGCGGAGGCGCCGGAATGGTTATGACCGTTCAGCCAATTGACGCTTGTATCACACATTTGAAAAGCGAACGTGAATACGACGAGATCATTTATATGTCGCCGGACGGAGAAACTTTGAACCAAAAAATGGCGAATACAATGTCGATGTATGAAAACATTATCATTTTATGCGGACATTATAAAGGTGTAGATCAGCGTGTTCGTGATCATTTTATTACCAAAGAAATTTCGATTGGTGATTACGTTTTATCTGGCGGAGAATTAGGCGCTTTGGTTTTATCAGACGCTTTAATTAGGTTAATTCCTGGTGTTTTAAGTGATGAAACTTCAGCATTAACAGATAGTTTTCAGGATAATTTACTTTCAGGACCTATATATACAAGACCTGCAGATTATAAAGGATGGAAAGTTCCTGAGGTTTTAACGAGCGGTCATTTTGCTAAAATCGACAAATGGCGTGAGGATATGGCATTTGAACATACAAAAAACAGAAGGCCGGATTTGCTTGAAGGACATTAGAAAAGTTTTCAGTCTCCGTTTTCAGTCTAAACGTGCTGAAAAAAAAGACTGCAAACTGCGACTGAATACTAGATAAAATAATGAGTGATTTTAATCTAAAACGTATCTACAATACACGGAATTTTATTGAGATGAATTACAATCAAATCATCTCAATAAGTTCTCTTGAAGATATTTCCAGTTACTCTTATCGAAATTTGCAGCGTGTTTTTTATTCTCTATTTAAGGAAACAATTGGCGCTTATCAAACCCGATTGAAAATAGAAAACGGCTATAAAAAACTTTTATATTCGAATGCGCCAATTTCAGATATTGCGCTTGAAGTAGGATTTGCCGATGTGCAGTCTTTTTCGAAAACTTTCAAAAAACATTTCAATTGTTCGCCTTCTGTTGCGCGAAATCAAAAAGAACTTTTACTAAACGACGTTCCTCCGCAACAAACCATTTCTCCTGTTTTAGAACCTGAAATTCTTTTTATTCCCGAAAAAACAATTTATTATTCCAGTTGTAAAACTTCTTATATCAATCCGGAAATAGAAACTCTTTGGGATACTTTATTACAAAATGAATTTTCGGAACCCATCACAGATTTCTTCGGCATTATAACAGATGATATTGTGATTACCGAAAAAACTAAATGCACTTACGAAGCTTGTATTGTTACCGAAACTATCACTAAAAACCTTCCTGTAAAAAAGATTTTTGGAGGTCGATATGCTCGTTTTTTTCATCATGGATGTTACGAAACCTTAGAAGATACATATCAGCAAATCTTTGGAAAATGGTTTTTAAACAACAATGTCGAATTCTCTCATTTAGCTGTAATCGAACATTATATTACAAACAACGGAAATTGCGATACTCCATCAGATTATCTTACGGCGATTTTTATTCCTCTTCTTTAACTTGTCCATTTTGGACAACTGCGCAATTACGCTTTAGAAATACATTTGTACTGTCAAAATACCGGTATCAAATGACACTAAACATTTAATTAACAACAACTAAGATGAATAAATTATTTCTAACCCTACTATTATTGCCGCTATTCCCTTCTTGTCAGCAAGACGAAGCAATGGCAAAACCGGATGAATCAAAAAATACCGAAATTATGTATACAATGCCCGAAGAATCGGCACCACATGAAGGAACCTGGCTCCAATGGCCACATCAATATCAATACGGAATTGACTATCGAAATGATTTAGATGCAACGTGGATTTCCATGACGAAATCATTGGCAACAAGCGAAAAAGTGCATATAATTGCCTACGATGTTACTGAAAAAAGCAGAATTACTGAGTTATTAAAAAATGCAAAGATTTCTTTGTCAGCTATAGAATTTAAAATTTTTAAAACCGATGATGTTTGGATCAGAGATAATGGTCCTATTTATGTAAAAGACAAAAACAATCAATTGGTAATTCAGGATTGGGGATTTAATGGTTGGGGCAAAAAAGCAGCTTTCAAAAATTGCAATACAATTCCGTCGCAAATTGCAAAAGATCAAAAAACGACAGTTATAGATTTAAATAACGTAATGATTAATGAAGGCGGAGCGGTAGAAATAGACGGAAACGGAACTTTATTAGCCACCAAAAGCGCGATACTAAATTCGAATCGTAATCCCGGAATGACGCAGCAACAAGCCGAAGCAAATTTTAGAAAGTATTTAGGAATAACGCATTTTATTTGGCTTGACGGAAAAGCAGGAAGAGAAATTACAGACATGCACATTGATGGTTTTGCACGTTTTGGCAACACAAACACAATCGTAACCATGAATGAAAACGATTTGTTGTATTGGGAAGTTCCTGAAAACGATATTGATACACTTTATAATGCAAAAGACATAAATGGCAAAAACTATACTTTTGTAAAACTGCCATTATCTAAGAATGATGTTGTAACAACTTATGGCAAAAAACTAGGATACAAAGGCTCTTATGTAAACTATTATATTGGAAACACGGTTGTTTTAGTTCCTAATTACAATGATCCAAATGATGCTGTTGCAAACCAATTGATTCAGAATTTATATCCTTCCAGAAAAGTAATTGGAATCGATGTTCGCAATTTATATGCAAATGGAGGAATGATTCATTGCGTTACGCAACAGCAACCAAAGTAAAAGTTTTGTTTCAGGTTTCAAGTTTGTTTTGTTTCAGGTTTCCTGCATTGCGCAATCCAAACTTGAAACCTGAAACAAAAAAACACCTTAACAGCCATTTTATCAACAACTTAAAATAATTTACAATTAACAATTTATAATTCATAATTATTTTCTACATTTGCACCCGAATTAGACTAACCTCTGGCGAGATCCGTGAATGTTGCTCTATATAAAAACCATAATTATAAGATATCATGGCAGATTTAATGAAATTCGTTCAAACCGAATTAGTTGCTAAAAAAGATTTCCCTGTTTTTGGAGCTGGAGATACTATCACAGTTTTCTACGAAATTAAAGAGGGTGAAAAAACAAGAACTCAGTTTTTCAAAGGAGTTGTTATTCAAAGAAGAGGTTCTGGTAACACAGAAACTTTTACTATCCGTAAAATGTCAGGTGCAATTGGAGTTGAGCGTATCTTCCCAGTAAACTTACCAGCTTTACAGAAAATTGAAATCAACAAAAAAGGAGCTGTACGTAGAGCTAGAATTTTCTACTTCAGAGAACTTACTGGTAAAAAAGCTAAGATTAAAGATAAAAGAAGATAATCATTTATCTCTTTGTTATAAAAAAGCTCGTTTCATTTATTTGAAACGAGCTTTTTTTATGCCTGATTTTTAAAATTTTCAGGAGCTAATCCCGCTATTTGTTTCAATCTTTTGTGCCGAACCCCGGCACAAAAGGATTTCCTCTTCTATCGGGGCTAAGGCAATCATTTTCATAAAAAATATTTCGTTTAAGTTTTGGCTTTCTTGCTCTGTCAAATAGAACTGTGGATACCTTTGTCAAAGTTTAAAAATTTGACAAAGGTTTACGTTATCTAATATTCGCAATCTTGTCAAAAACAATTTGTTCCATCGGAACATCTCATCGGTAGAAAAAAAAATAGATCGTGAAAAATATCGTCCTGTAAGACGTTTGACAAATTGCGTATATAATCTGTATGTGTTTTTAATGTCATTATTTATAAAATCAAACGTTCCTACCGACGAGATGTTCCGATGGAACAAAAAAACATAAAAACGGGTATCTTAAATAATGAAATTGATTTATTTTCTAATAAACAAACAACCTGATAAGATATTGTCTACAACAATTTGTTCCATCGGAACATCTCATCGGTAGAAAAAAAAATAGATCGTGAAAAATATCGTCCTGTAAGGACGTTTGACAAATTGCGTATATAATCTGTATGTGTTTTTGATGTCATTATTTATAAAACCAAACGTTTCTACCGATGAGATGTTCCGATGGAACAAAAAAGTGTAAAACTGGTGTCTTAAATAATGAAATTGATTTATTTTCTAATAAACAAAAATGTTCTTGTTCTACCGTTTGCGTGAGGGATAGAAGTGGTAAGCCCACAGCCTGACGAAGGAAGTGCGAGGACTTGTAGCGGATAGCCCGACCCGCCTTTTTCGGCGGGGCACGCCCAAAATAAAAAAACCGATACTCATAAAGCATCGGTTTGTATTTAATGAACAATTGGTTTTCTATTTTTTTAATAGTTTTTCCAAATATTCGATTTTGTCTTTTTCAGCTTGTAATAAACGTTCGTAAAGCTTTTCTTTTTCCTGAAAAGTTTCAATTAATTTATCTAAAGGATTGAAAGTACAATTATTATTATGTCCCAAATGACCGTTATTGATACTATTATCGTGGAAAGTATTAAAATAGCTAATCATATTTTCTTCTGAAAAATTTTTAATTGCTTCTACACTTACTCCCAAAGCTTTTGCAATATCTGCCAATTTTTCTTCTTCTACAGTTTCACTGTTTTCAATAGCCGAAATAGTTTGCTGGCTAATGCCTAAAGCCTGCGCCAAAGCTTCTTGCTTCATATCTCGAAGTTCACGAATACGGCTAATTTTTCGCCCTATATGATTTGGTTTTGTAAGTGTGCTCATAATTCAAAGATAATGATTAAGGGGAATACTAAACAACAAGTAAAAAACATATTAAACAATGTATCTTACATTTGTTATATGTCTCTTGCATTTTAGTCAAAAATACAATTTTTCATACAAAAAGAAGCGAAACCAAAATGATTTTATAGAACTGTAGTATTTCCGTTTTTCGAAATGTTCTGCTTTTACTTATGATTCATCAAAACTGTAATTTTTTAATACCAAAATCACCAATTTAGCAATTAAATGAGTCCGAAATAACAATCTGATAATTTCAGCATTTCTCGGGAAAACTATACCGTTTTCGGACTGTTTTTATTATATTTGCTCCGCTCATTTTGAGCCGACTATACCTTTACATCGCTTAATCTCGGCGATACGATTATAAAAAAAAAAAAAAATGACACAGAATTCAAAAATCTATTACACCTTAACTGATGAGGCGCCATTGTTAGCGACTTATTCTTTTTTACCTATTGTTCAAGCATTTACTGCTACGGCTGGTATTGCTATTGAAACTAGAGACATCTCTTTAGCAGGTAGAATTTTATCGAATTTTCCTGAGTTTTTAACTGATGATCAAAAAACCGGAGATGCTTTGGCTGAACTTGGTCAATTAGCGACACAACCTGAAGCTAATATCATCAAATTACCAAACATTTCAGCATCTGTACCGCAATTAAAAGCAGCTATTGCTGAATTACAATCTCACGGGTACAAAATTCCTAATTATCCGGAAGATCCTCAAAATGATGCCGAAAAAGATGCTAAAGCAAAATATGCTAAAGTTTTAGGTTCTGCAGTAAATCCTGTTTTACGTGAAGGAAACTCTGATCGTAGAGCGCCAAGAGCGGTTAAGAATTTTGCAAAAGCAAATCCGCACTCAATGGGCGCTTGGTCTGCTGACTCAAAAACTAAAGTTGCTTCTATGCCAAACGGTGATTTCTACGGAAGTGAAAAATCGCTTACTGTTGCTGAAGCTAATGATGTAAAAATCGAATTTGTTGCAAAAGACGGTACAACTACTGTTCTTAAAGCAAGTACTCCGCTTAAAGCTGGTGAAATAATTGATAGTTCTGTTTTGAACTTACACGCTTTAAAAACTTTTGTTGCAAGCGCAATTGCTGAAGCAAAAAAAGAAGGTGTTTTACTTTCTGTGCATTTAAAAGCTACAATGATGAAGGTTTCAGATCCAATTATCTTTGGCGCTATCGTTGAAGTTTATTTTGCTGATCTTTTCAAAAAATATGAAACTTTATTTGCTGAATTAAATATTGATACAAGAAACGGTTTAGGTGATATCTATGCAAAAATTGCCGGAAGACCTGAACAAGCTGAAGTTGAAGCTGATATTACAAAAGCTATCGAAAACGGACCAGCTCTTGCAATGGTAAATTCTGATAAAGGAATTACAAACTTACACGTTCCGTCTGACGTTATTGTTGATGCTTCTATGCCGGCAATGATTCGTACTTCTGGACAGATGTATAATAAAGAAGGAAAACAACAAGATACGCTTGCTGTAATTCCGGATCGTTCTTATGCTGGAGTTTATACTGCAACAATCGATTTCTGTAAAAAACACGGTGCTTTTGATCCAAAAACAATGGGAAGTGTTCCTAACGTAGGTTTAATGGCTCAAAAAGCTGAAGAATACGGATCTCACGATAAAACTTTCCAAATGAAAGCTGACGGAGTTGTTCGTGTTGTAGATAATAAAGGAACTGTTTTAATGGAGCAAAACGTTGAAGCAAATGACATTTTCAGAATGTGTCAGGCTAAAGATGCTCCAATTCAGGACTGGGTTAAACTTGCTGTAAACAGAGCTCGTTTGTCTGATACTCCTGCTGTTTTCTGGTTAGATGAAAACAGAGCGCATGATAGAGAATTGATCGCAAAAGTTCAAAAATACCTGAAAGATTACAATACTGTAAACTTAGATATTCGTATTCTTAACCCAATTGCTGCTACAGAATTTACTTTGGACAGAATCATCAAAGGTTTAGACACTATCTCTGTAACTGGAAACGTTTTACGTGATTATTTAACTGACTTATTCCCAATTTTAGAATTAGGAACTTCGGCTAAAATGTTATCTATCGTTCCGTTAATGAATGGTGGTGGATTGTTCGAAACTGGTGCTGGAGGATCTGCTCCAAAACACGTTGAGCAATTTACTGAAGAAGGATATTTACGTTGGGATTCATTAGGAGAATTTTTAGCTCTTGGCGCTTCTTTAGAGCATTTAGGACAATCTTTAGACAATTCTAAAGCAATTGTTTTATCTGAAACTCTTGACGAAGCAAACGATAAATTCCTTGCAAACGATAAATCTCCAGCTCGTAAAGTTGGTCAAATTGATAACCGTGGTTCTCACTTTTACCTTGCTTTCTATTGGGCACAAGCTCTTGCAGCTCAAAATAAAGATACTGAATTGAAAGCGATCTTTACTCCAATTGCTGCTGAACTTGAAGCTAATGAAGCTAAAATCGATGCAGAATTAATTGGTGCACAAGGAAAACCTCAAACTCTTGGTGGTTACTACCAACCAACTCCTGAGTTAGTGAGCAAAGCAATGCGTCCAAGTGCAACTTTCAATGCAATTATCGCTGAAATAAAATAATCAATCCAAAAGACGCACTGCTGTGCGCCTCTACGATACATTATAAATATTAAAAAAGACAACTTTAAACGGTTGTCTTTTTTTGTTTAATATATTTGTAAAAACACAAAACGTCGTCGAAAAAATTTTGCTGTAAAAAATCAATTAAAGTGCTGATAATCTATCACAAAAAGAAATTATTCTTAACTAATGTTTAACAAACGTTCCGTAGTTATATTTAGTAAGAATTATTAACTATGTGTTTCAAAACCAAGACAATGATTAGTAAAAAAATTGGGTTTCTTTTTATACTGCTCTTAACGACTTTTCTATCATTCTCTCAGGAAAAATTTACCTTAAGCGGTACCATTACAGATTATAAAAATAATGAAACCTTAATTGGAGTAAATATTTATATTCCCGCTCTAAAAATTGGAACAACAACCAATGAATACGGGTTTTATTCGCTTACTATTCCCAAAGGCGAACATGAAATCGAGATAAGTTACGTAGGTTATCAAACCATTCAGAAAACCATTAGTCTAAATCAAAATACCAAAAATAATTTTGCAATTAACGAAAGCGGCGAAGAACTCCAAGAAGTTGTAATTACAGACAACAAAAGAAAGATCAATACCAAATCGCCGGAAATGAGCACCAATAAACTTTCTATTGCTACAATAAAAAGAATGCCGGTTGTAATGGGCGAAGTCGATGTTTTGAAATCGATTCTACTGCTTCCAGGAGTTACAAATGCTGGCGAAGGCGCTTCGGGATTTAATGTTCGTGGCGGCGGCGCAGATCAGAATTTGATTTTATTAGACGAAGCAACTATTTTTAATTCTTCTCACGTTTTTGGTTTTTTCTCCGTCTTTAATCCCGATGCTATTAAGGATTTAAAATTGTATAAAGGCGGAATTCCTGCTCGCTATGGCGGAAGAGCTTCTTCGGTTTTAGATATTTATCAGAAAGACGGAAACAGTAAAGAATTTCATCTAAACGGAGGAATTGGTTTGGTTTCCAGCCGTCTTCTTGCCGAAGGACCTTTGGTAAAAGATAAAGGTTCGTTCTTAATTGGCGGAAGAGCTTCTTACGCACATTTGTTCTTAAAACTTTCTGAAAAAAATAAAGACAATGCCGCTTATTTTTATGATTTAAATACCAAATTAAGCTACAAATTAAACGATAACAACAACTTGTATTTATCGGGTTATTTTGGTCGCGACGTTTTTAGTCTAAATAAAAGCTTCACCAATACTTACGGAAATTCAACTTTAAATCTGCGTTGGAATCATTTATATAATGATAAATTATTTGCCAATTTATCGCTGATTTATAGTGATTACTATTACGGACTTGATCTAAATTTTGTCGGTTTTAAATGGGATTCGGGAATTAAAAATTACAACATTAAATACGATTTCAAAAACTACATTTCAGATAAGTTCAAATTGAATTATGGCTTAAGCGGAATTTATTACGAATTCAATCCCGGAACTATCAAACCAACTAATATTAAATCTGGAATTAATCCTGATCAATTAGATAAAAAATACGCTTTTGAACCTTCTCTTTATATTGAAGCAGAAAATCAGCTTTCGAAAAAAATCACGGTTTCTTACGGATTACGTTATAGTTTATTTTATCGTTTAGGAGAATCAACCATTAATTATTACGATAATAATGAACCTGTAGTTTTCAATACAGACATGCAGATTTATGAAAAAGGAACTCCAACTTCGACTAAATATTTCGGAAAAAATAAGGTCATTCAAAACTATAATAATTTAGAACCACGATTCGCCGTTTCTTATCAGCTTAACGATGATCAATCTATCAAAGCCAGTTATAATCGCATGGCGCAATATCTTCAGCTAATATCAAATACCTCATCTCCTACTCCGCTCGATGTCTGGATGCCAAGTGATAATTATATCAAACCACAAATTGCAGATCAGGTTGCTTTGGGTTATTTTAGAAATATTAAAAACGGCGCTTATTCACTTGAAGTAGAAACCTATTATAAAAAAATTCAAAATAGACTCGACTATATTGATGGCGCAGATTTAATCGCAAACGACGCTATCGAACAAGTAATCCTAAACGGACGAATGCGCGCTTATGGTCTGGAAATTATGCTAAAGAAAAACGAAGGCAAATTCAACGGATGGATTTCATACACTTTGTCAAAATCACAACAACAAACTCCCGGAAGAACTCCTGAAGAAACGGGAATTAACAACGGTCAATGGTACAGTTCTGCTTATGACAAAACGCATAATTTGGCGGTAACATCAGCTTATAATTTGAATGAAAAATGGTCTTTTGGTGCTAACTTTGCTTTGCAATCCGGTCAACCAGTTACGTATCCAAACGGACAATATGAATATTTAGGAATCACGGTTCCAAGTTATGGTTTACGAAATGAAAATCGTTTGCCCGCATATCATCATTTAGATGTTTCGGCAACTTTGACGCCTAGAACAAACAAAGACAGAAACTGGAAAGGCGAATGGGTTTTTAGCATTTACAATCTATACAATCGCCATAATGCAGCTTCTATAAACTTCCGTCAGAATGTGGATACAGGCGCTAATGAAGCCGTACAAACATCCATTTTCGGAATTGTGCCGGCTGTTAGTTATAATTTTAAATTTTAAAAACCATTTTCTTTCAAAAGAAATAAAAGATATACTATGAAAAAAGCAACCTTAATAATCGTGTTTTTTATATCACTTTTCTTCGCAAGTTGCGAAGAAGTTGTCGATGTAAATCTAGATACAGCGCCATCAAAATTAGTAATTGAAGCCGCCATAAATTGGGAAAAAGGAACAGCCGGAAACCAACAAGTTATCAAACTAACAACGACAACAGGTTATTTTGAAAGCAAAATTCCAATCGTTACTGGAGCAACAGTTTACATAAGAAACAGCGCAAACCAACAGTTTAATTTTAATGAAGTTCCTAAAACTGGTCGATATGTTTGTACAACCTTCAAACCTAAATTAGAAGAACAATATACATTGACCGTAATTAGCAAAGGAAACACTTATACGGCGACCGAAACCTTAAAATCTGTCGCTCCCATAACAAGAATTGAGCAAAATAATGAAGGCGGATTTACAGGAACAGATATTGAAATTAGAGCCTATTATAATGATCCAGGTGACGCAGACAATTACTATCTTTACAAATATTTATATTCCAACAAAGTAACGTCTACTTATTATGCTGATGAAGATAAATTCTATCAGGGAAATGAATTTTTCAGCAAATCAAACGACGATGATTTAGAAGTTGGAAACACGATTGAAATTACCCATTTCGGAATTTCAAAACAATACTATAATTACATGACTATTTTGGTCAGTATTGCAGGAAGTAATGTTGGCGGACCATTTCAGTCGCCACCTGCAACCGTAAAAGGAAACATTATCAATACAACTGATAAAGCCAATTATCCATTAGGATATTTTTCACTTTGCGAAACCGTTACAAAAAAATACAAAATCGAATAATTAGTAAAAAATGGAAGCCCAAATCAAAATTTTTACCGAAAAAAAACTTGTGGGTAAACACATTGATATGTCGTTTATAGAAAATAAAACTTTTCAATTATGGAGTAGTTTTATGCCAAGAAAAAAAGACATCAAAAATTCGGTAGATTCAAATTTATACTCACTTGAAGTTTTCCCGGTTGGGCATTTTGACAATTTCGAACCCAGTAATATATTTCAAAAATGGGCTGCCGTTGAAGTTTCGGATTTTGATCATATTCCAAAAGAAATGGAAACTCTAATAATTCCAACAGGATTATATGCCGTTTTTATTCATAAAGGCCCACAAAGTGAAGGCCATAAAACCTATCATTCGATTTTTGTAGAATGGCTTCCCAACTCCGATTATACAATCGACGAAAGACCACATTTTGCCGTAATGGATGAAAGATACAAAAAAGACGATCCCGATTCTGAAGAAGAAATTTGGATTCCGATAAAAAACAAAAACTAAAAATATCATGCTAATCGAAACCTTAAAATCGCTTTTTGACCGAGATCTTAACAAATTAAAACTTGAAATAGAATCGTATCAAAACGAAAGTCAGATTTGGGCAATTGACAAACAAGTTTCCAATTCAGCTGGAAATCTTTGCTTACACCTTATCGGAAATATCAATCTTTTTATTGGAAATCAAATTGGCAAAACAGATTATGTTCGAGATCGTCCTTTAGAATTTTCTCTGAAAAACGTTCCAAAAGCCGAATTAATTGCCAAAATAGACGATACAATGCTGGTTGTAGATAAAGCACTTGATACATTATCTATTTTTGATTTAGAAGAAATTTATCCTATGATAGTTTTTGAAAAAGAAATGACAACAGGCTTTTTTCTGGTACATCTTTCTACACATTTAGCCTATCATTTAGGGCAAATCAATTACCACAGAAGATTGTTAGATTAAATAGTTTTCAGTCTCAACATATGTAAAGGCATAAAAATTAGAATTGAGTAACCTTTGTCAATACTTAATTCTAATTTTTTAAAACATGAAACATTTACTTCTTGCCTTACTTTTATTTTCTGCATTTGTTGTAAAAGCACAAAATTTCAAAAACCCTTCTTCATTATTTGATCCAACTCCTTACGGTTTTAGTCACTCTTCATCAGTTTCAACTCCCGGCGAATTCGTCTACATTTCCGGACAAAGCGGCGGATTAGGTAAAGAACATACTTTAAGTACCAACTTTAGAGAACAAACACAAATTGCCTTAAAAAACATTGTAACAGTTCTTGACAGTTATAATCTAAAACCGGAGAATGTCATGAAAATAACGATTCTAATAGTCAATCATTCTCCTGAAAAACTCAAAATATGGGAAGAAGAAATAAGCAAAGTTTGGAAAAACAAACCATTTCCGGCAAGCACATTAATTCCCGTTTCAAAACTAGCCATCGACGGAATGTTAATCGAAGTCGACGCAACAGCATTTAAAGCATCAAAATAAGTTTTCTTCACCATTAAGATATTAAGTTTCATTAAGATTAAAACTTAATGAAACTTAATATCTTAATTCAAAAAAATCTAAAATCTATCCCGAAACTTCGGGACTACAATCTTATCCTTTCGTACATTTGCAGCACATTTCAAATCAAGAATCATAATGTCTTCACACCATATCGTACGCGACGACCAGGAACCAGCCTTAATTATTGCCAACGGAGCAGCATGTAATCCAGAGTTATTAGGCCAATTATTAGAATGGTCGCCATTGGTAGTTGTACTCGATTCAGCCATCGAAAGAGTAATCGAATTAGACATAAAAGTCGACGTTCTTTTAGGAGATTTCGACCGCGGTTTTGATCCCGAAATTTACAAAACATCACAATATCCAATCGAAATTGTTCACACACCAGATCAAAACAAAACCGATTTAGAGAAAGCTTTCGATTATTTAATCGAAAGAAAAATTCCAGCCGTAAACGTAGTTTGGGCAACCGGAAAACGCGCCGATCATACCATTACAAACCTTACCAACATCGTTCGTTACCGCAATTTAATCAAAATTGTAATTCTCGACGATCACTCCAAAATCTTTTTATTGCCCAACAAATTCGAGAAATGGTACACGGCAAAAACACCAATTTCCCTGATTCCAATTGGCGTTGTAAACGGTATTAATTCCATCAATTTAGAATATCCATTGCAAAACGACACCTTGACAATTGGCTATAGAACCGGCAGCAGCAATGCCGTTGCCCAAGACGGACTTGTAACCATTACTCATACTGACGGCGATTTATTGCTAATGGAATGCATGGATTAATTGGATCATTTTTACATACAAATTTGTTTTAAACACATAGAAACATAGTCTGTAAACCTATAAAAAAGTCGTTTTACTCCGCAATAAAACACATTAGTAAAACTATGTGAAAAAGCTAGCTTTTTTTGTCCCCTTAAGATCAACCTAAAAATCTATGTTTCTATGTGTTTAAACTCGCATTTGGAATTTGGAATCTTACTATCATCATTCTGAGCGAAGTCGAAGAATTAGGAGCTATTTCCTGCTGTCCCCTATATCTTTTCCTGGCTAAAGGAGCCAGAAAAAGGATGCCGTTCCCATCAGGGCTAGAACGATGGTTTCCATAATTACCTCTTTCTCCAAAAGGAATGACTATCTTTGCACGGAAATTCACAAAAATGAAAGAAACAGACAATTCCGAAAAAAACATATTACATCCCAGAAATCTTCATCGTTCTCGTTATGATTTCAAACTTCTTATCGCGAATTGTCCTGAATTAAAATCTCAAGTCGCCGTAAACGTTCACGGAATTGAAACTATAGATTTCAGTAATCCAATTTCAGTAAAATTGCTCAACAAAGCATTATTACAAACGTATTACGACATTCGAAATTGGGATATTCCTAAAAATTACCTTTGCCCTCCAATTCCCGGAAGAGCAGATTATATACATTACCTAGCCGATTTATTAGCAGAAACCAACAACGGAATGATTCCTCAAGGTTCATCAGTTTTAGGATTAGATGTAGGAACCGGCGCCAATTGTATTTATCCAATTCTGGGAAATGCAATTTACGATTGGAGTTTTGTGGGAACAGATATCGACGAAAAAGCAATTGAAAATTGCAGTAAAATCATCGAAGCAAATCCACAATTGATTGATGCGATAAGTTTACAACAACAAACAGAATCTCGTTTTATATTCAAAAATATCATTACGCCAGAAGATCGTTTTACCTTCACGATGTGTAATCCTCCTTTTCATTCTTCTGCCGAAGATGCGAATCAAAGTACCGTTCGCAAAGTTTCGAATTTAAATCCGAAAGAAAAGAAAAAAACAAATCCAGTTTTAAACTTCGGCGGTCATAATGCCGAATTATGGTGCGATGGCGGCGAAATTGGTTTTGTAACCCAAATGATTTACGAAAGTGCAAAATTCGCCATGCAATGTTTGTGGTTCACAACTTTAGTTTCAAAAAGAGAAAACTTGTCCAGCATTTACAAAACATTAAATAAAGTAAATGCCGCTACAATCAAAACAATCGATATGGCTCAAGGCCAAAAAACAAGCCGTGTTGTAGCCTGGACTTTTATGAGCGAAAGTCAACAGAAATCATTCAAACTTTAAACGATTGATTTTCAGATATAAAACTTGATTTTATAATTTGCTTTTGGTAAATTTACTATAAAAGCAATTAATAAATTATGGCTGATTATATTGGTTACCTCGCATCATTTTTTATAGTCGGAGGTTTTCTGCTGAAAGATCTCAGAACAATACGCTTTATTAATCTCTTCGGATGCATCTGTTTTGTAATCTACGGCATCTTTCTAAAAGACTATAAAGATGTTAGTCAATGGCTTTTACCCGTTATTATTCCAAATGCTATTTTGGCAATCGTACAAATCTATCATCTAACCGTAAAAGATCCTAAGAGATTGTAATTCTGATACTTTAAACTAAAATTCTGATACTTTGTCTCTGTAATTCTCAGTACCTTTAAAAGTAAATCTAATTACATGAGTACGCCAAAAATATTTATTAGAACTATCCTATTTCTTTTACTTGCAAGTTGCGCTTCGTCTAAAAAAGCAAAATTTGAAGATTACGTTTTTAAAACAAAATCTGAAAAGCAAACCTATTTAAGTTCCTACGACAAAGCTTTGAAACTTTGGGATATTCCATATTCCGAAGAAAATATAAAAACCAGTTTTGGAACAGCACATATTGTAATCGCCGGTCCAAAAAACGGAAAAGACTTAGTTTTACTCCACGGAATGGACGCCAGCTCAACGATGTGGTATCCGAATATTAAAGCTTTAGCCAAAAATCATCACATTTATGCCATTGATTTTTTAATGGAACCCAACAAATCCACTTTAAGCGCAAAACCACTTTCGTCTGACGAAATAGTGCTTTTATATAACGAAATCTTTACACATTATAAATTAAAGAAATTTGACATTGTAGCGGCTTCTCGCGGCGGTTGGATTGCAACTTTATTGGCCGTTCAAAAAGAAAATTCGATAGATAAACTAGTTTTACTAAGTCCGGCGCAAACCTTTAAATTTATTGATAAAGTCGGAAAAACAAGTTCTGCCTTAATGTTGAAACTTTTTCCAAGCGAAAAGAAATTTGGAAAGACATTAAAAACCTTTTCTACACATCCAGAAAAAATTAGTCCCATTTATAAAAAGCAATTTTATCTTGCTAATAAATATGCGAAATCAAATTCAAGCATGCTTAAAATGACTCCTTTTTCAGATAAAGAATTAGAATCTGTCAAAAATCCTGTTTTAGTATTAATAGGCGATCACGACGTCATCAATTCGGAAGAAAGTCTTGAACGTGCACAAAAATATTTACCTAATTGCAAAACTAAAATAATCAAAGATGCCGGGCATTTTCTATCCATAGATCAATCTAAAATTGTAAATGATGCAATGGTTAATTTTTTAGAATAATTCATGATGGTGTAGTCCCTACGGGACATTTTTACGAGGTGGTCATTCTCTTTTTTCTATCAATTTCTACCAATATTTTTTCTACCAACATGTAATCTCTAACGAGATACTTTTTTAGAAATCCAATATTAGCACAATAATTCATACAGGATAATATCTCGGAGAGATTAAATGTTGGTAAAAGATAATTAATCAGAGGAGATTGTCCCATAGGGACTACACAAAACTCACACAATTTCTCACAGGCTTTTTTATAGAATTCAAACTTTGTATCTTTACAAAACTAATCTTTTCATCCTTCAAAAATGAATTTCCAAGTATCCTCAGAGTATAGTCCAAAAGGTGATCAGCCACAAGCAATTGAAAAACTTTCGCAAGGTATTGTAGACGGCGAAAAATATCAGACTTTATTAGGAGTTACAGGATCCGGAAAAACATTTACGGTTGCAAATGTCATACAAGAAGTTCAAAAACCGACTTTAGTTTTAGCACATAACAAGACTTTAGCGGCACAATTATATTCAGAATTCAAACAGTTTTTCCCAAATAATGCGGTTGAATATTTCGTTTCTTATTACGATTATTACCAACCGGAAGCTTTTATGCCTGTAACTGGAGTTTTTATTGAAAAAGATTTATCTATCAATGAAGAACTTGAAAAAATGCGTTTGAGCACCACATCTTCCCTACTTTCAGGACGTCGAGATGTCTTGGTTGTAGCTTCTGTTTCGTGTTTATATGGTATTGGGAATCCAGTTGAATTTAAGAAAAACGTAATCGAAATTTTCAGAGATCAGGTAATTTCCAGAACAAAATTATTACACAGTTTAGTACAAAGTTTATATGCCAGAACCGAGGCCGATTTTAATCCGGGAACTTTTAGAATAAAAGGTGACACTGTTGAAGTATATCCCAGTTATGCCGACGATGCTTTTAGAATTCACTTTTTTGGAGATGAAATCGAAGAAATAGAATCGTTTGATGCAAAGACATCACAAGTAATTGAAAAGTTTAAAAGACTAACGATTTATCCCGCTAATATGTTCGTGACTTCTCCGGATGTTCTGCAAGGGGCGATTTGGGAAATTCAGCAAGATTTGGTTAAACAAGTTGATTATTTTAAAGAAATAGGAAAACATCTCGAAGCAAAACGTCTGGAAGAACGTACTAATTTTGACTTAGAAATGATACGGGAATTAGGATATTGCTCCGGAATCGAGAATTATTCGAGATACCTTGACGGAAGACAAGCCGGAACAAGACCGTTCTGTTTATTAGATTATTTCCCGAGTGATTATTTAATGATTGTAGATGAAAGTCACGTAACCGTTTCTCAGGTTCACGCCATGTATGGAGGCGATAGAAGCCGTAAAGAAAATCTGGTTGAATACGGTTTCCGATTACCTGCGGCAATGGATAACAGACCTTTGAAATTTGAAGAGTTTGAAGCCATACAAAATCAAGTGATCTATGTATCTGCAACACCGGCAGATTACGAATTGCAAAAAACAGATGGTATTTATATCGAACAAATTATTCGCCCAACGGGATTGTTAGATCCAATTATAGAAGTCAGACCGAGTTTGAATCAAATCGACGATTTAATCGAAGAAATTCAGGTACGCTGCGAATTAGACGAAAGGGTTTTAGTGACTACTTTGACTAAAAGAATGGCCGAAGAATTAGCCAAATATTTAACTAAAGTAAACATTCGTTGTCGCTACATACACTCTGAAGTTGATACTCTGGAACGTATCGAAATTATGCAGGATTTACGAAAAGGTATATTCGATGTTTTAATTGGTGTCAACTTACTTCGTGAAGGTCTTGATTTACCCGAAGTTTCTCTAGTTGCTATTTTAGATGCTGATAAAGAAGGATTTCTTCGTAACTACAGATCTTTAACACAAACTATTGGTCGTGCGGCAAGAAATTTAAACGGAAAAGCAATTTTGTATGCCGATAAAATGACGGCGAGTATGCAACGAACAATCGATGAAACAGATTATCGAAGAACAAAACAAATAAATTACAACGTCGAAAATGGCATTACCCCACAAGCTTTAAATAAAAAAATCGATAGTGCTTTTACCAAAAATCCATTAGTAGAATACGAATTAGGACATACATTATCTATTGCTGCAGAACCAGAAACGGCGTATTTATCAAAAGCTGATTTAGAAAAAATGATTCGTGAGAAACGTAAATCAATGGAAAAAGCTGCGAAGGAATTAGATTTCTTGCAAGCTGCAAAATTGCGTGACGATATTAAAAAACTTCAGGAACAATTGCCTTAATTGTGCTGTTCCTGAAAAACTCTCAATAAAATTTTAGGATCAATCATCGCATTTGGCGCGTTTTTCATTAAATCTAAAACACGCTTTACAGCACTTGGATTTAATCCCATTTCAAGCGCAATTTGTCTAATTGCAGTAGATTCTTTTTCGTGCAAAACACCATCGCAATACATAATCAAAGCCAATCTGTAGAATTGCTGAATACGCTGAAATTCTGATTTTATAACTACAATCGTTTCTTCCTGATGAAATAAATCTTTAAAATCAGAGAATTCTATATTTAATTCCTGAGCAACAATCCATAAAAAATCAAATTCTCTTTTATGCAATTTGCCGTCAACGGTAGAAAAAGCAATCATTTCTAAAAGTAAACTTCTCTTTTCGGTCTCGGTATTCATCAATTTATTATTTTTAGCTAAATTATTGTTTTTTAATCTAAAACGCAAAAGAACTCATGATTCGAGTATTCTTCTTTTCTATTTTTCTTTGGATGACTTTTGTTGGAAATGCACAACAAAGTACGGCTTCAAAAAACGTCTCTACTTTTACAATTGAAGCGCCTCAATTAAAAACGACTAAAAAAATCTGGATTTATCTTCCCGAAAATTATTCGGCTTCAGCCCAAAAGAAATATAGTGTAATTTATATGCAAGATGCTCAGAATTTATTTGATGCTAAAACTTCTTATGTTGGTGAATGGAATGTCGACGAAAAACTGGATAGTCTTAAAGCGCAAGTAATTGTAGTTGGAATTGAACATGGAAATGACAAACGTATTGACGAATTAACACCTTATAAAAATGAAAAATACGGCGGTGGAAATGCCAACAATTATGTTGATTTTATCGTAAAAACTTTAAAACCTTATATCGACAAAAACTACAGAAGTAAACCAAAAGCTAAAAATACGATTATAATGGGAAGTTCCCTTGGCGGATTAGTTTCCTATTATGCCGCTTTGAAATATCCCGAAGTTTTTGGAAAAGTTGGTGCTTTTTCTCCTTCTTTTTGGTTTTCAAATGACATTTATACCTTAACAGAACAAGCTCCGAAAATCAAAACAAAAATTTACTTTTTATGTGGTGATAAAGAAGACGATGACATGGTAAAAGATGTAACTAAAATGGAACGTTTATTAGAAAAAAATCGCTGTTATTGTCTTCATTTAACTAAAACTAAAATTGTAAAAGGCGGCGAACATAACGAAAAACTTTGGCGTGATAATTTTGTAAATGCATTGCTTTGGCTGGGTTATTAAATTAAAAAATCGAAACATTATGGAACTAATCTTAAGAGAATACAATCTCAAATTAAAACATACTTTTACTATTTCCAGAGAATCGATTGATTTTCAGCCTTCCTTAATTGTTGAACTTAAAAGTGATGGTTTTTCAGGTTTTGGAGAAGCAACTTCAAATCCGTATTACAAAACTACAGTTCCAATGATGATGCAGGATTTAGAAGAAATCAGACATATTATTGAAACTACAGAAAATGAAACTCCTGATGAATTCTGGGCAAAAATGCATCCGTATTTAAAAGACGATATGTTTGCTTTGTGCGCATTAGATTTGGCTTATAATGATTTATACGCCCGTGAAAAAGGCAAAAAGTTATATGAATTATGGGGTTATTCTATTGATAAAAATCCGCTTACAGATTATACAATCGGGATTGCTTCGATAGACAAAATGGTTTCGAAAATGCAGGAACTTACTTGGCCTATTTATAAAATTAAACTAGGAACTAAAGAAGATATTGCAATCGTAAAAGAACTTAGAAAACACACCGATGCCATTTTTAGAATTGATGCCAATTGCGGTTGGGGCGTTGAAGAAACCATAAATAATGCCGTGGAATTAAAGAAACTTGGCGTTGAATTTCTCGAACAACCTATGAAAGCAGATAATTGGGAAGCGCACAAAGAAGTCTTTAAACATTCGGTTTTGCCCATAATTGCTGATGAAAGCTGCATCATTGCAGAAGATGTCGCAAAATGTCACAATCATTTTCATGGTGTAAATGTAAAACTTGTAAAATGCGGCGGATTAACTCCCGGAAAACGCATGATTGAAGAAGCTAAAAAATTAGGCTTAAAAACAATGGTTGGTTGTATGACAGAATCAACTGTTGGAATATCGGCGATTGCACATTTATTACCACAATTAGATTACGTGGATATGGACGGCGCTTTGCTTTTGGCACAAGATATTGCAACTGGTGTAACGATAAAAAATGGCGTTATCCATTATTCTGACTTGAACGGAACCGGAGTTACTTTAATCTAAAACATATGAATGTCAATCAATTTCCGGATAGAATTATCGAAATCGACCAGGAACAATATTTGTATTTTGGCGGAACGGCTTATTTGGGATTACCTACAAATAAGGCTTTTCAGGAATTAGTTGTCAAAAATATTCAAAAATGGGGAACTACTTACGGAAGTTCCAGAAGCGCAAATATTAAACTTACAGCTTTTGAAAATGGCGAAACTTTTTTAGCCAAACATATTAAAGCAGAAAGTGCCGTTACAGTTTCCTCAGGAATGCTTGCGGGAAAACTGGTAATTGATGAATTGAAAAAACAAACGGATTCTTTCTTTCATTTTCCGGATGCGCATCCTGCAATTCAGGCAAATGATAGCTTACCGGTTTTTATAAATGATAAAATAAATCCGCGATTATTAGATTCAAAATCAGAGAGAATTACAATTTTAACGGATGTTGTTACAGGTTTTCAAACTGAGGCAATTGATTTATCTATATTGGCGACAATTCCGAATCATAAAGAGGTTACTTTAGTCATTGATGAATCGCATTCTCTTGGAATTTTAGGCAAAAACGGTTGCGGAATTTATTCGGAAATCGATCTTCCTATCAAAAGAAAAATCATGGTTTCTTCTTTAGGAAAAGCTTTCGGATTAACAGGCGGAGTTATAGCAAGTGACGCCTCTTTTATCAATCAAATGCATAATTTAAGCACTTTTGTTTCTGCTGCGGGAATGAATCCTGCTTTTGTCCAAACTTTGGCTGATGCTGCTGATCTTTATAAAATCCAACATCAGAAATTACTAGAAAATCTAGATTATATCGATCAGAAATTAATCAAAAATGACAGTATTAAATTTGATAAAACATATCCTTTAATTTATCTGAAAGATGATAATATGATTGAAATTTTAAAAGCAAATAAAATTATTATCGCCAGTTTTAAATATCAGGAAAACTCCAATAATCTTAATCGGATTGTAATTACTGCAAATCATTTACATGAAGATTTAGACAAATTAATAAAAATTTTAAACGGATAGAATAATTTGAAAAGTTGTCACGAATTACATGGATTTTTACGAATTATTTTTCTACTGAATTCGTGACGAAAAAAAACACTAGAATCCTAAAAGTATAGTCCCTACAGGACATTTCTTTCTTTGTTTTCTATTTGTTTCTACCAACATTTAACTCCTAACGGAGTATTTTTTTTGACAAAATATTAAAAAAGCGGTACTAATACTCTAACTTTAAGAAATATCTCGGAGAGATTACATATTGGTAAAAAAGGTATTCGAAAAAGTTTTTTGTCCCGTAGGAACTACACCATTTTTTATTCGCAATAATTATTTAAGTAAAAATTCGTGAATTCGTGGCGAAAAATTCTAAAGAACGTTTAGTTCTTAAACTAAAATTGTATTCAAATTAGTTTTAAAACGTACCTTTGTAAAAAATTAAACGATGACGAACAACGATATCCTAAAAAAACTGCGCGTGGCTTTGATGCTCCGTGACGACCAAATAGTTGAAATTTTAGAATTAGTAGATTTTAGAATTACAAAATCAGAATTGGGCGCTTTTTTTAGAGCCGAAGATCATGAAAATTACATGGAATGTGGCGATCAGGTTTTGCGTAATTTCTTAAACGGATTAGTGATTCATTTAAGAGGAACGAAAGAAAATCCTAAAAACCCGAATGATGTTTTGGCTAAGCATAAAGCTGAAATTCCTAAAAAAGACAGCACCAAAGAAAGACCTGAATTTAAAGCAAGCGCTAAAGATTCTGAAAGAGGAAGAGGCGATAAAGCTCCTTCTAAATCTGGTTCGGCAGCTGGAAAACCTAAAAAGAAAGAATTCCCTAAAGGAAATGGAAAACCATCTGTTGTAGAAAAAGTGGTTTACAAAAACGGAAAAAATAAAAAATCGTAAAAATACGTTATGTTAGACGCACTGCTATGCGCCTCTACAATATTTCCATAAAAAACCATTCGCAAAACGAATGGTTTTTTTATACTTTTAAGCCAAATTAAATCAGAACAAAAACCATTATGAAACAACTACTTTTTATCACCCTCTTCTTCTTATCAATAAATGCCAAAAGTCAAAATCACATAAAAGACCAAATTATTGGAAGCTGGAAAGTAGAAAATTCTACTATAAAATCTACTGATAAAAATATGTTAGAAATAGCAAGATCTTTCAAAAATGCAATATTTTCATTTAGAGAAAACCGTGATTTTATTGTTACGTCTAAAGAAAAAAACAGGATAATAAATATGTTAATTTCAAGTTTAAATAATGAAAAATGGCTTTTTGACGAAAGAGACAAAAAATTTAAAATTGGTACAGACAAAGATCATTATACAATTATGTCAATTGCTGTAAGAGTTGAAAACAATAAGGCTTATTTCAAAATTGATGAAGCGGAATTAAATCTCGAATTAGTAAAAATATAAATCTTTATCTAGATTTTATTCTGATCAATTCGTTCAAAGAAAGCATCTTTAAACGTCGCTCCTATTGGTAATTCTTTCGCATTTATAAAAACAGAAAAACTATCTGTCGATTCAATCTGTTTTAAGGCAATTACAAACGATTTATGTATTTGGATAAAGTCTTTTTCAGGCAATGATTCTAATACATTTTTTAAAGACGAATGTGTAATAATTTGCTGTTTCAAAGTATGAATACAAACATAATTCTGAAGACTTTCGACATACAAAATATCATTTAAAAACAATTTCTGAAACTTATTCTTTCCATCGGTTTTAACGAATATAAAATCAGACGAATTATCATTATTTGATGAAACTTCGATTTTTGATTCCGTATTTAATTTTGAAACAGCCTGATAGAAACGTTCGAAAGAAATTGGTTTTAGCAAATAATCAACTGCATTCAATTCAAATCCTTCTAATGCAAAATCAGGATATGCGGTTGTAAAAATCACTTTTATATCTTTCGAAATAATTTTAGAAAGTTGCAATCCTGTTAATTGTGGCATCTGAATATCCAGAAAAATCACATCAACTCTTTGTGTATTTAAAAATTCCAACGCTTTTAATGAATCATTAAAAACACCTACTTTTTCAAGAAAAGAAACTTTCCCAATATAATTTTCTAAAATACGGGTTGCAGGCGGTTCATCATCTACAATAATACATTTAAAATTCATCGATTATTTTTTTAATGGTATTTTTAAGTACGTCTTAAAGATATTATTTTCTGCTGTTTTTTCTAATATAAATTGATCTTTATAAGCATATTCTAAACGTTTGGTCAGATTCTCAAAACCAATTCCGGTTGATGAATATTTTTCGCCTTCAACGTTGTAATTAAAGGTTGATAGTTCTAAAAAGTTATCTTTTATCTGAATTGAAATTAATGCTTTTTCCTCCGTATTATTCAGTTTTCCGTGTTTGAAAACATTCTCTACAAAATGAATTAAAACTGAAGGAAGGATTTTTTCATCTGAATAATTTCCTTCAATATTGAAATCTAAATAAAGCTGATCTTCAAATCGCTTTTTCTGCAAATGAATATAGTTTTGAACAAATTGAATTTCTTTCGATAGAATCACTTCTTCTTTTTCCGTTTCAGTAATAACATAACGAAGTAAATCTGAAAGCACTAAAACATCCAAAGCCATTTCGTCGTCTTTAAGAATTAGCTGACTGTAAAATGAATTCAAAGTATTGAATAAAAAGTGTGGGCTAACCTGAGATTTTAACATTTGAAATTCGGCTTTTTTATTTTCTAAAAGTAATTCCTGATTTTGCTTGTAGGATTCCTGAAATTGCCAAAACAAATAACTCATAATACTTAAAGCTAAAGATGGCAATCCGAAGAAAAAGTTATCCTGAATATAATAGGCAACTTCCCGACTTTTCTCGGCATAATTATGAATTCCGGTAATTTCGAAAATAACTATTTCCTGAAAAAAATAGCGAACTCCAGCAAAAATCAGTAAGGAAACCGGAATACTTAATATGTATAATACAATTCTTTTTTTGTTTAAAAACCAGTAACAAAAAATGTAAAAATTTAAAAGATAAACAACAAAAATAGAAAGCACAAAACTAGTGCTAAACATAAAATAAAGGGTACTAAAAACGAATTTCAGTTCTTTATTATTCACTGCAATATCCCATAAATAAAAGGTAATTGATAAGGCTAAAAAAAGAAGAATGTGATAATAAAAAGGGATTTTTGGCTTCATAATAATGTTATTGTTATTTCAAAAATACAACTATGAGTTTATATCAATGTCATATTTATATAAAACCTGCATTTCCTGTGATGAACGATCAAAAATGGTACACGAAATTTTTCAGCAGCAATTCTATTAGGTTTGTAATTTGAAATTTAGTGTTTATCAAAAACTAAAATTTCACCTGAAAAGCTATGATACATTTGTCATGAATTTAAAACAAATCATCATGAAAAAAATCACATTATTATTACTTATTATTATCGCTTTTAATCCAATTTCTGCTCAAACAAAAAAGAAACAAATATTATTATTTGGAAGTTTCCATTTTGAAAATCCCGGACTTGATGTTGCTAAGGTAAATACGGTCAATGTAATGTCTGATAAAAATCAGAAAGAGCTCGAAAACATTACAGACAAAATTAAAAAGTTTGGTCCGAATAAAATCTTCGTTGAATGGAATTATCAAAAACAAGACAAACTGGATAAATTCTACGCCAAAAACACGGATAGTTTACTTAAAAATGATGCTGATGAAATCGTGCAAATAGCTTTAAGATCTGCTAAAAAATTAGGTCACAAAAAATTATACGGAATTGATTATAACGATGCTGATTTTCCATATGATAGTTTGGTAAAAGGAATGAAGGAAGCCAATCAGCTTGATTTAATCAAGAAGAATGAGGAAACAATGAAAAATTATGAAACCGATTTCAATACAAAAATTACAAAGTATTCTTTGACCCAATTACTTTTGGATGTTAATAAGCAAGATATTAACTGGTATCTTCAAACTGCAAATAAAGGTGGTAAAATAGATAATTTTGTGGGCGCCTTTTTAGTTTCTGAATGGTACAGAAGAAATCTTTATATGTATGCTTTAATTCAGAAACTAACGGAGAGTAAAGATGATAAAATAATGGTTTTATTAGGAGCCGGACATACTGCTATGATTCGGGAATTTGTAGAACATAATCCTGACTTTGAAATTATAGAATTGGCAACGGTTTTGAAATAAAAGAGATTCAAACTGCAAGATTTTTTACCGCAAAGCTCGCAAAGGTTTACGCAAAGTTCGCAAAGTTTTTTAGCCACGAATTCACGAATTATTTTTTTATATTCTTTGAGAATAAAAATTCGTGAATTCGTGGCGGAAATTAACAAAGAAATCAACCACAAAGTTCGCAAAGTTTTTATCTACAAAGCTTTGCGAACTTTGCGTTTATATAAAATCTTGTGAGTAAAAAAACTTTGCGGGCTTTGCGGTTAAATCTACCTTTAATTAAAAATATTCCAAAAAAAAAATCCCTCCGAATGATCGAAGGGATTTTTATATATTAAAGAGAAGATGCACTATTGTGCATTTCTACAATATTATTATTAAGATAATGCAGCTTTAACTTGATCAGCAGCTTCTTGAAATTGAGTAGCTGATAAAATTGGCATACCTGAATTGTCAATTAATTCTTTTGCAATTTCAGCATTTGTTCCTTGCAAACGAACGATAATTGGCACATTGATAGCATCACCCATGTTTTTGTAAGCGTCAACAACTCCTTGAGCAACACGGTCACAACGAACGATTCCTCCGAAAATGTTGATCAAAATTGCTTTTACGTTTGGATCTTTTAAGATAATACGGAAAGCAGTTTCAACACGTTTTGCATCAGCAGTTCCACCAACGTCTAAGAAGTTAGCAGGCTCAAAACCAGCGTATTTAATTAAATCCATAGTTGCCATTGCAAGACCTGCTCCGTTTACCATACATCCTACAGTACCGTCAAGATCTACATAGTTCAAACCTACTTCTTTAGCTTCAACTTCGATTGGATTCTCCTCACGGATATCTCTCATCTCAGCATATTTTGGTTGTCTGTATAAAGCGTTATCATCGATATTAACTTTAGCATCAACAGCTAAAATTTTGTTATCTGAAGTTTTCAAAACCGGGTTGATTTCAAACATAGAAGCATCAGAACCAATGTAAGCATTGTATAATGAATCGATGAATTTAACCATTTCTTTGAAAGCATTTCCAGAAAGACCTAAGTTAAAGGCGATTCTTCTTGCTTGAAAACCTTGTAATCCAACATTAGGATCAACTTCTTCAGTAAAGATTAAGTGTGGAGTATGCTCAGCAACTTCTTCGATATCCATTCCACCTTCAGTAGAATACATGATCATGTTACGTCCTGTACCTCTATTCAATAAAACAGAAACATAAAATTCAGAAGTTTCGCTTTCACCAGGATAGTAAACATCTTCAGCAACTAAAATTTTGTTTACTTTTTTACCCTCAGCAGAAGTTTGAGGTGTAATCAATTGCATTCCGATGATTTGTTCTGAAATTTCTTCAACTTGTTGCAAGTTTTTAGCCAACTTCACTCCACCACCTTTTCCACGTCCACCTGCGTGAATTTGTGCTTTTATCACATGCCATCCTGTACCAGTTTCGGCAGTTAATTGTTTTGCAGCAGCCACAGCTTCAACCGCATTGTTAGCCACAATTCCGCGTTGAATGCGTACTCCGTAACTTGCTAAAATTTCTTTTCCTTGATATTCGTGTATGTTCATAATATAGAATTTGTCTGGTTCTGAATTTATTTCAGAATAAAAGTGCGACAAAAGTAGCAAAATTCAACTTAATAGTAAAATCTTTTTCAATTAAAAAATGAGTGTTATATCTGTTAAGCGTTTATTCATTTTGAATGCGAAGAAATAGTTAACAAAATGATTTGTTAATATTAACTCAAAACCACTAAAACGTTTGATATTTAACAAAAACATCACCGCATTCATTAGCCTTACGGCGATTTTTCTTAATATATTTTAATGCATGTTATCATTTTGGCAATTCGCAATGCTTAATATAATATTATTATCAATTAAGAAGCGTTTTTCTAGTATTACGATAAAAATGTAAGTCAAATTACAATTTCAATACATTATGTTTAACGAAATCTTTATTTTTGTAGAAAAAATATCAAGAATGAAAGTTAAAGAACAAGGGCTTTATTTGCCTGAATTTGAACACGACAATTGTGGTGCAGGATTTATTTGTAATTTGAATGGTATTAAGTCAAACGATATTATTCACAAAGCATTGGACATCTTAATAAAATTGGAACATCGTGGTGCCGTTAGTTCTGATGGAAGAACTGGAGACGGGGCTGGAATTTTATTCGATATCCCACATGATTTTTTTAAAAAAGTATGTGATTTTGAAATCCCTGAAACGCGTGAGTATGCAGTAGGAATGGTTTTTTTACCAAAAAGCAAAAACCAGGTTTCTTTTTGTATCAACGCTTTCGAATCGACTATCAAGGATCAGAATTTAAAGATTCTTGGTTGGAGAGACGTGCCTGTTGAAGTAGAAAATTTAGGGCAGATTGCCGCAGAAAAAGAACCAACAGTTAAACAAGTTTTCGTTTCTAAAAACGGTCAGGATTTAACTGAAAATGAATTTAATGCAAAACTTTTTGCAGCTAGAAAAATTGCTGAACATGCCGTAAGAGGATCAAAAACCTCTGAAAGTCATATGTTTTATTTCTCTAGTTTATCGACAACTACCATAATATATAAAGGTCTATTGATGCCGGAAGACATCAGCCGTTATTATGTTGACTTAAAAGATCCAGATTTAGTGACTCGTTTGGCGTTAGTTCACCAACGTTTCTCTACAAATACTTTCCCTTCATGGGAACTTGCTCAACCGTTTAGATATATGTGTCATAATGGTGAGATTAACACACTTCGTGGAAACGTAAGCCGTATGCGTGCTCGTGAAGAGCTTATGCAAAGCAAAGTTTTTGGCGATGATATCAAAAAACTATTCCCAATTATCTTAGAAGGAAAATCAGATTCTGCTTCTATGGATATGGTTGTAGAACTTTTATTAATGACAGGCCGTTCATTGCCGGAAGCGATGATGATGGTTGTTCCTGAAGCTTGGGAAAAACACCAGACTATGTCTGAGGAGAAAAAAGCTTTCTACGAGTTCAACGCTTGTATCATGGAACCTTGGGATGGTCCTGCTTCTATTCCGTTTACGGATGGTAATGTAATTGGTGCATTATTAGACAGAAATGGATTGCGTCCTTCTCGTTATACATTAACTCATAGTGGTTTCGTAATCATGTCATCAGAAATTGGTGTATTAGATATCGATCCTGAAGATGTTATTCAGCATGGACGTTTAGAGCCAGGAAAAATGTTCTTGGTTGACATGAACGAAGGTCGTATTATTGAAGACGAAGAGGTTAAAAAAGCAATCGTTACAAAACGTCCGTACAAAGAATGGATCGATGAAAACTTATTGCCTTTATCTAAAATTCCTTATACCAATAATCCTACTCCGGTTGAGAAACTTGATTTCTTAACAAGACAACGTTTATTTGGTTATACTATCGAAGATTTAAAAACCATCATCAACCCAATGGGAGGTCAGGGAGCTGAAGCAATCAGTTCTATGGGTAATGACACGCCTTTGGCAGTTTTATCAGACCAACCGCAATTGTTGTACAACTATTTCAAACAATTATTTGCTCAGGTTACCAATCCGCCTTTGGATGGTATTCGTGAAGAGATTATTACTGATATCAGTTTAGCAATTGGTGGAGATTTCAATATTTTCGAAATTGAATCTAAACAATGTAAAAAACTAAAAATCCAAAATCCGGTTATTTCAAATGAGGATTTAGATAAAATAAGAAACATTGATCACGCAGATTTTAAATCGGCTACAATTTCTACTTTATACAAAATAGAAAAAGGAGTTAACGGTTTAGAGCGCGCACTTGAAAAATGTGTTCAGGCAACTTTTAAAGCTGTTTCTGAAGGATGCAATATTATCATCTTATCAGATAGAGGTGTTAGCGAAGAATTAGCTCCAATTCCTATGTTATTGGCTTGTTCTTACATTCACCACTCTTTGAATATTTTACAGGTTCGTTCTAAATTCGGAATCATAATCGAATCAGCAGAACCTCGTGAACCGCATCATTTTGCTTTATTATTTGGATATGGCGCAAGTGCAATTAATCCATATATGGTAAACGAAATCATTTATGATCAGGTTGCACAAGGATTCATTACTGGCGTAAAAGCTGATTATGCAGTTGTAAACTACAACAAAGCGATTGCAAAAGGAATCGTTAAGATCATGAACAAAATTGGTATCTCTACTTTACATTCGTACAGAGCTGCTCAGATTTTCGAGATTTTAGGTTTAAACAAAACATTTACTTCTAAATATTTCCCATACACACCTTCAAGAATCGAAGGAATTGGTTTGATCGAAGTAGAAAAAGAAGTTAAGAAACGTTTCCAAAAAGCATTTCCAAATTCAAAAGTTGCAAGTTTGCTTCCGTTAGAAATTGGAGGAATTTACAGATGGAGACGTGGCGGAGAAAAACATATGTTTAATCCAACAACTATTTCTAAATTACAACAAGCTGTTCGTTTAAACAGTCCTGAAAGTTATAAAGAATACTCTAATATGGTGAATGAGCAAAGCTCAAACTTAATGACTATTAGAGGTATGTTTGAATTCAATAATTTAGATCCAATTTCTATTGATGAAGTAGAACCTTGGACAGAAATTGTAAAGAAATTCAAAACTGGCGCGATGTCTTACGGATCTATCAGTAGAGAAGCGCACGAGAATTTGGCAATTGCGATGAACAGAATTGGCGGAAAAAGTAACTCTGGAGAAGGTGGAGAAGATCCAAAACGTTTCCAGAAAGAAATTAACGGAGATTCCAGAAATAGTGCAATCAAACAAGTTGCTTCGGGACGTTTTGGTGTTTCGATCAACTATTTGACAAATGCTAAAGAGATTCAGATTAAAATGGCTCAAGGTGCAAAACCTGGTGAAGGTGGACAATTACCTGGAGAAAAAGTGGTGCCTTGGATTGCCGAAACCAGAAACTCTACGCCTTATGTAGGTTTGATTTCGCCTCCGCCACACCACGATATTTACTCTATTGAGGATTTATCTCAGTTGATTTATGATTTGAAAAATGCGAATCGTGAAGCTCGTATCAACGTAAAATTAGTTTCAGAAGTTGGAGTTGGAACTATCGCTGCCGGTGTTGCCAAAGCAAAAGCTGACGTTATCCTGATTTCTGGTTATGATGGAGGAACTGGTGCTGCACCATTGACTTCATTACAACACACAGGTATTCCGTGGGAACTTGGATTGGCTGAAGCACAACAAACTTTGATCTTAAATGATTTAAGAAGTCGTGTAGTTCTTGAATGTGACGGACAATTGAAAACGGGTCGTGACGTAGCAATCGCTGCATTATTAGGAGCCGAAGAATTTGGTTTTGCCACTGCTCCGCTTGTTGCTTCTGGATGTATTATGATGAGAGCTTGTCACTTAAATACTTGTCCGGTTGGTATTGCAACTCAGGATCCTGAATTGAGAAAAAATTTCAAAGGAACTCCAGAGCACGTAATCAACTTCATGTATTTTATTGCTGAAGAATTAAGAGAAATCATGGCACAATTAGGTTTCAGAACCTTAAAAGAAATGGTTGGTCAATCACAAAAATTAAATGTGAACAAAGCGATCAAACATTACAAAGCAAATGGTTTAGACTTATCATCAATTCTATACAAACCGGAAAAAGCTAAAACACAGCCAATTCACAATACAACTGAGCAAGATCACGATTTAGACAATGTATTGGATTTTGCAATTATAAAAGAAGCGATTCCGTCTATTTATAGAAAAGAAAAAACAAGAGTTACATTTAAAATTAAAAATACAGACCGTTCTGTAGGTGCCATTTTGAGTAATGAAATCTCAAAAATATATGGCGCACAAGGTTTACCTGATGACACTATTTTAGTTGATTTTGAAGGTTCTGCCGGACAAAGTTTTGGTGCATTTGCAACAAATGGATTGTCGTTTAAAATTCACGGAAACTGTAATGATTATTTAGGAAAAGGTCTTTCCGGAGGAAAATTGATTATCAAAGTCCCTCCTACTGCAACCTTCAAACCTGAAGAAAACATCATTATTGGGAACGTTGCCCTTTACGGAGCTATCACCGGAGAGGCTTATATTAATGGAATGGCCGGAGAGCGTTTTTGTGTGAGAAATTCTGGAGCAACTGCCGTTGTTGAAGGAATTGGAGATCACGGATGCGAGTACATGACAGGTGGTACGGTCGTTGTTTTAGGAAAAACAGGAAGAAACTTCGCAGCTGGTATGAGCGGTGGTGTGGCTTATGTTTATGATCCAAATCAAAAATTTGATTCAACTTTATGTAACATGGAAATGGTTGCATTTGATCCAATGGAAGACGAAGACATTACAAAACTAAGACGATTGATCAAAAACCATTCATTGTACACTAGCAGTCCATTAGCAAAAAGAATTTTAGCAGACTGGGAAAATGAACAAAACAATTTCGTAAAAGTAATGCCAACTGATTACAAAAAAGCATTACAACGAATTGCAGAAGAAAAGAAAATAGAAGAATTAATAGCTGATTAAGAGGTTCTGAGTTACAAAGGTGCAGAGGTACTAAGTTGAAGTTTTTCAACTCACTTCTCACATCTCAATCTCAAAACTAAATTTAATTAAAATGTCATGGGTAAAATAGGCGGATTTAAAGAATATAGCAGAGCTGACGAAAGTAATTTAGCAGTAGCAGAACGTGTTTCGAACTACAACGAATTTACAATTCCGTTAGCAAAAGATAAAATAAAAGAACAAGGTTCAAGATGTATGGATTGTGGTATTCCTTTTTGCCACAGTTCTTGTCCATTAGGAAATTTAATTCCTGATTTCAACGACATGGTGCATCAGGAAGAATGGCAAAGTGCATTAGAGATTTTACAATCTACTAATAACTTTCCGGAATTTACTGGTCGCTTATGCCCTGCTCCATGTGAGAAATCATGTGTATTAGGAATCATCAAAGAACCAGTTGCAATCGAAAACATCGAGAAAAACATCATCGAAAGAGGTTTTGCAGAAGGTTGGATTAAACCACAAGCTCCAAAAACTAGAACAGGAAAAACCGTTGCCGTTATTGGTTCTGGTCCTGCAGGTTTGGCAGCGGCTCAACAATTAAACAGAGCTGGTCACACGGTAACTGTTTTTGAAAGAGACAATGCAATTGGAGGTTTATTACGTTACGGAATTCCAAATTTCAAACTAGAGAAAGGAATTATCGACAGACGTGTAGCAATTCTTGAAGCTGAAGGAATCACTTTTAAAGTGAATGTAAACGTTGGAGTAAACTTTAGCGTAGACGAATTAAATGCTTTTGATTCTATCGTATTGTGCGGTGGAGCAACTGAAAGAAGAAGTTTGCCAACTAAAGGAATCGAAAGCAAAGGCGTTGTTCAGGCAATGGATTTCTTAACGCAACAAACTAAAGTTTTATACGGAGAATCAATTCCGGATCAGGTTAAAGCAACTGGAAAAGACGTAATCGTAATTGGTGGTGGAGATACAGGTTCTGACTGCGTTGGAACATCTAACAGGCACGGAGCAAAATCGGTAACGAATTTCGAAATTTTACCAAAACCTCCAGTTGGAAGAAGTGAAACAACTCCTTGGCCTTTCTGGCCGTTGCAGTTAAAAACTTCCTCTTCTCACGAAGAAGGTTGCGACAGAAACTGGTTAATCAACACTAAAGAATTCTTATCTAACGAAAAAGGAGAATTAGTAGGTTTAAAAACTGTTGAAGTACAATGGAAAATGACTCCTGGTCAACGTCCTGAATTAATCGAAAAAGAAGGTTCTGAGAAAATCTGGCCTTGCGATTTAGCTTTATTGGCTTTAGGATTTACAGGTCCTGAAAAAACTTTAAGCGAGCAATTGGGTCTTGAAATTGATATGAGAAGCAACTATAAAGCTAAAAACTATCAAACGAATGTTCCTCATATTTTCACTGCAGGAGATATGCGAAGAGGACAATCGTTAATTGTATGGGCTATTTCAGAAGGTCGCGAAGCAGCAAGAGAGGTAGATTTATTCTTAATGGGATATACCAACTTGCCAACCAAAGGAAACGGAGATTTACCAAGTCTTTAATTTTTTGAGATTCTGAGATACTCAGTTACTAAGGTTCTAAGTTTTTTTCTCTTAGTATTTTGAATCTTACGAACATAAAAGATTAAAAACATCAAATCTTTATTCCGATAAACAACACACTAATAAAAAACCTGGACTTTCGTCCGGGTTTTTTAGGTTCAAAGGCACAGAGAAACAAAGGCGCAAAGGTTTAGAAATATTAGAAACAACTTAAAACGTTAGCCTCTAAAAAAAGACTTTTGTTTAACAAAATGCCATTAGTAATGCTTCAAAAAAAGGTTCTAAGTTTCTGAGATATTAAGTCGCTAAGACGAAAAAACTTACTAACTTAGTATCTTAGCAACTTAGAAGCTTAAAAAGTTTTATAAAAATTCGAAATAAGTCACTTTTTGTTTAAAAACAAACAATTTGTTATAATTTGTTATTTTTCTACAATTAATTTGCAGTTAGTCAAAAGAGTAATAAATTTGCTCAAAATAGTTTAAAAAATGCAAGCAAAAGATTTACTGCAGTTAGCAGAACAATTTGGAAGTCCATTATATGTTTATGATGCCGAAAAAATCCAATCTCAGTACAACAGATTAACTAAAGCTTTCTCTAAGGTAGAAAACTTAAGAGTTAATTACGCCATGAAGGCATTGTCAAACGTTGCGATTCTTCAGTTATTAAAGAACATGGGATCTGGATTAGATACTGTATCAATTCAAGAAGTTTTATTGGGACTTCATGCTGGCTATGAACCTGAAAAAATCTTTTTTACACCAAACGGAGTTTCTCTTGAAGAAATCGAGGAAGTTGCTGCAATGGGTGTACAAATCAATATTGACAACTTATCTATTCTGGAGCAATTCGGAACAAAATATCCACAAATTCCGGTATGTATTCGTATCAATCCGCACGTAATGGCGGGAGGAAATGCTAATATTTCGGTGGGACATATCGATAGTAAATTCGGTATTTCTGTTCACCAGATTCCGCATATCTTGAGAATTGTAGAGAACACAAAAATGAGCATCGTGGGAATTCACATGCACACAGGATCTGATATTCTTGATATCGAAGTATTCTTGTATGCTGCTGAAATCTTGTTTGATACCGCAAAACACTTCAAAGACTTAGAGTTTTTAGATTTCGGAAGTGGATTCAAAGTTCCTTACAAAAAAGACGATATCGAAACTGACATCGAAGAATTAGGTAAAAAATTATCAAAAAGATTCAATGCTTTCTGTACAGAATACGGCAGAGATTTAACGTTGATTTTCGAACCAGGAAAATTTTTGGTGAGCGAAGCAGGTCATTTCTTAGTGAAAGTAAACGTAGTAAAACAAACAACATCAACAGTTTTCGCTGGAGTTGACAGTGGTTTCAACCACTTAATTCGTCCAATGTTGTACGGATCTTCACATCATATCGAAAACATTTCTAACCCAAAAGGAAAAGAGCGTTTTTACTCCGTTGTAGGATACATTTGCGAAACAGATACTTTTGCAAATAACCGTAGAATTTCGGAAATTACTGAAGGTGATATTCTTGCTTTCAGAAACGCCGGAGCATATTGTTTCTCAATGTCTTCGAACTACAATTCAAGATACAAACCAGCAGAAGTTTTATGGAAAGACGGAAAAGGAATCTTAATACGTCAACACGAAACATTTGAAGATTTGCTTAAAAATCAAATTCCGTTGCCACAAGAAGTTGCTGCAACAGTTTAAAATAAAAAAAAAGAGAATATCTATTGAATCCCGTTTCTTAATTGAGGCGGGATTTTTTTTATGCCCAATTTTGTCATTTCGACGAAGTAAATCACACACGTAACTCGGCAAAGATAGTCGACAATATAGAACACGGATGACGCGGATTCGCTTTGCGAAAACGCGGATTAAAAACGGATTTTTCTCTTATAATCTTGTCATTTCTAAAATGGCTAACTTCACGAAAATTTCCTTGACGCAACAAACCCGACAGGTTTTTAAAACCTGTTGGGTTTATTAAACTTGAACAATTGGATTTTGTAAGAATAAATAAATATATTTGAAATAAAGAAAAAAGTGGAAGGAATTACATTTGTCGAAAATTTTATCGAAAATCCAAACGACCTATTTGAAAATTTAAAAGTAAATATAAAATGGGACGAAAGAATGACTGCCCGAAAAACAGCAAGTTTCGGAAAAGCATATAACTACTCTCAAATCGAATATCCATATCAGGAATTCTTGCCCGAACTAAAAGAAATTAATCAGCAAATTTCTAACGTAATTGGTTTTGAACCCAACAATTGCCTTATAAACTATTACTTAGACGGAAAATCAAAAATGGGTTATCATTCCGATCAAATCGATATTTTAGAACCAGAAACCGGAGTAGCGATTATTTCAGTTGGAGCCGTTCGAACTCTCAAATTTAGAAATATATTAAATCCCGAGTTGTTTGAAAGTTTTGAATTAACAGCAGGAAGTCTAATTTATATGACGCAAGAAGTTCAAAAAATTTGGCAACACTCAATTCCACAATCAAATACAGAAGCGGGAAGAATTAGTATAACACTTAGAAAAATTGTGTAAAAAAATGAAAATCAACCAATATTTACTTTTTATATTTTTAATACTCATCTCTTGTTCGCAAAAGAATACTGATGAAAAAAATGACACTTTTTCATTAGACAAAGTTGATATTGCAATGATTTACCAAGAAAAAGTTACCGATATTCCTTGTCTGCTTTTTAATGTAACCGACACAGTAAAACGCAATCAGAAAATTGGAGTAATATTTAAGCTTGACCTAAAATATGATAATCCTCGAAAAGGAGGTAATTGTTGTGCTTTTGAACCAGGTGTTGATGGAACCAAAGAAAAAATAAAAAGTGTCAAAATATTTTTTACGAGCAATAATAAAAAAATAGACATCACAGATAAATTAACCAACATAGAAGAAGCCCAAATGTTTAATCGCTTTGAAGATTATATTCAGGGAAAATTGTATGAGAATGATTTTAGCTGCGAATGTTACGACCAAAAAAGTGGCAAATTGATCCAAAACTTAAAAAGAGAACATCTTGGAGGAAACATTATCAAACGCGAAGTAAATAAGAATAAAAATCATGTTATAAAAAATATAGACGATTTTATCAATTTGTATAATTCACTTGCGGGCGAAGTTTACAAAGGAAAGTATGACAATAGAGGTTTGTATTCCGGAAGTAGAATTTCTCATAAATATTACTCTTTTTGGTTACCCGACAATTTTAATATTCCATCAGAAGCATTTGATAATTTAGAAATTGAAATAGAATTATTAAATGGGCGAAAATTGAATTATTTACGATCATTAAAATAACGAAATCTAAGAGTATTATAAAGTTTGTCAGCTAACATTAACGTCAAGCTTTCTCTAGTTTTTTTATCTGCTCTTGTCTTGATCGACAAAGATTATCGTGAATATAGAACCCGAATGACGCGGATTTGCTTTGCGAAAACACAGATTAAAAACGGATTTTTTTCACTCTATTTTAAATTCTATTTCTTATAGCGACAACGATACGCCACCAGAAACCAACAATTAAATATCAAAAATAAATTGTAAAACATTTGATAAATTTAATCTCTTTTTTCAATTTTTTAATACTATTTTTACCTTATAAAATCCACTAAAAAGCTATTCAATTATATTCCAAAAAATGAAAAAAACACTTTACTTACTATTTACTATTATTTTAACTTCATCTGTTTACAGTCAAAATCTTAAAAGTATTACTTACGAAAGTTGGGGCAATAATAATTGGATAAACTCTTCTTATGTTATAAAAAATTATGATAAAAGTGACAAGATCACAGATGATTTAAGTCAACGGTGGGATGAGAGTTCTAATAGCTGGAAAGATTCTAACTCATCAAATTATGAATATAATACTAACAATCTACTAGATAAAATTATTTACAAATCATTTGATAAAACTTCAAATTCATTGACCTTCTCTCTAAGGGCTTCTTTCACTTATATCAATGAAAATAAAATAGATGTATTATTTTATGAAGAATGGACTAACAACGCTTGGCAAAATTCATCAAAAAATACTTCATCTTATGATTCAAATGTATATCTCACATCTGATTTAATACAGCAATGGAATGACAATAATTGGAAAAATAACATAAAGGTCGATTATTCAAATAATTCTGATGGATTATTTACTCTAATAACCCGACAAAGATGGAATGACTCCAGTTCTAAATGGGAAAATTTTTCGCAATCAACTTTTACTTATAATAGTTCAAAACAGGTTTCAGTAGAAACAATGAATGTATGGGAAAATAATAAGTGGATTGAGAAAATAATATTTACAAATTCATACGACGCAAATGGTTTTTTAGTGAATCGTTTACGTCAGGATTGGGATGATGATCTTTCAATATGGATTAATCAGTACCAAAGTAAATATGATAATAATCAAAACGGAACAATACATCAAGAGATTGCAGAAATATGGAAAAAATCATCCAATTCATGGGAAAACTTATCCCGTGCAACGTATAAATATGACAAAAATTTAGGAATCGCTGATTTAACTAAATCTCAACTCAAAATCTTTCCTAACCCAACAACTGATTTTATAAATGTTCATCATGAAGAATCAAACGATACCAAAGTTTCGATAATTGATGCTCTTGGAAGCGTTATTCTTAAAGAGAATTTTGTTGGAAATGACTTTTCGGTAAACGTGACGAATTTAAACAAAAACGTATATTTTATAAAGTTGGAGAATGGCGAAAAAACTCAGGTGAAAAAGTTTATTAAAAAATAAAAAAACGCATTCAATCCAAAAAAGATGTTTTTTACCAACATCAATTTTTCTAAAGATTTTTAAATACCTTTGAATTATGAGCACAGCAGCAAAACCAAAACATATTGGCAGAAACATAAGCCGAATCAGAGAACTTCGAGGTATGAAACAAGAAGCACTTGCCGAAGCAATTGGTTTAAGTCAACAAACTGTTTCCAGCATTGAAGGAAGCGAAGAAGTTGAAACCAAAAAATTGATAGAAATTGCAAAAGTTCTTGGAGTTACGGTTGAAGCAATTGAAAATTTTTCGGAAGAATCTGTTTTTAATTATTTCAATACATATTACGATACAAAAGACAGCGTAATTAATGCTGGTAATTATAATTGTACATTCAATCCACTTGATAAAGTCATTGAACTTTACGAACGTTTGGTTCAGGTTGAAAAAGACAAAAATGAGTATTTAGAAAACTTACTAAAAGGAAAATAATTACTCCAAAATATAAATTCTATAAAGCACAAATATCTTATGATTTTGTGCTTTTTTTAATTCGATAATAATGTTTAAAAAAACTATTATAATTCTTCTTTTATATTTTACAGGAACATGTATTGGACAAGAATTTCCTGAAAAAGATAAAAAATACGATGTTGATATATTTGAATTTTTAATGAAAACTGTCGAAAAAGATTCTATTTCATTAGAAACATTTTTGATTAACAGCAAACCATTTTCAAAATGGGATATCAGACCATTAAAAAGAGAAAACGTTTGGGCTTTAGATACTTTTCACAATGCAAGCGAAATACCAAACTTCATCTTTGGGGCATTCTGTAATCAATATCAAATATCTCAGAAAACGGCAATGAATATGCCTAATCAATTTTTAGAAAATGGCCGCGATAAGAAAGATTTTTTAGAGAATTACTTAAATGAAAATTTGAAAAAATTCGAGAAACTTACACAACTTATTTCGGGAAATAAAAGTGATATTTTTACATCTTACGAAAGAATTCAAAGAATCGATAATTTATATAAAGAAAAGGAACTGTATTGGAAATATATAATTCCCAAAGATTCCCCTTTTCCTATCTCAAATAAAATTGAAAATAACGTAAACGATAGTTTTTCAAAAGAACAAATCAAGATTCTTAATTTACTTAAAGAATTAAATATTTATTCTGCCGTAAAAACAAAAAAAGGAATTTTCTATCTTGTCGATGGACTTACAGATAATTCATATGGCTTCTATTTCAATTCAAAAGAAGAAATGGAAACAGATAATTTTCTATTTCAGATTCTACAATCTGAAAAGATTAGCAAAAATTATTTTTATTATGTCGCAAATTGATTTGTTTAATAAATACTTTTAAAAAAAAATCACCACGTTGGCGTGAGCGTCCGCTTTTTGTTTTTTAGAAATCATTTTAAAATTATCTAATTAACTTTAATTGCTAAAAAACAAATCCAAAATGATTAAACCAATTTCTTTATTTCTAATTCTGTTTGTTGGTTATTTTACTTTATCATTAAAACCTACTGATTACAAAACGATTAAGAAAACCATTAAAACTGATCCACTTTATACAAAAGGGCAAAATATTTTTAAAAGAGATTGTGCTTCCTGTCACTACATTGGAATGGATAAAATAGCAACCGCTCCTGCTCTGGGCGGAATTACCAAATTGCGCAAAAAAGATTGGTTGTACAGTTATACCCGAAATTCGTATAAAATGTTTGAACAAGGCGATAAAATTGCCAAAGAAAATATCGCTAAAGGCTGGGGATTAATGACCGCATTTCCTAATCTCACCAATTCAGATCTGGATGCTCTTTATTACTTTGTTGAGAAAAGATATGAAATGTCAAAAAAAGGAGTTCCGCTTGAAAAATAATCCAACGATTTAATTGAAAATAATAAAATCCTCTTCAGCACTTTTTAGTTTTGGAGCATTTTTTGTATTAGCAATTTTGTGATTTCTACACACTAATTTATATGGTATTTTAATGAACATTATCATGAAAAACAGAAAAACAATAATTCGTTTTTTAGCAAGCCTAAGTATGTTGATTTTCTTCTCCCCTTTTTTCCAGATGTGTTCTGATAAAAACATTAAACAAAGTCCGCATTTTATTAAATCATATCATAAAACCGAAACAGAGCAAGAAAAAAAATTAGCTTTCGAACGGGCAAAAAAAGCTTATTCTTTAAGTGGTTATGATTTAGCGATGTCTTTTGAGCCAGTTTTCTTTAGTTTTACAATGATCCTGTTTCTGAACATAACCTTGTTAGTTTGCTTTCTTAGAAAACATTATAACCAATTATTTCTATGTTTCTTGAACTTAGTTGCAATCCTTCTATCATTTATTGTTTTAATATTTGCGCTACCTTATTTTGGACAAATTAGATACGGAATATTTCTGTGTTTAATTAACTCAATGTTGTTGTTTTTACTTGTCTATAAAGAACAGGAAAACCTTCCACAAAGTCAATTACAGGATTATTAGTTTTACAAAAACATATCAGAACACGATGATAAAAAGTTTTATTCTGCATTTCAAATAAGCTTTTCGAGCACGTGCGTGACACTAACGCCAGCGTGAGAAAAAAAATGTATTTTAGCAATACAAAAAAGTAAATTTATGGCGCAAAACCAGACTTATTGAAATACTTTGCGATTCTATTATTATTAATATAAAACATTTGAAAACGATACTATTAAAAATTATGAAATTAAATAAAGCATGTCTGTTTTTAATTATTCTGATGAGTTTATTTGCCTGCAATTCGAATAAAAAAGAAAGCAAATTAAATAATAACAGTAAGAACAATGATACCTTAAAAGTTACAAATAATGATACATTACAAGTTACAAGTAACGAAGTAGTTTATGATGATAGAAGGGAAAACTTAAAGCTTTCAATTCCTGATACAATAAAAATTTCTAATTCTTATTTCTTTTCAAATCAAAATTCTAAAGATATATTTCAACTCACTATAAATCCAGGTTTGGTTAAAAATTCCAAAGCTGAATTGCAAATAATAACTTCAGAAAATAAAATTATCTATACACAATCTTTTGACGCATTTTATTTTATACGCGAAATTTATGACCCTGAAACAACACCTTCGGGAGGACAAGAAGTCTATGAGAAATATATGGAAAAATATTGGAAATCTATAACTCCACAACAATTTGAAGCCTATTTTAAAAAGAACGTTGCTAATTTTTTTGATGTTATTTCCGTAATAGAAAATGATAATAGCGAAGAATTAAAAGCATGGGAAGAAGATATTACCGATAAAAAATTTCTAAATGAGGTTTTGACCAATCCTGCAATCAAATTAATAAACATTCCATGTTTTGACTGTGATGAAGGAGGTGAAATGATTGGATATTCGCTTGAGCAAAATAAAGTTATTTTATTACTAGAGCATGATTAAAATGCACTCAATAATGCTTATAATCTTTCCTGAAAACCATAAAACACAAAATTAGAAACTAATATTATTGGACATTAAAGAAATATACCGCAGATTTTTCTATCTTAATACAGGCTCAAGCAAAGGGCATAAACCTACAAGGGCACTTTCTAGCGTTGAAGGATTTTTTGTATTAGCAATTTGTGCAATTTTTAAGAAAATATTATTTCCTACTGTACATATTAGCTTTCCTGTTTTCTTTTCTTTTTTTATGATTATTTGTTTAACAATTGATTATTTCAATCTCAAAACACATAAAAGATTTAGCAATGTTTTTACTGCAGAATGGAAAAGTGAAACAAGAAGACATAGAATTAGATACCGTATTTGTAATATCGTATTTGTGATTCTTGTTTTCTCGATTTGTATCTATATTTTAGAATATTTGGATAATAGATCTTAATCAAATGAACATCAATAAATAATTTCCTTGCGTTAATGAAAATAAAATTACAATCTTAGCAAGACTATAAAATAAATTAAAATGAAAAAATACTTATTCCTTATTTGTGCATTAATTGTAATTTCTTGCGGGAAAAAAGAAAGCGTAAAAGAAGCAAGCATTAACAATCTAAACTCGCAAAAAAAAGAAAAAGAAATTATAAAAACAGCTTCTTCAAAAAACACTGATATCGAAAGTGTACAAAATACTGACCGCCCAAAACAAAGTAAAATAATCACATCAAAATTTGATCCGGACTTGCTTTTTGGAATTTGGACAAACGACCCAAACGGTCCGCATGCAGATTTTGAGTTAACAAAAAAATCTTATTATATTGTAGATTATGATGGAGATGGAGATATGCCATACGTCATAAATCAAGATACAATCAAAGTTTACTATAATGATTATACTGCTGTAGGTATAATTAAAAATGCAACGAAAGACACTTTGAAAATTGATTGGGACCAAAACGGAATAACAAATTATACGAAGTGGAAGAATTAATTGCAGCATACACGCTCGCGCCAACATCCTAATAAATTTTTTATTCTTCAATCAAAAATCAAACTCAACAAACTCAAATAAAAAAACTATTTTAGCTTGGTAAACTAAACCCAAAAACAATGAAAATTACGATTCCCCTGTCGGTATTATTCCTGTTACTTTCTACCAATTTATTCAGCCAGACGATTGCTGATTTAAAACTAAAAGCCAAAGAAATTCCAAAAACCTATACCAATAGCGACGGTCACAATTGCATAACTCCTCAGGCTTGTACATTCTACAATGATATTGCAACTTACAGCAACATTGTTGGAGTTGTAAAAAGTAAAGAAATTCAAAGTTTCAAAAGCAAAAAAGATAGCGGTTCTATCATGTATTTTGAATTCGAAAACAGATTCAAAGGCGACCGATTTCTGCAAGGATTACTTTGGGGAAAAGACGGTCAGCCAACTGATGAACATCCCGAAGAATATCTTGCAAAAGGAAAATTTCTAATCATCTGGAGTTTTCATCCAGATAGCGTAATCAGAGAAAAATCTGAAGCCAAAATAGATGCGCTTTTGCAGTCAATCACAAATTAGCTTTAATTACAAAAAGATCTTCTACTTATAACAGAATCAAACGGATGAAACAACTAGCTTCTATTTTAATACTACTTTTTCTTAGCTGTCATTTTTTAAATGCTCAGAAAATAAAACAAAAACAAGCGTTTGTAAAAAGTTCAGGTCCTATAGAAGGCAAAAACATTATGGACTTTGAAATTAATGCTACTATTGATAGCACTATTATCTCTAAAGAAACTTATTCGATTATAAAAGAAATCTTGCCTTTAGTCGAAAAAGAACAACATAAGGAAGCCTTAAATTTAGTAAACGCAATTGACCAAAAAGATTTAGAAACAAACCAGTTATTAGTAGTAAAAGCTATACTTGAAATGAAATTAGACGAATTATCAAATTCCTATAATTCTTTTTCGAAATACATTCCACTGGCAAAAAACGATTCCATTAGAAGTTCGGTTTATTATTCATTAGGAATGATTGATATTAAAAGACATTTACAAATTAGCGCTTCTCATAATTTCGAAAAATCATTAGAATTAGACAATAGAAATCTTTCTACAATTATCGCTTTAGAACAATTAAATTTTGCAAAAAAAGATTTTGACAAAGCCATATTCTATTGCGAAAAAGCCCTTAAAATAAATCCCAATTTAAATAATGTTTGGAATAATCTGGGTTTTATATATCAACAAAAAGAAAATCATAAAGAGGCTCAAAAAATATTCAGCAAAATTATAAAAGATGAGCCTGAAGATCCTTTACCGTACAACAATCGAAGTTATTCGAACCTAAAACTGGGCTTTACAAAACAAGCTATGGAAGACGTCAATAAATCGCTAAAACTTTTTCCTGAAAACTCATACGCCTATAGAAACAGAGCTTTGATATATTTAAATTTAAAAGATGCTAAAAAAGCCTGTCTAGATATTGAAACAGCTTTTAAATTAGGATACCGCGAAAAATATGGTTCTGATTTGGATTTAATTCAATCTGAGAATTGTAAAAATTAATTATATTTATCTGGTTTGAAGTCAATCTAACAAATATGACTAATCTAAGAAACATTCCATTTTTTTATACTTTTAATTAATTTTCAAAAACAAATAAAATTAAAGAAATAGTAAATTCAATCTATCGAAGTTAGAAACGTTAAATTTAAATATTACCAAAAAGTAGTGGAAATAAAAAAAGATCTAATTTGTCAAGTATTCGCAGGAAAAAAATCAAAAAGCACTATTGAACTGGTTCTAAATACATTTATTCCCGGATATGAAAAGTTAAATACTGATTATACTTGCAAACCAGAGGACAAGGAATATGTTTTTAAAACAGAAGATGAAATGATAAATTATTTCATTGAAAATTCCCAATTAAGTCAGACCTTCTATTGGAATAAATATCACGACAACCCTGATAATATTATGGTTGGTGCAAACATTACAAAAGATGATAAACTAATTATTAGCCTAACTATTGACGGTAACGAGGTAACTGAAAAATTATACTTCGAAAAACTCAAAGAAATTTTAAACTCAAAAATTGGAGTGATAACATATTTCAATCCTGCGGAATATGACAATGGACAAGATTTCATTTCAAGATACGGAAAGAACACAAAAATAACCCCTTAGCTTAACAACAAAAAAAATGAACAGACAAGGCGCAGTTGGAGCATTGCTTGACATATATGAGCAGACAATTTCAGATCTTAAGAATGTTATTAAAGATATTTCTGATGATGTTTTAACAAAGATCTTAGACGAAA